>JAHDNF010000006.1 GCA_018435605.1 bacterium | reverse complement strand
AGACCCGTACCCTGCTCCCCCTGATGTCTTATTCCCGTCGCTACCGTCACCTCCATACGCTCCTCCGCCGCCGCCACCGTTTGTTGAGCTTGTCGACCCTCCAGCTCCAGGACCGCTTGCATTTACGTATCCTTTATTTGACGCATCGATTTTACTTGATGAATCTACAACCAATGTATTGGCTTTTATATAAACCACACCACCTACCGTGCCATTCCATCCGGAACAGGTTATTGTTCCTGCATTGATCACCTCTACGGAATCGTATTGAGTGAATGCGATTACCTGAGCGCCGGCAGTATATGACTTAGATAGAGGTTCTGCCAATATAAGGTTGCTCGATTGGATAGATGAAATCACATTAGTTTCATATTGCCCCATATATGTACCGGTCATATTGAAAATCAAAATATCTTGTCCGGCAAAAAAAAGAGAAGTGTTGGCAACAGTAATCTGAGTTGCTCCAGCAGAATGAGAGCCGGTTACATTCGATTTGACGGCGTCAACATACTGTGTAGTTCCATTGACAGTCAAGTCCGCACAGACTCCTATCTCATTTCTGAAAAACTGGATAAGTAGAAAAGAAAAACATAGATAGAGCTTTAAAAAATGTCGCCGTTTTTTTAAAGATAATTTCATCATTTTCTCCCTATGTTAAATGTATCTAATAGTTCTTATTTTTAGGAGCGATGTGGAATCATTATGAAGGCAGATTATGCAGGTCATAAATTTGCAACCCTTAAATAAAAATCTTTTTCCCTGCAAAAAAACGGAAGCGCGACAATGCAACCTCACGCCAAGTTTTTACACACTTCTTTAATTAGTATACCATTTAACTCACTATTTGTCAAATTACAAGCAGATTTTTTTTAAAAAAAGGGAAGAGGAAATATCAATTCAAAAACAGCGTTCGGAAATGAAAAACTATCTCACAGTTAACTTTTTGCTTCAATATTCATTTGCCCGTATGCAAGGCATATTCATTAACATATTACTTATTAACATGTTACAGGTATATCGCTGTAAAAAATGCGCCACGATTCTTTTTAATACGCTAATAGACATCAAAAAAAATCTTTTGCTTGAATTTTATTTTTTTATAGAGTATTCATGTAATGATAAAATGGCGAACTCTATAGCAGATTGTTATTTTTATAATGGAGGGTTATAAAATTAAAAAAATTTACGACAAAAACAATAAGCGATTGATAGTCATAGATCAGGAAGCTACTTCCGATTTCTGGGATAGTTGGTGGAAAAAGGAGGATTTTCTCAAAGAATACCAGCACACAGCCGGCGCTACAAATTGGTTTGATAAGCACCTGAAAATGTATCTGGGAAATTTTGTGCCAGCCGGCGCAAAAATACTTGATGGGGGTTGCGGAACAGGACAATATGTCTACGCGCTTTCCAAATGGGGATACGATGCGTACGGCGTAGATTTCGCTCAAAAAACCGTGGATACCATAAAAAAGAATTTTCCCGATATGAAAATCTCTCTGCAAGACGTACGAAATCTTGACTTCACCGACAATTATTTCGACGCTTATTATTCAGGAGGGGTAATCGAACATTTTTGGGAAGGATATGACGAGATTATAAACGAAGCCTATCGCGTACTTAAAGAAAACGGCTATCTTTTTATCAGTGTTCCGAATTTCAGTCCGTTACTACAATTCAAAGCACTCCTAGGCACGTTCGAAGTATATACAGGCACTGAAAAACCGGAAGGATTTTATCAGTTTTGCATCAATCACAAAAAAGAAATCAACCATATAAAACAGTTGGGGTTTAAGTTTGTTCTTAAGAAAAAATCCAATGCCATGAGAGGGTTATGCAACGAAATTTCAACTATTGCTCCGATCGCAAAAAAATTCATCGGCAGAAAGAATTTTTTCACTAAATGCGCCAAATCCATCTTAAACCACACGCTGACTGTAGTAGCGGGTAGCGGTATCATGATTGTCTTCAAAAAAACAACCTGATACAAAATATTTTTCTGCGGAAAATAACCATACAGGAACAATCATGGACATATATGAATTGATACAACGCATTGCATATACGGCTATTAATGACAATCGCTATAAATATTATGATATGTTTAGAAAAAACCTTACTTTATCCCGAGAAGAAATGACCGCCTTGCAGAACAAATTGATCAATAAGCTGATCGTCCATGCTTACGATCATACATCATATTATCGCAATATCATGCAGTCGCTTGAACTCACTCCGGACGATATCCGTTGCAAAGAAGACCTAAAAAAACTGCCGGTTCTTACAAAGTCAACTGCCCGCATACACCTTGAAGATATCCGCTCTGACGATGAATTCGGCAAACAGGTATTCATCCTTACTTCCGGAGGCTCGACCGGCAATCAGGCATATATCTACCAGTCCCACTATTTCAACCGGATTTCCAAAGCGGCCGGAATGCGCAACAATCTTATGGTGGGATGGAAACCGTGTGATAAATCGGTCTGGTTCTGGGGAGCACCGTACGAACATCAAAAAGTGGAAAAATCACTCAAATCCAAACTAGGCATTATCATAAACAGACGATTGCTGTTCAACGCTTACAATTATTCACGCGACGATTTTTCTATATGGGCAGACCGCATAGAATCATTCAAGCCGAAAATTATATACGGTTACTCGACAATACTTCTTGATTTCGCTAAATTTATGCTAAAAAACAATATTTCTTTTTCAGGGATAAGGACAGTTGTATCCACAACAGAAGCTCTGCAAGACCGTTCCACTATTGAAAAAGCCTTTGACTGCAATGTATATGACCAATACGGTTGCCGCGAAATAAACGGTATCGGCATTGAATCGCCATCCGGCATTATGCGTATCGCGGATGACGTCGTGGCTTTAAATATATCCGATCAGGGTGAATTCATAATTACAGCCCTGCATTCCTTTGGATTTCCTCTGATAAATTACAAACTAGGTGATAAAGGCGAAGCGGTCAGTGTTACACAATTACCCTCCAGCGACCCTTATCCATTTACAACCATGAACCTGAAAATAGGCCGAACAACAGATAATTTTATCAACCGCGACAACCGGAGCATTTCTTCCAGCGCATTGTCGACATACATGTCGACTTTCGGCCTAAATATCATAGAACAACAGATCATTCAGCACGACTATACGACATTTACTATAAACTGTGTACCCGACCATGCTTTTAATCGCAAACACTATATCGAATCCATAACCAAGGCTCTTGAAGAATATTTCGGCGAAAATCTAAAACTGGGGTTCAACTCTGTCGAAAAAATACCTGTCGAGAAAAGCGGTAAAAAACTCATGTTCAAAAGAACATTCAATCTGGAGTAAAATATGATAAAAATCCTCCAAGTATTGTATTTGGCGCAATTTGGCGGTGGCGAGGTCAATACTAAGGTGCTCATCGAACATATCGACAAAAAAAAATTTGATGTCAGCGCATGCTTTCTTCATCAGGAAGGCCCTATGGCGGATATCTATCGAAAAAGCGGCATAAAAACCACTGTTATCGGGATGAAGCACGGCATGGATATATTCGGCGCTTTACGTTTCCGGCAATTTTTAAAAAAAGAACAGTTCGATATTGTTCACATTCAGCTACCTAATGTGATTACTCTGGCTGTAGCCATTTTAACCTCGCCTCATGTAATTTGCCACATGCGGTGGGGAAACGCCGACAAACGAAAGGGATTAAAAAAAATTTTCCTTAAATATTTTTTCAAGCGTGCCGACCTGATGATTACTGTCTGCGACCACATCAAAAATATCCTAATAAGCATATACGGTATTCCACCCGTACAGATTCAAACGGTTTATAACGGAATAGAACTTGCAAAGTATTCGCAGAAATGTGATAAAACGCAAATTGCCGCGGAATTCGGCATCAAAAATCCGTCGTGTATTATAGGTTTCATGGGCAGGCTTATACCTCTGAAAGGATGCCATAAACTCCTGCGCGCTGTTCAAGATGTCATATTGTCGGATAAAAATTGCTATCTTGTCATCATCGGGGACGGAACGGAACGGGACGCGCTGGAAAAACTCGCTAAAGATTTACGAATAGACAACAATGTCCTTTTCACCGGAGCCAGAGACGATATACCCCGTTTGTTGAAACTATTCGACATATTCGTTTTACCGTCAGAGGTAGAAGCATTTCCAAGAGTTGTGGAAGAAGCTCTGGCATCAGGCATTCCGGTAATCGCCACAAATGTTGGCGGCGTTAGCGAAATCCTTCGCGACGGCGTGGACGGATTTCTGATAAAAACCGACATTGAGAACCAATTGAAAGAAAAAATATCGTATCTCAAAAACAACGAATCAATTCGCGCTACCATGGCAAAGTCGGCTATTGAACGCTCGAAAGAATTCGATATAAACAAAAACGCTCGTCAGATAGAACAAATATATATACAAATAACCAAAACGACTCCATAATTAAAACTTAAATATCACATACGATTTAGTGAAAACCTTAGATTTACAGCAGGGTTGACTCAATGCGAAAATTGTTTTTAATATGGATAGTCATAGCCGTCATCAGCGGTTATTTGCTATACAATAACCCTCCGTCAAATTGGTTGCCTCCTTCTTCTTATCCCGATAATGAAACTTTGTCCATTAAAGATGACAACAGCCTGTTAACAGTTTTTTCTTCAGTAGATTTTCCACCGGATAACGACATACATTCGTCAGTCTCCTCTAATATCAAACCCGCGGAAAAAAAACAATCGGATGAAACAGTCTTTGAAGAATCATTTGAGAATGACAAAAACAGTTACTGGACAGGCGAATATGTCCACCTCAACGGCAAAAATATTTTCTCTCTTTCCGCCATAGAAAACAAATATTTCGGAGTAGGCGCCTCATACCAGCCGCCAAATGCAATCGGATATTTTGACAATAATATGGAACTTTCTTTCTCATATTATACCGGCAATACCCCGTATATATACATTTCGTTTCACAATGACACTAAAAATGACAATTACCATTATGAATGGAAAAATATCATACCGCACTCGTGGGAAACTGCAACTGTCCCGCTAAGATGGTTCAGAGACAATGAACATACCGGAAAACCGCTCGACGACGGCGATGTCATATCCCGCCTGAATTTTTACGCCGGTTCCCCTGCAATAAAACCGATCGTTTATATCGATAACGTCAAACTGACTATAAAACCGCCTCAAAATATACAATCAGGTCTGCAAGAACAACACAACGAATTTAAAGAAGATTTTGAAACCGCTTCGCGTAATTGGCATGGTATCCGCACAGCCGAACTTCCCGGAAAACGTTCCGGATCAGCAATTAAAGCCATTCCAGCAGACGACAAATGGTTCGGAGTAACTGCCAAACATGAAGCGGATAGCCAAATATTTACCATTGATAAGAATCCATTCATATCGTTATCGTATTACATAGAAGAAAATGAAAATATCTATGTTTCCGTATATAATAAAACAAAAGGCGACAATTATCATTACTGGATTAAAAATCCGAATGTAGGGTCGTGGCAATCTTTCAGTAAAAGTTTTTTGTTTTTTACGGATAACAGTTATAAAGGAATTCCCGTATCTTCCGGCGATGTATTAACTTCAATTCGTATATTTGCAGGCAAACCCGGTAAAATGGTAAACCTTTGGATTGACGACATAAAACTGGAAGCCAAAGATATTCAACCCGCAATTGAATTCGAGCTTCGTCAGCGCACTCTTGCTCCATATACAAAAATAAACAGCGGCATTATTCACCGCTTAAGGCAGATATACAATCCGAATAACAGAAAAAAATCCATCATGAATCTCGGCGACAGTATATCCGAGTCCATGGCATTCGTATGGCCAATGAAATTCGCTCAACAGGGAATGCACGCTAACGAAGGATACTATTACTTCGAAAAATCAATCAGCGCCAAACAATCCCAGAAATCATCGTGGGGTAAACAAAAAATTAATACCCTGCTTGAACAACTTAAACCGGAAACAGTGACCATTTTATTCGGAACCAACGACATACTGCTAGGCGGCAATCCGGGTTCGTATCTTGCAAATATGGAGTACATTGTCGACCACTGTATAGAGGCCGGTTCAATACCGATTCTTCTTACAATACCGCCTGTTACAACTAAATCACTGGATAACGTCAGGCTATACAACAGTCAACTCCAACAGCTGGCTTTTGAAAAACAAATACCGTTTGTCGATGTTTTCCAACTGTTTATCGATCAGAAAGACTGGAAATCATTGTTGTTCGACGGGGTTCATCCTAACTTTTTTGATGACGGACGCACCGGAGGCTATAACCTCATCAATAATGCTATCTTTGAAATGTATAAGATTCTCGAAAAGGAAGTCATGCAACGGCCAAATTCAAAACATTCTTTTATACCGCGTACTTTTGACAAATGCTATACAGATAACTCGCAAATCATTTTTTCCTATGACTTCGATCGGGGTTCTCAGGGATGGAGCGGCTCCCATGCTAAAACGTCGCCGGACGGCAAAAAAAACGGATGCCTGCAACTGCAGGGAGCTACCCAACTGGCGGCTATAGCAAATATCGAGTTCAATGTTAAACCCACAACATACATAGCTCTATCCGTTTACGCCGAAAATTGCCAGAGGTTTCGGGTACAAATTTTCAACCGTACAAACAAAGACAATTTCTGGGCCGCACGGGAAAAACTACCTCAAAAACAATGGATCCGCTATTATTTCGATCTCAATTCCGAATTTCAAGACAATGAAAATAAAAACAAACATATCTTTTTTGAGGATCAGATCGGCAACATACAAATATACGGCGATGTAATTGATTCATCCTCGCGTCTGTACATAGACGGCGTAATTGTGTACCACGCTACTCCCCAAAGTTTTACCGCAACACTTAAAAAACAGTTTGAAGATATGGAATCGGAATATGAAACAATACGTACCGGTTTAAGCGAATCATGCCCCATGCTCGACCGGCTAATTAAACTGCGTAACGAATTTATGCAAAATAGCAACGATTCGCCTAATGCATTGAAAACAGTGTTCGACAATTACAAAATAACACTTCAAAACGCCCTGCTTTACACTCAAACACAATCGGTATTCAACATACCCGAACCGCGGTTTGCCGTAGGAATAGACTCGGCTATGCGGCGTATATCTGCTTACCACTCCCATTATCCGTTTGAGGGTAGAATCGCCGATACTATCACCATTTTCGCCGCTCAAAACGAATACGAACACGTACAGTTGTATCTTATTCCTTTTACCGGACAATTGAACAATGTCAATATCACCTTATCGGACGCACACAACGAAAACAGTTTAGCTACTATCGATAAAAATCACTTCTCATGGTTCATTCAAGGGTATGTCACCACTCAACGAAGCTGGCCTATTACAGCGCGGCAACTGGGAACCAAACCCGACCCATTATTGCCAGGCAACCAATTTAATCTTATAGATCCGCAACCGCTTCTGCTACGACTCCATATCCCTCCCAAAACTCTTCATGGAACATACAATGCTACCGTATCCATAGACACCGACGATTCCACCCCTATTACAATACAGCTAAACATAATCGTATGGAGGTTCGCTATACCGGCTACAGGAACACTGTATACTCCGACAACCCTCGATTTCTCTAATGTCGAAAAATATTACAATAAAAAAATCGACACTGATACCCGTAGAAAATGGTACTCATTTTGCCTTGATCATCGTATCGACCCGACCAATTTGTATTACTTTGGCATAAGTCCGGTGCAAAGCGATATCGACTATTGCATACAACGCGGATTGCGAACTATCATAATCGGAGGCAATCACTATAGCGAAACAATAAAAAATCAGGATTTCGTTCAATCTGCCTATAAATTCTGCAAGTCAGCCGGATTACTTGATAAAACTATGATCTATATCGGAGACGAACCATACACCAATCAGACCGCTTTGGACAACATCCGCAGAAAAGCACAATGGGTACGCGAAAATTGTCCCGGATTGAAAACCTTTGCCGGCACATATCCTATTGAACAGCTTCACGAATACATTGATGTCTGGGACCCGCAAATAGATGAGTTCAACATCCAACACGCTCAACAGCGCAAGGATGCGGGTGATGAAATAATGTGGTATGTTGCCGCCGCCCCGTCATTTCCGTATCCAAACGTTCAAATAGACAACGATTTGATTGAGGCGCGCGTTCTTTTTTGGATAACTTACGCATACGGCGTTCAGGGTTTCGAATATTATTACATAAACTTATGGGGAAACAACATTTACGGCAGAGGCGAGAAAAAATGGCCGGACGTCCCTTGGAATACCTACACTTTTTACAGTTCGAGAAACAATTATAACGGAGACGGGCAACTCATTTATCCCGGAAAAAATATGGAACCTTACGGATCATTGCGTCTGATTGCCATTCAGGACGGTATAGAAGATTATGAAATGCTCGTTTTACTGAAAGATTGCGTGAACAAGGCTAAAAAAATGCCGCATTCTAGTCAGCTAGAGGATCTTATCGAACAGGCAGAGAGAATCATCGATATTCCGGACTTCATGGTTTGCGATACGGTTAATTACAACAGAGACCCTGACACATTGCAGGAATTCAGAATAAAAGCAGGATCAGTCCTTGACTCACTCTACAAATTGATGGAAGAATAAGCTAAATTCCTTTATTGCATTTATGGACAAACTTTGCGGGTTTGCGTTCTTCAATAAATGCAACGACACTCTCAAGATTGCGATTCACAATACACGATTCCGGAACCGGAGTAAGCGTATCTAGAAAAGCGCGGATAGCATCGTCTTGGCCTACTTCAAAAACGGTATGGGCGTCACTATTTAAAACCAACCTACCTTGATGAGTAACAACCATCTCCACCATAACCCTCAATTGTTCGAGATCAGCTTTACCCTGAGCCAGTTTAGCGTTGTTTAATTCAAACGCTACGCCTCTCGGTATAAGTTCCGGAATTACAGAACTCATATCCAGCGGAAAACCATTACTTCCGGGATGACTGATTATATCTATATAAGGATGCGCATCAAGGTATCGGATAAGATATTCATTATTCTTTTTCGGGTTATCGGATTCCGGTAGCGCATTATGAAATCCGGATATGACCAGATCAAAGTTATGGAGGTATTTAGCCGGCAATCCGATTTTCTGTGCATCCTCGCAGATTGTAACCTCAACTCCTTTCAACACCCTAACTCCTCGATACATATCAGGCAGGCGAAAGAGCGCGTGAGATATATACCCGCCGGTATATGTTCCATGATCCGTAATAGCAAGAGCATCCAACCCCAAATCAGCGGCCTGATTCATCATTTCAAGAGGCGAACAATATCCGCACCGGCTTTTCAATGTATGAGTATGTAAATCGCACTTTATCATAATCGCTCCTTCAAAATTTTCCAAAATATACCATAGGAATAAAAAGATGTCAATCACAGCCAAACGCAAATACACCAAGTATTTCTCATGATTGAATTTTTAGAGGCGTCTGCAACCAGATAAGTTCATAGATATCTAATAGAAGGAGTTTATTAGTGGTGCCGGAGGCCGGAATCGAACCGGCATGGGGTTGCCCCCGGAGGATTTTGAGTCCTCTGCGTCTACCAGTTTCACCACTCCGGCACCTTATAGAAGAATAAATAGCTTTGTACGATATTCAGCCGGTAAATGTCAAGACAATTTCTTATCAATCTTCAGCTTTGAATTTGAGATTGTCTTTAACAACCTGCACCTTTACCGTCTGACCCTTAATAATATTGCCTCGCAAAATCTCTTCGGAAAGAGGGTCTTCCACAAATTTCTCTATAGCTCGCTTTAATGGACGCGCGCCAAACTTCGGGTCATGCCCTTTCTGGCATAAAAATTCTTTCGCTTTTTTGTCTACAACAAGATGTACATTCTTAGCGGCCAGACGCTCGATCACCTTGCCTAATTCCAGTTCGACTATTTCCTTTATTTCCTTTTCACTCAAGGCATGGAATACTATCGTATCGTCAATGCGGTTCAAAAATTCCGGTTTGAATATCTTTTTTACTTCATTGATGATCTTAGTTTTCATATTATCATAATCGAAACTAGATTTTTGACTTGTAAATCCAACGGTCGTATCTTTCTTAATCAAATCTGCTCCGGCATTTGAAGTCATTATTATAACGGTATTTTTAAAATCCACAACTCGACCGAGACTGTCGGTCAACTTGCCCTCTTCCAATACCTGAAGCAAAATATGCGTTACATCCGGATGCGCCTTTTCGATTTCATCGAAAAGAACCACAGAATACGGACGTCGGCGCACTTGCTCGGTCAACTGCCCCCCTTCTTCATAACCAACATATCCCGGAGGCGAACCGGTTAAACGCGACACAGCGAATTTTTCCATATATTCCGACATATCCAATTGGATAACTGCATCGGAATCGCCGAACATCACTTTTGCCAGCGCTTTCACCAATAACGTTTTACCTACACCTGTAGGACCGAGGAATATAAACGACCCGATCGGACGACGCGGATCTTTCAAATCGGCGCGAGACCTCCTTACTGCACGAGAAACCGCGCTAACCGCTTCCTCCTGTCCGATAACCATCTTATGTATCTCTTCTTCCATCTTAAGAAGCCGCTGTGTTTCGGTTTCTTCCAATGTGGATAAGGGAACTCCAGTCCATTTAGATACGATCTGCGCTATTTCTTCAGCGGTAATGACAACCTCTTTTTCCTCTCGGGTTTCTTTCCAGCCGGACAACACTTTATCCAGCCGTTCGCGAGCTTCCCGTTCCTTATCGCGCAGTTGCGCGGCTTTTTCAAAATCCTGCTCTTTGATAGCTGTTTCTTTTTCTATTTTCAGCCTGTCACATTCCTTCTCTATAGTTTTTACATCGATAGGAACTGTCATTGCCGAGATACGGGCTTTCGCACCGGCTTCGTCAACGATGTCTATCGCTTTATCCGGCAGAAATCGCCCGCTGATATACCGGTCTGACAATTTAGCCGCGGCTTCTATAGCCTCATCGGAATATTTTACTTTGTGATGCTCCTCGTAGTTGGAGCGCAATCCCTTCAATATTTCTATAGTTTCCGCGATATTCGGCGCTGATACCATAATTGTCTGAAAACGACGTTCAAGAGCCGCGTCTTTCTCTATATATTTGCGATATTCGTCAAGCGTAGTCGCCCCAATACATTGAACTTCACCACGAGACAACGACGGTTTTAATATATTCGATGCGTCTATAGCGCCCTCCGCGGCGCCGGCGCCCACAATAGTATGCAGTTCATCTATAAACAACATAATATTCTTGGCTTTGCGAATTTCATCCATAACCGCTTTAATACGTTCTTCAAACTGCCCCCTGTATTTGGTTCCGGCAACCATCAAAGCAAGGTCGAGGGTAATAAGCCGTTTATCACGCAACAATTCAGGCACGTTACCGGCGATGATTTCTTGCGCCAATCCTTCTACGATAGCGGTTTTACCTACACCGGCTTCGCCGAGCAGTACAGGATTATTTTTGCGGCGCCTGCATAATACTTGTATCACACGCTCGATTTCCTCTTTCCTGCCGATAATAGGATCGAGTTTTTTCTCGCGGGCAAGTTCGGTCAAATCACGCCCGAATGCTGATAATGCGGGTGTTTTATCAATTTTCTCAGCGCCGCCGCCCATAGACTGTTCTTCTATAGGTTTGGCAAGACCGCTTTCCAACTCGCGCCTTATCTCGGATCTAGCACGTTCAATATCTATATCCAAATTCTTCAGTATACGCGCGGCAACTCCTTCGCCTTCCTGCAAGAGTCCCAAAAGCAGGTGTTCAGTGCCTATATAGGTATGATTGAGGTTTTTAGCTTCTTCTACAGCCAGCTCTATGACCTTTTTCGCACGTAATGTCAACGGAACATCGCCGATTGTCTTGTGTTCAGGACCGGTTCCGACAGCTTTTTCAACTTCCATTCGGATGGTCTCGAAATCAACACCCATGGAACGCAAAACATCAACCGCCACACCTTGCCCCAGTTTTATCAACCCCAGAAGAAGATGTTCCGTTCCGATATAATTATGATTGAACCGGTCAGCCTCTTTTCTGGCGAGGATAATGACTTGTTTAGCTCTGTTGGTAAACCTGTCAAACATTTTCCCCTTCCTTTCGTGATAGATATATAATTAAACAGATCCTATATTTACTTTTGCTTCAAACGTTCCCGAATCAGTTTTGCCCGCAGAATATCACGGGTTTCAGCGTCAAGCAGTTCACCAGCGCTTTGCTGTAAATGCGCCGGCTGGGTTACTATAAAAAGCTCGTTTATAGAGCCGCCGCCTATACCGTTAATGTATCCCATATCCATTCCCATACGAAGCGCCGATATCAACGATATCGTTTCTTTGGATGAAATGATATGCGCATTCGCTAAAATTCCATACGCCCTGCCTATACGGTCCTGCAGTCGCGCCTCGTTTTTTTGACGCATCAATTGACGAGAATTGCGTTCGTGTTCGACCACCAGATTTAGAACTCGATTCAAATTCGATATTATTTCCTTCTCACTTTTACCCAATGTAACCTGATTGGATATCTGAAACAAATTTCCAAGCACTTCAGATCCTTCACCGTAAAACCCCCTGACCGTCATACCCAGCTTGATAACTGCCTGCATTACTTTATTTATCAGTTCCATTAACACCAATCCCGGCAAATGGAGCATAATCGACGCACGCATTCCGGTGCCGACATTTGTCGGGCATGCGGTCAGATACCCTACAGCGGGCGAATAAGCGAAATCAAGATGCTGTTCGAGTTCGGAATCCACGTTGTCAATCAGTTCCCAGCAATCGTCCAGCCTGAATCCGGATTTTAGCACCTGAATCCGCATATGATCTTCTTCATTGACCATAATGGAAAGATCCTGTTTTTCACTTATTGCAACCCCGCTTTCAATACGATTGATAAGATGTTCTTTACTGATTAAATGCCGTTCGAGCAAAATCTGTTTCTCAAGATCGCTCATCTCGCTAAGTTTTGCAACCAGCCCCTTTTTAAAAAAACTCGTTTTACGCAGTACACGAAATATTTTCTCAAGCACCTCGTTATTCGACCTGTAATCGCCGGCGTTGGGAAAAGGAATACCTTTCAGATTACGAGCAAGCCGTATCCTAGAACTCAATACTATATCGCAGTCAGGTCCGTCGCCGGACAACCATTCACACTTGGTATTCAAAATATTGTTAAGACTCATGACGCCGCCGACCCATCCTTTATTTGCCGTTCGATTTCCTTAACCTGATCCCGTAGTTCCGCCGCCAACTCATAGGCTTCCTCGGCAATAGCTTTATTCAATTCTTCTTTCAACTTTTTCACAGTCTCTTTAAGCGACACCGATTCTTCCGCTCCGCTTTCTTTACTTCGGTAGCGCTTTCCCTTATGCTGTGTGTTTTTATGAATTGTTTTCAGAAGAGACTGCAATTGTTCGGCAAAAGCCATATAACAATCGCCGCAACCAAGCCTGCCTGATTTCCTAAATTCCGAAAACCTCAAGCCGCAACAGGGGCATGCCACATCTTCATATGTGTGATTATTATCGTCTATTTCGGTTAATCCCGAAAGCAGATCGGAAATTGAAAAAGGCGACTGCACGCCAACGCCTTTAGCCATGGCGCAGGCTTCGCATAAATCCATCTTGATCATTTGGTTATGCACAATCTCGGTGTAATGGACAGTTGCTTCGGCTTTATGGCAAATATCACATAACATCAGTCAACTCCTCTATATTCGAAAAACATATCTGATTTTTATGATACACATTCCACAAGATAATGCAATCTATGTTAAGATCAAACAACCGCATTTTAGTTCGCTTTTTAATAAGACATTCTTAAACGGTGGTTTACTGCGTCACCAAAGTGCCGTCAGCCATATTCAAATGCCGTGTGCCGATACCGGCCAACGCGCTGTTATGCGTTACCATAACGATCGTTTGTCCCGAAGATGAATGCAATGATTTGAGCAGGTCGATTACTCCAAGCCCTGACTGTCTATCGAGATTTCCTGTAGGTTCGTCCGCGAGAATAATTTCAGGCCTATTCATCAAAGCACGGGCAATTGCAACCCGCTGTTGTTCGCCTCCCGATAATTCGGAAGGTTTGTGCGTCAAGCGATGCCCTACGCCAACAGAATCAAGCAAACTCCGTGCCCGTTCTTTTTTCTGAGCGACATTTCCGTCTTTTTCGATCAAAGCCGGCAACAATACATTTTCCAGAGCGGTAAATTCGGGAAGCAGGTTGAAAAACTGAAATATAAATCCTATCGCAGTGTTGCGCAAAAAAGACCTTTTCCCTTCGCTAAACGATTTTATATCGGTTCCCTGAAAAACAACTGTTCCGCTTGTCGGATCATCAAGCAATCCAAGTATATGCAGAAGGGTGCTTTTACCTGCCCCTGAAGCTCCGGAAATAGTAATAAATTCATTCTTTTTTATCACGAATCGTATATTTCGTAATACATCGGTAATCCGGCTTCCAGATCGATAAGTTTTGCAAAGATCTCTGGTTTCAACTAGTATATCGTTCATTTGAGCTGTCTTTTTAACTTTATTTTAATGTTTTTTCATTTATAGACAATTTATTCATACCTCAGTGCCTCAACAGGCCTCAAAATCGATGCTTTCCACGCAGGATACACAGCCGCAACAACACTTATGACTACCGCACATACAGCAATAATCCCCGTATTCCACACCGATATGTACGCAGGAATCCTATCGAACAAGTATATATCTTTAGGAAACACCTCAAACCCGAACATCCTTGAAACCAGATCGGCAATAGTATCTATTTTAGATATAATAATGCCTCCTAAAAAAACTCCCAAAATAGTGCCGATTACACCGACAATAGCACCCTGAAATAAAAATATTTTCATGACGCTCGTGCGTGACGCGCCGAGCGATTTTAGGATTCCAATATCCTTGGTTTTCTCCATAACAGTCATTACCAACGTACTGGAAATGTTAAACGCCGCTATGATTATGGCTACGACAAGGATGATAAACATAACCACTTTTTCCGTCTGAATAGCCCTAAACAGGTTCTGATTGCGTTCTATCCAAGTTCGAGCGTAATAAGGAAACCCCAGTTGTTGCATAATCTGGGTTTTCAGCGAAAACGCTTTGTCAAAATCATCAACCCGCACATTTATTCCGGAAACAGTCTCAATCCCCAAAAATGCCTGATAAGTAGAAAGCGGCATATATACAAAATTCATATCAAAATCGTACAATCCCGATTTAAAAATTCCGGCCACAGTGCATTTCAATTCACGTGGAATCAACCCGAACGATGTTGCCGACCTCGTCGGTATATTTATAATCAACACATCCCCATGAGCCAAATGAAAATACTGAGCCAGTTCACTGCCGATAAGCACCTGTTTTCCATCTATCTTATAATCGCCTGCCTGAATATATGACTCAAGATCGGATACACTGTTCTCCAATTCCGGGTCGATTCCTTTAAGCACAACCCCTTTTCCGCCATGACGTGTACGGATAAGCGCCTCGCCCATAATAAACGGAGCCGATGCCTCGACATGCTTGATCTTGGCTATCTTTTCAGATATCACAGGGTAATTCGGTATACCATCTGTAGAAGAATATTCGACAGTAATGTGAGCGTTCATGCTCATCATTTTTGTTTTCAAATCGCGCTCAAAACCCGACATTACCCCTATAACAACTATAAGCGTCATAACAGATATGGCAATGCCAAGTAGCGAACACAGGGTAATAAACGGCACAAATTTCTCGCGACGTTTAGAATTCAAATACCGCAAGGTTACAAACAATTCGTAATTGCTAAATATCATTTTATTCTCTATGGTTCGATGTGCTACTTATTGATCGGATACAGTTTTCTCAGGTTTCAATTGCGGAAACAAGATGACATCTCGAATCGAATCCGAATCGGTCAACGCCATTACCAGCCGGTCAATACCTATACCAAGACCTCCCGCCGGAGGCATACCGTATTCCAATGCCCGTATGAAATCTTCATCCATATCTTTTTTATCTTGTGATGCCGCCAGCTGGGCGGACATGCGGGCACGCTGTTCAATAGGGTCATTTAGCTCCGAATAAGCATTTGCCAGTTCCTGCCCACGTACAATCAGTTCAAAACGGGCGGTAAGCGAGGGGTCGTCGTCTTTTGTCTTTGCCAACGGACACATGCTAGCCGGATAATCGGTTATAAAAGTCGGCTGATATATGGTAGATTCAACCCGTTCTTCGAACGCTTCCGTCAATATTTCATCCCGCGTCATACCTTTTTCTACAGGCAACCCTATATCGATTCCTGCCTTGTAAGGATCGTCGACCTTCAGAAAATCTACTCCGGTCGCCTCTATAACGGCATCGTTGAGGGTAATACGTTTCCAAGGAGGCGTAAAATCAAGTTCCAATCCGTCATTCATTGTCCGTTTTGTAGAACCCCAAACCATTAGAGCAAGAGTGCTTATCAATGTTTCGGTAAGTTCCATCATCACATGATAATCAGCGTATGCCTGATAGACTTCCAGCATAGTAAACTCGGGATTATGACGCCGAGATATGCCTTCGTTTCTAAAATTACGGTTGATTTCGTAAACACGCTCAAAACCGCCAACCAACAGCCGCTTCAAATAAAGTTCCGGAGCGATACGCAAAAATAACGGTATGCCAAGCGCATTATGAAATGTTTCGAACGGTTTGGCCGCCGCGCCGCCAGCCAAGGACTGCATCATCGGTGTTTCCACTTCAAGAAAACCACGCTCGTCAAGAAAATTTCTAATTGATTTAATAATCGCACTGCGCGTCTTGAATACTTCGCGCACTTCGTCGTTCACTATCAGATCAAGATACCTTTGACGATAACGCAGTTCGACGTCTTTAAGCCCATGCCATTTTTCCGGTAGCGTCAACAGCGCCTTGCTCAATACGGTTACCTGTTCAACCTTTATTGTCGGTTCGCCCATGCGGGTTTTGAATGTTTCACCAGAAACACCGATTATATCGCCTACTTCTATCTCGTTGAACATATCAAAAGTTTCGTCTCCGAGAATATTTTTCTGCACAAAAAGCTGTATTTTACCTGTACGGTCTTTCAAATCCATGAATATGGTCTTTCCATGAGCGCGGTAAGCCATAATCCTGCCTGCAACTACCACTTTTCGGCTTTCCTCAAAAGATTCCTTTACCGATTCTATGCTAACACAATCGAATCGTGCGCCATACGGTTTGACACCTCTGGCTCGAAGTTTATTCAGATGCTCCAGTTTCTGTTGAAAAAAATGATCCCTATCATCCATTATACGATCCTGTGTTGTTGGTTTCATATATTTACGCGCATTATATATGCTCTATTTATTTTTCTTATCCGGCTCCGGTTTCATTTTGCTCATTTTCAGAAACGCCTCGATAAACTCGTCTATCTGCCCGTCCATAACAGCGTCGACATTACTGGTTTCTACCTTGGTACGATGATCTTTAACCATGGAGTACGGATGCATGACGTATGAGCGGATCTGACTTCCCCATGCGATATCGTCTTTTTCGCCATACTGACTTTTGAACTTCTCTTCCTGTTCCTTAGTGTGTAATTCATATAAACGAGATTTAAGAATTTTCAGGGCAAAAGCCTTGTTTTTGTGTTGCGAGCGTTCGTTCTGACACTGAACGACAATTCCAGTCGGCATATGGGTAATGCGCACAGCGGAATCGGTAACGTTCACATGCTGTCCGCCAGCGCCTGACGAACGATAAGTATCGATTCGCAGATCATCCGCGTTAATATCTATTTCCACTTCCTCATCGACTTCAGGGATAACGTCGAGAGACGCAAATGATGTGTGGCGCCGTTTATTCGCATCGAACGGAGATATACGCACCAACCGGTGCACTCCTTTCTCCGCTTTAAGGTATCCGAAAGCATAATCGCCTTCTACTAGAAATGTTACGCTTTTTATACCCGCTTCATCTCCGGGTAAAATATCCGTAACGGTCAGCGAAAACCCTTGATTTTCTATCCAGCGTGAATACATGCGATACAGCATGCTCACCCAATCGCAAGCCTCCGTACCTCCGGCTCCGGAATGAATAGTAACGAATGCGTTATTTATATCATGCTCACCGCCGAGCATTTTTTTAAATTCTAGTTTGGCTAGTTGTTGTTCTATAGCCTCAAGGTCATTTTTTAAGTCGTTAACAATACTGTTGTCCGAAGAATCTTCTTCCAGCAGTTCGAGCAGTCCCTCAACCTCCTGAGATGCCTTTTTGATTTTGTTCCATGGTTCAACCCATGCCCGCAGTACTCTAGCCCTGTCAATCACCTTGCGGGCTTCTATCTGATCATCCCAAAACTCATGCGACGCCATGATCTGATCGAGTTTATGCAACTCGTCCGACATTTTTGCCAAGTCAAAGATACCTCCACAACTGGTCTATTCGTTCCTTTTTCTCCTCAAGAGTAGCTCTTAATTCGCCAATCATGCCTTTTTATCCTTTCTTAAAAATGTTGCAAGTAAATATACAAAAGATGTGCTCAAAAGTAAAACAGAAATAAAGGAACTGCCATATAAAACCACATCACCGTGACGGGTAAAAAATGTCGGTTCATCGGATACACGCCGAGGAACTCGAATAATCATGTGGCCTTCGCTGAAAATTGCCTTTCCATTTTCGTCGCGGAAAACAACCGCCGAACCGTCGGCTGTAGCGCAACCGGTGATGCCTGTGTTAGAACATCTCACATAGGTAACTCTGTTTTCCACAGCACGATATACCGCCATAAAAAAATGCTGGTACGGTGCGCCACTGCGTTTATACCATGCGTCATTAGTTATATTGACTATAAAATCGGCTCCCTGCGCAGGTATCCGGCGGATCAGATCCGGAAAAATATCCTCATAACAAATAGAAATACCAAAGTTCAGATGGCCTGACTCAAAGATATTCATTTGCCTTCCGAATGAAAAATCCTCAAAAGGAACAATCGATTCCAAACCCGGAAATATTTTTTTCAAAAATACTTTATTCGGGATATATTCACCATACGGCACCAGATGAATCTTGTCATAAACTCCCGCCAATTTAACCGGACTGTCTTCATTCTGTCCCGGTACAACGTAATATGCGCTGTTATAATAATAATAAATATCGTCAATTATCTCGAAACGATTTCCGCCTACCACAATAGGAACTCGCAAGTCTTTGACCAGCGAATATACCAGATATGTGGAAACCTCGTCATACTTGAAAAAACCCGGTAAACTGCTTTCCGGCCAAATTATTAAATCAGGTTTCGCGTCCGCCGCGTCTCTTGTAAGACGGTCAAACTGTCGTACAATATATTCACGAGCAGTGTCATCCCACTTCAGTTCCTGCGGTATGTTAGGTTGAATCAAAGCTATTGCGATCGTAGAATCATCGTTCAGAATAAGGTTCTCTGTCTGACTCGACCACCACGCCGCACGATGTTCGCCCCATATGCTTAGCAAGCCAAGCCCCGCGAGAAATGCCAGCAAAGGAAACACAGACAATGCCAACCGACGTATCGGAAACCGTCTGACTTTAAAGTTCAACATTATTGGTACTAGTTTCTTAGCGGTTCTATATATCAAAACGTTTGCCAGCACCGCAATAAACGAAAGACCGCTGACACCGGTAAATTCCGCAACCTGAATAAGCGCGTAATCTGTATAAAAAGCATATCCGAGGTTATCCCATGGAAATCCGGTCATAACTGTGGCACGCAAATATTCTGTAAAACACCACACGACAGGAGCTGTAAATATAAAATCAAGTTTGATAGATTTGCGAAGCCAGACAACCGCCCAGCTGAATAAGGCAATATATAACGCCAAATAGAAAACAAGAAGTACCATACCTATCGGCGTGACAAATACTATCCAGTACGCCAGCAGAAAGAAAAAAACAATACCGCAACCCCATCCCTGCAAAAACGCTCGTTTAAGGGAATCATGATCTATAATCATCAGCAACGGAACCAGCGAAACCCAAACAAGCGGATATACTCCGAACGGAGGAAAAATCAGAGTAAGAAATATCCCGCTTAGGACAGGACACAACCACCGTATGTGACGTGCAAACCTGTGGTCAATCATCAATCCAATCTCACTGTCCGCAACACTTTTTAAATTTTTTGCCGCTTCCGCAAGGGCATAGGTCGTTCCTGCCGACTTTAGGCATTGATCTCTTTACAGGTCTGCGCCGCGCAGGCATGGGCATCTGCATAGCTCCATCCATATCGGATGATGGCATCGGCTGAGAAGACGCCGGTACCCCTGCCGGTTGAAAACTGCTGACCGGTGTGCTGGCAAATTGCTCTTCAAGCCCTGCAAGAATATTTCGCTGTCGATCGGGCGGTATGAGAGAAATTTTGAAGACATAGTCTATTATTTCTTTACGAATAGTATCTATCAATTCCGAAAACAACTCGTACGATTCCTGTTTGTATTCTATCAGCGGATCGCGCTGTCCATAACTGCGGTATCCGATATCCTGACGCAAATTATCCATATTATACAGATGCTCAATCCACAACCGGTCAATGGTTTGCAAAGCAACCATCTTTTCGATGTGCCGCATTTTTTCCGGTGTTTCCAAACGTTCTTTCGCGCTGTACGCACGATGCATCCACTCAACCGCAACCGACACCATACCCTCAAGGGAATTCTGCGATTTCAACTGACGCATATCTATCGGAATTAAAAAAGTTTCCCGATACCACATTTCAAACGTCTTGAAAACGCTTGGATCGACTTCGCCTCTCGTCTGAAAACACGATGAGAGACGGTTGGATATCTCTTCCTCTGCCATACCGGTAATCATTTCACTGATACCTTCGCCTCGGAGAATCTGGTTTCGGTATCCGTAAATCACCTCGCGCTGTTTATTCATAACATCGTCATACTCAAGAATGCGTTTACGCATTGAAAAATTACGTTGTTCAACTCGTTTTTGCGCAGTTTCTATTTGACGGGTCAACAGCGGATGAACAAGCTCCTGCCCTTCCTCAATACCGATTTTTTCCATTATGCCTGCTATCCTGTCGGAACCGAACAACCTCATAAGGTCGTCTTCAAGCGAAATAAAAAATTTCGATGATCCCGGGTCGCCCTGACGACCGGCACGGCCACGCAACTGACGGTCGATACGACGGCTCTCGTGACGTTCCGTACCGATAATATGCAATCCGCCGTATCGTTTACGAAAGGCATCTCCAAGTGATTTTTTAATAACAAAATCCCCGTTATTTTTCGCGCGAGGATCTTCCTTGATCACTCCTGCGCCAAGTTTGATATCCGTTCCACGGCCTGCCATGTTGGTAGCGATAGTAACTGCCGAAGATTGTCCGGCGTTTGCCACAATCTCCGCTTCTTTCTCGTGGTATTTTGCGTTCAGCACCTGATGAGGTATTTTTTTCATTCTAAGCATACGGCTTAGCAGTTCGGATGTTTCAACCGAAATCGTGCCTACAAGCACCGGCTGGCCGTCCTGATAAGCATCGACAATCTCATTTATAATAGCGTTGAATTTCTCACGCTTCGTTTTGTATATAACGTCATCCATATCGAGCCGGCGCACCTGTTCATTGGTGGGTATTACAACTACATCCAGTTTATATATCTGGCTGAACTCTTCCGCTTCCGTTTCAGCCGTACCGGTCATGCCTGACAGTTTATTGTACAGCCTAAAATAGTTTTGAATAGTGATTGTGGCGAAGGTCTGTGTCTCACGTTCGATGGTAACGCCTTCTTTAGCTTCAAGAGCCTGATGCAATCCTTCGGAAAAACGTCTGCCCGGCATAAGCCGGCCTGTATATTCGTCGACAATCATCACCCTGTTATCCTGTACCACGTAATCCACGTCTTTTTCAAATAACGAGTACGCTCGTAACAACTGGCTCAAATTGTGAATTTTCTGGTTTGATTCTTCGTATGTTTTGTGAAGAATACGCTTTTGGATATTTTTATCGTCGTCATTGAGCGATTCATCCTCATCTATCTGCTGGGTAGATGTAATGATATCCGGCAAAATATATTCTTCCGGATGTGTCGGAGACAGGGTTTCTCGGCCTTTTTCACTCAAATCTACAGAATGATTTTTCTCGTCTATTATAAAAAAAAGAGTTTCTAGTAGCTCATGCGATTCTTCTTTGCGCGCATCGCTCATCATTTCAAGTTCAGTTTTATCGAACAGCCTCCTCATCTTGGGCTCTTCCAGCAATTTATGCAACTGTTTGTTTTTAGGTGTACCGCGAGATACCTGAAACAGCTTAATACCTGCATCTTCCATATCGCCGGAATTGTCGATGATCTCTTTTGCATCCGACAACAACTTGCTACAAAGTGTTTGTTGTTTACGAACCAGATTCTCTACCAACGGCTTGAGTTTATCATACTTGTGAGTAGAAACACTTACCGGACCGGATATGATAAGCGGCGTACGGGCTTCATCTATCAAAATGGAGTCCACTTCATCTATGATAGCATAGTTATGTCCCCGTTGCGACTGTTCTTCCAGATCCAACGCGCCGTTGTCACGCAGATAATCGAACCCGAATTCCGAATTCGTCCCGTAAGTAATATCACACATATACTGTTGCCTGCGTTCCCTGCGGTCCATATCGTGCTGGATACATCCAACAGTCAATCCAAGAAACCTGAAAATCTCACCCATCCACTGACTGTCACGTTTGGCAAGATAATCGTTGACGGTAACAAGATGAACCCCTTTACCTGTAAGTGCATTTAGATACACCGGCATGGTAGCTACCAGCGTTTTCCCTTCACCGGTAGCCATTTCTGCAATAGCGCCTCTGTGCAGTACGATAGCGCCGATCAACTGCACGTCGAAAGGAATCATATTCCATGTTATATCGTGATTACACACCTGCCACGATTTACCTACCATACGCCGGCATGCGTTTTTCACCACTGCAAACGCTTCGCACATTATATCATCAAGCGTTTCACCGGCGGCCAGTCGTTTTCGAAACTCATCGGTCTTACTCTGTAGATGTTCATCGGATAAAGACTGTAAATTCTTTTCTATATCGTTTATTTCATTGACAAAAACACGCAATTTATTGACAAGCCTTTCGTTGCGGCTTCCGATAATTTTTCTGAGCACCCAACTTATCATATCAACTCACCTTTCGTTGTATACTGTAATCATTGTGAACGTATCATAAAATTCGATCTTTTTCGACCAAAAAGTGCAAAATATTACATTATTAAAATATGATGATTGCCAGACATCAAACGGCGTTACGTCTTTTACGTATCCGGAAAATCTCCAGTATCTTTAAAACATCTTCTTTATTTAGAAAATACATCATGCCCATATAAGCAACCGCTCCACACACTACCGGAACCAACCCTGTAATCAATATCTTTACTGGCATCTGCGGTATAACATGTTCCAGTATAAGGTAAAAGGCATAAACCAACACGCCCATTATTATAGAGCATACAAGCGATCCGGCTACCGCACGGTAAAAGTCTTCGGACAAAAAAGTCCCTATTTTTTTATGGAGCGCATATCCTAATAAAAATAATGTCACCACCGCTGTAACCGATGTGGATAACGCCAACCCTCCTCCTTTGAGAGGAATCATCAACAACAAGTTTAACACTATGTTCATCGCAAGCCCCAGTAACCCTATTCGCATCGGGGTTACCGTATCGTGCAACGAATAAAAACCTCTTATTATAACTTTGTTACTGCAATATCCAACAAGCCCTATACAGTAAAAAAACAAAACAAACGCGGTCGCCTGACTTGCTTGAGAATCAAACTGTTTGTGTTCGAAAAGCATACGGACTACAGGGTAACTCATAGCCATCAATCCGGCTGTAGCAGGCAAAGCTATCATAAAAGTCATTTTCAACGATTGTGACAACACATACTTGAAGTCGGCAATTTTATTAGCGCTGGCATACTTAGCCAGCATGGGAAACGATGCTGTGGCTATAGCTACTCCAAACACGCCTATAGGTAGCTGTATAAAACGGTTGCTGTAATATAAACAGGAAGTTACGCCTGTGCCTATCATCAGCGCAAGTAACCGGTCTACTACCAGATTGATCTGAGTTATAGACAAACCCAAAATCGCAGGTAGCATGAGAAACCAAACCTGTTTTACACCCTGAGATATTTTCAGTGAAAAACGGTACTTCATACCCTTTTTATTTGCGGCCAGTATGTGCAACATAAACTGTACGAATCCGCCGAAAAGCACCGAAAAAGATACAATGACAACCTGTGTATGCTCATGTAGATGATTGGCAAATTGCAGTACAAGCAATGTAACGATAATTATCGCATTCAATATTGCCGGAGCAAAAGCCGGCAGAAAAAAATGGTAAAAGGTGTTCAAAACCCCCATCAACAAACCGACATTGCAGATAAAAAACATATACGGCAGAAGAATAATGGAAAGGATGACAATTTCCCGCATGCGCAAGGAAATGTCGAAAAAAAGAAAACCGCCCAGTATCAGACAAACTAAAAGAATAAGCAATATCAAAACAACGGACAGAATCGTCAGCATCCTGTTGGCAAACAGCCATGCACTATCTTCACCGTCATCATGCAGTTTTTTCGTAAAAACAGGTATGAATGCCCCTGAAAGCGCCCCTTCTCCCAACAACATTCGAAACATATTGGGAATAGTAAACGCTATGATGAAAGCATCCGCGTAAACCGATGTACCGAAGAGTCCTGCAAACAACCTGTCCCGAACAAACCCAAGAATCCTGCTGATCATGGTCAGAACGCCGAACAATCCTGCCGAACGCATCATCGACGAATGAGTATACTGTTTTTCTGATTTCATAGGGTAACACCCACGCTTAACGCAAGTTCATCGAACAAATAGTTCGGGTTCCGAAACCGGTACTTAAAAGCAGTGCGGAAAATGCGGCTAGAGAAATCAGACTTTAAAGTTTACCCACCACTATACTTGCATTGTGGCCGCCAAACCCCAGCGAATTCGATATGGCAATTTTCACATCCACTTCTCTGGCGGTATTGGGAACATAATCAAGATCACATTCAGGGTCTGGATTATCTAAATTTATGGTCGGCGTAATAATACCTGTTTTAATAGTCATGGCCGTCGCAACGAGTTCTATTCCGCCCGCCGCGCCTAAAAGATGGCCGGTCATAGATTTAGTCGAACTGACAGGAATTTTCTTTGCATGTTCGCCAAATACGATTTTTATAGCCTGTGTCTCAAATTTGTCATTCAATGGCGTCGATGTACCATGCGCGTTGATATAATCGACATCCTCTTTATTAACACAGGCATTGGCAACTGCCATTTCCAAACACCGTGCGGCGGCATCACCACCCGGAGCAGGAGCTGTCATATGGTACGCATCACCGGTGCAACCGTATCCAAGAATCTCGCAATAAATATTCGCGCCGCGTTTTTTCGCATGTTCGTATTCCTCGAGAATAAGAATACCCGCACCTTCACCCATAACAAACCCATCACGATCCTGATCAAAAGGACGGCTCGCCGCCTTAGGGTCGTCGTTACGTTGCGATAGCGCCTTTATCGAACAAAAACCTGCCAGCCCGAGCGGCGTTATAGCCGATTCAGTACCGCCGGTAATCATCACATCGGCTTCGCCTAGAGCAATATGGCGGTACGCTTCGCCTATGGCATGCGTTCCAGATGCACATGCGGTAGTAACACATAAATTAGGCCCTTGCGCATTAAACCATATAGACACCATCCCTGAAGCCATATTGGTAATCAACATGGGTATAAGAAACGGAGATACCCGGCTAGGACCACGCTCAATCAATATTTTATGTTGATCCTCAATTACCTTCAATCCGCCTATACCGGAACCTATCAATACGCCGGTAGCAAAAGGATTCATCGTACTGAAATCGAGTCCGGAATCCTTTACCGCCATAGCGGAAGCGCAAACAGCGAATTTCACGAATTCATCCATTCGCCTGACTTCTTTTTTGGGAATAAAATCTTCGGGATTGAAATTTTTGACCTCAGCCGCGATTCGCGTCGTAAACTCTGAAGCGTCAAAAAGCGTTATTGTGTCGACACCGCTTTTGCCGTTACACAAAGCGTCCCAATACTCCGCGAGTGTATTGCCTATCGGGGTAACTACACCCATCCCCGTTACAACCACTCTGCGAGGGGTCAGATCTCTTCGCATATCATCACCTCTTTATACAAAATTGGTCTGTATTTCATTTATATATGAAACACATGACCAATTTTGTAGTTTTATGCTCTATTGCCAAAACTTATTTTGCTCCGGCACAATTTTTCTGAATGTAAGTAACTGCATCGCCCACTGTCTTGAGTTTTTCAGCATCTTCATCCGGAATTTCAGCTTTAAATTCTTCTTCAAATGCCATTACCAACTCAACCTGATCAAGAGAATCTGCGCCAAGATCTTCTACAAAAGAAGCGTCCAGAGTAACTTCGTCAGGATTAACGCCAAGCTGTTCTACAATAATTCCTTTTACTTTTTCTTCAACTGACATGATTTCTTCCTCCTAAAAATATTTATGTCTGATATTTTTCGTTTCTATATGAATTATGATCGTTTACATCACCATTCCGCCGCTGACATTCAAGACATGACCGGTTATGTAGCTTGACAAATCCGAGGCAAGAAACAGCACCGCGTCCGCAACATCATCGACAGAACCAAACGCCTTCAAAGGTATCTGATCCAACATTTGCTGTTTGATTTCGTCTTTTAGAACATCAGTCATTGCTGTCTTTATAAAACCCGGAGCTATAGCGTTTACGCATACACCACGCGGACCCAACTCGCGAGCCACCGACTTGGTGAACCCTATAATACCCGCTTTCGAAGCGGCGTAATTTGCTTGTCCTGCGTTTCCGATTATACCTATAATAGAAGCAATATTGATCATTCTGCCGGACTTCTGTTTCATCATGGGGCGATACAACGCTTTGGTAAAATTGAATGTACCTTTCAGATTAACCGCTATGACCGCATCCCAGTCGGCTTCACTCATTTTCAAGAGAAGCTGATCACGGGTAATACCCGCATTGTTCACAAGTATATCAATTACGTTATGCTTGTCAAGAATTTTTGATACAGTATCGTTAACATCTTCAAAACTAGCGGCATTCACTGCGTAAAACACTGCGGTTACGCCTTCTGCAGATAAATCGCTTACCGCCTTGCTACCGATATTCTCGTTAATATCACAGATTATAACTTTTGCTCCGCTTTGCCCAAGACGCCGGGCTATCGCATAACCTATACCCTGACCGCCGCCGGTTACAAGCGCTGTTTTATTGGATAAATCAATTCCTACTGACATAGGTTCCTCCATTATTGAGCCACTTCTTCGCACAACAAAGCGGCTACAGATTCTACGTCTTGTTGCGATTCAACAGTATTACAAACCGGATTGCGGTCTATTCGCCGAATCAGGCCTTTAAGAACCTTACCGCATCCCGGCTCAATAAACAATTCTACACCGTTTGCTATCATGTACTGTACGGAATCCTCAAAATATACCGAACTGACCATTTGTTTTATAATGGCGTCTTTTATAGATTGAGCCGACCGTTTTTCTTTAGCGTCACAGTTGGTTATCACAGGAATACGGGCATCGTTAAACGGAATATCATTTACAGCATCAGCCAGTTTCACACGGGCAGACTCCATCAGCGGCGAATGAAACGCTCCGCTTACATTCAAACGGGCGACCCGCAACCCGTCCGCTTCAGCCTGCACACAAAGTGCGTCAACCGCCTCATGATGACCGGACACGACTATCTGCCCGGGACAATTCAAGTTTGCCATGGCAATCAGCTTTCCGTCTGATATCTGAGAGTCCACCAAAGACTGCACAACCTTACGGTCAGCACCCATAACACAGGCCATTGTTCCGGGATTAGCCTCGCAGGATTCCATCATATACCGTCCTCGTTTTTGGACAAGCCGCAAACCGTCTTCAAATGTATATACTCCGGCGGCGGCAAGCGCGGTAAATTCCCCAAGGCTCAACCCTGCAACATACGACGGTTCACAGTCGCAAGGTAATTCGTTTTTGCACAAGGCATAGGCAATGTATCCGAGTGTATACAAAGCCACCTGACTGTTTTCAGTACGAGTTAGAGTTTCAAGCGGACCGTTGATGCATAGCTCTTTTAAATCAAACCCAATCACATCGGACGCCCGCTGTATTATATCTTGTCCACAAGATGAATAAAGCAACCCTTCCCCCATACCGACATATTGAGCACCTTGACCCGGAAACACAAACGCAAATTTTTTCATAGATCGTACCCTCTTAACTATATCCAATTACCATTTCATGACACATGACGCCCATGTCAAGCCACTGCCAAAAGCAACAAAAATGATATTATCGCCCTTTTTCAGTTTGCCTTCACGGTTCAACTCATCAAGAGCAATAGGAATGGATGCCGCAGACGTATTGCCGTATTTATCAAGATTCAAAACCACTTTTTCGATAGGAACTTTCAATCGTTTCAAAGCGGCGTCAATGATTCTTATGTTGACTTGATGCGGTATAACGTAAGTGAGCGAATCTTTTGTCAGGCCGCTTTGTTTTATAGCATCAGCAACAAGGTCTCGCATTTTCTTGACCGCCCATTTAAACAACTCGTTGCCTTTCATTTTAATGTAGTGTTCACGATTTTCTACTGTTTGCATAGACGCTGGTTTACGCGATCCGCCGGCAGGGATCTCAAGCAAATCGGATCCTGTACCATCGGCTCCAAGAGAAAAATAGAGCACTTCGCTACCCTTCTCGCATCTTTCAATGATCAGCGCTCCTGCACCGTCACCGAAAAGCACGCAGGTCGATCGATCCTCCCAGTCGGTGATGCGAGATAACGCCTCGGCGCCTATAACCATAATTCTATCGCCCACTTTAGAATTCAAAAATGCTATCCCTGTAACCAGAGAATACACAAAACCTGAACAGGCCGCCGAAACATCACACGCCGCGGCATTGACAGCTCCTATGTTTTTCTGGACAAGACAGGCGGTAGACGGAAAATAATGATCGGCTGTAACGGTAGCCACTATTATAAAATCCAGATCTTCAGGCTTAAGACCAGCATTATCGAGAGCACGCTTCGCCGCGATAGATGCCATATCGGAAGTGGCCATGGAATCGTCTATTATACGCCGTTCGCTTATACCGGAACGAGTAACAATCCATTCGTCAGATGTGTCTACAATCTTCTCAATATCATGATTAGTCAATACTTTTTCGGGTAAAAACGAACCTGTACCCACAATCTTTATGCCGGACTTTTTTTCCACTTTGAAACCTCAATTTTTTTAATTGATAACTTTATGAAAAGACAATTTTTCGATTATTTCTTCGATGTGCTTGTTGATTTCAAACTTGCTAAGCTCAACGGCAAGCCTTATTGCATTTTTTATCGCTTTAGGCGACGACGAACCGTGGCAAATGATGCAAATCCCATCAACACCCAGCAAAGGAGCTCCGCCATATTCAGCGTAATCCCCTTGCTTGACAAATTTCTTCAAAGCAGGTTGCAAAAGCAATGCGCCGATTTGTGCCAGTAGATTTTTCTTTATTTCCCTGAGGACAACATTTTTAAACAGATAGGGCATGCTCTCAATCACTTTTAACACTATATTGCCCACAAACCCATCTGTAACAATGACATCTACTTTATTATAAAAAATATCCCGTCCCTCAATATTTCCCATAAAGTTCAGCGGGCTAGATTCTAGTAGCTTAAATGTTTCTTTTGTCAAATCGTTACCCTTGGTCGGCTCCTCACCTATACTCAAAAGACCGACCCGAGGATTGTCTTTACCTAGAATATATTTTGAATACGCCGAACCCATAGCGGCGAACTGAAGCAGATTATGAGGTTTTGAATCAACATTGGCGCCGGCATCAAGCATCAGCGCGACTCCATCCGCAGTCGGAATCGGCGTGGCAATCGCAGGCCGCTCTACACCTTTAAGAAATCTCAAACGCAACTTAGTAGCCGCAACAACAGCTCCGGTATTGCCGGCGCTGAGCAAAGCATCAACTTCTCCGGATTTAGCAAGGCTCGCACAAACAGCGATTGATGAATTCTTTTTTTTCCGCAGAGTAATGCTCGGCGATTCGTCCATACCGACCACTTCCGAAGCGTGATGTATAGACATCACATCACTTTGGCCAACTCCATGTTTGGACAGTAATTCTTCGATTCGAGGTTTGTCGCCTACCAGAAGCAAGTTATGTTTGCCATTCAAAATTTCAAGTGAATCCAAAGCTCCCGCGACAATGCTCTCCGGGGCATAATCGCCCCCCATTGCATCAATGGCGATTCTCATGGATATGCTATACTCCCTCTTCTACCTCTACAATCTTACGACCGCCATAGAAACCGCATCCCGGACATATCCGGTGAGGCATCTTTGCGGAACCACAATTTTCACAGGTAGACAACTGCGGCGCTTCAAGAACATAGTGAGTACGCCGTTTATTGCGGCGGGTTCTGGACATCTTCTTCTTTGGATTTGGCATAGTTTAATACCTCTTATTTTATGTTTACTTTCTACTCTTTTTCTTTAAAAACATCACCTAGCGAATCAAACACAGAAGGAATCGCAGGCAATTCAGGTTTTTTACATTCACACTGCTTTTCATTCAAATTCTGACCGCAATACGGACACAGCCCTTTACATTTTTCACTGCAAATTGCCCGCATAGGTAAAGAGATTATAATATCCTCACGGATACTGTCTGTCAAGTCAATATTCTCTTCAGCTGGTTTTTTGAAATACGCAAAATACTTATCTCTCTCTACCGACAAATCAAATTCCTCAAGACAACGGGCACAAGAACAAACCAGCGTAACTTTTATAGTTCCCTCAACGGTTATATCCTCGCCAACTTTTCGAATAAAAACAGACACCTCAACAGGGTCTTTAAAATGTAAATCCTTCTCATTTATGAAATTCGACGCTAGTTCTCTTGTTTCTTTTAACCCCTCATGGGTTATCCGGTCGACCTTAATTTTAAAAATATTGGGTAGGAATACCATATTTTCCATCCCTTAGTCAATTACAAAGCCTTAATTTTTCCGATAATTTTTTTACCACATACTCGGGGACGAATTCCGAAACATCACCGCCAAGCATGGCGATTTCCTTAATCAACCGGGAACTTACATAGGAATACTGCTCGCTCGACATCATAAACAATGTTTCTATATCGGGCTTCATCTTGGCGTTTGACAACGCCATCTGAAACTCATATTCGAAATCAGATATAGCACGCAATCCCCTTATTACTACACCAGCCCCGATCGACTCTACGTAATCCACAAGCAAACCGCTGAAAGTCTCTATCCGAACGGACGGACAGGCATTTTTAATCATCTCTATACGTTCCTCATACGAAAAAAGCGTTTTCTTCTGCGGATTACCCACTATCGCCACGATAAGATCGGGAAACACGCGGACGGCACGCTGTATTATATCAATATGCCCGTACGTAATCGGGTCGAAACTACCCGGATATACCGCCAGCAGTGGTTTCTGTTTCATTCTTACTCACTCCTTCGCGGTTGCACCGCAACATAGTGACCGCAGTAGCACCATACCGCTTTGTCCTAACTTCTTCAAAATTAAGCAGTTCATCGGGCAAAATAAATGAAACGCTATGCTCGAGCACAAAAATGGTTAAAGGAGCTACTATATCATTTTCAATTAGTTGAATCAACAGATTTCTCCTTCCTGCAAAATATGTCGAAGTACGGTCATATGGAGGATCGGCAAATACTATCGTACAGGGAGATGATTTACGGGAAAGAGAAATTACACCGGCGTATACATCGCATGCCAGTATATGCGCCCTGTCATTCAATCTCATTTTTTCTATGTTGCGCTTTAAAAACTCGATGCATTTTGCATCCTTCTCAACAAAATAGCAACGACAAGCGCCTTCGCTCAGAGCTTCCAGTCCGAGATTCCCGCTACCGCAAAACAAATCGAGAACCGTTGCTCCGCTTATATAAGGACGCAACGTAGAAAATATCGATTCCTTGACACGGTCAGATGTCGGCCTAATCTTATTACTGGCCGGCGGTATGAACAGATTACACCCCTTGTATTCGCCGGCTATTATACGTACCATAATACACTCCTTTCGTATTATATAGGCAAGTATGGTAGTACGATTAAGGGAATATGACAATAAAAAGATATGAACAAGCAGGATACGCCGGATAAATACCGTTACAATGAGGACTCCAAAGCTCGAGACGGCATAATAATGTTCAGGCGAGGCGACGGAACAACAGCTTCCCTGTTTGATTGCGAAGCCGACACCGCAAAAGAAATGCCCGACAGGTCATTCAGAGCTACCGGCGTATTCATAGCCTCACCCCATTCTATCAGATCTCCAAGCGTAACAGCTTGACCGGAAACGGTCTGCTGTAAGAACCATGCATAATGACGGCTGGTTTGAGGAATATCGCTGATGCGCAATTGACGCGGCAGATTTCCAGAATTAATGAAATCAAACAATGATGTAAACACTCCCATATTGACCCCGATATCGAATTGTAGCGGCAAATCGAAGACTATTGCCCCTTGCTGTTGCAACGTGTCGCGCAACCAAGATTTTTCAGGCGCAACCACTATCGTATCAGCGGGCATCAAGCGGTAATTCCTGCCGAGAAAATATATAAGATCGAAATAATCGCCGGCGGCCTTCATGTCTTCCGCAGAAATCACCTCAACTGCCGCAGTATCTATGCCGAATGCTTTTAATCGAACAAATATTTCGTCGCGATGTTGGGTTTGGGAAAAAATATAAACAGTACCTATATCATCCTTAGCCTGCGACAGGGTATAACTTAGTGCCCAAAGAGGATCCCAATTCTTCAAAAAAGTATCGTAATCGAATATAACCGATTTTTTTACCGGTTCAGCCATCCGGTCAATAACCGGTATCAACGGTTGATCTGTCGCAATATCAGCTTGTTGCGGTTGTATTTGCGGTAGCGCAGACTGCGCTGGTTTTACCTGAGCCGGTTTAAATCTATCCCATATATATCCGGCTAATTTGACAACAGCGAACAAAGACAGCCCCACGCCAATTACAATACCTCCGGCAAGCAACATATCCAACATCGGAATACCAGCGACATGCGCCAGCAAAGGAAGAGGCGCGATCCCATACATCTTTGTTCCATGCGTACCGGTATTGATTGTTTGATCACCTGCTTGAGCTACATGTTTCATACGCGCTTCGAGAGTATCTATCGCACCTGCCAAGCCGAATTTGGTCATCAAAGGCACCATATGTCCCAATATATTTTTCCAGAAATGACTGTATCCGTGCATATATTCCTGCATTTTAAACGATCCTGAACTCCCTTTAAGCCGCTGATAATCCTTAGTATAAAAATGCGTCAACATACCGACAAACTGAGAAAAACCCACATCGCCGGACATAAAAAGATTGGATGTCAATTGCCTGCCGACTTCTTTTAGTACGACCTTTTCCGGTTCCGATGCCTGAACCTGACGCTGTTCGATTGCTTCGAATACATCGTCAGCTTCCATATTCTGTATGAAACCGACCAATTCTTTGAGACTGCGCGCACTTGTTTTTCTAGCTCCGTCGAACTTTGTGATAAACGAGTTGATGGAGCCTGCCAGTCTGACCGCGTTCTCATCGGTAATCGGTAAAAAAGTATTTTCCAATCTCAATGCGTAGTTTTTAAAAGACGGGTCTTCCGATTTGTACAATTCGCCTATAAGATTTATGGTAGAAAAAATAGCCGCGTTTAATTTACCGGAGTTAAGACGCTCTTGTATTTGGATAGTCGAACGAACTACCATAGGATACAATTCATGGTTGCGGTCAATATATTCTTTAACAATATTCCGGTGCAAGGCATTCAAAAGGTTTCCGCGGTCGATCTGCACCGCGTCGATAGCAAGTTTATGTAACGCATTCAGATCATTTCGCATATCAGAATTCACTGTGCGCAATTGCGGATCATTTAGCAAATAGAACAACCGCATCATAGCAGGCGCGGAATACTCCGAACTGAACCCATTAAGGACAGTTTCCAGCCTGCCGAACAGCTCGCCTTGCTGGACTACGTGAGACAAATACATAACAGCAGTACGGAAAAAACGATGAATGTTTGACGGATCGATCTTATTTTGCTGAACCAGATCCCTGATACGCAACCGGAGCAAATAATGTAGCCACTCGCCTGTATAATGTTCGTCTTCAGTAGATCTGGCCAGTTTATCGACCGCCTGTGTGCCAACAACAACATCAAGCGGAGGCGCAATTACCGGAAACGGCTGTTTATAGGTATTGACATAGCACCCGCCGTCAAAAAATATTCTAACATCCCACGGAAACGAAGCGATTTCATCTTTCATTTTCTTAATTTGAACGATAAGAGACGGCAGTCGATCGTCAATCACGTCCAGATTAGGTTCATCTCTGTATAAATAATAAAGCGACTCCCCTATCAGGCGTTTAGACATATGGTCGTCAATATTGTCGCGCAAGGCGGCCAGGGAATTTCTTACGGCAAAATCTTCCATAAGGTTGCGTCCCCTGAATCTGTCAAGGCTGGCTATGATATCAGCGATATCGTTGGTTTGCAGTAACACGTCCGCCAGCTCAATCAAACGGGAATCATGTTCCCTGTATACTCCGGTAACTGTTGCGGAATGTTCCGGTTCGTCAAGGTATTTTGGAAACCTGAGAACCGACGAGCGATCCTGTAATTCATCGACAGCTTTATTCATGCCCAGATTATGGAAAATGCCGTTTGCAATACTATGTCCGCCTTCAGAACGGACTATCTTGTTGATATCACCCTCGCCATACAAATATTTTCCTCCGGCCAGCGATAAACTGATCTTCAGAGCATTATCAAAACCGCCGTAAGAACCCCGTTGTTTTACAAGCGCAAGCCGCTTGAAGTACTGCGGTTCGCTAAACAACATATCTTCAGTCAGATCGATAAACTCTGTCCAGACCGATTTGGCCATATCATCGCGTAAATATGACGGTATATTATCCATGACAATACCTGCTCGAAAATCGAGATAATCCCTGTACTTTATTACGCCGCGCACACCGCCGCGCATAAAAAATTCCATTTCGGTCGACGGATTGCCGAGCATCTCATCTTTAACATTCTGATGCAAATTTGATCGAGAAACGATCTGTTGCCACATGGACTGTCGTACGGTATTCCAATTTCGCGGAATCGCCCGGTAATCGGAAACACCGCGAAAAACGTCTTTTAATATAGCCAGTGAGTCGCTCCAACCGATAAAACCCTTATCCATAACATCACGCAACGTGTACAAAGCCAAAGCCAATACCTGCTCTATAGACTCGTTGTTGAGCAGTTCCGACCACGTAGCGGACTCGGCAACATAATCAGGCCTGTATTCCGCAGGAACTGGAGCGGCGATGAACTCTATGAAATCAACAACCGCAGGAAGATCGGTTTCGCTAATTGCGCGGGCATGATGCATATTTTGAAGCATGGTCTGTAACTGTATCGGCATAAACAAGATAGGTTCTGTCAACTCGCCATGGCGGTCAATATAATCGAGAGCTATCGTCGAACAGACATTGTTTCTTTCATCAGCCGATCTCCTTAAATATTCCCGAGCGCCTTCATGATCGCTTATCATATATAAGGAGCAAGCATATTGGAACAGCGTTCCATACAAGGCATATGGCGAATCGGCAAACCGTTTGAACCGGTGATAGGCTTTGTGAAACTCACGGGCGTAATAGTTGTCCAACGCCTCATTTCTATATTTGGTCAATAGATTCATGACATGTTCATGATAGCGGTAATCATGCATAAAATAGTCAAACAGGTAAGGGTCGTCGAGTATCTTTTTGTTTGATGTCAAACGCTGAGCGACGGTTTCATGATTCTCGCGAAGAGTCTGTATTTCCTGACGTTTCAGTCCTTCTAGAATATCGCCGTTCTCTGCGACAAGCCCCTGCGATAACTCGGTTTCATCCTTTGCAAGTTTACGGACTATATCTTTAGGCAACTGAGGATTGACCGCTAGATATCCGCGAACATAGGCTGTTTGGTCATTGGCCAAGTCCTGCATAATATCTTCAGGCAAATCAGGCCGCAAAGCAAGATTAGCTCTGACCTTTACGTTTGTATCCTTAGCCAACTCTTCCATTACCTGATTATTCAGTTGCTGGCGCTGTGAGATAGCCAGCCTTGTCCGCCATCCGTTCTGCTCGTCTTTGCTTTTTCTGATAGCTTTCAAGTATTCCGTATAAGGCAACGACACTTTATTGTTCAGAATAAGTCGTTGTTTGATTACAGGATCATTCTGAGCGTATAGAGTTTTTATTATATGTTCCGGCAAATCGGATCGAGCGGCGACCAGCTCTCTAACATTCTGGCCTTGATTTATCAATACCTCAAGCACAGGCGTAGACAAATTTATTTGAGCACGTGCAACAGCCGCGTCTACCGCATCTCCACACTCGACAATCAAGCGCAGAATAAAATCGTTGAGTCGTTCCGGTTTGTCTTTAAACGTCGTCAAATCAAAACCGGTAAGCGTATTGGCAAGCCGGACTTTAATCTCTTCATCATTCTGTGCCAACAGTGATTCGACTATCTTTTCATCTATCATGATATTTGAAGCCAGAGCAAGTTTTACGGATTTGCTTTGATCCGGTTCGGCAAACCGGTACAGGTTATGTAAAGTGGTGCTTTGATTACGAGCAACCTCTACTATAACCGCTTCCATCGGGTCATCCGCCAGTAAATCCGATATGGATGATTTCGCAAGGGTAAGCCGCACTTCTAAAGACGGGTCCTGAAAATAACGTATCAAAAGAGTATCGTCGCTAAGCGGACTTTCTATAATTGCTTTTTTCAAATTTTCCACATCCGTAGCGTCTATAAACTCCGCCTTTTCCTCAATCCGGTCTGCTATAATTTCAACCAGCTCCGATATAGCCCGAGGATGATCTATAATTGCCTTGATCTTATCCGGATTCCGAGACAACAGATACTCGAAAAACATCATATCATTAACCATATCCAACAACGAATCGGTCGGCGTAAATTGGTTGTCTATTAATACCGATTTTATTCGATGAGTTACATAATCCCCTATTTTCACTCTGGATTCGGGAAGCGAATATATGGTGTTCTTAGCCAAAACACGCAAAAATGCAGGATTGCGAGTGGTTTTGGCGACTTCAAGCAGTGCATTGGCGGAATATCCGCTCAACCGTTTGGTTATATCACCTTCAGTCATATCTTCGTCATCTATAACAGTTAACGATTCCAGCGGAGCCATCTGTTCCGCCCCTGCGATTACAGAATTCATACGCCCAAGCTCCTCTATAAGCAGGTCAGCAAGTTTTCTATCAGGTAAAATATCATTCAGTACGCCTTCACGAATATCTTCCATATTGATAAATTGGGCTTTGTTATCGGCAATAACAACAAGCCCCTGCAGTTGCACATATTCCGAAAACTGTTCAGCCACTGCATGAATTATTCCCAGCAACTTTGACTGCAACTGGTCATCCGCAGGAAGTATCTCCTGAAACAGTATAGTATCAGGATGTTTTTCGTCGCCAAGTTCTATGAGCGATACTACATATTTGCCTTGTTCCTGAGATAACGCCAGCACTGTGTTGTTTTCGTTTACCAGTTTTACCATTTGCCGTGAACCGATATATTCTTCACGGGTTTGTTCCAGCAGTTCCAGTTGCGATAAAGCGTCGAGCGATTCTATATCTACCGAAGAACGCTCTATCATGCGAAAATACCGGAAATTATTTTGATTCTCAAATATACGTCCTTCGTAAACAACCCCGTTTGAAGCGGTATAAGTGAAAACAGTTCTGTCTTCGCCGGAAACGGCATTGCGTTCAAGTTGCTGTATAATATTCAAGATAGCGTCAACCGGCATACCAGCCTCAACGAACAAACTTGCCACATTGCTCTCCATAAACGGAACTATATAATAGCTAAGCAATTGGCTGATTTCCGGAAAATAATTATCTTTTTCTGCCATCAAACTTAAATAATATGCCAATCTGACATCTTCAGCCAGAGAAAAAGACGACTTTATCGAAGAGAACGAACCGTGTATCCAGCCGTCTTCAAGCATGTCATCTATAACCGGCTGTAAATCGGAGCGGAAATCAAGATCCAAGCCGTGCCTCATAGTTATATCTTCAAACATTTCTTTCAAATTGAATCTGTTCGTCATAAATGCATAATCCAGCACGGCTGTGTGTAACCTGTTCTGCTTAAGTAGCTGAGATGCCTGCGAATCCTCCGCCGGTTTGAACCCCAGCTCCAACTGGCGGAACCGTGGAGCCAGCACTTCCATTATTTCCTGTTTGAAGACTGTTACAGACTTTTTTTCGCCAATCTTAATTTCTTTATCAAGAATAGCATGTACATCACCCAACAACGTATCACGCAACGAGGTTTTGGGTGATTCCGTTCCTTCAAAATAATAAAACATTTCCTTGCCGTTTACGCTTATATTATATAGCCGCAAACCATCCACGACTTTAAAATCGACAAGCTCTATCTGGCGCGCGTCGTAATCGGATATAAGCCTGTTCAATTCCGCCAGAAGTATGTTCGGCGACTGATAAGGATTATCAAGATACATATTATCCGCCGATTCCGCAAGGAACAAACTGATCGACTTGGACAGCTTCACCTGCCTGCGGATACTGTCGAATCCGAGCGGTTTTTCCGTAAGCCACGAAGAATGAGCAAGCGAGTTTATTGCGCTCTCAATAAACTGTTCCAGAGGAGTTTTCCTCTGTGTTATAACCGACCAGTACAAATCAGAATCTGTCCGGCGCGTAATAGCGGGGATTACCACTGCAAAATTTACACCGGCTTCTTTGAGTTGCTCGACAATTCCACGGGTATGAAACCCGCCTGTGATAAGCGCCCCGAATTTTTTATCCGACTGCGCCATTTTATCCAGCGTATTATCGATAAGAACCTTATCTCGCCGCATAGCAAGCTCATAAAATTTTTGTGCCGTACTGTGATAAGAATCGAGCAAAGAGAACCTTGCATGCACCTTTTCCCATACATGCGCGTCTACGCCCGACAGCAAACCCGCCAAAGAATCGGCAGTAAAATATTGAGGATTTTCAAAAATATACTTGCTGTCAAGCTGTGATAACGCCAGCTTGTAGTAATCGCTCAACAACCGCAGTCTCTGTGATAACAGGTAGAGGTTGCGTTCCTGAGGATTACTGTACAACTGGTCGAGATAAGCATTTTCAAGCGACTCTATTTCCTGCGAAACAGCGCTGTTATCCACTGTAGCATACAACGCGAGCAAATCCGCATAAGCGCATAAATTCGGATACGACTCGCGAGCAATATCTTTGGCTTCCATAATCCCGACAACATATTCGTAAAACCGGTATGTGCTCAACTCGCCAATCTTGTATTCAAGATTGATCCTAAACAATTCCCCCAACTCATCCCGCGACAGCATTACTGAAAAATCATTTAACAGTTCGCGTGTTTCATCATCCAACAAAGAGAATTTTATAAAATCTCTTCTTTGAGCAATATTAAGAATTTTAGCGCAGTTGGGTGACGCCGATTCTTCAACCGACACCGCTTCGTCGATCCAGCTTAGATAATCTGTAGTGTCTATCTGATGGTCTCGATATTTCTTTATCCGGTCAATACACTGTTTCAAGCGGTCGGAATATATTTTATCTTCCAATGAGGTTATTTCGGAGTCAAGTTCATTAAAAACAACTTCAACGTTATCTTTAATAGATAACACGTCGAGCAACGCCTGAAGATTTTGCGTATATACTTGACCGTCTTCGATTCCCGCAATAGGAATATCGTCTTTACTTAGAATTGAAAAATACTCAGAACCTGATATATCCGCACATTCCAATAAATAATCAGCCACTGCATTTCTTGATTTAGAATCGGGATAAGATTTTAGAGGAGATGTATCGACAGCGCCTTCGGCTCCTTCCATAAGCACAATATCAAGGCAATCTTTGCGCCGCAGTTTTTCTAAAATAGCGGCTATATTGTGTTGCGCTTCGGAGTTGCAATGAGCGTCCTGAATATGGATGACCCACGTTTCGGAATCGGGGTTTCTATGCAACATCTGAATAGACCCGTGCTTCTCAGGCACACACGATTCTACGGTATTAACCTGTTTATCAGCGGCATACATACAGCTGTCGAACAACATAAGCTCAACTAGGCAAACGGCGATCAATCGAAACACACCGCCCCCCACAGAGATACCCCCAAACCTCATGACGTTTCTATTCTCCAATCTAAAGTAATACAACATCCTCTTGGTATCATAACGGCATATTTCGTTATTACCGGATGTTTGATTAATATTTAGGAACTTTTCAAACCGGAAACGAGTTATTGCGAACAAAACTTTCGAAGCAATCCGTCCATCTTTGACGACTCGCAACGACCTTTTTCAGATTTGTCAAAGTTTCCTAAAAAACTTTCATTTTTCGTAATATATTTTAGCATAAAACTACCTCGAATGTCAAGACGGGGCATTTTCAAGTGAGCAATCTTGACAAAAGGTATTCCAACCTAATAGTAAAAGTTTTATAGCCATATATAGATTGATTATGATATAATAATAAAACTCACTAGTACTTACGGATGGTATTTCACGATTGATTAAACGTAGCCGTTTGACAACGGCAAATTTCTGGCATGAATTCAACTGGTTGCTACATACAAGTCTTCTACCTGTTGCCATAGAGCGCCAAAACCGGCGTATGCGATTATAACACGGGCAATATCAAGAATGCCTGCCGAGTGTCCGCAGTCGGACGGCTCCGACAGACAAAAGCAACATAATAATTGTCAACGGTTCAGGTATGAATAAAGACGGATACTCGTTGAAAAAAAATCCTTCCGCAAAATTTCCATCTTCAGTAGATAGCGCAACCACTATTTGCACCGCTTCTCCGGGACTTAGCGTGCCTATATCGAACGCCAAAGCAAAAGCGTATTCAGCTTGAACGGAATACTCGACCGGTTCCCCGCTACCATAAAACGGCAATGCGTCTGTAAAATTCGATGCTCCGTTATGTATAATCTGATTATATATATAATCCGCTCCGCCGCTGGGAGTACCGGGTCCGGCTATCATATACGCATCAACCGCAGACAACCCGTTATGATACATAACAGCTTGTGCATACAACTCAGTTCCATCGTTTTGATACTGCCGTACAGATAAATTTTGCAGACTGCTACCGGCAACAGCGGACAACGTGATTTTTTCATCATTGAGCAACCCGACACGCTGTGGCGGGTTAGTGCCAGCGCTTGCCCGCATAAGATCAGCATTGACATAACTTATAAACCAGATACTGCTCAAGGCAGATGATGTCAGATTCGCAATCGTATAATGCTGTAAAACATAGCTTAACCCTGTTTGAGCAGGGGTGATATCGGTATACATCGGTGTTACAGTAATACCGGTAATGGCCGCATAATCTGTTTCAGTAATGAAATAACCCTCTCCATAAGATAGAGATGTCGACACCGCCGCGTCAAATTCAAATACCTGCGCCAGTGATACGCCAACCCCGCCTGCACCGGCAAAATTGATGCCGGGGGTTGACGTTTGAGCTTCATTCGAAAATACATTATAAGACGTATCAAAATAAATACCGGATTCGCCGTCCGCTCCGAAAGTCGCTGAAATTGTCGGAGCGCCCGATACATTTCGACAATAACAACATCCGATTATCAGGATCGTTAATACTAACTTTGTTCTGTTCATCATTTCCTCCTGTATGTAGATATATAATATTTATTATCTTCGATCGCGCGTCGGTATCGTTACCGTTGAAACCGGCGATGTCACAATGCCTTCTTTTCCGTTAGCATCATAGGAAGTAACAAAGTATGAATATGTTTCTCCGCGTATGACATAATAATCTATATATGAATATACACCGCCTATTTGCGTACCCTCAACATCCGCCAGAGGTACATCGTCACGGTATACCCTGTACCGATTTACCTGACCAGCCTGCGGCCATGTGACCTGCACCGCATAACTTGTAGCAAAGAGATTTATAGACTCCGGCGGCTCGGAGCCGGCTGTCAAGTTTACATCCACATCATCCGAACCGTTGAGAACCGTATCGTTATCTATTCTCTGGGCAATTACCTGCATTGTACCCGGATATAAATCGCCGACAGGATCGCCGACAGGTAGCGGCGCACGCATCTGAACCGTAAACACATTATTCGCCGGGTTGAAAGAACCGCTTTCCAATTCACCGTTTTTCACCACTACAATATCGGAAACCAGCGCCAACGAATCGGAACACGTCAGCACCAACGTGTCTAAATCATCAGGCGACAACATATCGACACCGCTCCATACCTCAAAATTAACTTGGATATTGTCTTTCAAGGCCAAATATGTCATGTCTTCAATCGGCAGATTTATAACCACATCAAGCAGTTGATTGAGCTGTCCGACGATCAACGCCCGCGTCGCCGCGTTATTTTTATTATTGGCATCCGTAAAACCTTCATCCATTGCTACTTCCATAATATAAACGCCTTCATGAAAATTTTGCCATCCTATCATCGCCAAAGCGTTATATCCGGCATATAATGATTGTATATATTGCGTTGAGCCTATTTTCTGAACGCCTAATGCCGGATAAATCTCATAAAATGAAACCGGAATATTTTCTCTGAAGCCATAACCGTCAGCCCATATAATACAAGAAATAGTGATCTCTTCACCAAGCTGAGGATTGTTGTTGCTGAACGCTATATCCTGAGAATGGGTATATGCATCGAACATACTGGAATCCAGCGGTAATGGATCGCCCTGATAACCGCTGACGCTTTCACCTGTACCGGTGAATATCTTGCCTCCGGACGGTATGTAAATACCTGCGAATCCACCACCTCCGGACGAAGTGAAATATTGACCGCGTCCGCCGTTGTACCCTGAGCCAGAATAAAACCCACTGCCCCCTGATGAAAAACCACCGCCCCATCCGCCGCCGTAAAACGCACTGTTTCCATAGGGAGTTGGATCTGTAGAGTTAGGAATTCCGTCACCGTCTATATCGTCATCGTAGTAATTGGGTATGCCGTCGCCGTCTATATCCGGATCACCGGTAATCGGACCGAGCATAACCATATCCAAATCATTGGGGATGCCGTCGCCATCCATATCATCGTCATATTCGTTTAGGATGCCGTCGCCGTCAATGTCCGGATCTTCAAAATTTGCAATTCCATCGCCGTCTATATCCGGTGAACTCAAAGTTACATTCGGGGTAACGGGAAGTTCTTCATAAACCATGGCGGATAACTGTATTCTTCCGATAAATGTATAGTCGGTTACCGATATTCTCACCAATACGTAATCGCCGTGACCGAATATCGCCGGCATTGTGAACGACAGGTTGAATTTACCGTCAACATTAGTAAACCAACCGCCCTGATGCAGTATAACATCTCCATTTAGATTCTTGACATCTATAAAAACCGATCCGCCCTTAACCACATAATCATAATTCGGAACTCCGTTTACCAACAACGAATAAGTAGCTGTTCCAGAAATGCTGACACGACTTCCGGCGGGTATGGTCGAGTTCATCTGCGCCAATACCCGAATACCGCCGCTCAATAGCGGAATATTGCCGACAAACAGCATTTTGTTAGTAGAGTTATTGAAATCGTCAAGTTCGTCTATAATGTCATCGGGATCAACGTCTATGCTGATCAATTTCATACCCGCAGTAGCAAAACTGACGGTTGTATCCACAGTGACTTCTGCTCCGGCCTCCAGCGATGAAATTGTTACTACTCCCGATCCTATTAAAGATCCGAAACTGGTGAACCTTACAGGGATATTCGTCGCTATCTCATTGCCCACATTTCTCACAGTCACGGATATCGTCACGTTCGATCCGGCTGAAGGATTTTTAGGATCGAATGAAATATCCTGCGTGTTAACAACCAGATCCGGTTTCGGTACAGGGTTCATATAAATTCTAAGGTTCGAGTAATCTACCTGATCGTTCAATTCATTGACAAGCCGCAGTTGAACATCAACCCTGTCGGAATCCGGATTATTGGAATCGACATACAGGTCTACCGTATCCACCTGCTGGGGGCCGATAGTAACCTGAAACGGATCATCAAGAAACGATACATACACGGAGCTATCCGTATTGATCACATCAAGCAAGGTCAAAGAATGAGCGGCAAACATATCGTTGTTCGTCAAGGAGATAGGCAACACATAAAAATCGTTGCCTACTGTCGCGAATTGAACTTCCTTGGTAAATATTATGTACGGTTGCTGGTTGGCCGTATAATCTACACTCACCGTACCGATCTGTTGACTTACCGAATTGTCCGCCGGATCGTAGATAGTTACCTTGATCAGATAATTACCGTTCGGAACGGGATTGCCTATGTCGTTCGTACCATCCCACGACCTTGAGAAAAATTTACCGTTTACAGGACCGTCCCATAAAACCTTAACCGGCGTCAACCCGCTGAAGATTTCCACAAGCACGACGAAATCATTGCTTTCGTCGCTCCATGTAAAACTGATGTATGCCATATCATCCAGAAAATCACCGTTAGGAGATATAACCGAAGGATCTATATTCTTTAAAACTATCACAGGAGGATAAAAATCGAATATTAGATGGCCTGCCGCATAACCTACATGCCCTACAAAATCCTGTACCGTAACGTAAACAGGCACATAACCAGTGTTCTCCGAACCATTCACGCTGTAAGTATATGTGTAATGCAAACCGCCTGTACCGCTTTGATATGTCGCGTTGTATCCGGCTATAGTTACAACAGGCGCAGAACCCAACAACTCGTTGACATCAAAGGATATTGTAACAATATCGCCCACCGTTGCGCCCGCGGGAATAGACAGGTTAGATATAACCGGCGGCTCGTCGTCACGGACTTCAAACACATCGGTAGCCATACAGTCTGCCATATCAGGATTGATTACCCTTATGTCACGCAACCCTATAGACGCTGTCGGTTGAACGTAAATTGTCACTATCAACTGGGTCTGATCAACAAAATGAACATTTGTAACTTCTATGCCTCCGCCCGATATTTCCACAACAGCGCCGTCGGCAAATTCGTCGCCGGATATGGTAATAATCTTGTTGATTCCCGGCTGGGACTGCGCAGGATAAACCGACAATATCGATGGAAGAGAATTAAAAACTCCGAACGATGAACTGTTTCCATCACTAACAGTTCCAGCGGCAACCGATGCGGTCAATATTTTGCCGAATCCAAGATCGGATATCGTCACAGAACAATACGCGGAACCATTGCTCAAATTCGGTTGAGGCAATGTTGCGCTGGTAGCATTACTTGTCAAAGTAACCAGATCGGAACGCCCAGGAACCTTGTTAAAATATTCGTCAACAATATTTACCGTTATCCAAAACGGTTGGCCAAACCGCTGATAATGCGGTGATCCGCTTTTTCCGGCAGGCGAACCGGGATAGACCGACTCGCCCGGCAAAATGATCTGCATATTAGCAGGCGGAGCGGCCTGTATCGTGTACTGCGCGCTAACCGTACTTAAGCCGGCATCGTCAAGATAATTGACCCCCAAAGTCAAACCGGTAGCCGCAATAACCTCGGTAACGCTGAAAGTCATTGTGCCGGTAAGCCCGTCGAAAACCTGTTGAGAAGGCGACACTGTTGAAAATTCCTGACTCGACACCAGCTCGACCAATCCGGTTGAAGATATAACTCTATTGTTCCATGCGTCCACTATCATAACAGTTACAGTTCGATTTGTACCTGCAGGAAGCATTGTCGGCGTGCCGGTTTTTCCTGTCGACGATCCTTTTGAAAAAGTTTCTCCGGGAATAAGTACAATCAGTTTATCAGGATCGCCCGCCACCATATCCACACTAATTTCCCCATGCGCCGAACCTTGATGAGAATCCGCAGTAATATTAGCCGTACCCGTAGTCGAACTACTTCGAAGAACAAACGAAATAGTACCGTCTGCCTGTGTAACAACCTGTCTGCCAGCTATAGTACCGGTGGCGTCCGGGGTTGTTATTGTACCTGCAGAACTATAAATAGTTATGTAAACTCCAGCCGGAACCGGATTGCCGAATTCGTCTGTAATCACACCGCTGGTTATTGTAGTGGTTGATGTACCGTTAGCTATAAGTTGTTCAGGGGTTGCATATAGGGTAATTATTCCTACAGGATTGCCTACAATGATCGGTATGTTTTTCGAACCGTAAGCAGTACCCACAACAGACCGTACTTCAACAACGACTGTTCCGGGATCAGTTCCTTGTACCGCCTGCAATCCGAAGGTCACATTGCCGCCAACAGTATACAACTGAATTCCGTCCAATAGAGGATTGACGTCAATCGCATCGACAATCTCTGCGCCGGTTGATGATATTGTAACCTCTGTGCCGTCATCTACAGGCTGGCCGATAGAATCTTTTACCGGACCTGCCGTTATGATAGACACCTCATCGCTGTTCGCATACAAAGAAGAAGGAACCGCGGATATCACAATGACTCCCGCAGGATCGGCCGCTACATCAACAGTTCCGTTTTGAGCGTTGTTGGGTGAATATGACGTGCCTTTATTTGCCCTGATTGTACCGCTGTAAGTAAATGTCTGATAACCGATATGAATACGCCCGCCGCCGCCGCCGCCGTTGCGGTAACTGGAAGTATTGTAAGTGCCTCCATTTGCCTCGATATATGAAGAACTAGACCCGACTATAGCATTGGCGCTTATATTGATACCGCCGCCGGCTCCGCTACCGCCGGAAGCATAATTAGCTCCGCTCGGTGGATTCTGTCCGTTGGCGCGGATATAACCGTTGACTGTCAATGTACCGTCAACGGTCAACAGAACAAGACCGCCACCGGCTCCGCCGTAATACGGATTAGTATTAATATAACCTGTGCCGCCTCCTGAACCAAAGTCCATCGGATTAGCCGCATCACCGTAGACATTTCCGCCGTAACCGCCATACGATGAGGCATACTGCGAATCACCGCCTTTTCCGCCATAAGCGCCGCCGCCGCCGCCTTTATAGCTGTTACTAACCGTAGAATTTGCGTTTTCTCCTGCCCCAGGACCATTCCCTGACGAATAACCTTTATAGCTCACATCTACTTGCCCGCCGGAATCAATTGTAAAATTGCCTGTACAATGAATATTGACTATAGATTCTTTAACTGACGTATTTGAAGCATGGGTTAATGTAGCACTGTTATAAATACGAGCGCTTCCAACCTGCACCCGATTAAGCGTATTCATTTCAAGGGTGCTTCCGGTTAACAAATTCATCGTAGATGTATCAACGATGTTTACCGTACCGCCGTAAAGTATATAATCATATGAGTTAAGATTAAGATTAGCCAATGTCACGGAACCGGTACTCCAATTAGAAAATGAATTATACGTATTTGTTCTCTCAAGTAACCCTATATCTCCGTAATTGTGCAGATAGGCGTATCCGTTCATGGCAATTGTGCCGGTTACGACTGCACCTGTTTCAACGAGCAGATAAGTACGATATGAGGTATTTATCCCCTGCATTGTAATATTTGCTACCGTGGTATTCGGCTTGAGTTTGACAACATAATTATCATATTGTGTAGAATTCTGCGTAACTGACAAACTGGAAACAATAAGCGTAGTATCAGGCTGAAAATCGACTTTCGAGTTGAGAAGCGTTGCAGTACCGATTGCAGTTGGGGAATTAACAGTAACATCGCCGCTTGTAACCGTCAATGTGTCGATTAACTGTATACCCGTAATCGGGGTTTGAGTTATATAATAGTTGGAATCATTTATGATTTCGACAGCCACTTCTCCATTGATTTCTTTGTAGATAGTACCGGCGCCTGCACGATAATCCGCACCAGCAATACGACCTGATCCGCCATACGTATTGATTGATCCGATATACGTATAAGCGTTACACTTTACGGCAATTCGCCCTCCGGCACCGCCGCCGCCATTGTTGCTTGTAGAGTAGTTATTTGCCCCATTCGCCCGTATATATGCAGAGGAATTCGTGCCCGCAACAATATCTGCGGTAATGTTTACGCTACCCCCGGAACCTCCGCCTCCATTAGCAGTTACATTATTGACAGGCTGATTGCCGTTAACATTGATAAACCCGTTTAGCGTCAACGTTCCGTCAACGACAAGGACAACAGCGCCGCCGCCCGAACCGCCCAGATAGTTAGAATATGTATTGCTTCCTCCACCCGAACCCAGATCAAGCGGGTCCGATATCGAACCGTAAACAATACCTCCGGGCACATTCGAATTACCCTCATTTCCATAAGCTCCATAACCTGCGCCGCCGCCGCCATAACTCGCAGAAGTGGCATTCGAACCTTTACCGGGACCATTCCCTGCCGAATACCCCATGCCGGTTGCGTCAAACGATCCGTTTGGCAGAACCGTCAAATTGCCTGTACATCGTATATTCACTCGAGCCAACGCCTGACCGGTATTGGCAAGATGAGTTATTTTCCCATAGCCTTCTATAGTTAAATCATCAAAAACAACCTGATCGTTGCTGGTGCATATATACGTGCTGTACGGCCCGACAATCATATCGCTGTCCTGTATCGTATACGTCCCGTAACTTCTAAATTCGCTGTAGTTATTGAGATCCAAAACAGGAAATGTAATTTCGCCTGTAGCGGTGTTGGTTAGGTTTACGTAATTTCCGTTGAAATGCGCAAGCTCTATCAATCCGGAATTGTTCAGAATACAATAGTTGTTCAAAATAAGTAGCGTTACGGTGGAGTATTCAGGTAAAGTCAAACCGGCTCTGTAAGTACTGTTGGTACCCTGCATGGTAACAGTGCCCAAATCCGGCGTCGAAGTAAAAGTAATTGTAGCCGAGTTAATAGTCATCTGAGTACAAGACGACATATTCTGAATATTTACCGTCGAATGCTCGGCAAAAAATTCGTCGAGCGTAACCGGCGACTGATAATCATTGTTTATTACCGTATCATTACGATTGTTTGCGGCATTATTTTTAATATACATGGCTGTATATCCGTCAATATTTTCATATATCGTGCCGGCTCCTGCCAAGCCAAAATACCCCAATCCCGCATAAGCATTCACATTACCGGTATACCCCTTAGTAGCGCAATAGATGGCAATACGACCGCCCGCGCCGGAGCCTGGACGATAAGAAGAGCTTGCTGTATTACGGTCGCCGCCGTTTGCCTCGATAGTACCTGATCCGTTGAATGAACCAGTGGTAATATTGATACTTCCGCCTGCACCACCGCCGCCGTAATACGCCGGAGCGGTCTGTCCGTTTGCCTTAATATATCCATTTACAAGTAATGTATTCGCTACATTCAAAAGAACAACTCCGCCGCCTGATCCGCCGTAGCCGTCAGTACTCCTAGCTGTATTGGTTCCGCCGCCGGAACCGTACAAAACCGGATTGACGATCGATCCGTACGGCGCGCCGCCGGCGAGTCCGTTATAACCTTCCGAACCTTGCGCTCCATGACCTGCCCCACTGCCGGAGACGTAATTGCTGGTCGAATGAACATTCTGGCCTGCCCCCGGTCCTTCGGAACGGACGTATCCCCTGTTTGAAACATCTATGGAACCGGTCGCGCCAACGGTCAAATTGGAACATGTTATATTCGCAACATACCCCTGCCCAGTTCCCTGAGTATGGGTTAAAACGCCGTTGACGATTACATCTACAAATGTAAGCTGAGTGTTTTTAGCTATATCGTAAGTTCCGTTTTGGTCAATCGTCAGATTGTTATCGACCGGCAAAATATCATTGAAATTCTGCACATAAGAATTTGCGGTAAGCGTTAGTGTCGGCAATACTATCGATCCTGTCTGATAATTATATATGTCGTTATCAAGTCCGGAGCGGATATAATCGGCCGGCAAATTTATCGATGTGTAGTTGTATACCGTGGTGTAACCATTCGTTTCTAAACGATCTAGAATGCGGGCGCCGTTTTTGAATGTTATCCGCGCCTGTCTTGCGGTGGAGTACCCGACAATGGTAGCATTGTTAATAATCGTATTCGGTTCACATGTCAGCAATCTATTGTTAAATGCTCCGGCAACGACTTTCATAAAAAGGGCATCTATTGTGCAGTCGGACGCTGTATTTATGGTAACATCAGAATTGACGATGTCCATTTCAGAGCAGGCAGACAACCTCGTGAGTTGAACATTAGCCCATTTAATCTCGTATGTTTCCACTTCTGTAGGTACTGACATATCGGTTAGCGGAGTAATATCGCGCTCGCCTGTTGCCGCTACGGCAATAACTTTTATATGTGTCGACACACTGTCGTGGATATATACCGTTCCTGCGCCGCCATATTGATAGTAACCATCACCTCCGCTTAGATCAAATTGACCGGCATAGGAACATATATTATCAGCTATGAGAGCCACACGCCCGCCGCCGCCGCCGCCGCCATAATAGGAACCGCTATACTTGTTGCCTCCTTTGGCTTCTATTCGAGCGCCGGTTTCCGTTCCGGTTATAGTAGCGGCAACTAGTTTGACAGAACCGCCTGAACCGCCGCCGCCGCAACGTGATCCATTATAAGAAGTAACATTTGCCCCATTTGCGCGTATTGTACCGTTAAGAGTCAACGTACCGGCAATATTCAGATCTACTGCCCCGCCGCCTGCCGACCCGGTTCCGTAAGAACCGTTGACAGTACTTCCGCCGCCTGAACCCAAATAAGTCGGATCATTAATCGACCCGAATGCCGTTCCACCTGCTATATTCAGATATCCCATACTGCCGTTACCGCCATAACCCGCGCCGCCGCCGCCGTAACTTGCGCTTGGAGACATCGTTCCTTTACCCGGTCCCTGATCATAAGTATACCCTTTACCTGTAACGTCTATTACCGCTCCAGATGCCAGAATAAAATCGCCGGAACAGGTAATAGCCAGTTTGTTCTGAGGTGTATTCGTATTGGGATCGTGAGTCATAGTAGCGCCGGAATACACTGTTACATTTTTGAAATGGACACTGTCCGCTAAGCGGGATACATAAGTGCCGCCGGTTTCGATGATCAGATCATAATCCGGCTCCGGCATTTGACCTGTAATGTAATACGTACTGCCTGACTCTATTGTAAGTATTTTATCCAGAATAATTACCGTACCATAGTTGAATAATGAAGTGCTTGCAAGATTGAGAGTGGCAAAAGTTATGTGCCCGTAATTATTTATGATATTGCTCGTACCATTTATATAAAACGTATTCGGCAAATTGATAGTAGTGTAATTGTTCAACGTCACATTTCCGTTGAGCGTTATGTCCGATGTAATTTCCACTCCGTTAGGAAGTGTGGCAATTGCACGATTGGAACTATTATATCCCTGCAATGTCAATGACGATAATGTAGTAGATGCGGGAAGCTGTAAGTTTCTGGAAGAAACAGCGGCATTCAATATATATGTTAGTGTCTCTATATCACACGAATTGGCAACAGAAATAATAAGATTGGAATTCAGGGAATTAAGGGTAACAGCGCTTGTAAATTTATTTACTTCGACTATCGCATTAGATATATCCATGAGAAAAAATTCCGACGGCGAATCACCGTCAGCGGTTACTATGGTCTTAGCCCCGTCGGACATACCGGAATTTTTTATAAGAAAATTTTGGATTCCATTGTTATTGATATATATAGTTCCAGGAGCGGCATAACCGTAGTACCCCTGTCCGCCCTGCGCAAGATACGACCCTGAAAAGGAATTGGACGAGGCAGTATACACGGCAATTCGCCCGCCGCCGCCGCCGCCGCCATAACAATTTACGCCAAAATAAGCTCCGCCATTGGCCTGTATTGAACCTGACCCGTCCAAAACGTCCGAAGTCAACTTTATACTTCCAGCGGCTCCGCCGCCGCCTGAACGATATGTTGCAGTAGTAGGAGCTTTTTCTCCGTCCGCTTTAACAGTACCGTTGATCGTCGCGGTTCCCTGCACTTCAATATGAATGATACCACCGCCGTCGCCGCCCAACTGCGCAGGGGAAGATGTATTGGAACCGCCTCCAGAACCATAGGTAGACGGATTCATAATCGATCCGTAAGACATTCCTCCGGATATATTGCTAACTCCTTTTCCGCCTTCGCCCCCATGACCTCCTCCGCTTCCACCGGTATTTGTGGTTGTAGCATTGGTGCCAGATCCGGGACCCTGCACTTCAATATATCCTTTTTGCGACACATCAACCGACCCTGCAACAAACAGATCACCGGTACACAACAGATTCACCTTATAACCGGCGCCGGTGTTCTGCTCATGGGTCATTATTCCGCCGGATAGTATTGTCACATCGGTAAACGTATCCTGTCCGCTTTTCATAAACGAATATACGCCGCCGCTTTGTATGGTCAAATCAGTATCGACAGGCAAAATGCTACCTGCATTTTTCACATAAGAACTGCTGGAAACAATAAACGTCGGCAGAATTACGGTTCCGTAATTTGTAATGTCGTTGTCTATGCCGGACATGGTATATGTTGAAGGCAAATTTATTGTCGTGTTGTTTATTATTTCGGTATACCCCGTTGTAATCAAACTGCTTAAAATATTGCTTCCGTTTTGCAATTCCAATTCGGCATGGTACGACGTGTTGTATCCCTGTACAGAAACATCGCCTGCGTTGAGCAATCCGCCGAAGATTGTACGGCGATTCACCGACGACGTATTAACCGCAATATCGACTGTCGGAATAGTCATTGTAACGATGGGGTTTACGTTTACAACAGAGTTGATGACATTTAGCCTGTCACATTGTGTTACGCTCAGTAGTAACAGATTGACAGAAGACACTTCCAGTAAATCAAGGTTCAACGGATCAGGTTCGTTATTGTCGTCTATTACAGTCAAATCTTGCGTAACATTAGACCCCTGAACCAGTATTTTCTCCGTGGTTGCATCTTTGATATACATCGTACCGGCTCCGCCCTGCATATAGTAACCGGTTCCGCCGCTTATATTGATCGAACCCTGATAATCCAGCGCTGAACAGATTAAAGCTATACGCCCGCCGCCACCGCCGCCGCCATAATACGTACCATCCCTGTTACCTCCAATCGCCTGCAACTGTGATGAAGACCCGATGGCTATATTAGGCGCGTTCAAATTGATACATCCGCCAGAACCGCCGCCGCCGGAACGTGTTGTGCCACCGGCGTATGCGTTTTCGCCGTTGGCGTATATGATACCGTTGACAGTAATGTTTCCTTCAGCCTGAATGATTACAGCGCCGCCGCCGTAACCGCCGCGCGAAGCGGTGCTGTAGGTATTGTCTCCGCCGCCTGAACCGGGTTCAGTCGGATTGACAATTGTATCATATTCCACGCCGCCGGGATTATTGCTGTATCCGTTACTACCCCGCCCGCCATAAGCGCCGCCGCCGCCGCCGCGTGAATTCTGGTTGATGCTTGTCCCTGCGCCCGGACCGGATGCGTTGGGATAACCGCAAGCATTGACGTTGATTGTCGCGCCCGATTCCAATGTGAAATCACCGGTACATGAAAACATTGTTTTATAAATATTTGTAGTAGTGCTTTGTCCCTGTGTAACGCTAGCCCCCGTTTTTATGAGCACATTGGCAAGAGGCACACTGCCGGCAAGCTGGGAACGATAATGACCTCCGGATTCTATGACCATATTATCGTCAATCACGTCAAAAGTACCGCTGGTAAAAAAGTAACTCGACGACGCTATTGTCAATGACTCAAATGTTATATGCCCCGGATTGTAATTATATATATCGTTGTCAATGTTACTCAAAACACACAAGTCAACTGTTCCGTAATTATAAAAACCGGTATACCCGCCGAGCGCAATTTCAGAAACATGGGTTATCGTATTAGGTAATCTCAATATTGACTGATATGACGTGGAAATACCCTGCAATGCCGCGGAACCGATAACTACGGTACCGCTACTGGCTGTCATGTCTAACTGTGAGTACCGGCTTTGAGTAGTTTGTATTGACAGAGATCCTATATTAATACCGGATGAAGTTGTTGCGTTTGTACGAGAATCCAGAATACTTACCGTATTGCATGATAAAGGAACGCTTATTTGCACATCGGAAGAATTTATATCCAGAAGTTCACCTTGCATAAGAACCCCTGTTTCGTCAATATATGAATACGGACGATTGGCATCTAATGCGTCGCTTGTAATATACAGATTCTCTGCTGTGCCTTTCTTGATATAAATCGTACCGGTGCCGCCTTTTCTGTATCCGTCGCCGCCATAAGCAGTTATATTGCCGGAAAATAAATACGAATTTGTCGCCTTCAGTGCGATGCGTCCGCCCGAACCACCGCCGCCATAACTACCGCTTGTGCTGGAATACCTGCTACCTCCATTAGCCTGAAACACCACCAGCGGATTGCTACTGACAAAATCTGTAGCCGTAATGTTTATAGATCCGCCGGAACCGCCGCCGCCGCCAGCATTGTTGTTATATTGAGTGGCATTTGTACCGTTGACATTTATACTGCTGTTACAAGTAAACGTACCGCCAACATTGGCTATGAACGCTCCGCCCCCATTGCCCGCGTTTAAATAGGTCGTGCTTATACTGGTAGTACCGGAAGCCGTATATTGGCGTACACCATTGCCGCCTCCGGAACCTATATGTACAGGATTAATTATAGAACCATACCTTGTTCCTCCACTACCAAAGGTGGTACTAACAGGAGTGCCATTGCCTCCGTCAGCGCCATATGCTCCTCCACCGCCGCCATGATAATAATTCGCAGAACCGGAAGACCCGCTAGTACGCCTATACGCGAGTTGCCCTGCTCCCGGCCCGTAAGTATTATTATAACCTCTTCCGCTCAAATCTATATTTACACCTTCTTCGATTGTAAAATCGCCGGAACATTGAAAATTCAACGTATATGCTTGGGTACTGACATTATTAGAATGGGTTAGGGTCGCGCCTGTCTGTATGACAACAGTATCGAAATAATACGGATTCACCGACTGGGAAATGAACGTGCCGCCCGCTTGGACAGTCATGTTGTTGTTGGAATCGCTGAACGATCCCGCTCCCTGATACACACTGCCTGAACCGATGACGATGGTATCGCCTAGAACTTCCGCTGTACCGCTGTTGGTAAACGCAGAACCGGTTCCCATTTCAAGGGTAGCAAACCTAATATGCGCCCCGCTACTGTTTGTAATATCATTATCGTTATTGGAAAGATTAACTGCTACCGGATCTTCCATCACTATGCCATTTGTCAACGTCGTATAACCGTTAAGATTTATCTTGTCGTTTATGAGAACTCCGGTTTGCAGTTGCAACACCGCGTGATTCGAAGTGTCAAGCCCTGCAACTGTAACCGTCTGCGCAGTCACATTCGAACCGAGTATACAAGTACGCGCTCCCGTTAGATCTACGCTGAAAACGATGCTGTCGAATACCGCCGGATTTGCAAGATTTAACGTAAGGTCGCTGTTGCGTATATCGAAAATAGTGCATCCTTCAAAATTTCGGTAGTCTATACGCGCCCATTCGACATACATCACGTTTATCGCTATATCTGCGCCGTCCTGCTCCAGTTTTGTCAAGTCGCAATTATTATCCGGACTGACTATGTGGAGGTTTTCGTCCGTTCCTTCTTTAATATAAATCGTGCCTGCGCCACCGTAGACGCCGTTATAACCGCGCCCCCCGTAAGTTTGTATATCAGCGTCGGCAGGATAATTGAACTTGTTCGAATCGCAGTGGATAGCTACACGCCCGCCGCCGCCGCCGCCGCCGCGGTAAGTATCCGAAGTCATTCCGCCTCCATTTGCTGTAATGTAGGAATTATTATTCGAACCGGTTATTTCAGAACACATTATTAAAACAGAACCTCCGGCACCCCCGCCCCCTGTATATGTTGTGGCAACAGGAGGGTTCTGTCCGTCGCTTTTGACAGTACCGTTGATAGTCGCCGTTCCGGACAACTGTATAAAGATGATACCGCCGCCCTTTCCGCCATCTCTAGCATAAGTTGTGTTTCTTCCGCCGGCAGAACCCATGATAAGCGGCATGTGTATGATACCATACCCTGCGCCGCCGTAGTTGGCGGTAAACCCGTCACTTCCGTCACCGCCATAAGCGCCGCCGCCGCCGCCACTGCTACCGGTAACGTTCAATCCGGCGCCCAAACCGGTCGATGTAAGAAACCCTTTACCGGTTACATCGATAAAACTTGATGAATCAAGCGTCAAATTGGTTGCTTTTAGAACCAAAACACCACCTGTTGCGCCATTCCATTCGGAACAGGTCAATATGGAACTATTGGTAATCGCAACATTATCGTATTCGGTAACCTCTATAACCTGAGCGTTTGTATTATATGTATTGGCCAGCGAAGTTTGCAGATTAAGCGTGTTTGTGTTGATCGAGGAAATTGTGTTGAATTCGTATTGACCTGCCTGCGCTCCCTGCATAGTGATGATAAGTATCTTCGACCCTGCGGTAAAAAGCGACCCGTTAGCTACACCTACAGATGTAGTTCCCGAATTATTAGTGCCTTGCACTTGAGATCGTACCGAATCGATAGTTGTTGTCGTTCCATTCAGTTGTAAATCCGCGGCTAATGCGTTTCCACAAAAAAACAAGAAAAGTAAGACTAATCCGAGTAACGCACTCCCCCCCTGCCCGAGATTTTTCTGATGCATGACAGCTCCTTTGGTTGGATTATGTAAAATAAAAATAAAAAAAGATCATATAATCAAATTTTAATTAAAATCTAAAAATCACCTGAAAAGCTTTCGGGAATTGCGAATGCCGCAGAAGACTTGATAGAAAATGTTTATTCTGCAACATAATATTAATACACTGAGAGACCGCCCAACCGCTACTCCTCGCGTAACAACAATCTCTATTTTTTCCGCAAACTCCTAAAATAGATTACAACGATATATGAATGTAAGCATCATTGCGATGCCATAGAATATTATAGCACACAATGCTTCTATTTGACAAATAATCTTTTATAATTTTTTACCGAGAAACTGATATCCGGTATATACGCGGGCTATCTTCCAATTGAGGAGGAGGAATGGAAAGAGATTCATTGCCCTTGTCAATAAAAGTAGTCACATCGCCTTGAGAAGCAATAGCATTATCAATGACGACAAAGGCGTTGCCCGTAGCTTGCGAACAAATCATGACTGTGTAAATTTTACCGGCGACACTGCTCCATGATATGTGAACTTCGTCTCCGGATTCACCGTCGATAACCTCGATAGAAGTTACGCGCAAATAGGACGTCGGATCATTAGGATCCGTGCCGGCAATAACTTCTTGCGAATCGGAAAACGAATCGTTATCCGAATCAGCGGATAGCGGATTGGTAAAATACATATAAACCTCCACACCATCCATCAACCCGTCGTTATCGGAATCGGGATTCCATATTCCTGTTCCATAAGTCAATTCGTCCTGATTGATCAATCCATCCATATCGTCGTCGCCTGAATAATTAGGCAGATATATCATGGAAGGCAATTTACCGTCGAATATCTCATATCCGCTGTAAGATGTTAACGCCGGCTCTTTGTAGAGTATACTCACTCCTAATGTTCCAAATTCGTTCTCGATGCCAACCGTTGCCTGTTCTCCGTAAGCCGAAGGGAACCCTGAATTGACCAGATCGGCATAATAGAATTCTATATATGATCCCATTTCATACAAAACCGCCTGAAATGTAGCCCTCGAACCGGGACTGGCTGTAAACCCTGCATTATCCCACTGAACGACAAAACGCCGCGACGGAGCCGAGCCCAATACGCAAACATATACAGCCGCGCCTTGTCCCAGCGACAGATCGTCCCAAAATGGAGCGATAACATCATTGGGTTGCCGCGTATCAGGCATAGGATCGTTTGAGGAGTCTTCTCCGTATGTGCCGAATGTCATGTATCCTTCAGGGCTGATACGGATAGATGAATATAAGTTGCCGTAAAAACGAAAAATAAATCCGAGTGATACAGAGACACTGCCGTTGTTGCCGGTTATTTGCGCAATATGATCACTGCCTGATATATCGGTAAAATAATATGGAACCGTTCTGAATCCGGACTGCCCCATCGGACAGCGTATTCCAAAAGATGTCGTTTCGCTTGCCGTGAAAATAATAGTTTCCTGTAAATATTGTTCATTGAAATTATTTATGCGCAACCATGCTTCCCCTCCGGATAGACGCACAACAGCCGAATTAGTGCCGGCTCCGTAAAGAATTTCTCCTTTTTGAGGTGTGTCTATAAAATATGCAGACCCTGTCATGGAAACCTGTAAAACTACTCCGTTGACAGGTTCCAGCAGATCGCCGTCAAGCGACCACAACTGATATTTTACTACAGCTTCGCTACCTATATATCTATTAGACGGAGGTATGATAACCAGCCGCGCATGCACAGGTATCGGATCCTGATCATCCCTGATACCGTCGTTATCGGTATCGGCCAGCTTCGGATTCGTTTTGAATCCGTCAGCGCCGAAAGTCAATTCCTCAGCGTCATCAAGCGTATCACCATCTGTATCCGCATTAATTGGATTTGTTCCGTACAAATAAACTTCGTCCCCGTCGGACAGAGTATCCCCGTCGGAATCAGGATTGTTCGGATAGGTAGAAAAATAAAATTCCAATTCATTGGTTAAACCGTCATTATCATAATCGCCTTGCGCGCCATGAATTCCTGAATTGTCATTCGGATCAAGACCGTATGCCGTTTCCCATCCGTCGGGCAACCCGTCGCCGTCGGTATCAGATGATGTAGGGTCGGTTAGAGTGATTTCGATTTCCTCCTGATTGGTCAGTCCGTCATCGTCATAATCGCCTTCAGCAGTTAAAAACAACGCCTGAGGCACATCCGCAGTATTCAACACAAACGACAACCCCTCGCTGAGATTCGATTGATTGTACGAGCACTGAATACCCTGTGATCCGTCGTGATTCTCCGCGCCGACAGTCGCACTGCTTCCGTTAGCAAACGACCTCGACCCGTTGGTCAATTTTTTATAGGAAAACATGATAAGATTGCTTTTTTCAAAAAGTGTCGCACTAAATGTCAATGAAGCGGCAATATCAGAGTAAAAAGCTATATTCAACCAGCTTACCGCAAAACTGTTACCGCTGACAGCACTGTTTCGGTAATATACTGCGTTTGCGTCCGTTATATCGAGATCATCCCAGAATGGAGCTATAATGGCGTTGGGAATACCTGACGTCGGGATAGTAGCATTGGTGTAAACGACCGGCAGCCCGGGAAAAATATGTTGGAATGTCAAAAAACCATTTGAATGGATGTCGATGGATTCGTATACCTGCCCAAAGAATCCAAAGGAAAACCCAATCGCCACATTGTCCAAAGACATATCGACACTTCCGGTCATACCGGTATCTATTGCGTGCTCCGGTAAATCGGCAATCGGGTAATATACTGAATGGAAACGGACATTCCTGTTGAAACATAGTATTCCGACTCCGGAACTATCGACAGGAATGATATCTATTGCCTGCGCCACGGACGATCTTACGTATATGGAAATTTCGCCGTTTTGAGTTTCTATAATTACCGAATTTGTGCCTGCGCCTGAGATCAGATTGCCTTTAATGGATGTTTCGGAAAAATACCCATTGCCGGAACATTCCAGCGTCAAGGGTATTCCGTTTACAGGCAAGGTATTGCCATGAAAATCCTTGATCATAGCAGTAACCGCAATACTACCGTTAACAATAGCCGGCCCCGATACGCTAACGTCAACAAACGCCGCTACAGGTATCTGATCGACATCATCGGTTATACCGTCGGCATCTGTATCCGGCCGGGTCGGGTCGGTAAAAAAACCGTCCGTACCGAGTGTTACTTCTTCCAGATCGGACAACGAATCGCCGTCGGTATCTGCGGAAAACGGATCGGTTATGTACCCGTCAACGCCATGGATTACTTCTTCTGCATCGGGGATACCGTCATTATCACTGTCAGGCTGTTCGGCCGATAGGTGGAGAGTAATAGCGATTCCATTTATATTGACTCCGGATATCAGATTGAGAGAGGCCGCCGACTCAAATGTATCCGCTCCGTCATAATAAACTTGCCGATATCCGAATTGTTCAGGTATATGAACAACGATCGCTGATTCCGTTAAACCCTCAAACAAAAAAACGCCGTCGCTTCCTGTTAAGACTGATTGAATAACATTTTGCGATTCGTCAAGCGCGCGGACTTCAAATTGTATCGCCCTTTCGTCAAATTGCGCGATTGTTACCACACCGGATACATCCGAACCCTGAGAAAATGCGCTGGACACGGCAATCAGACCCGTCAAAAAAAATACAGAAATATTCTTACTAAGAAACATAATAAATTTTTTCATATCCATAATTATAGCACATAATTATTAAATCGACAAATTTTCCAATTCGATTTATCAGAAACCCACTTCTACAGAAAGTTTGTATTTCCGGTTCTTGAGGTTGGAATGCGCGAATTAATTTTTATATGAAGTTTCTTTAAACTTTTTATTGACTTTGACGTCAAACATAATAAACTATATAACAAATAAGCTATTTAGAAGGTAGTAATATGAATAATCTTTTAAAATGTCTGAAAGCATTGGCTGACAAAAACAGGCTGAGAATCGTAAAATTATTGCAAAACAAAAAGATGTGCGTATGTGAAATAGCGGATGTATTGGGAGTCTCCCAGCCGAGCGTATCACGACATCTCAATAAACTTAAATCTGCCGGATTAATCTGTTCGGAGCAGGAGGGTTTCTGGACTAACTACTATATAAAAGACGCTGACACAATGTATGGAAGGATTTTGTTAAGCAATATCAGAGAATGGATTAATGAAGACCGGATTGTCGCGGAAGATTTGATAAAGGCTAAAGAATCGGATAGAAATAGTATTTGCAAATAAAATTTTTCATCCGAAATAAATAACAAAACAGCTAAATAAGGAAAATCAAAATGGATAAAATCAAAGTGTTGTTTGTATGTATTCATAATTCAGCTCGGAGCCAGATGGCCGAAGCGTATCTAAAAAAATACGCTCAAGACAAGGTGTTGGCAGAAAGCGCAGGATTAGAACCCGGAAAACTCAATCCTATTGTTGTCGAGGTCATGAACGAAGACGGCATAGATATATCCAACAATAAAACTAACAGCGTTTTTGATTTTTATAAGGCCGGAAAATTATATGATTACGTTATAGCTGTTTGCGATAAATCAGCTGAAGAGAGATGTCCTATTTTTCCGCGCGTATCGGAAAAATTGCACTGGCCGTTTCCAGACCCTTCCGGCTTAACAGGAACCTATGAAGAAAAATTGCAAAATACCAGAGAAATTCGCGATCAGATTAAGACTAAAATACAGGAATGGGTGAAAGAAATTATTCAATAAACCGTATATGACAAATTGAATTAAACCGGCATTATCCAAAAGGATTTGACAAAAATATGGATTGGAAAGAAGAATGGAAAAAACTGGCTACGATATTGATTGTATTCCTTGCCTGTTTTTATATGCCCGTAGGTTGGAGGCGATTTGACAGCGCGGTAATGGAATCGTTGCATCTTGTCAAATGGTATGCCCAAGAACATGTTTTACTGTGCCTTATCCCCGCATTCTTTATTGCCGGAGCAATATCGGTGTTTGTCAGCCAGGCGGCCGTAATGAAATATCTTGGCGCAAAGGCAAACAAAATACTGGCTTACGCTGTAGCGGCGGTTTCCGGAACAATTCTTGCCGTTTGTTCTTGTACAATTTTACCGTTATTTTCCGGAATATACCGACGAGGAGCCGGTCTTGGACCAGCATCGGCATTTTTGTATTCCGGCCCGGCTATAAATATCCTGGCCATTATTCTGACCGGACGCATACTCGGTATAGAGTTAGGTATAGCCCGCGCTGTCGGAGCAATTACATTTAGCATAGTAATAGGCTTGATTATGCATTTCATCTACCGAAAAGAAGAATTGGAAAAGGCTAACGGACAAATGAATATGCCTGAACCGGAAGTCAGGCGTTCACTATGGCAAAACGCTTTGTTCTTTGCGGTAATGGTAGGTGTGCTGGTTTTTGCCAACTGGGGCGCCCCTAACGATTTTCATATTGAGACATCCGATGGCAATAGTATTAGAGCGGCAATTGTTCAGGCTCCGGAACATTCAACAGGGAATGAGGGATTTTATGTTGTCAAGCTGACTGCCGGAGAAAATATTGGAACTCAGCTAGAAATACCATCAGGGGAAATATTAAGTAAAAAACCTGTCGAAGGCTTATGGACTACAGTCTGGAGCAATAAATGGATAATAACCGCTGTGTTTTCATTAGCATTAGGCTTGATACTGATACTTTGGTTTTCTATTCCGGCTTGGAAGATTCTGCTTAGCGCGATACCGGTAGCTATTCTTACCATTGTATTACCTATGGACGGAATGATGGTGATGATACCTTTTACAGTCGGTGTGATTGGGCTTTCATGGGCAACAAGCGCTACTCAGGGTGAACCGGAGGAATGGTTCAGTTCTACATGGACATTCGCAAAGCAGATTTTGCCGCTTCTATTTTTCGGGGTAATAATAGCCGGCGCGTTACTTGGCAGGCCGGGTCAGGAAGGGCTTATTCCGTCTGAATGGGTAGCAAAGGCAGTTGGAGGTAATTCGATTTGGGCAAATTTGTTCGCTTCTGTAGCCGGCGCTTTCATGTATTTTGCGACGCTTACGGAAGTACCTATTTTACAGGGGCTTATCGGTTCCGGAATGGGGAAGGGGCCTGCTCTGGCGCTACTTCTGGCGGGACCTGCTCTAAGTCTTCCCAATATGCTTGTAATTCGCAGTGTTATGGGTACACAAAAAACTGTTGTATTCGTATCTCTGGTTGTCGTCATGGCAACAATTAGCGGTATGATATTCGGGAATATCGGTTAATACTGGGGCAATCAAAAAATTAGGAGGGTCGTTGCGTGAAAATAGAAATCTTGGGAACAGGTTGTCCGAAATGCAAAAAAATGTACGATAACGTGATTGAAGTCTTGAAAAAATCCGGTAAAAACGCCGATGTAGTCAAAGTTGAAGACATAATGAAAATAACGGAATACGGGGTTATGATGACCCCGGCACTTGTCGTAGACGGTGTTGTTAAATCTTCGGGCAAATTATTGTCGCATGAACAGATACACGATTTACTAAATTAATGATTTTCTATGGACCACAATCGCTGTCAATCGCAAATAACTGGTAGCTTGGAAAGGCACTAAAATGATTAGAAAAATTATTGTCCTAAGTTATGTCTTTTTATTTTTTACTGCGTTTAAATTATATGCCGATCAAAATGATTACGTTACCGCTTATTATTTCTATACCACTATCCGATGCCGTTCATGCCATAACATTGAGAACTATACCGGAGAAACAATAAACAAAAATTTCGCCGATCAACTTGAATCCGGTTCGTTGAAATATACAGCCATAAATATCGAAGAAAAAGGCAACGAACATTTCGTTAAAGACTACAACTTATACACTAAATCTGTAGTGTTATCTCTCGTAAAAGACGGCAAAGAGATCAAAAGCAAAAACCTCGATAAGGTATGGCAGTATTTGGGCAATAAAAATAAATTCACTGAATATGTGAAAACCGAGACGGAATCGTTTTTGAACGAACTGAAATAAATCAGGAGATAATCATGTTAGCTCTTTTATCCGCGATATGGCTTGGAATCCTTACATCAATAAGTCCTTGCCCTTTAGCTACTAACATAGCGGCAATAACATTCTTGTCTAAAAAGATAGTTCATCCGAGGGCTGTTTTGCTGTCGGGTATCGCTTACACATTAGGCAGAATGATTACCTATGCGATAATCGGCACACTCATTGTAACATCTTTGGTGAAAATTCCCGTTGCGGCAATGTTTCTGCAAAAGTATATGAATAAAATACTCGGACCTTTACTGTTGATAGTCGGGCTGGTATTGGTCGACATTATCAAAATCAATTTATCGGGTTTTACCATTTCGCATCATAAACAACATTCTATCGCGGAATCGGGATTTTTCGGTTCGGGTCTTTTAGGTATAATATTCGCACTTTCGTTTTGCCCTATTTCAGCCGCTTTATTTTTCGGCAGTTTAATACCGCTGGCAGTAAACAACAGGTTCGGACTGGTTTTTCCGTTTTTTTACGGAATAGGAACCGGATTACCGGTTATACTATTTGCGCTTGGAATCGCTATGGGAATGACATCTATTTCGCACTGGTTTAATAAAGTAAAAAAAGTAGAAGCATACACACGAAAAATAACCGGAGTGATTTTCATAATAATAGGCGCTTATTTCATTTATATACATATTATCATGACAGTTATCAACTAAAAGGGTACTTAATATGCTGAACGTCAATCCATCGATCAATCAAAAATTTCTTGATTTTTACAAAGAGGTTTTTAAAGAAGCTAATTTACCTTTGAAAATAAAAGAACTAATAGCTGTAGCTGTTTCTCTTACCGCCGGATGCACTCCATGTTATAACTCGCATCTGGAGAAAGCGAAAAAAGCAGGCAACACAGATGATGAAATACGCGAGGCAATCGCGGTTGCGGAAGTGATCTCTGCAGGAAAAATTCGCGCTATGAGCGTTAAGGAGAACTAATAATGCAAAAAAACATAGCAATACCGGAACGTAATCTCGGATTTTTCGAAAAATATTTAACTCTATGGGTTTTCTTATGCATTGGACTTGGTATTATACTCGGTAAAACCGCGCCTAATGTGGCAAGAGTTCTCGACAGTATAGCGATTTATGTCAATGACGCGCCGGTTGTTTCTATACCCATAGCAATATGCCTGTTTTTTATGATGTATCCGATTATGGTAAAAATCGATTTTGCCAAGGTTATCAAAGCTGGAAAATCACCAAAACCGGTTTTTTTAACGTTGTTTGTCAACTGGGCTGTAAAACCTTTTACCATGTACGGCATAGCTCTGTTTTTTCTTGGGTTTCTATTCAAAAATTTTATCGGATCGGAAACTATGGATTTTGTGAAACTTCCTCCCGGAGCGGATTGGCCTTTAGGATCTATACACGGAGCAGGAACAGTGGTTATGCATGAAGGTATTAAGATGCTTCAGGTTCCTTTGTGGAGAAGCTATTTTGCCGGATGTATACTGCTCGGAATAGCCCCTTGTACAGCGATGGTCCTGGTTTGGGGTTTTCTGGCCAAAGGCAACGACGGGCTTACACTTGTCATGGTTGCCATAAATTCCCTTACCATGCTATTGCTTTACGGAATTCTCGGAGGATTTTTACTTGGCGTTGGACGCATGCCGGTTCCGTGGCAGGCGTTATTGTTATCTATATCCGTCTACGTCGCTTTGCCGCTTGTCGCCGGTTACTTTACCAGAAAATGGATTATAGCTCACAAAGGTCTTGAGTGGTTAAATAACAAATTTTTGCATGTACTTACTCCTGTATCTATTATATCGCTACTTTTTACCCTTGTACTTCTGTTTTCTTTTAAAGGCGATATTATTCTCAGCCAGCCTTTGACTATTTTATGGATTGCCATACCGCTTTTTATTCAAACCTGCCTTATATTCGCTATCACGTACTGGTCGGCAAAAAAAATAAGACTCAATTATGAGGACGCGGCGCCGTCTGCTATGATCGGAGCAAGCAATCATTTCGAGGTCGCTATAGCTACGGCTACAATGCTATTCGGATTATCATCGGGAGCGGCTTTGGCTACGGTTGTCGGAGTTCTTATTGAAGTTCCTGTAATGCTCATGCTGGTAAAGGTTTGTATAAAAACAAAAAAATGGTTTGTATATTGATTCTAAAAGATTTTATTTTTTCACATCACCAGACTAGATTAAAGAAGACCTTGCGATTTAAAAACATTTTCTAAAATTGTCCGTGCGGCTTTTCCTGAAGGGCTTTCTCCGCCAGTAACATTACAGGCGAATATATATGTCGTACCGTTATGTTCAAGAAATCCGACGAACCATCCCAAAAACCATTTTCCATCGGAGTCCATACCGGAACCTGTCTTGCCGTAAAGCGTTCCTTTTTCTGTCTTAACCACTTCCATTACATCGCGCAATATCGCAAAATTCTGTTCAGCAAATGGCAATTTACCGTCAAGGAGTTTGTTTAAAAGGAGAACCTGTTCGGTAGCGCTGATCATTATGGAAACGGTTCCCTGTCTATAGAGCCAAAAAATATCTATCCCAGCCGATATATCTTTAGTTCCATAATCAATCTGATCAATATACGTTTTCATCCTTTCAATACCGATTTGGCGCGCCAAAATCTGATAAGCAGGAACAGCCGATACGCGAAACGCATCCCGAAGCGTCAAATCCTGATTCCACCCATCTATATCGCGATGATTACCATCCCATTTATACCATGGGCTGTCAGCTCCTTTTATCAAACCAAGTTCTAATCCAATAAGCGTGTTGTAAATCTTAAAAGTCGAGCATGGAGATAAACGGCGTGCACTATTGGCAGGATTGACATCAATGAGTACTCTTGTAGAACGATTATAAATGATTAACGCAGTATCATAATCCTTTAAAAAAGACCTGTCGACTTCTTGAGCATTTAACAATGCCGCAATAAATAAAAAACAAAATAAAACAATAAAATTTTTCATAGCCATCCAAACAACGAGTAAAACTTACATGAGCTACACAGTTTAATTATGATGCAAATTACCGGCCATTCTTGGATATCTTGAATCCGTTCGGCAGTTCAGGCCGTTGGTACAAATTTCATGACTACAATATCTAGGTTATATCAAAACAAATTCCTTATACAATAAAAATGATATTTTCGAGCATCAGGCTACTTTTTGATAACTCGTTCGAAAATCAATATGTGCGGACCCCTGCCTGTACAAAATTCTTTTGCAAGTTTCCATGATGATTTGCCGGATTCGTCAAAAAGATTTGAATATGTTTCCAACATACTTATATGTTCATCATGCAAAGGATTGTTCTTCTCCGGCACAGGGGTTGTAAAAAAACGTTTAAAACAATAACTACTGGTAATTAGGTAATCTGCTTCGACGGACGCCAGCCATTCCCAATCATATTTCAACGGTAAAATATTGTATGCCCGCATATCTGCAATATGTTTTTCGTAAAATTCACGGTAATCACTTTCAAGCCTTTCCTCTTTTTGTTCAGTGCCGAGCAGTCGGGGGACATACGAACGGATGTTCATTAGATAATCCGCAACAACGACACTTCCTTGCGGTACATGCTCCTGAATCCATCTGCCGGATATAATACGGCTATCACAATATTTAAACGACGACGCCGATACAATGATCCCAAAAACAGGAAATGCAAAAATTATACTTATTAGCGCTGTAATGCTTAACTTGTATTTTTGTATCCGATCTAACGCAACACTTAAGGCTTCACCTGCCAATAACGACATCGGAGGTAATATAAAGATAATATAGTGAAACGCTTTGTTTGTCATTTGCGAAACATACACGAACGGAACAAAGATGCCGACCAATATTAAAATATGAATTTTACTATGCCTGATTAGGGCATACACTACCCCTACAACAAAAACTATGAAAAACACAGTATGCGTTTTCAATAGATACGATATGTGGGTTATAAACGGCAGTCCGAAATTTCCCAGATGACCGCTCGACATATGCCTAATATCAAACAGCAATGCATCATAATACGGCTGGGGATTCAGCGCCCATCCAGGCGAACCGATACAAAATCCTAAGATAAATCCTATTACGGCAAGTCCGATTGATTTGTTTATCCAGTAACGCGGCTTAAAAAGTTTGTTCTCCTGATAAAGATTTATAAAATGAGCTACACCGATGAAACTTGTTATGAACAAGGCATTATATTTTGTCGCTGTAGCTAAACCTGCAAAAAAACCTGCAAGAGCATAGCATCTTGGTGATCGGGATTGCATTGCGGGCAGACTGTAAAAAACTACCAGAGCAGAAAAAAAAGTCATAGCGATATCGGGAAGGGCAAGAGCAGACCTTTCTATATGAAGAGGAGAAAAAGCAAGAAACGCGCATGCAACCAAGCCTGTTTTTTCATCGAAAAATCGTTTTCCTGTATAATACGCTATATACAAGGTAGCCATTCCTAAAACAACGCTCACCAGCCGGACGGGAAACATGACACGCAGAGGGTATAAGTCATAAAAAGCTTCTATGCCTGCAAACGAAGGAGTGACGCCTAAAAGTTTTAAACTTACGGCAGTAAAGCCTATGGGCACAACCGAGATGTAACTGAACAGGGTTGGATAATTGAAATGAACCGGCATATATGTTCTATTTCGCAAAAAATTCATTACATCCCAAAATATTACACTCTCATCTTCAAAAAAATATCCTGTACACCAGATCAGCCGTACTATCAAACCTGCAAACAATATAATAAAAAGAAATATTTTATCGGTTTTAGTTCTCATGCCGGTTTTACTTTTCTACCTCTGTTTGCTCTTATTATTAAAAAACCATATTCCTGCACCGAATATAAAAACAGAAATTATGCTGATTCCCCGCCCGATTTTATATAAACCGGATTGATAACGGAAAGTAACTGTATGGCTACCGGAAGGCACGCTGACGGATCGGAATATGCCGTATATCGGCCGGATGGATGTCGGTTTTCCGTCGATATCCGCCTGCCAGCCGGGATAATGTATTTCACTTGTTGCAAGTATAGAAGGAGTCGCTGTATCTACCCGAAACGAAATTGTATTGGGTTCGTATTTGTCTATAACTACGTTGGTTGAATCAAATACTGCCCCGGATATAAAAGTATCCAATTCGGGATCAGAAGCCGTTAGATTTCCGGAATAATTTTCAGGTATAATAAAAGCGCGGGGAACAACTTCCTTGTTTCTATACAAATAGATCGTTCTCAATTCGCAGTCGCCTCGTTTCCATATATATGAACTTTCCATGTTTAGAAACGGTTCATCAAGTTCAAATTCGGTAAATATGTATTTCACATTCAGAAATGATAACTTAGCGCGATTTTGCCGAATAGTATCGCTTAATACGGAAAAATCATTGATACCTTTGTTTGCCAGCGGAGTTATGAAATCGCAATAAGATGCGATCGTAAGGGGTTGATCGCCTTGAATATTATGGAAACCGTAAATCGCGTTCTCATATTGAAGAACAGTTGCGGTTGTGTCGTAAATCCGAAATATATCAGGATCATCGCAAATAACAGTATAAGCCGAATTAGGGATAGTATACTCGCCAATCGGTTTGCTTCTAATCAGCGGTATTGCCAGAGAACCTAAATCATAAGCGGTGAACAGCAGTATCACCAGCGTAAAGAGTGTACTACCAATAACACCTCTGTAAAATGCAACCCATGTAAAACCGATAATCAACATCGACAAAAGTAATCGTTTGGATATGCCTGTTTTGTAACCGCATACATCAATCCCCAAAAAAATAAAAAATATTACTAACGCAACGGCGGAAACCCCAATGACAATTTTACGACGCGGTTTTTCTATGAGCAAATCCAAACCTGTGGCAGAAAGAACGGCGACAGCGAACACACCAAACAGCCACATACGGGCAGGACAACGGAAAAATCCTATTCCGGGTATGGCAAAAAATAGTATTTTGAACAGCGGGCTGTTGACACCAAGCGAGAAAAACAATGCAAATACAATAACTATCACAAAAAATATATTGTGCGAAATTTGTTTCCTCTTTAAAGAAACTAAACAAAGTATAAGAGGTATATACCCGAAATAAAAAGCGTATTCCCAGAAATACGGCATTCCGAAAGCCGAAAATGGATTCATAAAAGCAGTTATGATGTGTTTCCACGTCATACTGTATGACCCTGCAAACTTATAGCTAATCGTACCGGCGCGAGCCGCTAAGGAAGCATATTGAATCGTCGGTAACAGCGTGATAGCTGTAATGAGAATAGTCATCAATGTTATAACGCAAAAACCGGACGCTATTGCAAATCGTTTTTTTTCGCTAGTTAAAAGTGTGTAGATCAGATACATAACGGAAATCAAACCTTGATAGTATAGTATCTGTATATGACCGATAAAATAACTCAGCGACAAAATGATTGCGACAAAAACCATGGACAGATATGTTCTGCGCGAAAAAAATCTATCGAGCGAAAAAAACAGCCAAGGGGTATACATAAACGGACAGATAATATCAAAATGACCTGCATGGACATGCGCGGTCAATTTGAATGAATAAATGAACGCCGTCGCACCGAAAATCGTAGCGCCCATAGAAAGACGTTTTGACTTCAAGTATACAAACATCCCGAACCCGCCGATAATGAAATGAACAAATAAAAAAAGCGTCAGGCAGTAATGCACCGGTATAAAAAAGAACAGCCAGTTCAGCGGGAAAAATCTACTCATCGGCGCCGCGGCTATAAACGGTATCCCGCAGAAAATAAGCGGATTCCACAGCGGCAGTTCTCCAAAATCGCGCCACGATTTTATAGTAAAAAACCGTGCAAAAAAATGAAAGTTAATCAAATCGGACGGCGGGTTTATGATGTGGTTAAACGACGTCAGCGGCTGTGCAAAAAGTACGGCAACAGCACAAAAGATTATTGCGAAAGCAATCCAGTATTGTGTTTGAGATTCGTGTCTGTAGTTTAGTTCATTCATTAATATCCGGATACTTTTTTAATTTTCAGAGGTTACATATCAATCTTCATCTATACTGCTACAGTATTGCATAAAACAAAAAAATTGCAAAAATAATAATTTGTAATATCTTGAAACAGATGCTATAACACTATATACATGCAAAATAACAAAAAACAGCGCAGGAGTCAATCAAATGAGATTATCAAAGCAACTACTGATATGTATAGCGGGAATCATGATGATAGGGTCAGGCTCATCTTATGCATTGCATTTGGATTTCAATGATAGTTTCTGGTCAATTAACGGCAACAGCGGGTCAGACTACTGGGCAGTGATAGGCGATGCAGGTAACGAAGCGGATACTCGATATGACTCCACAGGCTATGGTTCCGTAGGATATGACTACGCAATCGCTAAATACGAGTTGACGACACAGCAGTACGTCGCTTTCTTGAATGATGTAGCAGTGTCAGGTGGTTCTTTGTACAATGTGAATATGTCGAATAGTCCATACTATAAAGGAGTAATCCGCACAGGAACTTCGGGAAACTTTAGCTATAGCGTAAGAGACGGCTGGGAAAATAAGCCGGTGGTATATGTGGGTTTTAAAGATGCATTACGCTTTATCAACTGGCTTAACACTGGTAATACCGAAGAGGGCGCGTATAAATTTGTCGACGGTGTATTGCAAGCAAGTTACGACGGAGAAGGAGGACCATTTAGAAACCCTTTAGCGGTATACTGGTTGCCGTCAGAGGACGAATGGTACAAAGCCGCCTTTTATAAAGGTGACGGAACTGATGCGGGATACTGGGATTACCCAACCGGAAGCGATACAGCGCCTGAATCCCAAACGCCACCAGGCGGTGATAACTCTGCAAATTATGATAACTCACCCCCTTATACATATACAGATGTGGGAGCATATATTAATTCAATCAGTCCGTATGGGACGTATGATCAAAGCGGTAATGTATGGGAAATGACAGAGACAACAATGTATGACGGCAATTATATATTTGTTCGCGGCGGATCATTCCAAACCCAAAACACTACATATCTGTCCGCTTCATATCACAACCTCACTACGCCAGAAAATAATGTTACAGGGCTTCGCGTCGCAAGTTCGTATCCTTTTTATCCTAAAGATGAGGTAGATACTGAGGTAGACGCTATTCCTGAGCCGGTGACTGCCGGACTGCTGGCAACCGGATTGATCGGAATTGCTATTCGCATAAGAAAAAAACCTTAATTCTTTCTACATTTCAGTCAAATTACTGAAAACCGGACGGTATGACATCATACCCGCATCTATTTATTTTATTATAGAGCTTAAAATTTGTATTCTGCGCTGAGCCCTAATTCTAAATGCAAAAATTCGCAAACCATGGTATAATAATGGCATAAACTATATATTTAAACCTTTGAAAAAATATCTCATGAAACGACTTTTATCATTAATATTCATAATTACGGCGATCCTGAATATACACGCTTTGTCATTAGCCTCAAACGATGATGTGTGCGTGCAACAGTATATCAGCGAAAAATACGGTTCTGTCGATGAGTTACGACGAACAACAAACTCAGACAGATGGATTTTTCTGCTACGAGACGCTCATTTCAATATCGATGCTCAACGAAACATTGCCTCCATCCTCAATCAGCTCTATGAAAACGGACAACTGGACTGCGTGTATATGGAAGGCGCATGCGGAACCATAGACACAACGATTTTAAAAAAATACCCTCACGCGCCAACGAGAAATAATGTTGCCGACTATCTTCTTGAAAAGTCTTATATCAACGGCGTGGAGTATTTTATATCAACCTGTGATAATCCGTTGTATCTGGAGGGAATTGAAGATGCCGCAACATACGCGGAAAACATCGAATACCTTAAAAGCGCCGTAACCGGAAAAAACGCACATCAAGCTATGATCGATCAATTAATACAATTTGTAAAAATTAACAAAAAAAAGGTGTTATCTATTGAAATGCTCGATTTCGAGCGTTGGCGCGAGCAATATCACACCAACCAATTTACATTGACAAATTATTGCATTAAACTGCGCACCGAGACAAATGTCGATCTGTCCGCTTATAAAAATATATCGCTACTGCTTGAAGCGGATGCTTTATTGCAAAAAATCGAACATGGCGCACTGGCTAAAGAAGAAACAAGCGCTCTGTCGTATTTATCAGTTCGTGTTACAGATACGGTTATACAACAACTTTTTTCGCAACGACTCTCATCGCATATACGCCAAAGCGATCTGCATATATTCTACCGGACGTTACTCGATAATCTGAATCAGTTTTGCGATAGCGGACATCTATTTAAAAATATAGTTATCTATTCTAAAGCTCTTGAAATACAAAGACTTATCAATTTAAATAAACTCGACTCCGAACGCAAAGAACTTGAATATCGTTATATTCAACGGTTTGCTCAAACAGACAGCGAACGTTTTTTGTATCGGCTCGAAGAGCGAACTCTTTTATTGCAACAATTTTTTGATCTTACGATGAATGCGCAAGAAACCCGCAAACTTCTGGATAACAAATCCGATTACACCGAAAAAAATCTGCTGAGACTTGTAGCCGGAATCAACCCTGAAATTCCTTTCACCCTTGCTCAACCGGACATATGCTTTGATGCCGCACTGGAGAATGTAGCAAACTTTTACCGCCTTGCGTTGGATCGAGATCAAATACTCGCCGGTAACGCTCTCGCTAAGATGGAAAAAATAAATGCGCGTTACTCAGTGGTTTTCACAGGCGGGTTTCACACGCAAGGTATGATCGATTATTTTTCACGGCACAACATCAATATAGCAGTTATCAAACCGTTTATTCCAACAGAATCTTTGGTAGCGGTGCAATCCGACGGATATATGGATTCGTTTATAACCACGCACACAAAAATTGAGGCGTTCATAAATAAAGCTATCAATGCGATCGCAATACCGCGCTGGCTGTCGAGCGTACCTATCGGCATTTCGGAAAATGAAAAAAACATAAAAATGGTTGAAACCGCAACTTATCTAATGTCATTGCACGCCGAGCATATTCTACAGGGCGACATCCGCAAAGCGTCGCCGGAAGTAATAGAAACAGTTAACACAGCTTTACGGTCTATGGGGATCAGCCATCTGAATAACGTATCGCTTCAAGCGATCAGGCGTTATCCGCAATATCGTGAATACGAGCTAATGATAAATGGAAAATCGCTTTTCTTCTACTTCACCAACCGTACCGAAAATTTTCTATGGAAAACAATTGCGCAAGACATGCAGTCGGTACTGACGGATACGGATATATTCACCGGTTCGCTGTGGATGTCCGTTGCCGATACCCCCGTAAAAATGGTTGCTTCTCCTGCTCGCGATCAGCAAGATATCCTGACCGATGAGTTTATCGCATGGGCGCGAGAACAAAGTGTGATGAACACAAGTAAAACACATGTTGCCATATCGTCGCCGGCTGTAATTACCGTAACACGCGACGCGGCTGATCTTGTCGTATCTCTGGTCGCGCTGGACAGGTTGTCAAAAGAAAAGAATGTTGTGTATCAGGACAGGATACCGGCAAGCAATATTTACGCAGATTTCATAATACGCATGACACAATCTATTCTCGACACATTCTCTTCCGCATACAGCATATCGCCGCAAATTGTAGTTATCAATCCGGATACCGGTGCGTCAGCGGTAGTTGACTCGGGAAATCCATCGTTATTCGCTCAACAGACAAATCCATTGCTCTCATCTTTACAAAAACATCACAGCGAGGAAGAAAGTTTTTCCGACTTTCCTTTTGAGACAACCCTGCAGGAAACTAAAACCATAACCGATAAACAACTTATAGAAAAATTTATCCGCCACGCAAAAAGGCAGAATTCCTATAAACCGATTATATCTCTTGTCAAAAAAGCCTCTAACAAAAGACTGCTGACCATTCTTTCCAGTCCCGAGTTTTATCAGGCAATGGTTCAAAATTTTTCGTTGGAAGACGGCAGAACCGTTCAATACACCTATACGCTCATGATTCATAATATTTTATCCAACAGCAACACTCCTTCGGAAGCCTTACTGAATATATTGAAAAACAATAATTTTACTCCTTTGATAATGCGTAGTCCGTTTTTACCTAGTTACGGTCCGCTTCATATGCTTGCTGTTCATAAATCAGCCAGCGATGCTGTCCTAGATATGCTTGCAGACAGGATTATAGAGATTACATCGCAACCTCAGGGCATATTGAGCAGAGGACTGTCACTTCTGAACCGCTATTTGCCTGTCTACCGCCTTATGAATAACGTCATGACACAGGGATTACTGAAATTCAACCTGATGCCGCGCTTCGCCACTGATTTTATGGTAAAAACTTTTGCCCGCATGTCCGCGTTAGATATCATAGAACATCCCGCAGTACGTATTAGTACGGTACAAAAATTATACACTGACACACATGATATAAGAATTGCTATGGCGATCGGACGTTCAGCATATCCTAGTCTGGTTGCAGACCATCCTTCCAGCCGTGTACGCAACTTGGTTATCCATAATCCAAATACCTCTGTAGAAAAACTGATGAGTTATATGCACACAAAAAATTCGCCGGAACTTCGCGATATAATTGCCGGTAAACTTGCTAGGCACCCACAACTTACAGAAAATACTATCGCTGAGCTGTCCGGTTATTCCGACACGGGTATAGTGATGACGCTGTTCGATGCGTTGCATGATCTGAAATCATCGGCGCAAAGCCCCGATTACATCGATCAAAAAATTGCTGAGTTATGGGATTCGATAGAGATTATGATTCCTAAACTTAACCAAAAGGATTTGCTTCGGCTTGCAGAAATCCTTCTGAATATAAAAAATCCCTTCCCTGAAATACGCGCAAAAATTGATGCGGCAATACGTAATCTGGGTATAAACAATCCCGCTCTGGCTGTAATGACAGCCGCTTCTAAGAACTACGTTAATGCCCGTACCATAGAAGATTTACTGCATACATACATGCAAGAAAAAACATTTGACCAGAATGTGTTGATCGCAATCGCCGGACGATCGGATATAACCATGCATATCGTTTCGCTTTTAGAACCCCTTAACAATCGTCCATTGATTCAGGCTTTGCTTGCAAATGAACGTATAACACCTATTTTTGCCGACGAGGATTTTCAGAAACTAACTGACCGGCAAATACCATTACGCATTTCTCAGAATGAATTTATGGCTTATATTGAGGATAAAAGGAACGATATTGCCTATCTGCGAGAAATGGCAAAAAAAGCCACATTGAAGCCAAACATTTTAATAATGCTTCATCGCACAGGCGATCCGAGAATTTTAGCCGAGTTCGCGGCAAAAAAAGATTTGCCTGTAGGGATAGCGGAAATTTTAGCTAACGACTCGCATCCTATACCAAAAGCATTGTTGCTTCTCAATCCTGTTACTCCTGCGCATGTGGTGCAAAAAATTGCGCGCTATGCGTTGTCCAATTCCGGTCACTTATTCAATGGCATGACCGTAGGTGAAATGGATTATTTCCTTACACGGTTTCCTGCGTTAACAACCAAAGACAGGCTGATAGGTCTGGCGCTCCGCCACAGCTCGACACTTATGTCGGCTGATCTTGTTGAATCATATGTTTCGCACGGGCTGTCACAACCTATCTGTACATTGATATCGCAATCAGCTTTGGAAGTTTCCATCGCTTCCAGAGCAGGAAATTACGAAGAAGCGTTTATCAAAATGGCGCCTTTTATATTCAAAGGAATAAGGATGTGGGAATCTTTCGACGAAGATAAATTCTACAGCCAGTTGGTTGACGCTAAAATTAATACGCTTCACGCAGACCTGACTCCTGTGGGTTCATTGATACATTTCGCCAATGCGGCATACTCTTATGCGCTGTCTGTACAAGACTCTTACCCTGAACGGGCATTTCATGCAATGCGCCTAGCCAGAGAGCTTTATTCGTACTCTCACACAAACAAAAACAATCCGGCCGCACTGATCGCAATGGCGCAACTCAACGAAAACGGGCGCGTGGACGATGAAATACTGAATTTTCACAATATTGCTCAGATAATGACGCTCGACCTGCATAACGCTCAACCGTTCACCGTAGAATCTTCGGATGAACTCAAACGCTTTTATCGTGTTCCCTATGAAACATTTTCCTATGAAAACAGACTGCTGGTGACTCTTGCTACTCTCATGCTTCGCGACGCGATACATCAGGGATTGCTTTCATCACACAACGCATTGATAATCCTAAATGATTTTCTTGAAAGTAATATTTCTCCTGATAAATGGGAAGACGCTAAAAAACTGCTAATTAAAAAACTGGTGCGAGCATCCAATTTGACAGCTGAAACTAAAGAAGACCTCCTCGCGCAAAATACTGATTTGACGGAATTCTTCGTCAGACGCGGAGCACGCGGGATGATGACTTATCACCGATACAAACAGTTCTACGAAAATCTTATTATCGAAAATATGCCCGAATACCTGCATGCTGATATGGCGCGAACCATCTGGTTTGAATTAATGAATGTCACGGAAAACCAGCTGTTTGTGGAGCCTCACTATGTTACGCATTTGCAACTGATAAGACACAACGGCGAAGTGATTATCGGCAAAGACAGTTTCAAAATAAGTTTTCCAGTTATCAATTTGATCGATGTAGGCCCTAGCGACAGCACTGTGCGTGCCGAAATAGGCCATCTGATTGATTTCGCACTGTTTCGTAATTCCAGTTTATGGTCGAATGTATATTATGCGCCGTTCGGGGAATTTCAAGATAGAGCGGCCATGCAATATCTTCCTCATCAACTATCCGATTCCGTCATTGCCAGTCCGATAGTGGATACATACAGCCGTTACGACAACAATCTTATCGGACTTTTTGAGGAGTTTGCAAAACGCGCAAGAACACAAAATCAACCTTTGATAAACTACCTGCAGAATATATCATTTAATTTTCAGCCGGAAGGATTAAACGAACGTTTTTTTTCGCGCAATACTATAAAAATACTGCATGAAACCGCTGATCCCAATATGTTATCCTCAAAAGAAAAACGTATTATCGGGGAATTTATTTTTCACGCTGTTCAAAATGATCCTGCTGAGGCAACACTTATCGAACCGATTCGTTCTTTGCGCACTGAAATAGCCAACCTCCCATGGAATATCAGGGCGTTTTTTGAAGGCGGGACATATCTGTCTACTTACGGGTCTGCTTATACCCAACTGTCGCCGCCGTTACACCCCATCACAGGCAATTATGCGCATGTCATTCTTGATAGCGCAGAAGAACATATCGGAGGAGAATGGTTGAGTTTCTATTTCAGAACGCATGTAAGGGAATTGCTCAGAAACGGTAGACTTACCGCCGACTCGCTACCACAGTTCTACCGTACTGCCGTTTATTATCTGAGAACAGTAGTATATAAAAATGGATCGCCTCCTGACGGCAAAAAGGTTGTGGACGCAATAAACAACCTTACTCCCGAAAAATTGTTCGACGATATTCAAAACCGCTCAATAAAAGGACATATTGTCACCAGCGCACAAAATCCTGTCTCAGGGGATGCCGTTATAGCGGCTCCGGAAAAATTACTACTGAATGCGTTCGCCAGAGTGCTGAATCATCTATTCTTTTCCGGAACAATCACATTCAAACAACTAGGCGTTGCAGGACGGTATTTTGTTAAATCGGTTTATCCCGAACTCTCTAAAATATCTATAGATACGGCAAAAGATCTAAGCCGGAAAACAGAAATATTAGAATCGTTTGCCGGCATACTCTACGACCAGCTACGCGATGCGTTTCAGTCGTACCAAGATGTCAGGCAACAGGTTTTATCTATAATCGCTCACCCGTTTAACGATGCTATCCAAGCAGATCAACAACCTTTCCAAATTACCGACGAGCTTCAGTACGACACTGTTTCAGATACCCTGCAACGGGCGGGCGCGGCAAACCCTGCTGTAGACACTCTTTTCGACACCATGCCCGAAACCACCCGTGTGGTATTTGATACATCATACGTAGTAATCGACTTCGACAACGTATTCCACATAGATAATCCTGTGCAGAGCAGGGAACTTCTTATGGCGTTCCGCCTTATGTTCCATTCATCGTATTCGCTAGATAGTCAATCCAATACAATGGAACAACAGGCAAAACGAATTATTTTTTATTCTCCTTCACTATCACAGGAACAAATAGCCGCTTTTTTCACTGCCGCAGGTATAGACGCAAACCTGTTTACCTTTTTGGGTAACGACGCGCCGGATATAGCCGACCTCGGTTTAAAACGTTACTTATTGTTAAATAACGGGATTATGTTAAATAACACTATTCTTATATCAACACCCGGATCCGGCGCGATTAATGATATGTTTGTTTCAGAAAATGCGGTTGTATTTGATACAGGCCACTCGGCAGACTTTTACTCTTTGGGCGTCAACCTGAGAGTATTGTTTGATTTATTACGCCATAACGTACTCCCAAACAACTTGAAAATTATTTCGGTGCGTGAAACCAGCAATCCGCAACTGTCGAGTATAGTATCTGCAAACAGTTCTTTTTCGGTCGAACAATTGATCGATTCGTCAAGCACGGATATTATGGATTTCTCACGCTTAGCCGGAATGGTAGTTACCGTGCCGGTAAATCAGACTCCGGTACATCAACCTCGCCCGTCGTCCATACTTGCCAACAAGCGGTTTTTCGACGAAGCACTGTAATGCTACACGACTAGTTACCCGGAAAATAAAAACTCGTCATTGCTTTACTCCAATTAATATGTATAATGTTTTTTCTGTACACCGTCACATTTTGAAACAATGAAAAAACTCGATTTGCGTTTTCTTTTAGTCTCAAATCAAAACACGAATTAGAGGAAATTATGAAAAGGCGTATCAAAGAAGAAACCCTGATTTTTTTCAGTGTCTCGAAATGGATCATTCTGTCGGTTTTGGTAGGCTGTCTGGTTGGCGGATCCAGCTCAGTATTTTTGACAGCGCTCAATTGGCTGTCAAACGAGGCATCCGGTTTACATAGAAATTATTTTTTGCTTCTGCCTTTTGTTTTATTTCTCAGTTCTCTATCGATTAAATTTCTCGCTCCCGATGCTGAAGGGCACGGTACGGAAAAGGTGATCGAAGCTATCCACAGGAATGAAGGCATTATTAAGCTTGCTGTTGTGCCGGTGAAACTCATCGCTACTATTTTTACTATCGCGTTCGGAGGTTCTGCCGGTAAGGAAGGTCCTTGCGCACAAATTGGAGCGGCAATATCGTCTTCTTTTGCCCGCTTATTGCGTTTAGACGCACATGACCGAAAAAAACTGGTTATTTGCGGCATCAGCGCCGGGTTTTCTTCAGTTTTCGGAACTCCCCTTGCCGGAGCGCTTTTCGGCGTCGAAGTTCTCTTTGTGGGAAGGATACATTACGATGTCATGCTACCTTCTTTTATAGCAGGTGTTATAAGCTATAATGTTTCTTCGGCGTTTGGCATACAGTATGACTACCATACGTTTACTTCACCACTTAAGTTTTCGCCTGTATTATTTTATGAAATTCTCCTTGCCGGAATATTTTTTGGAATTTGTTCTTTCTTCTTGATTGAAATGATCCATATAGGCAAAAAACTTTCCGGTAAAATAAATATATGGAGTCCTCTTAAAGGTTTTTTAGGCGGAGCGGTGTTAATTACGGTTGCCCTTTTGTTTTCCACCGATTATTTGGGGCTAGGCTTAAAAAACATAGAATCGGCTTTAAACGGTCAGGATGTTCCGTGGTATGCGTTTATTTTAAAGTCATTTACTACCTGTATAACGCTTAATTTCGGCGGTAGCGGCGGTATAGTAACTCCTATATTTTTTGTCGGTTCCAGTGCGGGTAACATATTCGCTCAGGTTTTAAATCTTGATATTGCGCTTTTTTCAGCATTGGGATTCGTAGGTCTACTGGCAGGCTCAGCTAATACTCCAATTTCTGCAAGTATCATGGCTGTAGAAGTTTTCGGAACACACATAGCGCCCTATGCGGCTTTGGTATGTGTGATCAGTTTCCTTATGACAGGCCATAGAAGCATTTTCCCCTCACAGATTCTTGCATTTAGAAAATCAAAAATGATAGATATTGAGCTTGGCAAGGAAATCAGTGAAGTAAAATCGGACTGACTTTACCACGCAAATAAAAAGTAAAATTTATCTGCATTTTTCATAAAACAAGCCTGCCCGCTATTGACAGCATGTTGTTATTTCTGCTACAAATACAAAAACAATTAAATGAAAATCAACCGGAGTTTATTATGAATCCAATCTGCAGAACACGAATTTCAATTTTACGCATACTTGCTTTGTTACCTGTCATAACGCTAATTTTTGTATCAGCCTGCTCTAAAAATGCTGAAGATAATTTTCAGACAGCGCTTGAATATTATAAAGCCGACCGCTTCAACGAAGCCATACCTTATTTTGTAAAAACAATCTCCATCGAACCGGAAAATATAAAAAGCCGTTTCTTTTTAGGAGTATGTTACAAAAATACCGGCGATCTGAACAAAGCTCTAAAGTATATAGACGAATCTTTCGAACTAAACCCAACCGATTTTTATATACTTTTCCATCTGGGAGATACATATCTTAAACTGGATCAATTCGATAAAGCTGTTACCTATGCGCGAAAGTCGCTGGGCATCAAACCGGATTTCATGGAATCACATCTTCTGCTGGGAACAGCTCTAAACGGCGCAGGCAAAGTAACAGAGGCGGTCAAAGAACTTGAATTTATAGTCAAAATTATGAAAGAAGAAAATCCGCCTATGTATAATCAATGTGTTTTTCAACTCGGCGATTTATACCGCATTCAGGGCAGACTGGAAGATTCCTTAAAAATACTGACCTCATTGACAAGCGTAAATCCGGACACTCCGGAATTAGTTTTCTCTCGCGGACTTACTTACCAAATGATGGGAAACTCACTTGAAGCAAAAAATCATCTGGAAAAACTCGATAAGATGAACAGCCCGCTAGCTGAAATTATGCGTAAAAAGATGTCTCAATAACATTACGGAAAGTATTTGTTATATAGTGTAATCGATTCCGCCTCCGGTCAAACGCTTGTATTCATCTTGCGACAAAAATTTAAGGCGCAACTGCTCGCCCGAGTCCACTACGTATACATGAACATGATCTCCTTCGGTAAAAGGCAAATTGGTATATGCCTTGATAGAAATCCCCCTGATCTTAATGATGACATCGCGGTCATTCAACACTTTTACGATAACTGCCGGCACGATATGTCCGGTTCGTAAAAATTTTTTTACTTTTTGGAGATTTTTCTTAAGGCGAGCTTCAATTTCCTTCATTTTTCACCATTTTTAATCGATTTACAATAAACTACACATTTTCTAAAAAACCGGTTGATTTTTTATTGCGACAATGGTAATATATATGCCCTTTACATCGAATGAATATATATTTTACACAGTACCTATATTATATGAAATGGTTAAATAATAAAGATGCCAAAAAAACAGATACTTTAAAAGGAGAAATATCATGACACGTAAAACCCCCATTCATCTAGTACGAAATATCGGTATTATGGCACATATCGACGCAGGCAAAACTACATTGAGCGAACGAATTCTTTATTACACCGGCAAGTCATACAAATTGGGCGAAGTACACGACGGACAAGCAACAATGGACTGGATGAAGCAGGAACAGGAACGCGGTATCACCATTACATCAGCGGCGACCACTTGTTTCTGGAAAAATCATCGTATCAATTTGATCGATACACCCGGCCACGTCGACTTCACCGTAGAGGTGGAACGAAGCCTTAGGGTGCTTGACGGAGCAATCGCGGTATTCTGCGCTGTCGGCGGTGTCGAGCCGCAATCAGAAACAGTATGGAGGCAATCTGACAAATACAGCGTGCCGAAACTCGCTTTTGTAAACAAAATGGATCGTTTCGGCGCGGATTTCTACTCTGTCTTGAAGAATATAGAAACAAAATTAGGCTCCAATCCAGTGCCGATCCAGATACCCATCGGCAAGGAAGACTATTTTCTAGGCCTGATAGATCTGGTCAAAATGGAAGCAGTTATATATGACGACGAATCGTACGGTAAAAATTTTCATATAGAACCCATTCCCGATGACATGAAAGAACTTGCGGATAAATACCGGCTCACTATGCTGGAAAAACTTGCTGAAATAGATGATCATCTGCTCGAACAATATCTAAGCGAAGAAAAAATAGAGGAATCAAAACTTATCAGCGTACTGCGCGAAGGCACTATCCGCAACAAGATAATTCCGGTTATGTGCGGTTCGGCGTTCAAAAACAAAGGTGTCCAGAGGCTGATCGATGCTGTGGTCAACTTCTTGCCGTCTCCCATAGACCTGCCCCCTATATGCGGGCACGACCTCAACACCGAAGACAAAATATGCCGCAAACCGGAAGATACCGAACCGTTTGCCGCACTCGCATTCAAAGTTATGACCGACAAACACATGGGAAAACTTGTTTATTTCCGTGTATATTCCGGAAGAATGGAAGCCGGAAGTTACGTATACAACTCCACCAAGGGACATAAAGAGCGCCTAGGCAGAATTTTTCTTATGCACGCAAACAAACAGGAACATATCGAAGTGGTACATTCAGGCGATATAGTTGCCGCAGTCGGTCTTAGAAACACATATACGGGCGATACCATCTGCGAGGAAGGCCGTCCTATCCTATTGGAAGCAATAGAGTTCCCTTCACCGGTAATGTCAATCAAGGTGGCGGTCAACAATTCAGCCGACGGAGACAAACTCACCACAGCGCTTGTCAAGCTGTCCGAAGAAGACCCGACATTCACCGTGGAAACAGATCAGGAAACCAACGATATAATTATTTCCGGTATGGGCGAATTACATTTAGAGATTATTATCGACCGTTTGCAACATGAATTCAACATCAAGGCAGAAACCAGCCAACCACAAGTAGCGTACCGAGAAACAATAACATCAGCGCATATGATCGACTACAAGCACGCAAAGCAGTCCGGAGGCCGAGGCCAATACGGACATGTGGTTATGGAAATCATCCCTGCCGACCCGGGTAACGGATTCGAGTTCAGCAACGAAATAGTCGGAGGACGCATACCTAAAGAATATATCCCTGCTGTGGAAAAAGGTATCATAGAGGCGATGAAGCGGGGAATTTACGCTAAATTTCCTGTTGTGGACGTAAAAGTACGCCTCATCGACGGCAGTTATCACACGGTCGATTCATCAGAAATGGCCTTTAAAATCGCCGCTATGGATGGATTCAAAAAAGCGTTTATGAAAGCTGATCCGGTATTACTTGAACCGATCATGTCGGTAGAAATCAATGTGCCGGAAGAATTCTTAGGCGACGTGGTAGGCGATATCTGTTCACGACGCGGCAAAATTCTCGGTATGGAACCGAAAATGGGTTTCCAGATAATAGACGCCGAAACGCCGCTGTCAGAAATGTTCGGTTATGCTACAGCTATTCGTTCCCTGACTCAGGGACGCGCAAATTACAGCATGCATTTCGAACGATACTCCGAAGTTCCGTTCGAATTAGGACAGAAGATTTTCAAAGAACGCATGGAATCAAAAAAATAACTTGAGTTTATATTGACTATATGCGGATTCTTTTGATAGATTTTTAAATAATCTATGAAAGAATCCGCTTTTCTTTCTATAATGCTTCAATACAACTATAACAAATGAGATTCTTAATATGGATCATCCTTTATTGAGGGCATTTATTGAGTCCGGTCCGGTAGGACAGGGAATACTGATAATATTGCTTGCTCTTTCCGTAGTGGCGTGGTCTATCATCATCGAGAAAATCATATTTTTCAGAAAACTCAATCAGGACGCTTCGGAATTTTTAAACTATTTTCGCGATACTGCAAAATCACGCATCGGATCTTCACAGATGGAATCATTCTCCAATAATTCTTTGCTGTACACCCTTTACAAAATAGGCGTACGCGAATTGTCACAAATTCTCGGATATAAGGAACTCGCTTCATCAGCATCACATCTGAAACCAGTGCTTAAAAATCAACAGGAAGAAATCGAACAATCCCTTAAACGGCAAATTTCACGGCATGCACAGATACTCGACAGAAACATGATAATTTTAGCGACCTCGGCAAATATCAGCCCGTTTTTGGGTCTGCTTGGCACGGTTTATGGATTGCTTATTGCATTCTATGAAATGGGACGCATGGGTTCAGCAAGCATAGACGTGGTGTCCCCCGGTATATCGCAGGCACTTATAACAACTGTGGTCGGTTTGTTCGTTGCTATACCGTCTGCCGTGGGCTATAATTACCTGCTTAACGCAGTGAGGAATCTGGTTATAGATATGGAAAATTTCATGTCCGAATTTATATCACTTGTCGAAAAAGGAAACATCGGATAACGGGCATGGCCACAGATTATCAGGAATATTTTAAAAATCGAGCCTTAAACGACATCAACATCACCCCGCTGGTTGATGTAACCATGGTCATACTGATTATTTTTATCCTCATAGCGCCGTTGATGGAACAAGGTATAACCGTCAGATTACCCGACACATCAGCAAGGCAAATGGCTCAAAAGGAAGCGGTCACAGTAAGTATTTCTCCTGATAAAAAAATTTATCTGGGAAATTCTGCAGTAACTATTCCTGAACTGGAAGAACGTTTGAAGGTCTTACAAGAGGGAACAAATGACTTACCTGTAATACTACGGGCTGATAAACAACTGCCCTATGAACTGGTAGTCAGAGTTCTCGATACCATACAAAAAGCGGGAATCACAAAACTGGGACTGGCAACAAAAGTAGAACGGGTTACCGACAAATGAGCAATCAGACCGATCATATCGAAACAAAAAAACGAAAAGCTCTTTATATATCGATCGCTTTTCACGCATGCATAATCATATCCTTATTAATTATTCTGCCTTTCTGGAAAACACGACAGAAAGACACAGTGAAAATTAACGAAATAGAGCTGTTTACTCCGCCTACTCCTGCTCCGGAGCAGACGGCTAAACCGAATCAACCCGAACAGACCAACGATAAAGAAAAAGAACCTGAAATAGCTGTACCGGCAGATAAAGCAAAATCAAAACGCCCTGCACCGGAACCATTACAGTCGGATTTGAAAAATAAAATTATCAGGCAGTGGGATTCTATCGAAAAAAAAAACCTTCAGAACCAGTAGAGCAAACGGGAATACCTGAAAAAAAAGCTGTAACCAAGGATACCGATCTAGTATATTATGTACAATTAGTAAAAAAACGAATTTATACGCAATGGATAATTCCAGGCGCGTTACGCTCGCAACAACAGGTTCCCATCGTAACTATGAGCGTGAAGATTCTAAAAAATGGAACTTTGATAGAAACGGAATTTATAAACCGATCCGATAACGAACTGCTGAACAGGTCGATTCTTGACGCGATAAAAAACTCAACTCCTTTTCCTTCTTTTCCAACAGGCATGGATGAAGATTCACTGGAAATTATTATCAATTTCGACATAAATTCGTGAGGACAATGAAAACTTATATTTTAAAAACTTTATTCTATACGGCGCTTATCATTTTCTGCTTAGTAGCTGATTACGCTAACGCGACTCGGGTCGAGATAACCATATCGAAAAAAATCGACCGCAAGACACGAGTTACCCTGCTTCCTTTTTTCGCGAAAACCTCAGATTCGACAGACATCCTGCTTGCGCGCGAACTTTTCTCCGTTCTAAGTTTCGACCTTCGGCACGCCGGTTACTTCGAACTGTGGCCTGAAGAAAAACTCCCTGAGAGCGTACTTGAACGAGGAATACAATACCAAGCTATGGATTTTGATTTTTGGCTGGATTACGCTACAGAGATAGTCATAAAAGGCTCGTATAATATTTCCGGTTCTTCAGTAACTATCGAGATATACTGTTACGACATGGCAACCCGGTCAACATTGTTTGCCAGAACAGTCAGCGGCGAACGCAGTGAATTGAGGTATCTGGCGCACAAAATCAGCGGAGCGTTTATAGAATCTCTTTCCGGAGGCAGGCCTTCAATCACCACTTCCAAAATATCGTATGTAGTAAGAAAGGGAGTCAACAGCGAAATTTACGTTATGGACTACGATGGGCAAAATCCGAAACAAGTCACTTTCGAAAATTCCCTTGCCATTAACCCCGAATGGTTGCATGATTCTTCCGGCTTTTTATACGTAAGTTACCGTAACGGATACCCTCTTTTGTATTTAAAGAACTTAACCTCAAGCAACATAAAATTAGTATCCGGCAAACCGGGGTTGAATGTACACCCCGCTGTATCGCCTGACGGCAAAAAAATTGCGTTGACTATGAGCTTCAACGGCAACCCTGAAATATACATCATCGACCTTAACGGAGAAATACTACAACGAGTCACATACGATCCTGCCGTAGACTCATCGCCGACTTGGGCGCCGGACAGCCGGCGTCTGGCATTTGTTTCAGACAGAAGCGGCACTCCTCAAATTTATGTGGCCGATTATTTAGCCGATACAGTAAAGCGGGTTACCTACAGAGGAACATACAATACCTCTCCCAGTTGGAATCCCATCGCGAACTCTCCGCTTATCGTATATACATCCATGTACGGAAAAAATACAGAGTTGTATCTTGTCGATATAAATACAGGCGATACAAGACGTTTGACAACCACGCTTGAGTCCGAGGAAGATCCTTCATGGGCGCCCGACGGTATACATATATCATATACGTTGACACAAAATTACAGATCATTTATATATTTTATGGATGTTAGGGATTGTATACCTATTTGTTTGACTGAAACCGAAACCGATAGCAGGGCGTCATCGTGGGGTCCTGCTTATTACAAATAATCTCACGAGACCCAAATCAACACATTACTTTAAGGAGAACACACATGAAAAAACATCTTATCAACATTATTTCACTCGGAATTTGCGTCACGCTTTTAGCCGGATGCCAGACGCAACAAAAAGGAAAAGGCAAATCGGTAGGCTCGGACATCCCATTATCGACCATTCCTGCAGATACATTTATAGATCCGCCAGCAGAATATCGATATATCTTTCGTAACATATTATTCGACTTCGACAGTTCAGCCATACGTTCGGATATGAAACAATCCCTAAACGAAGTCTCTTCATGGCTTATTGATCATCAAGGAATAAAAGTACGCATGGAAGGCCATTGCGATGAACGAGGCACTGAAGAATACAACCTCGCTCTCGGTGAACGACGAGCCCTGAGCGTACGTGCATATCTGGTACAGCAGGGTGTTTCACCTCAGCGTTTATTTACAGTAAGTTACGGCGAAGAACGACCTGCGAATCCGGGTCATAACGAATTCGCATGGGCGGAAAACCGTCGCGTCGAATTCAAAGTATCACAGTAACACGGCTTATTTCTTTACGGATCACTATCGTAAAGAAATATTATCAGGAGGTTCTGTCATAAGATGAAATTCATTTCTAAATTTTTGTCACCAATATTGTTCTGCATTGCGTCCGTCATATTTTTAAACGGATGCGCTCAGGAACTCAGAGACGAAATTGAACGCCGTGACCAGATGATTGACAGCAGTATGATGAAACTTCAGGACAAAACTCTATCTGCGGAAAGCCGGCTTGATGAATTGAACGTATTGATTATCGATATGAACAACAGCTTTAAAACTCAACTTTCATCCATCGAATCCAATGTCAATAAACTCAATCAACAATTACCGGAGTTGCGTCAGAACAATCAAAGCCAGATAGACGCTTTGTCTCAGCAAATCTCGACGCTTGACAAAACCATGAATCAAAAACTCAAGGTTATTCTCGATGAGGTGCTAAAGGAAAATCAGCGTATCATCAAGAGAATCCGATCTATTGAGGAAGAAGTTTACGGTGAAGCGACACGGCCTTCTATCGAAACAAGTGGTGGTGAGTCCGGTTCAGCTATAATAGAGTCGGGATCAGGAAAAACAATACGGCATACCGTAAAATCCGGAGAAAATCTTTGGAGCATCGCGCAGAATTACGGTGTTTCTATGGAAGATATCGCCGAAGCAAATAATATGGAAAGTATTTCCGATATCATAAGACCGGGACAGATGCTGACTATTCCTGTAAAAAGATAGTTTTTTGTATCTTTATTGGTAACATTTAAAATTGCGAAGCTCCAAAAGGGCTTCGCAATTTTTTTAAAACACCGATATAAAGTCGCTTTATTTTACTTTTGAAACGCTTTTTTGTGCGTATTTGTTCCTGTATCCCTCGCCAACAATATTTAACGCAAGAATAGTCAAAGTAATCACTGCGCCCGGGAACAATGTCATCCATGGAGCCGACCTAAAAAAATCACGACCTTGACTGACCATTCCTCCCCATGTCGGCAACGGAGGTTGTACGCCTAATCCCAGAAAACTAAGCGAACTTTCCATCAAAATGGCCACACCGATACGCAATGTTACCGCAGTTATCAATATGCCGCTACACAATGGCAAAATATGTCTATAGAAAATATACCACACGTCCGCTCCCAATACACGCGCCGCCTCCACATGAGGGCTACTTCTCAGTTTCATGGTTTCTCCACGCATCAAACGTGCAAAACCTGCCCATCCGATACTCACGAGTGTTATAAATATAGAAACATACCCCGGACGCATAGCGGAAGATAACGCTATCGCAAGCAATAATGCCGGAAAAGCCAATGTGATATTGATCAGCAATCCTACCATAGAATCAATCCAGCCGCCGAAATACCCCGAAAAAAAACCCATGACAATACCTATCAACAACGCGCAAGCGGTAGAAAAAATACCAAGTGAAATTGAGAACTGTCCTCCAATAATAACCCTGCTAAAAACATCCCTGCCTCTGTCATCTGTACCCATAAAATGACGCAATGACGGAGGCTCTTTTACAGCATCAAGGTCGGGGATTAGAGGATCGTATGGCGCCAATAACGGCGCGGCTAACGACACAACAGTCATCAATAGCAACATTGTGCATGATATGCGGTATATCCATGAAATTCGCTTCATTTTAGTTCAATCCTCGGATCGGCCAAAGTGTATAAAAAATCCATAACAATATTTACCACAATAAAAATCACAGTGCCAAGCAAAACGCCCCCCATAATTACCGGATAATCGCGCTGGGAAATGGCTGTTACAAGATAACTGCCTACCCCATTCCACCCGAATATGGTTTCAGTCAGAACCGAACCGTTTAGATAACTGCCGAAATCAAGCCCTATCAAAGTTATTACAGGAATAAGGGCGTTTTTTAACGTATGCCGCAATACGACGGATTGCGAGCTTATGCCACGCGCTCTGGCGGCAAGGACAAAACGGGCATGCTTTACCTGATCGAAACTGGTTCTGGTCATCCGAGCAAGGTACGCCGCAGAACGGCTTGCGAGAGTCACAGCCGGCAATATGATGTATGCTACTTCTCCGTCACCCATCCCTGAGGCAGGCAACACACCTAACACACGCGCGAATATATATATCAGCAACAAACCGAACCAGAATACCGGCGTGGATATTCCGAAGGTAGTCAAAATCATCAAAAGTTTTTCAAAAAAAGGGCTTTTTACATAGGCTCCGGCTATACCTAACCCTATACCGCTGAATACTGCCAAAAGTATGCTTATTCCAGCAAGCCGTAGCGTATTTGGAAACCGGCTTGAGAAACCTTCTATAACCGGCTGTTTAGTGACATACGACGAGCCAAAATCACCCTTAAAAATGTTGGATATATACCGGACATACTGTTTTGGCCAAGCCGATTTGGAGATATCAATCTGTTCTCGGATCATTGTTTCCCTATCCTGAGTTACTCGTTCGCCGATAATTGAGTAAATCGGATCACCGGGAGCCAATTTCAAAAGAACAAACGTAATAAGTGTTACACCTATAAGGGTCGGCACACTTTCCATAATTTTTCGCAGAAAATATACAAACGGCATCTATTCACCTTTTTCTATAAAAATATCTATCCCTTTTTCGACAGTTGTGTGTACCGACGGCTGTCTGTAGTTGCGAACCCATGGCTGTGTTACGGTAAAATGCTTTTTATGCCAAAGGCATACCCACGGCTGATCGGTCATAATAATATGCAATGCCTGCTCGTACAGTTTGTTTTGATTATCCTTGTCGATTGTGCTTTTGGCCTGCTCTATCAACCTGTCAAAACGGTCGTTTACGTATCTAACGCGATTACCGGCGCCTCCTAAATTCGACGAATGGAACAGAGGAAACAGAAAATTTTCGATATCAGGGTAATCCGCCCACCATGATAAGATAAACATACCTACTTCGCCAACATCTGTTTTCTCTTTGAATGTCGTCCATTCAAGACCTTCGATTTGGATATCCATACCGATCTTCGCCAAATCATGCTGAATAAGCTCGGCTACTCCTTCCGTCTCACGGTCGCCGCTTCGAATATACAATTTTAAAGGAGTATCCCAATCACGCTGTAACTGGCTGAACAATACTTTGGCTTTTTCCGTATCATATTCCTGCTTGGGATATACTTTTATTTCCGTACCTAATAGCGCGGGCGGGACAGGACTGTCGGCTAGCTGTACACGGGAATCCAGAAACTTGTCTGCTATCAACTGTCGATTGACCGCATAGCTGATCGTCCGACGAAACTGAGCCAACGAATATGGGTATTGCTGGCAATTAAACCCAATATAATACGTATTCAAAATTGCCGCGCTGTGCACGTATTGCTTAAACCCCGATTTTTCTGTGAAATACTCAAACTCGGCACGGGGAATTTCCAAGATATCTATTTTGCCGTTCTCAAATTCTGTTATCGCAGTAAAATCTTCCGGAATAACTCTAATTAAAATAGCAGAAAGTTTCGGCTTGATGTCAAAATACGACTCATTGCGTTCAAAACGCATTTTATTTCCGCGTTCCCATAACTTAATTTCAAAGGGGCCTGTACCAATGCAATAGGCTACATATTCGTCATTATATGGCAACGCTATCAGCGCGTTTGTGGTGGTCAATACGGAAAGGAACGGTGAGAACGGCTCGCTAAGGATAATATCAAAAGTATGATCGTCTACAACTACAAAACCGGTTGCCGAGTCTGATTTGCCTTGTATCATTTCTTCGGCTCCCCGCACCTTTTCAAATATCCATGAACGAGGGGATGCTAGTTTAGGATCAAGCAGACGCTCGAAAGCTGTTTTAACATGATGCGCGGTTAATTTCTGTCCGTCGGTGAACGAAACGTCATCTCGAAGATAAAATCTATAGCGGGTAGCGTCGTCGGATATATCCCACCTCATTGCAATATCCGGTATGATATTCAGGTCATAATCAAGCCTTACCAATCCGTTATAAAGATACGCCGCCAATCTGCCGCCGTCCACGTCAACTATGTATGCCGGATCAAGCGTGGTCACGTCTTTATTCAGCCTCAAATGCAGTGTATCGAAACTCCGCTCCCTGAATCCGCAGGCAGATAAAAGAAAACAAAAAATCATACCGGTTACATATATTTTTATATAATTTTGCATGCAACAATTCATTATGTCCTCAACAGCACTCTACCGGGAAATAGTTCGTTCTCTACAGCAGGCAATACCTGTTTGCCGTTTACCCAAACCATTTTTACAGCCGTGTTTTTTCGGATGGGGTTATCGTATGTCGGCAATCCTTGAATGTCTTTCAGATTCCACAAGACAAGATCGGCGAAATACCCCTCTTTGATGATACCCCTATGGTGCAAACCTACTTTTGAAGCCGGCAAACCGGTCATTTTGTATACCGCTTCCTGTAACGGCATGAGATTTTCTCTGATTACCGTATCGATGAACTGAAGAAACGTGCCGTATACCCGCGGATGGGGATGAGATTCGTCATCGAAAGATCTAACGCCGCTATCCGAACCTACTATACATAAGGGATGCGACAAAATAGTTTTCATCTCATCGGGATTCATCAGAAAAAAAGTCGCTTCCGCCTGAAAACGAATCTCTACAAGAAATTTTATGAAATCAAGCCAGAACTCAGGACTCGTCCGGTCGATTATATCACTGAGCCTCTTACCTATCAAACCTCTTTTTTCATCACAGATATCGGAAATGACTATGTTATCCGCATCGTCTACAGAAAAAAATCCGCTTAGAAATGATGCGGTATCCCTTGCTATATTACTATTTCTCAAACGTTTTTCCGCTTGATTCCATCCTCCGTCAAACAACTTTTGCGGTATGATCGCATCAAGATCGGTATTGAACGCGCAATACGGATACCTGTCAAAATGCACACTTGCGCCGGAGACGTTTGCGTTTTCAATCTTACTAATACAGTTTCCAACTTTATGCCAATTTGCGCTACCGTATGACTTTAAGTGTGATATCTGAAGCGAGCATTTTGTTTTTAGTACCGCGTTTAGTACCTCGTCAAGACTTTCTTCCACATACGCCCCTTCATCGCGTATATGCACACTTGTATAAACAGCATGCTCGCGGGCATGATGCATAACCAATTCTATTTCGTCTTGATCCGCAAATATACCCGGAGGATATGCCAGACCGAAAGAAACTCCCCAAAATCCGGTAGCAAGATATTTGTCCAGCAAGATACCGAGACTTTTTTTATCATCCGAGGACAATACATCTCCGGTATACCCTTTCAATACTGTTCTAAGATTAGTATGACCCAGTAGAGGCACAATATTGATCGCCGTACCGACGTTACGCAGACGCTCAAAATAAGCGTCCGGTTCATGCCAGTCGATATCAAGTTTTTTATATGCATAGCGCTGTTTCCATCTTTCGTAAGCCTGCCCTAAAAGAGGTGTAGCGGAAAGTCCGCAATTACCGGTAACTTCTGTTGTAACGCCTTGAAAAATTTTAGATTCCGCATGTGGATGCAAAAGCAGTGAAAAATCGGAATGCCCGTGAATATCGATAAACCCCGGCGACAGAACCAATCCTTGCGCATCTATGGTTATATCTGATTCATAGGATACGCAATCACCTACCGCGGCTATTTTATCGGCACGTATGCCGACCATTCCGCGTGAAGGCGGACTGCAGTCTCCATAATGTATATGCGCATTATGTATAACTATATCGAACCTTTGCACTTCATTGGAGGATTTATGTTCAGTCATACCGTTTATTGATCGGCCTGTTTTTCATGCGATAGCGGTGAACTGAGATCATGTGGCACGGTAAAGGCGATAGACGCATAACTTACACTTGAGGTAAAATCACCGGTAACGTCACCGGACGTATAATACACCAGTTTTGTGCCTTCAGCTTGAGAAGGCAAAAGTTTTAACAGTATGCTGATGCCGTCTTTTCCGCATATAGTAGCTCCTGTCTGCGACAGGTATTTACGAAACCCTTCAAAATTTTTTGAGATAATATTGTCTACAGCCTTGCCGTCGAGTTTGGCGAGGTTTTCTTTTATGTCCGACTTAAACGGCATATATCCGAACGACGCTCCGAAGTGGGTAAAATCAGAACTGGCAATTACCAGTGTATTTTCATCGATCAACGGCCTGAGCGCGTCTGCCAGTATCTCATAATCATTCCCTGACAATTGTCCGACAACAACCGGTACCAACTTGAATTTTTTCAAAGTTTCCTGCAGGAAAGGAAGCTGTATTTCGAGGGAATGCTCTCTGGAATGAGCGGATGGGATACTGTCTATCATCGGATGTTCACGCAACAAAACTCCCGCCTCCTGATCGACCTCTACCAGTCCAAGAGGAGTCTCGTATGAATCGACATCCAGAACAGATAATCCGCGAAAACCCAAATGATGGCTCGGAGCAAGTATAATCACCCTCCGTATATTATCATTTCCCTGCAACAATTTATAGCCGAATCCGGCGGCTTGGCCGGAAAACCGGTATCCCGCATGAGGCGAGATAAGCGCATATAAGCGTCCCTGAGGTGTCTGCGGCTGAGCATGTTTTATATACGACGCAACCGTTCTGCTTAATTCTTCTTTTGTACCCGGATACCATGAACCTGCAAGAATAGCGTGTCTCACTTTATCCCTCCCATGGCAGTAATGTTCTAACAACAAAACTACAAAAAAAATTCCTACAACACCTATGATATATTTCACCGGCAGTACTCCTTTTTATATACAGGATTATTGCGCTATTACTCTATATTATAGCCGAATTCACGTAAACATGAATCTTTTTCCTTCCATTTTTCGACCACCTTAACAAAAAGCTCAAGATACGTTTCGCAACCCATAAACGATTCTATAGCGAAACGTGCTTTTTTCCCTATAAGTTTGATCATGCCACCCTGTTTGCCGATCAAAATAGATTTATGTGCGGTACGCTCGACAATAATATCAGCCCGTATATATAATTTACCTTGAGGACGTTGAACGAATTCGTCTATTTTCACCGCAACCGAATAAGGCACTTCCTGATGCGTCACTTCAAAAACTTTTTCTCTTATCAGCTCAGACACAAAATAACGTTCAAACTGATCGGAAACCATATCTTCAGGAAACAAAGGCTCCCCTTCAGGCAAATACTTTTCCGTTTCGGCTAGCAATGTTTGGGTATTATTCGATTTCAACGCGGAGACTGGTATTATCTGATCGAACTGATGTAGTGACCTGTATGCGTCTATAACCGGCAGAAGCAATTCTTTGTTGATGGAATCGATTTTATTTACAACTAGAAAAACCGGTCTTTTGTCCTGCACGATAGGCTTTAGATCCAAACGCACGGATTCCTCGTCGGGTAGCGACGGCTCAACAACAAAATACACCAAGTCCGCGTTTTTAATGCTCTCGCGAGCCTGTTTGAACATGAATTCGTCCAGTTTATCGCGCGGTTTGAGAAATCCCGGGTTGTCGACGAACAATACCTGCATCGACTCACCGGTATAAATACCCCTAATAACTCCTCTGGTGGTCTGCGGTTTGGGCGATACAATGGCCATTTTCTGGCCTATTATGCTGTTGAGCAACGTCGATTTGCCTACATTCGGCTTGCCGGATATACTAACTACCCCTGTCTTAAATAATTTTTTGTTCACGATCACCTCTTTTTTATGTCTATTTAGTCAGACTTAATTATATTATAAAAAGATATATTTTAATATAAAACAAACTGAATTGATTCTTTTTTTTCGATATTTTTCTAAATATATCATAGACAATATAAAACACAATCTCAACTGCACAAAACAAATGTTTACTCTTGAAAAAAATCCCATAAAGAGTATGATTGTCAAAAATTGTTGTTACACGCAGTGAACCGGCTCATACCGCAAAAAGACTCGAAAAAGCAGGAACGGTTTTTGTTATTATACTGAATGCTTACTCCATTACCAACAATATCGCACTAGGTGACCAATGAAAAATAAGTATGTAATAATTCACGGACATTTCTACCAACCGCCACGCGAAAACCCATGGACAGGCGAAATAGAACGACAGGATTCAGCATATCCTTTCAACGATTGGAACGAACGAATTGCCGCGGAATGCTACACACCTAACACTGCGTCGCGTGTACTAAACGAAAAAAACCTGATAAACGATATCATCAACAATTACGAATACTTCAGCTTTAACTTTGGGCCGACTTTACTACAATGGCTGGAAAAACATGCTCAGGATACATATCAGAAAATTATTGAGGCCGATAAAAAAAGCGTGGATAAGAATAACGGTCACGGCAATGCTATGGCGCAAGTATACAATCACGTTATAATGCCGTTGGCAAACGATGATGACAAACGCACCCAAATAGAATGGGGCATCAAAGATTTCGAGCACAGATTCGGAAGAAGCCCGGAAGGAATATGGCTCGCTGAAACCGCCGTAGATCAACGCACGGTGGAAATATTGATGGAATACAAAATGAAGTTTATTGTACTGTCGCCCCATCAGGCAGACAAGATTCGATCTTTTAAAAGCGCTTCATGGATTGACGTTAGCTCAGGCCTGATCGACACACGTGTCCCGTATCGTATTTTTCATAAGGATCAAAAAGGCAAAATTAATCCTGACCGCTATATCGATGTCTTTTTTTACAACGCCGGATTGTCATCAGCCGTGGGGTTTGAACATTTACTGCGCGATTCCGTACGATTTGCCGACAGCATTCAGACGGCGTTCGACCGCTGGTCATCGCAAACTCAAGCGGTTATCATAGCGACAGACGGAGAATCATACGGACACCACGAAAAGAATGCAGACATGTGCTTTTCGTCATTTGTCGCGCGGGAAATTCATCATCGTGATTTTGCAATAACCAATTTCGGATATTATCTTGAAATCAATCCGCCTCAATTCGAAGTCATTTTAAAATCAGGGCCGAACGGAGAAGGCACGGCATGGAGTTGCGCGCACGGCGTAGGCAGATGGTGCCGCGATTGCGGATGCTCGGACGGAGGATTGTTCGGGTGGAATCAAAAATGGCGCACACCTCTTAGGGAAAGCCTGAATTATCTGCGAGACGAATGCAACAAGATTTATCAGGATCAGCTAGGTCATCTTTGCAAAGATCTTAAACGAATGCGTAACGACTACATCAATATTATACTCAAACCTGAAAATAAAGAAGAGTTTCTGAAAAAACATCTGAAAGCCTTAAAAAAGGTCGAAAATCCGAGCATTGTTTTTAAACTATTGGAAGCTCAACATTTTTGTCAGCTGAGTTTCACCAGTTGCGCGTGGTTCTTCGCCGATATATCACGCCTCGAACCGGTACAAAACTTAAAGTATGCGGCAAGAGCCATGGAGATATTAAAAACGTTTACTTCAAGAAATATCGAATCAAAATTCTTGAATATCCTTGAAAAAGCTCAAAGCAATGTCCACGATGTCGCTACCGGCAAAGATGTGTACCAAAAATATGTACTGCCGTCGGTATGCCATCCTGAAATGATCATAGGCAATTATGCAATAGAAAGTTTTATTTATCAGGAAGTTAAAGACCGCAAAATCTTTTTCTATACACTGCACCCTGTTTTGCATGAAAAGAAAACCGACGGCTCTACTCCGGTATTCAAAGGAATGGTCAAAATGACCAATGATGTAACAGGATACGTAGAAAGCTATATCTATTACTTGTTCGTGCCGTCTTACCGTGAGATTCGGTGCTACATATTAAATTCGGATGACAGTATCGAATTCAATATATCTACCGTCGATACTCTTGAAGAAAAAATAGCATCGCTCGCCCATCATCATTTTTACAGCATCAAAGACCTTATCGGCTACAACCGAGCGAATTTGATTCAACTGGCGCTTAAAGAAGAAATGCAACGCCTCAATCGAACATTCAACGAAATATACCGCAAAAATATCGACCTGCTGGAAACTCTAAAGCAGTACGACTTGGGATTACCAAACGTCCTGAAAGAAATTTGCAGTTACGCGCTCACGCATTCGCTTTACAAAGAAATAGAGCGCCTGAAAAAGAAAAAAAGCCCCAAACACGAGGTTTCCGATTATACATCCATAAAAGATATGTTTCTGTATGGACGCAACCTCGGACTGAAAATCAATCCAGTTGCACTGGAAGAAGATATCAGCACTGTACTAATATCTAAGATGCAAGCCTTGCGTAAACGACTTAACAAGGATATTGCATCCTCAATACTTGATTTTCTGTCTCTGGGGGAAGAACTCGGTTTGCAGATCGATCAGTTCAAGATGCAGAATATTATTTATCAGCTACTACAGGAAGACATTTTATACCTCAAACCGGAAAAAAACATTAAAACCAGTCTTGAATCTATCGCGGTAATGGTCAAAATAGCAGAAAAATTATCTTTCAACGCTCAGAAATTCGCTAAAAAAACCGCTATCGACGTTTGATCTTTGCCAACTCTTCCTGTATCTCATATAATGAGCAACATTTTATCAAAAATTTACCTATCTTAAGGCGATGAAAATTAAAACGGTATGCGCAACATTAATTTTTTATTTTTATACTATCATGACATCCTATGCACAAGATGACACCTCAAAATTTTCCGACAACCGATTTAAAATGGTCGAACATCAGATTGTCCGGCGAGGCATAACCGACAAAAAGGTGCTTAATGCTATTCGAAAGGTACCTAGACATCTGTTCGTGCCTGACGACATGGTGAAACACGCTTACACCGACGGGCATCTTCCCATAGGATACAATCAAACTATATCCCAGCCGTATATTGTTGCTCTAATGACAGAGTTGCTCAAACTTAACGGAACCGAAAAAATACTCGAAATCGGCACCGGTTCGGGATATCAAGCGGCTATTTTGGCCGAAATAGTCAATGAGGTATACAGTATAGAAATAGTAGAGCCTCTCGCTAAACGCGCTCAGGAAACCATAAAGAAAATGGGCTATGAAAATGTTTACATCAAATCCGGTGACGGATTCCACGGTTGGCCTGAACACGCCCCGTTCGATGGAATAATAGTTACCGCCGCACCTCGCGAAGTACCAGCGCCGCTGATCGACCAACTTAAAGATAACGGACGGCTGGTTATTCCCGAAGGAGAGTATTATCAGGAACTTAGAGTATACATTAAAAGAGACGGTTATCTTGAGAAAAAAGATATCATACCTGTTAGATTCGTACCTATGACCGGCTATATAGAACAAAGGTCAAAACAATAGAGCGTATTTTTACCCAAAAACACCGCAATCAAAAAAATCCACTTGTCTTTCGACAAGTGGATTTTTAAAATCGCTATATTCAAGCTATATTCAAAAAGTATTACTGCCTTTTGATCCTTTTGCCCAGATACCACATTCCAAAAATGAACAAAGCATACGCCGCAGGCTCGGGCACAGCGGCTACAGGATTGCTAAGATTAATATTATCGACTGATGCCCTATAAGTGAAAATATCATCCGGAATCATACCGCTATGTCCGTTATAACTATAGCTTATGCCATTACTCATAACATCAAAATACAAAATGTACTCTTCAAATGAAAGTAAATTTATGAGCTCTGTCAAATCCAATTCTACATGATAAAAACCGTCAAGGCCGCCTCCGGATAATGGTGTTATAGTTGGATTCAAGTTTAAACTGCTAGGATCACTTATAACGACCGTATCAGGAGCGCCATCAAGCCCCGGAAATAACTGTTGCTTGAATAAAATATATTCATCAACTCCCATATCCATATCTAATATGGCAACCTGAAACGCATCGGCGGCACCGAAATCAAGATTGACAGCGCCAAGATTAATGCCCTTTGATGTAAAAAGATCATTGGCAAAATCGGAAAATTTACCCGCATCAAAACTATATTCAAACTTATAATCAAACGAAAGAATAGGATTATCTAAAGAAAAACTCACACCTTCGAATGCTATGCTTGAAAACATACCCATTTGGCCGCTCTGGTGACCAAAGTACATGTAATTGTTGCCGCTATTGGACTCAATGTTAAAAGCACCCTCAAACGATACAGCATACGGAGTGCCTCCTCCCTCAAAGTTCTGATTGAGTCCGTATACACCATTTGTAAATAAAATTAAAAGCGTTACTAAACCTAATGTCATTGATTTGCGGTTCATTATATAGCACCTCCCAGTACGGCTAAACCGATCTTTATTCTGCATTCTTATTATCAGTATAACACATCAGCTGAAAAAATACAAATATCCAATGTTGTTTTTTTCAGAATAAACTCAAATATCCTAAATTTTACATTTTATAACACAATAAACGGGCGGAATATTACACTCTCTTTCGAAAAATTTCCAGTAAATAAAGCATAATATTGTTTAGATGGAGTTTTCCAAAGCCCTGCGATGCTCTATACGTTGCAGATTTTGCTTCACGGGTTGCGACGGCTGTAACCGCAAGACACTTCCCATAAGGTTTGCGCTGGAAACACCTCCTCTCAAGGAAAGCATATCCGATATATTATGAATCGAGCCTGTCTTAGGGGACTCAACTATAAGGTTTGGAATCTTACCGCCGTGTATGAAAGAATCTATACTGATTAACGCGGCGATAAAGTCTGACATCTGCAACATACTGCCGCGCGGATCTATCTTCAATACCATCATATTATTTAACGCGCAGTAAGCGGCGTCTAGATCATCAGCGGTAAGTATTTTTAAAGCACTGCTTTCAATTGAACGGCTAGTCAGATAACTCGATATAACAAGTTCGATTTTGCGTATTTTGCCGTCTGCCTCTACAGAATCAAGGGTATCTTTTCCGATTATATCCATACCCGGCCGATAAAATTTTCTACGGAGCAATTCTTCCATCATTTCCCGCACAGAATGATCTGCAGAAAAAATTACCCACCTTACGCTTACCTCGGACGGACTACGCTGTGATTCGAGCGAAGATATCAACTCATATACATAGCTTAGGTCTGTCTCGGGTATCGCAGAAAAATCTATTACCACAAATTGTTCTTGATAAACTTGCGGAACGCTTACCAAACCGGTGTGTACCGAAACGTATTCAAACAGAAAATCGCTGATTAGGCTTTCATTTCTGATCTTACGCTGAATAATTCCCAAAAGCTCGGCATTTATCGCGGGTATCGAAACAGCTCGATCAAGAATAACTCGTGCCTGATCTAATAATTCGCGTATGCTCTGTGTATTTCCATCGGCGGTCAACAGATCAGCCTGCGTTGACAGGTGATCCAGATAGAATATCAAAAATTCAGTTGCCAGCGATAGTTCATGGTCGGTAAGGTCATTCCTGAAATTCTGTATTACCTGATCGATATTACCGGTCTGATATGCCCCGATCAACGGATTGAGCGCTCTATATTCAATAAGAATATCGCCTTTTGCATAGTTACGCGCAGTTGCAAGAGGATCTTTCACTTTGACAAGAAAAAACATATCGTGTTTCATAGGATAATATCTGAGCGTCTCATAGTTGCCCTGTCCTTTGAGCAATCGGAGATCAGCCTGTTGCCATACATCGACAAACTTGCGTGTCGCACGGCGCAAATCTGTCCCGGTTACATTTGAACCGCTGTGAATAATCTCAAACGCGCCATGCTCCAGCAACGAATTTCCTGCGTAATCCGTAAAATAATTACGTATATCTTCGCGCCCGAATAATCTCAAAGCATCTTCATAACTTATATCGTTAACTGTATGTTTGTCACGGGTGACCAAAACAATGGAATGCCCCATTTGAAGCAAGCGTTTTAAAAACGGCAAATCAGTTATTATTTCACCGGCATTGTCGATGGCATAAACTATCCGCTGGTTCGGTTTTGCGTTAAGACGTTCGATCAGATACGCATAATCGTTACGGACAAGATTCGTATCCGGTTGCAGAATACGCCCTATTTCGTCAACAAAAGAAAACCCTTTTTCACTGATCTCACCGAATGTTTCCATATGGGCAAAATCCAATGCATTTCCGGCTATAGCGACCAGAGCGGACGCCAGCAAAGGTTCCTGCTGATTGGAAATCATTGCGTCCATCTCGTCGAGAGAGTCAAGCGCTTTATGGTTGTATTCGTCTTTAAGTTGTTGATAAGGGTCATTGTCGCCGGTTATTATACGTATCACATCGTACATCATATCTTCCAAAGCATGCGGTGAGAACCTGCCGATAAAATCGGCATACTTTTTATCGGTTAATAAGATAGTAAGTATCTCTTTTGCTTTTTGTTTGCTAAAATCATCCGTTTTGCTCAACATTATCATGGTATCAATAGCGGACTCATACGTGTCGAGAGCGGACGCGCCTCGTATTTCAGGAAGCGTAAATTCCCTGACAAATCCAAGCACTTCTCCTGGATGATAATATGCGTTGTTATACATCAACTCGGAAGGCGCTCCAAGTGAAACACCAAACCTGAAATGACCCGCTATGATATCTAAAAAATGCTCCGGAGTGAGCGAACCTTTCAAAATACCTTCCTGTAACCTGCTACGCAAAGAAGGTATATCACTGGGATACACAAACTGCGGAGCTTCCTGCATATTTGTCATACGCGATTCTACATAACGAGCCGCGATCAGATGCATTTCCCTGTACAACATCGTTTCAGGCTCTGCGTCAAGATCAACAACAGGCGCAATTTCACCCAGATAAAACGCATATTCTTTCATGGCCTGATGCGCGGCTACCTGCTCAAACTGATCGCCAAGTTCCGCCTCAAAAAGATTTTCGCCGATTTCATGTACAATGGATTCAGCCAGCATCCCTATTACAAGATGATGTTGCCCTTGATCCCATAGATACTTCATACGATCCAACAACCCTTTTGCAAAATAAATATCTTGATCCCTGATAGCGGCAAACTGATAAGCATACTTGTCGTCTATATATAATCCGGGATTACCATCCTGAGGGTCTACAGACCAGATTCGATACTGCCCTGTTTCCAGAAGACCGTGTACACGTGTGAAAAGCAAAGCGGCGCCATGCATTTTTTGTTTTTCCTGCTCGTCATGATCCTTTGAAGCAACCATCAGGTCAAGCGCAACACGACGAATATGGTTGGTTACCCCTTTAAGCAAAGGATTGTTCAATGCGATACGCTCCACATTGCTTACTGCAATAATATCGTTCACACGAGCCGGATTTTCTCCGTGATGACCGTCTCCCAGACCGATGTTCCTGTCCGGCAATAACCTTTGCCTGTGCAATATGTATTCGAAACGCGAAAAAGCTCTTGGAAAATCGAAGCGCACGGATTCGATTGCCTGTTCTAAATATTTCATCCTATCGGACAAATCGACAAAAAGGTGACGAGCCGCAATAATAAAATTAACTGATTTCTTATCGTCGGGATTGATAATTTTTCCAAGCGCCGGCAATAATGCACCCCGTAAAGGTATCAGGGAAATATCATGTAAAAAATGTCTGATTCCGCTATATGCCTGCAGATTCATTCTATTCTTCAATTTAGATAGTTCCATAAGCGTTTCTACAACAACCCGTTCGTCATCCGTAAATGTATCGGGAATATTAGCGGTGGCATAAGCGTCCCGCAAGTGAGGAAAACTTTCCAACATTGTTTCCATTATAGCAACCATCTGTTCAAAATTGCTTACTATGATAGCTGGATTATCGGTCATCCGTGCTATAATGTGCTGATCCATCCACACAACCAGTTCACCGTCAAATAAAGTTTCAAGTATATCGCGTTTTTCGAGTATGTCTGCCGGCAGATCGCCATAATGCGTAGCATCATAGCGAGGTTGCATGTCGCGTTGAATTGTAAGTTCACGGTGTATTTCGTCCAACTGAAATATGCTGATTTTCGATAGCAGGTTCATGCTGTCGACTATGTAATTGTTTTGCTCAATTGCATTTATGTTGCCGTCTATTGCCTGATAAATTTGTTTCATGTCAATTAACCCCATCGCGAGTTTATCCAATCCCTCAAAATCATTGGGAGCGATCGTATCGATCGAACCTTCCACTTCAATCAACAACAAATCAAGCAGATCCTGTATAACCGGCAACTGCGAAAACCAATCGCTTATCTCTAAAAGACTCACATCACCTTCCAACATAACCGCTATTTTCCTCAGATGTTCGCCATAATCCACAGTCATCAGGTCAATAGAATCAATACCGTTCTTAGCCAGAAAATCCTGTACTTTGCCGGACAACAAAATACCGCTGAATCGCTCGTCAGTCGCGATTGTCGTCAGTCTTGCCTCAAATTTATCCGCCAACTCAGACGATAACTTCAGTAATGAATTGCGAATTCGTTCTGCCTTACGGGCTTGCTCAATCATTTGCGAAACCATTTTTAATTTTTCCGTTACAGATATATCTTCGGGTATGCCGGCCATACGAACGCTTTCTTCAAGATTAGCTTCAACCGCTTCTTTACTTGCCATTTTGGCCAGTTCATCATACAATATTGTTCCGTACATAGGATTGGGCAATCCGATATGAACCTTGTTGATTCGCTGTAATTCGGACTGGGTCATTATGAAATCGAATTTATCGCCCTGAGATTCGCTCAATTCCCACAACGCATACAGATGAAACATCGCCTCCGCGGCAATCGATCCGACTTTATTCATGTATGAATCGCTAATCTCATATTTGGATATAGATTCGGCTATGCGCGCTTGCTCGAAATAGCGTTGCACCAATGAAACAAGACCTGCTGAAAAATACATGCCGTGATTAAGCCCTCTCTCATCTACAGGAATTGCCACGGCAAACTGATAATGCATGCCATCATCCACAAATATCCCCTGAGAACCGTTTTGGGGTTGAGCCGAAAACATTTTCATGGTATTGGACTTTATCGAGTCTATCACTCTGTGAAGCAGAGAAAGGTCACGCTCAAGCAAGATACGTGTTGATTCTTCGCTTTCACGTCCTATTTTGTTGGACAACTGCTTTGCCCTCATTTCAAGCCAATTCAGACCCTGCCTGTGAAATACATCCCCGCGTGGTATCGGCGTAATTTCCGATCCGTGAAGAATTTTTTTCACTCTATCAAATTCGCCTGTAGCCTGAAAACCCATTCCCAATCCGACATTTCGCCGTGACTCTTTTTTGTGATGCCTTGTAGAATCCAAAAACAAGTTTGTTATCAATCTCAATTTTTCCGCGGAATATTCAAGTTTGTCCTCGTATTGCAGATCGAAACCCGGTGTCCGAGTTGGGCGCGACTGAACAGTAGCGAGATCGAACGAATAAACCTCTATACCCTGAGATTCGAGAAAATCTATATCTTCCTGAAGTGGGATTATGACATCCATATTCTTTTTGCGAATATAATCTTTAACCTGTTGCGAAGAATTCGACGGGTCATTCACCACGACTGCGTCGAACATATCGGCAAATCGCAACTTAGGATTTCCAACAGCATTTTGAGCCGTGCGCTCGATCTGCCTGATTATGTCCGATACCGACATATCTTTATCCTCGAAAGAATACACCGGATTAATTATAAACACCCTCTTTACCGGTTCCACTTGCACACGTTGACCGTTCGGGTATACTATTGTTTGTGCTTTTCCCCTGTTAATAAGGTTCTCAACAAAATCTCCTATCGTAAAATGAGGCAACAAACTGGTATAAAGACTACCCGGCCCAACAAGAATCAGATCAAGGTTCTGGTATTGCAAGGCTTCCAGTGCCCGTGAAGACATCTGGGGTTTGGAACCTTGATGATCAGGATGCGTTACTATATCGATATAATCAATTTGTTTTCCGAATTCTTCGTGAAACTCCCCAATCTCACCGATATAATGTTCCCCAAAAACCACACTGCCGTCCGGAGAAATCCGGTTTCTTTGTATGCCGGTATCGATTTTTATTTCATTTTCAATAGAAGCAATCTTATCTGCAGGCATAGGTGTATGCAGACGCGCGACAAGATCGCCTTCCTCCGTAGACAACGGAATAACCAACCCATTGTCGATACCCAATAAACGATGCAATAAATCTTCAGCAACCATAGCCTGATCGATATCAAAACGTCCTTCATCGAGGTTGTATGCATTTGAGTAGAAATTCAAAGCCTCGATAAGAAGATTTTTCAAACTGGCTTTGCGCAAATCAGGTTTTCTATAACGCGCAGGATCATCGCGGTTTTTCTGCCGCAAATAATCGATCAACTCATCAATTTTTTTAACAGCGTCCATAAAATCTATTAAAAACATGGGATCGTCTTTTAATTGCGGATACCGTTCTAAAGTGGGCTTGATCAGTTCATGCACTATCGGATAAATGGCGTCTATATCCCTGTCCGCAGGAAGACGTTTATTGAGCAAATCCTGCTTTGCCTGATCTATATACGCCACTGCGACATTGGTAACATCACCCTTCGAATAACTGTACCCGACTAAAGGATCGAAGATATCCTGCCATAGATACGATTGCCCGCCCGTATCGAAAGTGGTTACAAGATTAACCATACTAGTACCGCCGATATCCTTGATCGCATTGATAAGGCTATTTCCTCCTGTACCGCCGGTTACAGTTAATATGGAAGGACGTTGCCGGCGCAACTTCTGTTTCACCTCTCCAGATGAAGGCATTCGCCTATCCCATTCGGAAAACTTTCCTCTAAGCACTACGAGAGGATCTTTTCCGGTAGCCAAAGCGCGGTCTGCTATATCCACAAAACCGGCATGTACATCGCCATTATACATTATATCGATATATTTTTTTACAGTATCCCTCTTCATGAGGGCAGAAACTACTCTGATATAGTGTATCATTTGAAAAACATTGCTGTGAGTTACATACTCTTTGTCAAACGGGAGTGTTTTAGAGTCGTCAGATTCTGACAATGCCTGCACTAAAAGGTCGTAGGCTCGGTCAAAACCGAATACGTCAATAATGGAATTAGCCAGAACCGTAGCATACTCTTCGCTTTTTAAACCGAATCCGTTGGATAAGTTCAACAATAATTCATAAAATGTCATAGGATCAGGTTGTAGTGAATAACCTATTCCAAGTATCTTAGGTTCAGATCCGTCATCAGGAAAAATCAAACCGTCGATAATAGTGGGCGATATTATAGCCGCCCTTTCAATGATATATTTATCACTAGGATCTTTAGGAACTAACGATTGCTTCCAGAATGTCATCCACGTCCGTATACCTTTGGTTTTATACACGGTAATTTCTTCAGGAGTAAACTGAGATGAACTGGCAGACAGACGATCGCCTATCATTCCTTCAATATGTTCTGCTATATAATACCGTTTATTGGTGTATTGATCCTTTTTGTAAAGATATACAGTCGGAAAAACCTTGTCTTCCCTGTCGTTTATCCGTTCCATAGCTATAACTTGCCAGCCAAAAGAATTTTCAAGAACCGGATTGTTAAGAACTCTCAAGCGAACGGTTTTACGTGTATTGTCATATAATTCGACTAGAACACGGTAATCCGAAACGAACCCCCTGAATCGGGATTTATAAACCCGTATTTTACTTATATTCTCAAATGCGATACCCGCTTTGCCAAACGCGGTATCCATGGCGCTTGTGTCCGAGAATATGGACTGCACGTCTTCAATAAAAGCATCTTGTGAAATCGCAGACAAATCGAGTTTAATGTTGTATTTGCCGCCACGCAGTTCTTTAAGCAATCTTTCATGGACAGAATCAGGTGTAACAGGCGTTTCCTCCATATACACATCCTGCAACAGACGGGAAAGAATCAGAGGATCGACAGCAGTAAGGTCGATATTTTCCTGATTATATTGAATAGAATATAAATAAATGTGATATATGAGTTTCTGTTCAGCTTTTGTAAACGCCAATCCCTGTATTTCACGTTCTCCGCTGAGTATCTGTTTTATCACCCGCAGACGAGGATTCCGTCCCTGAATGATATCGATTACTTTTCCGCTGATTATCGCCATAGTTTCAGTCATCTGATTTTTAGCGGCGAAATTAAATGCGCTTAGTAACTTGCGAAATTCGTCCAACTGATCGTATTCATTCGCATCGGTAAGAACTGATGAAAAAACAGAGAACAAGAGGTTACGCACAGGCCCCGGTATGCTATCAACGGTTGTAATTGCAGTTTGAATTCTAATTTGATTGAGATCCATCCAGTTTTTAAGGCGCTTTATAGCCTCGTCCAGCGTACTGAGTTCTTCAAGGTTAATACCAAATTCAGGGCTGACCGCAACATTCTCTAGATCAATTACTTTTATCAGCGAAATACTCTTTTTGGACGAAGTCAAACTGCGTATGGATAATGCTATCTTATCCTGAGGATTTATAGAAATGGCATCCTCACCAAGTATCTGGGTATAGATGTCGCCAATCTGAGGCAATACGGGCATTCGTGTCTGATGCCGGATTACCGCGCAATAAGCGGGAACATTACTGCCATGCGTTTCCTGAAGTGAAAATGATGTAATATCAGCTAAATAATGCTCATTGCCATATACTCCAAGATCAATGGGACCCTGTTCGGATAGCAGTTTGCCAAGTTGCGTAGCGGTCAGTTGGGTGGATTCAGTCATTTCTTCGATTTTCAGCCAGAACCGGGTAGAAACTTCAAGCGGAATAGTGCTCGATCCGAAAATAAACTGAATAGCCCCTTGCCGTACCGCTACACTCCGTTCAGCGCCTCCTATCTGCACCAATCTGCCGTCCGGATGGTTATGCATCTGTTGCGCGGTTAAAGCCGCCATCTTTAAGGCCGAACCTAACCGAATAGTTTGCGTCTGAGGGTCGACCGCCATGCGGCCCCTGGCTATATTCTCATCAATATACGACCTCAGATACTCCTCGACTGCCCGGTTATCTTCAATAATACCAACCGTATCTTTCAGAAGATTGGTAATGCGCGACGACACTTCGGGTATTACATCCCGTGTCTTACCATCTATATCAAGCAATCCGTATACTTGAATGATGTGTTCCGACAACGGATTGGCAAGCAATGTCCTGACCATTCCTTCTGAAGAACTCTCTTCCGCCAGAACAGAACGCCCTTTGGCCATCAAAATACCTTCGTACTGCTCAGGAGTCAACACCAATACCGAACCGCCTAGTAGCTGAAATTCTGAAAGAACAGTCTGTTCTGTAAGCCTATCGCTTCTGACTTTCACCCAATCAACAAGCTGAGACTGCGCAAACAATCCGTAAACTACTTCAGCCCCCGCAACAGACATGCGAACATAAACCTGATCGTCAACACGCGCAAGCTCAATTACCCGTATGTCATATTCAGCCATTCGCGCAACTTCGTTGAGTTTCTCCTGAACTCCCCGCAAAATAGGCATATTTAGTTCTTTAACCGATACAAGGTCATATCCGGTTAACTGCCACGCAAGCGTGCTGAGTAAAAGCGACTTGAACATGTTGCCGAAAATAAAGTTATTCTGCGGCTCTATCAGCGGATTAGATTCCAACCACGAAGACAACGCCAGAGAATCACGATTCCTGCTAAACAAATCAGACCACTTATTATCGGCATTAAGCACGATTGATGCATACGGATTCGATTCGTCAACATTGGTAATACGAGCCGAAATAACGTAATAAGAAATTTTTCGTTCCTGTAGTTTTGCTGTAATGCCAGATGCATGATACCCGCCGGCTACTATAATCGCACTCGAAAAATCGTCATTGTCGAGACGGCCTAGCAGATTCCGCACAAGAACCTCATCTCTCTGTTGCGCCAGAAGATAAAATTGCTCTATCACAGGAAAATACGCTTCAAGCTGTGCCAGATAATCCACAGAAAGAAACGAACTGTTGTAAGAACCTAGTAACCGCATGTCAGTTTCCGACTTAAAGAACACAGGGTTTTTCGTCAAAACTGTCCATTCGGAAGATGAGATATCGAGCTTAAATGCTTTTTTCAATAACTGAACCTGTTTGCCAATCCTCCGAACATTTCTTTGTTCCTCGTTACGGCATAGCGAATCAAAAATAGATTGCGCCAGCGAATCTGCTTCCGCAAAAATAGCGTCCTGCCTGATTGACGAATGCAAGTTCAAATATCGTTTATAATTGGTTAGCTGTTCGTATGAAGTGGTATCTATAGAATATTCTTTTGCTATTTCAAAAATATTTTCGAGATATGCTTGGTAAGAAATTTTGTTCAATCTGAATTTGAGATTTTCCTGAAGAAAGTCATTAACCCTCGCTTGAGACATAGATTCGGTGATGGTACGAACCAATCTGGCTCGTTCCTGCTCGATTAACGGCAGGCGAAGCTCTTTTTCCAATTTAATCAAGTCCAGGCAAAGAGTAAGATTTCTGTAGGAATCGCCGAAAACACCGCTATCTTTAGACAAAGCAACCAGTTGCTCAAGATAAGACTGAAACGGGATATCGCCCGAGACATACGCCAGTTCCAGCAATTCAAGTTCCATTATTTCAGATGAATACACCGCTTTTTTAACAGGATCAAGCTGTAACTCAATATCACCGAAAAGATCCGCACATCCGCCTTGACGCAACGCCTGCGTCAAACAGGCATAATTCTCACAATATAGACTCCTGTCTTCCAAACCTGCAACGATGACCGGATTAGAATCGGTTATAGCATAATACTCCGCGCCGTTGATTCTGCCGTTCCTCATAAAAAAGTTTGAAACCACTCTTCTGGTTTCCTCATAAGGAAATTTTCTAAGGTCAACCGGATCGATTTCACCTACCGCGCCTTCCATAGCAACCAGTTGGATGTTGCGGCTGTTCACTAGGTATGAAATTATCTTAGATATGTTTTCCTGAGCTTCGTAGTTGCAATGAGCATCTTTAATAAAATAAACGGTATATGGAGAATCTTCGCAGATATATGAATCCTGTATGCTTCCCAATGATTCCGAAAGGGCTATTTCACCGGCACATAACGCGGTAGACAGCAAAAAAAATGAGATAATTCCTATTAAAAATTGGATACGATAATGTTTGTGCATATAGCCTCACCAATGCTCAAATTTTTATTATCTGAAACTATTTTATTTCACAATATTATTATACTATTAATGTTATGAAAAGTCAATCTAACGCGACAGAATCGTCGGTATAGAAATGTCAGCGTGATTTTTTGTACCGTTGCATCGTTTCTATACTCTAACATATTGAACAATTTATCGGGAAAATCGCAAAGTTGTTAATAAGAACCATGTAACATTTTTATTATACTAAAAAAAAATGTTGTTATTTGCCTTATGTAAAGAATATACTATTGAAAAATTCAATTGGAACAATTTAAATCTGCTACGAAAGGGATGTTAAATGAAAAAATTGCTTCTTTATTGCTTTCTTTTGTGCACCCCGATAGTCATGCTACACGCGGAAGAAAAAATTTTATCTAAAGAATCTTCCATCCAAGAAAAAGACGCTGTCTCTACAACGGCAGACACTTCCCAAGAAGAACAGAGCCCTCAATTACAAGAGTCTCCCGAATCTAAAAAAGGGATACCTTTCGCCGTTAAAAACACCACAGACGGTGTAATAAATTTTATCAAATCCTCAGTAAAATCTATGGGAGAGTTGCCGGGAGTGTTGTCCGATAATGTTTCTCAGGGTTTACAAGCAGAACAACAACATGAGCAGAATTTCGGTTTCACCGGTAGATAAAATTATTGTAATTCGCTAAAGATCAATCCTGAAACGACAGGGTTTCGTCCCATTGAATCGTAGTTAGTATAGCATCAAACAATGATTTTCTGGCAAGATATACCGAATCCGGCGAGTATGCAATTATTTTAATCAGGTAATTTTCCTTTCTTATAAAAAGAAATAGAGAACTCATCACTATACCTTCACGGGTAGTATATCGCATAAAAAAAAGGTGCCCTTGCGCTTGTAAAAAATCTATCTCGCCATGTGCCTGCGGATACAAACCGATGTTTTTTAGAAACGAAGCGCCAAATTCAAATATAGAACCGGTATCTTTGAAAACACGCTCTATCTGAATATGCATACCGTAATTAGAATCTAAAGATTCCTGAAGAGATAATGTCCTGCCGCCAAAGCGATTCTCGAAAAAATGTACCCAAGAATACGGAAATCTAACGGAAATAGCGCCCCAACGCACCTCGTTACGCAAAATAGGCAGGAATACTTCCGCAGAGACAGTACGGGCATTGAACACTCTTTGAGCTATAACACCCTTTTTCCAACCTCTAAGCATTTCTTCAGTCGATTCTTTTTTACCGCTGAACAACCCGTGCAACAACAGTAATAAGCCCAGTATCACCGTCAAAGGAACAATAATACAGGCAATGTCGAAAAAAATTCGCCGGCCTTTTTTTGATTTCCATGATACCGGATTTAAGGATGATAGATATTTATGTTTCATAATTAAAAGAAGATATTTCCGATAACGGTAGCCGCGACCTAGTCGCCTGTTCCCCTGCATAAGGTTTACCGATAAGCACCAGCGAAACAAGATGCCACGGCGGCGATATCTTTAAAAATGATTCCAGTTCCTTTTGAAACATCATGGGGCCTGTCATCCAGCAGGAAGCGTATCCGAGAGATTCAGCGGCAATCAGCATATTCTCAACCGCGGCCCCTACGCTCAATGCCGCAGGATGTATATCCTCAGGCGCAAACGGATTATCAATGCCGTACTTCGCTAGTTTCTTCGACAGGAAAGATTCATACGGTTTCGCGCTGACCGCAATAACAACAGGGGCAGTCTTGACAAACGACAGATACTGCTTATATCCCGCGATACTCGCCCGCGTTCCTTCGTCGTCTATAGTATTGAGAAACAGATCGTAGTTACGGACTATCACATCCGATATACCGTCAATACGAGCATTATCATTTATGACATCAAAATACCACGGCTGTTGATTCGAACCGCTAGGCGCCCACCGCGCGCATTCAAGTATGGTAGTTATTATATCTAAAGGAACAGGTGCGTTCGCGAACCGTCGGGTGCTATGACGAGACAGTATGGTTCTTATGACATCGTTCATAACAATATTTAGAATTCATCTATATGATAAAATTCCGCGTTTTCCAGCCAGAATTCCGGTTTTTTCAAAAATTCGATGACATTTTCCAGCAGGATAAAATGCTTGTTTTCCTGTTGAGCCAACTGCGCGAAAATTTCTTTTTGTTTAGGGTCATCAACCTGTTTGGCTTTTTCCTCATAATAACTTTTGCTGTTTTGCTCGAACTCCTGAGCCTTTTCGAACAACTCTATTTGGGATTCGCAAATACCAAACGTATCTTTGGATTCTTTCATTCCGGCAAAAATTTCTTTCGACTTTGACAAAACATCCGATTCAACAACATCCGGTTGCTGTGATTTCATCTTTTCAATCCATTTGTAATGCTGGACTTCTTCTTCCGCAAGCAGAATACAAATGCGTTGCAGACCCTCGTTTTTCATTTTTTTTGCCGCCGACCGATAATAATTCTCTGCGAATTTTTCTTTTTCCATTGCAAATGCGTATATATCCATCTAATTCCTCCTTAAAAATTTATTTTAAATGTCCCTATCTTACCTATTTGCCATGCGCATTGTAACTCTATATAATTCCTTCTCAAAAGACAAGCAAAAAGATGTCTTCGCCCGCATATAAAAAAAGCGGAGTAGCCATTGCTACTCCGCTCCGAGATTAAAATATCTTTTGGAAAATTATTTTCTCTTTTTTATGACCATTCCGGCAACAGCGCCCAACAATAAAATTATGCTCGCCGGCTCAGGAATAACAGTAACACCGCTTACTTTGATATTGTCGAAAGATATAATACCGGTAGCATCTTCAATATCAGTAACAAGTATGCCTATTTTCCAAACCAGTGAACTCTCAGGAACCCAATATTGACTCTCACCGGAAGTTAAGTCTGCAACATCGAATTCCATAGTATCCCAGCCGCCGGTATTGCCCAAGGCCAAAGGAGAAGCCAAACCGAATGCCGCCTGTGTTTGTACATAATTCGCTCCATTCCAATAATAAGCAAAAATTTGGGCGGTAATGTGAGCTTCAACCTCAGCAGATAGACCGGATACATTGATATCGAATGATATTGTAGCTTCGGTCATATCCAAAGGATATACAAAATTTGTTTGTTGACCTATACCAAAAAATGCCGGAAATCCAACACTAGTAGCGTCAATACTCAAATATTTGTTGGAACCATCGGTTACAATATATGGTTCAGGACCACTTACAAACGCGGGATACGCTACCCCTGAACCGAAAGTAGCAAGGGTTCCCACAGCATAACTTTCATAAGTTTCAAGAACAAAATCTTCAAGGGCTATTACGCTTGTTGTGAACGCAATCATCAAAGCAGTCAGGACACAAAATAACTTTCTCATTTTCAAATCTCCTCCATTCTTTTTAGGATTCTTCGGTTAAAAAATCAATTTGGGTAACTATTGTTCTATTGGGAATTATAGCACATATTTTTAAAAAAGCAATATCTTTTTGTTATTTTTATTATTTTTTTCAAATTCCTAACAATCATGGTAGTTTACGCAAAAAAATATTTATTCACAATCACATGAAATACGATGAAAATGTATAATTTTATTTTGCAGGATGCACACACAACAACAAATCTTTACGGTGATAATCGGGGGTCCGTAAAAGAATAGCGCATTCATCGCGCAGATACTCGGGTATACGCTCGAACCATTTTGGTTCTGCAACAAAATATATCTTGTCATTAGACGCCGCGTATTTTTCCAGTTCGTCGAAGAAATAAATACTTTTTATGTGCCTGTCGAGATAAAAAGCAAGTCCGTGATCCCAGAAATGAAACATCACCAACTCATGACCGCCCACAGATAGATTCACCTGTCCGGCAAACGGCTCCAAAGTACAGAAGCGGTCTATCTCAGGTTCGATACTGACAAAATAATACCCGTAAAATGCCAATATGAGCGTAGTAATGACGACAATAATTTTATTGACCCGCTCGGTACTCCTTATTATCGAATACCAAACAAAACCGATAGAGGCAATAATCAAGGCCGCCAGTATAAAAGTATAACGCCTAGAATATGTCCAAATCGCTTCAAGAGTAATCCGGTCGTTATTGTTAAAATATTTCCTTATAATATCCTGACTGAACAACCAATCAGGCAAATCAACCGCAGAACTTACCAATACAAAAATCAGCAAAGCCCCCATGACGCCCATGAGCGCGTACAACACCCATCGAAACCAACGTATATACTTTAACAGATAAGATTCGTCGGATAGACAACATGCAAGTAGCAGGGCAAAAAATGGATATAAAGGCAATATATAATCGCCGCGTTTGAATGACGAAAACGAAAAAAATAAAAAAATAACAGCAAAACAAATGGCTATATATGTATACGCGGCATCATCGCATCCGTTTAGGCCATGAGGCGTAACGCCTCGTTTAGATATTTTAAACCAGCAATTTTTCCCAATCGTCAATCCGAAATAACCGAATAAGATCGGAATAAACAAACTCCACGGCATAGCCCCGACAAAAAAATTAGGCAGGTAATACCATATAGGTTTTCGGCTTCCGAAAGTACCGTCCAAACCGATAAACCGTTCTATATTATGTTTAATTATAAAATCATATAAAAACTCGCCGTCGGTCGCTATATTTGCGATAACATAATACGGTATTACAAGCACGAAAAACGCTACAACCGCCGGTATAGATACGAACATCCTTATATCCCTTATCCGTCTTAAAGCAATGCAGAACGCCAGAAGCGCCGCCAATGGAATTACTACTCCCACAGGACCTTTTGCCAAAACCGCAAAAGCCGCCATAACATAAGCTAAAACAAGATGATATCGTTTTTTATCGATGTACAACAAAAGGCATTCGCCGAGTATCACTACCACACAAAGCGCAAGAAAAATATCGATTCGCGACGTACGGCTCAAACTCAAAAACTTGCCGCATGACGACAGGATTATAGCGGCAAGCAACCCGATATTGAGTCCGAACAGGCGTTTGCCCAGATAAAACATATACAACGCGCACGCCAATCCGGATAACGCCGCAGGCAGGCGGACATAAAAAGCGGAAATAGATTTGCCGATCATGCAAGATACGGCAACCAGCCAGTAAAACAACACCGGTTTTTGAGTACTTCGCTCCAGAGCTATTTCAGGCATGATCCAATCAATAAAAGCGCCATTAATAATATTACGGGCGGCCAGACCGTTACGCGCTTCCTGAGCGCTCCACAGCCCTTTTCCTCCCAGATTGAACAGATACAATCCGCCGGCTACTAAAAGCAGTACATATAGCGCGACTTGATAGCGCGACTTGAATATATTTTTCATGAGTATATATCCGGTGAGTTAAAATATTGTTACGCTTGTCAGTTCAGATTTTCAGAGATGGCTCATGGTATCACGGCCAAAATGGCGCCGCAAGAAAAATATGGTTGAGGAATATCACCGCAACGGCGTTAAGGGGGAGAGACGCCGCCCGATTAACAATAAAATAGCGCTCAAGACCTATTCAGCAGATACCAAACGATTGATAGCGTTTTCCAGTTCTCTGTAGTCAAAAGGTTTGGTCAAAAAACCCTCGGCGCCTTCAAGAAGGCATGAATCTTCTATTCGGTCTCTGGCAGTAACCACGATTACAGGAATTTCACAGGTTGAATCGGATCCTTTTATCTCGCGTAGAATCGTAAAACCGTCTATGCCGGGCATCATTATATCCAGCAAAATTATATCCGGTTTGACAGACTGGGCAAGTTCAAGTCCGGAATTTCCGTCGGACGCGGCAAAAACCTCAAACTGGGCATGCGACAGACGAATCTGCAGTATCGTCAGCAATTCAGTTTCATCTTCGATAATAAGTACTTTTTTCTTTTCTCCTGAGGTTTCCATAGCAACATCTCCTGTAAAAAAATATATTATTCGTATATCATCGGTATTGTTACGATAAAAGTACTGCCTTTACCTTCTTCGCTTTCCAAATCGACTTTTCCTTTTAACAACTGTGCCAGCCTATTTACTACCGCAAGGCCTATGCCTATACCGCGTTCGCCGGGCCCGGGTACTCTATTGAACTGATAAAACATATCGAATATTTTTTCCCGTTCGTCCGAAGGTATCCCGCAACCATTGTCCTTTACCATCATTATCACATTATTACCATCGGCGGATTTATCTATTCTGATTACAATTTCACCGCCTTCTCTGGAAAACTGTACGGCATTCTTGATAAGGTTGTTAAGTATATAAAGCAATTTTGTACTGTCGGTAAGCATTTCCGGCAGATGCTCGTCGCATTGCCAGATCAATATCAACGACTTTTCCTCCGCTATGTGGCAATATTTTTTCTGCATCTGCGCAATTAGCATTCTCAAATCCACCTGTTCAAGAGTCACGTCGACAGAGTTTTTCTCAAAAAGCGCTATATCCAGTAAATGATTTATGATACTGGTCAAACGGTCTACATTTTTCACAGCCATACCGATAAAATGAAGCTGTGACTGGTTAAGTTCACCCAACGTCGTATCAGCCAGCAGGCTTACCGCTTCCCGAATAATAGCGGCCGGCGTGCGTAACTCATGAGATACATTAGATATAAACGCTTTTCTCAAGGCATTTATCTCGCGCGGGACACCGTTAGGGTCGTTTTCTTCCATATCTTTAAGCGAAGCCAGAATAATGCACAACCGCTTTCTTTCCGAATCTGTATCCTGCACTACATGCAGTCTGCATAACACCGTTTTTCGGCGTATATTATTTTTATTCCTGACAGTAGTATTCAAAGCAAATTCCTGACCGTTTATTCCTGATCTGAGCAATTCACGCATTATTGCCTGATCTTTATCAGGAAATACATCCAGCAACTCCCGACGGGACTCCAATGCCGCCGAATCGTAGCCGGTAAGCGCCAAAAACGCATCATTCCAATAAATCGGATGTTGCATATCATCAATTATCGCGACACCCTCGATAATGGCATTGAGTATCTTTTCATAGCTTTCTATTTTAAGTTTCATAATAAATCTTAGACCTGTGCAGAACCTTATCCCGCATATAGTGATTTGTAATAATTCCTATTATTTTTTCGACCTCATCAAACTTATTCTTAATAAAATAAAAACTATTTTTCTAAGCTACACTAAGAAATTATCTATTACTGCTTTTGCAATTGCGAGCATACAAAGTTCGCGTAGTAATCTAAGTTAGATAGCCTTTTCATTGGTGTTACTCTACTAAGCAACATACAATGAGATGAAATCGCCTTAGATATATCTCAAAGCAAGTATATTTGTTATTTTTCAACAACTTGGAATAATTATTATTGACTATTTTATTATTTTTTGTTATTCTACGTATAGAAATCTAACAATGATATATTTAACGTAAATTTATGTATTTCCAAACAGTAATACTCAACAAAATATACAGTTAATTAAGATGGTCTAAATAATACTTATCGATCAGATGGATACATAAAAAAATATTTGACATGATTATATAACTGTTATAGGATGATCTATGGTGGGGTTTAACTTAGGTTTTCCTAAACATCAATGCCAACAGGGAGGTGAAATATGACAAAACGTGACCTAGTCGTACGTATTGCCCGCGAAACCGGTTTAACCCAGGTTGACGTGGGTAAAGTAATTCAAAAAACATTGGATTACATCACTGAAAGCCTTGAACGGCGTGAGAATGTCGAATTACGTGATTTTGGGGTTTTTAAAGTAAAACATCGCGGAGCGCGCAAAGGACGTAACCCGAACAGGCCTGAACACGAAGTTGAAATTCCGGCACGCAACGTAGTTGTATTCAAATCGGGAAAACGCATGAGAGATCTGGTAGAAACCGAACTATAATAACCCCAGCCACCATTTTTTAAATATATCAATAAAAATCCCGCAGATAATACACTGCGGGATTTTTATTTTGATGAACCTACACCCATATCCGCATTACTTTTTGCCCGGCGTTTCTTGTTTTTATCCTTTTTTACCGCATCAGGTTCTGCCTCAACCGAATCTGATACCGGCTTGGATGGATGAGCTATAATATACGCTATCTCCTGCCGCTTTGCCTGACTCAACCCGATAAAGCTCACTCCGAGATTATTCAGCTCGGTTTTGATATCCTTCTCTTTTCTTACAATCAAACCATCTACTTCTATAGATCGATCCGCCAACTTAATTTCCACGGAAATATGGTCGGCCAACTGAAAATCTTTATCGGTAGAAAACAACAATCCGCCAAGACTGATATTAGATGTCTGAGCGTCAAGCTCCGGAAACTTTTCGCTTCTTACTTTGATAGCATGCTGTATCGGTATCCGGCGATGCAAACGATGGTCTGCTTTTTCCCTGTGAATAATCCGGTTAAGTTTGTATTTACGCCATTGATAATGAAGTAAATCCACTCCCATTACCAAAGCAAAACCAATAACTAGAAATATAAAAAACTGAATGGAAAATACGGCTACTCTCTGCGCAGTATACATATTCTTCTGACGGGCTTTCAGTAGGGCAACATGCTTTTTAGGCAACCACCTGCCATTGTGAAGTTCGAGCCCTTTTGTTTTCTGTTTCAAAACGAACAATGCCGCTTCGTCAACCATATCTTCGTTATCAAGTTCTATTTTAGTCACATCGTCTTTTTTAATAATCGCAGGAAAAATCACGGAATTCATATGGACTTCAAAAGAAATTATATCGCTCTGCTGATCAAGAAGTTTGCCGGTCAGAGTTTCCCCATTTTTCAAAGTGATTACATCCGCGTACACATCCAGCCAAAGGCAAAAAACAAAAATAGAGGCCGCCATAAATCTTCTCATTGCGTGTACACCTTTTAAAATAACCGGCATTTTATTTAAAAATATGGAGATACTCCATTTATTATCATCGGCTTAATTTGAAAAAAATATAAGGCTAATTCAAAAATTTATATGTAATACATAGCAAAATCTGCCAACCGAGATATTATTTTTCGGAAATCATTTTCAATGTTGACTTTTAATTTTAAATATAGTATCTTTTTCGCTATTCTATGAAAAATGAGACCGAAAGATATACATTATTTTATATAACAGCTCCGATTGGAGAACCCGCGCGTCTTATCGCGCAAGAACTGGTAAATAAAAAATTGGCCGCATGCGTCAATATATTGCCCTCGGTGGAATCGTATTTTCACTGGGAAGGCAAGGTCGATCACGAGCAAGAATCTTTGTTAATCGGTAAAACCGAAAAGAGATTTGCCGAAATTATACTTAAAGTTGTACCCGAAATTCACCCATATAAAGTGTGTGAAATAATTTTTGTTCCTATTGAACAGGGGTATACCCCTTATTTGAATTGGATAACATCAGCACTGAAAGAAACTGACTTATAAAATAACAATATATTTTAATTTAACGGAGGTTTTAAAATGTCTTTGCATCCCAGCTTCAAAATCGGCGGAACAGGTATCCAAACGAAAAGAAACGTTCTGAAACGTTACGAACGTATCGATATTCTTAAGAAACAGAAAAAATGGAAAGACGGCGATTCTATCCTCGGATTACCGAAAACCAAATACGAACAATAATTATTATCCGTAATGACGCTACGATTGCAAAAATTCCTCGCACAATGCGCAGTAGGATCGCGGCGGTCATGTGAATACCTTATAACAAACGGCGCTGTTTCGGTTAACGGTAATTTAACAACAAAGCTCGGCACTGTCGTCGACCCTGACAAAGATATCGTTTGCGTAAACGGGAAACCAATTCAAAAACAACCGCTAGTTTACTGGTTACTAAATAAACCGACAGGCGTTGTTTGCTCATGCAAACAAGATAGAAAATATCAACGTGTTATCGATCTTATACCGGACAAAGGCTTAAGACTCTACCCGGCAGGCAGGCTGGATGTAGAAAGCGAAGGATTGGTAGTAATCACCAATGACGGCCATTTATGCAATATAATCACACACCCAAAATTCGGTGTGACGAAAGAATACGATGTCTGGCTTGATTCATCACTTAGCCCTGAAGAACAACTTAAAATCAGTCGCGGTATAACTATTGACGATTCCTACGTTGCTCGGCCTCAAATTAAAGATGTGATTCCTGTGAACTCAGCATGTAAAATACGTCTCGAACTGAATGAAGGACGAAACAGAGAAATTCGAAAAATGTTTGCCGCCATAAATAAAACAGTACTTCGGCTTCGCAGAATACGAATCGGAAATATTGAAATCGAATCGCTGGCATACGGAGACTACAGGTCTCTGACACCTTCTGAAATAGAACAATTATATCGACTCGGTAAATAAAATAACAAAGGAGACGGCGTTTTCATGAAAACGTTTGTAAAAATACCATTGATCGTTATTATGCTCTGCTATCTTGCCCATTCAACCGTAATCGCTCAGGACAGTAAATACCCATATATCGGGATCGTTCAGACAGAAAAATTACGAGTTATGCCAAACCGAGGAACAAATTACAGGGAAATAGCAGAACTCAAACAAAACGATCTTATCACAGTAATCAACCGTGTAGGCGACTGGCTTCTTATCAAACCACCCGAAAATATTACATGCTGGTTGAGTTCGCAGTTCATAGAAAACGGTGTGTTAACAGGTAGCAATGTAAACGTCAGGCAAGGACCCGGCCTCAATTTTCCTGTCATTTGCCAAATAAGCAAAGGCGATAATATTACAGTACTTAAAACCATCGATAACTGGGTGCAGATCGCTCCTCCCGATTCCATTCAGGCATGGGTTAACGCCGATTTTGTAAGTTATTTCAGCAGTCAGGACTCGCTTACATCTACACTCCAGCGGCTGGAAGAAAGCAAAGACCTGTTCAATCAGGCACTGATATACTCCAAATCCGAGCTTTCCAAAGATAACACCCGATCTATTAACTTTACTGATATGTTCGAGAAATTCTATAATATCATCGATAATTTCCCTGATACCATTTATGCCCACAAAGCCTTGTTTGAACTGGAATCCATAAGCAACCAAAAAACAAAAATTGAAGCGGAACTCATTCAACAGGAACGCAATTCGCGTGTCAAAGAACTCTTTTCCATGGCGGACGAATTCGCGCAATACGAACTGGAAAAACGCAACCCATTAGAAATAGAGGAAAATCAGATCAAACTCCGTTATATGTCAATTATCAAGGAATTCCCAGAAAAAGAAGAAGCCAAATGGGCTATAGAACGCATGTCTATGGTGCGCAACAAACTAAATGAAGCGCGAGAAATACAGTCACAGGACCGCAGAAACGCATTCGACCAAGCGGAAGAATTTCGCAACGCGGAATTGTTGAAAGATGTTTCCGATATAGACTTCAACGCAATCACCGCAAAATACCGGTCTATCATAGTTCTGTACCCCGATACACCCGAAGCACGAAGAGCGGAAGAGCGCATTGAAGACATCAAACAGCGTCAGTCGTATGCTCGAATCAAAGTCAATCCCGATCAAAAATCCGCTTCAAGCCTTTATGCTTACGAAGGTTTTCTCATGATCGACAATCGTCAGGACGCCGAACAAAATCTTTATTATATCGAAGAACGAGGATTTTTGCATAAAAAACAACTCTGTCTTTTTTACAGCAATGACCCTAATATAAAAACCTATCTGAATAAAAAAGTTAAAGTCGAAGGGCTCATAACATCTTTCAATCAGGACGATATTCCAATTTTGAATATTAAACGGATACAATTGAAATAATGGTTACTTCAAAAAATACAAAAACCTTTAAAGGCGGTATTCATCCTGACCTTGATCCATACCTTACCGGCAACAAAGAATATTTTAAGATCAGTCCGCCGGATAAAGTCAGAATACCCCTGCAACAACATATCGGAGCGCCGGCCAAACCTTTGGTTAAAGTTGGTGATACCGTTACTGTAGGGCAGAAAATAGCTGAATCGACCGGTTTCGTATCTGCGAACATCCATGCGAGTATTTCAGGCAAAGTAACTGCTGTCAAAAAGTTTCCGGTAGCTATTTTCAAACAGTCCGTATGCATTGAAATTACTGCCGACGATACCGACAACAACCTACATACACCAAAGAAACAAGACTGGCAACGCCTTACCCCAGATGAACTTAAAAACCGTATAATCGAAGCGGGCATTGTCGGTATGGGCGGGGCAACATTTCCAACACACGTAAAACTTTCGCCTCCGGATACTAAGAAAATTGATATTATCATCGCTAACGGCGTGGAATGCGAACCTTACCTAGATACAGACAGATACACCATGTGCAATTTCCCCCATAAAGTAGTAGAAGGGTTGCAAATATTGATGAGAATCCTCAACTGCCGGCGCGGCATTATAGGTATCGAATCGGATACACCGGACGCAATAGATGTTATGCGCAAAACAGTTGCTAATCTGGAAAATATCGAAGTTCTAGCGCTGGAAGTAAAATACCCTCAGGGAGCGGAAAAACAACTAATATACGCCGCTTCCGGACGAGAAGTCCCGTCAGGAGGACTGCCCATGGATGTCGGCGCAGTGGTAAACAATGTGGCGACAATGTCCGCCGTGTATGATGCGGCCACAACCGGTAAACCCCTAATCGAACGCTCTTTGACCATTGTCGGACGATGTATCGCCAAATCAGTCAACATAACTGTACCGATAGGTATGCTTCTATCCGATATCGTCAGCCAGCTAGGCGGTTTTGTCGAAAATCCCTCAAAAATCATTGCCGGCGGCCCTATGATGGGAGAAGTTTTGTATTCCCTTGACATACCGGTCACAAAAGGTACTTCCGGTTTCATCTTTCAAACACAAGATGAAGCTGTAACCTTTTCTATGGGGCCGTGTATCCGATGCGGAAGATGTGTAGATATCTGCCCGATGCGCATCTGCCCCGCTCAAATAGCTCAGGCAATCGAATTCGGGAATTTCGAACTCGCTAAAAAACTTGGATTAGCCGACTGCATAAAATGCGGTTCTTGTACCTATGTATGCCCTGCCAACAGGGAACTAGTGCAACTGATCAAATTCGCTGATCAACAGTTAAAAAAGAAGAAAGGGCTATAGGCAGTGCTAAAACAACAACTGCTCGGATCAACAGCTCCTCATATACGTACAAAACAGTCCACTCAGGAAATCATGTGGTCTGTCAGCCTGTCGCTTACACCTGTTCTGGCGTTCAGTATATATCATTTCGGGTTAAGCGCGTTATATATTACTTTCATATCCATCTTATCATGTGTGGCGGTTGAAGCGATCTGCCTTAAACTTAGAGGAAAACCAATATCAGCCGTCTACGATGGTAGCGCTGTTTTGACAGGAATACTACTGGCTTTCAACCTGCCGCCCACTGTTCCGTTCTGGTTGCCTATCATCGGCGCAATGGTGGCGATAGGAATTGCAAAACAGGCTTTCGGCGGTCTGGGCTACAACATCTTCAACCCCGCTATCGCCGGACGCTGTTTTCTTCTTACCGCATGGCCGGTTGAAATGACATCATGGCAGGTGCATGGCGTCACCAGCGCGACTCCTCTTGCCATATTCAAAGAACAAGGAATGCATCAGCTAATATCACAGTTCAACTCCGTACCTGAATTATACTGGAATCTAATTACAGGAACCATCGGCGGATGCATCGGCGAAACATCCGCAGTATTGCTTACTATCGGTGCAATATATCTTTTGTATAAAAAAATCATCAGCTGGCATATACCGGTTACGTATATCGCTTCATTGTTTGTACTGGGGTATTTCTTCGCAGGAAAAGACTCGTTTTGTTCCGGAGACCCGTTTTTTTATATTTTCTCAGGCGGAGTATTCCTCGGCGCGTTCTACATGGCTACAGACATGGTAACGTCTCCCCTCACCAAAAAAGGCAAAATACTCTTTGGGTTTGGATGCGGATTGTTTACCTTTCTGATACGAAAATTCGGCACTTATCCGGAAGGCGTTTCTTATTCGATCCTGTTGATGAACACTGCAACACCGATTATCGACCGATACTTGGTACCAAAAAAATTCGGTATAAACAAAGGAGCCGCCAAACCCAATGAAGCGTAACACCATGGATTTTATAAAACTCGGCTTGCTTTTGTGCCTTATTTGTATTCTCGCGGCAGGACTGCTGACAATCCTTTATTCGGTTACCAGAGAACGTATCGAAATACAACACCAGCGGGAAATAAAAGAATCTCTCCCTCTAGTATTGCCGAACGCCAAAAGTTTTTCACCTATGAAACATATGGACGATATCGACTATTACGAAGGATTATCTGATAATTTCGAGGTTATAGGATATGCGCTCAACGGACACACACACGGCTACCAATCGATGATAGAGTTTATTATCGGAATCGATACCAAAGGCAACATTCAGGGACTGCGGATACTTGAACAGGGGGAAACTCCGGGACTTGGCGCCCGCATCACTGAAATAAAATCCGACGAAAGCCTGTGGTCATTTATTAAATCTTTTTTTGTATCTTCCCATCATTCAAAAGGAAAATCCATTGAGCCGTGGTTCACCGCGATGTTCCGCGGAAAAGAATACAGCACTCTGTCAGTCTGCAAAACAGGTGAAACCCATAATGCTGTAGAAGCTATCACCGGAGCCACTATAACATCTGTGGCCGTAGCGGATGGCGTAAAAAATACAATAACAACCTTTCTACAAAAGGTAACCGCCGAAAAATGAAAACCCAATTTTTCAAAGGAATCATTCAGGAAAACCCGATATTTTCGTTGTGCCTTGGGTTATGTCCGGCACTTGCGACTTCGACTTCAGTAAAAAATGCGATTGGTATGGGGTTATCCACCACCGCAGTCCTCATTGCGTCCAACATGACAATATCTTTGATTACCACAACACTGCGCGCCGTCAGCGGCGGTATGTTTTACTCAAAAATACAAAATATCAGAATTCCGCTATATATCGTTGTAATCGCCTCATTCGTAACTATGGTCGACTTCATTTTAAAAGGTTTTTTTCCGGTTCTTTCAAAAGAACTCGGGTTATTCGTGCCTTTGATCGTGGTCAACTGCATCATTCTGGGACGGGCTGAGGCGTTCGCCAGCAAACGCAATATCGTATTCTCCTTAATCGACGCAATAGGTATGGGATTAGGCTTCACGCTGGGATTATTCCTTCTTGGAACAGTTCGCGAACTGCTTGGCGCAGGCCAATTCTTCGGGTTAAGCGTATTCGGCAAGAATTTTAAGCCGGCGATCATTTTTATTCTCGCTCCCGGCGCTTTTTTGACTATCGGGTTTATTATGGGATTTTTTCGACATGTAAATGCCTTACGGGCAAAGAAAGGTAACTGATATGTTTGAATTGGCTTCATTGTTCAAAATTTTCATTGCCGTTGTGCTTGTAAATAATTTCATATTGTTCCGATTTCTCGGACTGTGCCCTTATATAGGCGTATCGCGCGATACCGAATCGGCTCTCGGCATGGGTATGGCGGTTATGTTCGTCATGACTATGACATCGGCAGTTACATGGGCGATTTATAATTTTATACTAGCCCCTCTTAATATCGAATACCTTGTCATAATTGCTTTTATTCTTACGATAGCGTCACTTGTACAACTTGTTGAAATGATTGTCCAGAAAACCGCGCCCGGCTTATACGATTCGCTAGGCATATATTTACCGCTAATCACCACCAATTGTGCTGTTCTCGGCGTTGCCATGCTAAACAAAGATACTCTTTTCGGTGAATCCCTGAGCTTTGCGAAATGTATCGTACAGGGATTCGGCGCGGGAGTCGGATTTACTATTGCCATGCTTTTAATGTCAGGTATTCGAGAACGGCTTCAACTGGCAGATGTACCGGCTTGCCTAAAAGATATTCCCATTGCGTTTATTACTGCAGGACTAATGGCTATCGCATTTCTCGGATTTTCGGGTATGCTATAATATACAGGAAAGGTTTATTATTTTTATGGGACAGATTTTTATATATTCCATATTGGCGCTGGGTATACTGGGACTGTTATTCGGACTGGGGTTAGCCGTGGCTTCCCATATTTTTCATGTCAAAATGGATAAAAGAGTCGAACAAGTATACAAAGCTCTTCCCGACCTTAATTGCGGCGCATGTGGCTACGCAGGCTGTAAAAAATATGCCGACGCTATTGTAAACCATGGGGAAGCGCCGAATCTATGCACTCCGGGAGGTAGCGAATGCGCAGAACATATAGCCTCTATTTTGGGACTTGAGTTGACCGCTACAACTATAAGAAAAGTCGCCCATGTTTTCTGTTGCGGCGGTAAAGAAGCCAAACTAATTTACAATTACCAAGGCGTTTACGACTGCAATGCGGCTGTAATTATCGCCGGCGGACCATTGAAATGCGATTACGGATGTATGGGCTTTTTGAGTTGTTTAAAAGCATGCAAGTTCGACGCAATCCGCGTGACCGACGAGGGTATGCCGGAAATTATAACCGAAAAATGTACCGGTTGCGAAGCGTGCGTTAAAGCGTGCCCTAAAAATATAATACGGATGATTCCGATGAACGCATCCGTATTCGTCCAGTGCAATTCCCGTGAACGCGGCAAAGATGTAAGGGACGCATGTTCCCGCGGATGCATAGGTTGCACCAAATGTGTTAAAGAATGTCCGGTAAACGCAATAAGTATGGACGAAGGGCTGGCTATCATAGATCATTCGAAATGTATAGTTTGTCTAAAATGCGTCAAGGTTTGCCCTGTTCAAGTTATACATCATGTCAATCCAGTAAATGCAAAGGAAAAGATATGTCAGCAGTCATAATTTCAGGCAAAGAAATCGCGGGGGATATTTATGCACATCTGGCTGATCCTATTAAATCAATCGGAGAAAGAATAGAGCGTCAACCCGGATTGGCGGTGGTTCTTGTAGGTGATAACCCTGCTTCTCAGGTATATGTGCGAATGAAAACCAGAATGTGCCAAAAGCTGGGTATCTATTCCGAACAAATAACTCTCGATGCAAAAGCATCCCATGAAGAAGTGCTCTCTACCGTCCGGTCGCTAAACGAAAACCATGCTATTGACGGCATTCTCGTTCAACTGCCTCTACCGCCACAATGCACAGAAAGCGAAATTATCGACGCCATATCACCTGATAAAGACGTGGATGGATTCCATCCGATGAACGTTGGAAGACTGCTTATCGGATCACCGGCTTTTATCCCCTGCACACCGTTCGGCGTATGGGTTATGCTTGCAAAAGGAGGATTTTCACCCGAAGGAAAACATGTGGTGATCGTCGGACGAAGCAACATAGTGGGCAAACCGATCTTCAGCATCCTTTGTCAAAAAATGAAATACGCTAACGCTACAGTAACTTTATGCCACTCGAGAACACCGAATTTACCGGAAGTTACCAGATCCGCCGACATTCTGATTGCCGCAATCGGTAGAGCAAATTTCATTACAGCCGACATGGTCAAACCAGGGGCTGTAGTAATTGATGTTGGAATCAACAGGGTCGATGATACCGATTCTGAAAATGGATACAGGCTTGTGGGCGACGTGTCCTATGATGAGGTATCACAAATAGCTTCAGCAATAACTCCCGTACCGGGCGGAGTAGGTCCTATGACAATAGCAATGCTGATGTACAATACGGTTTTGTCTTGTTCACGACGATATTCTGTTCCTTTTGTGCCTATTATAAAATGAGGAACTCATGAGTAATCTGCGAAAAAAACTTGAAGCTCGTACACCTGTAATTACAGGCGAACTAACCCCTCCAAAAGGCACTGATACTAAACAATTCCTAGACGACGCAAAGACAATCGGCAAATGCGTCGATGCCATAAACATTACCGACAATCCGCGTGCTTCCATGCGCATGGGATCACTCGGGGGCGCATATCTTCTTAAACAAATAAATATCGAACCTATTTTTCAAATCACCGGCAGGGACAGAAATAGGATATCCCTGCAATCCGACTTGCTGTCCGCATGGACGATGGGTATAGAAAATGTACTGGTTACCACAGGCGACAACGTATCTGCCGGCGACCATAAAGGGGCAAAACCTGTTTTCGATCTCGACAGCACCCAGATGCTGTACGCATTGCACAATCTCAATAACGGTAAAGACTTGGAGGGAAATCCTCTTTGCGGCGCCACCGGCTTTTGCTACGGAGCCGCGGTCAATCCTTTTTTGACTCCTGAAGAATTGAACTTCATTCGAATTCGTCAAAAGATTCAGCAAGGCGTTTCTTTCTTCCAAACTCAGCCTGTCTTTGAAATACCTGTGTTCGAATCATTCATCAATGCATATAATGACCTCCAAAAGACCGTTCCGGTCATCGCGGGAATATTGATTTTGAAGTCAGCTCAAATGGCAAGATTCGTAAACAGCAATATCTCTGGTATTCGTATACCGGATAATATAATTTCAGGGCTGGAAAATTCGCAAAATCAACTGGAATACGGAATTTCACTTGCTGTCGATTTGGGCAACTCTCTTTTAGGAATGGTATCGGGAATACATATTATGTCAATAGGACTGGAACACAGGGTGGAAGGTATTATTAACGCCATTAAAGGCCGTACAGATTAGGCCAGCATATCTATAAAATTACCTAACCCTTCTTTTTTCAAAGCTATCTTCATTTCATCTACAACCGGACTTGAAACAGCGTACGACCCGGATTTCCCGCTATGCTTTTTCCCTGCAAAAGCATGCTTACTCAAATTTTTACGGTCTATACCGCGCGTATCGCTAGCCTGCAACGATCCCGCGTGAGAACCTACTTTATGTATCGGACTCATTTTTAAATCTCCTGGTATGATCGGGTATTTTCGGACTGATCCATTAATATCTTATCGTCCGATACGATAAGATCTTTAGAATTTACAGATAAAAGTCAGGAAAATTGGGCATTCGTCTATTTTGCGCCGGATTACAGGCGTTTGTTTAACTCTTCGACTTCTTTTTTTAAATTGAGCATGTGCATTTCCAGCGAGTTTAAAATCCAAAACAGATAATGGTTGAATTTGATAACATTGTGCATAAAATACGCCAATTTGATGGAAAGTAAAAATAAACCTACCTCCAACGCCAAAGCCTGCAAAAAACCTTTGTAGTAAAACGCCATGGTAAACGAAAAAATCACTCCTGCAACAATGATAATATTAACCGAAGTTTGTTTCTTAGTACTCGCAAACCCGAACGAATTCACAGATGGAGCGAATTGCCTTATCTGTTCGTCGATGAGTTTCTCGTCGGTTATAAACGTATCCTGTTGCGATACGTCCGGTTTTTTCTTCATAAAGCACCCCTATTTATTTTATAAAATATTTAATTATGTTAATAATGAAGACTATACAACACAATATTTATTGCCATTCGAACTGCCTCTTCGCGCTTATGCGCAGGATTATCGTGGACTTCCGGGCTTTCCAGCCCGTCGCCGATATCAGTTTCATAAGTATAAAAAACTACCAGCCTGTTTTTGTAAAAAATACCGTATCCTTTCGGAGGCTTTCCGTCATGCTCATGTATCTTAGGCAAGCCGGAATCAAACTTATAATGTATATGATATATCGGATGTGAAAACGGAAGCTCAACCAAATGTGAATCGGGAAAGACTTTCCCGATCTCACGGCGGAAAGATTCATCCATTCCGTAATTATCATCCGCCCATAAAAAACCGCCCTGCTCAAAATATTTTCTAAGCGCTTCAACTTGCACCGGTGAAAACGAAATGTTACCGTGTCCGGTCATATACAAGAATGGATAACGGAACAACTCCTCGTCATCGAGTTTAACAACCGCTTCTTTCTTGGGTACAAACATACTCAGACGCTCTTTCAACGCGGCAAGCAGGTTCGGCAACGATGTCGGATCGCTGTACCAGTCTCCACCGCCGTCATAATGAACACGGGCAATGAAAAAATCATAACGGGTAACATCTTCACATCGCACGCCTGCCGGAAAGCATAATATCAGAATTATAAGCAACAAAAAGCGTTTCATTAATTCAGCCCTTCTCTGATACGAATTACCCATTCGGCAATTATCATCCCAAGTAGAGCCATCAGGATGAATGGATAATCGACCGCCATACGGGTTACTTTAACTTTTTCTTTGACTGCCTGCGGTTTGTATGATTTCAAAAAAGCGTCAAATTTTTCAAGGTCATAATATGTCCCGCCGGTTGCATCGGCTATATCCTTCAACAAATCGATATTCGCGGCCAGTCTGCCGAACTCTTCGCTTGACGGTATTACATAAAAACCGGTTTCCACGGTCGTTTCGTTACCGTCAGAACGCACGCCGGTAATTGTCAGATAATATTTACCGGGTTGAGGCGGCAAAAACGTTGCAGAGAAACCCGACTGCTCGCCCGGTATAGGAACAAAATCTATTGGCCTTTCAAAACCGCCTGGACCTACAAGATTGCCCCTAACCCACGAAGAGGAAGCCGGCGAATAGGTGGTATCCAGCACAACCGCTTCGGTATGCACTTTTTCTCCGAGTATATATTTTACACTCGGAAACCGTACATGCATAAGAGATCTGTCCGTCGGCGAAACGATCCAAGAAATCACATTAAGCACAAACGTCGTAAGAATATCTCGCGACCCGGGGCGCAACCCGCCTTCCATATACCATCTGTAAAATCCTTTGCCGGCAAACACAGCGGTTTTACCCTTTCCATAATTCATAACGGAAAATAACGGGAATTGCTGACCGCCGGAAGACAACTGCGCCTTAAGAAATGTTTCTGCTACAGGTTTTGCTTTCTCTACAAGATTGATTCCCGTAAGCGGTGGAATCTGATTAGAATCTAAATTATCCGTAAAACCTGAACACACAGGATGAGAACGGGATGTTTGAGCAGGAACAACCCTGTAAGGCTGATAAATGTAGTCGTTATCAATCAGAAAAACCGGCAACAGTTTTGTCAATTGCGACCCTATAAACCTGCCCGAACCAAGACTAGATTCACCGCCGATAAACCACAAACCGCCTCCTTTGATTTCTACAAACCGCTCAATGCGCTGAATGTCCGGAAAAGAAAAAATACCCGCCGGCGCATTGCACAAAATGAGAACATCCTGATCCGAAAGCTGATCGAGAACTTCGGAGACAGCCTGCTCGGAGGCGGCTTGCAGGGAAAAAATATTCCCCGAAGTATCCCCTACAACATTATATACCGATAGCCGGACGTTTCTTATATCACGAAGCGCGCGCAATAAAAACGCCATATCCCATGCAGGTTTACCGATCAGCATCACCCTGACATCTTTTTTTTCTACCAAAACCGCAGTCTTATATATATTGTTCTCTTTGTAAGGCTCGACTATATCCCGAGCCTCAACCGTTATGCTATACTGATGCAATCCGGGAACATTAGGCTGATAAGACAACAATATCTCATCTTTGACAGGACTTACAACCTCTGTTTGAGCTATTACTTTACTTTCTTCATCCAATACAGATACAAGCAGATTTGTTTCCGGCGGCATTTTTTGTTCGCCGATACGTATATAAAAATCAATAGGTTCTTCAATATCGACTTCGCTAGGCGCACGTACAGAGTGAATCATGCAGTCGACTTGGTCATCGGGATTACCCACGCTTATAGTATTAACGGGTATTTCAGACGGTATTTCAGACAGGCCAAAATCTTTGTCAGTACTGCATCCATCTGACACTACATATACTAACGCGGATTTATCACCCTGTATGCTTTCCATAAATTGCGAAACATTTTCAATTATATTACTCTGATAAGCAATCGGTTCTAACGGCGGTTGAATACTTCTTCTAAGGGTATCGCCTATTCCCACAATCTCAAAAAGGACGTTCTCTGACGACCGCAATGCCTTCAAAGAGGAACCGAAAAGAATTTCCCCTATCTGTTCTAACCTAGACAGGTTACTATTTTCTGTATCTCTTATAGTCATGCTTTGCGACTGGTCAATAAGAAGGTAGATTTTCTGAGGCTTTGTATGGGTCGTTAGAAACGTTATCATAGGATCGGTCATCAGCCATATCAGAATTCCCGCAAAAAATAATCTCAACGACAGCAATACGAAAAATTTCTTTAGTGATAACCGACTGCGAATCAGTGCATATAGCAATGTACCGGTAATCATAACAAACAATGCTGTAATAACAATTAAATAACTCACGGATACTCCTAACTGAACCTGTTGGCAACAGCCAATTCGAGAAAACATACAACAAGACACGCAATAAGTATTTGAATGCCGATATCCCTGCGACGAACAAGACCGCCTTCGCTTTCACCGGCAAACATATCTACATAAGCAGTCGGCGTATCGGGTATTAAACGTTTAAGCACAGCCGGATCAAGCGGAGTCATATCGCCTTCACCCTGTGGAATATTATAGGCAATTGAAACCGGTTTATGCCCATCGCGCATCAAAGTGTAATACCCCGGCAATGCTACCGGTAGCCCTGATATTTCATACTTACCGTCTATAAACAAACTATCCCGCTCAAAACGGGTTCCGTCCGGTGTAATCCACGTAACCGACGACGGTATATCAGCTGTTATTACAAACCTGTCTCCTACTGTCCTATTGAAATAAGACGGCAGGCCTATTCGAGAAGCCAGTATATGGTCTAACGCACGATGCATGAGCGGAACATATAGCTCGGTACGCACGAAATTAGATAAACGTTCTCCGGCAGAATCATAAAAAACAAACATGATGCCATCCCGTAGCGATACCTGTTCCATAAATGGAACTCCCTGAGCTGTTTTTAGCAATACCAGCCTATTTTGCAACTCCGGTAAAAACGTATCACGTTCATAATTGAAAACATGTATCGATTCGAACGCACGTTCACCGGCTAAGCCGTAAGGAGCAAAAATCGGATGCCGGAGATTGGCATTTTCTATCGAAGTAAGTGTACCTTCCATGATGTTTTGAGGCGGTACGAAAGCAATTACGCCGATCCCATTGGACAAGGCATTTTTAATCCATTTGTCCATTTCAGGGCTACGGTCAACACAACAGATAACAATATCACCCGCATTCAAGTCGGGAACTTTATCTAACGAAGTCACAGTCAATAGATTATCCTGCGATATATCTGAAAAATAAGTCATAGCCGCGGCGCGGATAAATACGGATTCCTGTAGCGCGCCTATAATAATTATTCGAGGTGTATCATAAACCGGCGCAACTAAATACATTGTGTTATCAATATCAAAATCAGGCAGTAACAGTGCGCATCTAATCTTTTTAAGCGATATGTCGTCCTCAGGCTGAAAGTAAAACTGTTTTGTTACTGTCTCTTCTCTATCAAGAGTTATGAAAGATTCTTCTATTAAAACATCATTTTCAAACAATCTAACAACCGGTTCACTTCCGGAATGTTTTGCGAAATTGCGAACATCAGCGGATAAGGTATATTTCTCCCCCCGCTTGACCAGCCTGTCGGAAAATTTATAGCCAAACCATCCTGCTCCGCCAACATTCATTTTTTGGGGATAGACTACAGTAACATGAACTGAAGGAAGCAAATCTACAGAATCGCCAAGCGATGCGTTGTACTGCTGATTATCCGTAAAAATTAAGATGTTTTTGCGCGCTTTAAGCGGTAGCGATAACGATCTGAAAAAAGAATCGGCAGTATATAACGCCTGTTTCAAGTCGAAACGGTAATACTGTACGGAAATATTGTCCAGAGCATATAAAAGACGTTCAGGATTAGACCGAGACGCGACCAGTTCCATATTGCCCTGTTCATTCATAAATATCAAACCTGCCGGAATATCCGCAGGCAATGCTTTAACGGCGGATGCAATTTGTATACGGGCTTTTTTAGACAAAGTAGTTCCATTATGAGTATATGTCATACTAACGGAATTGTCGTAAATAAATACCACAGGGATATGTTCGGTTACTACAGGGGTAGCGTTAAAACCTGAAAATATGGGACGTGCCATAAAAAGAATTAAACCGACAATTAACAGCATTCGTAGTAGCAACAGGAGTAAATTCATTATATGCAAAGCAGTTAGGTTAGTCACATCGGACGCTTGTATAAGCGAAAAATACGGAAAATCTATCTCCTTAATGCGCTGTTTTTTCCAAATATTCAGCAATATCGGCGCCACAATAATGGGAATAAACCATAAATACCACAGATTGGCAAAAAACATCAGCGTTTCTTCCTCCGGGCAATGATATCGAGAACCGCTTTCTCGACTGGTTCGTCGACCCGCACAATTCCGTAATCGATATGTTCCTGCCAGCATCCTGCCCGATAAGTATCTATAAAAGACTGTATTTTGGACTGATAATCTTTGCGTATCCGGTCGGGTGCCGCCATGAGTGTATCTGAATACTCCATATTTTTGAACCGTACAGTTCCGTGATAGGGCAACTCCAGTTCGTCAGGATGAACGACGTGCAATATGATCAGCTCATGCTTCATGTGGCGCAGGTATCTAAGATAATTCAACACTTTCCCCTGATCGTCTATCAGATCGGAAATCAGCACAATCAAACCACGCCGCCTTATACGGGAAGCCAAATACTGAAACGCTTTGCAGATACCGGTATCGTACCGGGTATTTAGGTTGTCAATTACGGAAATTATATTTTGTAGATGAATCATATTATTGCGCGGAGGCACATATTTCACTATATCGTTATTGAACGCCAGCAATCCGACCGAATCGCGCTGGGATAACATCAGATAGCTCAGGGCTACAGCGATCTTGCCTGCATAATCGAACTTGGACAGTTTATCCTTGCCGAATCCCATTGACGCGCTGGTGTCGAGCACAATATATCCCTTGAGGTTTGTATCTTCCTCATACTGTTTGATAAAATATTTTTCTGTTTTACCGTACAATTTCCAGTCGATATAACGTATATCATCGCCGGGAAAATAGGATTTATGCTCGGCAAACTCTACGCTGAACCCCCTATACGGGCTTTTGTGCATTCCCGACAAACTGCCTTCCACAACAAGCCGGGCTTTGAGTTCGAGCCGGTGTAATTGAGCTATAAGCGCCGGATCAAGATATTTTCGCAAAATCAAAACTCCTTGCAGATTGAATCAACCTTTGGATTATATCGTCTTTGCGGACCCCTTCCGATTCCGCCTGAAAATTAACTATCAGGCGATGACGTAAAACCAGCTTGGCCAATGCGTCTATATCGTCGAACGACACTGCGTATCTGCCTTCGAGTATCGTTCGCGCCTTTGCGCCCAGCACAAGGAACTGACATGCACGAGGACCTGCCCCCCACTGTACATAAGTTCTCACATATTCGGGAGCAAACTCAGACGCAGGGCGGGTCATTCCCACCATTAGCACCGCATAACGTATAACATCTTCAGCTACAGGGACTGCTCTGACCAGCTCCTGCAAGTTTAAGACATCTTCTCTTGTAAGTATCGGTTTGATTTGTTCGTAAAGCGGCGATGTCGTACGCCTTACTATCTCTATTTCATCCTGCATATCAGGATAATCTATCATCACATTCATCATAAAGCGGTCAAGCTGTGCTTCAGGCAGGGGATAAGTTCCTTCCTGCTCGATAGGATTCTGGGTAGCCAGTACAAAAAACGGCCGATCCAGCTTATAGGTATTTCCCTGAGCAGTAACCTCATATTCCTGCATTGCCTGCAACAATGCCGCCTGTGTTTTTGGCGGAGTTCGGTTGATTTCATCGGCTAGTATTATGTTCGCGAATATCGGGCCGTGTATGAAGCGGAATTCTTTTCTTCCTGTTTCGTGATTTTCCACTATCACGTCCGTACCGGTTATATCGGCCGGCATTAGATCCGGCGTAAATTGAATACGATGAAACGACAAACTCAACAGCTCTGATATAGATTTTACAAGCAATGTTTTTGCCAGCCCCGGCACCCCTTCAAGCAGGACATGCCCGCCGGACAATAACGCCCAAAGCATCTCTCGCACAATCTGCTTTTGCCCGACAATAACCTTGCTTATTTCTTGATCCATCATGTTTTGCGCACGCGCTATTTTCTCTATCGCATGGCGCTCTTCTTTATCGAATTGCATCCGGTCGCCTTTTCCTACAGAATCCACAAAAATACCCTCCTTTATAACAATACCTTATTATCGCCAATATAGATTTATCTTCGGAAAATAACACGCACAGTCATTGATTTTCAGATACTATAAACACACCATACATGTGATACCTTAACATATACTACGGTTTTATCATAGTATCTTATATTGTCTAACTGCTATTTTTATTATATACGTTTATATAGATCAATATGATATATCGTGGACGGACGAAACGACGAAAAATCAGCTTTTGTGGAGGTCTTCAAACTCAGGATCGTTGCGGTATTGACCGAACACAGGATCGGACAACAGTTGATTGAACGAGATAAAACCCGCATCAATGCATATCTTAAGATGTTTTACCGCCTCATCGAGTTTGCCGAGTTGCGCGTATGCACGCGCGAGATTGTAATGCGGATGTGCGTAATCAGGTTTTAAGTCAATTGCCCGTTGCAGTTCCCTGATCCCCTCTTGAAAATTGCCCTGCTCAATGTACAGATACCCCAAAAAATTATGTGCTTCGGGAATAAGCTCGCCGCCAAGATTGACGCATTGCCGTAAATAATGAAATGCCTGCTGATGGTCATCTTCATTGAAATATATTATTCCAATGAGAAAATATGCTTCCTTATTATCAGGATCAACATTTACTATTTGTAACAGCTCGCTCTTGGCATCTACGATATTGCCAAGTTTGATCAACGATTTCACTTGTCCCAACTTCGCTTTGATATTATCTTCATTTTCGATTTCCGCCTCTAGATACATGTCATAAGCCATGTCGTAATGCTCTTGACGGTAATACCTGTCTGCTCGGGCAAGGTATTCCAGATCAGTCAGTTTCGTACGCTCAAGTAAACTGCTACGCGAAACCGGAACTATTACAACCATGGTAAAATCTGCTCTTTGCCATTTTTCCATAAACTCATTTAACGGCAGTTGAAACGAATCGCTGGTATATACCGACTGTTTGACGCGATCATATCCGTAAATGGTTCTCAAATGGATTACAGCAGGCTGGCCTGGCTTAGAAATTACCTGATTGACAACAACAGGGATATCGTGTTTTATCCAGTAAATTATATCACTGAAATCTCCTTTGGAAACCTGTGTGGCATAACCCAGTTCGCGGACATAATCGATCATATCGATTAGGTAGCCTCCTTCCTGCGTATCCTGAAGTCTGAAAGCTATTTCCGCCATGGATATAGGCTCGCCCCAGAATGTCAATACCGCGGCCAATGCCGACGCCATGCAATTATTACTACTGGGAACGATATGAGGAACATTATACAATACCTTTTTCTGACCTTTATATTTGGCCAAATTATTTCGAATGTTGTTGAGGTAATCTAAAGAATTCTGAAAAAACGGCGAATCAGGTTTTATGGCAAGTTGCTGATATAATGGTATGGCATCATAATAACGGTCAAAATTACACAACAATTCGGCAGTCCTAAAAACTGCAAAATCTCTTTCGTCTCCGGTAAAATTCTCTATAAAAAACTGGTAGCTGAGTAATGCATCTCCCAAGTTGCCCAACGCTTCCTGTGCGGCCGCCAAACCTTGATAAGCAGGAATATAACCCGGATTAATGTCTACCGCACGCTCAAAGGCATTTTTCGCAAAATCGTACTGATGCCGCTTAAGATAAATTGTGCCGAGCATATACCACGATTCGATATGTGCGGGATTCGCCGATACCACTGCAACCAATTGCGGTAGGGCCGCGTCATAATCACCGCTTTGAAAAGACAGCTTACTTTCCAGAAGGACTTTGAAATATTCTACAGAACCTTCCATAACTGCCGGTTTAACTACCGGTTTGGAATCTAATTCCTGCGAAAAAGTAATCATCACGCCTGTCAGAAACATACAGATACATGATATGCAAATAGTTATTATTTTAATCAGACTATTTTTCAATTGTTATCCCGTATAGTTTGATTTTGGAATCCAACGTCGGGCGGGAAATATTGAGTATTTTCGCCGATGCGTTTTTCTTCCAGTTGTTCTCACGCAACACCCTGAGAATATATTGCTTTTCAAGTTCGTCAAGCGACCCCATTTCGGTTGTCATCGGAAACCGTTTTATAGTAGTATTTTTTATACCTTCCGGCAGATCGGAAAGAGTCAGCGTTTTCGTATCTGCCAATACAACAGCCGCTTTGATAACATTTTTCAATTCCCGTATATTACCCGGCCAGTCGTAACTCATAAACACATCAAGCACTTCCTGCGAAACTCCGGTTACCTTCTTATTGAAGGAATTGGAAAACAAATTTATAAAATGATTTATCAACAGCGGTATGTCAGACTTGCGCAACTTAAGCGCCGGCAACTCTATATGTATTTCATTCAAACGATAAAACAAATCCTCGCGGAATTTCCCTTCAGCAACCAATTCCTGAAGGTTTTTATTGGTAGCCGCTACAATCCGTACGTTTGCCTTTAACTGCTGGTCGCCGCCAACACGCTCGTATACGCCGGTTTCAAGTACGCGGAGTATTTTAGCCTGTACAGAAAACCCCATATCGCCTATCTCGTCTAGGAATAGCGTACCACCGAACGCGGTTTCAAATTTCCCCTTACGTACTGATACAGCGCCGGTAAAGGCACCCCGTTCATGGCCGAACAACTCCGACTCAATCAGGTTTTCAGGCAAAGCGGTACAGTTTATTGCCACAAACGGTTTCGACTTTCGTGGACTGTTATCATGAATTGCACGCGCTACAAGCTCTTTACCGGTTCCGCTTTCTCCGGTAACCAGAACAGTCACGTCAAAAGGCGCAATCTTTCTGATCAATTCGAATATGTCGTTAACCTCTTTGCTCTGCCCGATCATTTTATGTTCTAGGTCAATCACCTGCTTAAGCGAGGTGTTTTCCTGATTTAATTTGAAATAACTGTCGCAATACCGCAACGCGATGGCTACCTGAGAAGAAAGCGCTTCAAGCAAAACTAAATCGTTCTCATCGTAATGTTCTTTATCGAGTGGATTGAGAACCTCAAGAGTTCCTAGCACCTCGCCCTGATATTCAATAGGCGAAGCGATTATTGATCTGGATTGAAAACCGGTGGAATTATCTATATCTTTTTTGTGGCGGGGATCTTCGTTAGTATTGGATACTATCAGGCTTTTTCGCTCCTGCGCAACCCAGCCTGCAATACCTTCCCCAAGTTTGACCGTAATATTCCTCAAATCGTCGGCTACATTGCCGGTTACAGCTTTGAAATACAAGTTTTTTGTACGCTGATTCAGCATCAATAACGAAGCGGCCTCGGAATTCATCGATTTCGTAACTGCCTCCATGATACTCTCAAGAGCAACATTCAGGCTGAATGATGAATTTATGAGTTTCGCCGCATCTTGTAAAATCTCAAAATATTTTCTATAATCAATTTCATTCATTGGTTTCAGGGGGTTTTCTAAATAATGAATAATTAAAATATTCAAAAAACAGCACTACCCACACAGCCATGGCTATAAAATACAAAACGCTCGTATACCATTGGTAACGCAATACGAAACTTGAGACAAGAAACAGTGCCCCCCCAGACACAAACGCGGATATCAAAACCATCAATTTATCCGCCGGTTTGTTATAAACCATTGTTTCGTTTTCTTCAAGTACCGTATTATTCACAGACATTTTGTTTTCCATGGAGCCTCCTTTCAGCTCTCTCCAAGATGATCCTCTATAAATTTAACCAGTTCATCCCTGCCTTTTTCGTCGATACGCACAAACGATACGCCGAGATTATATGTATTGTTTTTTTTCATCTCCTCGCTTCTGACCACCTCGCCTATTATTTTAATAGAATGAGATATCGACGGTATGGATAACTTTATCTCAAGCAATGTCGCAGAGGGATAATAATACTTAGACTCCAGCAACAACCCTCCGGCGCTGACATTCTTACTGTGCATAAACGCAAAATGCGATACCGATTCCACATTACCCGCACAATCACGGCATGTTACGACATAATTAAACGGTATTCGCGCATGCCGGCGTTTTTCTTTGCCTTCATATTTACTTTTATCAATATCTTTGCCCAATGAGATGTCCTCCACGGCAGAATGTTTCGCATTATCGGTTATAATATCATAAAATGTTTCTTTTTAAAATTATTTTATGTTGTTATATACTATAGATTTTACACTCCGTATACAACGATAATTTGTAGCGCCGCTTCAACAAGCGCTTAACTACTTTGTAATACGAAACATATTGTTATGCACATATATAAATCGACAAAAAAACGATCTTTTTCACAAAAATTCTGAAATTTATCTGTAGAATCTTTCGGAAAGATCGGTTAAACATTAGCTGGGAGTCTCTGAAAAATTGGCATTAAGCCTTACTTAATTGCAATTTCGGCAGAAACAGGCGAGTTTGATATGCAATACAAACTCAATATACTGTGAATTTGCCGAGCCAAAATTACATTTTTTATTCTTCAAGACTTCCTAGACCAATTTTGCCGTATCTTTGATATACACAAACAGGACTCCATTTGTCAAAATGAAAACTAATCTAATTAATAATTTAACAAATATTCATAATATTACAAATAAAAGATTCGTCTTATACATCCTGCTGGCTGTATGCATAGCATGGAGCCTATGGCTTAGGATCCCATATATAGGCGTACCTATTCTGATCGTCGACGAGGCTCTGTATGCGGAAATCGCCAACGTCATACTCGACGGAGGATTGCCATACAGGGACGCTTGGGAACAAAAACCGCCGGCGATTTATTATCTATACGCCTCAATTTTCGCATTATTCGGCAGAAACAACCTTACCGCAGTTCACTGGACAGCCGCTATCACCGTAGCAATGACCTGTTTGGGTCTTTTTTTAATGATTTCTTCAATAAGCACAAAAATCGTTGCCATAATATCCGTCTTTTTTTACGCTACGCTATCCAGCGCCGGTCAGGCGTCTCATTTTCAGGCGGCAAATACAGAGATATTCAGCGTGTTCTTTTGCGTATGGGCGCTGTACATATTTTTAAGAAAACCGTCGTCAAATATATCTATATTCATATCCGGCGCGTTGATTTGCGCAGGTTTTTTCTTCAAACAACCAGCAGGAATGTTTTTGCCGGTTATCATTTTACACGTATTTTTTACTCCCGGCAACACTTTGCCGGTACGAATCAAACAAAGTTCGATCCTTATATCAGGATTTATATCGGCTACCTTGCCTGTGATACTCTATTTCATGTTTCACAATGCTTTGGACGATTTTATTATGGTGGGATTCTGGCACAACATTCTTTATATGAAAGATAACGACCTGCGATACGGATTTTACGCCGCCAAAAACAATATCAGCGTTTTCACCAAAGGCAACACAGTGTTCTACGCACCGTCCATACTCATGTTTTTCTACAGCCTATGCCGAATATCCAAGCGAACCGTAGCCGGACTGCCGGTATTAACCGCAGACCGACTATATGCGATATGGTATCCTGCCAGTTGGGTTTGCGTGGCGCTCGGATGGCGTTTTGAGGGACATTATTTCTTTTTTGCACTGCCGGCGGTAGCCGCCCTTTCTGCGCACTGGTGGACGTGCGCTTTTTACAATTTATCGCACAAAGCCATGAAAGGACGTATTAGAGCTTGGCTGATCCTCGCACTGTTCGCCTTCGGCTTATTCACATGTATAAAAACCCATTTAGGCTGGTCGTTTACCCTAGAACGAAGTTACTTTGTAACACTTGATCCGCTAAAACAAAAACAGACGTTTATATATCATATCGCTAAATATATATACACAAACACAACTTCTTCAGACAAAATATTCGTATGGGGGTTTTGCCCTGAAATATACGTTTTGTCAAACAGACGGACGGCAAGCAGGTTTATATTCTGCAATTTTCTTATCGGACAAATGACAGGCGACAAATATTACTATTATGACAGGCAACGGTTTGACCGCATCATACCCGGTTCGTGGGATAAACTCATGGACGACCTTCATAAAAATTTTCCGAAGTTCGTCATCGATACCGCCCCGTCAAATTATTTCAAATACGGCAAATACCCCGTTACCCGATTCGAGCGGTTGAAAACATTCCTCGACAAATACTATACCTATATCGGACAAATATCCGGCACTGACGTATACAAACTTGACGAAAAGAAGTTTCAACACATTACATCACAATAAATTATAAATTCCATACTCCTTTAAACTACTTCGTTTTATTGCAGGATTTGTCATATCTTGAAAACAACATGCGCGAAGTTTATATCTATAAACGCAGAGTAAGCGAAGAAGGATCGACGATATTTCGCAATTCTTCGAGCAGTAATTCGCCCGGCATAACCGAATAGCCGTTGCCTGTCTGCATTGTAAGAGCATAATTTTCAGGAAACCGCAATTTCAGGTATACAGCGCATCGGCCGGGATGACGCGAGATTACATTTTTTAAAGAATCTATCCATTTCTCATTAACCGTATCCGATGAAACCTGAATTTGCAGTCCGGCTGTTTTCTTGGACAAGACATCTTTTAGCGGAATAAGCTCCTCGACGATTATCTTCGGGTTCTTGTCGTTCAATTCAAGTTTGCCGTGAATATATACCAGCGCGTCAACCGCAAGATGCTCCATGCAATCTGCACATACTTTAGGGAAAAGCACTATTTCCATGGAATCATGATAATCCTCGAGTTCCCCCATAGCCATTTTTTCGTTACCGCGTTTGGTTACGGTAAACTTCAGTTTCGGTATCATGCCGGCTATATGCACCGATCTTGCCGTAGAACTCTTCTTGAGTTTTGCTATAGAATCAAAAGGAAACAGATGAAACAGATTCCGGTACGAATCCAGCGGATGGCCTGTAACGTAAAACCCCAACAACTCTTTTTCGTAAAACAACATTTGAGTTTTTTCCCATTCATCCACTGCCGGAAGTTCTATATGCCCGCCCATGATTTCAGTCTCTTCCTCGCCTGAATCGAATAAACTGAACTGCCCCGCAAGTTCATCCTGATGCGTTTCCGCCGCCCTTTCGATTGCCTGATCTATCGCCGCGAACATCTGCGCTCGTTTGAATCCTAGACTGTCGAAAGCGCCGCACTTGACCAGACTTTCCGTAACTTTTCTATTTACCTGCCTAGGATCTACTTTTTCCACAAAATCATACAGCGACGTAAAATGCCCTTTTTCTTTGCGAGCATGAATAATAGCTTCAACAGCGTTTGTTCCCACATTTTTAACAGCGCTCAAACCGAAACGTATAGTCTTGTCAACCACTGTGAACGCGGAAAAACTCTGGTTCACATCCGGAGGCAAAATACTGATATTCATCCGTTTGCATTCTTCAATATACAAGGTAATTTTTTCGGGATTGGTGATTTCATTGGACAGTAGCGCCGCCATAAACTCTACCGGATAATTGGCTTTCAAATACGCTGTCCGATATGAAATAAGAGCATACGCCGCGCTGTGCGACTTATTGAAGCCGTACTCGGCGAATTTCGCCATTCTGTCGAAAATATCTTCAGCAAGTTTCTTTGAAATATTTTTTTCCAAGGCTCCGGCAATGAAGCGTTCACGCTGACGCGCCATTTCTTCCACAATCTTCTTACCCATGGCACGGCGCAACAAATCAGCTTCACCCAGCGAAAAACCTCCAAGCACCGAAGATATTTTCTGCACCTGTTCCTGATACAAGATAATCCCGTAAGTATCTTTTAGGATAGGTTCCAGTCCAGGCAATTCATAGGATATATTTGTCCGTCCGTGCTTGCGGTTTATGAAGTCGTCGACCATACCACTGCCCAAGGGACCCGGACGATACAACGCGACAAGCGCTATAATATCTTCAAAACAATTCGGTTTCAGCTTGACCAACAGTTCACGCATGCCGGAACTTTCAAGCTGAAATATACCGTTTGAATTTCCTTTTTGCAAAAGCTCGAATGTTTTCTCGTCATCAAGGGGCAAATCATCCAGAGAAATAGTCCGTTCATGCGTACGATTGATTATGTTCACCGCATGCTGTAAAATGGTCAGGGTCTTCAATCCGAGAAAATCCATTTTCAGTAGCCCGATTTTCTCAACCAGTTTCATATCGAATTGAGTCGATGTTTCACCATTACTGCTTGTACATAACGGAACATAGTCCGTCAACGGCTGTCCGCTTATTACCACTCCGGCCGCATGGGTGCCGGTATTACGCACATTGCCTTCAAGCGCGAACGCCGTATCGATGAGCGTTTTAATTTGATTGTCGTTCTTATACAGTTCGTTGAGTTCGGGCGTTTTTTCTATAGACTTACCAAGAGTGATTTTCAGTTCCGCCGGAATCAGCTTGGCTATTTTGTCAACCTCATTGTATTCCATACCCATAACCCTGCCGACATCTCTCACAACCGCCTTTGCGCCAAGCGTTCCGAAAGTGACTATCTGTGCGACGTTATCTTTGCCGTATTTACGGGTTACGTAATTGATAACCTCTCCACGACGCTCATAGCAAAAATCTATATCTATATCAGGCATGGACACACGTTCAGGGTTTAAAAACCGCTCGAAAATAAGATCGTATCGCAACGGATCAATATCGGTTATTCCAAGCGAATAAGCGACTATGCTTCCAGCCGCAGACCCGCGACCGGGACCAACAGGGATATTTTCGTTCTTGGCGTAGTTTATGAAATCCCATACGATAAGAAAATAATCTACAAACCCCATCCGTTCGATCATCGACAACTCGTATTCGAATCTTCGGATAATATTTTCATCCAGCTTCGGATACCTGTTCTCTAATCCTTTACGGCACAACGATTCCAAGTACTCTTTATTGGAAATACCTTGCGGAGTAGAAAAATGCGGCAGTAGCCTGCGCCCAAACTCAATTTTTACATCGCATTTTTCTGCAATCTCCATAGTGTTTTTCAGCGCAGACGGTACCGACCCGAACAGTTTTTCCATCTCTTCGGGCGACTTTACATAAAATTCCTGTGTCTGAAACCTCATACGGCGCGTATCGGTCATAATGCTTCCTGTCTGGATGCATAAAAGAACGTCATGCGCGTAGGCGTCTTCTCTGCGCAGATAATGACAGTCGTTCGTGGCTATCAGCGGGACATTCATCTCGCCGGCAAGTTTGATGATCTCTCCGTTGACTATCGCCTGTTCGGGAATACTATGATCCATGATTTCAAGATAAAAATCACCCTGATCGAAAAAAGACTGATATTCCTCAATTATATTTTTGCACGCATCGGTACGCCCTTTCAAAATAGTCTGGGCAATCTCGCCTTTCAGGCACGCGCTGGTGCATATCAGACCGCCTGCGTACTGCTTTAATATTTCTTTATCTATACGGGGTTTGTAGTAAAAACCCTCAAGAAACCCAAGAGACGATAATTTCATCAGGTTCTGAAACCCCTGATCGTTTTTAGCAAGTAACAGAAGGTGGTAATATGCGCTACGCATACCCGAACTGCCTTTATCAAACCTGCTTGTCGGAGCGACATAAGCCTCCATGCCGATAATAGGCTTGATGCCCTGCTTTTGCGCTTCCAGAAAAAACTTAGCGCTCCCGTACATATTGCCGTGATCGGTTAACGCCACCGCAGGCATACCGTATTCCTTAGCCTGATGAATCAGGTCAGACACACGAGTAGCACCATCCAGTACGCTGAATTCAGTATGATTATGAAGATGAACAAATTCCGCCATTTAAAACTTAACTCCTTACACGCCTGCTATAGGTATCGATTTATTACATTGACCGCATCTGCCGTTATGTATATTTTTCAAATGAGTGTCATAACCGTTTCGCTCTATCAGCAAAGCTCCGCAACCGGGACAGACCGTATTGGTTCCAACAGATGTGTGAACATTTCCCAAATATACATACCGCAAATATTTCTGAGCAATTTTACGCGCCTTTAACAAAGTCTCGACCGGCGTACGAGGAACATCCATTTTATATTGAGGAAAATATGCGGAAAAATGAAGCGGTATGTTTTCATCCACAGATGCAACGAACCGGCACAATTCATCCAGTTGATCGTCACTGTCATTTTTCGTAGGTATAACCAGATTGGTCAACTCCACATGCGCCTGTTTTGATGCTTGTTTTATAAAAGCCTTCACCGGCTCTATTTTTCCACCGCATAGATTTACATAAAAGTCGGGGTCTATGGATTTTAAATCTATGTTTAGCGCGTCGATATACGGCAGTAATTCGCGCGCAGGCTTTGGATTGATATACCCGTTCGTAACGAGTACATTTTTCAATCCTTTTTCATTTGCCAGCTTACTGCAATCGTAAACATATTCAAACCATATCAGCGGTTCGGTATAAGTATATGCTATTCCGACAGATTGATGCTTGAGAGCCACATTAATCAGTTCTTCAGGAGCAACATATCGTGTAGGCTGATCGTACTGCGATACCTGCCAATTCTGGCAAAATTCGCAGGAAAAATTACAGCCGTTCGCCCCCACCGATAGGATATCCGACCCGGGATAAAAATGATACAGCGGTTTTTTTTCCATCGGGTCTATAGACATGGAAACTACTCTGCCGTATTCACGAGCGTATAGTATCCCTTCTTTATTCACCCGAATTTTGCAGATGCCGTGCCTGTTTTCCTGAATAATACAGTTGTGCGGACACAAATGACACTGGACTGACATACCGCCTGCGGGCTCCCAGAACTGCGCTTTATTCATCAATATTCTATCCCCCTGACAGCTTTTATACCTTTTTGATAATGATGCTTGACCTCTTTCATTTCCGTAACCGTATCGGCCTGATCCAAAATGCTCTGCGTAGCGGTACGTCCGGTTATTACAAGAGTAGTTCCCGGCGAAAGATTCGACTGCAAGCGCACTACTGTGTCCACATCAACAAAACCCAACGCGACAGCGTCAAGCAGTTCATCGGCAATCACCAGCCGGTATCTTGCGGACAACAGTTTTTCTTCAAGTAACTTTACCGCATCACACGCCGCCTGACAATGTTTTTCTCTTTCTTTCTGCGAAAGCGAATCGGTAACAAAACCTCTTCCCAATACATGTATTTCCGAGGAAGGCATGTCTGAAAAAAACTTCGCTTCACCTGTAGTTTTGTCCGATTTGAGAAACTGGCAGATACATACACTTCCGCCCTGCCCGATACACCTGCAGGCAAGACCTAACGCCGCAGTGGTTTTTCCTTTTCCGTTACCGATATATATAATACAAATGCCTTTAGCAGAACGGTTCATTACGTTTTATTCCATTTCTCTAAGCACTTCAAAAAAGCGGTAATCGGTATATGAGATCAATTCCGGCGACGATACGTAATGCAACCCCATATCAATTGAAGATGCTTCGGATAGACGATTTTTAACCAAAGAACCGTCAATCACCATCATTACCTTGACCGAACCGTCGGAATAATAGGTTGTCTGCACCACCTTTGCGCCCTGAACCATTCCTTCGACCACATTGGTAACAGTATCTCTTTCAAGCGTCATGTCGCGTACTCTAGTATCTGATGTAATCACCGTTCCGTAAATCTTTTCAGCTAGGCGGCGATATGCGTCCAGCTTCGCGGCTCGTTCCGTGGTTACCCTAGCAACCGCCGGATAATCCTGCATATACTGCGAACGAGATATCTGACGCACAGATTTCCAGACATTGAGTTTTTCCTTGCACATCCGCTGTATCTGCTCTAAACCCAACTGCAAGATCACTGTTACCGTACCGTCGTCATTTGATACCGTTTCAACGACCGACGCCTCGGATACCATCTGAAACAATTTTCCGGCAAGAGCGGTATCATCGAACAGCATATCCGCCAGATTTTTTTCCGGCCCGATTTTGATTTCGGTAATCATTCCCGCCAACTGATCTTCGGCGTTACGGCGCGCTTCAATGCGCATGAGCGATTCCCGCTTTTGAACATCCTCTATTTCAGGGTGTTTACCGCTAGTTCCTTCCGCCCTGATATATATTTTATCCATAGATTCGCCTATCATTTTGCCTAAAATCGCTTCCGACAAAACGCCGGTACCTTCCGCAGACATGGATACGGTTTCCCATGTAGCAACGGAAACCTGACGGTATGGACCGGCAACAACCTGTTTTTGACGGCTAGCCCTGCACTGTATCTCAATATTGTTCTCCAAAGCGGTAAACTGACAACCTTCCGACGACGCCCTAACTACAAAAGCCGTGCCTCTTGCTCCGGCAATGGCAACCGGTGTCTCTACTTCGTAACGGGTTTCCTTCGGCAACTTGTCGAGTTTACTTATCATACTTCCGCCCAACAAACTGAATCTGTACAACCGCTCAACACCAGCCCCTTCATCCAAAGATTCGGGAATTTTTCCTACTATCAATTCAGATTCCGGCTGTAACCTGAATAGGTTGACCAGATCAAACGCAACATCGACATTAGACTCAACACCGGTTTTCAGAGAATCACTGGAAGCCAACTCCACTCCTGCCTTCGCAGACTGCCATGTATCGGAAGATTCTTGCTTATGCCGTACGTCTCCATTCAATTCGGTAATCTTTGGCGAATCCGCATACACACGCACTGTTAAAAAAAAACACGTGACCACCCCAAAAACTGAAAATAAACATCGTAAATTATACATCAAAAACCCTCCTTTATGATTGCCGATAATAAATTATTCATAATGATATGGCTTTTATTCTTAACGCTTCAATTTGCCGTCTTCCATTTCAATAGTTCTGTCAAAAACATCCAACGCCCGATGATCGTGCGTAACCACGATTATTCCAGCATGTTGTTCGTGAGCGACCTTGCGGAATAACTCCATCACCTGCCTGCCGCGCACACTGTCCAAAGCGGCTGTCGGTTCATCTGCAAGAATTAGACTCGGACTATTGGCCAGAGCACGGGCGACCGCAACTCGTTGTTGCTCTCCGCCAGATAGTTTGCACGGCAGATGTTGCGCCCGCTCAGCCACTCCCAGATACTCCAACAGCTCTTTAGAGCGTTTCCGCGAAACTTTAGCCGGCTGATCATTTATATCCATTGCGAGACGAACATTTTCAAAGGCTGTAAGAAAAGGAATAAGGTTCGCTTTTTGAAACACAAACCCAAGTTTCTCACGCCTAAAGCGCCGGACATTTACTTTTGCCCGATTGTTCTCGAAAACTATTTTTCCGTCTATAACTATCCTGCCGGTATCGGGAGGACGAATAAGCCCCAACAACGTCAACAACGTCGATTTACCCGCTCCGCTCGGCCCTAATAAAGCGACGATCTCACCTTTAGCGACATTTAAACTTACATTGCCTACGGCAACTACTTCCGTATGCCCAGATCCGTATCTTTTTGTCAGTGATTCCGCTTCCAAAGAATTTGAACTTACCGAATTACGATTCATGCCAGAACCTCGTTGGGTTCTATTGTTAACGCTTTATAAATTCCTAACATACTACTAATTATAGAAACCGCTACGACAATCAATCCTAAAACCCATAGATCGATGGGAACAAGCACCACTCTTCGCGGAAATAACGGAAACACCCATTGACCGATGATGTATGCTACTGCGTATCCGAGAACCCCTAGCAATAAAGCCTGTTGCATGATAAGATTCAAAATCACGCTGTTCCTAGCGCCTATAAGTTTGAGCATGGCAATGTCGTGAAGTTTATCTATAGTCAGTGTATAAAGTATCAATGACATAATGATAGCGGATACTATTATTAACAGAATACGAAAAAGTCCGAGTTGCCGGCGTGAACGCGCAACAATCCCGCCTACAAGGAATTGCCGTTGTGTTTGGGAACTATACACGCTGACGTCAGGCCATTTAGAAATTACAGACTGCACATAATCAGGGTTAAAACCGGGTTTTACTTTAACAACGACAGCGCTAACTGACGGCATAGCCAGAGCAGGTATTTGCGAAGAAGATCCAAGCGCTCGTTTTATAGTCTGAGGCGATGTACGCCCTACATCCATTTTCTGCGCGCGGGCATAACGAGCTGACCGTTCAAGCCGAACAGCTTCTGCAGGGATGTCAAATTGAATCGCCTGAGAATCCTGTAGCGTAAAAAAAGCCATCCCGTCACCAGCCGGTGATGTCATGGCACGGGTCAAACCGACAACGGTGTATACATCTTTGCCGAATTTAATTTTTTCGCCCAGATGCAGTTTAAGGGATTCGTCGGCAATCATTTCATAGTGCGCCTGAGCCAGCGAGCGACCGGATACAAGAGGAAGCCAACTTCCTTTGTCCTGCGGCCATGCCAAACCCTGAACGGTAATTCGCAACGGTTTACCCCTGTGTTCGCGCTGTATGGTGTGCGAAACAAATGCGTTGCTAGTCATAACACCCGGAACAGTCAACACCCTGTCTTCAAGATTGACAGGCACTCGTGAAATCTCGGCAAACGGTCCTCTTGTGTTTTTTTGCACTACCCAGAAATCCGCGTCCATCTTATCAACCAGAGACGTCGCTTCCTGCACCAGACCGCGATATATACCGCCCATTCCCATGGTCACCATCAATAACAACCCCAAACCGACCGTAGTTAACACAAACCGCCCTATATTATGCTGAATATCCCGCCGGGCAAGATTCATTTAAGCCTCACAGACCGATTTTCATTCAATGATTTTTTAGGGTCGGACGGCTTAATTACAACATCATTATTATTGACGCCGGAAACTACCTCAACCAATTTTTCACCCCTCAAGCCCAATTCAATATTCCTCCATTGCGCTTTGCCTTCATTGTTCATGATATACAATCCGGATTTTCCATTTCTCCATAATATCGTATGTTGAGGCACCAGCAACACATCATCCTTATTTGCAACCATAATATACACTTCAGCCCGTTGTCCTACCGCCCATACAGAAGGAAGTTCTTTAACAAGTACATCGACCTGAAACTCACGGGTTTCTCTATCTGCAAGAGGAGAAATCCGTGCAACCGACCCCTTATATGATTTTTCCGGTTCCGAACGGAATACTATGCAGGCAGGTTGGTCAACAGCAACCTGAGATACCACGGATTCATCTACCCATGCCGATATCCACATCTGATCGGTAGAGATAATTTGAAGTATCGAACTACCCGGCACAATAACTGTACCGGGGTCTATATCACGCCCAATAATCAAACCGTCAAAAGGAGCATAAATTTGAGTATCGGCCATCTTTTCCTGATAATACATAAGGGATTTCTCAGCCTTAAGGACTAGACGCTCCATTTCTATTTTTGCAAGTTCAGCTCTATGAAGTTGAGCCTCAGCCACATCACGCTGTTGTGTAGCATTATCAAGATCTTCTTCGCTGGCAACTTGCTCTTTGGCAAGCAAGACCTTTCTGTTGTAAAAAGTGCGGGCGTTCAAAGCAACTGCTTTCGAACTGACTATATCAGCCTCGGCTCTATCCACACCGGCGATTGCCGCACCTAGTTCCGCTTGAGCCACTTCCACCTGCGCTTTGAGATCTCTGTCATCAAGTTTAGCTAAAAGCCGGCCTTTACTTACGTAATCGCCTTGATCAACTAAAATATCGGATATCCGTCCGGATATTTTGGCGCTTATGATGGCGCTTATCCGCGCCTCAAGAGTTCCGGTTCCCATTACCTGCGCAGTGATCGAACCCGTCTCAACTACATAATGTTCCACCGGCACCGGCGCAAAATAAAACTTATTAATAAAAAACAATAACGCCAACACAACTGCAATTATTTTCCAAGTTATGCTTAAGAATCGTTTTATAAACATAATTTTGATCCTTTAATAATTTTTTTGGGCTGTAATCTTTTTTTTGCAAGGCAAGAACATGTTAATGTCAAATTTAGGGTTTACAAACAAGAGGCGATTCTTCTATAATACACTCCTAAAATTTTCCCGTTTTTGTGTTTATTTTTTCATCAGATATATTGGTTAAATAAAATCAAGTATACCTTATACGTAAAAAAACTGTCAATACAACAAGGAGAATATCGATGGAAATTACCGATGTAGGTATTATCGGTGCAAGCACCGCAGGACGCGGGTTTGCCAAGACCATGGCGCTCAACGGGATAAATGTTGTGCTAGTTGAGCTCAACAAAGAGACGCTCAGCCGCGGATTACGGCTCATCTCGGAAGAACTCGACCAGCTTATTTTGAAATGGGGTCTGACCGAAAGCGAAAAAAAAGCGGCTCTCGCACGAATCAACGGTATTACCGAAATTTCCCAGATCGACAAACGATGCCAGATGGTATTCGTTACTGTCCGCGAAGATCTCGAACTGAATAAAGAGATTTTTCTTGAACTTGACAATATCATGCCCGCCGAAACCATATTAATCAGTCATACAGCCATATTGAGCATCACAGAGATAGCAAACACAACCAGCCGTCCCGATAAAGTAGCCGGAATTATCATGTTGCCTCCTTTTGTACGTGTAGAACTCGCCGAAGTTATCGGCGGATTGACCACTTCAATGGAAACAGTAAATACAATAAAATCGTTTCTCCAAAGCAAACTGGGAAAAACCACTGTAGAAATATCGGAATCAGCCGGATACGTTACGATACGCATGTTAGTAAACATGCTTAACGAAGCAATGTTCATCGCAATGGAAGGAGTGGCATCCATCGAAGACATAGATATATCCATGAAACTGGGCTATTCCATGGAACGCGGACCGTTTCAGATTGCCGACCGTATAGGGCTTGACCTAGTACTGGTATGGATGGAATATATGTGCAAGGAACTCGGTCAGCGGCCTTGTCCGTTGCTTGCCAAACTGGTTCGCGCCGGACATCTGGGCAGAAAAACAGGACGCGGGTTTTATCAATATGACGAAAACGGTAAACGAATTGGCATCGGGGCGCTAGGTCAATTAAAGAAATGGAGTTTCAATATATGAACATTCTCGTTGTAAACTGCGGCAGTTCTTCAATTAAATTCCAGTTGCTCGACATGGAAACCGAAAAACTCCTCGTTAAAGGAAGCGTCGAGAAAATCGGTACTAGATCGGCAATCCTGAACCTAGACATCCCCGGTAAAGATAAAATCAAAAACGTTTTTGAAATATTAGACCACCAGACCGCTTTGGAAAAAGTTGTGCAGTCTTTGATGTGTAAAGACCTTGGTATTATCAAAGACAAAAGCGACATCAAGGCTGTCGGGCATAGGGTAGTACACGGCGGCGAATCGTACTCGGACGCGGTTCTTATAGACAACGCTGTGCTTACGGAAATACGCAACCTGATCGATCTTGCCCCACTGCACAACCCGCACAACATAAAAGGTATCGAAGTATGTCAAAGATTGTTCCCCGATGTTCCGCAAATAGCGGTATTCGATACGGCTTTTCATCAAACCATGCCGCCGGAATCATATATCTATCCTCTCCCTTATGTTTTATACAAACGATATAAAATACGGCGTTACGGATTTCACGGCACGTCGCACTATTTCGTAGCGCAACAATGCGCGGAAATAATGGGCAAACCGTATGACCAACTCAACATCATAACAGCACACCTCGGCAACGGATGCAGTATCACCGCCATCAAAAAAGGCAGGGTTATCGATACATCCATGGGGTTTACTCCTCTTGAAGGATTGGTTATGGGCACACGTTGCGGTGATATCGATACATCTATCATCACCTTTGTTATAGCCAAAGAAGAACTTAGCCTTCAGGAAGCAAATACTCTGTTGAACAAACACAGCGGCTTAATGGGAATATCGGGTGTATCCAACGACATGAAAGATTTGACAGAAGCCAGCGCTTCGGATCCGCGAGCAAAACTGGCCATAGACATCTTTGCGTATCGTTTAAAAAAATATATCGGCGCCTATGCCGCGGCGTTAGGCGGAATAGACGCTCTAGTCTTTACAGGAGGAATCGGCGAGAATTGCGCGCTAGTTCGTGAAATCAGTTCCGAAGGCATGGAATATATGGGCATAAAGTTCGATAAAGACAAAAACGCTCAATCACGCGGACTGGCAGAACTCAGCAAACCCGATTCAAAAGTAAAAGTCTTTTGTATACCCACCAATGAAGAATTGGTGATCGCACGCGAAACCAAAAGAATAGTAGGAGACAAGAAATGAGTATCATCGATGAAATCCGCTCTAAAGCACAATCTTTATATAAAACAATAGTTCTTCCTGAATCGGAAGACCCACGGGTACTGGAAGCGACTGTGGAACTCGTCAAAAACAAAATCGCAAATATCATTCTGATCGGTGAAAAAAATACTGTTCTCGCAAAAGCCAAAGAACAAGGAATATCTCTTGAAGGCGCTGAAATCCTATCGGTAAACGACCCGCGGTACAAAGACTCTTTCGCTACGAAATATTATGAAATGCGCAAAGACAAAGGACTTAGCAAGGAATCAGCCGCCACAGCCACGCAAAACAGCATCTTTTTTGCCGCCATGGTGGTGGCCGAAGGTTATGCCGACGGTTATGTCGCCGGATCAATAGCCACCACCGGCGATACGCTTCGTCCTGCAATACAGATCATCAAAACCGCACCGGGAATAAAAACCGTATCGAGCTATTTTCTTATGGTAGTACCGGACAACTCGTTCGGCGTAAACGGTTCTCTGATTTTCGCCGATTGCGCAGTCGTGCCCGACCCGACAGCGGAACAACTGGCAGAAATCGCCGTCTGTTCAGCTCAAAACTGCAAAAAAATACTAGGCGTGGAACCTAAAGTAGCTATGCTGTCATTTTCCACTAAAGGAAGCGCTTCCCATCCTTCGTTAGATAAGGTAAAAACAGCTACCGACTTGGTAAAAAAATCTCATCCGGAAATCATCATCGACGGCGAAATCCAATTCGACACTGCGATTGTTCCGGGAGTGGCAAAGAAAAAAGCCCCGGACAGCCCACTTGAAGGCAAAGCCAATGTTTTTGTATTTCCCGATCTGAACTCCGGAAATATCGCATACAAAGCAGTTCAGCGTCTGGCGAAAGCCGAAGCCATAGGACCGGTGGTACAAGGTACCGCCCGTCCGGTTAACGACCTGTCGCGCGGATGCAGTGTGTCCGACATAGTAAATACCGTTGCTATCACAGCTCTTGCTACATGATCACCATCAAAAGCAAACAGCTGAAACGAACGATAATACGTAAAAAAAGGTGATTCGGTTCATGGATATCGCAGAAAAAATGGACAAAATCGTATCTCTTTGCAAAAGACGTGGATTCATATTCCAAAGCAGTGAAATTTACGGCGGTATGAACGGTTGCTGGGATTACGGGCCTGTCGGTTCAGAATTAAAACGTAATATCAAAGAATTATGGTGGAGAGACATAGTAAGATTGCACGATAATGTGGTCGGTATGGATGCCAGCATCATTATGCACCCCAGAATATGGGAAGCATCCGGACATGTCGCAAATTTTCAGGATATGATGGTCGACTGTAAAAAATGCAAAAAACGATACCGCGCAGACCATCTAGATTCAGATCAATGCCCAGAATGCAAAGGCGAACTTACAGAACCGCGCCCGTTCAACCTCATGTTCAAAACGCAAGTCGGAGCTATGGCAGACGCCGCGTCCGTTGCTTATCTGCGCCCTGAAACTGCTCAGGCCATTTTCGCCCAATATCTTACGGTTCTCAACTGTTCGCGCCAGAAAATTCCGTTCGGTATTGCTCAAATCGGAAAAAGTTTCAGAAACGAAATCACACCCCGCAACTTTATTTTCCGTTCCCGCGAATTCGAGCAGATGGAACTGGAATTTTTTGTCGAACCCGGTACTGATGAAACATGGAACGACTACTGGATCGAACGCCGGATCAAATGGTATCACTACATGGGAATTAAACCCGAACGCCTTAAAATACGTCCCCACGAGAAAACAGAACTGGCGCATTACGCCAAATCATGTGTCGACATCGAATACGAATTCCCATTCGGATGGCAGGAACTTGAAGGTATTGCAAACCGCAGTGATTTCGACCTGTCACAACATCAGGAATACAGCGGTAAAAAAATGGCCTACAAAGACATTAACGACAATAAAGAATTTGTTCCGTGGGTTATAGAAACTTCTGCAGGCGTAGACCGCATTCTCCTGACATTGCTTGCCGACGCATACGAAGAAGAATCAGTGGACGACGATATCAGAACGGTTTTACGTTTCGCTCCTCACGTAGCCCCGATCAAAGTAGCGGTTTTACCTTTGTTTAAAAAACCGCAACTGCAGGAAATCGCAAAAAAACTAGAAGAAGACCTGCGCGGATACGTATCTACCTCATACGATGAAGCGGGCAGTATCGGAAAACGATATCGCAGACAAGACGAAGTCGGCACTCCGTTCTGTGTAACCGTCGATTATGAAACACTGGAAGATAACGCGGTAACTGTCAGACATCGCGATTCCATGCAACAGGAACGAATTTCACTCGACAGAGCAGTGGATTATCTGGTCGAACAGGTGAATCCGTAAACTCTGTTTAGACGTCGCTAATTGGAAGTAATCGTAAATTAAACGGTTATGTTTTTTGCGCACGACAACGTTCTTGTCCTTCTGTCGTAAGCATGATTGCGTTGCCTGACATCGTTTCCTTTCTCAACCTTAATAGATTTTAAAGTAACTAATATATGGCATTATATTTGCTTAGCTCGCATGCCGCTTGTCATTGACCTTTACCATAATTTTTGATATAATCATATCTAGAAAATTACATATAAAAATCGCTATTAAAATCTGTTATCTTAAATTTTCAAAAAAGGAGTTTTTCAATGAAGGCCTTACACTTTTTTCGTGCAGACCTTTTAAAGGTGATCGTTTCGATCGTATGTATCCAACTTATGGTGATCTGTACCATTCCCGGTTACGCCATTGCCGCACCAAAGAAAGATACCACTATGGCCGTACGTTCATCCGCAGATTTAGACCGAATCATCATTCCCCACGAAGTCGGCAAAGTAGATGAAACATACGAAGGACTGGAAGAAACTCTAATTGTCCATATACAGGATGTTCACTGCAACTACGAAGGACAAAAAAATATCGCGGAAATTCTCAAAATCCTCGCCGACAAAAACGATGTTACCCTTTTTGGACTGGAAGGCGCAAAAGGCCACTTCATGGCGGACAAATTTCATGTTCTCAAAAACACGGAAGTCAGACGTAAAATCGCAGATTATTTTATGAAAATAGGAAAAATCACAGGATCAGAGTATTTTGCTATTTCCTATGATATGCCGGTAACTCTTTATGGAATAGAAAATGAAGATTCCTACATGGAACATTTTCACAGTTTCGCCGAACCATGGAAATTCAACGACGAATTTATGCGCTACTACGAACAAGTCAATGATGTTGCGGAACAGATAAAAAGTATAATCTACCCGGCTGAATTGCGAGAACTCGACACAAAAGAACAGGAGAGCGACGAGGGAAAACTAAACCTTGTAGACTTTTGCAATTACCTGAAAGATATATTGATAGCACAAAACACCAACCTAAGGGAATATAAAAATTTCGCCCGGCTTGTTACTCTTAATCACCTTGAAAAAGGGATAAATTTCGATAACGTCAATAAAGAGCAGGTCGACCTGCTTAACTTTCTTGGTCCTCGTCTCGATGAAGCTGAGATCATGGACATAAGGCAGGTTGCTATAGATTTCAAAAACGGCAGGATGTCATCCAACGACTACTACGCTTATCTAAAAAATTTATGTTACAGCAAAGAGATAGACCTCGCGCGTTTTCCAAATATCGCCTTCTATTTCAAATATTTGGAGATGTACGGACAACTCGACTTCACAGGCCTGATCGACGAAAAAGTAGCCCTTATAAAGATTCTCAAAGAAAAACTTATCGTCACCGACGACCAACGCGCGATAGACAATATCTCTACGAGTCTCAATATCATCAAAAAATTATTTGCCCTGCGAGTCTCCAATCAGGAATTCCAGCGGTTTTTAAAATTCAAAGCTACATTCACATCTAAGTATGTTGCCAGTTCGCTATCGGATATCGGTTCGCGAAACGGTGTCATAGCCGATATACAAGCTCACTTTCCTTTTGAAGACAAATTTCAGTTCATGGAAGAATTTTATCATCTGGCAGAAGTCCGAAACGAAGCTCTTTTTGAGAATACGCTGAGCTTCATGAAAGATGAAGATTCCAACACTGCGGTTCTGATTTCAGGAGGATTCCATACGCAAGGCATGCTAGAGATGATGCGTTCTAAAGATATCGGATACGCAGTCATCGCCCCGACAATTACACAGGAACACGATTACAACTTGTATATCAACAACATGCTTGGTGAGGACGACCGTATAGACGAACTGTTCGGACTGCAATTGCCCGGGACATCGCTAATTCCTCCGCCGCTTGTTACCGCAGTTGACCCATTTATACCGCAACGCAGGCAACAGATGATTCAAAGCACAGTTCTGTACGGCATCGCTCTCGAAGCCGCGTCACTGATAGATCGAAACATCGACCTGACCGACAAGGAATATCTACTGCCGGAAGACCAGCAAAAGGTACTTAACTTATTGGGCGGCAATCAGTATCTGAACGACATATCCACCACATTGGGAGTACCTAACCTGCAGATCGACCTGCAGAATATTCGAGTTGAAGGCGCTAATAACGGAATCATCGTTATACCGGTAACACTTTTTGATTTGCATTTCAAGGCGGTAGTAATTCATCCTGACTACGACCTTGTAAAAACCCCGTCACGACTTATTGAAGAACTGCGTTTGAGTGAACCGGCAGAAAAAGACGTGCCCGATCTTAACCTGAAGATTTTCTTCGACGGAACCAGAATACCAGACAAAGAACTGCTTAAACAGGATATATATCTACAAAATCTAATAGACCGGATCCCGGCAATCGGCGCACCTGTGATAGTTCCCAACCTGTTATCAGCTATTGCGGAAACAGTAGAAGGTGATTTTTCCGTAGAAAGGATGGGGCCTAAAATAGTAGCGGATACAGAAGGCGACCCCATAGGACGCATTGAAAATTATGATGAAAAAGGTAAAGGCGACTCGCTGATTATATATAATGTAAACGGCGATGAAATTGTAGGACTTGCGGAATCTTTATCGAACCCGTCGTTCCAGCAATTTCCTGCGATTCCAAACCTCGACTTGTCACTGTATACTATGATTCCTTATTCTACCGATCTCAACTCGAAGACGGCGTTTCCAAAAGTTCACGCCGAAACATCCATCGGAAAAGCTCTTTCCGACGCAGGAGTCTCACAATCGCGTATCGTCGGACGAAATCGGTTGAAAGCCATGACAGACGCTCTCGACGGCAACAGCGTCATATCATACGTGCCGGAAACCTATGCACTCATAGAGGTTGAGACTCCGCCTGTAGATACCATAGGCGACAAGCCGGCTTACAACAGCAAAGAAATTGCAGACCGAACCATCGAAAGAATACGGGAAACCAACGACAGAGTCGTTATGACAAACTTCTCAGCGGCAGATATCGCCGGACAGACCGGTAGCATGGTTCTCGCCGCAGAAACACTCGATCAGATGGATCAAGAAATCCGCAGAACTATAGAGGCGGCACGTCAGTCTGGCATGACTGTCGTACTGTCAGGAACTTACGGCAATATCGAACAGATGCTAGACGATAAAGATATTCCTGTTCGCGGCAGATACAACAGCCATACCGCAAACCCAGTGCCGTTTGTGTATATCGATGACAGAGATCAGCGGCTGGCAACAGAACTCGATATAATGCAGGAAGGATTGACACTCGGAGCTGTCGCCCCAACAATTCTTGAAATCCTCGGTATAGAAAAACCCGACCGCATGACATCTTCGTCAGTATTCAAAGATTTTCAGCCGCTACGCAACGACCGCCTGTTGTTTATAACAATTGACGGCATAGGATCAACTCCGAATGTACGCGGCAACGCCATTGATCTTGCAAGACAAAAACTGCAACGCGAAAACCGGAGGTTATACCTAGACCAACTTTTCGTAGACCAGCCTGCTACCGATTTGCTGGCAGAAGGAGAAAATGTAGGTTTGCGGAAAGATAAACCCGGTTACGCAGACGCTAATTATTTCGCTATCGGAACAGGTCTTGCCGCAGAAGATATAAAACTGGAAATGGTTCTTATCGACGAATCTATACAAAACGAAACGTTCAAGCAAAACCAAGTGTTCAATGAGGCGATCGACAGGGCATTGCGCAACAATACAAAACTGCATCTGCTAGGCTTGGTATCCGATGCGGAAGTTGACGCTTCAATTCAACATCTGGAAGCATTGCTTAATTTAGCTAAAGAGCGTGGTATGCAGAAGAATGATGTTATTATCCATACCATAACCGACGGTATCGATGAAGCGCCTCTTTCCGCTACTGACAACATCAAAAAAGTGATGAAGCTGACCGAAGAAATCGGCGTAGGCACTCTTGCTACCATCGGCGGAAGATACTGGTTCATGAATCAGGAAATGGAAAACGACAAAATAGAAAAAGCCTACAACGCATTGGTCAACCAAAAATTCACACAGGAAATTTCCGATGTAACCGGTGCAGTTCTTCTGCCTGAAGAAATGATCGACAACTCGCTCGGTTTGAACGAAGCGATATCGGTAATTCACCAGCAATACGGTCAGAAAGTAAAAATCGGCGTGCTGACTACCAGGCCGGAAACAGCTATGCAACGTATTTTGAGAGTGAACAATGTCGCAGATAAAATAGATTTCATCGTACCGGAGTCGCTGGTTAAAGAACAGGTAATCGCGGACAGGGGGTTGATAGATCCGATCGTCAATTACATTACCGGCAAATATCCGTCAATCACCAACCCTGCAAAACAGATCGCTATCATCACCATGGATATTGATAAACTCGGCCCGGATGCTGTAAGAAAAGCTCAAATATTTGTACAGGAACGACCCAAATCCGAAAATGAAGTGTTATCTGCGGCAAACGGCCTGTTCGTAGCCGTAATGACTATAGACGGACATGAAAACGAAATCATGGCCTATGATGGGTATGTGGAAGGACAGGTAAGAACATTAAAGACTATTGTCGTGGAACGCAATTTTCTCGAACAGCTCAATCGCCAGCGTGAAATCAATAGAATGTTTGAAACTGCGGCATAATCGCGATATCATCTATAAAAATGATAAAAGGCGCAATCCGTTGTGGATTGCGCCTTTTGCGTTTTACACCTCTTCCAAATTTTTAACCCAATGCCACATCTAAAAGCATCATAACCGAAAATCCAAGCAATGCCCCGGCAGTGGCTATGTCGGTATTCCCGTTACGCTGTGATTCGGGTATAACTTCTTCAACAACAACAAAAATCATCGCTCCGGCCGCAAAAGCAAGCGCGTAAGGCAATATAGGCTGTGCCCAAATAACAGCCAACGCGCCGATAACACTTGCAATAGGTTCTACGACGGCTGATAACTGACCGTAAAAAAAACTTTTCCAACGGGAAAGGCCTTCACGACGCAAAGGCACGGATACGGCAAATCCTTCAGGAAAATTTTGTATGCCTATGCCTATCGCCAGCGCAATCGCTCCTGCAATCGTTGCCGACGGATACCCTGCGGCTACCGCACCGAACGCTACGCCTATCGCCAAACCCTCAGGTATATTATGAATCGTTACGGCAAGCACCAGCAGTACACTGCGTCGCCATTTAGTATGAATACCTTCAGCCTCGCTCATTGGAAACCCAAGATGCAAATGCGGAAGTATTTTGTCAATCAACCTAAGGAAAACTCCGCCAAGCAAAAAACCCACTACCGCCGGAAACCATGGTCCGATAGGATGTCCTTCCGACATTTCTATTGCCGGAGACAACAACGACCAGAAACTGGCCGCTATCATAACTCCTCCGGCAAATGCCAGCATCGAATCCAACATCTTCTGACTGACGCTCTTTGCGCTGAATACCGCAGATGCGCCAAGCGCAGTAAGAAACCATGTAAACAAACCTGCTATAAACGCTTGAGTCACAAAACCAAACTGCTCTATATAACCCGTCATAAATACCCTCCATTGCTTGGTTAAATTATTTGAATCGCCTGCCATGTATCATATTAGATTAAATCTTTTTAAAAAAGCCTTTTTTTAAACTTAAATTATATCTGACAAAACCTTTTTATTGTGCTTGACATAAGCAGTCCGGCTATACGATAGTAGGGATTGTCAGTTCAACATATAAGCAAACTCGCAGGTTACAATGAAACAATTGGTTATCTTGCTATTGACTATGCCTTTTTTTGTGATGTCATGCACAACATCAGGAAGTAAGTCTGTCGTGCTGAATCTCAACCCTGAAACAATGCAAAATGCCCAATGTCCTCCTCACCCTAATTTCCGATCATTCAATATATCGAAAATTGCGGTTATGAATTTTATCGACAGTCAGAAAAAACCTACGGAAAAATTTTACCCTCATCCGTCTTTCAATATACCTCCGTATGATTCATACGTATATCTATCGGAAAACGACGGATCAATCGCGGCAGGAATCGCGGAACGTACATTGATATCCAGCTATTCATTCAATATTGTCGACCGGCGAAACATAAAGCGTCTAATCGAGGAACAACAGTTCCAAGCTACCGGATTGACTAACCAAGATACAGCTATCAGAATCGGCAAGATATCGGGAGCGGATGCCATTCTTACAGGTGAAGTACACGAAGCGTTCGCATATTTCAATGTAAAAACGGCGGGAACAGCCGGCGCAGACGGATTTATCGGTACATACGTTGCCCATGTTTCTATCGAACTTAGACTTGTACATGTAGAAACAGGACAGGTTATATGGTATTGCTCATTGCGAAGAAACAACCTTAATTACCTTGACTCTCCGATTTCCGTTACAAACCATGAGATACTCCACGATCTGCACGCGCTCGATAAACCGCTCCACGGATCATCTCCAAAAGAACGAATTATGTTTGTCATGGAGCAAGCTATCAGCGAAGCAATAGCAAATATTACTTCAATGTAATTTTTAATTTTTTAACAAGGACGTATAATAAAATGACTATGTCTACGCGATGAGTAGTTTGTCAACGATTCTTGATTAATCAGCCGTCACAACTGCGAATTACAAACTTTTCAGCTTATCTTTGTACTTTTCACGTAACTCATTTAAAAAAAAGATAGTCGACTGCGCTCTATAATCGGGATATGTCCACTGCCATATATGAAATGTTTTTGCCTTGAAAAATAGAGTCGACTCAGCGTAAATGCCGTCCCGCAAATACAATCGGTGTGTCGCGTCTTTGGTCGTGGCCAGCACTAGTTTTGCTAGTGTCAAATAACCCGGATCAAGGTTAACCTGCCGCCGGTTTCCTGTAGCGAAGGTTTTCTCTATTGCATTTGTACACCGCTTTATGTCCGCTATCTGATCGGGACTGATTAATCGTTCAAATCCGAAATATTGTCGAACAATAGAGCTACCCATTTCTTCGTTATAATATTCGGTAAAATCGAACGGTATAACATCGCTCTGCATGGCAATATCCCCGAATTCTCCGGTCAATGAAGATATCGCCCGAGCTAAATAATCCGTATCCGCGGCGAGTACTGCGCAAATAAGCATTACCGGTAAATGGTCTTTTTCTATGCCCATAATCGTTTAACGCGCTTTATCGGCAATTACTTTCATAATTGCAGGATATTTTTTTATCGCATCGTAGGAAAAAATGACAATCCCGTCAGCACCCAGTTGCAACGCATCGTCAATTTGTGCCGCCATGTTTTCCGGCTGGTCGGTCAACATGTAAGCACCGAATCCGATGTACGCCTTTGAATTGGCTTTGGAAGCAATGGCCTCGCGCGATAAATAGCGAGCAAACCGCCGATCGGTAGTGTAGTTCATGGATGCTACAAAAGATACTGTACCGTCTTCCATCCACCTGCGCCAATCCTGAAAAGCGCTCAGATATGCTCTATCCGCCCAACAAATAGCCGCTGTAGAAATAGTTTTGTTCCTATCGTTACAAACCTTAGCTATTTTTTGAACAAATTCCGTAACCTGATCACGCCGCCACGAATCCCACTTCTGCGCGTTTTCGCGATTCAATTCCATGGTAAACGGATTTAAACCGGTTGCCTGCTCAAACCGGTTGACACTGTCTATACCGTAACCGAACCCATGTCCGCCTGCCCACTGCGAACCCGGATAAAACGGAACCCTGTAAGGATACCGCACATAATCAAGATGAAGACCCGCACAGTCAGGATATTTTTGAATCGCCTCGGTCATCAGATTGACAAGGTATTCCTGCACCTGCAAATCTCCGGCGTCAAGCCAATATCCGCCGTCAGGCAAATCTTCTTTGGGATAATCCAGTATCAAGCGTTTTTTGCCGTCGCGAGTAAAAATTTTTGTCCCCAACTGCTGTACTATAGGAGATTCAAGGTTCCGAAGTACCCTGAAGCAATTCAGCCAAAGATGAACTCTCATTCCACGCTCTTTTGCCCTGTCTATAGTAAATCTTACAGGATCAATATTCTCCTTCTCCATAATCGTCTTGTAAGGAGTCGTATCGGCATACGAAGAATCAAACCACGCTCTGTTGCCCCGATGCACTTGTATAAACAGATCGGTAACACCCATAGTTGCCGCATCCTCAATCATAGCCAAAATAGAAGCACGGGTATTGAGCGTTGAGTAATGTCCCTCACATTCTATCCATAATCCAAACGGTTTGGAATTACCGTCAACCGCCGGCGAAATAAAAATACCGCATAACAAAAACAATACTATCATCGCATAGCTTTTCATCAGAAGCCGACTCCGGTTTTAAGTTGACTGTTTTCCCACTGTTCCGGCTGTGCCCACGGAATAGAAGAACCCTCCTGTTCGGGAGGCACAGTTGAACAACCGTTTAGCATGGCAGTCAACATAACGGCTACAGCCAAGACAGCTACAGCATAGACGAAGCCCGATTCAAAAATAAACGTTTGGTTTTTCATGACTTAATAAGCTCCTTAGCTATTGTTCAAGTGATCTGACAAACTATTTTCTAACTACACAATCTTTCCCGATGTTATTTTCAATCAGCTTATGCGATATCGACGCCGCCGCCTTGTTCGGAAACACCTCTATAACAGTAACAAGACCCAGAAAATCTTCACCGCGGAAAACCTTAAGGACGTCGTCCTGACGCACACCGTTTTTAGAACCCATATCAAATACAATGAACATCAATTCTTCATTGATTACTTCGATCGGAGCTTCTACTTTCACATCGCTATCTTTTTTCTGTTCGGTTATGGATTTAAGTTGGGAAACCTGACTTTTTAGCATACTGACCAGAGTCAACAAATCGGATTCGCGTTTACGAGCTTCCGATAATTTGGTGTCTTTGTCTTCGACTTGAGAACTCAGCTCATCTATCTTCTGGTACACGGACTTGCGTTTCTCCTCTTCCTGAGCAATTTTTGCTTCCGCCGAAGCCAAATCGGATTTCAATTTCTCCATATTGCCGATAAGCTCCATGACTTTTCCTTCATCTGAGCCGCTCGTTTGCTCGCGCAATGCCGCCATTTCTTCGTCTTTAACTGCCAATTGATTCTGCAAATCCTGCATTTTTTCACTGGTAGTGTCGAGTTCTTCTTTTATAGCATCTACCTGCTTTTGCAACTCTTTTTTTTCTTTGATGACTTTATCGAAATCAGCTATTTTTTTATTAATGGACGCCTGCATATCTTTGTTCAATTCAACCTGTTTACTGCTAGCCTCCATCTGGTCACGGTATTTCATCTGTTTTGCCGCAAGCATTAACGACGTGGTTACACTTATGACTGACAAAATAAAAGCAATCCCTACCGCTAATTTCAACACTTTTGACATTAAAATGCCCTCCTTTGTATGATTTATCCTATTTTTAAGGCCTGCTATCGACAATATGAAGCATACTACCATTCCGCCTGCGGCTATTCCAAGAACAATTCCGTAGCTATAAGAGGATTTTTCTATTCACCAATAATCTTTATTATCATTCTTTTGGGACGCCGTCCGTCAAACTCAGCATAATAAATTTGTTGCCACGGACCTAAATCAAGTTGCCCGCGGGTTACAGGCAATAACACCTGATTATGTGTCAATATACTTTTTAGATGAGCGTCCCCATTATCTTCACCGGTTCTATGATGGCGGTATTCTTTACCTAAAGGAGCCAACGTATCGAGCATTTCATCCAAATCTTCGATAAAACCGTTCTCAGCGTCATTTATGTAAACAGCCGCCGTTATGTGCATCGCCGACACCAATACCAACCCTTCCTGTATACCGCTTTTACGAAGCTCCTCGTGGACTCTGCCTGTTATATTTATATACTCACGCCGTTTTTTCGTGTTAAATACAACATATTCCGTATGCGATTTCATCGGCATGTTTCCTTAGGTTAGGTCAAAAAAGTAAAACTTCGATTTTTTGAATATTAGCAAATAACAGATCAAAAATAAAACCATTTATTACAGTTACTTCTTTCGATTTGACGGTAAAAATGAAGAACTCCTGTTTGCTCTAAGGCTTGTCAAAGTTAATATTCTATTAATAAGATACTTACCTACATATGTGAGTTTAACAGCAATTTAAGAATAAACGCAAAATATACCACAACAAAAACTTTTTAAAAAATATAGTAGTTTATTTAAAATAGATGTTTTGGAATTGCGAAATTTTCAGCAATTCAAGGAGCTAGTGGTTATTATATCTCGGAATGCCGGCAGATATGAACCGCCATTATCCTTGCAAGCTGATACTGGGAGCTTGCGGATGTACAATCGGGTTAGGTTTGAGCGAATGCTGATGAACTTCAGACTTATCGCGTTTAATTACATCAATCTGGCCTGATTCAGCCATGGAGCGCACCTTATCCCAAGTACCGCGTAACGACTCCATCATTTTAAGGACTTCCTGTGCGGGTTCAGGAGTTTTTTCCACCGCCGCAACTATCAACCTTTTGAGCATGTAGGTATACAACGACCGCAACTGCGGGGCTATCTGATCTATACTCATATCAAGTGAATCACGCAATTCTCGCAAAATATTCTGCGCCTTGACGACATTATCCACAAAACCCATGATACTTTTATTATCCATATCAACCAAGGCTTTTTTGATGAACTTTATACCGCCGTCATATAGAATAACAACCAGCCCTATAGGGGTTGCGCTTTCTATCTTCATGCGTAAATACTGTTTCGAAGGATCGTTCGAATCATAAGCCATATCCAATACCTCCTTTATCAATACGAGACAAGCTCTTTCAGGGATATATATCGTCAGCCATTAATAATAGTTAACTTTTATTTATTGATTCCAATACGAACTAGTTATATTCGCCATAGACGAAGCGAACGAATTGAACGAGTTCATTTGTTTTTCCATCGCCACCACTGCTGAATTAAGTTCCTGATACTGAACCTGCAAATCTTTAGCGCGCTTTTCAAGTCGGTTTTCTTCTTTTTCTATGCGCTTTTCAATCTGCTTGATGAGTTTTATATTTCCGTTAGTTTTTATTGCAAAACTGCCGGTGCTGTTATTTGTCATATTTTTAAGATACGAATCGATCTTATTAGTAAATCCCGAACCGTCATTTTTAGTCTCAAAGAGCTTAAACACATCTTCCTTGTTATCATTGAGCGCCGATGTAAACTCGGATTGCCTGAATCTGAGTGTCCCTAACCCGTATCCACCGGTACCTACGAAATACACTCCTATATCCGACAACCGCTTAAATGTACTGTCGTCAGCTGTAGCTTTGACTATAATTTGCTGAAGTTTCCGTTTGACATTGTTTATTGACCGGTCATTCTTAAGGACTCCCTTAAGTTTGCTGTCGATCAGAGATATAGTGTTGTTATATTGATCGACAAAACCCTTGACTGCATTTACCGCTGTCTGGGTATCTGAGGTAACAGTAACATTAGACTGACCGGTAGTCTTCAATGTAAACGTTGTTCCTCCGATAGAAAAAGTATTACCGTCACGCTGAAGAAGTTGACCGTTTACTAAAACTTCCGATTTCGTACCGGTATATCGAGATTTGCCTTCAGTAGCGTCAAGATCGCCAGCGCTGTCAAGAAGATTGATTTTCTTCAGGAAATTACTCGTATCATTTTCGAAATAAACATCTTTGCCAGTAGTTCGCGATGAAATGGTAATCTTATCCTCAATCTCGTCGTAATAGGCGCTTACTCCGGCTTTGGAGTTATTTATACTGCTTAGGATAGAACTTATCGAATCGGTGGCCGTATCAACCTTAAAAGTAATATTGTTGATGGTAAAATATCCGTTGGTAACAGCGTTTGCGCCGCTTACCATGGAAGTCGTATTCAGTTTGGCGTTTACGCCCGCGCTTGTCCCGTCGGTAAAGCCCACAGGAGGATTTCCGTTCACAGCGACTAATTTAACCGCGTCAAGAAATCCCGATGTATCATCGGTTAGCTCAAGCGTTTTCCCCGCCCCTATGGAAGTTGATGTCAGAACCACTTTATCTTCAGCTATATCAAATGTCGCAGTCACTCCCAGATTCTCGGAATTTATCTTTGAAAGAATCGTGTAAATTGTATCACTGCCGGTTACTGCGATAGCTTTTCCGTTGACTTTGAATGAACCGGACACAACCACTTTATCCATATCAAACCCTATTGCGGCAGTACCGCTGGCAAAAACGATATTCGGATTGACCTTTGTGCTAGATCCGCCGCTTGCGCTGATCGGTTCGCCGCTCTGCCAGACAGCATACGTACCTTCGCTAAGCCCTATCGCCGATGAAGACGTGGCTCTCGCTACCTGCGCCAGCTGATTCACAGTTACCTGATATACCGTTTGCACGGCAGTGGTAGTTGCCGATGCGGTAAGTATATTTGTATCACTAGATACAGCCTGATTGCTGTAAAATGTACTGCTGGTAGTAAGCGCCGCTATTTTACTTTGAAGCGCCTCGAGACTGGTGTCTATCGCGGCCAGCGCAGAATTAACATCAATAAGATCAGACCTGTCCGTCTTCATTTCACGGACAGAATCCCGTTCAATATCTATAATCTTCTCTATTGCTTCCTGAATCTCTATCGAAGAAGAAACACTCATTTCGGATTATCCTCCATTAATATGCGACTAGTATATTTATCGTCAAGGCGGCATAAAACTTCACCGGAAGCGGAAAGAATCTAAAAAATCCTTTCCGCTTCCGAACTCCTCTTGCAATACTTATTCAAATAATTGAAGTACTGCCCGGGGAGCACTGTTTGCTTGTGTCAATATTGATATTGCGGCCTGTTGCAGAATTTGCAAATTGGTAAGAGTCAATTGTTCTTCGGCCAAATCGGCATCCATAATGGAACTGCGAGACGCCTTTAGGTTGGTATTTTCAACCTCGGCAACGTCAAACTCCACTTCCAAACGATGGATAAACGACCCAAGCCGTTCCTCATCCTCAAGCACTCTGATAAGCGCGTTATCGATATGACGAATAGTCGCTTCCAACTGTAAGTCGGAACCGGTTATCATAATATTCGTCCCGTTCAAAGACAGAGAGGCCATAGGATTAGCTGTCAAATTGCCGGTCAGACTGACATTCTTCAGTCCACCGAGGCTGAAACCTGTATATAGTTTAGCGGCTACACCGCTTTGAAATATGGCTTCCACCTCAAGCATGAGCTGAGTGATGTCCTGCTGAATAGCCTGCTTTTCAGCCGACGACACAGCAAGACTGTTAGCCTGATTGGCAAGATCGCTTGCTTCGATTAAAATATTGGTTATCTGGGCAAGACGGCTGTTGTTGGTTTGCAGAAAGTTGATACCGCGTTCGATATTTTTCTGAGTTCGCTCCACCGCATTTATATCACGGGTTAATGTCCGGGATATGTAATAGTCCGATGGACTATCCGACGCGCGGTTTACTACGCTTCCTGTAGCTATACGCTCCTGAGTTTTAACTAAACGACTGTTTATATCGGTTAATGTTTGAAATGCTCGCAGAGCGGCAATATTTGTGTTTATTCGAGCTAGGTCACCCATAGTATCGTCCTCCTTGATTACTGGTTGCATCCTTGCATTTAATGGTTGAGACCCCACTTACCGTACTTTGCTACCCGTACACCGCCACCAGTGCCTTGCTGAAATTTCTACAGCAGACACTCAACAACAGGCCAGTGACCTCAAGCAACCAGTTTTTCCACACCACCACCTTCTAAATCAAAGATCAAAAACGATACAACGTATATTAACCCGTTAATCTTTTTTCTGAAAAAACAATGACAAATCGGATATATCGGTTATTTTAGCCTCAGCGGCTTCCATATTTTCTTTTTGTATCAAATCATATATTTCTTTACGGTGTATAGGCACTTCGCGGGGAGCTTTAATGCCCAGCTTGACATAATCTCCCTTGAGGCTGGTGATTTTTATCTCTATATCACCAATCATGATGCTTTCGTTTAACTTCCTTGTCAATATAAGCATTAAAACGAATCTCCTATTTATAATTAACAGGACAACGCCTGAGTTGATTCAGCATTTTCACCATAGCTGTCAAGTATGCGGTATCGGGTCGGATACGCCGCGTCTTTTATTATGGCCTGTTTACCGATACACAGTTTCGGGTTCAGCACTATAGGCGCCATCAGGTTGGCTACCATATCACGCGGGTTTTCCGGTACAACAACTATGGATAGTATTTCCGCCTGAGACAAATCCTTTATCTTCAGGGTTGCCAAATCCTGACGTTCCAGTTGCGGTTCGTAGTCCGGTTTAAATAACATAGGATTGATAATAATAAACGCAAGCCCCGGCTGATCCAGCGATTGTAACCATCGCAGAGGCGCGTTCTCCTTTTTGCTGAGAATCACGAATCGTTTGCAGTTTTCGAACCCGATGATTCCTTCGGGAAAATTCAAAATATTTTCCTCGGGTACATCGAGCATCCCAAATCGGGTTGTTTTCAGTTTCATGGCAATCCTCCCCTTGCTCAATAATAATACACCGTTATTTTAAATTATCAAATATAATCCAGTAACGATTTCTGCAAGATTCTCGAACTCGCGTTCAGTGTAGCCTGCAGAGTTACTTCCTGTATCTGCAACCGCATTATCGCTTCCGCGACATCGGTATCTTCAATATTGGACAAATGTTCTTTATGTATTACCTTCAAATCTTCCAACTGATCGGATATAAGTTGCATGCGTACCACTTTTGATCCGGCCAGAGTATTCTGTCCCACCAGCAAATCGAATTCGTTATCCAGTTCCCTTATACGTTTCTGTATCTCGTTGCCATCATTGGCCAGCAGGTTTTCCCTAAGTTTAATAATCGTTTGAAAGATATCGTCCTCGCCGCCTTCACCGTTAGGTTGAAAAACAGCGTCTCCCGCAATGTTAATAGTAACATATTTGCCATCGTTCACCAATCGTTTTATTTCTCCGGAGATGCCTTTGGGGTTCTGTATTACACCGGCAATTGACGTACCGCTCATACGTATATTAAACGGCGCAGAATTGACTGCCGTACCGCTCAAAGTTTCTGTTCCACCGAAAATAAACTTACCTTCGTATTTAGAATTCGCCGCCTGAATAAGCTCTTGGAGCATCTGATCTACTTGAAATGCGAAAGCCGACCGCTCCGCACTGGTAGTGACGTCCGACGCCCCGTTTTCCGCAATAGTCTTTATTTCCATAAGTATATCTTCTATCTGCGTCAAAACAGATGATGTATGCTCAAGGAAACTAATCCCGTTATCTATATTTTTTCCGTACTGTGCAACCTTTTTCAAACTGCTGTTGATCGTCATGGACTGGATAGCCCCTATAGGATCGTCAGACGCAACCCTGATCATTTTACCTGACGATATCTGCTCCTGAGTTTTTTGTATACTGTTCATATTGCTTGACAGATATTGCAATGTCCTGTTAACTTTCATCGAATTGGTAATTCTATCTAGCATAACCAAAACCCTTTATCAGTGTTACAACATTTGTATCAAGGTAGTTATCAACCCGTCTACAACCTGTATGAACTTCGACGCGGCCTGATACCCGCGCTGATAGCGAAGCAAATGCACCGCTTCATCGTCAAAAGAAACTCCCGATTCCGACTGCTGGCGTTCACGCAACGTATTTACAATCAATTCTTGCGTACCCATGCGCTGAACATTGACCTGACGTTCTACACCGAGATTGCCTATCAATGACGAATAAAAATCCTCAAAGGTAGCATCCTGTGTCGATGCTAAATTGCGTGTAGCTATAAGTTGCATGACATTGGAGTTATCTCCCGGAGCAAGCGTTTTTCCGGTCGCAATTTTATTGACATCACCGGCAATCGTATCGGCAACTGCTATAGTAGCCGCATCCTTACCCTTGAAAAAGGTATTCAATCCCATTGCCATCAGGAAATTACTAGTATCTGTAGATCTATCGGAATCGGCGACAAAACTGAACTTATCACTACTGGACAAGGTTACTATCGACAACTTGTTATCGGATGTCACAGAAGCAGAAAAGCCGGCTATGGAGTTAATACGAGCCGCAATATCATTCAAACTGTCCGCAAAAGGATTCACCGTAACCGCGGTTTCCGATTTCAAATTACCGTTATTATCGTATAGCGATAAACTGAACTGGCCTCCGTTAACCGGAAAATCAAGTCCGGCATTCACCAGCGGAACAGTAACCGACTTGGCGGAGTTTTCCGATATTATATTGTTATATTGAGTCAACCCAATTCCGCCTACATGAGCACTATTCAATTCTTTTATTATCGTTTTTGCCAATTGATCCAGATCATCGGCGTACTTTTGAATGACATCATCGCGCATCTCAAACATCGCCTTGAGCGATCCATTATTTATATTCAACCTATTCCCGTTTCTGGTCACTATTTCAAAAGTATTGTCGGCGGTATTAACAGTACGCAACTCGACAGGATAAACACCGCTAACCAGAATCTGATCTCCCATCTGAACATATAGCAGGTTATCCTCTCCTTCCCGCACGAAAACATCGCCCATATTGCTCAAATCACGCACAAGCGCGTCACGACGATTTCGCAGATCATTGGCGTTTTGAAGCCCTCCGACTTCCGCTTTTACGATCTGATCGTTAAGAGTGGCTATTTCCTTGGTAAGCGAATTTATTTCCGCTACTTTAAAATTGATATTTTCGTTGATGTTAGCTTTCAATTCAGACAAATTCGCGATAGTACTGTTGAACACACCGACCAGAGCTTCAGCCTGCTCTTTAACCATCACGCGCGCAGAATATGTTTCAGGATGATTGGACAAATCCTGCAAGCTGTCGTAGAATGCGGAAATAACACTATTCAAACCGTTATCCGACGGTTCGTTGAAAATATTCTCCAATTGTTGCAAGATGCCGTTTTTCGTATCGAAATAGCCGAGCGTCTGAAGTTGTTTACGTAGCTGAAAATCGGTGAACTCATCTTTGATACGGATAATCTCCTCAACCTTAACACCCATTCCGAGCTGTCCGGGCGAACTGTTTATGCTTTCCGCTTCACGCAATTCGGCGCGCTGGCGGACATAATTTTCCGTATTCGCGTTGGCGATATTGTGACCGGTAACATTCAACGCCGTTTGCTGGGCATAAAGCGCGCGAACACCGATATCGAATATGGAAAAAATCGATCCTGCCATTTTATTTACACCTTTTTATCCAGCAAACGACGCGCAACATTTGCCTGTTGTTTTAGCATACCGGACTTCTGATACACCGGATTGTTCTGGCCTAAGTTGACCAGCAGATTCATAAACTGCGCGTTCAAATTAAGCGAATAGTCAACCAGTTCATGATTTATCCTATTGATAGTATCAAGCCGGCTTATGCTAGCGAGCAATTCATCGCGCAACCGGTGAATTTCCCGCGCGTCTTGTTCATCCATAAACTCCATCAAACGCGCCAGCCCAAACTCGCTGTCAGACAGATTCAACTCGTCTTTGAGTTCCAACATAATTTGCAGACGCTCTTGCCGTAACAGCTCTGCACGAGCAAATAGAGCGTCTTCCTGCTCAACCATACTGTTAAGCATATTTATGTCATTAATAACTACCAGATCCTGAATTGATTTTGCCGCCTTATGAAGCCGGTCATATATATATAGTTCCTGTTCAAGTAGCGACCCTATTTTCTGAATTCTGAGTTTACTGATTTTCATAAGTTCCCTCACTTGAGTTGTTCGGTTCAGTATCCGTAATGTGGCGCTGAAATTCTTTCATCAACAATTCGGATATACCAAGCGAATTGTTTTGCGTAGCCTGTTTCGATATTTCCTCGTAAAACATGTCTTCCCAGATTTCCTGCCCATGCCCGCCGTCGATCAAATCCGATTTAGGTATGGTCTTACGCATCTGCTGTAAAAGTAAATTGACAAACAGCGATTCAAAATTTTTTGCCACTTCCTGAAATTTCGCTTTTTGCGAATTATCGCCGGCTATCCGGCGCACATCAGCCGCCTGCTGTGTCAACAGGCGCGTTTTATGATCTTCATACGGCACATGCGATCCGAGTTGCGGTATAATATCCATTCTACACCTCTTACATAATCACTAGTTCAGCCTGAATAGCCCCAGCCTGCTTCATCGCCTCAAAAATAGCTATCAGGTCTCTGGGCGAGGCCCCCAGCGAATTCAATGCGTTTACAACATCACCTATAGTCACCCCATCTTCCACCACCATAAGCGGATTGTCTTTCTCCTCTATGACAAGCTCCACATCGCCTTCTACAACCGTTTCCCCTTCTCCAAAGGGATTCGGCTGTGAAATAACCGGTTTCGATTTGATGACCACATTCAAACTGCCGTGCGTCACTGCGACAGTAGATATTCTCACATTAGCACCAGCAACTATCGTACCTGTGCGTTCATTAATAACTATCCTAGCCACTGCATCCGGTTCTATTACAAGATTTTCCAGATACGAAATAAAATGCACCAACCGTTCCTGAAGCAGAAAATCGTTTGGCACTATAACGCTCACGGTAGCGGCGTCTTTGGCTGTAGCGGCATCGGCAAAAACAGCGTTTATAGCGTCGCTTAACCGTTTGGACGACGTAAAATCCGGATGACGGAGCGAAATATTTATCATTCTGTTTCTAACGATTGTAGAAGGTACCTCTTTTTCCACAAGAGCCCCATTGGGAATAACTGCCGAAGTAGGAATATTTTTCACAGCAGACGCGCCGCCTTGTCCGCCGCCCGCGCTGAAAGAGAAACCTCCAAGAGACAAAGGTCCCTGCGCTAATGCATAAATTTCTCCATCAACTGCCTGTAGCGGTGTCAGCAGTAACGTTCCTCCGAACAAACTTTTAGCGTTGCCTATAGTAGACACCGACACGTCAATTCGCGTTCCCGATTTCGCAAATGCCGGTATTTCAGCTGTTACCATAACAGCCGCGACATTTTTTGTATCAATATCATCCTGATCTACCGTAATACCCATTTTTGACAGCATTGAGGCTACAGACTGCAAGGTAAATTCCGTACTGCTACTATCTCCTGACCCGTCAAGACCTATTACAAGACCGTATCCGAACAAATGGTTCGACCTGACTCCCTCGACGATGGCAACATCTTTCACCCTGACACGCGGCGCGGCAGACAATGTAGTAGCGCACCCTGCTACAATCATCAAAACAATCAGCCATAATATTTTCCTACCGCATCTATTCATAGCTTCTATTCCTCATAATGTTAAAACAACGAAAAACTGTCCCTTAACCACGTAAAAAAACCACGTTTTTGGTTATCCGCAATAGGCCCCTTTCCGTCATAATATATTTTCGCATCTGCAATTAAATTGGATGGTATTGTATTGTCAGGCAGAATATCGCTTCTTCGCACCGTACCGGATATAACGATTCTTTTGCGTTCACCGGCAACAGTTACTTCGCGACTGCCCTGTATAAGAAGGTTGTCGTTGGGTAGTACATCCATAACCCTTGCGGTAATTTTTGCCGTAAAACTGCCGCCCTCTGTAATTTCGCCTCCGCCACTGAAATCTTTGTTGATTTTATAGTTCCAACTAGGCATTTCATTGTCTTTCTCAATGTACTCCGGCGGGTTGGACGGATAAAACCAGCTGGTAATTGCGCCTACATTAGCCACATCTTTATTCGTAGTGGTTTTTGATGAACTTTTGGCGCTGGTCGTTTCGCTAATGATTATAGTTACGATATCTCCGATATGGGATGCTTTATCGTCGGTATACAAAGACCCTCGCGAATGGTATTCCTTACGCCAAAGCGAATCGGCGTAGCATACTCCGGAAACCGTCATAAACAACATAATATATAAAACTGTAATTTTCATAACGCTTCTCCCGCATTCGCATCTACGGTTACTTCACGAATACCGGTAACCTGCGCGAAAAATATTTTTTGGCTATCGATATTCTGAACTTTGATATAGTCACCGATGACCCCGCTTTCCCTTGCCAGCCCCACCGACTGTATCAGTAGTCCGCCGGATTTCAAATAGACTCGAACCATATCCTTTCTTTGTACGATAACCGGCATTTCTATATACGACGATTTGAGAATCCCATTCGCCGGTATGCTTCGCGCCGCTATCATGCCAAGCACCCGCGCCGGATCGCTTATCGCGTCCTGTGTATTAGCCCGCAATTCTTTTCTCAGACGCATAACATTACTCGGCAGTATCATTTCACCGCGCTCAATTTTCTTACTGGCTACAAGTATTTCTTTGAACACAACTATATCCAGAAAAATATTGACGCTTTTCTGAATCTGTCCGTCTACGTAAATTATGACCGTGTACCGTGACTGTCCTATGTACTGATTTTTTGAAAGCGGTATCACTTCATAGCTCACATCGCCGCATACAACTGCCATATCGTCCGGCATACGCTGTGGATGCATTATTACATCGTTCGGATCCCACGGCATATTCTCATAGATAAATCCGGTAACTATGTCAAAAACATGCTGAGCCGGTATTGTTTGAAGTTCGGGATAAACGGTCGCTACCGAAGGTCCGGAAAACTTTATACGGGATTCTTCGATACCTATTTTGCGCATATGCATCAATACTTCCGAAGTAGATATGCTTCGTTTGCCTGTTTCCAACTGAGGCACCTGCGCGATCGGTATTTCCTTAAGCGCACGGACAAGCACCGTGTCTTCGCCCTGTACCACGGCTATGTCGCCAAGACAAATAGCGGTTCCGTTCAGACGCACATCTTCTTTCATTTGAATACTAATCGAATCGGCATACAGCAATCGTACGCACAAAAAGTATATGCCTATCATCAATATCAGTTTGAATGTAAGACGCATCATTCCTCCCATTATATCTGCTAACTGTTACCTAAGTTGGTTCGCCGTTTGCAACATTTCATCGGATGTTCTGATTGCCCGTGAATTAACTTCGTAAGCCCGTTGCGCGATAATCATATTGACCAATTCGTCCACCAGCTGTACATTGGACAACTCCAAGAAACCTTGAGCAAGCGTCCCGCGCGACTCTAACCCGGGCGTCCCTGTAGACGGCGGTCCAGATGCCGCTGTCTCTATAAGCAAATTACGACCTTCTGCGCTCAAACCGGACGGATTGATAAACGTCGCTATTTCTATCTGCCCTATATTGGCTATTGTGTTGTCATCAAGTAGCGCCGATACCGAGCCGTCCTGCCCGATACTGACTTTTTTGGCATTGGCAGGTATACTGATTGCCGGTTCAAGAAAAAAACCGTCATTGGTTACAAGATTACCGTTGGCATCGATATTAAATGCCCCGTCGCGGGTATATGCTATCGTACCGTTCGGTTGCAGTATCTGAAAAAAACCGTCGCCTTCTATTGCGAAATCCAGATCGTTTCCTGTAAGGCTGATCGTTCCCTGACTGAACAATTTGGCTATAGAAACCGGCTTGACGCCAAGCCCTACCTGCATACCTTCCGGAACCTGATTGCCGTCAGCGGTTTCCGACCCGCCGGCTTTGAGTGTCTGATAAATCAAATCTTGAAAGTCCACTCTGCTTTTTTTAAATCCGGTCGTATTGACGTTAGCCAGATTATTGGCTATAGTATCGACGTACAATTGCTGTGCCTTCATTCCTGTAGATGACGTGAAAAGCGCTCTTAACATAAAAGCTCCTCCTTAACTAACTCTGCCTATCTCGTTTATACTTCTATTATATGCATTAGACATATTGCTCAGAGCCCTCTGATTGGTCTCATAAATACGCATATTGGCTATCATTGATACCATTTCGTCAAGTATGTTCACGTTCGATTCTTCAACATACCCTTGCGCTATACGCGGACGATCCATTATTTGCGGGTCACTGCCGCGACCAGCGGTAAATACGCTCTGCCCTAACGATTGCAATTTTGAGATATCCTCAAACATCACGATTTTAAGTTTTCCAACTTTACGCTCATTGTTTTGGCCTGCTACCTGAATACTGATATCACCGGTCGAACTTATATTTATACGGCGGGTGACAGCCGGATTCGTTTCATTTCCATCAATTATTTCTATAGGCCCGCCGTCGCCCATCACTAGATATCCTTCCGGGGTAACCAACTGTCCTTCATTATTGATAGAAAACCTTCCGTTTCTGGTGTAATACTCGTTATCGTTTATATTTATGGTAAAAAAACCTTCTCCCTCTATTGCCAAGTCTAACGGATTTTCGGTCGCTTTCATGTTGCCAGCTTCAAATACAGTGTGATACCGGCTGACATCCGCACCGCCAACCTGATCGTTCAGCAACCGGGATTCTTTCAATGATATATCCAGTTCCCGATCAAACGATTTAACTACCGGAACAATACGCTTATAACCGGGTATGACAGCTTTCGCTATATTCCCAGATATGACCTCCTGAATTTTTCCTTGCGTAACCATGCCCGATGCCGAATTATATAACCCTTCAAACATTTTAATGCCTCCTTGTACGCTTTAATCCAAGCCTATTTCGAGCAATAGTCATGCCAGTACAAATTTTAAAACATCTCTAGCCCGTCATAAGGCCATATTACTAGAGTTTTCGCTATTCATATCAATTACTTACATACATACAAGCGACCACTGATCAAGTAAAATATAAAAGCGCCACACGGAAATTTTTTCCTATCTCTTTTTTCATCAAGTGATTAATAATATGACACCGCCTAATTACGCCGCTTGATACATCATAATCAATGCACAGAATTATATTTGAAGAATCTCCGGTTTTATGGTATGGTGTTTTTTCAATATCAGCAAAATGAGGTTTTATATGGAAAAAGAAATAGAACAGATTCTGCGGTATATCGGCGAAGACCCCAAACGCGAAGGACTGCTGAAAACCCCCAGCCGTGTCGCGAAAGCCTATAAGTATCTGACTTGCGGTTATAAAATTGATGTCGACGAACTGATAAACGGAGCGGTTTTTGAAGAACGGTACGACGAAATGGTAATAGTACGCGATATCGATTTCTTCAGCCTGTGCGAACATCATCTACTGCCGTTCTCAGGTAAATGCCATGTCGCTTATATACCGGACGGCAAAGTAATCGGGCTAAGCAAAATACCGCGCATCGTCGAAGCGTTCAGCAGACGATTGCAGATACAAGAACGACTGACCACACAAATAGCGGAATCACTTATGAAATATCTGCAACCGCTAGGCGTCGGCGTTGTCATGGAAGCGTCTCATATGTGCATGGTAATCAGAGGTGTCAAGAAACTAAACAGTTTCGCAACCACCAGTTCAATGCTAGGCGTATTTCGTTCACAACGCGCTACACGCATGGAATTTCTCGACTTGCTACGTATTCCGCGCCCTAACAGATAAAAAAATGCGTCCTTGCTCTATAAGGGCAAGAACGCATTATGATATTTTTATGGAAATACAGCCTATTCAAACATCTTCAAAGCGGTTTTACTGACTACCTCAGGGTTATCATAAAAACCGTTGCTTATCCTGTTTTGAACGGTATCCAGAACATCTTCCCGAACCGACGGCAACTGTTTAGCCAAACGGGTATACCGCTGGACTTCCAATGCCTGCAACGCCTCGGAAGATATAGAAACTTCATCAGAACGGATACCGGCAACCTTATTGCCTGCCTGAGCACGTTTCTGGTCGTGCTTGGCATCCAACCGGCGAATATCGCCATTGTTGATCTGAGTCAATTTATCGCCAACATTCTTTATATCCATAACCACATCTCCTTTTTTGTCTGACATCCCTACTATCGGTATAACGAGAAAATTGTTTAGGAAAAAATTGCCGGTTTAAGCCTCCAAAATGGTTATTTTTTATCCTTTAACACTACCCATAATTATAACTCTTTGGCATCCAAAGAAGTTACAAATTCGACTCTTGCGAGAAAATTTTTCACCTTTCTTAGTATAAATACACACAAGAAATATGCCAATTTATTCTTATCATATTGATTATGAAGAATTTCAACATCTCCGAGTAATTTTTTGGTTTTGTTTGGCAGTCTGAATTATATCTATACCTTCCGGTGAAAAAAGCCAATTTACCAGTTTGGGTATATCGACGGACAGGGTGTCTGACGGTTGAAATTGAAGGTCATGTTGCAATAGCTCGATATCAGCTTTACAAATAAATGACGGTGCATAACACTGCGATTGTTCGGGAACGTACAATGTCGGTAATTTTTTCTTTACGTGTTGCAAAAACATACATGTAACATCATGCAGGTGTTTAGGTTGCGCTGTTCCAACCTCATATGTCTTACCGTTAGCCACACTGTCGAAAATAGTTTTTACAGTTGCGCTGACAGCGTCATGAACGGATATAAAATCTATTGAGTAACTTTCTTTTTTTAAAAATAATTTTTCAAACTTCTGTTCCAGAATCCGCATTACTATCGGGCCTAATCCTACGGAAAGCGATTGGCGAATCCCGTATACCTCGGCGTAGCGCAATATTACGACCGGAAACTTAAACAGGCGCGAAAAATTATAGATATTCTCTTCCTGAACCTTTTTAGATATGTAATAAAAAGGATGATACGCGAACAGTTTGCGAGTAGACCTGTGCAGTATGGACGCATGAATCAACTTGCGGCAACAGTTTTCCGAATTGAGCAAGCATTCCATCAGATTCGCCGTGCCGCCTACATTGGTATCGAGATACCGTTTTATCTCATTAGAACGGTCGACGACATGAGCCGCCATATTCACGATCACGGTTTTATCTTTGATCACACGTTTAAGGTGCGAAAAATTGCACACATCACCTTTTATAAGATGAATTTTCGGATTCAGATAAGCAGGCGGCCTGCCATCCGGATGAACAACCGGTTCAAGCGAATCGAAGACAGTTACATTATGATTCATATCAATAAGCCGGTCTGCCAAATGCGAGCCGATAAAACCCGCGCCACCTATAATAAGTATATTTTCCATCAAAATTCCCCTGATAACGCATCTTTTAAAAAACCAAGAAAATATCACTGCCCATTTTTGTATGTTGCAACGATAGAATTTCGGCCTGAAATTCATTAATAATAATCAGCTTTCGATTTAATACATTATCATATTTCAATGCAAATAGCAACAGGAAGAAACAGTTGGCTAGGGATTTGGAGAAATTGGTTGATAAGTATATCAATATGTGCAATGATGTGATATAATCATATAAGCAAAAAATTTATTCATTCAACTATAAAAAGTGCCTGTTGATTGCTGTTGTATTAAACCGTTAGAAAATCTTTATGGGAAAAAGTTCTATAAAGGGTAAATTATGATATATTTTCATTTAATTTATTTGGCTACTAGTATATTTATGGCAGATGATTTTACGACATTCTGTAAAATATATTTAGGATTTTTTATTACTCATTGTATAATTAAAGGTATATACAAACTCATTCTAAATATAGACGACAAATACTTTACATTTAAAAAACCAGATAATACCAAAATAACACCGTATTTTTACAATCCCAAGACTTCTGATATGAAGCCGATAGATTCAGAAGGTTTTGCTGAAAATCTTTATAAAGATTATTATTTTATTCGTGATTATGATGTACCTGTTTTTGAAGATGGAAAAGTTGATTTATCAAATATGAAAATAGGATTATCGGATTTGAAGGGTATTGATTTACTCGACGGACGACTGCAGATTTCTAATATGCATCGAACTTATACTACTAGAGGATATCCTTCAGGATATTCCATAGGAATAATTTTCAATGAAATGCATCTTTCTAAGACATTAAAATCACGCGACTTTAATACTCTAGGAGATAAGATTCAAGACGTCATTATAAGTTGGACAATGAAATATCAACTTTTTCTTGAACAACGATATTCGGAAAATCGTGAAAACTACGTTGAAGGAATGAATCGGCAAGCGCAAGAAGAAATACATAAACTTAATAAAATTTTGCATAATTCACTCAGTATTGAGAGTTATCTTAACTGGAATGAAATGAAACGACAATTTCCGTTTACAATAAAACCTTGCGAATTAGTTAAGGATGAGAAACAACGAGAATTGATAATATTTAATTCGGACGGTTGTCCGATAAATTTTGAAAAAAAAATATTACCGGAAGAGCCTACTTTAGAAAAAATAAAAATGTCTTATGGTTTTTTTTATAAGTTCTTTTTTAAAAAATTAATAAAATTAGAGTTAGACAAAAGATATCAAACATGGATAAAAGATTGTGAATTAATTAATCAAAAAAATATAGAGCATGAAGCTTTATTTAATAAAACTATTCAGACTTTTAAAGATAAAAAAAATGAATTTGAGAAAGAACAGCAATGCTTCAACGATACCATAGAAAATTTGAAATTACGTTATGAAAATGCCGACATAAACGCGATCGAAGAATATTGTGATCTGGTATTGAATAATTCTAATTATCCAGATTTTTTTCCACTAGCATGGATGATAGAGTATCAGAAAGAAGGTAAAATAATGGTCATAGAATACGATTTACCCTCTCCCAGTAACCTGCCAACCATTGAGTCATATAAGTACATAAAATCCCGCGATGAAATAGTTGAAAAGCATATGACAGTATCTGCTCAAAAACAATTATTTGAAAGTGTTATTTATCAAGTTTGTCTTCGTACTATTTATGAGCTTTTTAAAACCGATGTAATAAACGCCTTAGATGCAATAGCTTTTAATGGATTAGTAACAAATACAAATCCAGCAACAGGAGTTGTAGAAACTAAAGTAATATTGTCTGTTGTTGCTAAAAAAGAAGAGTTTTCGTGTTTCAATTTAGCTAACGTAGATCCAAAAGCTACTTTTAAACATTTGAAAGGTATTGCTGCCGCTAATCTCATAGATTTAACGCCAATACCACCAATTATGAAAATTGATAGAACAGATAAGCGTTTTGTAAACGGTAAATATGTTGTAGATAATCTTGACGAATCTATCAATCTTGCGGCAATGCATTGGGAGGATTTTGAACATCTTGTACGCGAACTTTTTGAAAAGGAGTTTGCCGCCAACGGAGGCGAAGTAAAAGTTACTCAAACCAGCCGTGATGGGGGTGTTGACGCAATAGCATTCGATCCAGACCCAATTCGAGGGGGAAAGATTGTTATACAAGCTAAAAGATATACCAACATTGTAGGTGTAAATGCGGTTAGAGATTTATATGGAACTGTTGTAAATGAGGGTGCAACAAAAGGTATATTAGTTACAACATCCAATTACGGAAAAGACTCTTATGAATTTGCAAAAGGCAAACCTATCACACTGCTTAACGGAAATAATTTACTGGCTTTATTAAAAAAACACGGCCATAATGCTCGAATTAACGTGAAGGAAGCAAAACGAATAATGAATAGTAATTTGTAGAGTTTTTCACCTAAATATTCATTCGGGTATTTTTATAAAGAAACAGACGCTTACTTCTTTGCATCCGCAGAATCGGCGATATACATTTCGAGCAAATCGACAGCTTTGTGCTTTTTCCCATAGACATCCCGAACCCGTGTTTCAGCCTCATATAGCATTATCTGCGCGTCAACAATATCGCGGTATGCACTTTTCAGGTTCGATATGGCGGTCTTTAATCTATAATCATCCGGAAATGCCTGCGCGCGCCTTTCGTAGTCAAAGACGGTTACCGCCATTTCTCTATTGAGTTCAGCCACGTTTTTGGTATGCACAACATGCTTCCTCTGGCGCTCCAGTTTTTCCATATCCTCAATTTCGCCTTTACGAACAGCTTTGAGCAATTTTTCATTAACCTTGATATGGTCTTCACTAATTTTAATCAATTGCGCATTGTAACCTTTAAAAATTTTCTGGTCTTCCCTGTCCAAACGAGTTCTCATGTTTTCAAGATCTTTCCTTGTCTTAGACAACTCGGCTATTATGCTTGCTGTATACATACCCTGTTCATCCGGCAAAACCGACCCTTTGTCCTGAGAGCTTACGGGTATGCAGTCACATAAAAGCATTATCATAATAGACACAATCAAAAACGTACGAAACATGGCATTTCCTCCTTTTACCTGACCTATAAATAAATTTAAGGCATCTTATACATTGAATCGAAAAAAAATAATATCGCCTTCCCTGACGGCATATTCTTTGCCTTCCAACCTCATAACGCCGTGTTCTTTGGCTCCGTGTTCGCCATTGAAGGTTATATAATCTTCGAAAGATATGACCTCAGCACGAATGAACCCCCGCTCGAAATCAGTATGAATTTTGCCCGCGGCCTGCGGAGCCTTAGTGCCTTGAGGAACATGCCATGCATGAAGTTCGTTTTCGTTGGCGGTAAAAAAATTAACTATATGAAGTGTTTTATAGACTTCGTGTATAAGCGCGGGCAACGCTGTTTCAGTCAACTCCATCTCCTTCATGAACATCTGCCGGTCTTCGGGGGTTAGCCCAATCAGTTCGGCTTCTATTTTGGTACTTATTCTCACAAAAGACGAACCTCGTTTTTTCGCGAAATCAATTGCCTTAAGTTCATAATCTGAAGGGATCGCGAAGTGATCTTCACCCACATTCAGTACATAGATAACCGGCTTAGCGGAAAGGAGTTTCATATCGTCAACAACTGCCTGTTGAGCAGTATCCAGTTCGACAAACCGAATCTGGCGTCCGTTATTGAGGTGATCCAGAAGCGATTCCGATACGGCCACGTCTTTACGCGCCAAGGCATCGCCGGATTTGGCTGTTTTTCTCACACGGGTTATACGCCGTTCGAGTAGCTCCATATCTTTGAGCAGTATTTCCGTCTCTACAATCTCTATATCCCGCACCGGATCTATTTCGCCTTCAACGTGTACCACATCCGATTCATCGAAACAGCGCACAACATGAGCAAGCGTATCCATTTCGAGAATATTAGCCAGAAACTGATTTCCCAAACCTTCTCCCGCATGGGCATTTCGTACCAGCCCGGCAATGTCTACGAACTCGATAGAAGCCGGTACGATTTTTTTCGTATGTATTATATTCGCTATTTGAGATAACCGGCCGTCCGGTATCGATACCATACCCACGTTCGGCTCAATTGTACAAAACGGATAGTTACTGGCTTCCGCCGAGGAAGCAGTCAGCGCGTTAAACAAAGTCGATTTGCCCGTATTCGGTAAACCGATGATACCGCACTTTAGAGTCATCGCAGTTAAGGTTCCTTCCTGAGATTTATATTGACAAATGTTATTTTGCCAGGCCTTGCAGGTACTGTCAGGCGTATAGGCTCGAATCCCCTTGCTCGAATCCTAAACTCCATATCACGGACTTCAGGTTTGCCTTTGCGGAAGATTGAATCTTCGTAACTGCCTATCAAAACATAGGTGAGGTTTTCGGCATTAAAATATTTCCCCTGCATATCTATATCGGGATGCTTTTTTATTATCTGCACATTAAGGTCTTTTATAAACTGCGCGACCAATCCGTCGATAAACAGCATCCTGCGGCGTTCCGCAATTTGCTCGTCGGTAACCGCATCGCCCGTAATATGGCGAAACGTAAACTCAAACATAAACTGTCTAAGAAAAATATCATTCTCACCGCTCAAACGCTCTATTCGCTCAAAATCCTTGTAAATAAACGGATACAAATAATCCAGAACCGGATGCCCTTTTGTCATGTAAGCCGAACCGGGCAGTGTGGGACCAAGACCCCATAAGGTTTTAACTGGAAAGTGATGCACCTTAAGCGGTATTGTGGTAATATTCGGCAAAACTTCCATCTTAACTTTTATTTTTTCATCGGGCGAAAACGAGTTATCATCCGATCGCATGTTTTGCAACACATCAATATTCACATATCCATGTCCGCTTATATGGGCGCTAGGCTGATCGACCAACCCATCGCCACGTTCGCCATTAGCGCCGACAATAAACAACGTATTTTTACTTGTAATCGGGTAATGAGGCGATTTACTTTCACGCACAAGATTCGCTATTTTTCTAGTATGATGAAAACTGCCAAGTCGAGTATCTTTGATCTGAGGGACACCTTTTACCACAAACTGGCCTACAGGGAACTTCTTCAAAAATTCGTATCCGGAATTGGCATGCGGCGAGCCGAAAATCGATCCCGAAGCTGAAAAATACATAAAATTCAACTCACGAACGCTATTTAGCAATGAGTAATCCTGCATGTACTGCATAATTTTTGCATGTTCGTCCGGGTCGTCTTTGCATCTTTTAGCGTATTCATTGATTATTACGTATCTCTTGGGATACTTGTTAGTTTCGGGAGGATCGAATTTTTCCACATGTGGAAAAAGAGAGCCGGGATCAAGCAGATACTTGAGCAACTCCTGATACTTTTCATTCATTCTTTCTTTGGAACGCTCGTAAAACAACTGCATATCCAGATCGCGCAAAAAATCCCGTTCCCGCTGTACACGGATACTATTTATGAGGTTGAACATATCCACCGACTCTATGAACGCCAAAAACACAGGGTCGCTTAATATAGCAAAATGCTCCGCGCCAAACGTTTCTCTATATTCATTGTAAGTACGCCTGAAGTAATGAAGCCGTTGAACAAAACCATACGATACGACCGTACCCTGACTGTACATAACCATAATAACGTCTTCCACCGGCGGCAGATTATTTTTTATACGCCGGTCTCGCTCAAGTTTAATAGCGCGAACGATCGAAGGGATTACCCTAGTCGAAGCAATGGAATAGTGTTCCGACGACAGGTCGGCTACCGGAGGCAGGGGATACTCATCCGTATCATAAGCCATGCAGTAATAAGGTATATCGTGTTCAGCCAGCAGTTCTCTAAGATCGCCAAAATGCTTTTCCTGAGCTATTGTTACACCCGGCACACGAAACCCTGGGATGCCTAACACCATAGGCAATCTGTCAGGATACAGTCTTTTATATTTTTCCAGAAGATGTTCCGGCTCTTCGGCGCATGTAACCGAAACACAAACGCAAAAAACAGTTATCGCAGTAGCCGCAATCCATTTCCATAAAAAATTTTTATAATATGATAATCTCAATTTCAAGCTCCATTCTCACGTATAAAATCTGAATAGAAATCATTAACGATTTTTACCGCTTCCTCCGGCTCCTCAACCAGAGTAAACAAATCCACATCCTTATCGACTATTTTATTTTCTTTTAACAAAACAGTATACATCCAGTCTATCAATCCCGACCAGAATTTTTTACCCACAAGAACCACCGGAAATTGATCTATACGCTTGGTTTGGATGAGGGTAAGGGCTTCGAAAAACTCGTCCATAGTCCCGTATCCTCCGGGAAAAATGATAAACGCTTTTGCGTTTTTCACGAACATCACCTTCCTGCAAAAGAAATAACGAAAATGCACCATTGTCGTAGCAAACGGATTCGGTTTTTGCTCGCGAGGAAGAAAAATGTTCAACCCGATCGACTCACCGCCAGCTTCCTTTGCTCCTTTATTAGCCGCTTCCATAATACCCGGACCGCCGCCGGTAATAACCGCAAACCCGCTTTTTACCAGCAACGATGCCGTTTCCTGCGCTTTCACATAATACGGGTCATCAGTAGGAGTAACAGCTGACCCGAATATAGACACGGCAGGACCCAAATCGGTAAACAGCTGAAAACCATCGACAAATTCGGACATTATTCTAAAAATACGCCATAAATCGTTATCTATGCTGTTGCTCTGCCGCATAACATACTCCTTCCCGCTCTATTTATTTGGTTCATACAGACAACACTCATTTATATTAGATATAAAAACATTCAGGCAAGGATCAATCCTGCAATCTCACAAATTTTCACAGATCAGATCAAACGCTCGAACAATTTTCTCTGCGCCTTTTTTTCTTCATCGAACAGGTCAAGAAGCGCGCTTGATGAAAACTCCTCATTGTGAAACTGCAACCCCATCCTATAATCCGCTGGCTTGAAATCAGGGCTGACCCACGCTATTGTACCGCAACAGGTGATAATTTTTCCTATGAAAGGCATATCGATGAGGATTTTTATATTCTTTCCGGAGCGATAACTATCCGCTTTGCTTGCGTCAGGCAATGTTATTTTTACACACATTCCGTCACGGGATATGTTGAGAATAGATACCAGTCCGTCATAAATTATTTCACTATTGTCACGCAACTCAATTAAGTTTCTTTTGAGAAACGAAGTATTATACCGCGGATTTTCACGTCTTTCATATCCTGAATTGCCGATTTCGTGCGAAAATCCGGTTTTATCGTTCAACAACATTATTTTACTCCTCGGGTAAACATTATCTTTATTAATATGTATCCCCGACACTTTAAGCAAAAAGCATGCTTAACACGTAAAAATCACTATTTTCTACACATTAAACCGGTATTCAATCATATCCCCGTCTGCGACTTTGTACTCTTTTCCTTCAAGACGTACCAGCCCTTTGGAGCGGGCAACCGTATAACTGTCGTTACATGAAACAAAAGCGTCATAGGAAAGAACCTCTGCACGGATAAACCCGCGCGATATGTCCGAATGAATCCTGCCAGCCGCTTCTTTGGCGGTAATACCTGCCTGTATTTCCCACGCCCGCACCTCGTCCTTTCCAACAGTAAAAAAAACAATCATGCTTAACAGGGAAAACGCCGTTCGGATAAACAGATTCAACGCCGGCTCCGCAATGCCAAGTTCGGCCAAGAACGCCAGCCTGTCCTGCTCATCCAACTGCGATACTTCCATTTCAAGATTCCCGCACAAGGTTATGGACATATCCCCTTTTTCAGCAAGCAAATCCTGCGCGCCGGCAAGCGAAGCCGTTGAGCTATCGCTTTCTCCGGTATTGAAAATATACAATACCGGTTTGAGAGTGAGGAATTGAAAACCCCTGAAAATCTTTTCGCCTTCCGAATCCATAGTAAATGTACGAAGCGGTTTTTCCTCTTCAAGATGCTCTTTGAATTTTTGCAGATACTCAAATTCCAGCTGGTTATCCTTCTTGTTTTTCTTCAATTCCTTTTCGATCCTTTCCAGCCGTTTTTCAACCAGTGACAAATCTTCAAGAATAAATTCGCTTTGCAAATACACCACATCATTTTGCGGGTCAACATCGCCTAATGGATGCAGTACTGTATCCGAATCAAACGCGCGTATAACCACAGCAAGAACGTCCAGACCACGCAGAGCAGACATATCGAACTCGCTGTGCCCGTCGTCACGCTTTATACAACCTATATCGGTAAACACCATCTCTGCATGGGTAAGTTTTTTGGGCTGATATGCTTGAGCTAGGTGATCCAAACGGGGGTCAGGCACTTTGACAACTCCCAGATGCGACTCCAGTTTCTCACGGGCATATCCTTCCACTGCGACATTCTGACGTGTCAATGCATTAAAAATAGTGGTTTTTCCACTCTGGGGCAATCCTATCAATCCGACTTTCACATATTTCTCCTTATTTTAGTTACCTTGATTTTTCTGCTATGATGATTGTAGCCACTCTCGACAATTTTTCAACAAAAAAGGGCGATCATAATCATTTTTCAATAAATACACCTATAAACACTATTTTTTACAAAACACAATATATTGTGCATTATTTTTTATTTTTTCACATAATGTTGTGTTTTTTATTGACACGCTCTTCTGACTATATGCTAGTATTTATCCCGTCTTGGATGTTCCAACCACTAATAACCCACATGATAAATGGAGGAAAAATTATGCCGTCCGCAGTAAAATCGAGAAAACCGGCCGTTAAACGTGAAAACCTTCTGCTCACTGAAAACGGACAAAAGGTTCTAAACGCCCGATACCTAAAAAAAGATCAGGAAAAAAATGTGATAGAAATGCCAGAAGATCTGTTTTACCGTGTCGCCAAAACGGTAGCGGACGCTGAAAGAATGGGGTTAAACATAGATAACGATCTGGCAGACGAGTTGGAAATACATTTCTACAATCTCATGGTATCCGGCAAATTCATGCCTAACTCGCCGACTTTGATGAACGCCGGCAGAAGCATGGGCATGCTCAGCGCCTGTTTTGTGCTTCCTATAGACGACAGTATAGACGGCATCTTCTCCACAATCAAAAACACGGCGCTTATTCAAAAAGCCGGCGGCGGAACCGGATTCGATTTTTCAAATTTACGTCCCAACGGCGACATAGTAACCAGTTCAGGCGGCTCTACATCCGGCCCGTTGTCATTTCTAAAGGTTTTTTCTGAAGCAACCGAAGCCATTCAACAGGGCGCTTTCCGCCGTGGCGCAAACATGGGTATAATGAATATTACCCATCCGGATATAATTAACTTCATCAACATAAAACAAGACCTGACCAAACTGACAAATTTCAACCTGTCGGTAAGTATTCCCGACGCTTACATGAAAAAATTAACAGACTCCCCTAACTCACCCCATGAGGTTATCAACCCTCGCTCCGGCGAAAAGTATAATCTGCCCCACGAAGACAAACCGGATACATTCTGGACTGTAAAAGAAATATTCAACCTGATAGTCGATTGCGCGTGGGCAACCGGCGAACCGGGATTGATATTCATCGACCGCATCAACCGCGACAACCCTACCCCCAAACTCGGTCGAATCACCGCAACCAATCCATGCGGAGAACAACCTCTACTCCCTTATGAGGCATGCAACCTCGGCAGTCTGAATCTTGGAAAATTTGTCCATACCAAAGACAACAAACCGTATTTTGATTTTTCAGAGTTCAAAGAAGCAATCCATTTGGCTACTCGGTTTCTGGATAACGTAATCGACGTCAACAAATACCCTCTGCCAAAGATAGAGGAAATGTGCAAAGCCAACCGCAAAATCGGACTGGGCGTAATGGGATTCGCGGACGCTTTGTTCAAGATGAACCTGCAATACGATTCTGACGAAGCGGTAAAGTTCGGCGAACAGATAATGCAATTCGTGAATGACGAAAGCCATAACGCATCCGAAGAATTGGCAAATCTCAAAGGGGCGTTCCCGAATTGGAAAGATAGTATATGGGATTCTAAATATAAACGCAATATGCGAAATGCCGCCACTACCACAGTCGCCCCTACCGGCACAATAAGCATTATAGCCAACTGCTCCAGCGGCATCGAACCGCTTTTTTCACTTGCGTTTTTCAGGCATGTGCTAAACGGGCAAAAAATGATAGAAGTTAATGAACAGTTTTTAGAGGTATCCAAAAAACGAGGGTTTTATTCGGAAGAATTGCTCAACAAAATAGCACAAGGCGAACCGCTTCACAAATTTGACGAAATACCGGACGACGTAAAACAGGTGTTTGTCACCGCTCATGATATAACACCCGAATGGCATATCAAGATGCAGGCGGCATTCCAGCGCAACTGCGATTCGAGCATATCAAAAACAATTAATTTTCATAATGACGCTACCAAAGAACAGGTAGATAATCTATACAGACTCGCGTTCAAGTATGAAGTCAAAGGCGTAACCGTATACCGCGACGGTTGCAGGCTCAATCAGCCCATGGCGCACGATAAAAAGAAAAAAGAAGACCCCCCTAAAGATCTGCGCAAAGTAACCCCTATTTCCATACCGGAAATTATGTCATGTTTGCGCATACGTCAGAAAACACCGTTCGGCAACATGCATGTCAAGATAAGCGTAGAACCAGATACAGGTATCGAACGCGAAGTGTTCGCACAACTCGGCAAAGGCGGCGATGTCGCAAACAGCGACCTAGAAGCGATCTGCAGAATGCTGTCTTTGTTCCTGCGTTGCGGAGGATCATTGAAACTGGCATTGCGTCAGCTCGACGGAATCGGATCGAGCCTTTCTGTACCTAGCAAAGACGGAAGGGTTATCTCACTTGCAGACGGACTCGCCAAGGCTATCAAGAAATATACCTCGGCAAAGAAAATGTTCGGTATACAAAACCTTCTGCTTGGGAAAATAGACTTCAATCTTTTGCAAAACAGCAACGAATGGAATGACAACGGCTCAGCTCCCACAAACGGAACAAACGCATTCAAGATAAAATGCCCTGAATGCAGTGAGCAACTTGTCTTTGAAGAAGGTTGTGTAAAGTGTTATAGTTGCGGCTATTCTAAATGCTAGCAAAAAAACAACTGCAAAAGCCCCTCTTTATCGTTGCGAAAAGAGGGGCTTTTTTTATAATATAGCAGTAACAACACTAAACCATGAGAGGTGCTAAAATGAAAACAATCATCGAAAAATGGGTTTCAAGACACAGTCACCCTATAAACGCAATCCTGCATATTATCGGTATTCCGGCAACATTCATAGGCGGAGGCGTGGCTTTTTCAGGTTATGTCATAACAGGTATTCTTTTATTCGTTGGCGGTTATGCAATACAAATCATCGGGCACAAAATAGAAGGATCGGAAGTCGGAGAACTGATGCTTTTCAAACATATCGGCGCAAAATTATTCCCCACGAAAAAATAAGATTATCTGTCCTGCTTGAAAAAACGTTATTCGCCGCCCTCAATCCAACTGTGAATGACTGGCACAGTGTCTATAAGCTCTTCCTGCTTGAAAAAAATATTGATCTCACGTTCAGCTGACTCTTCACTGTCCGATGCATGAATCAGATTATACCGCAGGCTGATACTGAAATCACCGCGAATAGTCCCGGGTTGAGCGTCGAAACCAGCTGTAGCGCCAACTACTTTACGCATAACCGCTATGGCGCTCTCTCCTTCGACAGCGACCACAACTACCGGTCCGGAAGTTATATAAGCTATCAGATCGCCATAGAAATGCTTGCCTTTATGGATAGCGTAATGCTGTTGCGCAAGTTCTTCAGATATGACCATGAGTTTCATTCCGGCAAGTTTGAAGCCTTTCTGCTCAATACGTTCCAGCAATGTACCGATCAATTTGCGTTGATATGAATCGGGTTTCAGGATTATCAGGGTTCGTTGGCGCATTATTCCTCCTTTGCGTCAATGGATGTGTCGTCGGTTTTCTTTGAAGGCTTGCTGTATCTAAGGGTATTCATCTCCTCAATGCGCTGTTTCGAACGAAAAGCGTATCGCGATTTCGGATGAAATCTAAGTACTGTATTATAAAACTGTTCTGCCTGATCCCACTGTTCCTGTTCAAACAACTGTTCTGCGCGGTTGAATATTCCTTCCGCCTCACGATCTTTAACAAGCCTTTCCTTGTACGTGGCAAACGCAGGATCGGCATCCATCTGTTGGATCTTGCCGGATATATACACGTCCCAGTGTGTACCCTGAAATTTCTGATGCAAAGAAAGATATTTTTCGTACGCCTGATAATACTGCTTACGGTTATACAAGTCCGTCGCTTCCCTGAATTCATCACGGGCAATAGTATCTATCTGCTGTTTTATCTCGCTGGCGGCTTGCGCTTCTTCACTGTTTGGAAAATGCTGTACCAAAAACGATATTGCCCTGTCGGCATTGAAATATCGTTTGTATCTAAAATCCTCCTGCGCTTTGTGCAACAAAACTTTTCGGTTAGCGGCGTCTCTATTTGAACGCAAATACTCTATAACTTGTGGTTTTACTGATACATCGTTCAACAGATCGCGCGCCTGAACTTCGCATTCGGTATTTTCATAGACCATAAGAAACGTTCTCAATCTATCCATAGCATCAATATATTGCTGATTTTCGACGATTGATTTAAGTTTATCCAATTCTTTCTTTGCCGCTATATCCTGAGCGACCATAAGTTCATGATGTAATAATACATCAGCGAATATACTGCGCAATTCTTCCGAGGAGGGTATTCCTTCCTGTAACCTGATAAACCGATTTCGATAATCGACCGCAAGAATCGCCGGTACGGTCAATGATTTGATCTGCTGATTCCACTTGGTTTTAAGAAAAAACGAAACCGGCTCCTTGTACGTCAGAATCTTTTCAAAAGTACCGGCAAATTGTTGATCGGCAAGAGTTTCATCCCATACATTTTTTTCATCCGGCAGATATATAAAAAAAATCATAGGTTTTCTTGTTACAAGCGCCTTGTTAAGCAAATCCTGCATTTGTGTGGAAGGCAAAAGCGGCGTATCTATTTTGTTCAATACCCCATAGATTATCGCGCAGACAACAACAACGATAATTAATGCCACAACAATATAAACGTTTTTGTTACCTGCCTTTGCCATAATTACTTAGGAAATCCTGTTAAAATCCGTTCGAGTGAGGGAAACCGCGAGAATATCCGATATTCTATAAGGACAAGAATTGTTTTTAAATCGTGCAGTTCTTTTTTCAGCGAATCTTTGCCGGATATGACTTCATGTCCGAATTCTTTCAAGTATCCGGTAACCGTTTCTCCGGTTATGACCGATTCCAGATAAGAAAACAGGCTCTCCTGCGTTTCTTTGCTCAACCACACACCCTTGCATGGAATACAAACCGGCAGTACGATGTGCGAGTCGCGGTACTCGACATCATACATCGGCTTAGCGCATACCGGACAGGGCTTGTCGGTTTTTTTCATGGTATGATGTTCAGATTTCTCCCATAAATCAAAATCGAGCCAGCAGAGAAACTCGTCTGTTTTATCTTTCAGTTCACGAAATTCGTCTTTGCGCAACCACAAACCTTCACAAGAAAGACATTGATTGATTAGTATTCCTTTATAATCTTTCGCCTGTAAATCTGTCTGACATTGAGTACATTTCACTCCTATTTCCCTCCACAAAACTGGCCAGCCAGCCGGTTTAAAACCTCGATCCCTCTGTACAGAGTCTCTTGCGACGCCGCAAATGAAATACGAAAATGGGTGTCATGCTCTGAAAACACGTTGCCCGGTATAATCAGCAGATTATTTTCTATAGCTTTAGTGACAAATGCCGTGCCGCTTCCGCCCGGGGCTTTAGGGTAAATATAAAACGCGCCGTCAGGTTTGGTTACCTGAAATTTATCTTTCAGGCCGTTATATATTATATCACGTTTGGCTACATATTCTTTCCTAAATGATTCCGTATCGAAATCAAGAGCCGCAAGGCCGGCATACTGAACCATCGAGGGCGCACATACGAATGTATATTGCTGTAGTTTTATCATCTCATTTACCAGTTTCGCAGGACCGGCGGCATACCCCAAACGCCATCCTGTCATGGCGTACTCTTTGGAAAATCCGGCAAGTATCAGCGTATCAGGATAATATTTAGCGATACTTTCGTAGTCTTTCTCGTATACAAACCCGTCGTAAATTTCATCCGATATGATTACTATTCCCCATTTGCGAGCGATTTCCGCTATTTCCCGCAGAGTATCCTTCGGTATGACTGTACCGGTCGGGTTGGATGGCGAATTCAAAATCAACGCCTTAGTTCTGGGAGTAATCAGTTTTTCCAGCTTTTTAGGATCAAGCGAAAAATCTTCTTCGAGATCAAGATATACCGGCGTAGCGCCAAGCAATCTAGTAAGATGCTTATACATGACAAAATACGGATCCGGAACGATAATCTCGTCGCCGGCCTCAAGCAAAGCGATAAAAGACAAAAATATTCCGCCCGAAACACCGCTAGTTATAAGCACTTCTTCCACAGACGCATGTTTTTTTGCTTCAATATGTATTTTTATCCGTTCGCGCAACTCCGGTATGCCTTGCGTCAGCGTATAGCGGTTATGCCCTTGCTCTATGGCTTTGCACGCCGCTTGCTTTATCGGTTCGGGCACATCGAAATCCGGCTGGCCGATACTCAGATTTATCGGATCGGATAAATTTTTTGCCAGATCAAAAATTTTTCGTATTCCTGAAGAATCAATCAAACCCATACGAGACGCTATCTTCATACTGAATTCCTTTCGTAAACACTGACCCCTTTTGAATCTATAGCAACTATTGCCGGAAATTTTTCTACTGTAAGTTTTCTTACCGCCTCCGTACCTAAATCTTCGAATGCAACCATTTCAACAGCCGTTACATGTTTAGATAATAATGCCCCCAATCCACCTATTGCGGCAAGATACACAGCACCGTATTGTTTCAGCGAAGCAACAACTTCCAACGATCTGCCCCCTTTGCCCATACTTGCCGTAACCCCCAGTTTATATAAACGAGGCGCAAACGCATCCATCCTATATCCGCTCGTAGGCCCGATAGACCCGACAACCGCACCCGGAGCGGGAGGCGTCGGACCTGCGTAATACACAATTTGATTTTTCAGGGGAAAAGGACTTTCTTCGCCACGATCAAGCATTCCCATTAACCTTTTATGTGCCGCGTCGCGAGCAGTATATATAGTTCCGCTTATAAGCAGAAGTTGTCCTGCCTGAAGCTGTCGTGCCATATCAGTAGTTAACGGCGTTGTTATATTAATGACTTCCATAGTGATACGTCGCTCTCCTAAATCACAGCCTTCTCATGGCGAACCGCATGGCAAGATATATTCACAGCCACAGGCAATGACGCTATATGCGTAGGATACACCAGCACACGCAATCCCAGAGCCGTGGTTTTGCCGCCAAAGCCCTGCGGACCTAAGTTCAGTTCATTGATTTCCGCAAGAAGTTCGTCTTCCAATTTAGCCACATACGGTATTTCGCTTCGCTCGGTGAACGGCAGAGTAACCGCTTCTTTTGCCAAAATCGCCACTTTTTCGAAATTACCGCCGATTCCCACCCCTATAAAAAACGGCGGGCAAGCGTTTGCTCCCGCCTCAAACACAGATTTTTTAACAAAAGATTTCACGTCGGATAATTCCTGCGTAGGTTTGAGAATCGTTAACTTAGACATATTCTCACAACCGGCTCCTTTCGGAACTACCGTTACCGTTACCTTATCACCCGGGACAATACGGTAATGGATGACCGCAGGGGTGTTGTCTCCGGTATTTACCCTGTCTATCGGGTCGCGGACAACAGACTTGCGCAGGTATCCCTTTTCATAGCCGATACGAATTCCTTCGTTTATCATATCTTCGACAGGATCTCCGCTAAGATGCACATCCTGCCCTACAGAACAGAATACCGTTACCATACCTGTATCCTGACAAATGGGAATACGTTCGCGTTTTGCTATATCGTAGTTATCTATAAGTTGGTTAAGAACATAAGACCCCAACTCGCTAGTTTCAGTCTTAAGAGCTTTAGCGAACGAATCGGTAACCGATACGTCTACTTCCATACATGCTTTTACGGCAATCTCTGCTATAACATCTCTTATATCTGAAGTGGGAACTGTGCGCATAATGTTATTATCTGCTATCGTTAGGCTTTTCTTTATTTGGAACTGCTATTACCGATAATGCGTTGACTTTACCGAACATGGCAAGCATAGAGCCGTCAGCCAATCCCTGCGCCAGCTTTTCCTGATACTCATGCTGAGCGAGTTTTTCGCTTTCCCGCCGGTTAGATAAAAATCCTGTTTCCACAAGCAACGAGGGCGATTGATTATGCTTGATAACGTAAAAATTACCCGATTTAACCCCCCTGTCGTTAGCGCCTGTTAACTGTATGGTCTTACGATGGATAAAATAAGCAAGTTGCATACACCTGTTTTCCCGCGCCTGTCCGGATACGGACATCGGATACAAAAACCTGCCGGGATCTAAATCTTCAACGGAACAAAGAAGAAAACCGGTTTTTTTCTGTTTGAAATACATAAAACTCTCAAAACCTTTGACATGCGGATAAGGAGATGAATTAGCGTGAATACTAATGGAAAGATCAGGACGATGTTTCTTTATAAATAGGTTGCGTTCCTTTAAAGACAAAAACCGGTCGTCGGTACGTGTAAGTAGCACAGAAACACCGTATTCACTTAAACGCCTCGCGACTTTTTGCGCAATACTCAAAGTAACATTTTTTTCAAGTATGCCTGACGGAGATACAGCACCGGAATCCTTGCCGCCGTGTCCCGGATCCAGAATCACAAAAGCTTTGAACTGATCATATTCAAATTCTTCAGCCGACACAAACTCCTGAACTGTCTGCGCAACTAACACGATAATAAGAAAAACTAGCGGAAATTTTTTCATCGGACACTCCTTACACTAAACGCCGGCAGAAACAAATTCCTCATTACGGAACCATGCGACTGTCTCATCGAGCGCAGAATCAAACGAGTATTCAGGTTTGTAACCCAACTCATTTCGGGCTTTGGATATATCAAACGTCAGATACGTATCCAAAAACTTCATGCGGAACTTATTTAGCAGAGGCGGTGTTTTGGAGCGGGTCAACTTATTTATACCCTCAAGAACAGGACACATTATCTTAGCCAGCGCCACAGGCACAGACTTCGACGGCTCCGCATACCCCAGTTTTTTCGCCAGCGTACCGATAAACTCTCTGCGGCTTATATCTTGCCCATCTGTAATATGATATATCTGCCCGACTGCTTTATCACGCTCACTGGCAAGACATAAAGCATAAACCAGATTTTTAACGTATACAAGACTTATAGGGTTTTCACCAGCACCGATAAAAACAAATTTCCCATCTTTCAAAAAAGATACCACGCGAGGAAGCAACTGCCTGTCCCGAGGACCGTATATATACGGCGGACGAACAATAACCGCCGGCAGATTCTGTTCCCTATGCATCTGCATAACCAGTTTCTCAGATTCTATCTTGGTATAATTATAATTATCGCCCGTATACACATAAGGAGCGGTTTCATTGGCGTTTATCTGTTTATCCATACCGAGAACCGCAAGCGAACTGACCATCACAAACCTTTGCACTTTATGCTTCAGACAGGCATCGACAATATTGCGTGTTCCGCCCACATTGACCCTAACCATAGTATCACGGTCTGCCCAATCGGATACCATCGCCGCACAGTGAAACACCACGTCAACTCCGGAAACCGCCCTGTCGAGTGAAACAGCCTTTGTCAAGTCGCCTTGAATTATTTCTACCTGCAAAGTATTGAGGAACGAAATATCGCTGTTAGGACGCACAAAACAGCGCACTTTCTGTCCATTGCGCACAAGAAATTCAGCCAGATGACTACCTACCAGACCGGTCGCACCTGTAATCAAGTACGTTTTGAATGTCTTTCTGTTCACGGTATCATCTCCTTTTCGATTGTTTCGGATTGATTATTTCTTAAAATCTTGATTCTATCGTTATTAAAAATCTTTTTCAACAAAATTCTGCTTTTCACGGCTCCATAGCCTCAAAACCTGATTCGTCACGCATCGACTACCAACCGCTATTTCATCTCGACCGCCTCACCTCTATGATCAAAAAACATTACTGTAAAATCGTCCTTTTCCAGATCGCCCGATCCTTCAAGTTTTATCATAAGATCATGGGATCCTTCAGAAATATTCAGCACGTACCAGTCGAACATACCTTTCCTTTCGAAACGGCGTATTTTACTGGAACCGATCTCTTTACCGTCTATCATCAGTACATATCCGTCAATTGCCCGAACTGCAACACATCCGTAAAATAATTTCTTCAAATGAAATTTTGCACGGTAATACCGGATATTCTCCGGCCTGTGCGGGAAATATTGATATAAACTATAGTACGAATCATCATACCGGACAGCGCTCCACTTCACAGATACCCCATCCTGTTCGGGAGGAAACTGCGTCTCAAGCCCAGCTACCAGACTGCTGTCCAGAACAGGGGGATACATCGGAACCGCATCGGTAGGCTTTATGGTATTCGGATATGGATCCGACATCATCCAGCGGCGAATCGGTATACCCTGATTCAGTTTTTCAGGCACAAACCCGAACGATTCCGAGAAAAATTTCTGCGCTACAAGTTTTTCGTTCTGATAACGTGAATAGAAACGACTCATGATATCTGTAGCGAGCGGATATTTTATGACAGGCGGTATATCTGTCATATTTTTTAGCGTTTCAATGAACTCTAACACATTTTTCGTATTGCTGATCATCGTCTCGATATCGCCGGCTGAACGCGCTTTACATATCTGTATCAACTGAAACGTAAGATCAAGGCCGTAACGGTTTAGACGCGCCAACGCTTTAGCCCTTTCGTTTACAGCTCTGGCAAGTAGCTTATCGGACAACAAATAAAGGTGTGCCATACTCTCATCAGTAAGTAATGCATCCATTCTGCGGCATCCGACGGATCGGGAACCGGCTTCCAAAAACGTTATATATTCGTGCATGATGTGCGCGCTGTGGGGAAACAATTCGTTACAATAAGTCATGACATAATTTTGCCATGACATTCGTTCGCCAGCCATATAACAACCGGCGCCGTGCAATACCCAGCCGGCAATACCCCAGTGTTCATGCGACTCGCTTATAATTCCTTTTATGCCAATCTGTTTGAAAAATTCAACATCCGATTCGACGCTGTGGAGTATGGGCCATAATCCATACCATAAAAAATGACCGTAATATTCCCTGATATATACTTCGTCCGACAGCTTACACCATCTCCTGCATATTTTCCTGAAACGCTGATTGGCAGGACAATCGGGATCGACTATCGAATGGTTATGGCAGAATTCCCACGGTGTATGACAAATAACAGGTATTATAGCTTTATGGGGTTTTATCGCAACAGGAGGATCGGTATAATTTAGATATGCGTAAAACGCGATTTTTTTATCGGGATGTACCGCCACAAGACGTTTTGCAACGGCGTTGAAAAATACCATCAGACGATCGGTAATAGAACCCGTTTCTTTATCCAGCGCACGACAGTTTTCACACTGACAAAAGTTATAACCGTCATCAGGGCTTACCGAAAAAACTTCCTCTTCCGGATTTAAAGCGAAATAATCGAGGGCTTTTCGCGACATAAGGTCTATTACCGCAGGATTTGAAGTGCATAACTGATACGGCCGTCTTTCTCTATCAATCAAAGCGTAATATTCAGGATGGCTTTCAAAGTATTCGCCGGGCGGTATCATTTTATGCCAGTTGTGGTGTACCTTGATGTTTCTATCACGTATTTCGCGCATACGTCCATGCCATTTGGGGGACTCTCCCCAATACTGATAAGAAAGAAGAAACGGTAATGTGTATTTAACTTTGCTTTGATTGAAAAAAAACGGGTCGTTTCGAGTTCCGGTCACGGTAAAACCATATTTGCCCGGCATATACCATTGCGAATGAAACCGCTCTTTAAGATAACTGTATATAAGATGCCTCAAAGCCGATGCCGACGACCCATAAAAACTTAGAACCAATCCTGAACGAATAATACCGACTCGCGACAAACTGAGCGGGTCATCTTTTTCCGTGAGAACCAGTTTATAAGTGATGCAGTGATCGATATCGTCACAGGCTGTCTTTTCTTTGAGTCCGTGCCTTCTAAGCACCAGCGACAGATCAGCAACCGCCTGATCGAGTTCTTTAAGGCCTGTCGCGTTATCTATAGAAAACGACCTGATGCCGTTATTGTTGCCGTTTGAAGTTTTTTTTATATTTTCGTCCATGGCGCATCCAGTGAAAAAAATCATCCCGCATACACACGCCGCCGCCACTGCTACTTTCTCATACAACATATTCCGTTTACCTTTTTTACTCATCTAGCTTTGTTAAACCGGCATACGATTCGAGCACCATACACGGCTGGTCATCGCCATCGAACAAAATAACCAGCTTCCGCTTACTGCCCATTCCTGTACCGCCGAGAATAGTTCCTTTACCCATATCGTAGTGATATACTTTATCGCCGGGAGCAAATTCGCTTATCATTTTTGCGTATGCCTTGTCGGACGCTACCGGTTCTTCACTCATAGAATAGCGCCTAGCGTAACTAACCGTATCGGTTTGCACCCTCTGGATTACAGTATCCGGTATTTCACTTAAAAAACGCGATGCCGGAGCCATGACCGGACGCGAATACGAAAACCGGCGCGCGCATGAAAACAGATAACACTGCTCTTTAGCGCGGGTTATACCCACATAGCACAACCGCCGTTCTTCCTCAACCTCATCCGCAGTTTCAATATCGCGTATGTACGGAAGCAACCGTTCTTCCATTCCGACAAGAAGCACTACCGTAAACTCCAGTCCCTTGGCGCAATGCAAGGTCATTAGGGATACCGCATTATCTTGCGGATTCCACTCGTCCACACCGGCTCGTAGTGCGATAGATTCTACAAAGTCCGCCAAATCAGCTACTGGAGAACGCCTGCTGTATTCGTCTATACCATCGATAAATGCATATACATTATCACATCTTTGTCTTGCGATATCATCTGTGTCGGATTTGCGCAAATGATCAATATAACCCAAGTTATCCACAAAAGACTTGACTATTTCCGCCCAGCCGGCGTCAGACTCAAATTGTTTTGCCGTTTCAGAAATAAGGGCAAACAGCACACCGCATGCGTCATGAACCTTACGTGTCAAAGACGCAATACGTTCATGATTCCCCAGCGCCTCCAAAAAATTTATGCCGTTTGCATCGGCAAACTCCAATATCTTTTCAAAACTTTTCTCGCCTATACCGCGGGAAGGCGTATTTATAATTCTCCGCCAACTGACAACATCAGCGGGATTTACCATTATACGCAAATATGCTATCAGGTCTTTTATTTCCTTGCGCTGATAAAACGGCAATCCGCCTATTACGGCATACGGTATACCGCGTTGTATTAAAGTTTCTTCTATCAACCTTGAAAGCGTATGCACGCGGTAAAAAACCGCCATCTCGTTAAAAGATATTCCGCGTAGATTCAGCTCTTTAATAATATCCGCCACCTTATCGGCCTCCTGCCGATCAGTCTGCAAACGGTACGCCACTATGTGCGTACCGCCCTTCCGGTCGGTATAAAGCCGTTTATCGTGACGGGTGACATTCTTGGAAATCAAAGAATTCGATGCTTCCAGTATATTCTCGGTTGACCGGTAATTCTTTTCCAACTTAAACAACTTAGCGGATGGAAAATAGTCGTCAAAATTAACTATATTCCTTATGTTCGCCCCCCGCCACCCATAAATAGATTGATCGGGGTCGCCCACAACACACAGATGCTTGGCATCACCGGCTAGAAGCTGAAGAAAAACCGCCTGAGCCGTATTTGTATCCTGATACTCGTCAACTAGAATGTGAGTGTATCTTGATTGATAATGCCGGCGCAAATCCGGATATTTGTTAAGCAGAGCAACCGCTTTAAGTATCAGATCGCCAAAATCAAGAGCACCATGGCCGGCTAACTTTTCTTCGTACAGCTCATACAGTTTGAGGTACCCGCAAGGAGTGATCTCATTTGCCAGATCTGCCGGTGTTTTTAGGGAATCTTTACTGTTGCTGATCCATTCTACAATAGTTGCAGGCGATGAATCGATGTGAACGGTATCTTTGAGTTCCCGCAAACAATGCTTGATTACAGACTGCTGATCTTGCTCATCATAAACAGTAACCGCTTTTGCAATACCGATATAATTGCCATGGGTACGCAGTATCTTTAATGATAGAGCATGAAACGTACCTATATTCGCATCTATACCGAACGGCGAAAGACGTTCTCGCATTTCGTCAGCGGCTTTGTTCGTAAAGGTAACGGCCAGTATGTTACGCGGGTCTACCCCCAGTTTGTTTACAAAATAGATTATTTTCGCAAGGATTACACGTGTTTTTCCACTACCTGCGCCAGCCACTATAAGCTGAGGACCTCCTGTATATAACACCGCCGCCCGTTGCTGGTCGTTGAGGGAATCTATCATCTCATTACATGCAGTAATACCGTTTGAGCTGTTCATGACGCGGGATACCCTGCGGATGTAGCGTATATGACTGCCTTTTGTTCTCCGTCTATTCCACAGATATGATTCATCAGATCATCATAATATGCGCCTATCGCGCAACTGCCCAACCCAAAGGCTGTACATGCTAAAGCACAGTTTTGAGCGCTGTGCCCAGCATCAAGATAAATATACCGGTATGCACGCTGGCCGTAGCGCCAAACACAGGAGTTGAAATTAGATACCCACATAAATAAAAGCGGAGCATGTAGCAACATATTCTGGTTCATGCACGCTTCAAAAAAATTCTCCCTGAAATTTGCAATACGAACAGCGTAAAGACAATGCTGTTTTTCGTCATAACTGTAAATACCCGGATCAAGACCGATAACATCGAAAACCGCAACCCACAGGTCTACAGGATATAACGCGCCGGCTGACGGCGCTGTCTTAAAAACATGATCACCATGTGCAAAACTCATCCCCTGGGTCGCCCACAATAGATTTGCCAGCAAACCGATTTCAACAGGATCAGCTTTATAATCTCTTACAGAACGGCGGTTTGACAGGGCATCGGTCAATGTGCATTTATTTTTTCTATCCGGTTTCGCAAGCGCGATCTTTTGTCCGCCCTGCTCAAAAGTCAAGCGGTACCCGCATACTCCCCGCCGGTACCAAGTCATGCTCTGGAACAATTCTCCCACATGTTCCGACAGGTCAAACTGATTTCCGCTTTTATTTCCTGATAAACTCATTGCTAATCCCTCTAAATTGATGAAAAACACCCAACTCAAAAACAGTCGAAAAACATCTAAATCCATTGTCAAGCCGTTTAATATTTCACCGATTCATAATATATCATTTCCATGCAAAAGATAATACATTTTTCGTTTTTCGGGATCGTGATTTTTCATCATGATAAAAAAAACCCCTGAACCAGCGAACTGTGTTCAGGGGTTACGTCCAGGTAGTTATGCGCTATTTTATTCACATAACTGTTTAAAGGTCTCTTGCCAGTCGCAATTCTGCACTTCGTCTTCCGTGATCTTACCCATTCGGTTGAACTTTATGAATTCGTGGAGATCTTCAAATTCGCTGAACTCACGAATGGGTAACTTGGGTAACCGCCGGTTTTTCAATTTATCCATAGGGTCCTGCTGTTTTTTATCCGCAACAGAACGCCGTTCCATTTCATACTCATTTGCCCGTGCGTTAGCCATACGCCGTTTTACTTCTTCGATACGCCGAATAGTACGGGCGATTTTCTCGTTCATTTCATTTAATTTTTCGTTGTTATCCTGCTGAAGCTGGCGCACCTTCATCACTCTATCAAGCTGGGAAGGCGGATAAAAACCGTCGCTGACTATTGTATCTATTCGAGAGGCCGCTTTTTTGTATCCCAAACAGCGCTGAACATACTGCCTTATACGTTTTGTGATACTACGCAATCCTTCAAACATTGCAAGATCTCCTTTTATGCGCTAAGCCCAACCGTCTTTCATTCTGTCTCTCATATCCGTATGCAAGCCTAATAACAATATAGCACACGATTGACGATTTGCAAAGCCATACACAAAATTTTTTATTTTTTTATTCTTTTTGAGTCTCTATAAGATCGGCATTCCGATGTTCGCCGAGCAATCGCAAACAAATAACTAAATCTTTTTTAAGTTCTTGAGTATTAAAAGGAAACGTTTTATACCCAGTATACAGTACCTGTTGCGCGCGTTTATAATTGTATTTATTCATGTATGTTTTTCCAAGAATATAATACGGATTTTCATTACATGCGCCGAAAAATCTAATCTGTTTGTCCGAAAATTTGTCTTTTTCTCCGAACCATCGTTCACCCGCGGTTATAACCATATCTTTATTATCCTGCCGGTAGCTTACAATCATGATACCTATCCATACAAACAGATTATCAGGATATTTTTCAATCAACTGCTCAAATATTTCCATGCTTTCATCAAGCGATACTATATGTCCGGTCACACGGTTGATTATTCCTAGCACATGGTCGTCGGAAAATAAATCGAAAAAATACCCTTCTATTTTTTGTGCTATCCGAACACTTATCTCATAATACGACCTGTCCGCAGGCACTTCCGATTTAAACGAGGCAATCACAGCGCGAGACGACTTTCTGTAGAGGTCGACAACAACCATCGCGGAACCGTCCTCTTTACTGTGAACTATTCCGTCGAGAATATAATCGCATCCCAAAACTACCGCAAGCCGTTCCTTCTCAACAACACCGAGCTGGCCTATCAACTCGACATTTCTAATGTCGTCGGCAATATCACGGGGATTGACCGCCAAAAAACCGGGGAAATATTCCCATACAGTTTCAACAGTCAACCGGTAAGGCACTACATCGAACATGCTTGACGCGGAAAGCGAACGATTCAAGGTTTCATATAGAGTAATACGCTCCTGCGCAAGCTCCGCAGGTCCGGCCACAGGCAATACCGTTATCATCAATTTATTGGAAGGCGAGCTTCTGCGGATGGCTACCGTACCGTCGCCGGTACGCGCCTGCGCGAAAACGGCGTTTTCAAAAAACAACATACCTATCAGTAAAAACATCAGCATAATTTTCATCAAGCAAACACCGGCAATAGTTCCGATATGGACTTTTGCGATTCTTTTATAATATGTTCTTTCACAGAAGGTTCCAAACCGGCTCGCTCCCATGCTCCGTCTTCGATAACCGGAATCAGCAAATCTCCTCCTGAGCCTATCTTCATTTCACGGCAAAGACTGTTGGCTATATGTACAATAGCCACCTGTTGCGAAAAATCTTCGGAAAGATGAGGGTAATGATGATACGCAACAATATGTTCCAGTATCAACGGAAAATCCCACATATCTCCAAGCACTTTTCCGATTTCCGCATGCGTTATATTGAACACAGACTGCTCGGCCTGCCACATGGATATATTCTGATCTCTAACAAGCTCAAATATCCGGGGCATGTAATCGAACAGACACTTTATCTCTACTATTTTTCCGATATCATGAATCAGACCGCCGGTAAACAACGTCTCCTGATCGGGATAACGAACCAGTTCGCCGATTTTCTTGGCTATCACCGCAACACCGAGCGAATGTTGCCACAAGAGATTCACATCAAAAATCCTGCGGATTTTCGTATACGACGATTTGTATAGATCAAACGTCTTTGCCGTCAATACAATATTTTTCACATTGCGAAACCCAAGAATAACCACAGCGTGCGTTACTGTAGTTATCTTTCTGGTAAAACCGTAATAAGCCGAATTTACAAGCTTCAATAGCCGCGTCGTGAGAACCTGATCTTCTTTGATAAGACTAGCCACGTCTTCCGCCGACGATTCAGGGTCGGCAAGTATTTCATTCAGTTTGACCAGAATTGGCGGTATAGTCGGTAAATCATCTATATTTCCAAGTTCACTGATTATTTTCAGATACATATAGTCTGCTCAGATCATCCATTAAAAAACCGACCGGCGGATTACGCCGGCATTTGCGAGTTGTCCGTTTGATTCAACAATTCATGATATATATATGCCAAAGCCAGAAAAGACATGGGAATTGTAAAAAATAATCCGACAAATAAAAGGCAGACACCCGCAATATTAAACAGATACATTAGTATGAAAAACAAAAAGAGTTTCCATTTGACGCCATCAGTAATTCGCGAACTTTTCTTTAAAGAGTCTATCGCCTGCATCTGCTTATCCAATACAAGAAAATGAAAAAAAACATATTTGATCGACCAAATAACCCCCGGTACAATCAAAAGCAATAAACCTACAGATACAATCAATCCGTAAAGAAACGTGGCAACGGAATATACCTTCAGATACGGCAACCCGCTGAACAGGTCGGCAAACGATACTTCCTCATCACCGTATATTTTCAAAACGATACGCAACATACCGCACATCAAATACACCTGTAACAAAAAAATAAAAATCGAATACACAGGAAAAAATAAAAAACCTATCAGAGGAATATTTCGAGCGCACCACATCGCAACGCCGCCCACTACTTGTGTGCCAATTATGCTTATAACAATTATCGTAACCCATGCGCCAAACAACAATAGCCAGTTCTGTGCAACCTTGCTGAACGCATATTTGTACGATTCGATAACAGATACGGATTTAACTGACATAAAAAGCTCCCAAATAAGCTGTTAATCCATTATTGCCATAAATGTAAAAATGTTCTCTTTTTCGTCGGTAACTTTGTTTGAGATATCGTCAACGTCCTGCATGGTAAGGCCGAGTATTTCGAGAGCGGCCGGATCGATTTGCGGAATCAGGTTATCTCCACCCGAACCTATGTTGTGTATCCTGCAAATATGATCTGCGACTTGAACCATAGCGGCAAACTGGGCGTATTCTTCAGGACACGATTTGACATCGTGATGATATTGTATCGGATTTACCAGATCGAGCGGAAACTTCCATCGTTCAGTCAGCCATCCGCCAACCTCGTCATGTGTAACGCCGAACACCTGAGATTCAGCATCGTAAATAGAACATCGGTTTACGGTTACCAGCTTCATAACTTCTTCGAACTGCGGTTCGTAGTAACTTTCAAAAAACAGCTTGCCGATATCGTGTAGCAACCCTACAAGAAACACAACCTCCACGTCATGGTTATGTATATGCCTGCAAATAACTTTGCATATCGTAGCCGTTCCTATGGAATGAAGCCAGAACTGACAGCGGTTGAAATTATAGTTACTGCGTATTTTTTTAAAACTGTCAAATACCGATGCGCTTATGGACAGGGTTTTTATGGTTTCAAACCCCAGAATAGTAATCGCCTTAGATATGGTGTTGACCTTGCGAAGGTAGCCGTAATAGGCTGAATTAGCCAGTTTCAATATCCTAGCGCAAATGGACGGATCGTTAGATATGATTTTGGCCAGATCGTCAACAGTTACCTGTTCGTCTTCGCATGCGTCGATTATTTTGGTGATTATCTGCGGCAGGGTGGGAAATTCCTCAACATTCATAATGGCAAACATGATATCTTGTTTATCCACGAGCGATGTCCTTTTTTTAGGTTGGTTCGAGGTAACCCTTTTTACGATTTCTTATTAAGAATATCAAATAGCTTTGCCGATGAAAAGTTTTTTTATGCATCACGCTGATATTTTCGCGGGGTTTTCCACCGGCGGTGAAACCAGAACCAATGGTCAGGGTGTTTTCTAATCCATGATTCGAGCAGTTCGTTGTACCTTTGCGTGGCAATGCGTACCGCATCCGCTCTGTCGCAATCCGTAGCAATCGTTATAGGATCTTCTACATAAATTTTGTGGGTTCCGTCAGGCTGGCGCGTATTAAACGCCGCAATCACCTGCGCTCCGGTACGTATGGCAAACTGAGCCACCGCAGTCGTAGTATATGCCGGCCTGCCGAAAAACGGAACCGCAACACCGGAACTACCGGCGTACTGGTCGAACAATATCGCTACCACACGATTTGCCCGTAACTCGGCTATAACTTCTTTGGCAACGCCTTTTTTTTGTAGAGCCTTAAGACCGCTATACCCTCTGATCCGCTCTATATAACGGTATATATACTGATTTTTCATCGGCCTGCCCACAGCGCTTATGGGATAGCCTATAATACCCGCCATCACGGCCATCAACTCCCAGTTACCGTAATGCGAAATAAGAAGTATCACACCTTTTTTCTTATCCAGCTCTTGCCAGACGATTTCCTTGCGATCAATCGTAACGTATTTGAAAAATCCTCTGCGAACCATCTGCGGTATACGAATAAACTCAATAAACAACAAACCAAGGTTACCAAACGATTTTACAGCTATACTGCGCAATTGTTTTTCGGTATATGTATCCGATAATGCATGGCGCAAATTTTCAAGCGCTATTCGCCGGCGACAGGATAGCAGATAATACAACAGGCTCCCCGTGAAACAGGCTGTTTTTCGCGCCACAGAGTAAGGCAGGCAGTTGATCATCCCGCATATACTTCGCAACAGCAGGTAGGCGATATATTGAAAGATATAACCTTTATACGCTTCGAATTTGACGTTCATTTATCTTTGTTTCTATATGCGGTATTGCGACTCGAATAAATACAGCTATAATTACCAGCAACAACCATGTATATATACCGCCCACTATATTGCTAGATCCCCACAAGCTGATCAAATCCGGCAACGTCCTCGCGACAAACATCCCGTCCATTTTTATAACAAATACCCAGCCCGCATGCAAGCCGATAGCAAAATAAAGGGATTTCGAATATCTATACGCAAAAACCAGACAAACTCCAACCAGAAACAACCCTACCGCTTCATAAATAAAATCCGGTTCGGCAAACGGCGTCAGTATCTGACCTAGCACAACGAATCCGCTCCAGATTGTGAGGTTGTCAATAGGTGCGATATCTTTGGGACGAAAAAAGTGTGCTGTGGAGTAAATCAGACTACTGATCAGCAATGCCATCCAAAACGACCTCGCACGGTTTATTTTGCCGTATAAAACACCCCTGAAAATAAATTCTTCTATAACTCCTATAAGCGACGCGCTGAAAAACGCTTTAAGAGCTTTTTGAGCAAACCGCCCCCACTCGAAACCTGCTACATTAACTGAGCGAGCATCAAAAATGACAGCCAGCAACACTTGCAGTGCAAGCGTTGCTACCCCCAGCGCAAATCCAATTAGAAACCATTTTCCCGCGCCTGATTGGAAATACACCGGCGCAAACAATCCTTTGCCGACAAACAGCAGTTTTCTGAACAAAAATAAAAACAGAAAAATACCTATCATAAAAATGCGCGACAAAACTCTGTGCAGTTCATATTCAGATAAAGATGAACACACTGCACAATACGGAGAAAATAATAAAAAAAACCACTTTACCAACGGAGCAAGAAACGCGCTTAGCAAAACAACTGCCATCACGCCAATTATACAAATGAATACAGGATGCCTCTGCGTCGGAATCATTTTACCTCCTTTAAAATATAGCGTTATGCCAGCCTTTCCAACAGTTAATCAATAGAATAATATATATTAGATAATTACCTGAAACTCAGGTTGGATATGCAATTTTTGAAATCTTCCTCGCCACTGAGGATTTCCATTTCAACGCGCAGATAATACATCTGAATACTTTTATTTTGAGATAACTTCGGAAAGCGAACAGCATCTTTCTCGGTTGATATAAGCACAGTAATATCTTTAGAAGAAAAATCTTCCACAATCTCTCGCAGTTCTTTTACAGAAAATCGATGATGATCCTGAAATCGGCATGTGCCGACTACCTGCCCGCCAAGTTCTTCAACCCGTTTCTCAAATCCGGCTGGATCGGCTATGGCTGATACGACGCCGACTCGTTTGTTCTTGATAAAGGACAAAGGTTTTTCCATGCCGTTTTCAATAGATACAAACGATACCGCCCGATGGCGGCACTCGATGAAATCTGCTTTGAAGTTATACTGCCTGATCGTTGCCTTAATAAGAGACAAATCCTGTCCGGGCTGTACCTTGGTCAGCATAAACAAATTCGCACGGCTAAGATTGTCGAGCGACTCCCTAAGTATTCCGCGCGGCAAAAGATGCCCGTTTCCGAACGGATTAGTGGAATCTATCAAGACTACATCGTAACGGGGATTAAGCGACAGATACTGAAACCCGTCATCAAGAACAATCGTATCAACCCCGTACTTTTCTATAACATACTGACCCGCTTTTATCCTGTCTTTATCTACCGCAACCACCACTCCGGGCAAATTTTTAGCGAGCATATACGGCTCGTCTCCTCCGAGATAAGAGTTCAGGTAAATTTTTTTACCGTCCGAAACTACTTTAATCTGTTTGTCCTTCGGTATAAGAAGCAACAATTTCTTTACAAACCTTTTTATCCGAAACCTGCTGGAACTGCGGTACCCGCGCGATATTACAGCAACCTTTCTGCCTTCCTTCTGTAGCTCACGCGCAAAAAGCTCCACAGCTGGGGTCTTTCCGGTTCCGCCGACAGTAATGTTGCCTATGCTTACAATACGGCACCCCAAACTCTTAGTACGAAAAATACCCGACTTGTACAATTTCAACCGCACCTGTACAAGCCATCCGAATATCACCGATGAAACAGACAACAATATTCTTACAAATTTTACGCCTTTACCCTGTCTATCATTATTAATAACGCCGAGTACATAATCCTGTATCGACTCTTTAAATTCCTGTAAAATACCCATCCATACCCCCATTACGAATAATACGATATACTGACTCAATGCTGAGTAATTATGCCATAGGCGGAGTTAGTTGTCAAATGATTGATCTACATAAAAATAAGAGGTAGTTTTAAAAAATTTATTAGCGCACCATTTTGAGGTTCGGACGGATTACGCACATATCCTAACTGCGTTTTTTAGCGCCTGAATGGAAGAGGCTCAGCGGACTTAAACACACCATCCACGCCAAAATGTAGAGTATCATAAATAATGTCGCCCATAGATTTATAAGCAACATAACCTGACTGCCCAAAAAGAAAATTGTCCGCTTTATAAATTCCTTAAGGTCTATAACTCTATATTTACCTTTTATATCGTAGATTATACAGTAACGGGCAGGTGTGCATATACCGTACAGGTCAATATTATAATTGGCAGACGTATCCCTGTCCATACCGTAGAGCAAAAACACCGCATCGTATTTTTTGTGAGCAAAAGTAGCGGCATGCCATGGTAAATGCCTGAAAAAAAAACCTTTCTTCGAATCACCCGCGTATATTGTCCCAATACGCACATTGTCAGCGAACTCTACCGGCGACGCCCCGCATACCTGAAGAATATCTATGTTGCACCCTTTGAATTCCTCGCTGATCTTATCTACAAGTTCAACCAGCAACGGCGTATAAGACCTAATTACCAAAATATTGCGCAAATCGAATGAAAAATGAGATTTTTCGTAGTCATTCCATCTTCTCGCATTCCGGCTGACATGATTCGATCCGCCTTTATTCGATCGTCCAAATGGTATTGTATGATGCGCCATAACCTACTCCCGCGGTTTTTCCAGTAATGAATACGCAGTATCCCAGTCGGGTTTGTGCTTCATCAAAAAGCGATGCCGTTTGAGAATCATGCGAGGAGTTTTCAAGATGATCGCCAATCTGCTCCTAAAAAAACTCAACCCTCTATGGGTCGACGAAAACAACTCGGCCATTTTTACCTGATGCCCTATAAGGTCGGTTATATGCCTAAATAACCATCCCAAGCGAAAATATTTAAGTATTACAAACACTTTATTTCTATTAGTAAGATACACATGCCTGCGGCTGAACGCACCAAAAGTGGCGCTGGCGTGATGATAACACCTCGCTAAAGGAGTATAATATGCCTTGTAACCCAGCAAACCAGCGCGAAGATTCAAATCGACATCTTCCATATACGCAAAAAAATCTTCATCGAAATATCCTATCTGTTCGAACAATGACCTCCGGTACAACGCCGCGCCGGCACACACCCCGAAAACCTGTCCTTCTGTGTCCAACTGACCTGAGTCGAGCAAACCATGCCCCCTGTTGTACGGAGCGCCGCCTACAGTCAGGCTATCGCCTGCGGCATCAATTTTTCTGCGGTCGTAATAATTTAGTATTTTTCCTGTAGCCATTGCGTAATCCGCATGTTCGCGCAAGGCATTTACAAGATAACTTATACAATCCGGCTCCAGTTCGATATCGTTATTAAGTAAGAAAATATATTCTCCTGCGGATTCACGAATACCCGCATTGCAGGCAACGGCAAAACCTGTGTTTTGATCGAACCGGATTATCTTAACTTCGGGATATTTTTCTTCTATAATAAACACGGAATCATCCGTACTGCCATTATCCACAACTACTACTTCAAAGGAATCAAAAGTAGAGGCGAACACAGACCTGAGGCAAGGTATTATGTATTCTTCACCGTTCCAGTTAGGTATGATTACACTTACAGCCGGTTTTTTTTCGTTCATTGTCCATCCGCTTTTTGTCGGGCATTCAATAATTCCATCAGTTGCGCGTCTATGAACCGTACGGTAGCCTCTACCGGATATTTGCGCGCGTTACGCTCAAACGGCAATGACCCGCGAATAACATCCGCGGACGTATCGGTAATTTGCATAGACCGCAAATAAGCGTTCGCCTTCTGAGCCGCAGAACAGTATACACTGTTACCTGTCAGACGTGCAAGTTCAAACCAGATACACACCATCTGCGCAATAGACTGCGCGGTATTTTTCGGAGTAACCGGCCTGAACGAATGATTGAATCTTTGCGGTATTTCTCCGTTTGCGCGTTGCCACTGCATAACGGTTTTAGCGTTTTCATCGGCAATCATGATGTATTTTTCGTCCCCGAATATGATACCGGCATAAACAAGACCCTCCAAACAGCACGCTATGTGATTTAAAGTCGCATCCGCAGATTCATCCAACGAATTATACATAAACCAACCGTTACGCAACCGGTTGACTAACAGCCAGTCGAGGGTTTTTCTTGCCGAAATCTTAAACCGCTCCATTCCGCTTAATTGCCACAAAACCGACAGCGGCCATGCTAACTGTGAAGTAAACGCAGTGATGATTCCACCATGATCATTGCCGAGATCCGAACGCCACGCGCCGGAACCGTGTTGCATTGCGCAAATCCATTCGCCGGCATATATCGCCGCGCAAAGAAAAGACTCGTCATTAGTATATTGATACGCCGCAATCCAGCCTGATAGCGCCCAGCCGGTCTGCATAACACACGGCACAGGAGGTTCATCTATTCTTCCTTCGGATACCCCGCCGCAATCCAGTTGAAAGGGCAACATCCATCGGGCAAGTACAACGGCTTTATCCGCAAACGAAGGCGAATCAAAAAATGAAGCCAGCTTAAATAACGATTTGACCGCCGCACCGGCAACGCCCACCGACGGTTCTTTCCAGTATTCCGAAATAGTGTAACATTCGCTTATGCCGCCTTTAGTAAATACGGAAGATGCTTTAAGTAGCCAAGAAGAAGCCAATTGAAGGGAAGTTAGTATTTCACCGGTTTCATTCATACCCATAATGATATCAATCCGTGTTGCTACGTAAAAGGTATCGCAGGAAAATATAAATTTATCCACGGTTAGCGGTATTCGCATAAATCGAATACACAGAACCAGGAAAGATCCTCCGTGAACTTTCCTGATCCTTCCCGGGATTTTATAAAAATTTTTAAGGAATCGCCGAAAAATAATATTTTATACGTTCATTTATAAGATATCGCATACGACAACAGAAAACAAGAATCAACTGATCCCGCTTCCAGCCGCTACCGGCGAATCGACCGTCAAAAGCGACAATCCATTCTCATCTTTCGCCGCAAGTAGCATACCCTGAGATGTTATACCGCGCAACTTCGCCGGTTTCAGATTGGCAATTACGATTATCTGTTTTCCGGGTAAATCTTCAGGCGCGTACGATAACGCTATTCCCGCGACTAGCGTGCGTTGCTCGCTTCCGATATCAATGGTCAGTTTCATCAACTTATCGGTATCCGCAACCCGTTCGGCGTTTAAAATAGTAGCCACTTTCAGCTTAACTTTCGAAAAGTAACCTATATCTATAAGTTCGTCATTTATTTGCGGTTCAGAATTTTGTTTTTCCATATCTTCCATTATACAACTCCTGTATCAAACTGACGGTTGTTCAACCGTGACAACCTCATATCCCAAATTATTAAGTATCTTGTATCTGTTTCTGCTTAGCTGTTTCAAGTATTCATCCCACAAATCGGCAAAATCCACTATAATAGGAAACTGCGATAAAAAACCGATATCGCTACCGGATATATCCCGCGCGATTATCAACACATCCGCGTGTATATGCTCAACCTTCTGAGAACAAATCAATACCGGCGACTGCGTGACGCTACCGGCATCTGAGACTATTTCATGAGGCACAAACGACAATTGCTCGAATGTCCATAACAACTGGTCAAGCAATTCTGCATGAACCTGAGACGCGCTTAGTATACATACAGTTTTGCCCTGTTCGTAAAAATTTCGGGCAATGCGGCAAATCCATATATCTTTTTCAGGCGTTTTCAAATAATAAAAATATACTTTGTTGTCCGATGTCGTCATAGTTCTTATCCACATAAGCCGATCAGCGCGCGTTTCAATGACGCATCAACTGTGGACGCGCTTACGCAAAACGATTTGCCGACCGGAAGGTTTAGTATCGCATCGATTTCCTGCGCAGGCAAAAACCGCACATTTTTTATAAAAGCTCCGCAATTACTTATATTATAAGTTGTCATGTTTGGGCGGTTCATTGCAACTAAATTTTCAATGTTTTTTCTATATTCGCATAGTGTAACACTACTTCGCACAGGCTTGTCAGAGTAAGACTGCACGTACACAGGTTTGTCTGTGTCGATGCGCCGCCTGTGAGCCGATTCCGCGGTAAAAAAACGGTTCGTCTGGGCAAACAACTGCAAACTTTCGAACGATAAAGAGGAGTATGCTTTGCCTGAAGGATATGCGTAATCCATACCAATAAAAATCACAGGACTGCATCCCCATTGCGAAAGTATGTCAAACGCGATGCAAGACACCGAACCTCCGGCATACGAAAAACCTTTTGAACCCAGATACGGTTCCATTACTGAGGTAAACGAATGATTTTTCTGCATGAAAATCAAAAACGGCCCTTTATAAATCTCCAGCACCTGTGAACACGATACCGGCGTAACAATCAACGGAACCCCTGCACGCTCACATCCCTCAAAATGTTTCAAAGTAACCGGCTGGGGGTCTACAGACACGACAAAATCCGGACGTACACCGCGGCGCATGAGTATTGGAAAAGCGCTGTCAACAGCCATTAGTATCGCCCTGTCAGAATATTTTCTGAGCAATGGAATGGAATCGTCAAGCGAAGGGCCTGCTCCTATCAGAATAGCAGGACACCCTGTAAAAAAATCTTTCACATCGGAAATTCCCGGATATGAAAGTACCGTATCGATATTTTTCTCAAAATTCGACACATAATGTTTCCTGAACAACCCTGCAGTACGATTCTGTATAAGGGTCGTTTCGAACATCATACCCGCTTGCTTATATTCAGGAGAGATACACTTGAACGACGGCTGATGCACCAGCACAGTGCACCCTCCGTTATCGCAAACATCCTGTAACTTCTCAAGATCACGTTTGATATCATCGGCATGACGTGGAAATATTAATTCACAATTCGTAACGGAAAACAATTCCTCAAAATCGGCCACATCCAAGGCTGTGCGTAATATAGCGGAATTCAGTTCGACTATAATTAGTTTTCCGCTATGCCCTATCCTGCGGGCAATCTCCAGCGCATGGTATCCCAAACCGAACCCATACAGCAAAACTATGCTTCCCGGCGAAACAGGATTTCCGTCGACAAAACGCCGCGCTTCTTTATAGGGGTCAAACATGCTGTGCAGTAATGTTCCGTTAACTCTTGCGGTCGGGTCGCCTGTGCGCGAGATCAGTATTTCTACATCATCCGGTATTGCCGTCGACACACTTTCAGCAAATTCCGGTTGCGTTTCTTTAAGATATGATATATTTCGATTGAATATGAGTTGACTGCCCATTAATCCCGTATGGTAAACGTGTAAATGGTTTTATTCCAACTATCCAAAACATACAGTTGCGTACCGGATAACGTACAATGGCTCAGTTTCCCGTCCGGCACGCGAAAAAGGGCATTCGCGCGGTATTCACCGGAAAGCATAATCAAAATATCGCGCAATTCAAAGGAAACGAAAATTTTTCCGTCCACAGACACATGCGCATCAAGCAAAAAGTCTGTTTTATCAAGAATATCCGCAGGCGAAACAGTCGCCAGCAACTCACCGTCGGCAGTGAACCTTCGCAGTCTGTCGTTTCCTGTATCCACCAAGAAAATATCCCCGCTGGATGCTACTGTCAAGCCGCATGGATACTCCATAGTACCTATAATATAATCTTCCTTGTAAAAAAAAGTTTCCACTGTTTCAAAACGGTTGGAACATCCGTACCAATTGGTATACGAAAAACCTTTTTTGAATTCCGCGCTTTCAAAATATCCTTTATCAGGACCGGAACAACCGAAACTGTCTTCAAATATGCCGTCTTTACTAAACCGCTGAATCCTGTGATTATTCCTGTCGCTAACTATTATATGCCCGTTACAATACCCTATTCCCCACGGCTCGCTGAACTGACCGGGACGCTCGCCATACATCCCGAAACAAGCCGTTGTTTTTCCAGAAGAATCAATGCGCTTAATGCGGTGATTCCATCGGTCGGTAACCCACAACATGCCTTCATCGTCAATACACATTGCTGTCGGATACTGCATCTGATCTGCGCCTGACCCGCGTCCGCCAACGCTTCTGATGACTTTACCAGTGTCATCAATCCACAATATGCGATGCATAAATGAATCACAGACCACAAACGATCCTTCCAGCCGGACTATGGACGACGGAGAAACACATTGATCTTGCGCTATCTTTATTTTACAGTCAGGTTTGATTTCAGGTATGACAGCCGTGTTGCTCATATACAATTCACCGAAACCAGTTTCGATATTTTGTGTTCATTGATGATCGATTTCACTGTATCCGCGACATAGCGCACGTCAAACTCGTTCATGTCCGGAAACAGCGGAAGTGTTACGACCCGATTCGACAAATCCGCCGCACAGGGAAAATCAGAATCCTCAAACCGGTATTTTTCTTTGTAATAAGGATGTAAATGCAACGATATAAAATGGATACTGCAACCGATCCCCGCCTGTTTGAGCATCTTGACAAAACGATTTCTAGAAATAGACAGTTGTTCGGTATTCAATTTGACCGCAAACAGATGATTTCCATGCGTAACACGCTCATCCTGTGAAAAAAACTCGATCTCGCCGACATCGGCCAACAGAGAACGGTAAAGCTCAACTATTTGTTTGCGCTTTTGCCACATAAGATCGGCTTTTTTAAGTTGAACAATTCCAAGCGCGGCTTGCAGATCGCTCAAATTATATTTATATCCCCTGTGCATAATCTGATAATAATCAGGCTGGTCGTCGTTTCCAGTGCCGGCGGGCAGATAGCGTTTCCAAGCGTCTCTGCTCATGCCGTGCAGGCTTAACATCCGAATTTTTTCAGCTAGGACATCGTTATCACAGGTCAGCATACCGCCTTCGGCAGTGGTGATATTTTTAGTAGCGTAAAAACTGAAACATGTGAAATCACCGATAGCGCCTACTTTCTGTCCGTCAAACCTCGATTCAAGCGCATGCGCCGCGTCTTCTATAACCCTCAGGTCATACTCCAGAGCCAGTTCAAGGATGGTATCCATAGCACACGGATTCCCTGCAAAATGCACCGGCAGTATAGCCCGTGTACGCTCGCTTATCGCCTCCCTGATTTTCAGTTCGTCAATATTGCCGGTTTCCGGATTGACATCGACAAACCGAATTTTAGCTCCGGCATGAAGTATTTCGCTTGCCGTGGCTGAAAAAGTGAACGGCGTGGTTATTATCTCGTCTTGCGGATGAAGGTCTAAAACCTCCAGTGCAAGATGAAGGGCGGCGGTGCATGAGCTGAGAGCAACCGCATGCCTCGCCCCCGTATATTCGCAGAACAGGCGTTCGAATTCAACTGAACGCGGCCCGGTCGTCAACCAGCCTGAACGCAGGACATCTAGAACCGCCTGTTCCTCTTCTTTTCCTATCGACGCTTTAAAGAACGGTACAGTGTGCGAAGAAACCTTTGTTTTGCTCATAATGACATAATCCTCATATTGAAAATACTTTATAAACGAAACGTAGCGTAATCGAACTGTGCCACACGCTCGCGCATACGAGCATCGTGGTAAATTTTATGATTTTCTCTCGATTTAATCCGTCCGTCGGACGGTATGCATATCAAACTGCGTATACTGTGATTTACCATATTCCTGACAGGTTGCAGGTCGCCGCCATGTCCGAAAAAAGAAAACGGTATTGCGGTATGCCCCCTCCAGTGAATACGGCCGGTTTCATCAGACTCGCTTATACTATGATATATACGCATAAGATACGTTTTTTTGATTTCCTCATACTCAACCATAGGCACGGAATACAACGCGGATTTATCTGTGGCTATGGTCAAACCTTTGCAGGCATCGGATACGTCAATCCATCCCTCGGTCGCTCCCAGACAAGTACGCGCTGACGCCAGCGACTCAACAGAATCGTGATGCCCAACCCGCTTGCCTGCAGTGAAAAACGATTCCGGCTCCTCTGATCCGTTGGTTGTGGTAAACCGAAGGGTTTCCCGCAAAAACGCTTCAGGGTTGCAGGTAACTATTCCAAGCCGCCAGTAAATGGGCATGATATCCTGAAAATAAAACCGGTACGACAAGTCGACACGAGGTATATCGCGGTATACGTAATAATTTTTCCAGCATATACCATGTCCAAAACGAAGTTCGCATGTTATGGGAATCCTTATGGGAAAATCTTCCGACTGCTGGGGCAAGTATATTACTGTCGGAACAGTATCGTTATACGTCTTCCCGAACGAATCGCATAACTGTATACCGCCTGAATAATAATCGCTTGAGTGGCCTATATGATCATAATAAACAGGAGGTAAATATCCTATCAACGGCTGATCGCAGATTTGCGGAAACCGCAGTTCACGAATATCCGCGCCGGTACTGCAAGAAAGCCCAAGCTGTACGGAATCCGTCCTGATTTTAAGATTGTTGCCTCCATAACGACGGTATACGTGTTGCTTCAATTCACCTGACTGGACAATTTTTCCTTCTACCGCATAACCGCTTTTAATATAAGGGCATATTACAAGTTTAGCCCTGCGTATACTGCCGTCTCGATACAACTCTACCATTTCACACTGGGTAGGAACCGGCGCGCCGTCTATTTCTACAGACAAACTTCCGCGTTTATCGTTAGGCTGAAACGTAACGTCAAGCACGTAAGGCTCGTATTGCCAGTCTTCCGGAAACTGATTTACCAGAATAAAATCGTGTTTCGGTTGAAAATGAGTGTACACATTTTGCAGTTTATCTTCAAGCAGTCTTGAAACTTCGCCTGTTTTCGCCCTGCCTGAATAATATTTTTCGTCGGTTGTTTTTGTTCTGAGATCACTGCCCCACAACTCATTTACGTCACACCAGTGCGTATTGTTGTTGCCGGCAAGTCCGTTGAAAAATTCCAACGATTTGAGTCGGTGAAATATCTTGTAACATTCGGTATTCAGATTAACATTGTCCCTTCCGCTAACCGACCATCTAACAACATTATAATCGTCGCGATTTTTACACGGCAAAGGCGATTCCGGAGTTTCTATGGTAATATCCTGTTTAGGCGGTAACTTTTCCAGTATTTCAGTTGGATTAACCAGTTCGCATTCTTCATACGCCGCCAGTTTTGCCAGAATTTTTTCGATCTTGGCAACCTCGCCGGACACTTCTTGCTGGATCGCAGGACGATAATCAAAAATTTCCCAGTCTGTGCCATACAACAGCAAAGCACGGTCATTATCGGGATGAAAATGCGATACCACGCTGGCCGTAAAATCGTCGCTTGAAAGACGGTTATAAATACACCTCTGAAACTTATACGAATTGAGCGAACTGTTCCATATAACCGGTACACGCGCCCCGCCGACACCTTTAACCATCGCAGGTTGATATCGCAAATCCGGAGGGTAATCGTTAAATTCGTCTGCGTTGTCCCAATCCATTACAAACGCTTTGTAACCGGCCTTAGCAACCGCAGACGGTATGCCTGCGGAGTAAGTCTGTTCGTTGACAAAAACTATTTCCGGCACATTGCCCAGCATACGCTCATAGTCAAAGCGTCCCTGCAGAAAATTCACTCTGTTTACTTCAGCGGGAATAAGAGGAAAAATATTCTGAATAAGCCCGGAACCTATTACATCGCATTTTCCTTGATCCCATAAATACGCAAGCTGATCTATGAAACTTTTATCTATCAACGATATCGCCCGCAACGTGGACGAACTGAATTCCAATCCTAGTTTATAACCGCTACTGACCAAGTCCAATACAGGCCAATAGCATTTGTCTACAATTTTAGAGTACTGATCGGATGGTATTGAGGAAAAGGACAAATTAGCATGAAATATCGCGTACAAGTATAACTTTCCCACTCTAGACTCTCCCAATTGATAGTTACAGAGACACACATACGCGGGATTTCAAAGCATAAGTCATACCAAAATAACATTACGCTTCAAGAAAGAAAAAACGACCGCCTATCGCAGGTAATTTTTTCCTGTATATACACATTTTGTTTAATTATTCGACAGATTATGACATCATCTATTGCCCGACAGCATACGCACTTGCGCCAAAAGATGGCTGGCAGGAAGGTACGAAGGATATGCCGCTGTCACGGAAGCTAGCACAGTTTGCGCCCTGTCGACTTCGCCTTGTCCGAGCAGTACATGAGCAAGATCAAGCCCGACTTTGTAGTGATGCAACCCATTCCATGCTACCTGCAAATCGACTACCGCATCAGCCGGTTTGCCCAAAAGCAGGTTGACATTCGCTCTGTAATAATATGCCTCGTAACATTCCGGATTTATTCCCAAAGCATTTTCAAAACATGACAACGCCTTATTCAGATCATTTTGCGCCACAGCTATCTGTCCTTCCAGCACCCATCCGTGAAAATGACGCTCGTTTAGCAACAATACGCTACGCACATGTGCCGCCGCCTGTTCAAGATTACCCTGCCGGTAATCCAGAGAAGCCATGTTGTACAGGGAATCCGGTAGTAACGGATTTATAGCAAGCGATTTTTCAAGCGCCTGTCTGGCTTTCGCATCTTCGCCGCATAGTATGTAGATGCTGGCAATGTTGTTCCACGTGTATGGGTTGTCCGGCTTGATCTCAATAGCCTTATTTAGAGCGGACAACGCCTTATCCGGCTCACCGCTCATCTTGTATGCCAAACCGAGCATTTCCCATGATTCATAATGATTGTAATCTATCTTCAGCGTCTGTAAAAAGACCGCGGTTGCCTGCTTTATTTCCCCCAGCTCAAGCAGTTGTACGCCCAGCTCATAATGCGCTTTAGCTGACATAGGATTGAACCGTATCTTTTTCTCGCCCAGTTTGGCGTATAATTGCCGTTTCTGTGCAAGTTGGACATCCGTTTTCATCTGACTGAAATGATGAATAGGAACATCGGATAACACTATTTTTTTATCGTTGCGCCTCATGGAGTACTCGACGCATTCATGGACATGCCCCTCAAACCGAATAACAGGATCATTTCTAAACAAACGCACCTGCCATTCCGGTATATAACCCGGATATCCCTTTTCTTCAGGATATTCGCCGATACAGGGTGTCCAGCCCGATAAACCGACCGCATCGCGAAAATATTTTCTTTTTGCAAACCTGTAACCGTCCGCCATAGAATTTTTCAACATATCTCTAATTTTATTATGGTCATGCAGAGATATGATTTCATCGGCGTCGATTACCAATATCCAGTCTCCTGTGGCTTTTGCCATAACAGTATTCCGCGCGGCGGCAAAATCGTCGTTCCACTGATATTCGAATACATACGGAGTGTATTTTTTTGCCGTTTCAATAGTATTGTCATAGGAACCGGTATCCGCGACAATAATTTCGTCGGCATACAATGCCAACGACATCAAGCACGAATCCAGAAACGCTTGTTCGTTTTTGACTATCATGCAGATACTTAGTTTCATAGGCTATCCGGTGATTATTTGTACCGTATCGAGAATTTTCTGAGCGCATTCAAACGCTTCTTCGCGGGTCGGCGCACTGCAAATTATATTCGCCGCTTTGCCCATATTGCTGATAACCGGCTGGACAACGTCGCCCACCGCCACATGCATGAATATGTGATTGAAACCGGGAATACGGCGCGCCTCATCCAGCCCGCGGATTGCCGTCACTTTACCGGGATGCGGAATTATTGCACGTTCACAGGCAGTATAACTGCGAGTCGGTGTAATATCGTTTATGTCAAGTTCGAATCCGAGGGCGATATCTATGGCCGCTTTAATCGAGCGCATGCCGGTAGCCAGCGGGTCGGTATACTGGCTGTGATATCCTCCGCTTAACCTAGCTGTAATTTCACCTATTTTCGGTCCGTCGGACGTTATTTTCATATCGGCTTTCGATGCGCCGTTTTCAATACCTATCGCGCGGATACCCTGTATCATAACATCCAACACCTGCTGTTTAGTGTGCTCATCGATTGCAGACCAGACAGTGTGTCCTGTTTCCACAAAATACGGTTCACGCTCTATATGACGATCGGCTATGGTCAACAGATGCACTTTGCCTCGGTATACCAGCGTATCTACACTGAGTTCCGGCCCGTGCATATATTCTTCGATTATCGCCGACCCAACACGGCTGTTTCTCAAAGCATCCTTAAGAGCAGAGGGCAAATCGTCTTCATATTCCACTTTGCGAACACCGCGGGCACCCATATTGTCAACTGGTTTTACAACCACAGGCGTTCCCAGTTGCCTTATCGCGTCACATCCTTCCTCAATAGTAACAACTTCCCGAAAATCAGGAGACGGCACGCCATGTTCGCGAAAACATTCGCGCATTCGGGCTTTATTTGTTGCACGCAGAGCCGTTTCCGGATCAGGTCCGATTAATCCGAGAGCAGAAACGACTCCTGCGACAGTTTGTGAAACGTCCGTACCAATAGTCAACACCCCGTCAATGCGGCGCTTTTTGTTGAATTCCTTGGCAAACTCCGCTGTTGCCTCTATATCTCTGGTGCTTACCAAACCGGTATAATCAGCATACCTAAAACCGGGGGCATTTTTGTCCATATCGGTAGCAAGCACTTCTATTCCCAATTCTTTCGCCTGCTTGATAGCGACTGCCTGAAACAATCCCGCACCGACTACCATAAGCAGTTTATTTTTGTAATTGCGCATTCTTTTTTTCTCCGAATGTCTTATCGTAAATACTTTCTATTATATCGCAAATACGATTTGCCCCGTTGCCGTCGACCAACGATTTTCCGTTGTTCGACATGGCTTGACGCAGTTCTCTATCACGTATGAGTTTATCTATAGTCAACATGACAACGTCTTCGGTTTGATCCAAATGGTTAAACGGACATATACATATACCGTTCTGTTCGAATCTTTGCGCGATATGATACTGATGCTTTACCTGAGGCAGAACTACAGCAGGCACACCGCACGCCGCCGCTTCATACAAAGTCACTCCTCCGGAAATAACAGCTATATCCGAGGTATATAATTCTTCTGCCATGGTAGTTATGTTGTGAAGATGTGTGAATCCGTTTTTCTGACATAATGTAGATATTACTCTCGGTTCCGCATAACCTTGTCCGGTGACAACCGTAACATCATAAGCGGTATATTTTTTTGACAGTATTTCTATAACCCACGGCGTCAGATTGCGAGGATCGCTACCCCCGAAACTTACCAAGATTTTAGATATTTTAGGAGGAATAATCTTAGAGCGCTGATGGAATTTTTCTATACAAGCATCAAGCACCATATATTTTTCACCGAAAAAACAAACCGGCATGACACACTCGGACGCTTTTTCCGATGGTATGTTCGCATCAATCAGTATATCAACCAGCTTTCTTCCCGTACCCAGATCGTCGAAATGAATTATCATCATTCCGAGAGTCTGAAGAAACTGTACCGATTCACTGTCAGTATCTCTAACATCCTGTATAAGAATGGAAGTGCGATACCGTTCTCTCATTATTGCTATAAACTGATTTACATCAGCATCGGGAGGAATATGCTGAATATTCGAATCATCCGGGAAAATCGATTTCACGATGTTATCCGACGAATAGGTCAGGATAATCGAGATTATTCCCCGTTGTTCGAGCTGTGCGCACAACGACCGTGCCCGAACTAAATGCCCCAACCCCATTTCACGATTTCCATCGACACGATACAGTAAAGGCAATCTGGCTTTTCTCATCATAATAACTCCGAATATATTGACCACCATTTTTTAAACGATATATCAAACCATTGCGCGTCCTGCGCAAACAACTCATTTCGTTCCAGCCATCCGAGTATAAAAATCGTATTCAGCCCTGTCACTTTTTTAAACGAATCCTGACACTCAGGCTTGACAACCGGTAAATCCATACTCCAGCTGTGTAAATCATCCCATAGTTTTTTATATAATCGGTCGATAAATTTTTTTTCTTTGCCCGAATCGACCGGACGGCAATTTACGCAGTCTATAGTTTTCGCCGAGCCCTCAGGATACTCTATTCCCCAGAAATAATCCGGAACCGTCCTGCCGTATACTCTGCATGAATACGGCCTGACCGGATAAATCATACACCCGCCGTTTTCGCCGGACTTGCGGAATACGCATTTTTCGCTTTTACATTCCGGACGCATCATTGCGTTTATATCCGACTGTGAAAAATTATTTTCAATATAATCCGCAATAACAAAAAATTCTATCGTATAAATCAGCGGTAGCGACATAAAGTGCCCGCCGGCAGATTTGGACGATTCCAGTTTCGTACAACACCAGTCAGCACATGATGTTTCCACGCAACATGTAGGCGGTATCCGGTCATACAGTTGCCTCAGCTTATGCATGCGTAGCTTCAATTCGCTTTCTTTAGTTTTATCATTGATACAGATGCAACTCATCTACGCGCCACTTCATTTTCCAGATACTTTTGCAGTTGTAGAAAATTTCCCATAAACTCTTCGCATCGGTCATGCAGTGCAGTAAAAACCGTTTTTTCTTTAGAGAGGAACTTGAGCAGTCCGTCGGGATTTTTTTCATCCCACGAATCAAAATCAAACGAAGAGTTTCGCGCCTGAAGAACCATGACATCGGTTATATTGTTGCCCAGCAGTACGAACACATCACGGAATGAATGCAGTTCTTTAGATATATTCATCCACTGCTCGAAGAGTTTGCGTAAATTGTAATTAGTAGCCTGTTTATTCACACGCCGTTCCAAATTCTGAACGACCTTTTTACCTTCCTCGCTGACCTTGGCGACCTGACGCAACCCGCTTAAGGCAGACCGTACTGCCATGATCAATTTTTCGTAATCGCATTTGACCGGCCTGTAAAACGCATCGCGGATTATCTGTTTCGTATCTAATTGCAAACCGGTTTTTGTCATCAAGAATTCTTTGATCGGCATCGGTTTGGCCCCGGCCATCAGGGCGCCGCCTTCCGTGAGATCATAATATTCGCCCTTATACTGATCAATCAACTCCTCAAAATGTCTTAGAAAAACATTCATAGAAGTTGTTGTCAATACCGTGCCTCCGAAAATATCCTGCACCTGTACAGTATCCTGCTGTCCGGCTTGAACCGAACTTCGGCGCACCATTGCCGAACCGCGCACATGTGTCATTTTGCCCGGAAACGACAAATCCTGTCCGACAAAACCAACGGGCGATAAACCAAGTTTTCCGGCAAGCAAAAACGCCGTATGGGCGACAGACAACCCCTTTTCCATCCCTCCCTTGTCTTCCACATTCAAAGCAAGCCAGTCGCACAGCGATTTACCCGGCAACGATATCATAAATTTAGGCCCCGTATAGCGGCGCAAAATACCCGGATATACTTCCGGATCCACAACCAACGCGGCATTAGTGTCTTCCACTCCCACAAAATACCGTTCGTTATGTTTTGTGTAATCTATGCTCACCACCATATCAGGTTCTATACCATGTCCGAGAAGTACCTTGAAAGCCGTATCAACCGCTATAATCAACGCTTTACCCTGCGCCGCCCGCAAATATCTGATGTTTTTTATCAATGACGGTCCAGCCGAAACCACTATACCCGGAAAACCCTTGAAAATATCGAAAAGTCTTTTTATTCCGGGTAACCGCAAATACTCGGGCATATTTGCAAAAATATTGCTGGCGAAATCTTCCGATGCATTGATCTGGGATATCGTGTTGACGCGCGCCCACTGAAAAATATCTTTTACCTTCATTCCGGTAGCAGTGTAATATCCAATATCCAGTTTGATTGAAGCGGGATGATTTATAACCGTAATCCCGTTGGCAAAGATCGTCAAAGCCATACCCTGCAACGCCCTAAACAATTCTATAGGGGTTCGCCCTATAGCGAAATAAAGTTTGCAATTGCGGGCAAGTTGAGCGTATATGCCTGATAGATCACGTTGCTCAAGAAACGCTTTGAATACCCTTATATCCTTTTCTATGATAAGTATGAAATCGCGGTTTCCGGATTGAGCGATAATCTCATCCAAATGATATCCCATACCCAAACCTTGAATGGCAATATTGATATACGGATCTATCTGAAGAGAGGATACAAACCTCTGCGCTTCCTTTATCGGATCATACAGGCTGTGAACCGTAATATCACCGACTTTAACCACCGGCACGCCTGTTTTTGATATGATTGTAACCACATCGTTATGAGGTGACCCGGCGTCATGAAATGCCGTTATCAAATCGTCGATGATATCCGGTTGTTTTTGGCGCAGAATATCTATGTTTCCGGCGAAGAAACCGGAACTCTTTCGAGCGGAAATAAGCTGGGTATCCCCCTCTGAACTCATCTTTGCACCCGCAAATCTGTTATTGTTGAATCAGTTCCATTACTTGGTCGACGATCTGTACTTCCTCGTTCATTTTCGGCGCGAGTTCGTATTCTACCAGATCGGAAAGCATTACAAGATCGTCGTTGCTTATGGCTGTTTTAGTATCGGTCAACAGCTTCAGTAGTTCTATATTAATGGCCTCAAAGGTTTTATCGTTTACTTTGATATTATTGTAATCCAGTTGAAACACAGTAGCCAGACTGTCGAAAAACTGAATAATTTTACGCCAATCGTTGCAAACCCGCGAAAATGTTTCCAGAGCTTCTTCACGCCTGCCTTCCTGAAGGAGTCCGGCAATACTCGACATCGAATCGGCCAGTTGCGGAAGTTGCTTTTTTATTGCGGTCAACCCTTTTGTAGCTGTGCTCAGAACATTATCGGTAGTTATTTCGACCGTTAAGACTCCGTCAAGACTAATTGTACTCATGTCATTCTGAGATTGAAACACTTCTTCCCCATCGACCCTGACATCCACAACCATTTTAGAGGAACCCTGCCGGCGCAACTGATCCTGTATGGCGATAAGCAGTTGTTCGAGGTTAGTATCTTCCTGTACATTAATCTCCAAACTGTGGTTATCCAACACAACCTTCATGAATACCTCCTTAAGTTACGTCCCGCAGGCCGTTTTATTTTCACGTAAGCGTCTTCGGATATCGGCAGACTATCTGCATCGGTTCACTTCCGAAATCGCTAACTGAAATTGAGCTTATCCGATCGTTCACGGCAACTGTATAGAATTTCATCATTGCGATACAATAATTCCGCAACTCGTTTAAAAGCACAAATCATTCCATAACCAAGATTTTTATTAGGCGGCAACACAAGCTCTAAGCGAAGAGTATCGGAAAATAAAAATTTTTTTTAAAGGTCGGATTAAGTTAAACGCAGAAAAAAACGTTAAATAAATATCTCCTGTGAATTTTCTCAAAAACAACCATACCGTCAGGACAAAACCCTTCGGTAATCAGGTAAGAGGAATATTTTGCCGAGCATCCCAGTATAAAAAAATCAGAACCCTTCTTTTGAACAATTCATATGTTGCTATCACCGATGTTTGTAGTCAGGGCATTTACGGGCATTGGGGCGCTCAGGGCGAGTACACGCCGAACCGTAATCGTATTTACATGTATCGCATAAAATTTTCCAATGGAACATATCGTTCCAAACCTGCTTGAGATACCTAATCATTAAACCTCCTTTTTTGATTTGACTTTAACCTGTTTGAAGCTAACATATAGCCTGATTTCCGAGTATTAGAGAACTTTATAGCAATAAAAGTTTGCCAAACCGGCAAAAAACTTTATTTTTCTAAACATATTATGTATAATATTTACTTTTGCACATAGTAGTTTATTATACACAATTATATGTATAGGAACAGACCGTTTTGCAGTCAAAGGACATTGAGATATGACAAAAAAACCTTTAATCAAACGACGTAACTATTTTGTAAATAAAAGAGTTCAGGGGTTGTACGCACTGTTTATCATCATGAGCGTAGGGATTATTTCACTGCTGGTCAGCATGGAAATACTACGCACATTTTACGGATCGTTCGGACAAATGGACAACGAGTCGTTTTTCACCGGCGTCAATATATATTTTATATTCAAGGTACTCGCCCTGCTGGTGCTTGGCAGTTTGCTGATAGGCGGTCTATCGCTTTTCGCATCGCACCGTATCGCAGGTCCAATATTCCGGTTGAACAAAAGTTTGAAACAACTGGCAAAAGGGCATTACGACGAACGCCTCTCATTTAGGAAACACGATTATTTTCAGGAAATCGCCGACAATTTTAATACCATGGCGGAATCTTTCGAGAAAAGAATCATCGACGAATCGAAACTTATCTCGGAAATGGATCATAAAGTAGAAGATATCGTCGAGCAAATGGAGCTTAACGACTACAACAAAGACCAAACTATGATCGCCCTGCAAGAGCTAAAAGAATTGATCGAGCATTGCCAACAAATCATCAGGGAAGAACGAGGATATTGACAGAAAGGATTGCAGTACCGTGACTATCAACGCATTACGTGGAACTTACGACATTTGCCCTCCGGCTTCTTATATCTGGGAATATGTAGAGCAGGAAGCGCGCAGGTTATTCGGACAATTCGGATACGGAGAAATCCGCACACCCATTTTTGAGGAGACACGCCTGTTTACGCGCTCCATCGGTGAAAATACAGACATCGTCAGCAAAGAAATGTATACATTCGCAGACCGTAAAGGACGATCAATAACACTGCGCCCCGAGGCTACAGCCCCTGTAGTACGCGCTTTTTTACAACATAAATTATACAGCGTATCGCCGCTTAACAAATTTTTCTATATAGGACCCATGTTCCGCTACGAACGGCCGCAGGCAGGCCGCAACCGGCAGTTTTACCAACTCGGAACAGAGATCTTAGGCAGTAATCACCCATATTACGACGCAGAGTCCATAGCATTGGCGCATCAATTTTTATGTGTAATCGGAATAAATAACCCAACAGTCAAAATCAACTCCGTAGGCGACTTGGAATCGAAAAAACTGTTCGGAAAAATGATTCAAACCAAGCTGATGCCTCAACAATCATTGCTTTGCGCCGACTGCCAGACTCGTCTCGAAAAAAACCCTCTGAGGGTGCTCGATTGCAAAAATCCTTCCTGCAAAGAATATATCAAAGATCTGCCGCGTCTGACGGATAATCTGTCACCAGCGAGCAAAGAGCACTTTGCGCAGGTTTTGCGATTTCTCGACTCCATGAACATACCGTACGTCATAGACAATTGCCTCGTGCGGGGTTTGGATTATTATACCGAAACAATATTCGAAATCGTACACAGTAATCTGGGCAGTCAGGATGCCCTCGGCGGGGGCGGACGGTATAACAATCTGGTTGAAGAAATGGAAGGGCCGTCAACCGGTGCAGTAGGGTTCGCCTTCGGCATAGACCGGCTGGTTATGGTACTCGAACAACTGCGCCCGGAACTAGCCACAGACCGCCAGCAACTGGACTGCTACATACTCAACCTCGAACCGTCAGTGTTCACCGAACACGTAGCGCTGGTGCACAAACTGCGCAAAACTGGAATCAGGGCGGATATATGTACCGAAGAAAAAAGCATGAAAGCCCAGTTTCGAGCGGCAAACAAACTAAACGCGCGATTCGTTGTAATTAGAGGCAAAGAAGAAATCGAAAAAAATATTTTTTCAATAAAAAATATGAATGAGGCAAACGAAGAAAAAATATCATATACTGACGAAAACACATTGTTTGAAATATTGCGAGAAAGGATTATAAAATTATGACCACCGACAGCACATCACTTAGAGAAGCCTTCATAAAAAACAAGTTACGTACCCACCATTGCGGACAATTGCGTAAGTCCGACATAGGTAGCCGAGTTACACTTATGGGATGGGTTCATCACAGGCGCGATCACGGCGGGGTTATTTTCATCGACCTGCGCGACCGTGAGGGATTGACCCAGATAGTCTTCAATCCGGAAATAAACAAAGAAACACACATAGCGGCAGAACAGTTTCGAAACGAATACGTATTATACGTCGAAGGCGTAGTCAACCCACGGCCGGCCGACGCGCTGAATCCGAAACTTCCGACAGGCGAAATAGAAATAATGGTCGATTTCGTAAGACTGCTCAACCCGTCAAAACCTTTACCGTTCCCGCTGGATGAAATTACACCGGTTACCGAAGAAATGCGTCTGACCTACCGCTATCTCGATTTACGCCGCGACTATATGACTTCAATTATGAAAACCCGTCACAGGGTAACTCATGCCATACGAAATTACCTCAACAGCGAAGGGTTTCTCGAAATAGAAACACCGCTACTTACAAAAAGCACTCCCGAAGGCGCGCGGGATTATCTGGTTCCCAGCCGAGTACATCCGGGCAACTTTTACGCGCTCCCCCAGTCGCCGCAAATTTTGAAACAGATTCTAATGGTCGGGGGTATGGAAAAATATTTTCAGATCTGCCGCTGTTTTCGCGACGAAGACCTACGCGCAGACCGTCAACCGGAATTCACACAGGTCGATATGGAAATGAGTTTCGCCACTCAGGAAGAAGTATACCGCATAACCGAGGGAGTTATAGCGTCGGCATTCAAAGCGGGCATAAATCTCGAACTGGAAAGACCATTTCCACGAATGACTTATAAAGAAGCTATGGATCTCTACGGTTGCGACAAACCCGACTTGCGTTTCGGACTTGAGCTGTTCGACGCTACGGATACACTGAACAACTCGAATTTTAAGATTTTCAACGAAACCATAGCGGAAGGCGGAATTATCAAAGGTTTGACTTATGCAGGAGGCGCGGAATTTTCACGCAAAGAGCTCGACGACCTGACAGCATTCGTTGGCAATTACGGTTCAAAAGGATTAGCTTGGTTTAAGGTCAATCCCGACGGTATGCAATCGCCGATAGCGAAATTTTTCACGGTTCAACAGCTCGATCAACTGCGTAGCAAAGCCGGAGCGAACGAAGGCGACATTATTTTTCTTATTTGCGCTAAAAAAATAACTGTCAACACAGCGTTGTCAGCTCTGCGCAACCATCTGGCGCGAATCGGCAATCTTATTGCTAAAGACGTTTTTAAATTTTTATGGATCGATGAATTCCCTCTGTTCTCTTATAACGATGAAGAAAAACGGTTCGAAAGCGAACACCATCCGTTCACTGCTCCATTGCCTGAAGATATAGATAAACTCGACTCCGACCCTGCTTCGGTACGATCAAGCTCTTACGATCTGGTGCTCAACGGAACGGAGCTCGGTAGCGGAAGCGTCAGGATTCATCACTACGGCCTGCAGGAAAAAATATTCAGACTGCTGAATCTTAACGAGGAAACCATAAAACAACAGTTCGGGTTTTTCTTAGACGCGCTTCAATTCGGCGCACCGCCCCATGCCGGTATAGCTCCGGGGCTTGACCGTATGATAATGCTGATGCTCGATTTACCCAGCATCAGAGACGTTATAGCGTTTCCAAAGACACAAAAAGCCAGCTGTTTGATGTCAAAATCGCCGTCGCCTGTGTCGGAAGACCAATTGCGCGAACTGCAACTGCGGGTAAAGCTGACCAAATAAAGGCGCGTGTGTATGTCAAAAGAGGATAAGCATAACATGACAAAAGCCCGATTCCAGTTCGAGAACGGCAGAGTCGCACGCGGTCTTTTCTGCAACGACGACAGAAATCTCGAACTGCTCGAAAATACTTTGCAGGTTAAAATCACATCCCGTGATAACTTTTTTATCGTAAAAGGCAGGGCGGAAAATATCGAAAAGGTAAGACAGGTATTTCATGAACTAGATAAACTTCAGTTACGAGGTTCGCGTATTCACCAAACCGAATTTAAGTATATTCTCGGCGAAGTAACCGAAAAGACAGAACACAAACATAGCGAACTTGACGAAAAAATTCAGGTGCCGGGCCGCAAACATGTTGTCACGCCGAAATCGGAAGGACAACGCAATTATATTCAGGCTATCCGCAGTAAAACCCTAGTATTCGGAATAGGTCCAGCGGGAACCGGAAAAACATATCTTGCCATGGCAATGGCCATATCCGCGCTGAAATCGGGACAGGTTCGCAGAATTATACTTACACGTCCGGCAGTGGAAGCGGGAGAGAGCCTCGGTTTTCTGCCCGGTGATTTATACGATAAGATTCTGCCGTACCTACGCCCGCTGTACGATGCCCTGTACGATATGATTGAAGAAGATACCCTCGAACGGTATAGAGACAGGGGAATTATAGAAGTCGTGCCATTGGCGTATATGCGAGGACGCACCCTAAACGATTCGTTTATCATTCTAGACGAAGCGCAAAATTCGACTCTGGAACAAATGCGCATGTTCCTTACACGACTCGGATTCGGTTCAAGAGCGGTTATCACAGGAGATATCACCCAAATCGACCTGCCTTCATACAGGAAATCAGGGCTTATACAGGTACAAAAAGTGCTGAAAAATATCGACGATATAGAATTTACATATTTTAACGAGAAAGATGTTGTACGCCACGCATTAGTTTCAAAAATCATAAAGGCGTATGAAGAATTCGACGGGTTAAACAGCAAAAATGAAAAAACTGATAAAAAAACGAAAGCTGATAAAAAGCAAACTGATCAGCACAAAAAAACGAAAGACGAGTGAGTCGTCAAAGCTGGCCGCTTTTTTTGAAAAAGGAAAGTTATTCCGATTTTTCATTATAGCAGTTATCTTTGCTGTAACTATTCTATTGCTGACGATTGAGGTCAATAAAGACGGCTTTGTGCTGATCAACCATTTTACCGGCACGAAGTACAATACTCATGACATTTGGCAGTATATCTATTTTCTTGCGGGGCTGTCTGTCTTCGCGCTGGTTATTATTTATATCATATCTCGTTTTATCAGGTACTACAGCCCTTCCTGTTTTCGTACGAATTTCGATCTACTGCTCGGAGCAAGCATTTTCATACTTTCACTTATTCTCCTAAAGGCGCTGGCAGTTTTTATAATACACGACACCAGCTCGTTACAGGAACAACGCGCCATTTATTTGTATTATATCCCGCTTTTTCCATGCGCAATGAGCGCTATTTTATACGGCGTTTTGATGAACGTGGTTTCCGGTTACATTTTCATCATTGTACTTTGTTTATGCCAAACTATACTTTACGGCGGCGATTTTGTAATTTTTCTCATCGGGATTACGTCCGTAACCGCAGGTATCATGTCTTCGCACAACGCACGGCGCCGAACGCATCTTATACGGTCAGGCCTATTGATAGGTTTCATTCAAGCAATAGCAATAGCGTCATATTCCATAGCCAACGGGTTTCAATGGCAGATTATTGTTTCCCATGCAGGAACAGGTATCATAAACGGTTCTTTAGGAGCATTTTTTACAGCCGGAATCCTTCCTATATTTGAATATTTATTCAAAGTACCCACAGATATACGACTGCTGGAATTATCCGACCTGAATCATCCTTTGTTGAAAAAACTGGTGATGGATGCTCCGGGCACCTATCATCACAGCCTCATTGTCGGCAATCTTGCCGAATCTGCCGCTGAAGTCGTCGGCGCTAAGCCTTTGCTTGCTCGTGTAGGAGCTTATTTCCACGATATCGGTAAACTTAAAAAACCGGAATATTTCTCTGAAAACGAGTGGCGAGGAAAAAGCAGGCACGACGACCTGATACCAAGCATGAGCAGTCTTATTATTATTTCTCATGTCAAAGACGGCGTAGACCTTGCTCGTAAATACAGGCTAAATAAAAATATCGTCGATATTATCGAGCAACATCACGGAACCGGACTTGTATATTTCTTTTACAAGCGTGCGGAACAAGCTCAGCAGGAATCAGACATCAAGATTACCGAAGAAGAATACAGATATCCCGGACCTGCGCCCCAATCAAAAGAAGCGGCTATTATCTTACTGGCCGACGCTGTGGAAGCCGCTTCGCGCGCTCTTGAAAACCCAACTCCGTCGCGTATACGAAATCTGGTGTCAAACATCATAAACAACCGTTTTCTCGATTCACAACTGGACGACTGCCAACTGACTATTACCGATCTTGCTAAAATAAAAGATTGTTTTACATATATACTAACCGGAATATTCCATACGCGCCCTAAATATCCTAAAGATGAAACCGCCGCTAACAATGAGCAACAAAATGGACATCAGAATAAACAACAGACAGAAACGATTCAAAATACACCGCAAACCGATTAAAGAACTCTGCGTTGCAGTTTTATCGGGTGAAGATCAACCGGATCATTGCGAACTGGATATAACCATTGTATCCGATGCCGAAATAGCGGAATTGAACAAACAGTACCTTTCTCACGACGGGCCTACCGACGTGATCTCGTTTCCGCAAGACGACGAACCGTCAGACGAAATATATCTGCTCGGCGATGTTGTGGTATCGGCAGACAGGGCGCATGAACGATCCGCGGATTTCGCGGTCAACCTGAATCAGGAATTCGGATTATATTTAATTCACGGTATACTGCATCTGCTCGGATTTGACGACCAAACCGAACAGGATAAAATTATAATGGAAAATCGCCAGAGTTTCTGGTTTAATAAATTACTTTCGAAATCCGATTTCATGTTTTTATCGCTCAACCTATAATTCAGGAACATCTATGACAACATCATGGATTTTTTTCTCAGGCCTTGTTGCGCTTTCAATGCTACTCGCTATGATGGAAGTAGTGCTGTTATCCCTTTCCAAGATAAAAGCGCAACAACTGCTGGAAAAAAACAAAAAGATCGAAGCCTTTCTCAACCTGTGGGTTAAACATACGAAACACATTCTAGCTACGATATTCACCTTATCAATTCTTTGTCATACGGGTATAGTTCTACAAATATACAAATCTCTCGAACGATTAATAAGCAAGCAATTTTCTCAACCGGTATTTATTTGCGTCACAGTTGTTATGTCGTATATAGTCATAGGAATGAGCAGTATTGTCCCGAAATTGATTGCAAGAGGCAGGCCGGAACTGCTACCTTTGCGATTTATTCAAATCATGTACTATATATCTTTTATTCTGTGGATTCCGAACGAATTGTTTTTGCGTCTTACCAGATCGATCAGCAGATTTATTGGAATCCCCGACCTAAACAATACCTTGATAACCGAAGAAGAAATCAAGACAATCATCGAAATGGGCGAGCAGGAAGGCACCGTCGAAGAATCCGAACGTAAAATGATCCACAGCATATTTGATTTCGGCGATACCATAGTTCGTGAAGTCATGAGTCCCCGCGTCGATATGGTCTGCATCAGCGTAGGCAGTACCCTTATCGAAGCGGTGGAAGTAATAAAAGTGAACCACCATTCACGAATACCTGTCTTTAAAGAGAATATAGATAATATCGTGGGGGTCCTTTACGCAAAAGATATTCTCGATTACATAGACAACGATAACTTCAAGAAAAAAATGGTTCGAGATGTTATGCATCAACCGCTTTTCGTCCCGGAAACAAAGCTCATCAACGAATTGCTACATGAACTGCGCGAGACAAAGACCCATCTGGCCATAGCTGTGGACGAATACGGAGGTACTGCTGGTATAGTCACAATAGAAGATATTCTGGAAGAAATAATAGGCGAAATTCTCGATGAATACGATACCGACGAAGAAGCGCTCTTTTTCGAACAAAACGAAAACCAATATATTTTCGACGCAAAAATTTCTATAACGGAATTTAAAGAATTATTCAATATCAATCGTACCTTAAAAGATGAGGGCGATTACGACACTCTGGGTGGATACGTCTTCAGCCTGCTTGGACGAATACCGACATCCGGAGAAAAATTCGAAGATGAAAACATTGCCTTCGAAGTGCTGGATGCCGATGAAAAAAGGCTTATCACGCTGAAAGTAACACTGCTAGAGAAAAAAGACGACAGCGCAATAACGAACACTGAAAAAGGTGAATAAATATGTTTTTACGCCGCATGCGCAATTATCTTATTACAGGTGTTATAATAGTTCTACCCATCTTCGTTTCGGTGTATGTGTTTTCGTTTTTGTTCATCAAACTGACTGACTACATATTCCGTTTATTTCCGAAAATAACATTGTCCAAACTGGAAGCAAATATCCTTTTCAGAGTCATAGCTCTCGCAATTTTATTAAACGGATTGATACTAATCGGAATGTTCGGACGCAACGTTATCGGTAAAAAAATGCTTTATTTCGGCGAATCTATTATCCTTAAAATTCCATTGATAGGAAAAGTATACGTAGCGGTAAAGCAGTTAAGCGAGGCGTTTTTAGGATTCGATAGAAATATTTTAAGTAAAGTATGCCTTATAGAGTATCCGCGCAAAGGGCTACATTCAATCGGATTTATAACGTCTCACGCAGGAGGCGAAGTGCAACATCGTACCAAGCAAGATGTATGTTCCGTATTCGTACCGACAACGCCAAACCCTACTTCAGGCGTACTGGTCATGGTTCCTGACAGCGACATCATTCCATTACAAATGAGCATAGAAGACGGATTGAAACTGGTAATCTCAGGCGGCGCTGTAGTTCCTCCGTTCGATCCGGAAAAATATACTAAACCGACTCTTGACGATGTCAAGGAGCCTAAAATCGTCAATACTTCATCTGTCCCTGAACAAGGACAAAAGTTAACCGAAACATGACCACTTCCGAACAAGCTACAGGAATAATAGTCAAAAAAGTAGATTATTCGAATACAAGCATCATTTTTCACTTTTTATCTCACGACAAAGGCCTGATACATATAATCGCCAAAGGAGCGAAAAATAAAAAAAGCCCGTTCGCAGGAAAAATCGAATTTTTTCAGACTATTACATGCCTTTACGCAAAACAGGGATCAAGCGATTTATATATACTCAAAGAATGTTCGTATCTAGACGAATTCCGTATATTGAAAGACAATATCAACCTTTTTTTTATCGGTTCGTATATGATCGAAACCATATCGGCGCTCCAGTTCGACGACGAAGATGCCGGTAACTTGTACCGGCTGATTACAACTGCATTCCGTGCTTTCGAACGAAGCTATTTATCTTATGAAATTGTTATCGTATGGTATCTTGCGAAAATTATGGTTATTATCGGATATCCGCCGCGCACCGACAAATGTATATACACAAAACATCCGTTTAACGATACCGTCTACCCTGTAACACAGCCGTGTTTGGGGTTCGCCAACAGGCTACACCATTCGCCATCCGCGGAAAACTTCATTGCGCTCACAAAAAACGATGTGAAATTGCTTGAATCTGTAATGGAAATCAGCGATCCGGACAAGCTCAGCACAGTAACCGCGGACAGCAAATCCGTATCGCGTATACTTGGGGCGCTGGGTTTATTTATAAGAACAACCGCTGGAAAAGAACTGAAGACATACAAAACTGTACAATCTTATTTTGGGATACAAATCAATAATACTTGATAGAACTGGCGGATTCGATAAGTTGATCCTCATCACTACCGGAATCGGGGTAAACCGCATCGCCTACCCGCACGCTCACTTCGCCATTGGACTTATGTTCGTTGAAAAAAGCGCTGAGTGTTTCGAATAATTTCGCGGATAAACTATCTACGGAACTTCCTGTCTTAGGACAGAGAAGAAGGTATACCTGTTCGTTAGCTTCACAAATTAAGTCGTTATCATGCAGACATGATGCCATAACCGACAAAACCTCATCTTTAGAACCTTTGTAATTTCCGAACCCGTCAAATTCAATGATAATCAGAGAAAAACCTATTCCGGAGCTGTTGGCCGATTCGATTTCGTTACGGATGGATATCTGTAATTCTTCAAGAGTCAGGATATCCGGTATTTCAGCTTCCGCAGGTTGTTTTGCAAATTCATCAAATAACGGGGGAGAAGTAACTTTAGCAACTGATGCCGATGATTGGACTGGATCCGGTTTTATATCATCAGGCGATAACAGGACAGTGTCTTTCTGAGAATTGACTTCCTGCTCTATATCCATAACACTCTCGACAAGCCGTCCGAGTTTTTCTTCCTGATACACACCTTCATCCGGCAACGATACCTGCAGTACTTCATCTACATTTTCATCATGCTTTATATTTTCACCCGTCATATCGGCATCGTTCACCAGATTCTCGAACAGTTTTTTATTGAGCGACTTTCGATACGCCTGCGCCGCTGTTACCTTCTGGTCGTTATACAACTGCATAAGGGTCTGATCCATAGTGCAGTTGCCTTCTTTTTTATTGGTTTCCATCATAGATGAAATCTGATGCGATTTTCCTTCACGTATAAGATTCGCCACGCCTGAATTAACAACAAGAATCTCGTATGCCGCTACACGCCCCTTTCCGCCCTTTTTTTCAAGCAGTTGTTGCGCTACAACACCTTTGAGCGACGATGCAAGCATGGTGCGAATTTGCTCCTGCTGGTTTTCAGGAAATACATCTATAATACGGTTTATGGTTTTCGGCGCGGAATTCGTATGCAGAGTTCCGAAAACAAGCACACCCATTTCCGCCGCGGTAAGAGCAAGCGATATTGTTTCCAGATCGCGCATTTCTCCTACCATAATTACGTCGGGGTCTTCGCGCATGGCGGCGCGCAGAGCGTTGGCAAAACAATGTGTATGCCGTCCTACCTCGCGGTGGGTTATGATCGACTGTTTCTCTTCATGAACGAATTCGAGCGGATCCTCAATAGTAATTATATGCGCCCGCTTGGTAGTGTTGATCAGATCGATCAATGACGCCAGCGTGGTCGATTTGCCCGATCCCGTAGGACCGGTCACCAAAACAAGACCGTTTTTTAAAAGAGTGAAATCCTGTATGGTCTGCGGTACTTTAAGTTCATTTACAGATTGTATATGCGAAGGGATTATACGAAATACCGCGCTGATCCCGTTATTTTGCCTGAATATATTCCCGCGAAAACGGGCGACACCTTTTATCTCATAGGAAAAATCTACGTCGTTTTCCATCTCAAAAGTTCGGATTTGGTTGTTATCCAATATCTCGTATAACAATTTTTTATTGCCTTCGGATGTCAATTTCGGCAGGGATGTTCGCCTTAGCACTCCATGCAACCTTAGCATAGGCGTCTCTTGCGGCACCATGTGCAAATCTGAAGCGCCGTGTTCGGCAAGTAATTTTAGATAACCGTCAAGCCTTGCCATTGTTTTGCGCTCCTGTCAAGTGCTGGCGAAAAAGGTTTTTATCGGACGCAAACGCATACGCCTGTTCTCCGCTTATCTTACCTGCCTGCAACAATTCCATAATGCTGTCATCAAGCAAGCACATGCCGTATTTGGTTTTTCCTGTCTGTATGATAGAAGGTATTTGAAAGGTTTTGTTATCGCGAACCAGACTGGATAAGGCCGATGTCATAATCAACAGTTCCGCGGCCAATACCATACCCTTACCGTCTTTACGCGGTATCAACTGCTGAGATATTACACCCTGCAATGACTCGGCAAGCATGGTTCGGATTTTTGCCTGTTCAGCCGCTGGGAACACGTCTATAATTCGATTGACCGTACTGATGGCATCGGTTGTATGCAAAGTGCCGAACACCAAGTGGCCGGTTTCGGCGGCGGTCAACGCAAGCGACATGGTTTCCAAATCGCGAAGTTCACCGACCATTATAACGTCTGGATCCTCGCGCAACCCTGCGCGCAGTGCGGAACTGTAACTCCGAGTGTGGATACGCACTTCACGCTGATTGACTATACCTCTCTTATTATGATGTATATACTCCACAGGGTCTTCTATAGTCAAAATATGATCTGCTCGGGTTGCATTGATACGGTCTATCAACGCCGCAAGGGTGGTAGTCTTGCCGCTTCCCATCGGACCGGTTACCAGCACCAACCCCTGATGCAATTTAGTGAAATTTAGTGAAGCGGGAGGCAATCCAAGCGACTCCAACGCAGGTATGGTATCGGGTATAACGCGAAATACAGCGCCTATATCGCCGTGATAATGACAAAACATATTACCGCGATACCGCTGAGAATCGCTTGCCTGATAACAAAAATCAATGTCCTGAGTATTCTTGAAATCTTCCTGTTGTTCCGCAGACAATGTTTCGAAAAGAATCTCGCGCGCATCTTTCAAAATATCTTCCTCAGTAGTGAGATATGTCATTGTTCCATGCAAACGTATAATCGGAGCGCGCCTTGAGGATAGATGAATATCGGAAGCGCCCTTTTCACGGGCTTTAGCAAACAAAGTCTCTATAACGCTCATAATTAATTGAAATCCGCACCTTTCAGTACGTTTCGCCGTTGCTCGGCCAGCGAAAAAAATTTTTTATAACTATCTTTATAACTTTCGGTAAGCCGCGAACCTTCCGGCTCGTTAAGCTCTTTGATTTTGGTTTCAAACGCTCTTAAGTACTGATCGATTAACTCCACAATATTAGCGTGCGCATACCGTCTCAATCGGTTTAGTTGCAAAATGGCTTTTTGCGCATCATTCTTTCTATGATAATATCGCCAGTAATCAGGAGAAAATTGAGAAAATTCTTTAACAATTTCTCCCAGCCGGACATGTGTAAGATTATAAAGATCGGACTCATCTTTGCCGGTAATACGATCTATGGTTACGGTTTTTTCTTCAGCGGCACGCTGTTCTTTTTCGAGTTGCCGTTTTGTAGCCTCCAGTTGTTTTTCCACAGCCTTCTTGTGGTAAACCTGCAAAGCCTGAATTTTATCCAGCAGATAAAATCGCTCTTTTTCCGTTATCTCATCTATAAACTCTATATCTGAAATGCTGTAAGTGTGCAGTCCGGTTTCGTTTTCTATAGCGACAAACTCGTCGCCCGTTTTGCGTATTACTCCCTCGACTGTTTCTCCGTTGTGAAACATTATTACATCGGCAGGATGTACGGAAATATCTATTTGTAGTTTACGCATCTGCTCCGCATCAGACGGATCAAGCAGTACATCGCCTGAATTTTCACTGCTTCCGGCAAGAGTATCTTCACTTAGAGTTGCCGGACGTTCGATCAACGCATCGATTTTGTCCAAATCGTCTTCTCGTTCAGATGCTGAAGGAATAGAGGTTTCCTGATCAAGACCGTCAAGACCGTATATTTCACGGTCAAGATCGTCAAGACCATCCAAATCGTCAAGTAAGTCAAGGTCGTCTACAGGCACAGGAGAATGTGTTTTATCTACATCAATACCAGCTGTAGGCGGTTCTTCTGTAATTCCAATTACGTCCGTTTGCCCGGCACTTTCTTCAACAGACACTCCGCTTGAAACATCCTGTTGTTTTCCGTCAACAACAGCAGGACTGCCTAAGGCTTGGTTATCCTCTGCTTTCGAAATTCCCGCTGAACAAAAAATACTTGCCACTAGCGCCCAGACCAACAGATATGTCTTCATACGCAACATTAGCTCCTTTTTGAGGTTGCATATTAATTGATTATTACAGTAAAAGCGATTCCTCAATAGGTATAAACCATGATGCCGATTTGATTAGTTCTTGTGATGAACTGCGCTCGAATGATACCACCTCTACACGGCACCCTTTCGCTTTAAGCATCTCAACTAACGGCACAAAATCGCCGTCGCCGGAAACAAGAACTATTGTATCGACTTTTTCGGAAATCGCTATCGAATCTATAGCGATTCCCATATCCCAGTCTCCTTTAGCCGTACCGTCCTGACGAGTAATCAGCTCTTTAGATTTGATTTCATAACCCAAACGGGTAAGCACATCTATGAAACCGGACTGATCTATATCGCTACGCTGGACTATATAAGCGATAGCCCGAATCATGTGACGATTTCCGACTATCATATCCATCAATTTTTTAAAATTTATTTTAGAATGAAAAATATTTTTTGCCGAGTAAAAAATATTCTGCACATCTACGAATATTCCTATACGCTGAGGAAATTGACAGTAAATATTGGTTGTATCATATCGTTGTTCCACAACAAAGCTCTCCTTAAAGAATCACATTAAAAAAACAATATTGTCAAAAAGATCAGATAAACTCGCCGCCGCAAGAATCGCAGTTCGTTTTTCGCGAAAAAGGCGGCGTCGAATGAAGAAACGATACGCAAAAATTCCTATCGTTGCAAACATTACATTTTTTGCATACTAACACATAAAACTAAAAATGGGTATTTTTTATTTACCCTATCAGGCAAATGACAATGGAAAGAAAAGACATTATTACATTTTAATAAAAGACAGGTTATAGCGATTTATCAACAGCCATGACCGCATTGAGGTTTTTCCTGATATCAACAGGCGCTACCTTTTCAGTTTGACCCACAGTAACTGCAGGAACAAACGCCGACGAATCTTCGCGGCGCGCTACCCTAGTTCTAGGAGCGCTGGTTATCAAGTCTACCAACTGTAGCAGTTCGTCTTCGGAAAACAAAGCGTGATCAACAGCGAAAAACAACGATGTCCTGTCAGCGATATCATCCAGCAGAGCATGAAACGTTTCCAGCGCACGGGTTTCTATAAGCATGCCGAACATATTGTCGGCAAGCGTAAGGCTATCGAGAATATCACCTTCGAGCGGCAGTCTTGTCCGTGTAAAAATAGCATGATACAAATTTAAGTCAGACTGTTTTTTAAGATATACCCTAAACCCGTTGAGGAATTTTTTTATAGTCACTAACCGAATATCTTTTGTCTGCTCTTTATATTGCCTGACGGCCGCCTCGATGTCATCATCAAGTTTACTTCCTGTTTCTCCAGTACCGCATATAACCCTTTCGAGCATTTCCGCCTCGCTATGAAACAACCTGCGCCTATCTTGCGGGATATCTTTTTCATCACGGAATTCATGTATTTCGTGAACAAACAGCGCAAGAAGCCTGTCTAGCGCATCTTCATCGTTACTTGCCTCAAATCTATCCCACAATGTCCTAACTATATGGGCAGACAGGTAAATTGTTCTGTTCAAGACAAAACCGGTTACCGAACTGTCGTCTTCTATAAAAATGCACGGATCGCCGTTATACGGATCAAGAATCTTAAAAGACACCTGTTTATCCGCCTCAGACAAATAAAAATGCGCTCTTTTAAGGTTATTCAATACAGGGTCGTCGACCCGTTTTATCAAATCCACTTTTTCTGTATATTCGTTGATTTTTTGCTGGAGACGGCTTTTCAAGCGGTTGACCATGTGGCGGTCAGCCGCCTGTATGTCGCTATGAGCCATAACTGAATAAAACCGTTTAACGTCGTTTTCCATGTCGATGATCATCGTACCGATCACTTTTGTCGATACAACCGTAATGGAATCATTTATACGTTTCTGCGTTTCTATATAATCCTGAAACTGTTTTATAGAAATATCATCCCGCGGGATAACCCCTAGTTTAAGCTCCTCTACATAGCCGTGATACAACTTCATCATCTCAGCTATTTCCGTATATCTTTGCATTGCTTCAAACCGGTTTTTAAGAAAATGCGGTCTTGGTGAAAGTAAATAACCTGTCTGCTCAATGAACGCCCTGTTGAGAACCACAGGGTCTTCCGCGTAGATGGTAAAAAACATACGGAAAAACATTATCATTTCGTCGCTGACCGGTTTTGGTTTTTCGGCCACAGGGGTTGACACATCTTCCAAAAACTTCTGCGATTTATCGGCGAGCATGGTATCGTATAACAACGCCGCTTCAGTACGGATAAAATGCACTCGTTTGTCTTCTTTTCTCATCAACGATTCACGTTCGCCCGATTCAGAAACAGTCGTTACAAAATCAATCTCTTTAGGATCGACGATATAAGCTCTTCCCTGATTAGTCCTTTGCGCCGCATTGACCATCATATTCGTTCCGACATCAAGTTTGACTATATTTCTTGCCTTGCCCACGCGCCTGATTTTGGTGTAATCCGCGTTTCTACCCAAAATGCCCAATGCTTTATTATGACCTACTGCTAGTAATCCGGCACCATCGAAAAATGATAGGAATTTATCGACTATCTGCTGATCGTTAACGAATTTAGGTACGGTCATTTCCGGCGCGCCCGTCAGGACGGAATCATCATTCAGATCAAACATTGCAGAATTAAACCCGTGCCGTGATATTTCCTGCTGAAAGATATAGTCTATGCATTGTTCCATACTCCAATCTGGAAACTTCCGCAAGGTTTCATCAAGTAAATTATTAAATGCCTCTGTCGGTCCGCCATGCACAAAAACATGTCCGCCCACATGCGCTATGATGGGCAAATTCCATAGATAATCCAAGTATTTCATACCTTCCGGATTTTCTTTACGCATCATACCTATTTTGAACAGATCATTGTCCCTGAGCGCATCCCGTAATTCTTGTATCTGCGCAGGCTTAAACCCAATTTCATATAAAAAATCCCTCATCGGCTCTTCTGACCCTGAATACCAGTTGCCAGACAAAAATTTAGTTTCATGGTTGCCGAGCATAACAATCACCTGCGATTGCTTTTCCGGCGCATCTTTCTGCAATTTCATCAACAAATCAAGCATTTCCCGTTGCTGGCGGCCTGTTCCTCTGTCTATGCTGTCCCCGTTTACAACCAACACGGTTCCGTGTTTTCCGATAAAAGCATCCTGCTCATCTATTATGCCGGCGGCTTTAAGCGTCTGTCTAAACGCATGAACATCGGAATGCAAGTCGCTCATAGCCACTATTTTCGACGGATTTTTAACCCGTTTCATATATACCGCTTGCTGTTTGGTTTTCTCATTAGCCTCGAATTCCAAAAACGCCTGTTCGTATTTTTCTATCATCTCCTCTATCGGCGCATTTTTCCATAATAAATTACCTTGCGTATCAAGTAGCGGACTTGTTCGTCCGGGATATTCACGTAACACCTCAAGGGCTTTATCTCGATGAAAACGATTTACCAAAATTGCCCTAATCGATTCCGGAGGCAATATTACGGATACCAGACCCGAATCGTCGCTCGGATACCGCAGTTTTCCCTCTGCCTCCAGTTTGGATGTAACAACAGGGTCATACACATAGGTTATCCCGGGAATAGCATGCTCAAGAACATACTGATCGGTAATCAGATCGGAAACAGCTCCGTACGACACGGACGATCCTTGACCGAGTATAGTGTACCTGTACGCTTCTTTTCCTGAACTGCGAAAACGCGCAACATCAATATCGTCGTGATGATAGTTACGATTTTCATCGGTCAGACGAAACGCGGCGGCTCGCACTACGGTTGCAAGGTATTTTTTGTTCTCGCCGTCCAAACGGTTGGCCAGTTCTATCAATCTGTTCTGTAATACTTTTGACGGTTCCGAACCGTAAATTAGCGTGTCGTCGAATATCGCAGACATTATCTCCCTGCCATATCGGTCTACATAAGGCCGGCCGGATTCGTCCGTTATCGGCAACGCAATTTTTTGTCCTCTTATTACAGTTCCGTTTTTGAAATAATGCATAGCCATATTCTTTTCTTCAGACGGCAATTCCTTTAAATATAAATTAAAAAAATGGTTGGCTTGATCAAAATTACCGGCGTACAACGCGGCGTTAGCGTTTAGCAAGAAACTCAGTGCTGTATTCTGCTTCATCTGTTCCTGATGAGCGGCAAAGCGCATAAACTTCGCTAATCTCTGCAACTTTTTGACAATCTGAATTTTCAACCTGCTGTCAAAAGGCGATGCCGAACTCGTTTTTTTCAATTCCCCAATCGAATCTACTACATCGTGAATATCTTCCTGCTTGTGCCAGAATACGGCAGACGCAGGATCAACCTCAACTACCTGTGCTATACTTGCGCCATAAAGGTCGGCATCGTCCATTTTATGGAACACAAGTTCAAAAGACCCGATCCGTTCTGTTTGAGCAATAGGAATACTAGAACCATCAGATATATCGCCGGCGAGGCTTTCTGACATCCTCTTATATTCAGAAAATGAAACCTGTATTTTAGTCCGGTCTCCTGTTTGTTCAACTATCTGAATACCAAGCGAAGTCCGGTCTTTTTTCATTTCCGCTACCTGCAACATCACCATCTTTTTTAACAAGTAGGTAAGATTTTCTAGCTCTTTATAGGATATCTCCTCACCGCGTAATCCCTTGACTTTCTTGTACAACTCAAGCCACTTCTGCCCGAATGACTGCACTGCTATGGAGGCTTGATTCCTAAAACTTACAGGCAAATCCTGACCCAGATCACGCAATTGATCGAATAGTTCCGGCGACTTGGCTATACACAATATTTTAGCCAGCAATACCGACTCTTTAATCAACTGCCTTGTCAATACCGGATTCGCAAGCGTATTTGCCAGACGCAGGCGAGGCGACAAACGGTTGGCCACTTCCATTTCGAAAACAGGAAAAAAATTATCCAGCGTTACAGGTTCGTTCATCATTACCGCATTATAAAAATTACTGTGGACATCAGGCATAAACGAAGGACTCAGTATCACATAATTGACATTCTGCTCATCGAGAATTTCGGCAAGCCCTGTCGCATGAAAACCGCCCGCTACGATAACCGCCAAACGCCCATTCATGTTTTCGAGCGTTTTCATAGTATTTTCATACAATGCCCGGTCACGGGAAAGGGAGTTGACGTAAAATGTCGACGCCTGATCAATCAAATGCGGTAAATGTGAAAAAAAGTCGAAACTACTTATCGCCGCTACATTCAACAGCGGATCGCGGCGGTATGCATCTATATGGGAAAAAAGCGTTTCTACCTGACCACCATCAAACTCACCGAACCGTTCCCGTGTGAGTTCCAGCGATAAGATTTTTTTCACCATTGCCCACATATCTATTACGCCGGCATATTCCTGTTCTTGCGGTGTCAAAAACTCATGACAGATGCGGTCAGCCAACTGTCTGCACTGCGCGAACAGCTCTTTTTCATCAATGTTTGAAAATGTCTCGAACAACCGATGGGCATGTTCCAGTATCTCATATTTTTGCGTCAGACAACCCGAATTACGCGCCTGATCAACAAGCAAACCTAGAAATACGTATTGATCAGTTTCGCCAAGCCTGAACTTTACAAATGACTTCATCAGTCTGCTTTTATCTTCACCATGAAGTACCTGTGTCAATTCGCCATACAGTTCGTTCTGTAGTTCAGCAACCTTTTCAGACGACAATGAATGCTGATCCCTCAGCGCATTGCGATATACCGCAACCAGCTCCGGAACAGAACCTGCAGACATTTTGCTCCAGTATTTTTCCGTTCCACAGACAAACGCCTCAAATGAAAAATCTTCATACATCCCAACAACTTGCTCAATAATATCCCGTCCTTGTGCAGACACCTTTTTATCCAATACCGCCTCGCAAAGCGCGTCTATGTATCTGATCTGACCTGCAAACCGGTTATATGCCGCAAATACTTCCGTATATAATTCATAACTGGCATTATAGAGAACCTCGTCGTCTATTCCTATCAACGGTTGATCGTACGAGCGTGTCACAGAATAAAACTCAGCGCCTGATATTTTACCGTTTTTCATAAAATAATCGCACACCATATCTCTGATTTCTTCGTCGGGTATGGAGGACAATATGGATGTATCCACAACACCGGAAGCGCCCTCAATACAAATAGGAACTTGTTGCGATTCTGAAATCTGTTTAAGAATGTGGTGAATCGTGTTATCTATGTTGCGCTGAACTCCATACTGGCAATGGTAATCTTTGATATAAACCACCCACGGATAATCTTCTCTAACATACTTATATTCAGCGACTTTAGCGTATTTTTCAGGTATTCCATGAAAAATATCCGAATAAGCTCCCTCAGTACCGCGCGCCGCTGTTTCGACAGCAAAAGCATTGTATTGCGAAAGCATATATGCGATAATCACAAAACCTATATACAACCGATAAAAAAACATACTTAATCTAACTCCGCTAACCGTTAAAATTTTTTCATAAAAACCATACTGACTTTCTACTTAATATTATACCACAGACAGCTATAGTTTGCGAGCAAAACGAAATTACCGAAGCAATACCGCCCGCGGTTTATCCGGCTCTTAATGAGCATCATTTCAGTAAGACACAGATCCAATCGGATCAAAAAATCTACCGCTATAGTGGAAAGTATTGTATTAACACGTATATAGAGGCAAAATAAAATAACATATTTTTTACTTTTATTAGCTGATCTACTTTATTATAATTCCGATAAATTATATTGTTTCTTATTGTGTCAGTCAGGATTAAAAACGCAGTTAATTCCTCTTCGACAGAGTTCTATATTGACTTTTCCGACCGGATAGGGTAAGATGCGTGCCTTTTTTAACATATTGAGAAAATTTTTAATTATATAACATATAACAGTAAATGCTCACAACATACGGAAGGTGATTCAATGTCTAAGAAAATGGTAACTATCGACGGTAATACCGCTGTAGCACACGTAGCTCATCCAACTAATGAAGTAATAGCGATTTATCCTATTACCCCATCATCGCCGATGGGCGAAATTGCCGATGCCAAATCAGCCGCAGGTGAAAAAAATATATGGGGTACGATACCAGTCGTATCAGAACTGCAATCGGAAGGAGGCGCGTCAGGCGCTGTTCACGGTGCGCTCTCAACAGGCGCGCTTACCACAACATTCACTGCGTCTCAAGGATTGCTTCTCATGTTACCTAACATGTTCAAGATAGCCGGCGAACTGACTCCTACCGTGTTTCACGTTACGGCACGCTCTCTTGCGGCTCAGGCGTTATCTATATTCTGCGACCACGGCGACGTCATGGCTACCCGTTCTACCGGTTTTGCGCTTTTGGCATCAAACAGCGTTCAAGAATCTATGGATTTTGCTCTTATCGCTCAGGCGGCAACATTGAGATCGCGTGTACCTTTCGTACATTTCTTCGACGGATTCCGTACATCCCATGAAATTCAGAAAGTCGAGGAAATCAGCCGTCAAACCATGGCGGATATGATGGACGACGAACTTATCAACCAGCATCGCCTTCGCAGTCTGTCGCCGGACAGGCCTACTATCAAAGGAACATCTCAAAACCCCGACGTATTCTTTCAAGGCCGCGAAACGGTAAATAAATATTATGAACAAGTACCTGCCATTGTCCAAAACGAAATGGATAAATTCGCCAAACTTACCGGCAGGCAGTATCATCTTTTCGATTACGCCGGCGCTCCAGACGCGGAAAATGTGGTCATCATCATGGGTTCAGGCGCTGATTGCGTACACGAAACCGTCGATTACCTCATCGCTCAAGGCGAAAAAGTAGGCGTGCTAAAAGTTCGCCTGTATCGCCCTTTCTCAACCGTAGATATGGCAAAGGCTCTGCCGTCCACAGTCAAAAAAATCGCCGTACTAGACCGTACAAAAGAACCGGGGGCTATCGGCGAACCGCTTTATCTGGATGTCCGGACAGCAATCGGCGAAGCAATGTTCGATAAAATCGTCTCTTTTAACAGATACCCTGTTGTAATAGGAGGCAGATACGGATTAGGCTCCAAAGAATTCAATCCGGCTATGGTAAAAGCGGTATTCGACAACCTCAAATCGCCAGAACCTAAAAATCATTTTACTATAGGTATTAAAGACGATTTAACCGGTTGCAGTCTCGATTATGATCCGGATTTCAGCATCGAATCCGACGACGTACACCGTTGCCTTTTCTACGGACTCGGATCAGACGGTACAGTCAGCGCGAACAAAAACTCCATCAAAATTATAGGTGAAAAAACCGACGATTACGCTCAGGGGTTCTTTGTATACGATTCTAAAAAGGCAGGAGCTACTACCACATCTCATCTGCGATTCGGCAAAAAAATAATCCGAAGCCCTTACCTTATCAACAAAGCAAACTTCATAGCGTGCCATAACTTCAGCTTTCTCGAACGATTCAACATGCTCAAAAATGCCGAACGGGGAGCTACTTTCCTGCTTAACTCTCCTTACCCTAAAGAAGAACTGTGGGACAAACTGCCCGGCGTGGTACAGCAACAAATTATCGACAAGAAACTTAAATTGTACGGTATCAATGCATACGAACTGGCAAAAGAAATTGGGCTGGGTAACCGCATAAACGTAATCATGCAAACAGCATTCTTCAAAATCACCGGTATTCTGCCGCCCGATAAAGCCATCGAAGCAATCAAAGAATCGATAAAGAAAACATGGGGACGCAAAGGAACTAAAATTGTACAGATAAACATCGAAGCCGTAGACGCCGCCCAGAAACATATCTTTCAAATAAATGTGCCGTCGCAACCTTCAAATTCCGAAGGAATGCGCATACCAGTACCGGAATCAGCGCCCGAATTCGTGCGCGATGTATTAGGCAAGATTATAGCCGGCGAAGGCGACGACATAACAGTTTCACAAATGCCATGCGACGGTACTTTTCCGTCAGGAACTACACAGTTTGAAAAACGAAATATTGCAACCGAAATACCTCAATGGGATCCTTCGGTTTGTATTCAATGCGGTATGTGCTCGCTACAATGCCCGCATGCATCCATTAGAATCAAAGCCTACGATCCGTCTAAATTGAACGGCGCTCCGGAATCCTTCAAATCTGTAGATTACAAAGCCAAAGACCTTGAAGGAATGAAGTTCACTGTGCAAATCGCACCTGAAGATTGTACCGGTTGCGGCTTGTGTTTTGAAGCATGTCCGGCTCGCAAAAAAGACGAGCAGGGCAACAAAACCGATCTTAGAGCTCTCTCTATGGTTCCTCAAGAACCTATGCGCGAACAGGAATCAAAGAATTTTGAATTCTTCTTATCTTTGCCGGAAGTAGAAATCGAACGCATCAACACCGCCACTATCAAAGGTAGCCAGCTGATCAAACCGTTGTTCGAGTACTCCGGAGCATGCGCCGGTTGCGGAGAAACAGCATACATCAAATTGCTTACTCAACTTTTCGGCGACCGCGCCCTGATCGCAAACGCAACAGGATGCTCATCTATATACGGCGGAAACCTGCCAACCACGCCGTACGCAAAACGCGCTGACGGTTGTGGCCCGGCATGGTCAAACTCCTTATTCGAAGATAACGCAGAATTCGGACTCGGTATGCGTCTGACAGTAGATAAACTTACCGAAGCGGCCTTCGAACTGGCTGATATATTAATTGATAAAAATATTACCGCAGACCTGCTACGGGAAATAAAAAGCGCACCGCAAATAACAAGCCAAGATATAGAGGCTCAGCGCAAACGTGTTTCCATACTGAAAGATCGCTTGCACAACGCTGAAGGCGTAGAAGCGAAACGATTGTTGAATATCGCCGATTATATGGTCAAAAAATCGGTATGGGCTGTCGGTGGCGACGGCTGGGCATACGACATCGGTTACGGCGGATTAGATCACGTTCTGGCATCCGGAAAAAACATCAATGTGCTGGTGCTCGATACCGAGGTCTACTCCAATACCGGCGGACAAATGTCAAAATCAACACCCCTTGGAGCTACCGCCAAATTCGCAGATGCCGGTAAACCATTACCGAAAAAAGATTTAGGTATGATGGCTATGTCATACGGCAATGTGTATGTAGCTAAAATAGCTATCGGCGCAAATCCGAATCAGGCTGTAAAAGCGTTTATAGAAGCTGAAGCGTACGACGGGCCGGCGCTGATTATCGCTTACTGCCATTGTATATCACACGGAATCAACATGCGTTTAGGGCTTGATGAACAGAAAAAGGCTGTTGCATGCGGACACTGGCCGTTGTTCAGGTTCAACCCTGAACTGTCTGATCAAAAGAAAAATCCGTTACAGCTTGACTGCAAAGAACCGAGCATCAGTTTTAGAGAATACGCTTACGGTGAAATCCGTTACAAGACTTTGACAGCAACTAAACCTGATCGTGCTGAAAAACTTATGGAATATGCCGAAGAGGAAGTCAAAAAACGGTTTGAGCTTTATAAACGTTTAGCAGGAATGCAAGTAGAATAATTTCAGGATAATAGCTAAATATTTTAACCGATTACTTCATTATAGACAGCATTAATGCAGTCTCTTACCTATAAAGATTGGCAAAGAACTCTTTCAAAGATTCTTTGCCCAATCTTTTTATTTTTTATCTGTGCACCTCAAAAAATAATCTGCACAAAAAAATGCTGACTTTTTGTCATTATTTTGACATTATGATTTGAGATTATTCTCCCCGGGTTGCTATCCCAGAGCGTGAAATTGTCGGTAACCTTCCCGCTAAATTCTTCAAAAATAAATAAGAATCACACAGAAATATTCCTCGTACCACAGCTTATTTACATAAACAATACCGCATCGTTTCGGTTTAAGTCTCTGCTCCGTTCACGGATATCCGCCAGTTCCGGCAACAACGTCTCGTCCGCCGACCCACCGCCGGGAATCCATGACGACCTGATCCGGTCGTGTTGTGCGCCTTTGTACGCCCTGAACGACTGCGATACTCTGATCGCTTCGCGGAACATTTTGCGGCGGAACGCTGAACGGGGCGAGAATACGCCGATCATGCCGTCAATACCGTCTGAAAATATTTGAGAAATTGTTTTATGCTCGCTCATGTCGATGTATCGAACCTTGCATATGATGTTCTGATTTGCGACCCGGCGATTTCGCGCCGGAGTTTATCGCGTAACCTGATAAGCTCGTTAAAACTGATATACTGCAGGTTTCTATCGCCGATGGTGTACGAATGAACCGCTCCGCCAGTGAGCCGTGCGTTGATCGCGCGCTCTACGTTATCGAGCAGTGCCTGTCTGGTTGGTACGGTCATAGAATCTCCTGAATATTGCCTTGTACTTTTGCCCAAAAAGAAAGCCCGCGTCTCGCTCGTGCACGAGAAACGGGCTATCCATTAAATTTGGGTGCGTTCAAGAATGATCAGTCCTCAACGCAGTTTTATTTGTATAATCTCATTCTATGACAGGTGGTTGAATATGACAATAGGTCGGTTACTATGATGTGGAAAAGAAATATCTTTATTTATATCGAAAGATTGAATAGTATACCTATGATTAACGAGGAATAAAAAGAGGTTGCGCTATGAAAAGTATTTTACAAGAAATCGATAAGCTTCAATCTGAAATAAATGAATTCAGGCCGTTAGACGCTCATTTAAGAAGTCAAATTAAGGAATACTATCGTATCGGGTTAACCTACTCCAGCAATGCCCTTGAAGGCAATTCGCTGACCGAATCTGAAACAAAGGTTGTTATCGAAGAAGGTATAACCATCGGCGGAAAACAGCTTAAAGAGCACTTTGAGGCACTCGGGCATAGCGAGGCGTTTGACTTGATTTACCAACTTGCGCAGGAAAAATTCCTTAAAGAAAACGATATCAAAAAATTACATAAATTTTTCTACTATAGGATTGATGAGTCGCAAGCAGGTAAATACCGCAAAGTGAAAGCATTGATTACAGGTTCGAAATACCCGTTGCCCGCACCTCAGGAATTATCAGTCCTCATAACGGAATTTGTTGCGCGCCTTAGTGAAATGCGATCAAAAAAACATCCTGTGGAATCTGCCGCGCTGGCGCATAAGGAATTTGTGTTTATTCATCCTTTTGTTGACGGAAACGGTAGAATCGCACGGCTGATTATGAACCTGATCCTCTTGCAGTCGGGATATACCATAGCGATCATTCCTCCTGTATTACGCAATGAGTATATTCAAACTTTAGAGCGTGCCCATACAGATGACATTAATTTTATCGAGTTTATCGCCCGATGCGTGAGAGAAACACAAAGAGATTATTTACGGCTTTTCAAGTGAAATCTCTCCCCGGGTCGGTGTCCCATAGCGTAAAATTGTCATCCGCGTTTTTTCTGAGAATTCAAAAAATAATTAAGAATCACAGAGAATTATCAATCTTATCACAGCTGAGTTACAGCAAAGTCATCCTCCCCGGGTTGCTATCCCAGAGCGTAAAATTGTCGGTAACCTTCCCGCTAAATTCTTCGAAAATAAATAAGAATCACACAGAATTATTCCTCTTACCACAGCTTATTTACATAAACAATAGCACTTCCAGAACATCTCTTTGCGCTTAAGAAATACCCTGACATTTCATACCTGAAAATCACAAAATAATTGAGACTTTTTGAAACATAGCCGGATTGCTATCTACAGAACCACTTTTTTGAGGATTTTTTATCATCCGCCAGAGGGGTACGCTAATTTTGCGACCTGATTTTTAGGCTAATTGGATGCCTTTTTGCAATGCAGAAAATAGTAGACAAATGAAACCTAATCGCCGATAGTATAAGCCCTTTTTTATGTCGGTAAAAATTATCAGAGGATTATATATAATGGAATCGTTCGCTCATATAAAGACCTCCCCGTGCACAAACAAAATACGAACTTTATATCCACACTCGTATACATTTACAAAAAGATTATCAGAGAAGAAATGCGATATTCTCTGAGCACCGACATTTCACTCTCCCCGGGTCGACGTCTGAGCGAACCACTTTTTGCATTGAATCAGGACTGAAAATATCGCGAAATTATCACAATGAAATCGATATAAATAACTCTAATATAGATAATAATAAAAACAACCGCTTCTACCACACTATCCTTTCCGCGTAACGACCAATCATCCCAAAATCATCAAAAAACACCGATTTTTTTGCGACCAAAATTTTTACTACCGGGCCGTCATTACTCGAACCATTTTGTGTACTGGATCATCGATACGAATTTTATTGTGTTATTTTATGCAGATATTTTGTCGGGTTTTCGACCGTTTTTCAGCCGGTTTCCATGTGGATTGTTGTCGACGGGTTGTCCGTCCACGATCAGCAATATTTTGATCTGTTTTCAGGGGGGTGCGCTAATTTTGCGACCTGACTTTTGAGGCTATTTGGATGCCTTTTTGCAATGCAGAAAAATATAGACAAATGAGACCTAATCGCCGATAGTATAAACCCTTTTTGCTATCAATAAAAATTATCAGAGGTACATATCTCCCCGTGCACCAACAAAATACGAACTTTATTTCCACCCTTGTATATATTTACAAAAAGATTATCAGAGAAGAAATGCGATATTCTCTGAGCACCGATCTCTCAGCCCCACAAATCAAGCCAAATCCTATCCGCTCTGCAAGGAAAATCATGGATATAAAAGACAGGCATCCTGAGTATTCTAACTCTCGGATTGCAAAGAAAATAGGTATATCTAGAGCAAGGGTAACTCAGCTACTAAATTTACTAAAATTAGCACCAGAAATACAAGAAGAAATACTGACACATGATAAGGTTTTTACAGAGCGACTATTAAGACCTTTGACCCGCATAAAAGACCATGAAAATCAGATAATTGTTTTCCAAAAAATGGCGCAGTTTTGTCGCGATTTTTCGGAAAATGATGGTTTTGAACCATAGTTTCTTTTTTTGAAAATGTCGCGGTTTTGTCGCAGTTTTCAGTGGGGTGCCGCAATTGTGCAACCTCTTTTTAAAGTTAAAAACATAACCAAAAGAAAGGAGTGAGCATGCAACTATTACCTATTATTAATACACCACAAAACAAAGTTTTTCAATGTTTTTTAACAATGCTAGGACAAATGGTTCATACACCTCTTGTCCAACAAATCGAGTTTATGAAAGTAGAAAATGATATCCTACGATCCCGAATAGACTCGAATGTTATCCGTACAACGTATCAGGAAAAATTACGATTAATCAAGTATGGTTTACCTTTGGGCGGTTCTATAAAAAAGATTATATCTATAGTCAACTATTCTACTTTCAGACGATGGGTAAACGATTTTGAAGACGGTAACCTTAACAAACATGTCAAACTCGGACGGCCTAAAAGAACAAACCAGGATATCATCAATCTTATTATCCGAATGGCAAAAGAAAACCTTGATTGGGGTTACGGTAGAATAATGGGGGAACTAAAAAAATTAGGAATAAAACGTAGCAGAAATACTGTTAAACGCATCATGATCGACAACGCACTTGACCCGGCTCCAAAACGATATGAAGATTCATGGGACGCTTATATAAAACGAACTTTTAAAACTCTTTGGGCTTGTGACTTTTTTTCAAAAACTATCTGGACTCCACTTGGATTAAAAACCATATTCGTTTTATTTTTTATTAACATACGAACAAGAGAAGTTCATATTGCCGGCTCAAGTTTTAAACCATCTCCGGAATGGGTTGTTGAGGTGTCAAAAGAAATAGCCGAACTGTTTAAAAACGATGATTCAAAAAAGCTACTTATCCGCGACAGTGATGGCAAATACACACAAAAATTTAACGATCTATTTAAGCAGTATAATTTTAAGGTCAAGACAATCCCGTATAAATCACCTAACCTTAATCCGTATGCAGAAGGATTTGTCGGTACTATTAAACGCGAATGTCTCGATAAGTTTTTTATCTTCGGTAAAGATCATTTCGATTATTTAATCAAAGAATATATCGATTATTACAATACAGATAGACCACATTCAGGGTTAGATAATGAAACTATTTCATCGGCTACTAGTGAGGTAAAGTGCCACTCAAAGTTAGGCGGTTTGATCAATCACTATTATCGGGAATAATTAGTTGCAATGTTTATTTTGATGGAATAACATAATTCTCAGTAGTCCCAAAACTCAAAGTATCATCGGTGAATGGATGTGACAAAACCTATTGAAATTAAGTATACTGCTCTGCCGATTCCGGAGTGTCGGGAAGGTTGTGAAGACTAATTATAACAACTAAAATTATTAATTCCTCATCATGAAAAAAGAAAAATGGATCACCCTAGAATATTCAAAAACAGCAGTACGTAAAGCTGGTGATTCATTGCGTATTTTAACCTCAGACTCAATTTCTGAAGAACAATTAAATATTTTATCTAACTGGCGTTCTAGCCACGCATATCCCATGCAATGCATGCTAACACTTCTCAGACATTTAACTGTAAAAGTTGACACTACGGGTATAGTAGTACAAAGATTAAAACGCCTTCGTTCAATAGAATCGAAATTGATAAAAATGAAGACAATGAGTCTTGATCGTATGCAAGATATTGCTGGCTGTAGGGTAGTTGTAGAAAACATAAAAAAAGTACATGAATTACAAGAGTTACTTATTAAAAGCCGTACTCGTCATAAATTATTCAAAGAAAATGATTATATTACTAATCCAAAAAAATCAGGCTATAGAGGAAGGCATCTTATCTATAAATATAATGCGACAAAAGGTGAATATAAAGATTTTTTAGTTGAGATTCAATTAAGAAGCAAAATTCAACATTCATGGGCTACTGCGGTAGAAGTTGTAGAAACTTTTACTGGGGAACCTTTAAAATCAGGTCAAGGAAATAAAAAATGGCTTTCATTTTTTAGATGTGTTAGTAAGCTCTTTGCTATGCTTGAAGATGGTAATATCCCTTTTAACCCCATGTTTTCTGAATCTATGTTAATACCTAAAACCATGAGCTTAATGAACCAATTAAACATTAAAACCTTCTTACAAGATCTTCCCTATTCATTTGAGTTTATAGATAGAAAAAAAGATAAGGATGATTATTTCTTTATACTCAAATTGGATGCTTGGGAAAATCGTATTAGCTATCGGTCATTCACACAGAAACAAATTAAAAAGGCTTCGGATGACTACTTATCTCTTGAAAAAGAATTTAAAGGAAATAATTACGTTAATGTCGTACTTGTTTCTGCTTCATCGATAAATAATTTAAAAAAAGCATATCCAAATTATTTTGCAGACACAAAGGACTTTTTAGAAAATTTAAATCAGATATTTACAAAACAGTTTACGAGAACAGAAAATAAGATAACGGGAAAAAGGAGAGCGGAATATAGGGACAACAGCTATTAATCCCTAACGAGGACTTTGGGAGTGCAACTTTTTTAGCCTAATCTTAAATTATAATATCAATAAATCAAGATTTTTATGTTTGTCAACTATTTCCACATACTTCTAAACTCTATAAATTGGATTTACACCAAACGTCAATAAATGTATAATAACATCAAGATAAAAAATATTTCTAAGTTGAACGTTTCATCATTCAACATTCGTGTAAACCTGATAAGGTAAAGGTACACAATCTTTTAAATATTCGAAGCTTGAGAATTTAAATATATTGCATTAAGAGGATTCTTATGGCGCGCCTTGAAGATCTTAAACGTGGAGCAGTTGTAAAAGGTATTTTACCCGATGGTTTTGTAACTATTATTGATGTCAAATGGTTTGGTTCTGACGTCCTTGAATTAACATTCAAGGATAGTCACGGCAAACTAGGCAATCAAATTATTTATCGTGAAAACGAAGCTGATCTCACAATTTTGGAGGCAGGAAGGCCATGGAGTTTTGACGGTGATCCTAATCTATTCCGCCTTGTATCTGAAGCGCACCGTATTCGCTTGGCCTATCTTTTCGATCCGCTTCTTGCTGTTCATACTTCCGTAGTAGAACCATTACCACATCAGATTACTGCTGTTTACGAAGATATGCTTCCTAGGCAACCGCTCAGATTTCTACTTGCAGATGATCCTGGTGCAGGAAAAACTATCATGACCGGGCTTCTTATCAAAGAATTGGTTGCTCGAGGAGACCTCCAACAATGCCTGATCGTTTGTCCCGGTAATCTTGTGGAACAATGGCAGGATGAATTATATCACCGTTTCCATTTACCCTTTGAGATTATGACTAACGATAAATATGAATCGGCACGAACCGGTAATTGGTTTAAAGAGAATCCTCTTGCAATTTGTCGTCTCGATAAACTTAGCCGGAATGAAGATGTGCAAGAGAAACTTGAAACAACTGATTGGGATTTGGTTGTCTGTGACGAAGCTCATAAGATGAGTGCCTCCTTTTGGGGCGGCGAGATTCGCAGGACGAAGCGGAACCAGTTGGGAAGATTATTATCCACGCTAACCCGGCATTTCCTTCTTTTAACGGCTACTCCTCATAATGGGAAGGAAACAGATTTTCAACTCTTTATGGCTCTTCTTGATGGAGATCGTTTTGAAGGAAAATTCCGCGATGGTGTTCATTCTGTGGATGCTTCCGACCTTATGAGGCGAATGATCAAGGAGGAATTAGTTAAATTTGATGGCACCCCCCTTTTCCCTGAGCGTAAAGCTTATACCGTTGAGTACCAGTTATCGGATGGTGAAGCCGAACTTTATGCACATGTTACTGATTATGTTAAAGAAGAATTTAATCGGGCGGAAAAACTGGCTAACGAAGGGCGCAAAGGTACCGTCGGCTTTGCTTTAACCATTCTTCAACGTCGTCTAGCATCTTCGCCGGAAGCGATATATCAGTCTCTTTGTAGGCGTTGGAAACGCCTAGAAAAACGATGTAGAGAGGAGGAATTAATAAGGCGCGGTATTGAAGTTAATTTAGAATGGTGCCAGGCAATCCCGACCTTAACTGACGACGATTTTGATGATTTAGAAGACGCACCCGATGATGAAGTTGAAGAAAAGGAAGAACAAGTTGTTGACTTAGCTTCGGCAGCCCAAACGATTTCTGAATTAAAAGCCGAAATCGAAAGCTTAAAAAAACTTGAAGCACTGGCCTTACGCGTACGACGGTCAAACACAGACCGCAAATGGGACGAACTATCGCGATTACTTCAAAATCAAGCTGAGATGTTTGATTCCCATGGACATCGCCGCAAACTGATTATTTTTACGGAGCATCGTGATACATTAAGATACCTACAAGAACGCATTGGCTCCCTTATCGGCCGTCCTGAAGCAGTTATCACTATTCATGGAGCTATGGGACGGGAAAACCGTCGTATAGCAGAACAACTGTTCACTCAGGACAAAGCAATAGAAGTGCTTGTTGCAACAGATGCCGCAGGTGAAGGTATCAACCTACAGAGAGCACATCTAATGATAAATTACGATCTTCCGTGGAATCCCAACCGGCTTGAACAACGTTTTGGGCGCATCCACCGAATTGGTCAGACAGAAGTATGTCATCTGTGGAACCTTGTGGCATCTGCAACACGAGAAGGAGATGTATATCGAAGATTGCTAGAAAAATTAGATAATGAACGAGAAGCCCTTGGGGGTAAAGTATTCGATATTCTCGGTAAACTTACATTTAATGATAAACCGCTCAGAGCATTGCTGATCGAAGCCATCCGCTATGGTGATAAACCTGAAGTGCGTGAGCGGTTAAACAAGGTAATTGATAATGCGTTAGATCGGAGCAAGCTTATAGAGCTTATCGAAGAGCATGCGCTTGCACATGATTCAATGGATGTTACTCGCGTTCAGGCAATAAAGGAAGAGATGGAACGAGCTGATGCTCGTCGTCTACAGCCACATTTTATCGCATCATTTTTCATAGAGGCCTTTAAGCGCCTTGGTGGAACAATACGCGGACGCGAACCAGCAAGATATGAGATAACAAATGTTCCTGCCGTTATTCGAAACCGTGATCGAATTATTGGTATGCGCAATCCTATCCTTACAAAATATGAAAGAATCACCTTTGAAAAATCACGTGGAAATCTGCCGGGGAAACCAACAGCAGAATTTGTTTGTCCTGGACATCCTCTACTTGACGCAACTCTCGATTTAATTCTTGAACGTCATTATGATCTCCTGAAGCAAGGAGCATTCTTGATAGACGAAAGTGATTCAGGAGATCAAATCAGGGCATTGTTATACTTAGAGCATTCTATCCAAGACGCACGAACTGATCGTAGCGGAAATCGTCATAGGGTTTCTCAGCAGATACAATTTGTTGAGATCAAAGCGAATGGAAATGTATCGACAGCTGGATACGCACCATATCTTGATTATCGTCCATCAACAGATGAAGAACGTGACATGATCAAAAAAAACCTAGATATGTCTTGTTTTACGAGTGATATCGAATCTCTTGCTATGGAATATGCTGTTCAACATTTGGTACCACAGCATCTGCGGGAAGTAAAATCACGAAAGGAAGCATTGATTGATAAAACTATAGCCGCTGTTAAAGACCGATTGACCGTAGAGATCAACTATTGGGATCATAGAGCCAGACAACTTAAAGAACAAGAACTGGCTGGCAAAACGAATGCAAAAATTAATTCTGCCAAAGCTCGTCAGCGAGCAGATGAGCTTACAAACCGCTTACAAAAGCGAATAGACGACCTTCAGCAAGAACGTAAAGTTTCCCCCCTCCCCCCAAATGTCATAGGTGGTGCAATAATCGTTCCTATAGGATTATTGAAAAACGAGGACACAACAAAGCAATCAACCATGTTTGCGCGTAAGACGAGAGCAATTGAACAAACCGCCTTGCAGGTAGTTATGGAAACCGAACGTAAGCTTGGTTATGATCCTCAGGATGTTTCTGCAGATAAATGTGGGTATGATATTGAATCTCGTAATTCGGAGAATCCAGGAACTCTTCGTTTCATTGAAGTTAAAGGACGCGTCAAAGGTGCACAAACAGTAACCATCACCAAAAATGAAATTCTCACAGCTTTGAACAAACCAGAACAGTATATTCTTGCAATTGTAGAAGTCGATGGAGACAAAACAAATACAAGTTATATTTCCCTGCCTTTTACCAACGAACCAGACTTTGGTGTAACAAGCGTCAATTATAAGTTGGAAGAATTAAGAAGCCGAGGGTGTCAACCGCTATGATTGCCCAGACTACATATTTTGAGGCTATCCGTACCAAAGCTAAACAACGATGGGACCAATTGGAACATGATCCTGAATTAGCAGGACCGTGGCATCAACTTTTTAAGCAGATTCAAAGTCCTCGCCACGTTGTATCAGAGTTACTCCAGAATGCTGATGACGCAGATGCCACTGAAGCTCATGTAAAAATATGTGATGGTGAATTTATTTTTTCTCATAACGGTATTGATTTTACCGAAGAACACTTTTTGTCGCTTTGCCGCTTTGGCTACTCCAATAAACGTGCGTTGCATACCATTGGGTTCAGAGGCATTGGATTCAAGAGTACATTCAGTTTAGGCGATGAAGTTCGATTGTTCACTCCAACTCTCTCAGTTGCTTTTCATTGTAATCGTTTTACTGAACCTGTTTGGATTACGCAAAAAAGGATTGGTTCCAACGATACAGAAATCCGCGTAAAAATTAAAGATGAGCGCCTTCAACGCGAGTTAGAAAAAAATTTTATGGAATGGAAAAAAAGCCCTGCATCACTACTATTTTTTCGTTCAATAAGATGTTTACAGATTGGAGAGCAGGAGGTAAGATGGATTTCTGCAGGGAAAGGTCCTGTGAATAATTCCGAATGGATGAAGTTATCATCTATTCCCGATAAACAATATCTCCTCCTAAGGTCTGAAGCCAAAGATTTCCCAGATAACGCTATAGAGGAAATACAACAAGAACGTATGGTTCCATCTGAAGAGGAAACATCATTTCCACCATCCCGTGTGGAAATTGTACTTGGCATGCCAGGCAGATTGTTTGTTGTTCTTCCAACGGGAGTGACAACAAACCTTCCCTTTGCATGCAACGCACCTTTCATCCAAGATCCCGCTCGCGTAAAGATAAAAGATCCTGAGATTTCACCTACTAATCGATGGTTGTTAAAACGCGTCGGCGAACTCGCGGCAAACGCTATGCTCGAATGGTTACACACCGATAACCTTGATATAGACCATCGTGCGAAAGCTTATGGCTTATTCCCCGATGTCGATCGTGATGACAATTCAATTGAAGGATGTTGTGCAACAATTGTTGAAGAGGCGTTTGAAGAGGTTATCCAAAATGAGCCTTTTTTGCTAACTGAAGACAAAACTTTAGTCGTCAAAAATGAATGTATCTCAGTGCCATCTGAACTTCTTGCAATTTGGTCACCACATCAGATATCAAAATTTTTTGTTACCGATAATCGCTTTATAGCATATCGAAATATTTCTTCTGATGACCTCAAGAAACTCATTCATTGGAACTTTTTCGAAGAGCTTTCTACCATTTCCATACTCAATACTCTTCAATCAAAATATTTACCTAAACCAAGCTCTTGGCGACGATTACTTGTACTCTGGAACTTTATTTCTGAACATCTTCATGATTTCAAAATTAATTATTCTTATTACAGGACTATTCGCAGCCAAATAAAAATGCTCCCGGTCCAAGGCAAAGATGTGCTTTATTGCGCCAATGATGTGGTGCGCTTAGGCGAGAAAAATGTTCTTCAATCAGATGATGATTGGGAATTTCTGTCAAATCACCTTCATGTAATCAATTCAAACTGGTTACGTTTTATTACCAAACAGAAGCGCGATGCTGAACGATTTAATGATAATGAGGAGCTGGACGAACAAGCAGAAAACGCCTCGGAAATTCTCAAAGCACTTGGACTTGATACTAGTAGCGATGTAAGTCGCGTCATCGAAAAAGTCGCAAAAGAATTTTTTTCAGAGAAGCAATGTTCGCTTAAAGATTGCGTCCGGTTAGCGCAAATCGCCGCAAAACTTGGTGCTACGGTGCAAGAAAGTTTCCAATTTGTTACTCGCGATCTATATTGGAGGCATATAGATCATCACATCATTGCAGATATCAATCATGACATGAACCAATTTGTCACCGATGAATGGTATGAAACACACGTTCTCCACGAGGATTATTGGAAAGAATTTATATCCTGCTCAGAACAGGAATGGCGGCAATGGATAACATCAGTACGGAGTAAAGTTTTACGTTTTGTTCCATTATCTCCTATGCTACATAAAATACTGGGGAAATATGAACTTCTTAACTTTTTACATCAGCGACAATTCTATAAAGAATTAGAATACCGCTATAAAACTAGAGAATTCGTTATTGATGATTGGGACTTTGATCATGAACACTGGTGTCAATGGACATTATCAGCAAATGGGGATGGAAAATTCTGGGGCAATCTTTTTACGAAAATTCTTACACAACCTAAAGGTTACTGGGCAAATACTTTGTCTGCAAAGATTTCACAAGTTGCTACAAGCAAAAATATAAAATCGATCTCTGATGAAAAACTTCTCCCCTCATGGATAATGAAGTTCCGTTCACTACCTTGTCTTAGGGATACACGGGGAATATATCGCCAACCGGCAGAATTACTGCGACGCACGTCCGAAACAGAAGCATTGCTTGATGTAGAACCGTTTATTAATGCAGAAGACGATAACGAACAAAACCGGCCATTACTTATTATGCTTGGTGTGCGCGATACGCCAACAGGTCCAGACCGTTTACTGGAACGCATTCGCGCTTTAGCCACTGCGGATACCTCCCTAATATATGAAATAGAAAAGTGGTATCATCGTCTTGATCAGATAATTGATAAATGTTCCACTGAGGAATTCATAAGAGTTCGAAATGCTTTCGCCAATGAAAAAATTATCTTGGCTCAAGGTTCTGTTTGGACACGCACAGCAGAAGTCTTTCTTGAGTCTGATGAAGCTGTAATACCCAACGCGCACATCATCCCTGCCTCTGTGCGTCATCTAACGTTATGGCGAAAAATTGGCGTTGCAGACCGGCCAACCGACGAACTCGCCATCAGATGGATTAAAGGTTTACCTTCTGGCAATAAATTAGCTCAGGATGAATTAAACCGGCTACGTTCTCTTCTTTCTCGTTATGCCGAACGTATATGGCATGAATGCAAACATTGGTTAAATCTTGAAGGCGAATGGATTCCTATTACCCAGTTGTCATTCAAACTCACCATGCAATCGCTCGTTCCATGGGGACATCTTTTTCCCTGCATCAAACAAGCAACAGCTGATTTTCAACGTCTGTCAGCAGAACTATCTCAACAACGCCCATTTGCAGACCTACCCAGTTTATCAACTGGCATAGAAGATCGTATCCAAAATAACAATATTTGTTCTACGCTCCTGCAAGAAAAAGACTGGATTATAGCCTTAGGAAATGGATTGCAGAGAATTATTTTCGATGATGAAAGCAAAACACAACGCATCAGATTCCTTGCTGAACGTCTTGCAAAAACACGTTGGAAAGTCACATCAGGGCTTAAAACCATTCCCTATATTGACGGTACTCCAGCAGGAACAGCACGTTCTATCAATGTGCTATGGAAAGATCAGATACTATACGTCGAAAATCACCCTATCCCGAAATTATTTAAGCAAATAGCCCAGGAACTTGGCAGGCCTTTTGATAGTCCCGATATTACTGAAGCGATCAAAGCATGTGTCGAACGAGAACCCAAATTCATTGATGACTACTTAGCAACAAATTTTACACTTATATCCCAAGAAGAATTTGAATCGTTACAGTCTGATGAATCCACATCTAAAGATAAAGACAAACAAGTCTCCAGCGATCAAAAACCAACCTTAGAAGAAAAACCAATGCAAGATGGTGAAGACGACGAAGAACCACCCACCTTTCCATCATCAGAACCAGAAAACGATCAAGACGAAAAAAATCAACCAGTGGAAGAGATAAATGATCCTCCTCCTTATAAACCACGTTCAACCCCTACAAAACCCAAGCTGATAGAACAATTTGCTTTTGGGATGGGGTATCGCAACGATGGTACAGATCGTTTCTGCCGTCAGGACGGAAGTTTTATCCGTAAAAACGATAGTTGTTTTCCATGGGAAGAATATTCTTCTTCCGGCGAGTTGATTAAGTGTTACTGCCCTAAAGACCACTGTATTGAACATTCACCATTGTCTTTAGAAGCCGAGGTGTGGGAATTGTGCATAAAAAATCCTGATACATACGCATTAATTCTTAACGACATACACGGAAGACCTGTTAAAATATCAGGGCATCGTCTTAACGAATTATGTAAAAACGGCAAATTAACACTGTACCCCGCAACATATCGGTTGGTGTACAATCAAAATAAGGATGTAGATAACCATGGTCAAGTATAGAAAAAACTGATTGAAATTGCATTGCGTTAAATTAAATCGTTACTTTTCGACATCAATTTCAGTTCAGTAGCAAGATTCACGATAATTTTCCGACCAAAAACTCCAAGAATTATCCAGTTCAGCTATCCTATGCATTACAGGAGTACAAGTTCCCATTCGTATTTCCATACGGATACAGATATATTGGTTACCTACATTAACATTGGCGTATCGTACCCATCGTAATGGAGGATCAAAACCTCTCCCCGGGTTGCTATCCCAGAGCGTGAAATTGTCGGTAACATTCCCGCTAAATTCTTCGAAAATAAATAAGAATCACACAGAATTATTCCTCTTACCACAGCTTATTTACATCAACAATACCGCTTCCAGAACATCTCTCTGCGCTTAAGAAATACCCTGACATTTCATGCCTGAAAATCACAAAATAATTGAGACTTTTTAAAACATAGCCGGATTGCTATCTACAGAACCATTTTTTGAGAATTTTTTATCGTCCGCCAGATGGGTACGCTAATTTTGCGACCTGATTTTTGAGGCTATATAGATGCCTTACGCAATGCAGAAAATAGTAGACAAATGAAACTTAATCGCCGATAGTATAACCCCTTTTTTATGTCGGTAAAAATTATCAAAGGATTATATATAATGGAATCGTTCGCTCATATAAAAACACCTCCAATAGATACACCAAACAACAAATTTTTTCAATACTTTTTGACCGTGCTTGGCTTGATGGTTCATTCCCATCTCGTCCGGCAAATCGAATACATGAAAGTTGAGAATGAGATTCTCCGATCAAAGGTCGGCAAACAGATCAGGACAACCCTTCAGGAAAAACAAAAACTGATACTATACGGACGCGAATCGGCGGGAGCATCAAAAACATTATATCCATAGTCAACTATTCTACGTTTCGCCAATGGGTGATCGAGAACGAAGGAGGTACACTGCAAACCAAGAATCTCGGGCGGCCTCGCAGAACCCCGCAAGAAGTGGTCGATATAATCTTACGTTTAGCACGAGAAAACTTTAACTGGGGATTAGGCCGGGTGAAAGGTCAGGATGAGTTTTTTCATAGGACAACTATTTCCCATTGTGCTCCACGGCCTCTTCCTGTAAGACGAACTTTGTTCTCCTTTTTTAAATCTGCGAGAACTTTTTTGATGAGTTGAGGACTGGCTGATGGTACCTGCGTCATTAGATCCGATAAAGTAAATTGCTCTACTTGTGAAAGAATAGTTTGCCTAACAAGATCACTTTTAGCTGGACGCGCATCTATGGATTCTACCTGTCTTTTAAATTCATTGTATGCGCGACGAACGATGCTCAAAAAATAATTCCACCATGGTATAATTTCATTTTTACCTTCATGCCAACCATGTGAACATTCTTCCATAATCCTATAATATTCTTCTTTGCTCTCCTCAACAAGCCGTTCCATACTGATATAGCGTCCTACCCTGAAGTCTGATGATTCCAATAATAACGTCGTAATCAATCTGGACACTCTGCCATTCCCATCCCTGAATGGATGGATACATAAAAAATCGAAAACAAACGTGCCTATAAGCAATAATGGCGGAAAAAGATTATCGACTTCTGCATCACGGTAATTCTGACATAATATATCCATAGCTCTGGGTGTATCATTTACAGATGTGGGAACAAAACGAATCTTTCGTTCACCATTTGGCAAAATCTCAATAATTTCATTGTTACGCTTTTTCCATTCTCCTGCATCACCAGACAAACCGCCTTGTGCAAAAGCATGAAGCCGCTTAATTAAATCTGGAGTAATAGTAATGGATTGTTTGCGAGAAAAAATCCAGTTCAATGCTTGCCTGTAACCGGCAAGTTCTTCTTCTGAACGGTCACGAGGCTTTGCTTTGCCCAGCACCACTGGGCGCAAACGGTCCGCCGGTATGGTCACACCCTCAATACGATTTGATGACTCGACACTCTGGATTATAGCCTGCTCGCGTAATACGTCTATCACTTCAGGTTTTTGTCTAATCCAGAGTTCTTGTTGTCCTCGAGCCTCCATGCACGAACCAAGAAGCCAACTTGTACTCATGGGAATTGACAATTTAGCCAGTTTTTTATAATCAATAGATAACAAAATCAACTATCTCCTTTTATTATTAGCTTAATAATAGCTTATTCCCTTTTCAATAGCCAATTATTTTTAAAAAAAAGAGATATAATCTGTATGCTAATACTAATTGTGTTCCATAAAGAGTGTCAACACCGTTTTAAAAATCCATAACTGCGAGCAAAAAAAATTAGGACACCTCCCCGGGTCGTCGTCTGACCGAACCACTGTTTGCATTGAATCGGGATTGAAAACTTCGCGAAATTACCACAACGAAATCGATATAACTAACTCAAATATAGATAATAATAAAACAACCGTTTCTATCACACCATCCTTTCCGCGTAACAACAAATCGTCCGAAAATCATCAAAAAACACCGATTTTTTTTGCGACCAACAATTTTACTACCGGGCCGTCATTACTCGAACCATTTTTTGTATTGGATCATCTCACGAATTTTTCTTGGTAATTTTATGCAGATTTTCTGTCGGATTTTCGACCGATTTTTTAGCCGGTTTCCATGTGGATTATTGTTGCCGAATTGCCCGTCCACGATCAGCAATATTTTGATCTGTTTTCAGAGGGGTGCGCTAATTTTGCGACCTGATTTTTGATCTCGAATTGTAGATAACTCTAGACTTTAAATCTCAAAAATATTAGGAATAAAATCAATGCAGTTCGATACTCTTATTTATATGCCGCAAAACAGAACATTTCAATATCTTTATAGAAAATTTTCCTGATTCTTTTTTTGACAGGGACTACCAAAATCGGCATATTT
>JAHDNF010000008.1 GCA_018435605.1 bacterium | reverse complement strand
TTGGTAGACGCCTTGAGCGCGTTGAATACCGGCTCATTGAGTACGTTAAGCCCGGCTGTGCAGGATATAGTGTTCGGTCAGATCGGTGTAACCGATATAGCGGGTTACATAGGCACGTTGAATACTGTAAACGCGCAGGTCGGCGCGGTAACTGGTACGCATACTACGTTACAGGGGTTGGTCGACGCCTTGAGCGCGTTGAATACCGGTTCTTTGAGCACGTTAAGTCCGTCAGTGCAGGATATAGTTTTCGGTCAGATCGGCGTAACAGATATAGCGGGTTACATAAGCACGTTGAATACGGTTAACGCGCAGGTCGGCGCTGTGACTGGTACGCATACTACGTTACAGGGGTTGGTCGACGCCTTGAGCGCGTTGAATACCGGTTCTTTGAGCACGTTAAGTCCGGCTGTACAGGATATAGTGTTCGGTCAGATCGGCGTAACCGATATAGCTGGTTACATAAACACGTTGAATACTGTAAACGCGCAGGTTGGGGCTGTGACAGGTACGCATACTACGTTACAGGGGTTGGTAGACGCCTTGAGCGCGTTGAATACCGGCTCGTTGAGCACGTTAAGTCCGGCTGTGCAGGATATAGTTTTCGGTCAGATCGGCGTAACAGATATAGCGGGTTACATAAACACGTTGAATACTGTTAATGCGCAGGTCGGTATAGCTTTGGATGCCCAAACTAATACTCCAGTACAAATAATACAGGCTTTGCAGTCAATTGAAGGAATGTATTCATCGTTGGCGAATCTAAATGCTCAGTCTCTCCTTAATCAAGCGTTAGGTGTTAATGATGTGGCTGGTATAGGAACATTGATAACTATGGCGAACAATGTGGATACAGCTTTGAGTTCTACTAACACGCAACAGGTATACGGAACATTGCAGAATATTTACGATACAATATCGAATATGGGAGCAATACCTCAGCAGATGTTCTCCGATATGCTTGGAGTACCGAATATGAACGGATTGCTCAATCTAATTGAAGCAGTAGGAAATGTAGGGATAGTATTGGATGCGTCAAATGGTATTGCTCCAATAGGCGGTGCGTTACAGAATATCCAACAGGATATGGGTATTTTCGGATCGACAGCGCAACAGTTGATTTATGACTTGCTGGGCGTATCAGGCGCTATAGGTATGCAGACATTTACTCAGACTATGGAAACTATGGTGACCTCTCTTGACGCATCACAGGGTCCACAAGCATCGCTTGCCGGATTTGAGTCTATACGCGGTGCAGATTATACAGCAATGGGTTCGACAGCACAGAATATAATATTCCAGTTATTGGGAGTTAATAGCGTATCTGGTCCTCAGAGTATAGATACGATAGTCGATATGCTCACAGGCGTGGTTGTTGCTTCTAATGCGGCAAATAGCGCTACTACTATTCTTGCAGAATTAAATAATATATCGGCCAACTATTCTGCGATGAGTAGCAGTGTACAGAACCTGTTATTTAATCTGCTTGGCGTTAATAATTCGAGTGGATTGGCGGAATTGATAGATATAATGGGTCATGCCGGTATTATTGAAGCAGAGCTGGCGAATCCGCCTTCGACTTGGGATCTTAATTCAATGCAGACATCCGTGCAGGCATTACAAGTATACACGGGTTCGGCTAATGCCAGCAATATACTGAACAATTTCTTGAACAGCCTGTTGAATCAGTATGGGATAACGAATATAACTTCCTTGCCGGGTATAATTAATAACGAACAGAATCGGCGTCAGGAAGGTGTTGTCGATCTAAGAGGAAGATACGGTATAGAATCTACGGAGTTTAGTCCGTACTCTGCTAACAATCAGTCGTTTGCCGAATCGCTGGAAGCGGCTATTGCGCCGCTCGGACAGGCGCTGATTACGCCTGCGGTAGCCGGTGCGATTATAGAACAGGTATTACAGTCGCAGGATGTAGATATATTTACCAATGCTACTATGGATGTGATGATACAGGAATTGGTAAATCTTGGTGTCTCTTTAAATGAAATAGATCAGATCACACGTGCTTTGGAGGCATTGCGTAGTGTTCTTGTTAACCGTTTACAAAATCAGGATGTTTCACAAAGAGAAGCGCATCAGATGGTAGATATAATTATGAATGCCGTAGATATGAAGGGCGTTAGTGAAACACAAAAACAGCATATCAAACAGGTGGTCTTGGCATTTTCGATGGGACAGTTGCTTAATATCGCAAACCAGACATCTAACGAATCATTGCGCGATCTGGTAATAGACTTGATGGTTGCTGGTATGACAGGCGACGCCAACTTCAAGAATGTGGTACTTGGACAACAAAGAGGGCGTGACATAAGCGAAGCAAACAATGTCGACAGAGTGATCAAGATTGCATCGGAAATAGCCGCGTTAAAAGAGTCTTTGGCTGAAATGGGTATTTCACAGAGCGATATAACTATATCCACAATCGACGGAGTAATTATTATCAGTCTGCGTCAATCAGTCAGCGACACCGTACAGCTGTCTAGCGTTGATATGGTTGCTGTTGTAAACAGATTGAATGAATTTCAGCAACAGATCAATTCCATTGCCAGCGAGATGAATATGGATGCATACGCATTGCGTGTTAGATTTAACGACGCTCTTATCGATATGCAAAGAGCAACAACGGAAACTATTGAACTTGCTGGTATGACTGATCTTGCCGCCGCATTACACGGACTCGGTTCCGCTGATGCGACAGTTGTGACTCGGAGTCTTGAAACGCTTAATAATATTGTTGAGTTACTGCTTGAACGTGCCTCAGTAAGCGGTGAAGTTATGGGCAATGATATACAACTTGCTTTACATATCAAAAACAGAATCTCCCAACTGATGATAGCGAAACAGTCTGACGCAACAGCTCTGGTAAATCAGATACAGTCGCTCGACAATAAAGCGGAAACTCTTGGCAAAGAAATTAATAAGCTCATTAATCAACTTGAGTATGTCAGTGGTAATACCAATGAAGCGCGTGTTGCCCGCATAGAGTTCCAGGCACTAATAGACAGTATGCAAAGTCAACTGCTTGATGTTAACTCGCAGTTGCTTGATGCAAGAACTCAGTTACGGCAACAGAACGCCTTGGCTGATCTACTGCTTAAAAATAGCAACGATTTGGAATTGAAGCTGGCAGGCTATACGCTATTTAACGATGCCTATAATCGTCAGATGTTTGGTGAAATTGACGCTAGAATTAATGATTATGAAAGTCAACTTTATGCAAAACTGCAGGCGGATCAAGTTTCCGAGAAGCTCAGTGCCGCTGATATTCAGGCAATGGAAATGTATCATTACACCTTACTGCAGAAATTAGAAGTTAGAAAAGCAACTATTGAACGTCTCATAGAACAGTATAAAGCGCAGTTCGGTGAAACCAGCAATGAATACCTTGCGGCTCAGGAAGTTAAAAACCAATTGGATGCAAAGATAGCTCAAGTCGGACAGGCTCTTGCTGTGCATGTGTTGCGGGTAGCTGAATACACTGCTCAGATGGGTGAAGTCTCTGATTACGCTCATATTTCACAAGTTGAAAAAGCGGCTCAGTTGAACAATGCTTACAGATTGATCGATTCGACCATTGAAAATATGAAGGCCTCTCTGAGTCAGGATACTGTTTCTTCGTTACAGGCCGCTCAATCTCAAATAGCTCAAAATCTACTTGTTACAATGAAAGCGGGCAGGGATATGGCAAACAGTGAGATGGCTGATATTAAGGCTGATCTCGTACGCTTGCTTGAGGTAGTATCTCCGACTAGCAGAAGTGTAGCCGAAGCAGATGCCGCAAAAGCCTCTTATCTTGAAGGAGTATTTGATGCAGGAGCGGTAGCCGGTATGCAAGCGCTTAACAAAACTTTGGCTGATATCCTCAATAAAGAAATAGCCGCTAATGAGAAGTTTGCTCAAGAATTTGAAGGCAAAAAGCTGTCTGAACGTCGCGATATACTTGACAGACTTATCACGGAAATTATGCGAAATGCTGATGTTCAAAGCATGTTTGCTAATTTAAATGAGAAACTCGGCCCATCTGCCGCCAATAATGTTCTCGATAGAGTGATCAGCGCCATTCTGAATGATGTTGCAAAACAAGAAACTAAACAGGATATTACAGTAAAGAATGTCGATATCGCTGTTAACAAAGCTCTGCAACATGAATTGTCTGTATCGGCGGTTGCATGGATGAATATGCTACGTGTTTATAACGGTATGCTTGCAGAGTTGAGCCAGTCGTCCGCTATGAACGAATCAGTCAGAGGTGATCTGGCGATATTACTCAATGAAGTGCAGGATTTATTGGGGAAGGAAAGCTCGCTTGGAGTCAATTCGCTGACTTATCTAATTTCCGAACTCGGCAAGTTCACAGAACTATCCAATAGACAGGATCTCGAATACGAGGCTCAATTGCTACGTGGCGAATCAGCTGGATTCCTTGCCTCGCTATCAGGAGTAGTTGAAGCGTTTGATAGATACACTCCATCCGGCATGGGTAGTGTGGATGTTGATATGCATATGAAACAGAATCTTGAAAAAGCGCGCAACGCTATGAATACTTACAAACAAGACATTGCATCTAAATCTGGTAAAACGACTATTGAGGCTTCAGAACTCGAAGCGCGTATCAAAAAGGATGTTCAGATTGTCAGAGATTCTGTCGGTAAGGGTGGATTTATGTTTGAAGCCAGAACAGAAGAAGCTAAAGCGCTTGTTGCTGAACTTAACCGGACGTTGACTGCTTTTGAAGCGGCACGTCAATTCCCGCTAAAGCTGGATCAGGTAGCTAAGATGCTGGAATTCGTAAGCAATCCGCTTAAAGGTCATGAAATTTTAACAGGCGGTGGTAAGACCAGTGTCTTGATGCATATGGCCGCTATAGCCGGACGTATTCATAACAGTGAAAAAGGACTTATTATCCTGTCCGACGAAAACAAATTGAACGAAGCGTATGATGCCGGCGTTAAGAGAATGTATGCGGATCTAGGCCTTAAAGTAGCTATCGTCAAAGATACGTCTGAAATTGACGAAGCCAAGATCAAGGAAATGCAAGAAGCGGATATTATTATGACAGTAATGGCTGTACCCGGTTTTCTAACTCGTCTTGCGGAACAAGGTAATGAATTTCACGCGCAGGCGTTTGAAATCATGACCAACGATGTTCAGATAGTTAACGACGAAATTCATACGGTTATCGGACAAAGTTTTATACTAAGTCAGGGCGAAGCGCGCAAACTGGAACAGACTCAGATAAAGGCGTTGCAGGATATAGGCGGATTTATGGATGCTAATGCCGAAACACTGGTGGCTTTGCGTTATGCAGGATTGATCGCGGAAAACGCGGCGCAGAATTCGAACCTGCGAAACGAGGCTATCGTCCGTATGAGAGATAAAGCGTACGCTGAAGCCACTACAGATCAAGCGCGCCAGCAGATCAAAGATAATCCGCCGACGTATACCAACGATCAAATACGAGACTTTATCCTAAGCGAAATGCTTGGCGACGTAGCGTATGTTACTCAACAGGGCGCATCATACGTATTTGCCAAGATGAACGAATACATGGATTCAGCTTCAGGCAAACAGCTTGCTCTCGATACCGCCGGTGCATCGGCCAATCAGTTGTACGCAATGATTACCGGATTGGGTAGCTTGGATGCATTAATAAAGCAGGCTGAAAACGACAATATAATAAAACGATATAGAGATTCCGGAGAAATTGCCTATGTTGAAGGACTTAATTTGCTTACCATCACTGAAAAGATGGAAGGAAACAATGAAGTTTCCCTTAAGCCGGTATTTAACAGCTATGTCAATGCGTTATTCGCACAGGCTATAGGAGCTTCGGATATACAAGGGTTGTCAAATGAGCAATACAAGGCACAAAGAGCGGCGCTTAAGTCGTTTGCTACTTTTGTAACCCAAGCTGAAGGCGTGCATTACGGACTTAGCAGTGACGCAACTAAAATAGTACCGGTGTCGTTCGGACAGCTGGATGAAAACCGCAAATTCTCAGAAGGATATGAAGCCGGTATAAAACAATTATTCGGCATGCGTCAGCAAGGATTAGTACCCGATCTACAGATTGTCGAAATCAACGACGAATCGATTCAAGGAAGTTATGAAGAATTCTTGTTTGCCGCTATAGCCAACAACAGCGGATTGATTACCATGACCGGTACGTTGGGTATGGTTGAACCTATGCACCGTGCACTGGGTGTCGGTGTCGATCGTAGTGTCAGTGTGGCCGCTATTGTAAAATACTGGGGCGGATACGTAACCGAAGCCCGCGCTCAATTGATAGCAAGAGTGTTAGGCATTACTGCCCAAGAAGTTATGGATGCGTTAGGTAAAGATCAGTTTGACGGAGCCGCGCAATTGAGTGAGAACACAACTATCGAAGGCGTTGCCGATCTGCGTGGGGTTATGCAAGGGTCAATGAGAGCAAATCAAAACGAACATCTGGTTTATGTATTCCATACACAGTCTACAAATACATCGGATTATCATAACGAAGTGCTTACGCAACTCAATGAAATACGAAGCAAAGACGGCGATAAAGCACGCGATGTGCTAATCCACGTAAATCAACAATGGGTACAGTATCAGTGGAATGCAAGAGAAAACCGCTATGAGGTTGTCAATCAAAATGTTAACGAGGCATATGTTAAAACTCGTATGCTTGATAGCGCTTCAGAACAGTCCGCGGTTATAGTAACACATGCCGGTGACGTGTTTGGTATGGATTTAAAAACCAACGGACAGACGCGCTTTGTCGATGTACTCGATACTCAGTCCGACCTTACTACAGTACTTCAGGGATTTGGACGCGACAGAGGATATGGCGAAAACCTATTCAATGAACGTGACGTATTTGTCATCGGTCATTATGGACAATTGCATGCCGGCGATTTGCTTGAGATGGTTTTAAACAATGAACATAAAGCTGTTCAAAAGACATTGCTGGAAACCATCAACCGTACAAAAGATTTTATGGTTACAAATACGATTACCAATATGATTAATCGTGTCAAAAATGAGCTTGAAAATACTCAGATATCAAGTGTACAACGGGCAAAACTGGAACATCTTGCTACTATGTTGACCAACTTGCGTACAAAATATACCAGCGAACAGACTATTGACGATTCTATCAGCGATAGTACGCCTTCGTTAGCGGAAGATAGTATTGCTAACGGCGTACAGCGCTCTATGGAATGGTTGAAGAATGCTTTGGCTGGGACGATTGGCGAACAATTCAATGCGGATATCGGCGGAAACTTGCTTGATGCTATTAAAGATACCTCGTTTGCGCAGGAATTGCTGGTAATGCTGAATGCTGTACTTGTGATGCCTAAAGCGCTTGACGCTCAAGGTAATCCGATGATGAATGAAAATAATACGCCGTTGATAAAAGCAGATATTTCTGCGCAGGAAATACTTGAGATTAAAGTGGAAACACCTAAAATCGAGTTCCGTGGCGAAAACGACTTTTCCAAAGTCGATTTCAAACAACACTCGCTGTACGGAGCTACCTCTATGGCCGAATTGATCGATAGTATAGCAGAAACTATAAAACGAAATGAGTTGCCTTTGTTTGCAGTATCAGGCGGTTCAAATCAAGCCTTGATCAAACAGCTTGAATCTCTTAGAGATGGTCAGCGCGATACCCAGATAGCTAGAGCGGAAGATCTTGCCGCTATGGATAAAGCATTTGCCGAAATCGAGCTTGACGCGGCCAAGGAAGTCAGTGATCCTGCTTCTGTCATTGGACGTATGCGTGATGCGGGTATTTTTAAAGCTGATATGACATCAGAAGAGTATCAGGCATTGGTCGATTCTGTAACTGCAAGAGGCGCTACTAATTTCGATCAATTAAAGAATGTTATTACCGAGGAATTGTTCAATACACGAGCCTATCAGATGCGTGAACAAGTAAGATCATCGTTGAGAAAAATCAACAATGATATGGATGAAATGCAGAAACAGGATGCATTATTGCCGGTAATACAATACATTATTAAAGAAAGCCCGACTTTCGCTACGGCAATCGAAGAATTACAGCGGTTGCAACAACAAGGTGCTACCGTTAACATTAGCGAACAGTTGCTCGACTTGTTCAATAAAATGAAAGATATTTACGGTCTCGATATTTCACTAGATACCGGAGTCGCCAATGGAATACGTGTGGCAATGGCGGGCGCTCAAAAGGTTGCTGTTGATGTGAAGATTGAAAACGGTCAATTGGCCTATTTACCGCAGATTCAGCCTTATATTAAGGCAGTGCTTTCTTCCGGATCCAATACAGGCATGAAACCCGGCGCGCTTGTCAATTTGTTGGTAAATGCGCAGAATGCCGGCGTGCCGCTTGAATTAGATATGGCGGGTATCGGTAAGAATAAAATGACCGTTGTAGAACGCACCGAAAAAGGATTTACCGCTATCGATGAATCCGGTCACGAATATCGTATAACAGTCGGCGCTCAACCTTATAGCGATCTGCAGTTCTATCATTCGGTTGCCGGTAAGGAACTTGGTCTGGTTATTACGCCTCTGTCAGTGCAGACGTACGATCAGCTACTTGTAAGATCGGCGGATGCCGCCGGCGTGGATATAGCCGCTTTTGATGATGTGATGTTGCCGTTGGCGGCTCATGATGAGCGGGTTGTTCGCAGAGATTCGCCGTGGACAGGCGCAGACATCGGCAGAGAGTTCGAGAAAGAACTTGATATTTACAGTAACGCCGGTTCTTTTATGAACATGGTAAGCGCTCATGACGTAACTCAGAGTATGATAAATGACGAGTTGAAACAGGCGATACGGAATCTGGGTTCCAAAGATACCGCATATCAGCAGAGATTCATACTGTATATGTTCGATCATTTCAAAGTAATGAACGGAAATATCAGCGATCAGATCAAATCGATTATGAGGATGTTTGTTACCGAACTCATGATCGGTACTACTGAAACAGGTAAACTCAGCCCGATTATCAGTCTGCTGTATGCGCAGGTCGCGGAAAATATAGGATCTCAGTTTGCCATAGACATGCGCAGACAAATTCTGGTTGATATGATCTACGAACGGCTTGATGAAAAATCCTTTGATCAAGCGGCATTCGATTCGTTGTTGGTTGATTATCTATTCGATCTCAACCTTGCGCCTGAAGCCTTGACCGCTGAACTAAACTCGATACTCTTAGTTCTGCCGAAATCGCTTGAAGGACACGAAAAACTTACGGAACTCAATTATATGATTAATAATCTGGATGCGATAAGTATTGCTCGGAGGGCCGGAGACAGAGAACGTACACAGCCATTTAAGATGGATGATTCAATGAGAAAAGCTTTGAGATCCTCTATGTAATCGGCATCTCTAATTTTATAAAGAGCAAGAGGCTGATAAACACGAATTTGTGTGTCTTTCAACTGTGAAGATATCATAATAATTTAAATAAAGTAAAAACCATACCATACAAGAAGGTGGCTATTATGGGACTTTTTACAAAAAGATGGACCAAGATTTTATCGGTTATACTCGTAGAGGCTTTGCTTTTTCCGGGGGGGATGAGCTTTGCGAATAAATCCGGGCGGTCCTCCCCGCTGGTTATTGATGTGCCGGAGAAAATCGGCAGAATCAGTGACCATTATACCGGAAACGATCAGCGGGTTATCATACATATAGAAGATGCCCATTGCAATGTGGAAGCTCAGCAGAACATTTATCGAATACTAGGCCATCTGTTTCATGTCAATAAGTCTCTTTCGTTTATAGGTATCGAAGGAGCCGCGAGTACGGTTGATACCAGTGAGTTCTCTGCATATCCCGATAAGGATGCGCGGTGGGAAGGATCTTTTGTTTATATGCGTGAAGGGTATATGAGCGGCGCGGAATTTTTTGCCATTAACTTGGAAGAGCCATCTGCAAAAATTCCGGCTATCGAAGGTATCGAAGATCCTTATTTGTATATGCGCAACTATGAAGCGTTAGTAAAAGCACTACCTTTGACAGTTCGGGCAAAAGAATATTGTTCTTCCATCAGCCGTATTTTAAATAGCCTTAAGGCGTTTGTATATTCTCCGGATTTACTTGAACTTGATCTCATGAATGCACGCTATGAAAATAAAGCGATCGGTTTTACCGACTACTATACATATCTATATAATACGGCGCGCAGTACAGGAATAGATGTTTCTCGTTACGAAGATTTTAATAAAGTCATGGAATCAATTATTCAAGAGCGTGGAATATCTATTCAGGCTAAAAATGATGATGAGCAAAAACTTATTGACCATTTTAACGAGAAACTTATCGGTAAGAGAAAGAAAGAATGGGTTTCCATCAATAATTTATACGCCAAAGGAATGGTATCAGCTCCTTATTATTATCAGGAAATACAACGTATTGCTTCAGCCGTCGGCATTTCTCTAGACCAGTACGAAGGCTTAAAGCCATATATCAGATTTTTGCGTATTAAAGCAGGTATCAATCAGGAATCATTATTTACTCAGTTAACCGCCGTAAGAGACGCCTTAAAACAGATGTTCTCGCGTACGCCAGAAGAGCAACAACTTGCATATTTATCTAAAAATATGGAAATCATAGGACGTATGTATAATCTGGAAATAACAGGCGAGGATTTTTCATACTACCTCAAACATAAAGGTGATTTTTCGATTTATACAGTTACCGGTTTTATTCGTGCCCATGCGCCTAAATATGATCTTTCCTATTTTATCGATCAGGATGTGGGTATTGTCGATCAGGGATTACCTTTTATAGAACAGTTTTATTCTATCGCCCATCAACGTAATACCGTTTTGGTTAATAACGCATTATCTGAAATGGAAATTCTCGGTTCGCAAAATGGGGTTATTATTACCGGCGGGTTTCATACCCGCGGTATAACCGATCTGCTCAAGGAACGTGGCATCAGTTATTATTCCATATCTCCGGAAATAACCCGCGCTCAGCCTGACAATCCGTATATGACTTTGATTTTGAACAGGCAGAGAACGTCGCAAATGCTTTTGACCCAGAATATTTCTCAAGGAGCTTTGGCTATTGCTTCATTTATGGCTCGCCAGATGCTTATGGGCGAAGAAAATCAGGAACCTCTGAAAAATAGATTGAAATTACTGTTTATCACTAATTCCATTCGCAATTTGCTCGCAGGACGCATACAGGATTTTAATGCTTCCGATATTACGCAGATTCGTAATGCGATCAATGGATATATCGCAAGGGCAGGATATGACAATTTCAATATAGATCAAATCAGCAAAGATGGCAATACCATCAATATTACAGTAGCTGTTACTTTCACCGATGGCACTACACAGAAAATACCATTTCAATTTTCTCAGGCAGAACAAATAGTTATAACCGATGAGGCTCTAGCAGGAATAGATGTTGTTCAAAAAGTTCTTGCTCCGCAAGGCGCTATGGCGTTGGCTATCGAGCTTCGTCGTCTCCTTGGTATCTCTCAGCAAGATACTGCACAAGTTGCTGATCAGGCTCTTCGAGATCCTTCAAAGACTGTATCTTATGAGGAGGCAGTGAAAGCTATAACGGCACGAGGATTGGATGTAGCTAATTTGACCCGCGAACAATTTGCAAACGAAATGGCCAAAGAAGGATACGTCATAACTGACGAACAATTGCGAAAAGCAAAGTCTCTCAGAAGCACTGAGAGTCGTGTCGGATCGTTTAGCGACAAGCAACTTGCCAGCGCTTTGAACGATAACGCGGTTGCAATCGAAAATGGTAGCATAACTATTTCCGGAATACGTTTTGCCGACCAAACAGCAGGTTGGACACATTATCATATTAACCAGAGTACCCGCGATGCTCAGGGACAAAGATTATCTATTCAGACGCACAAAGGTTATTTAACATTTCATGAAGCTCAATTATCGCAAGCCCTTTCTCCGTCAATGTTTAATGAATTTATGCGCCGTCTTGCCGAAATGGGTGTAAACGGACAAATTAAACATGCTACAACATCTACAGCTTTGGGAAGTTTTGCTGATCAGGTTGTTATTCACGGCGCGACTGAGGCTGATGTCCTGATGGCTATGGATATCGCCCGTGATTTTTATGGAAGCGCTTTGATGGAAACAACGGTTGGAGTCGACCCCAGCTGGTCTAGTTATTCAGTGGCTGTTGCTATAGCGGCTAATATACGTAATGGTAGAAGTCATGTTGTACATTCGGGTTCGGATACACTGTCATCATTTAAAGACAAAATGAACAAAGCAGTTCAACAGGGAGAAATAGAAGGATATTTCGACACACTGCCTTCGGGTTTAAACGCTTTTATCGTCACTGGTATTTTGGATCCTGCTTCTGGTCAAATGATTCGCATTGCTGATCAGGCGGACATCCAGAGGCAGTCTCAGACGGCGCAAGCAGGCTTAATTGATATGCGAATCAAAGATTCACTCAATGAATCGGATATTGCCGGAACTTTGTTTGAACAGTTTTTTCTCAATGTCCATGAAATTAAAGGTATCAGCCAGTTATCATTTGAGCAGTTGGTTGACTTTATGCGGCTGATGGAGAATGCCCAACTTCTTGAAAGCGGAAAATTGATCGAATTGGGCGATTATGTCATCAAAAGCCAGAAAATAGGCGAAGGCAGTAAAGTTCAGATTGATATCATACCACGTTCGCAATTTACAGATAGGTATACCCCTGATATTGATGTTTTATCTGAAGGGCCGGTCGATTTGAATCAAGCTGAGGTTATACTAGGTAAGTTTCCGCAGATACAACAAATAGAGATGTCTCAAGATGCGCAAAGTATCGTTGCGTTGGCGGATCAGCTTATCAAAGATGGATTTACTGGAATCGATTTGAGCAATATAGATCAAATACGTGCATTGGATAGCGCATTGATTAAAATGATCGGAGCGGTTTCTAATAAACAATGGGCTACCCAAGACGGCGATCTAATATTTGGCAAATTAAGCGAATTGAGAGATGCTTATTTAGCTAGGCTCAATAGTGCGGACGTAGTTATAGCGGATGTCGGCATAGATATCGGCGTCGACCATGATGCTGTAAACAAGTATATCCTTCAAAAACTTTGGGATCGCATGGATGACGATGGCAAGATTACGCCTGACTTTACGAGTCCTTTGGGAGAAGAGGTTTTTCTTATTGACGGCCTTGTTGAGTATGAACTTGCCGGACATGCGGGAATACGCAGGAACGCCATATATGCCGCCAATCCGATAAAAGCAGTTCATGAAATGATGGAACTACGCATGTGGAGGTCTTTTGCCAAAAACGTGCTTGGTTACACCGACGCGGAAATAGCCGATGGAAAAGTTAGGACATGGATACAAAGCATGATGGCTCGTGGCGGATCGGAACGAGCCATGGTAGAGGCGATCAACAATAGATTCCATGATCTTGGCGTGCAGGCAGAACAAATGGCCGCCGAATATATTCTGTCTTCTGCTGTTCCCAGCGAGGCGTTAGGTAAGTTGATGTCTACCATTGTCTATTCTGTCATGGTAAATAACCAAAATCAAATTATTACAATAATGCAAATGGCTATGCAGGATCATTCTGCTGTTAATACACAAATGGTAGATATGTACAAGTCTGGTCTTGAAAAAATTTCCACAGAATTATCGTTAGGGCAATATGAAGAGGAATCGCTAAAAGATTATCAGTTTCGTGTTAATCCTCTGCTTGCTCAACTTCAGGAATCAATACGGCAGATAAATGAAATGCTGGCATTGTTCAGCGGTACGTTGACTGTGGATCAGCAATTGCAACTTCAGAATGCAGTTAAATCAGCGAATGAACAGTTTGCGCAAGTTGCAAAGAATATAGCGCAACAGCGAGGCCTCGTAGTTTTACATGGTTCTACCAATCCTAATATGAGCGTGGAAGATATAAAAATTTTGGGTCGTGGCAGTGAAGCCAAACAGAGCAAAAGAGGGCGTGAGTATGGCGGATTTTATACGCTTGGCGCAGATAGACTCGAAAAAGCGCGTCAATACGCCAATATGGGTAAGGGTACACCTACTATATATGAAATTGAGTTGAATCCGGATGTTAAAATTTATGATGCGCAAAATCCCGGCGAAGTAGAACGTCTTTCTCCCGCACGTATACAGGAACTACTTGAACAGGGGTATGGAATAGTACGCGGTTATGACATCATGGGTAAAAATCTGGAATGGGCAATTATTGATACAGCAATTATCAAGGATTTTCGTGTTATCCCGCAAGATGCCGTCGACATAACACAGCTTGAAAAAGAGATTAACGAGCTCATGCAAGGTATTGAAAAAGCAAAAATGCGCTCTCCCACAGAATTGGCCGCTCAATTTGATATGATAGTTCCGTCTAAGGTGGAAGAAGATATTTTAAGCAGACAAAAGACTGATAATGCAATATTGCTTTCCAATATGGACGTGCTTCTAAATAAAGGATTCTATGATCGTGTCGTCGGTAATGCCCAACAATCTGTCAAAGATGGATACGCGAATATCGCCGTTATTGTGGATACCGACGGCAGGATTATTTCTACAGGAGCAGTACATGAGCAAACTACGCAATTGCAGGATTTGATAGAATCTAATAAGGCGTTTCCGGTTATAGCACAAATTAAAATCGAGTCCGGCAGGGATGGAGCTTTGTTGCTATTAACCGTTCCAGCAAATATGCCTACCGTAATTCAGGAACGTATGGAGGCAGTGCAGGCCGCATTCAATAACGAGATCACTAATCTTACTTCATTCCGCCTTCGCGCTCAGGAACTTGACCCGAATATGCGGGTTTTGCAGTCGCAAGATTTATATGATGCTGTAATGGCGAGGGCTCTGAATGATAAGAATGTTAAAAACGGCTATGCGGGTGTAATTATATACGTTGATGGTAATGGAAATATTATTACTGTAGCCGGTAAAGAGGCTGATCATTCCGGTTTGCAAAAAATGATCGAAAGCGGCAAAGCGTTTCCGGTAGTAGCCCAGTTCAAAGTAGATGCCAGTGTCGTCGGTCCGGCGCTGAATGTTTTAACGCCCCAACACGTATCTGAATCAGCCCAAGAACAAATTGCTCAATGGCAAGACGCATTTAACAGTGAAATTATCTCCCTAGATTTTCTAAAAGATCGAGCCGGTCAACTGGCGAAACTTGGTGCCCAACAAGAGGCAGAATGGACTCAGCAGGCGGCTAAACTTATAGAGATGCTTGCGGCGCAGGCCGCTGATCAGGGCAATGTAGGGCAAATCCGTGTATTTAATGCGTTTAAAAATCTATCTGATAATAATTATCTCAAACAGCTTATACTACAACAACTGGCTGGAATAGCTCAAGCTGAAACCACTATCGACGGTATTACTGCTGATCAGGCGATTGACGTGCTCGCAAATACCCTACTCAATAACGGGCTTCTAACTGTTTACGATCGAAGGGTTTCATTGAGTAAACAGCTAGATAACATAGAAATGTCGATTAAAAACGCCGGAAAGAATTTACTTTTGGAAGATTCTCAACTACGGGCTTTTTACTTCGGGTCGCTGTATAACGCATTGAAAGATTCATCACAACGACAGATAGATCAGATGATAGTACAAGGTGTGCCGAACATGCAGGTTATTTCCATTATGGAAAAAATGGATATTTCGCAAGCTATGTTGAGTACCATTCAAAATAAGGCTTATATAGCAGTGCAACTTCAACGTAAGTATGAGCAGGCCGGTTTGCCGGTACCATCTCAAAGTGAGCTTAACGCCTCTGTAGCGGTTGTTTTTTCGAATTTACAAAATGACAGAGTTGCCCCGCTTAACATAACTGTATCCAAAATTGATCAGCTCGTTACGATGTATTTTAACGGCGCTGTGCTACAGGCTAATCTTGCACAAGCTCAGTTAAAAGACCAGTATATTCAGCCGCTTCTTGATGTCTTATCAGCGGAAGGCGAAGTACAGCAAAAACTTGAGAATGCATCGCAAATAATTGCCGCTATCAGGCAAAATACCTTACAACAACGTATTATTGACGAATCGGCGATGCAGGAGATTATTTCATTGGTACAAAACAAAATCACCGACGTCTTTAACGCATCTTCCGAAGTACAGGTGAATTTTCTGGGTGTCTTGGTAGATCTGAGCGCGATAGTACCGTTTTCTTATTCTTTAATGAATAATCTTGAGCAACAGATCAGAACCATTACTGAGCATATCGTGGATAACGCAAATATATCGGTACAAACAAAACGGTCTGCGCTTGCGAAGCTGAATCAGTTCTATACCAATTTCGGATATACTGTTGACGCGAAATATATAGCCGGTCTTGAGGCGAAAATTGAATCTAAACAAGCTGTTGTAGTGGCTCAAGTCAATACTTCTATTCAGTTAATAGAATCACCGGAAGAATATGTGCGTAAGAGTGACAAAATTACAAATGAGTCTGTCCGAACTCAATTGCTCAATAATATACTTGATATTGAGGCCGATACGAATGTCCCTGCATCGGTCAGGCAATCTCTAATTACTGCTTTGATTGGGGTGTATGAAAATTCAGGGTTGTCTTTGGAAAATCAAGACAAACTGGCTCAAGCGTTGATTGAACACGCTAAAGCAGTTGGTCTTTTAGACGGATTTACCGATATAAATAAAACGGCTTTATTCAACGTTATAGCTAATGTAATCGCCTTAGCCCGTTCTAACGAAGACGTCAATAAATTAAATAATTTTTCTAATGTCATACTCAGGCAGGCAGGTTATGCAGGTCAGCAAATAGTGGCAATACTACAGAACATGCCTATAGAATTGGTTGATGGTCCTGTTGCTTTGGGCACGTTGTCTGATACCGGATCAATTATGCTCGACAACAATCTTCTCGACCATACTGATGTGATGGATATTGTTTTGATGCGGCAGATTTTAGCGATACAGAATCAACTTACAGATACCACGCAAGATCAGGCATTGCTATCGATATTGATGCTTGATTATATCAATAATATGTTCGGTATTAGTCAAATAGGAACACTCGCTACCGATTTTCAGGCGGTAATGTTGCAGAATCCTAACATATCCTTGGGTATGATACATGATTTTGTCAATATGCTAACGCAGTTTGCTTTGAACGACGGCAACGCCGAAAAACAGATGCAGTCAGCGTTGGAATATGTAGTAAAACAGTCTATGCGCGATCAAGGATTGACAACGATAGATATCTTACAGCAAACCAGTGTGTTACAGGCGCAGGTCAGCCAATTGCTTCCGCTCTTGGCAGTGTTGCGCGCTAATACCGATCTATCCAATAATGTCGAAGCACAGATTCAGAACGGCAAAATAAAGTTGCAGTATGATGCTCAGCGTGGAGCAGGTGTCGCGCCGCAATTGCAGGCGCGTGTGGATGGTCTGGAAATAGATATACCAGCTCAATTGAGGAGTCTTATCAATGAGTCGACTGCGCGGTACATTGGTTATGACGGATCTGTAAATCAGGTTAGAGTAGTTGCTGTTGATGCGCAAACCGGCCAGCAGACTCTATATATTTTCGATGCTTCAACGCAGAACCTTGTTGCCCAACTTTCTTTTGACAAGCAAATTCCTTCGGTTGGCGCGGATAAATTGATCGACAGTTTTTTCAGAGATATCGACCGTTCAGTATCGTCACAAGGGCGCGTTGTTGCAGGTACTCGCAACGGCGAAGTCATAGAGTTGCAGATCGGCGGACTGACTCTAGCTCAACATCTTCAGCGGTTGTTTAACGCGGAAAAACAAGGGTCATTTGTTGCCGATCTTATAGGGAAACTCAAAAACGGACATATAGATATCGTTGTGACCGATCAACTGCCTGCAAATCTTAGCGACGGTAATCAGTTTGCCGGAATTTACAAAGATGCCTCAACTGGTAAAGAAGCTATATACATTACTCAGTCTGCTTGGGATAAAATCGGACTTTCAGCACAAAAAGCCCCTGATAACAGGGAATACGCATTTATCGGAGCAATCATTCGCGCCGCCGCGTTGTTGGCCGGACGTGATATCAGCGCTCAGGATTTATTTGCCAATGATATATCGCGTCGTATCTGGACTAACAATATTGAACAACAGTACGATGACCTCTTTTTCCGCGAACTGCCCATGGATCAGGTTATGAAACGTGAACTGGATGCGCAAATGGATCAATTGTCACAGCGTCAGAAAGATATTCAAATGCGGCGTGAAGCTCTTGCTCAGCAACTTATAAAACAACGGGCATATATTCAACAGCGTGCTTCAGAGCGTTTCGAAGATATACCTAAACTATCCATGCAGGCTGGAGCCAACGCACTGGAATTAGAACAATGGACAGTTGACGAATTAGGTAACAGAAAGTTTCTATATTTATCCTATGGAGAGGCTCCCGGCCAGCAGATCGTTCTTGAACTCGATACTCTTGATGAATCGGGAAGGCGTTTGGGCGATATGGTTATCAAAAAAGTCGGCGATGAAATACGTATCGAATATACACATCACAACGAACGGCAGATTATCTCAGTCCTTACCGATTCCGCAGGAATTCCACAGGGGTATTCGGTTTCCAAATTTGATGCGTCGGGTGTTACGATAATCGAAACTTATGACGCTCAAGGTAATTCTGTCAATAATTTTGAGTTCAGAAAACCTAAACAACCGACCAAAGCTGATGCCAACCTTGCAACTCCTCAATCAATACAACAGCGTATAACTGAATTGGAGTCGGTTGCTCCGCAACAGCGTGACCAGCAACAAATTCAGGCGTTGAAATTACAGCTTATAAATACGGTGCTTTCCGCGCGGGATATGTTTATCGATGACCAGTCGCCAAGTTTTTCGCAGGAAGCTATCAACGAACTGTATTCTATGACGGCAGGCAGGACAGATTTAATGTCGCCTACATATATCGATAAAATCTTAATGCCGCTTGCTACCGGAAAATTATCAGATGCTGTCAAGCAAGATATTATTCAGCAAATTGTTATCGAAAATATCGTGTATGTTGTCAATTTGAAAGATGGTTCACTGACTCCTGTTGAGCAGAACGACAGATCTAAGCTCGCCGGTACGGAAATGCCACTGTCGTATATAGAGGGCGACCGGTTGGTTATATTTGATACGCAGGGACGTCGTTATGAATTAGCTCTTGCCAATTCTCCGGCAGGAGTACCTGCTTCGTATGTTGCGGGTCAGTTGATTAGTGTGGGCAATATCCTTTCAAAAGATGTACAGGAACGTCAGTTGGAAATATCACAAGATCGCTCGGATACTTTCAAAAAACGTATAGCTGAACTCAACACGGAAATAGATCAATTTGCTAACGATATTAAAGAGTTGGAACGCCGGCAGGCGCGAGCTCTGCAGATGGATGACAAAGTTAGCTTGCAAGCCATTTATGTGCAAATACTCAGTGTTCGTGAAGAATTGGCCGGCAAACATCAGGAAATGATCAACATTCGCAGGCAGTATCTTGAAGAACAACGGCAAATTGCTATGGTTAAATACAAATTAGCTATAGCCGAACAACAGCCTGCGCAGAATGCGGCGTTATTCATGTCAATTCAAAATGCTATTGAGGCTGAGTTAGCTACTTTAAATCAACGTTACTCGAATATATATCAGTCGGTGGAAGACTTGAATAAACAACTGAGCGAAGCGCGAGCAAAATTGGAAACATATGAGGGGCGTAAAACCGGAGAAAAAAGCGAACAGGTTTTATCTTTAATAACAGCGGTTGACGATCATATCAAAGGATATATAGAAAGCAGGAGACTTGAAGAATTGATAAGTCAGATTACAGGTACAAATCTGACCATAAATATAGAAACACAAGATAAAGAAACAGTCACTGTCAGTGCACGGCTTATTCGAGACCGGTTGATGGAGCAAAAGAATTTCAATTATCTGATTCAATTCGTACAAAGTTTGGAAGGCAAATCGCAATCGGATATGAAGGAAATCCTCGATAAAGTGCTGATTGTGGCGTTTGATCGTGCCGGCGCGTCATCAGTATCGGAAGGATATGAAGGAGCGGTGATGTCCGCTGTGGCCGCGCGTGCCAAAGATGCCGGCATGCAGGCAAAAGAACTTCAAAAGAACGCACAGGAATATATCAACCAGCAACAATTCTCAATTAGCGCTATAGGTAAAGAGCGCGAATCCCTCCAACTCAAAAAAGCCGCACAAAAAGGCCTCAAATATGCGGTAGGCAAACTGCATGAATTTATAGAAGGAATATTATCCGTAGACGACAAAGCGCTCGTTAATCTGTCGAATCTCGATGATTCAGAAAAAATGATATCTGAATTGATGGGTTTGATAGGGATAGAAGAAGGCGCGGCAGGGTATACAGATACTATGGATAAATTAAAAGGGCTTGGGGATGATTTGGTCAGATTTTATGCGATGGCAAAATCGTTATCTCTTGCCGACTCGACGTTTTCAGCATTGTTAGCTAGAGTGATGAAAAATCCGAACCTGATGGCGGCTGAAATTATGAAGCTGGAAGGTTTTACTAAAGAGACTCCGTCAGATGTATTTCAGCAACGCCAGAATGAATTGCTCGGGCAGTCTGATATGGAGAATCTAAAACATCTGTTGGTAATGTCACACATGGCAAAAACTCTTGTTACCGCTCAATCGGAAAATTTTCAGCAGATGTACGATATGTTGTTCAAGGGTGAAGAAGGGGTTGAGTATCTTCGTAAATCTTTGCTTGCGGAATTAATCATCAGTCTTGATGTGGACGCTAAACTGAAATCGAAAATCCAAAAAGAAGAAAAAGCGACTGAACAGGGTGTCAGCGAAACACGGGCAAAACAAATAAGGGCTGATATAGAGAAGAATGACCTTGAAATACTTACTATGCGAAATAAACTGTTGCAGGCTTCCGAATCTCAGCTTCAGGAAACGTTTAGAGAATCCCTTGTAAAATCCGGTAAATATACAGAGAAAATAAAGGAAGATTTGCACGCGCAAACAGCAGAGCTACAAAAAAGAGTAGCACAATATGACCTTATTCATGAGACTGTACCTGAAGATATTATAACGGATGCATTTACATCGGTGATGCTGGCCTCGTTGGTAGATAACGGATACTATTTTCGAGATGTGCAGTTTTTTTCAGGTGCCCTTATGGCTAACGGCGCAATATTAAATGTGGGCACAGGTGAAGGCAAAACTATTACATCGGCATTAACCCTTTTCCTGCACGCGCTTTCCGGAGAAACTGCGGTGCAGTTTCTTACACAGGAATCGTTTGCTCGAAGCGACGCTAATAGCGTAAAAGGAATTATGGATTTATTGAATGTCAAAGTAGATGTGGTAACGAAAGATACCAATCGTGCCACTGTTAGAGATTTGTTCATGCGCAAAGAACAGCGTGATAAAATGCGCGAACAGGACCCCAGTATATCATCTCAACCGCAAATAGTTTACATTCCATTTTCCGATTTTGCGTTCATGCGTTTGGAAGATGTTTATTACGATGAATCAAAGAAGACATTACCTCAAAAACTGGCTTATGCCAACTTCGATGAAATTGACGCATTGATTTTTGAGGGTTCATTGATGGATTTTATCAATGCTCAACCAAGCGACCCTCTCACTACGGAAGAAGTGCAGGTATACCGCCTGATATGGGATTTTGTGCTTAAAATTCGCGGTGACGGCGCGTCGCTTGAGCAAGTCAAGGATACCGATAAGGATTACCACGTTATTCGAAATTTGTTGCAGAGTTTTGAAAAACAGGACGAATCTTTCTTGTTTAAAGAACGCCAGACAAGTGAAGGCAACTTTATTGAACTTACCGAAGGCGCCCGCAATTTGATACGTCAATTGCACGCAAAAGCGCAGGAGCAAAATTACAAGGTTCCTGATATAAGAGAATTTGAGGATATCGTAAAGATTACCCTCGAACAGCATTTTTTCCACAAACAACGTGTCAACTGGACGTTCGAAGCTAAAAAAGATGAAAAAGGTCAAATTATCACTGATGCAAACAATGTGGTCGTGCAGGATATAAAACTCATCAATGCGCAGGGTGAACATACAAATCAACGGCAGAGCAATCACCGGCATACCATCATGGAGGTATGGGCTAAGTATTATCTTGATGTCAATATAGATGTGCTGGGCGACAGTGAAACTACCGGTAAAGTCGGCGGTGCAGATGTTATTAAGGCTTTTGAAAAATTTACCGGATTCAGCGGTTCCATAGCTACTGAAGTTGCGCGTGCTGAAATGAAGAAACTTTTCGGAAAAGAAAGCATCATTGAGATGGCTCCGTTCATTCAGAAGGTTATCAACCGGCGTGAAACCGGTGTTTTTACCACAAAATCCGACCGCGATAAGTATTTGCTCGAACAGATCGATATGATTTTCAATAAACGAGACGGAGCTCCTATTCTCGCGGGCACACGTGATTATGCGGAAGCGGAACAATTGTATTTAATGATGTATGATCGTCTTGAAACCATGGCCAAAGAAGACCTTACTTCATTGGTCAATGTTCTGCCGGCGGATAAAAGAGCTTCGATATTGCAAAAAATCGAGCAGTTTCGTGACGCGAAAGCTATTAGAGCAGAGGGCGACGCTACAGCGATGAACACTAAGCGCGAACTGGCGCTTGAAGTCGAAAGTGAACTGCGGCTGTTTATGCTTGAAGCGTATGTCAATGAATTAAACAATAAACAGATTCGTCTTGATGAGATAGCCGATAGTTTGGTTGCCCGAGTAAAAGCCGATCCAACTGATATTCAGGCGCAACAAGAGCTTGACCGAATCAACGATTTTAAAGACGAATTCGGTAATATTATTGAGGCTTTGAGAAATCATCAGGCAAAAATAGATCAGTTATATACCGATCTTTCAAACGCATGGAAAGCGCGCGATAACAAAACCGCAGGAGCCATAATTTCAAAATTACAGGAGGAGTTTAAAGGTATTGAAGAACAGAAAATTCGGGTTCTCGATAGCGTTCCTGTTCAATATCAAGATGAATTTTTGTATCTTGGATTTGATAAGCAAACCCAAAGCAGGCTAGATTCCCTTCTGACCACTGTAGATCGATTATCGAAGATTTATACCTTTCACGGAAATTCATTCAAAAGCGAGAAAGAAGAATCGGAATTTCTGGATATTGCCTGCGCTCTCGGTAGCGTTACGTTTGTCAACCCTTACGGTACACGAGGTAAAGACTTTAAGTTAACTCTGTTCAGTATGTCGCAATTTAATGCGTTTATGCAGGATGCTACGGTTCAGGAATCGTTAAAAGAATATTACAAAACCAATCCCGCTAAACTTGAAGAACTGATAGACCTGCTTGATCTGACTGATGCCGAAAAAGTCAGCATGAAGAATATGGTCAATGAAAAGTTTGAACTGGGGATTTTTTCTATTCTGGAATCCTTGAAAAATAAGCTGGAAGATAATCGTGATGCGCTAACACGTAAGAAAGAAGAGCAGAATATACAAACATTTTTCTCGCGAATAACCGAAGCGATAGATCAATCCGTTGCAAATCCATTGAAAAAAACTTCGTTGATCAATCAGCTTGATACTATGGAAAAGAACTTGCGTGCTCAGTTGGTTCACGGTTTTCAGGTGTTTGAAGTAGGTCTTTCTCTTTCCGAACGTATTTCGTTGCAGTTGTTCGGACGTGGCGGACGTGCCGCCGCTCCGAGATCGGAACAAACTTTGATTGCTCTGGAAACAGATGAAACTGAAATAGCTGTCAAAGCCTTCAACGGGGTTGGAACACGTGAAGGCAAACAAAAATTGTTTGAGTATATTACAGCCCGCGAGTTGCTTGAACAAAACAGGGACGATATTCGCAAATTTCTTGCTGATATAGGGATCACCGATACTCAGGCGATTCAGGATACAATGGAAACCATTCTGGCGTTTCAGCGTAGCCGTAAACTGGAAAGAGGTATTTTCTCCGATCTGTCTTCACAAATACTAGCTTATCTTGTCGAGCAGAACGATGCTGATGCCAAAGAAAAAACCCGCAGTTTTGTGGATAAATTACGTACATATTCTCAAAATCAACTGCTTGAGGCGGATTTTCTTGCTGAAGCCGCTTCGCTGGGGATAAACGTATCTCATATCAATGAAATTATCTCAGTTCGTTTTCAAGAAACCAACAGTTCTGCTCAATCGGCTGTCGCCGATGCTATTATGCTTGCAAGAGCGAAAAGCGACGTCAGTCAATATATGTTAACCGAACAGGAACGACAGCTTCCTGCCGGTCAATTGAATGAACTGGTTGCCATACGTGCGCGTCAATTGCTCGATGACTTTGACGGCGTTATTGCCAATAATCCTGCCATTGCGGATAAACTAAATCGAGATGCATATCGTTTAACCGATCAGGATCAGGCTGTTATCATCAATCTGGTAGCTTCCATAGAATCGTATACCGATACGGAATTGCAAATAGCTAATCTGTTCAGGTCTGCGCAGGAATATCTGGATATAATAGATTCTGAGAAGCGTGTTAATAAATCGTATTTCGATGATGTGGAATACAACTTTTCACAACGTGCAGGCCAACTTAAAAGTAACTTGGAAAAAGATACTTATACCACTGAGGACGGCGTCAGGGTTACTATAGCGTTGAATCTTAAGATGCTCGATATGGTGTTTGCCGACTATGAAAAATCGAAGAATTTCAAACAGCTTCAGGATAGCCTTGCCGCTTTGGGAATTGTATTGGATGATTCTGCAAAAGCATCTATAGATACCCTGAAAGCCGGACTGATTGCAAAGATTGAAGCTGGGCAGATTGATTTTCTTTATGAAAACGCTATGGATGAAGCGTTTCGTAGCGCTAATGCAAAATTGCTTGCAGAGTGGACACGCCTTAAAAATCAGTATCAGCACGAGTTACGCCAGAAAATAGATAAAATCAAAAAGAGCGGGTTGGATACAAAAGAGGTACGTCAGCTCATAAATATGCCTTTTGATATTTATCGGAAGACAATGAGCGAAATTGAAACTCGTCGGCTTACCGGAGAGGAGTTGAGGCTGGCTCAACATGATGCGTTTGTCCAATTGCAGAAGGATCTATCGGCTTTTAATATAAGTATAATAGAGTCCGATCTGGATCGGTTGCAGAATTTTCAGAACGATTTGATAAAACAAGTTGACCAAGGTAAAATAACCCTTGACTTTGTTGTGTTAGGCGGAGTATTGGGACCTCAATTTCTCATAGCTACCAAAGAATTATACGAGCGAACGTCTCAAATCCGTGAGGAGTTTCAGGCAAATCTTGACCGCCAGATAGGGCAAGTCATTAAAGAATTTGAGGCTGAGATACAAAAATCTTTCGAGTCGTTTGAAAAAGGAATTATCGATTCCTATGCGGTGTCTGTAATTGAAAATCGTAAGAAATACATGGAGCAGATCAAAAAAAGCGAGACACTCGATCTCGGAACGCAGGAAAAGAATACTGCTAGAACTGTTGATGAGGCTGTTGATCAGCTCTATAAACAGCGTAAAATAGATATAATGAAGCAGGAGCCGCGTCAGGAAAGAGGACTCGTGAAGGCCGCCGACATCGTTGTTAATTTTATAATGAAAAATATTTTCCGGCGTCAAAAGCCGGATGATCAGCTCATTACTCGCCAGAAGGCCTCTAATCGCGTTTTTGAAAAACATGAAAGAATCGAACCTACGGCAGAAATAACCCCATCTTCAATTTTTCCTGTACAATCGGTGAAAGTTATTGAGGATCAAAGGTCTATTGAAGATAAAAAAGAACTTGTTAAGCCTCAGGTTAAAATAACCGCCAAGGATGGACTACTGGAGTATGAAGGTATCTCCGGACAGGATTTGCAAGGGGCAGTACAGTCGATAGACGGAGTTAAAGGGGCTATAAAAGTATTTCATCGTAAAGACGGTACAAAAGCTATGGAAATTCAGGTTGATTCCATGGATCAGGCGGCGCAGGCAATTATAGCCCGTCTCGAAGGCTATGCGGCAGTTAATGGCGGCGGATTGGATATAGATGCGATTATTATTACTTCCAAAGGCCAGCCCACCGCTACGTTGGAATTGGGCAAAAAAACCATCTTTGAACTTAAAAACCGAAAATATACCCAACAGCTTGAAAATCTACTTGAAAACGGTGGGTTGATTAAAGTCGGCGATAATGTTGTTGTATTTGGTAAAAATAAGGCAGGACAGATAGAAGGCCACGACTTAGGCCACATTCAGGATATAAGCCCAGAGTTGTTCACCGTATTTCAGATCAAACAACTGCTTGACAGCATCGGCGGTATGCAGGGATTGATGATGATGGGCAAGGACGAACAGCAGGCGTTTTTCCGCGACAATCCTGTAATACGCAATCCTTTGTTCGGTAAATTACAGCGCGGTCAATTGTATGTTGAAAACGGAGTTGTTCTGATAGGTGATAATGAATACAACAAAAACAATGTCGCCAAAGGCTCGGTATTAATTGACGCTAAACTCGGTGATAGCGTCAAGGTCGGTAAAAACAGTGTTATTATAGATAGTGAAATCGGCAAATATTCGCGCGTATCTTCCGATATCGCAGACAATGTGCAAATCCGAAACGTTAAAATCGGAAGGTATATAAATGCCGATAACGGCGCGAGCGTATCGCAGGTTATTGCCAATGTAATAACTCTTGGAGAAGGCGCAGATGTAGAACGGGTCAACGCATCGGCTAACAGTATCGCTGTGGGAGCCAGAAGTATTCTCATAGATTATGAAGCTGATCGGAATCTGGCTATAGCCGATGACCATTTCAAGCAGGGCGCAGATCCGGCTATGGCTTATAATTCTAAACAAATGGAAACAACAATCATTCGCGATGGCGGAAAGGTTGTTGAACTGATTAAAAACGCCCAGCACGCTTTGTTCCAATGGTCTAATCGCATAAATAAAAATTTTCCTCAGAGCAAAGTGATGAGTACTATAGCAAGCAGTTTGACTTTTATAGGCAGATTTTTTTCTATGTTTACTCCTGAAGGCCGCCAATGGGCCGCGGCTCGTAAAGAACAGGCTCAGCTCGATAAAAAACTTCAGGAACAATTTAAAGATCAGCGAGAACGCTTACAAAAAGATTTAAGCACACCCTATGATTTCTTATTCCAGATCGATCCTCAGGAGAGTTTTGCTTCGCAGGTAACCCCTGAACTGGAAAAAATAGCGCGAGTTGAAGATTCGGATGGGCGGCGAATTGCGCTGGAAGCCTATGTTGTTCGCAACTTTTCGCAATATTCACAGGATGTCCGCCAGAGGTTGGTTGATATTATGGCCGGCGTTATCGATAAATCTTTGACAAGTGATCGTGATTTGATTGCGATATTGATCGACGATTTATTCACTGACGTCAATAAAGTAATGGAACGCTTGCCGTCTATGGAATCTCTTGATGATATACAAATTGCAGAAGGATTGCTGGATTTATTGCGCCGTTCCTATCCGGATATCAAAGTAACTAATACAGATGCCCGTGATATCGCTCTGAAGGGAGCTGAAATAGCGGAAAAACTAAATAACAGCGAACTGCAACGTGAGTATTTATTAAAGGCGCTGAACTATAATAGCGTATTACTTGAGATAGACTCAAAGGATACCAAAGCGTTGAATCAGGAAACTGAAATAATCAATAAGCTGGGTATCAATGTAGAGCAGATTGCAGGTAACCTAGAATCTCTATTGCAGGCAGTGCGAAACAACATCATATCTCAACTGGATAAAGAAAGTTCGTTAACAGATGCCCAAAAAGCGAAACTTGCGGATTACTTCCTATCGCTTATTTCTTTGCATTCTGCAAGTATTCCTCCGTCCATAAATCCTCAGATTATACAGCGGCAAGTCGTGGGGTTTGGAGAGGGTAAAGAAGATATATATACATATGTACGGAACCTGATTGTAGACCAGAGCGGATATTTTAATTTTGGTCAGGAACGTAGCGATATAGGTACTTTTTCCGTCGATGTCGGCGTGGATGTAACCGCGGTTCGTTTGCTAATCAATGTCGAACAACTTGATCCGAGCGCCCGATGGAATGATCTTCATGATACATGGTCAGGGTTACTACGTGACGGAAAGGATCTATTCCAAGACGAATTTTTTGACAATATCCGTCCAATATTGAGCCGGTTTCCTATTCCCATACGTAACCGTGTTGCCGAAACAATTATAAAATCATACAAAAATGCTGGTAGCGGTATTTCTTTGCGTAACGATTTGCTTAAAGAAAGTATGGAAATACAAAAAGGTATTGATTCCGGTTTGTGGAGTGGTGACGCATTACGGGAGAAAACTCACGAATCCCTTGCGTTAATGCATATAGCGGCTATGGTATCTCCGTTTGATCAGGAAATACTCGCCCAGCTTGGCGCACTGCACGCGCTTATGGCATCGTATAACAACAGAGAAGATATAAATAATGCTCAGAAGAGCAAACTGGAAGCCGCTTTGATTGATTCCGGTGTTGCCGGGTCACGGCAGGAAGCTATTAAAATAGCTCAGGCTATTGTTGATCAAAGATCGACTACTCCTATCAAATTTCTCGATGATATTTCAAATGATATATTGACTCCTCAAAATAAGGAGTTGTTGCGGCGGGCAAATCTCGTCGGTTCTGAGGAAACGAGTATTTTTCATCAGGAAACTGCACGGCAGATCAATGATCGTGCGTTGGGACTTGCTCGCGAACAGGATTTGGAAACAGTGCCCGCACTTCTTATACAACAGGTAGAAGTATTGATGCAGAGCAAATACGCGCGTCCTGATCAAATTGATCCGCTTCTTGCAGAATTTGAGAAAACTAAGGACAGTATAATTGATATCAACGAACGTACTGCATTACAGCAGAAATATGATTATTATTCTTTAGAAATACTATATCAGAAAAACCGGCAGAATTTTTCCGATCAGGCTGAAGTTGATGCGCGTAAGCAGGCTCAGAAAGATATAGAGGAAGTTCTTAAGAAAATAGATTCGAAAAATCCATATTACGTTGACGCTCAATTCGTAAAAGCGCAAATGCTTGCACAGATCGGCGAAAACAAGCAGGCTGATAATCTGTACCGGTCTATTATGGACGCATATCCAAATCGGGCTGAAGAAGCGAATGTAAAACGAATTATGTTATCAACCGTTCAGGGTGATTCCATAGATTTTCTAAAACAAGCTCGTCCTGAAACAGCTACTGCTCAACAGCAGGCAAGCGGTGTGCTTAATATGTTACGCGAAGCTATCCGGCAAAAATCGGTTTCGGATAAACCTGAATATTTAAGTTCACTTATGGGAGAGTTGCTCAACTGGTATACTATAGGCAGGGAAACAGGGTTGTCAGATCAGATGATGTCCGAAATACTCCAGACAATCTCTAACCTCAATCAATATGTGGCATCTTTAGTCTCGCAACATATAAATAATCAGAACAAAGCAGATGATGTCCGTCTTTGGATTGCTATGCAGGATACTGTTATAAGCGCGCTTACCCGTCTGCAATCCGCTATGGAAGGAACGGAATTGGCGGCAATAGCCCCTGTTTTGCTTGATCCGGGCTTGGTTGATAATAAAGGCGAGTATATAGGTTTCATACCTTCGGTTGGGTTTATGGGTGATAATCTCGACCTTTTTGCCGTTGATAAATCGGGATTTTTAAATGATGAAGTTCAAAAATATAAAACTCAACTGTTATCTGAATTTATCACCATGTTCGCTCCGGGTTCGCAGGTGTCTATGGTTGGAGATAAGATAATGGTTGCCGGTTTGTCTGCTCAACAGCTTGCTGTATTTGTCGACCTGTTTTCAACCGGTTCAACCTCCGCCATGAATCAGATGAAGCAGAGTCTTTACGATAGATTGCAGGAATGGTTCGGATCTATAGCTGAAGATAAGATCGCAGGCCACATTGCTGTTCAGTGGAATTTGTCTGAAGATCAGGCTTCGGCTCTCGCCTTGCTGAAGGGCAAAGATAGGGTTGAGATAGAAGGCTTGCTTGAGGGAATAATTCAAGAAAAATTTATGGGTACTACACTGCAGGATTATATTCTCGCTAAATTTAATGAGAGAATCGGTATGCTTACCGAGGATAAACAGAAAAAAATGAATGAGCGAATTGAAAAACTAAATGCGCATGCTCCAATGACGGAAATCGATGCTATTGATAAGGATATAGCGGCGCTTGACAATCAGATAACACACTGGCAACAGCTTAGGAATACTGTTGCCGAGAAAGCTATCTTTAATCCGAACAATTTTAAATTGTTGACCGGTACTGCTACAGTGCCTGCGGAATTGCCTGCGTTAGCTCATTTTCTTAAAAACAACGATGTTGTTGCCTATAAAAATAAAATAGACGGAATGCTCAACGTTCTCAGATCTGAAATTTCTTCTATGGAAGCTGTAATCGGAACACTATCAAATGACAGTTTGCGTCAGCTTTCACGTTTGAAAGAAACCGAGCAGGAGCTTATGTCATTGCGTTCTGTTGCCAGCTATGATGCTTTTCGCGAGGCGGTTAAATCTAAAACTAATCTCCTGCGGGATGTTGTGAAATCTGCGATAGCTGATTTTTCGCAAGTTGAACAAAAGGAAATGAATCGATTGCAGACGGACAAAAATGTTTCTACTCCTTCAGCCGTTCGCGTTGCTAGTGATCTTGAAGGTTGGATGGGGTTGTGGGAATCAATTACTGATAACACTTTCAGAGATACATTTGCCGATCAATTTCAGGATGTTGTGAAAGCACGGAATCGCTTTTTATATTTACAGAAATTACGTCAGGGTGTGCCGGAGGGAGAGATAGCTCCGTTACGTCAACAGATGGAGCAGGATTTTATAGGGGTATTCGGTCAATACGGACGAATACTTGCTCCGCAGATAATTTCTCTGATAGAAAGAAGTAACGGCGATATACAACGGGCGGTGGCATTTGTTCAAAAATCGTTCGGAGAGGATTTTGCACAGCAAATTATAACGTTTTTCGCCGGTGAGGGAGCTACACAGGCTACGGTTGGCGCAGTATACAATAATTATGTTCAGAAAGTATCGAATATCATGGCTTTGACCGTTGAACGCAAAGCTCAAGAACTTATGCTCGACGAAGAAAATATTTTCTCCGCCGGACAGATATCTACATTGCGCAATATGGGAATATCCGATCCTTTCTCATTAAATGCCGGCGAAGTGCAGATCATGAAATCTATTCTTGATAAGATCGATCAGCAGGAAAAGATTCTTAACAGTTGGTTGAAACAGCAGTCTGCAATAACATCGCAAAATAGGAACTCTGTACAAAATATTATTTTGGATATGCAGGGTATGAATCTAGGTACACTGTCACCTTTGGAAACGATATTGTTACAGAAAATGATACCTCAGTATAATATCTCTTTGAGTCTTGATGCCGAAAATAACATATATATCCTGCCGAAATTGGACAAGCTCGATAACAAACGCTTGGAAGCTGAATTGAAAAAAGTGGGTATACAGGAGCCTGTGGCCTTGCTCGACCAGATTATCAATAGCGAAGGCTTGCAAAGGGCTAATATTGTATTCGATATGCCGCCTGCTGAATCTTTGTTCTCCGGACGTCCTGTTTTTGGCGAAGATAGATCGGTGAACTATTATATCGAGAGTATAATTGGATCTATGCTGGATTCCGTCGGCTTCAAGGCCTTTGCTAATCAAGAACCTAAAGCCTCGGAATTTATTTTGGAATATGTCGATTCGTTACGTGAACACAGGCCTATTGAATTGGTAGACCTTAATCTTGCAGGGTTTCAATTTATGGTCAAAGCCATTCTGCAACAGCGGGTTGTTCAGTTTCTTATCGATAACCCTGCGGAACGCTCGAATAATGTGTTGATGGAAACGGCAAGCATGATGTTTGACAGAGCTATAGATGTGTATAACATCATTTTGCAGGATAAAACTAATCTGGAAAACCGCGAGTTTATCGAGAAAAATCTTCAGGAGTTATCTACAATATTTACAAATCTTAAGACAATCCGCAAATCGATGTTCGATGAGTATGCGGCTACAGGAACTCTATCGGATGCTATGCTTTTTTCTGTAAGAGGTGTTTTACTTGAACTCGAAACCAAATTGGCTGAAATTGTCCCGGCGGAAAATATTTTGCTTCTGGCAGGTCAAACCCCTCAATCTATTGATATCGATACTATTATGAGTGAGGTAAGTGATCAGGAAGTGGAAATTATGCAGTTGTGTCTGAGTAAATTGATCGGTATCACCGAGCATTTGACACCGCAAGCGGATGAGGAAACTCATAATCGCGAACGGCTTAATATCGGCAGAAAATTTTTTAAAGCTGTGGAGTATAACAAAAATCGTATCGATATGTTTATGGCTATGTACACCAAAGTTGTAAATGATAATTATCTACAGGCGGGCAATCAGGAAAGCGTACAGTATAAAAATGCTATTGAAACTCTTGAAACGCGAGCAAGAAATTATGCTAACGCTCTTAAAGATCGTGATGAGCGATCACCTATCCAGGTGCAGAAAACTATACCGGTCAATATGATACGTACTGAGGTTCTTGAGAACATTATCAAGAATATTGATCCGGCATTGCAGAATAAACTGCGAGCCGTATTCGCAGAAGTGCGAGGCCATATCGGAATTGATATAGTTCAAGGAACATTCAAAACCGACCCGATTGTAGAACATTTCCTAAATCAGCTTGATGCGATAAGCGGAGTTGATGTAAGAGATGTGATCTTTACGGACAGATTGAAAGCATATTTCGGATTGTTGCTTGAGCAGGCTTTGAAGGCATATCTGCCTGAAGAATCTATGTTCAAAGAAACTTATCTGTTCCTGCGCGACAATAAAATAACAGGTCAAGAGCAGATACATAACGCTCTCATGGAATATTTTGTTCATGTTTACACTGGAATATCGATGAGTCCTGAAATGACAGCCTTATTTGCATCTATGCCACAAGCAACAAGGCAGGAGTTGCTGGGGTTTATGGAAAATAAAATACCGGCACTCAAAGACGTTCGTACGCGCGATACCAATACTGATAAACGGGTTGAACTAGTACGTTTGATGCAAAACAGAATAGGGCAAAACGTATTTGAACTGCCGGCCATTGACAGCCGTATAAGACAGGTTGTGCGTAATTTCCTCGTTAATGAAATGAGCGATATTATCAATTCACAGCGGGCGGATAATCAGTTTGTATTCGTCATCAATTTTGACGCGATCAGCGAAGATGGTAAAATATCGGTTAACGAATCGAACTTTATTTTGAAAGAAACAATTAAAGCTCAAGAACAGCGTGCTAAAGCTGAAGGCAAAGAAATACGATTTGCCATAGTGTCGGATAAACATTCTTCCGATCATATTATTAAAGAGTTGTCTGTTTTGAGGTTATCGGAGTTGGATGTGGATGTGTTTGCCAAAGATATAGGTTCCGGCAACAAATCATTCAACGACTTGCTGGATATTGTACAGGACAACTATAACGTGGATACCTCAAATATTAAAATGGTAATAGACGCAGGCAACGCCGATGCGAGAAAAACCGCTACCACAAAAGGTATCCAGATTATGGAAATAGATACGCAAGTCGCTTTGGAAAGAACACCTTCCGGCGAAATTTTGGCGCGAACTTTGGTTGGTTCGCTCAACTTATTTATAAAAGGGACACTGCATGGCTTCGATACGTTGTCTGAAGATATCACTATACTCGGTACAACTTCTATAGCAGACGCATATCAGAATGACATCGCAACGCTTTTGGAAAAATATACCGTATCGTTTGAGGATGACTCACCGTTCGTTCGCGCGTTACGGCAGTTGTATGGCGCTGATTTGACGATATCTCAGTTACGCAGTGCTTTTGTTCGGTCGTTATCGGCATACATTTTTGCGAATAATCCGCAATTAGTAACACAGCAGAATGTTGCGGGATTCAAACAGCAACTCGCTTTGGTGTTGTCGCAAACATTTGCAGATAAAGATGTTTACGAACAGTTGTTTGCTGAGGTGTTCGGTCAATCCATGCAGAATTTAGTTCTTCAGCCGCCGAAACAAAAAATAAGCAATGCTTATTTGCGTGAATTTGAGAAGATGAAGCTGGCAGAGGAGTTTGCATAATCCTTATAGCGTTCCGGAAAATTACAAGATGTCATTGTCGGTAGTATAAATATTAGGCAATCTAAAAGTGTATTGATTTTGTCTGGTGCCATTTCTTATAACTACGGGGTGGTTGTCCGCATTTTTCTAATCCGTTCTTTATTCTTTATTGTAAACAATTTTTATTCGATAACGATAAAAAGAATACGCCTTTTAATACTTATCAGTGTATACTGTGCCACAATGGGTGTTTCTTTGGCGGAGCATTGAGGCAAATTAAATCTTGCGTTCATAATCTATTACTATATAATGAAAATCATACTATAACGCGGTATGGAGGGGTTTTTATGAGTAATTTATTCGAGAATTATTATAAGATGGCCGACGGTACCATCAAACAGGTTAATCCTTTTACCGGCACAGAGGTGTGGACAGTTCCCGGAAGAGGGAATAAACCGATAAGCAATACGATTCCGAAGACATCCAAAAAAATCAAGAAACAATCGCCTGAGGCATATTGTAACTTCTGTGAACAAACATATCTCAATACGCCTCCGGAAAAAGCGCGCATGGTTAAAATGAACGGAAAATTTGTCACATTGAAAGGTGTAAAGGCAGAGAATCTGTTTGATACGGTCGCCGAATTCCGCCGAATTCCCAATTTATTTGAAATAGTTACTTATGATTACTGGGTGAAAAATTATTCTTATCAGCTTTCGAAAGAATCGTTACAGCACAAAAACGAATATCTTTCTTCTTCAGAAGGAGTTGAGCATATTGTCAATATATTGAATCTGAAGTTGAAGATCTCCGGTTTTTCCGACTCTCAAATAAACAGTATCAGTCTTGAAGAAAAACTAAAGATGGCAGACGCCTTTTTTGGCGGCGCTCATGAACTGATTGTAAGCAAACGCCATTACATAGAAGGCGCTGAATACGACGTGGAATTGTGTTCTTCCGGCGAGTTGACTCCGGAAGAACATTACCGCTATTTCCTGTTCACTATCGAAGCTATGAAAGATATTTTTTCGGGCAACCGTTATATTAGATATATAAGTGTATTTCAGAATTGGCTGGCAAATGCCGGCGCCTCTTTCGATCATCTTCACAAACAGTTGGTAGCTATTGATGAATGGGGTGTTGCTATCGAACAGGAACTTGAACTGTATCGTGCGAATAAGAATATTTATAACGAAAAGGCAGTCAATTTTGCCAGTTACCATAATCTGGTTTTTGCTGAGAACGATTATGCCATAGCCTTTGTCGAAGTCGGACATAGGTATCCGTCTATAGCGATTTATTCAAAAAGCAAAAATGCTATGCCTACCGATCATACCAGAGCTGAAATTCGTGGTGTCAGCGACATTGTTCATGCTTGTCATGCCGCTATGGGAAGCCAGATACCGTGCAATGAAGAATGGTACTATAGCCCATTTGATGCACAGGAAAACATACCGTGGCATATTCTGATAAAATGGCGTACTAATAATCCGGCCGGTTTTGAAGGCGGTACGAAAATTTACGTTAATCCGATAAGTCCGGAACATCTTCGCGATAAAATGGTTCCAAGGTTGTTTGAACTTAAAAACAAGAAAAAAATTGAAACTTTTCCAATTGCATTTGAATGTCCGTGCAAAGCAAACTGTCTAAATTATATCGATGGATCAAAATAATGAAACCTGAGAAAATTTTGCCTACAACGAAGGGAGTTAGATGATGAAATCTCTGTTTGCTGTTCTCGTGTTGTTTCTAGTGGTAGCGCTGGCTGTCTGTGATTCTAAAACTTATGCCGATGATACTCTTGATGGAATTTGGAATGTGCATATTGAGGTGGTGAAAGGCGTTAATAAGGGTTTGAAAGCTGATTACAAATTGTCTCTTACTCAGGAGATTTCCTCAGGCAGGATCGATGGATCGACTATCGATGAAAGCGGGAAACAAATAGGCAGAGCCAGCGGACTTATCAAGCGTACAATCATCGAATTGGCTTTTTCTTTTGAGAACGATCGTGCTATGGCCACTATGCACTGGTCGCCGGACGGAACTATGATGGGCGGTATATTCCGTCTTCGCAATGGCGGAGAGGGAGTTGTTTACGCAATTAAAGATCAAAAAGAATAGTAAATCCTGTAATTGATACACCTTGTTGAACCGGGAAGTTTTTTTAAAACTCCCGGTTTAATTTTTTGGCTGGATTAGATATACTTATTCTGATAATATTCCTTTTTACCATCATCTGAACGAAGGAATTTTTATGGATTGTTGTGCAGTAGTAGTTGCGGCTGGCAGTGGCAAACGGATGGGAGCGGATATGGCAAAACAATACCTGCTACTCGACGGAATACCTATTCTTGCTTATACGTTGATTCGATTATCTCGGATACCTCAAATTGACGGTATAGTGCTGGTTGTGCCGCAGGATGATTGTTCTCTATGTAAGACGGATATTATTGATGCGTTCGGTGTACGTAAAATAATCGATATTGTACCCGGCGGTAGAAGGCGGCAAGATTCTGTGTTTAACGGGTTGCGGGCTCTCCAAAAGGTTCAGCCGTCTTATGTATTAATACATGATGGAGTCAGACCGTTCTTTTCTGATGAATTGTGTCTTGACATTATCGAAGAAACTCGGCGGCACGGCGCGGTTATACCGGGTTTGCCTGTTGTATGTACTATTAAAGAATGCAATGGAAACCATGAAGTTTTGCGTACGATTCCGCGAGATGCATTATGGGAAATACAAACACCGCAAGGTTTTTGTTACAAGAGTTTGTATGCCGCGTATGAAACAGTTGTCGAAAAAGATATAGATGTTACTGATGACTCTATGGTTATGGAATTTATAGGCGGAAAAGTGAAAATTATTGAAGGCAACAAAGAAAATATCAAAATAACAAGACCGGTTGATTTGCCGGTTGCTCATCAGATTATGACAGGCGGGGTATTTGCGTTATGAGAGTAGGGATGGGGTGTGATATTCATCCGTTCGATCCTTCAAGTAAATTATTTCTAGGCGGCGTTTTTTTTCCTTCCTGTTCGGGACTTAAGGGGCATTCCGATGCGGATGTAGTGTTGCATGCGGTTTGCGACGCTATACTTGGAGCCGCAGGCCTAGGTGATATCGGGGAACATTTTCCTGATACCGATGCGGCATATAAAGGGAAAGAAAGTATTTTTTTTCTCGAAAAGGTCATTCAACTTGTGCGACAAAAAGGTTTTTATGTAGGTAACATAGATATTACTATACTGGCGGAAATACCTAAAATAAGCCCGCGTAAACAGGAAATGCGCAATATCATCGCTTCTGTTTGTGAAATCGATCCTGACCGGGTAAATATAAAAGCGACAACTACTGAAAAACTTGGAGCTATCGGTCGTAGCGAAGGGATCGCTACGTACGCAGTGGCTACATTAGAATCATTAAGGAGTGACAATGGGTAGAGTGCGGGTTCGGTTCGCCCAAAGCCAGTCGGAGCATCTGCATGTCGGCAATGCGCGTGTTGCTTTGTGTAATTATATTTTCGCGAAAAAATTCGACGGCGATTTTGTTATTCGTATTGAGGATACCGATCAGGATAGGAATGTCGAGGAGGCTATTGATGAGCTTATCTCTGATTTGCGATGGTTTAATATTGACTGGAATGAGGGTCCTAATATTGGCGGCATTTACGGTCCGTATCGGCAGTCTTTGCGAAACAAATTGTATCAGGAAAAGTTGAATGAACTGATTGATAAAGGGTTGGTATATCCATGTTACTGCACTAAAGACGATTTGGAGCAACAGCGCAATCTAGCCTTATCGAGGGGGCAGGTGTCGCGGTATGACAATCGCTGTAGATTTCTTGATGAAGTACAGAAATTGCAGTATGAAAATGAAGGTCGGCGTCCTGTATGGCGTTTCAAGGTCGAACCACAGCACTTAACTATTTATGATCTTATACGAGGAGAAATTACCTTTGATACAGGCCTTATGGGTGATTTTATAATTATGAAAGCTGATCAAACGCCGGCGCCGTTATTTAGCGTTACGGTAGACGATGCGGTTATGAAAATTACCCATGTGATACGCACTGAAGATCATCTGTCCAACACGCCTCGCCATGTTTTGTTGTTTAAAGCCCTTGATTATGAAATACCGCAATTTGCTCATATGGCTTTATTGCAAGGTGTCGATAATGAACCGTTGTGCAGGCATGATCTTAGAGATTATTATTCCGTAGAAGGCTTACGTAAGAAAGGTTATCTGCCGGAAGCGGTTATTAATTATCTTGTCAATATAGGCATTTCTCTTGAGGATGGTAGCGAGGTCATGTCTTTTGACGAATTGGTTGCACGGTTTGATTTGGGAGATATGAGTAAATCTGCCGCAACATTTGATGTCGATAAGCTAAACTGGTATGCTGGTTATTACATTCGCAACGCCGAACCGGCGCGGATTGCCGATCTGTCGATGGCGTATCTTAAAGAAAAACAGATGGTAGAAGGAAATTTAACAGAAGACGCATTCGAGTATCTAATTCGTGTTGTTGATGTCATTCGTCATAATGTAACTTGTTTGTCCGAAATAGCCGATTATGCGGCTGTATTTTTTCAGGAATCTGTAGAAATGGACTCCGAAAGCACCCGGATGATTCGAACTGAAGAAAGTAAAAAAATACTGTTTGCACTAGTTGAACTCCTTGAAAAAATGGACGAAAAACTTACTCATGACGATTTTCATTTTATTATAAAAGAATTGTATGCGAAAACTGCTCTTCGCGGCAGTCAGCTTTATCAACCAATCCGAAGAGTTTTGACAGGTAAAAGTCATGGCCCTGAATTGGATGATATTTTTGTACTTCTTGGTAAACAACGGATTATACAACGAATAACTACGGTGATGAAAAAGTATGAGTATATTGACAATTCATAATACATTGACAAATAAAAAAGAACCTTTTGAATCCCTGCAACAGGGCAAGGTTGGCATGTATGTTTGCGGGGTAACGGTTTATGACCGCTGTCATCTGGGACATGCGCGTGCAGTGGTTTTTTTCGATGTGGTATACAGGTATTTGAAATCTCTAGGTTATGACGTCACTTTTGTGCGTAATTTTACTGATATAGACGACAAGATAATTAAACGCGCAAATGAAGAAGGAATATTTTGGAAAGATCTTACTGAAAAATATATAACTAAGTTTCACAAAGATTTTTCAAGATTAAATATATTGTCACCCACGTTTGAGCCCAAAGCTACAGATCACATTCAGGATATTATCGACGCTGTAGCGAAACTGATCGACAACGGTTTTGCTTATGTGGTGGATGGCGATGTATATTTCAGGGTCAGAAAATTCGAGAAATACGGTTCATTATCCGGAAGAAGTGTGGACGAACTGCAATCCGGCGCACGAATCGACGTGAATGAGCAGAAGGAGGACCCGCTTGATTTTGCTGTATGGAAATCTTCGAAAGACGGCGAACCATACTGGGACAGCCCGTGGGGGCATGGCCGCCCCGGCTGGCATATAGAGTGTTCGGTTATGTCGCAGAAATATCTTGGAAAAATTTTTGATATTCATGGCGGCGGACATGATTTGATATTTCCCCATCACGAAAACGAGATTGCCCAGTCAGAGGCGCTCAGCGGAAATCAGTTTGTCAAATATTGGATTCATAACGGGTTCGTAACCATTAATAAAGAAAAGATGTCCAAATCCACCGGAAACTTTTTCGCTCTCGACGATATTTTTGAGCATTACGAACCGCGGGTATTGCGTTTGTTTTTAATATCGCGTCATTATAAAGTGCCTCTCGATTACAGCACTGATTTACTTGACGAAGCTAAACAATCGTGGGCAAGGGTTGAAAATTCTGTTGGTATTATAGAAGATGCTTTTATGCAAAAACAACTGGATTCGGATGAACTCGATCAATTTGCTTTCTGTCAATTTATGGACGCCATGAATGATGATTTTAATACATCTCAAGCGCTGGCAGTTGTTTTTGATTTGATAACCGCTATGAATCAATCGGTTATGTCAAATAAAATTGATATCGAACTGAAAACAAAATTAAATACTGTGCGCCGGATATGCACTATTCTCGGTCTTGAGATAAATACTTCCGATCTATGCAGAGTAACGGTAGATGATATCGAAAAATTATCAGATGCTACAGATTTGGATGTGTACCTTGAAAAGATACATAAGCGCGATATCTCTGATAAAGATATACGGCATTTGGTATTGTTGCGTCTTGTCTGCCGTGTAAATAAAGATTTTCAAAATGCTGACAAAATCCGTGCTATTATCGCTGATATGGGTTATCATGTACGGGATACCAAAAAGGAAACAGTTTTTTTTAAAATATAAAAAGTGAGGGTCTAATGAGTGGATTATTCATCACATTCGAAGGGCCGGAAGGTTGCGGTAAAACTACTCAGGCGCGTCTTCTGGCCGATTTATTGGCGTCAATGGGGTATAATATAGTTTGTACCGAGGATCCCGGCGGGACCAAGATAGGTGACAAAATAAGAAATATTTTACTTGATCCTGATAATTCCGCCATGGCATCGACTACCGAATTACTCTTGTTCCTTGCGAGCCGTCATCAGTTAGTTCATGAGGTTATAAAGCCGCAAATTAGCGCAGAAAATATTGTTATCTGTTCGCGGTTTTTCGATGCCACAATGGCTTATCAGGGATACGGCAGAGGGCTTGATATGGATTTCATTTCCGGTTTAAATAACGCCATAACAGGCGGAATAACCCCTGATTTGACCATATATCTGGATATGGAACCCACGGTAAGCATAGAGCGTGTCAAAGCCCGTATTTCATCGTCAGGAACTCAGGATTTGAAATTTATGAGCGATGAGATAGATAGAATCGAACAGGAGTTAATCGATTTCCACGAAAGGGTTCGCAACGGATACCTTGATTTGGCGAAAAAAAATCCGGACCGCATAAAAATACTAAATGCTGATGATACTGTCGAAAATGTGCAGGCCGATGTAAAGGAACTGGTGATAGATGTCCTGGAGAAAATCTGATATTTGGAATACTTCTCTTGTCAAGCGGATGCTTGAATCTCAACGGGTTGCTCAATCTCATCTGTTTCTAGGTCATGACCAGCAAAAAAAGATATGGGTTGCCATGTCTATGGCTAAGGCTTTGTTCTGTAATGCCCCCGGCGCTGATTATTGCGATCAGTGTGCAACTTGCAGGAAGATAGACAGTCATAATCATCCCGATGTATTCTGGCTACGTCCTTCAGGTAAAGCCAGGGTTATAAAAATAGATATGGTGCGCAATTTACAGGCTTCTTTGTCGCTTAAAAGTTATGAAGGAGGTAAGAAAATAGCGTTTATTCTTGAATCCGACAATATGCGCGAAGATGCGGCTAACGCTATGCTCAAAACAATAGAAGAACCGACGGAAAATACTATTTTGGTATTGATGGCAGGCGATATCGAGCGTATTCTGCCTACCATAGTGTCCCGTTGTCAGCAACTTTATTTTCCATTAGCTCATAAGAACGAGATACGTGATTATCTTATGGATCAACAAGGGTGTTCGCCGGAAAAAGCGGATTTGGTAGCCGCGTTGTCAAGAGGGAACTATTCTCTTGCCTCACGATATGTCGACGACGACCGACGCAAATGGCGCGATTTTGCGGTGTCTTCATTTCTAAATGTGTTTGAAGGTACACTGGATATCTTTGAAGTTTCAGCTAAGATGGATGCATGGTTGCATGAATTAGTGAAAAAAACTATGATGTCAGATGATTTTATTGAAACCGAAGTCGGTGGCGGCGATGATGAATCATCCGAAGTCTTGTCGGATATGGAAATAAAAGCGCTGGAAAAAGGAGTATTGATAGATGAAGCTCGCGAACTCTTTCAGTTTTTCCAGTCGTGTATACGAGACATTATAATTTTTAAGGAAACGCAGGAAAAATCTGTGTTGATAAACCATGATAAAATGAATTCTATTGATGCTATATGCAGACAATATTCCGTTCAGGATCTAAAAAATTATATGGAATATGTAGAAGAAGCGTACCGTTCTTTTCATGGTAATATTAATTTGCGTTTTGTGCTGGAGATTCTTTTCGATAGATTGAGCTGTAGTGTCGAACCCGTATGATGAGTTTTTGTAACTTGCTTATGACAAGATTTTTTACTATTATATTAAGTTTTGATATAAAACGGATGTGGATGATAGTAACCGTTTTGTTTGTACTTTTTATGTTCAAAACGGCGTATGCGGAAGATGAAATAGAAACTCTTGACGGATCCCTTTTTAAGGGAAAAATAGTAAAGGAAGATAATAAATCGGTATACCTTAAAATTAAGACAGGAACTGTCTTGATTGACCGCGATATGATTAAATCTGTGCGAATGTCGCAGTCATGGGATATTGAAGATCATGTCGAAAGGCTGGATAAAACATCGGCTAATGTGACGGCAAAAAAAAATCCGGAACCGCAAAGTCACTCCATTATTTATTTCCCTTTAAAAATGGGAAGTTGGTGGAAATATAATGTTCGCTATACTCCGCAGAACCTTTACGGAGAACATTTGACGGAAAAAAGTTCAGCTTATGTAACTACATGGGAGATTACAGATCAAACCAGAACGAATACCCTTTATTTTTCCCAGTACGCATGGCATCTTCCTGATATATATCAGCTAACGATTTCCCGTGACGACGTAACCGGCCAACCGACTCGTAAAATGCTGTTTGTCGGATCTTTAGAAGGAGAAGCTGATAAGGCATTTTTGGTGATGGTGGATCAGAATCGAAAAGACAGTTTTTTTTATCAGCGGATATTGCCGAAAAACCCGTTCTTGAAATATACGTCTCAGTGGACTGATATAGGTCAGGAAAGTAAAGCTACATTCAAATCGGCAAGCAAAATTATTGGAGTTGAAGGAATCGATACCGCGTGCGGGTATTTTGAAGATTGCCTTGTTATCGAACGAGTTGATAAAGTAGAGAATCAAACCCTGCAATCAAGGGTGTATTTTTGGTACGCTCCGGATGTTGGTATGGTAAAAATGATTCACGAAATAGTTTACCCGCAAGTAGAAAGCGGAAAAATGCTTAAAACATATAGTTTTCAGGAATATGATTTAATCGCTTATGGAGTGAAATAGATGAACGATCAGATGAATCAAAATAAACAAGTCGCCGACAATGGCGAAAAATGGTTTTATCTTCACATGCGCAGAGCAGGGCGTAATTATGTTTGTAAACCACCTGCGGATATCGAAATATCGCAGGGCGACCATTGCGTGGTGGAACTGGAACGCGCCGAGGATTACGCAAAGATACTTTGTTGCAGGGTGCCTACGGATGAAGAAAAGAAAAATACTATCGTCAAGCGTATCAAACGTAAGATGACTGATAAAGATTGGGAGCGTGTTGAAGATAACAAGAAGAAAGCGGAATATGCATACTTGAAATGTCAAAGGCGTATAGCCGATCATAAGCTCGACATGAAATTGGTAGATGTGGAATATTCGCTTGATTGTTCGAGAATAATATTCTATTTTACCGCTGACGGACGGGTAGATTTTCGCGAATTGGTAAAATCGCTGGCTTCGGAGTTTAGAGCACGCATAGAGTTGCGCCAGATTGGTGTTCGTGACGAGTCTGGGATACTCGGCGGTATAGGTTGCTGTGGCCGCGAACTGTGTTGTTCCAAATTTTTATATGAGTTTGATCCGATAAATATCAAAATGGCAAAAGTACAGCGTCTGCCTCTAAATCCAACTAAAATATCCGGGTTGTGCGGCAGATTGCATTGTTGTTTGCGCTATGAGTATAAATATTATAAAAAAGCTTCAAAGATGTTTCCTAAAGAAGGGTCTTTAGTATCTACTAAGTCTGGCCAAGGGCGGGTGATAGATTTGAATATAGTTAAAGAAAGCCTGCTTGTACAGTTTGAATCGGGTACTATAACTGAAGTTGCCTTGAAAGATGTAAAGGTTATTAAGGAAGAACGCAAACCGTCCGATGCGTCTATGGCCAAGAAATTAGCTGATGATATCGACGAAAGGGAACTTAAACAACTCGAAGATATACCCGGCGGAGATCTGGACGACGACGACGATGAATAATTGGCAATAGCCTTCAAATTGTAAGGATTTTTTATGAGTAATAAAAGTTTTTACATAACAACAGCTATAGATTATGTTAACGCATTACCTCATCTGGGAACTGCTTACGAAAAAGTAGGGGCGGATGTGCTGGCACGTTATAAACGCCTTACCGGTCACGACGTGTTTTTCATGATGGGCGTTGACGAGCATAGCCTTAATGTAGCTAAACAGGCCGCTTTGCGCAATATTGACACTAAGGCGTATTGCGATGAAATGGCGGCAAAATTCGAGGATGTATGGCGTGCTCTTGATATTAAGTATGACCGGTTTATCCGCACTACTGAAGATGATCATATTCACGCCGTTCAGGAATTGTTTAGGCGTATTTATAACAACGGCGATATTTACAAAGGCAAATATAGCGGATGGTATTGTATTTCCTGTGAGGCGTTTATACCTGAAAAAGAATTGGTTGACGGGGTGTGCCCTGTCCATAAACGTAAACCGGAATGGCTGGAGGAGGAAAATTACTTTTTCGCTCTTTCCAAATATGCATCTTCCCTATTGGATCATATAGAAAAAAATCCCTCTTTTATTGAACCTCAGATACGACGCAACGAGATACTAAATGTTATAAAATCCGGTCTTGATGACATAAGCGTGTCGCGATCTTCGGAAACTTGGGGTATTCCTATTCCTTTTGATGATAAACATGTTGTATATGTTTGGTTTGATGCGTTGATCAATTATATAACCGGAGCAGGGTTTCCTGATAACATAGATAAATTCAAAGCGCTTTGGCCTGCCGATGTGCATGTGATCGGTAAAGATATTACGCGGTTTCATGCCATTATATGGCCGGCAATGCTTATGGCCGCTAAGGTTCCGCTTCCGAAACAAGTGTTCGGACATGGTTTTGTTTATTTAAAAGGCGAGAAAATGAGTAAATCCGCTGGGACAGCAATCGATCCTGTATCCTTAGCAGAGAAATTCGGCCCAGATCCGTTGCGATATTTTTTAATGCGGGAAATTCCCTTTGACCGCGACGGCGATTTTTTTATGGAAAACTATGAAGTGCGTTATAACTCGGATCTTGCCAATGATTGGGGTAACCTGATTCAGCGCGTTTTGTCCATGATAAACAAGTACAGAAACGGTTCTATACCTGAACCTGACAAGAATTTCACGACCCCGTTGCTTGAAGAGTGGAAAACATTACAAAAAGTATTAGTAGAATCCATCGACGCCGATCTCAATGAATTAAAATTCAATGTAATATTGAACAAAATATGGCAGATGATCCAGTTGAGCAACAGGTTTGTTGAGGTTCAGGCGCCATGGAAACTTTATAAGGCGGATAATGCTTCTAAAGAGCTTGACAATACTTTGTATGCGCTTGTAGAAATGATACGAATCGCAAATATTTTCTTATACCCTGTTATGCCGCAGATAGCTCAGATGGTACGCAGTCAGCTGGCAATCGATTATCCGTTCTCAATAGAGGAGGCGTCTTTATGGGGAAGAATGGTAGCCGGCCATAAACCGGGAAAAATCGAACCGCTGTTTCCAAAATTTGAGTAAGTTTTTGTTATATGGCTAATATTATAGATACGCATTCCCATCTTGCCGATCCGAAATTCGATAACGACAGGCATGACGTCATCCGGCGTGCGCAAGAGGATGGAATTGTCGCAATGATTGCCGTTGCGGATACACTGCGGTCTATAGACGATGTTGTGGATCTTGCTAGGCAATATGATGTTATATATCCGACAGCCGGCATACACTGTCACTATGCCGAATCGACTTTAGACAGTGACATTGAGCAGTTGAAAAATATTTTACATCGGACTTCGGATATCGTGGCGGTAGGAGAGACGGGGATAGACCTTTTTTACGGTAAAGATACTCTTGTACGGCAAACTCAATTATTTGAAACCCATGTGAAATTATCTTTGGAGTTTGGATTGCCGCTTGTGATACATTGTCGAGACGCTGAACAATATATTCTTGATATACTTAGCCGTTACCCTGATGCTACAGGAGTATTTCATTGTTTTTCGGGAAACGATATTTTTTGCAGGCAGGTCGTAGATATTGGCTTTTATGTTTCTTTTTCGGGTATCGTGACATTTAAAAACGCCGAGCAGATACGAAAAGCGGTTTTGTCTGCTCCTGTAGATAAAATTCTCGTGGAAACAGATTGTCCGTATCTTGCTCCACAGGGTTACCGCGGCAATAGGAATGAACCGTCTTATATACTTAAAACCGTCGAATGTATAGCAGAAACTTTACAACTGCCTTTCGAAGATGTTGCTCGGAAAACTACAGAAAATGCTCGAATTCTTTTTGGAATAGGGAGATAATGTTATGAAATCATATTCTATAGGTATCGACATGGGGGCGACAAGCATAAAGCTGGGGTTGGTCGATGCTTCGCAAACCATAGTCAACCGTAAAAATATTCCGGTAGATCATTATCAGTCTCCGGAAGAGTTCTTTTCTGCCGTAGAAAGAACCGTAAGAAATATTTTTGAGGAGTCCGCTGTTTGCGCTGAGGATATTTCCGGAATCGGTATCGGATTGCCCGGTTGTGTAGATTCTGTAAACGGAGTGGTTCGTGATTTGACTAATATGCAGGGTTGGCGCGGTGAAAATATTCCCATCGCCGCCACGATACGGGAACGATTGGGAATATCTATCCGTATTGATAATGATGTCAATATAATGACTATAGCGGAATGGCATATAGGCGCAGGTAAAGGTTGCAAAAATTTGATATGCTGTACTCTTGGAACCGGAGTAGGAGGCGGGTTGGTGCTAGACGGCAAGTTGTACAGAGGAAGCACTTTGACAGCTGGAGAAATCGGCCATATTCCGTTGTTTTATATGGGTGAACCATGTAATTGCGGTAATAGAGGTTGTCTGGAACGATATGTCGGAAACGCGGCCATTGTTGCCAGAACACTGTGTATTTTGCAGGAACGTCCAAATGAAGGATTGATTATAAGGCAACTTATTGAATCAGAAGATAAACAATTGACTCCGAAAATTATTTTCGACGCGGCGCAAAAAGGCGATTCTGTCGCTTGTGAGATTTTTAGAACTACCGGAGAATATATCGGGGTTATATTTTCCGGATTGGTCAATACGTTAAATCCCGAAAAAATTGTTGTTGGCGGAGGGGTAGCTAACGCGGGTAATTTAGTTTTTGATCCTATTAGGGAGACTGTCTCCCGCTATGCCATGCCGGTAGCTACCGAAAAATTACAAATAGTGCCCGCTACTCTTGGCGATGATGCAGGTATTCACGGTGCGGCATTATATGGTTCAGGACATGATGTTTAAGGAGTATAACGGATGAAAATCCTCGTTACCGGCGGCGCCGGATTTATCGGATCGCACTTGACGCAGAGGCTACTTGATCAGGGACATTCCGTATGTTGTATCGATAATTTCAATACCTACTACGACCCGAAGATCAAGCGCGAAAATTGCAAACCTTTCCTAAATCACCCGAATTATCGGTTGTATGAGCTTGATATACAGTTTTTCGATCAACTCAAACCGATTTTTTTTAAGGAAAATTTCGAGTCGGTTGTTCATCTCGCCGCACGTGCCGGCGTGCGTCCATCTATACAGGATCCGGATTTATACAATAGAGTCAATGTGATAGGCACTACCAATTTACTTGATTTGGCAAGACATACCGGCGTGCGTCAGTTTATATTCGGGTCGTCTTCTTCTGTATACGGGATAAACAGTAAAGTCCCTTTTTCGGAAAACGACAGGATCGACAGGCCGATATCGCAGTATGCCGCTACCAAGATAGCGGGTGAAATGATGTGCCATGTCTACCATAATTTATATAATATACACATAACATCCTTGCGTTTTTTTACCGTTTACGGGCCTCGTCAACGTCCGGAGATGGCTATTCATAAATTCGCTGAAAAAATTTATAATGGTGAATCAATTCCGTTTTTTGGTGATGGAACTTCACTTCGCGATTATACTTTTATCGACGATATCGTTTCAGGAGTAGTTTCTGCAATAGAGAAGAATTATCCGTACGAAGTGTTCAATTTGGGCAATTCAAATACCATATCTTTGCGTGAACTTGTTTCACTTATCGAACAGAATCTTGGCAAGAAAGCGAATCTTAAAATAATGGATAACCAGCTTGGCGATGTTCCTATTACTTATGCCGATATTTCCCGCTCGAAAGAAAAGTTGGGTTATCAACCGAAAACTGATATAAAAGACGGTATACGCAAGTTTACCGAATGGTTTTTATCCAAAAAAAAATAATAGCTTTATTCTTTGCTACGGAATTAATTTTTCATTGGGTTTTTTTGATGAATTTTGCTAGTATTTATCGCACCTGCATATAAATAGTTTTGCAACCATTCTTGTAATTATGAAAGGAAAAAGGTTGACTACTCAATCATCCGCAATTCGATATTCAATACTGTTTATTATCGCTCTGCCTTTCGTGGCTTTTCTATTGACGGTCGGCTCCGTTTACGGCGCTCCTAAAGAAACCGGTCTGTTAGATATCCCGTCAGGCGAAAACCAAATTAACGACGAAAAAGAAAAATTGCCCATCGAGGTAAACGCCGATAATGTCGAATACCATAAGGAAGAAGAAACCGTTATCGGTACCGGTAATGTGGTAATTACATTTAAAGAAGTAAAACTAGCGGCTGATAAAATTACCGTTCATCTGCTGACGAAAGATGCTTACGCTGAAGGAAACGTCCGGTTTTATCAGGCAGACCGGCTTTATACGGCTGAAGAAATTTATTACAATTTCGGAACCGAGGAAGCCAAATTTATTAACGCAGACGGACGTTTTAAACCTTTCTATCTTCACGGGGGCATAGTCACAAAAGTTCCGGGTAAAGCGGAGTATCATGTCGAAAATGGTTATGTGACCACATCGGATTACCGACTTCCAGATTACCGCCTGAAAGCTAAAGAAGTACATATCTATCCTCAAGATAAAGTAATTATGAAAAATATTGTATTTGAGGTAGCCAATATTCCTCTTTTTTGGTTTCCATACTGGTATTATCCGCTTGACGGAAAAGACACGCCGTTTTCCGTAGTGCCCGGTCATTCAGGAAAATTTGGTTATTACGTTCTTACATCCGCACAAATATACCGGTCGCAAAACTTGAAGATCAATTTGGCCGGCGATTATCGCACCAAAAGGGGAGCGGCAGGAGGTGTTGACGCGGAATATAATTTCAATGACGAGATAAAAGGTGAAATTAAAACTTATTTTATGCGCGACAGGAATTTTCAAGAGTATGAAGTGAAGTCGGATGGCACAGAGCGGCGTCGTGAATACAAGAAAAACCGGTTTCGAATAACTTGGGAACATGAACAGCAGATTTTTGACGACACTAGACTACTGGGTCAGTTGAACTTGCAGAGCGATAAGCAGATCACTGAAGATTTTTTTCGGTCGGAATTTGAAGAGGTGATCCAAAGAGTCAATTTTCTCGATTTGACCAAAGCTACCGAATCATATCAGTTGGAGGCTTATGTTTCACCTCGTTTCAATAGTTTTTTTGATGTTCTTGAACGGCTACCGGAAGTCAGTTTTACGAAGAAAAATCAGCCGTTGTTCGACTGGCCTATTTTTTATCAGTCGGATATTCGTCTTTCCAATCTGCGATTCCGATTCGATGACGAGAAACTTAATTTCGACGCGACTCGTTTGGCATCCTTTCATAAAATATCATACCCCTTATTCTTGGGGGATTTTCTCAGTGTTATACCTTATATAGAAGGAAGATCGGTTACCTATTCGGATATGCGGCGCGGTTCCGATGATATGCGTTTAATTTTCGCGACCGGCTTTGACTCCACGTTCAGAGTATCTAAAATCTATGATGTAGAAAGTGATAACTGGAACATACACGGAATACGCCATATCATGGAAAACAAGGTCAATTATCGGCTTGTTCGTACCAGTGTAGACGTCGACAGGGTATACCAGTTCGACCTTATCGATTCTGTCACGCATGACGGGTATTTTGCATTTGAATTCCGCCATTTGTTTCAAACCAAACGGCATATTGAAACCATTGAGTTTGAAGACAAAAAAACGGCGAAACCGGTTATAAAACATAAGGGAATCGAAGAAGTGTCGCGTGATCTTGTTGACTTTTCAATCCATTTTGACATATTTCCCACAGGTGCTAAACGCGATACTATTGCCGTCGGACATACGGCATCTCAATTCAGCAATTTATCGCCGCTTGATTTTTTCTTCATACGTAATATTAAGTTGGGTACTCCATACCTTGCTTCTAAAAAGGGTAAAAATATTTCCGATCTGATGTTTGATATGAAATTTCGTCCGTTCGACTGGTTATCCACACAATTCAGCGTTCGTTACGACCCGCATGAACGCCAAATAGAAGAAGTGATATGGGCTATAGGCTATTTTTATAAAGATAAAATCGCTTGGGATGTTTCTACTTCATTCGTTCTCGGCGGCAGTACGCAGTTAAGCCATACATTTACATATCGCTTGAATGATGAGTGGCGTTTCCGTGTGTCGCATATTCTGGATTTCAACAGGGAAGGCGATGCCGGCGGGTTATTCCAACATGAACGATACACGCTAATTAAAGATTTGCATGAATGGGAAATGGCATTTTCTTATAGTGCAAGCAGGTATTATAGATTAAATAAAGAAGTAGACAGATCGTTTTTTGTGATTTTCTATTTGAAAGATTTCCCCGACGTGCGGTTAAAATTAGGAAACTAGTTGTTGTTCATATAAATAACGTAATCTAAAGGAGAAATTTTAATGAACATTTGCATCATTGGCACCGGTTATGTGGGGCTCGTCACTGGAGTATGTCTTTCTGAAGTTGGTCATACAGTAATATGTATCGATAACGATAAAGAAAAACTTAAAAAGCTACATGCTGGTGTAAGCCCTATTTTTGAACCCGGCCTTGAAGAATTAATGGCTAAAAATATAAAAGAAAAACGCTTGTCATTTTCCGGCGATATAAAAGAAGGTGTCGAAAAATCAGCTGTTATTTTTGTATGCGTCAATACCCCGCCAAAGCCTAACGGACAGGCAGACTTGACTTATGTCGAAGCTGTTGCCCGTGAAATCGCAAATTGCATGACTTCATATAAAGTGATAGTCGATAAAAGCACTGTGCCTGTGCGTACAGGTGAAAAGGTCGCGGAAACTATAAAACGGTATAACAAAAACAATATTGATTTCGATGTAGTTTCTAGCCCTGAATTTCTCAGGGAGGGTTCGGCTGTTAGCGATACCATGAAACCTGATCGAACAGTAATAGGTGTTGATAATAAACGCGCTGAAAAAATAATGCGTGAAATTTACGCGCCCTTCAACGCGCCGATCATTGTAACTGATATCAAAAGCGCGGAATTGATAAAGCATGCATCAAACGCTTTTCTCGCAACTAAAATATCGTTTATCAATGCGGTGGCAAATATTTGCGAACTTGCAGGAGCAAATGTCGAGGAAGTCGCCACAGGAATGGGTTTTGACAAACGAATAGGCCGCAGTTTTCTTAATGCCGGCATCGGATACGGCGGTTCTTGTTTCCCAAAAGATGTAGCGGCTTTTATAAAAATTGCCGATGAATTGGGTTATGATTTCCAGCTTTTAAAAGTTGTTGAAGCCATCAACAGCGATCAGATAAAATTATTTATCAAGAAAATCGAAGAGACGTTATGGGTTGTCAAAGATAAAACTATCGGTATTCTCGGACTGGCCTTCAAACCCAATACGGACGATATGCGTAATGCTCCGGCTGTTCCTATTATACAAGCTCTTCTTAGTGAAGGCGCTATTATAAAAGTATACGATCCCGTGGCAACTGAAAATGCACAAAAAATTTTGCATAAAGTCAAATACTGCAAATCTCCTTATGAAGTGGCTGAAAATGCTGAAGCTCTAGTGCTGGTTACAGAGTGGGATGAATTCGCGAAACTGGATTTCGACCGAATACGCAATTTGATGGTGCATCCGATACTCATAGACGGCAGAAATCTATATGAAACGGAGAAAATGGAAGAATATGGATTCATATATAAAAGTATCGGACGATAAGTTATTTATAGATATCGAAAAAGATGATGTTGATGTCCAGCCTGTTGATATAAAAGATTACCTTCATAAAATTGAATCCCGTAGCCTATCTATCGGGGTTGTCGGCCTTGGGTACTCCGGTTTGCAAATTGCTACAGCTTTTGCATCCGCGGGATTTACGGTTACAGGTATAGAGTTTGACAAAGATAAAGCGCATCAATTAAATTCCGGCGTTTCTTTGATAGAGCATGTCTCATCCGATTTGCTAAAAAAACTGGTTGATGAAGACCGGTTTTTCGCGGCGACCGATTTTGATGTTCTTCCGGAATTAGATGTAGTTATAGTTTGCGACCAGATGCCGACTCGCGTGCCTAAAAATACTGATTTGTCTTTTATCATGGCTGTTATGGAAAACATCATAAGTTCTCTTGACAAACCGAAACTGATCATTCTTGATCATCCTTCCGAACCCGGAACTTGCAGGGAAGTTATTTATCCGCTTTTTGAAGATCAGCATAAAAATATCAATAAAGATTATTTTCTGGCGGTATCTCCGGAACGGGTTGATCATGGTAATACTTCAGTTAATTTTTCGTTGATACCTCGTGTTATTGCTGGTATGACCATTGCGAGTAAAGAGCTTGCAGTAAAACTGTTTTCAACGGTAGTCAAAACGGTGGTGGAGGTTTCATGCCCTACTTCCGCAGAGATGGTTAAATTTCTTGAAACTTCCTATCGATGGGTCAATACTGCTTTGATCAATGAAACCATGATAACCTGCAATAAATATAATATCAGTATATGGGAAATTATCAAAGCAGTGCGCTCGAATCCGTTTGAATATTTCAGGTTTTTACCTGGACCAGGATATGGTTCGACATCACAGTATAACGAGGAGCCGTTCTTACTTTCGGTTAGAAAAAATTTGACCGAAATGAAGCATGATATTGTAGACAAAGCGATTGAAATCAATACTTATGTGTCGCGAAGATACATAGTTGACCGCATCAGCGATCTGCTCAACAGCCGGCGTAAATGTTTGAACGGAGCTAATATTCTTATTGTCGGAATAGCCAGTAAACGCAATATGAACGAATGGAATGAATCTCCGGCTATAGAAATCATACTTCAGTTGCTGGCTAAACAGGCGAATGTTTATTACCACGACCCGTATATTCCCAAACTTAAAATACATCAACGCGGATTTTCCATAAGTTCCATAGATCTCGACGATGAAATGCTTTCATGGGTTGACCTTGTGGTAATTCTTATGGACCATCAGAAAATAGATTATCGCAAAATCTTGGATAAATCTTCGCTTATACTTGATACTCGTAATGCGACTGAAAAAATCGGTGAAATAAAAGATAACGTAAAGTTGCTTTAGAATGGGGGATTGATAAATGTCGAAATTTTTAGTAACCGGCGGGGCTGGCTTTATAGGCTCGAATATTGTTAAATATATTCTTAGAAACGATATCGGGTCGGTGCGTATCATAGATGATCTCTCGTCGGGTAAAATGAAAAATATAGAACCGGTTATGGATTCCATTGAGTTTATCAAGGGATCTATTGAAGATACTAAATGTGTCGAAAAAGCTGTGGACGGTGTCGATTATGTACTTCACCTTGCGGCAATACCATCTGTGCCACGATCTGTGGAACATCCCCGTATGACAAATGACGCTAATATAACCGGTACTTTGAATATGCTTATAGGCGCTCGTGATGCGGGTGTAAAAAGGTTTGTTTTTAGTTCGTCATCATCTATTTACGGTGATTCCGAGGTTATGCCTAAAGTGGAAACCATGACCCCCAACCCTATTTCCCCGTACGGAATTCATAAACTGACCGGTGAGTATTACTGTAAAGTGTTTTATCAGTTATACGGTTTGCAGACAGTGTCGTTGCGGTATTTTAACGTATTCGGCCCTAGTCAAGACCCAAACTCGGAATACGCGGCGGTGATTCCTAAATTTATAACCATGGTTCTGAATGATAAATCGCCAACCATATTCGGCGACGGCGAGCAAACACGTGATTTTACCTATGTGGAAAATGTCATCAAGGCTAATTTATGCGCTACTCAGGCTGATCTCGGTAGCGGATATGGCGATGTATTTAACATTGCCTGCGGTACTCGCATATCCCTGAACGATTTGGTTTCCTCAATAAATGCTATTCTGGGCAAAAATATCGATCCCGTTCATCTCGATCCGCGACCGGGCGACATCAAACATTCGCTTGCAGGTGTTAAAAAGGCCGCTGAAAAACTTAAATATACGCCCGATATTTCTCTCGAAAAAGGGATCGAAATGACGATCGAATGGTATAAGAAGCAAAATGGATAATATTTTACTGGAAATTACAGATCAGATTGAAGCCCATTTGCGTTTTCAACAAAAAAACGGGGCGCGATATATTTTACCGCAAGCAGATGTAGAACAGCTTATTATAACTAAGCGATCGGAAAGAAAAAAGGAAATATCTAAGGATAAACCGCTTGTTTTTTTTCAAAAAGCTAAAGACCCGGCTAAAGAATTGCGTTCGTTCGCTTGCGATGTCAAGAGTTGTAAACGATGTGAGCACCTTGCGGCAACACGCTCTCATGTAGTTTTCGGTGAGGGGAATCCGCATGCCGATCTGATGTTGATTGGGGAGGCTCCCGGAGCGGAAGAAGATAAACTGGGCAGACCCTTTGTCGGTAAAGCCGGTCAGTTGTTGACAAAAATTATTGCCGCCGCCGGTTTTTCGCGTAGCGATGTTTACATCGCTAATATAATCAAATGCCGGCCTCCCGAAAACAGGAATCCGAATACCGATGAAATAGACCAATGTATCGGTTATTTGCATCGTCAGATCGATATTGTTTCTCCGAAAGTGATATGTACTTTGGGCAGTGTGGCTACGCAATCGCTACTAAACATAACCGAACCTATTTCACGGGTTAGGGGTACTCAACTTGAGTTTCGAGGTTGTGTGCTTATTCCGACATTTCATCCGTCATATTTGTTGAGAAGTCCGCAGATGAAACGAGAAGCATGGCAAGATATATTGCTTGTAAAAAAAGTAATTTCTAAATTATGAGTTCTCAAACAACAACTGAATCGTCTTTATATGCTCAGGTTGTTTTCGAGCGTGCCGTTGATATGGCATTTGATTATATTATTCCCGCACATCTGCATTCCGCCGTAGTTCCCGGTACAATTGTTCAAGCTCCCTTCGGAGAACGTGTTTTAACCGGATATGTTACCGCAGTCAACGACACGACTTCGGTTAAAAAATTGAAGGAAATTCAATCTGTTTGCGGTAATCAGTTTCTCGCAGATACTGATTTGTATAAGATAGCTTTATGGATGAGCGAATATTATGCATCTCCATTAGGATTGGTGCTTAAAGCTATCTATCCGCCGTATATTCGTAAAAAACGTCGTGGGGATAAGGTAGTTTTGGTATCTCTCGCCAAAAATAGAGAGGACATTATACGCGCTATAGACGAGTTGGGCAAAAACTCGGTACGACAGATCAAAGTTCTTGAATATCTAATAAAAAAGCACAGGCCGTTTGTTACGCGAGATGAGCTTAGAAAATCTCTCGATGTTGATAATTCCGTTTTTATATCTCTAGAAAAAAAGAAACTGATAGCTCTTGCTACCGAACAGGAAATACAAGCGCGTGAAGGCCGGTTACAAAGTTATAAGTTTGTTGAACCGGTAAACACTATTTCCTTAACTGATGATCAGCAAAAGGTGTTAGGCAGTGTTATTGGATCTATTGACGCGAAAAGTTTTCAACCGATAGTCCTTCATGGTGTAACTGGCAGTGGAAAAACGGAAATATATCTGCGTGCAATTATGCATGTGATCAAACAAGGTAATCAGGCGATAATGCTGATTCCTGAGATATCGTTGACGCCACAAACCGAAGAACGTTTCCGAAAACGGTTCGGCGATTTGGTGGCGGTATTTCACAGCCGTTTGTCAGATACGGAGCGCTCCAAAGAATGGAAAAAAATGAGTGACGGAAAAGCGATGTTGGTTGTAGGCGCTAGATCTGCTATATTCGCTCCTTTTAAAAATCTGGGGATTATCGTGGTTGATGAAGAACACGAGCGCAGTTACAAACAGGAAGAGTCGCCGAGGTATAATGCTCGTGATTTGGCTGTATTGCGAGCGAAAATAAAAGGTATACCGGTTATACTGGGAAGCGCTACTCCTTCGCTTGAATCAATGTATAATGTATCACTGGAAAAATACACTTTGCTGGAGTTGCCGTGCAGGGTGGTTAACCGGTCTATGCCGCATATACATCTTGTTGATTTGCAAAAAGAAGTTAGGGAAGAAAAACAGTATGTAGTGTTTTCGCTTCTGTTGCGGGATAAGATTCGTGACCGCCTTGAAAAAGGCGAACAGACGATACTATTTCTAAACCGGCGCGGTTTTTCGTCTATGGCAATGTGCGAGCAGTGCGGGTATGTTTTTGAATGCAGAGATTGTTCCGTGTCGTTGACATATCATAAGAGTGTCGATAAACTGATATGCCATTTTTGCGAACACATGCAACCCACACCACAATATTGCACGAAATGCGGTTCCAACGGCATTAAGTTTCAGGGAATGGGCACACAGCGAGTTGAACGACAGTTGAAAGCGCTGGTTCCTGAGGCGCGTATTTTGCGTATGGATTCGGATACTACAGCGCATAAAAATTCTCATTTTGAGTTGCTAGGCCAGTTCAGGCGCGGTAAGGCCGATATATTGATAGGTACTCAGATGATTGCTAAAGGTCTTGATTTTCCTAGGGTTACTCTGGTAGGAGTGATACTGGCCGAATCGTCGCTACACATGCCTGATTTTCGTGCAGGCGAATCTACATTCCAACTGTTGACTCAGGTTGCCGGACGTGCGGGCAGGGGAGAAGTACCCGGGGAAGTTGTCATACAAACTTTTATGAGTGAACATCCTGCGGTGGTATGCGCAATCGCTCAGGATTATCATCGGTTTGTCAAAGGCGAATTGATTGCGCGTGAACGTTTGGGGTATCCGCCTTTTAGAAGGTTTATCAACATTATTGTAAAAAGTAAGGATCCCAAAAAAGGACAGTGGCTTGGCATGCAATTGGTTAACACAATGAAAGATAAGTTACCGCATGGGACGGTGATCAAAGGCCCCTTCCCGTCGGTTATTCATCGCAAGCGAGGCAATTATATATGGAATATATTGCTTACTACAAACCATGTTATAGTGACTAACGCATGTATCAGAGAATCGTTGGCGAAATGTCAGAAATTCACAGGCGTATCGGTTGGCATTGATGTAGACCCGTATTATATGTGCTAGTCGCGGTCATTATCAGCGGTATGTTTTCTTGATTTTATCCGAGACATCTTTAAACCCGATATCTACTTTGTAAATTTCTTTGTATTTTTCTACCGCTTTTTCTAATTGGCCGGTTTGTTCAAATACATTGGCAAGATTATACATGACTTCTTTTGTAAATGAATCCATTTGACTGCTGGTGGATAACTCGTTAAGTGCGGTTTTGAATTGTACCTCCGCAAGATCGAACATATGTTTGTTAATAAAACACAAGCCCATATAGTTGCACGATTGAAGTTTGAAGCGGGGTTCGTTGACTGATATCTGAAATTGTTTTAGGGCTTCGTCTGTCTGCCCGACTTCGTAGAGAACCCGTCCCAGTTGATAACGTAACTCACGGTCATTGGGACGTTCATTGACCATTTGCTTGAAATATTTTATAACTGTTTGTGTCCGTACTTCCTGCAGTTTAAGTAGTTGCGATTTGGCGTCAGACGGTTGCTCTTGTTGTACGAATATTATTGCCTCGTCTATTTTTAATGTTTCTGCGTTCATAATGTTTTTTGTAATCGTATAATCTTCAGGGGCAAGTTTGCGTGCCTGTTTATACCATTCTATCGCACGGTCGAATTGTTTTGCCTGAATACAATATCCAGCCAGCTCAAGTATAGTTTTTACATTGTTCGGCTCTTTCCTGTGTTGATCTTCAAGATCATTTATGATAATACGCAGGTCTTCTTCCGATTTGACAGCGCGCATCCTTTTTTCAGCTTTTTGAGCATAATCGGCGTCTTTCACTTTTGTAAGGAATGACGAGTCAAGATCGTCATACGATCCTTTTTCAATAGTGCCTAAAGCGGCGACATCGCTTAATCCTTTGCGAGCGTCCTGATTTTTCTTGTCGTACTGTATAATGGAAGCGTAACATTCTCGCGCCTTTTCCAGTTCGCCCGCGTCATCCTTATATATGTCTCCCAGCTTTTTGAGATTTTTTATATCGGACGGCATCAGCACTCTGATCGTTTCATAGGTATCTATAGCTGTTTCCAGCATATCTTGTTTTTCCGCGCAGTCGCCTAGCATTTTCAGAACTGGAATGTTTGCAGGGTCATTTATTAGTATATGTTCGTAATTTATTATCGCCTGCTGATAATTTTTACGTGCATAATTGAATAAACCAATAATGTAGTGTGGTATTGATGAAATATTTCCTAGCAGTCGTTTCACCAGAACTACTTTACTTTTTTCCAGTTTCTTTTTTGCTATGAGGTGCATAAGGTGTCGCGCCTGTACGAAATCAGGGGCGATTGTTACTGCGTTGAGCAACAGATTTAAAGCATAATCGTCGCTGTTTTTGTTAAAGGCATCTTTTGCTTTTTCAAAGAGCTTGACTGCCTTGTCCGATGCTGTTGCCATAGCGAACATCCTCTGGTGGGGTTGATGTTTTTTAGATCATGGTTTATTATTAAACGACATTACCAGCATGTCAATAGAAAACGATGCTACCTATCCTTGCCTGATATCTAACTTATTAGGATAAATCACGATACAACTAAAATACGGCGATGCAGTCAATTTATGTCAATCGCTTGTTGTACATATTCTATAACGGTTTATATTTTTATAACTTTATTATACATATAAAGATAGAGGTAAGAATGTTATTTTAATATTGCTAGTAGGCATGTTATTTGCAAAATTCGATATCGCTGTTTTTGAAAAGTACATCATATCCGCATGATTTTTTCAACCGAATCGGCATTTAAACATCAAAATGATAGATGTATAAATCGTTAATTTCATTAAAGTTTTTAGAGCGAATGGTCGATAATCTGCTATGTAGACAATGACTAAACACGGATGTTTTAAAGGATGTCAAGGATGATGAACAGAGGGGTATTGAGACATGAATAATCTCTCAGAAAATGAATTGAAACAGTTCTTCGAACAATTGAATGCTTATGAAACGGAACTGCGTTTAAAAGCAAAACAGGATGAGTTTCTAGACCTGTATCATCAATGGCTCAGCACGCAGTCCGATGACCTGCGTCAAAAGGTTAATGATCTTGCTGAAGAACTGCAACGACTCGATTCCTCGTTTCATTTCAAAAAACTATAAGGATTGAGCAAAAGGTTGCATTACTTCTTCCTGTATATTTCTTTCGCAAGATATACACAAATAAGACATTCCATTAGATGATTCACACAATTGACGAAGATACAGTGTCAGCAAACAGAATTCCTTTACGGGTTAAGACAAAGCGTTGTTTTTCAATCTGAACCATCAATCCGTCGTCTGTTAGTTTCATTAGCGTGTCGTGCAGTAAATCATCAGGGTTTAAATCGGGATATTGCTTCGATAACTCCGGATAGAAAATACCCTCGTCTATAATGCGTATGTTTAAAGCCGCTGTTTCGCGTAAAGATTGTTCCGGTGTTAGGCGTTCATGTTCTATGTAAGGTCTTTGGTTATTTTCAAGAAGATTCAAATAGCGGGTTATATCTTTTACGGAACAATACCGCTCCCCGTCAATATAGCTGTACGCACCCGCTCCTAGTCCTATGTACGGCTTGTTTTTCCAGTATAACCGGTTGTGGTGTGATTCGTAGCCTTGCAGGGCAAAATTGGAAATTTCGTAATGGATATATCCGTGTCCGGTAAGGGTATCAATGGCATATTCATACATCTGTCTTTCAATGGTTTCATCTATGGGATGAATTTTTCCCTGTTCATATAATTTGGTGAAATACGAATCCCTGTCGAAAGAAAAAGCGTAAAGGGATATGTGTTGGGGATAAAGTTCGATGATTGATTCGATGTTTCTGCACCAATCATCCATAGATTGCCCCGGAATGGCAAAAATCAGATCGCAGTTTATAGATTCTACACTCAAATTCCTGAATGATTCGTATGCCTTATAACTATCAGATACCGTATGCGGTCTGCCGAGATATGACAGCATTTCATCGTTGAAAGACTGTATGCCTAGACTTATTCTATTGACCGGCAATTTGTCTAGTTTTTCCAGAGTATCTGATGTCATTGTTGCTGGGTTTACTTCAAGTGTTACCTCAGGATTTTCCGATATTGCAAAATTATAAAAAACAGCATCATATATCGTTTTTAATTGGCTGGTTGTCAGTAAAGAAGGAGTTCCACCACCCAGATAAATGGAGTGGCTGATAAAATTTTTTGTAACTGGTTTTATAAGATCCATTTCTTTCAGCATGCCTGTGCAGTAATCCTGTAAAATATTTTTGTTTTTCATTGGAATGGAATAAAAGCCACAGTACAGGCATTTGCGCAGACAGAAAGGAATATGAATATAAATACCGCTTTTTATCATGATATGTTAAACCAATAAGACTGCAAGAAAACAGTTCTTTGCGTCGGGCTAATTTGTTATTATGCATTGTTTGCACATACAGTAATCACGAATTATACGTTACGGGATAGATTACATGAAACATTTTTTTCCGTTATTATTGACTCTTGCCGCCGCGTTGTTGTTTTACAGCAACACATATAACAATGAGTTTGTCTTTGATGATCATGACATTATAGTCAACAACAAGGCCATCCGCGACATAACCGATCTTAAAACGGTATTGACGACCAATTACTGGCATGATCAGGCAAACGCAGGCCTGTATAGACCGTTTATTTTTATGCTGTATGCTGTAGATTATGCGTTCTGGGGCATAAATCCAATCGGGTATCATATAACCAACATGCTGTTTCATCTGCTGGCCTGTGTCTTCTTGTTTGCCGTTGCGGGTTATTTTGTAAAAGATTCTTTAATACAGTGGTTGTCCGTACTTCTGTTTGCCGTTCATCCAGTGCATATCGAAGCTGTTACAGGTGTTGTAGGGCGTGCTGAGGTGGTAGGCGCTTGTTTTTTTTGTCTGTCGTGGTTACTTTTTTTACGCGGGTACAGTGACAAAAAGAACGGGAAAACTAACATAAGTTATGTAGTGAGTTGGCTTGCGTATTTTTTTGCGTTGGCATCAAAAGAAAATACGTTCGTATTACCTGTAGTTCTTTTAATAAGCATGATTTTTTTTGAAAAAAAGCTCAACTGGAAAAATTCTGTTATACGGATCGCGCCTTATGCTGTATTTTTTTTCCTGTATATGTATGTTCGATTTAAGGTGATCGGATCTGTCGGCCCGCAGGACAATGAACAATTTTTTCACGATACACCGCTATTTTCCGTGTTCCTGACTATGATTCGGGTATTCGCGTTTTACTTCAAATTACTTCTTGTTCCAACCGATTTACTTGCATCGTACCGAATGTGGCAGGTATCGACATCGTTGTTAGACTGGCGTGTACTTGCCGCACTGCCTGTAGTGGTATGCTGGATATACTGCGCGTCTTTGTTTTTTTTCCGAAAAAAAGTCTGGCAATTCTGTTTACTGTTTATGCTGGTCACACTGTTTCCCGTTTCCAATATTATACCGATAGGCGACATCATGGCTGAACGTTTTTTGTATTTGCCTTCGGTAGGCTTTTGTATATTGTTTGCGATTGTACTGATTAATTTACTAAATATTTCAGGACAGTATGTATCGCGTAAAGCAGGCATAATATATTTGCTTATCTTGACTTTGTTTTTCGGGGTTGCCATGTTGATTAGAAATGCCCAGTGGCGAGATGGTATCATTTTCTGGAAAACAACAATAAAAGATATTCCTAAAAGTTACTCGGCGTATACCAACTTGGCTTTTTCTTATGCGGATAGAAAAATGTATTCGCATGCTCTTTGGGCGGTAGACCGTGCATTGAATTTGAACCCGCGTCCTTATGTAGCTAAAAAACTGCGTGCACGGTTACTATACGAAACCGGCAGACATGAAGATGTTGTCAAACAATCGCTTGATATGATCGAAACAGACCCTGCCCAGTATGATGGTTACGACTATATGGCATTGAGCTTGATGCAGTTGAAAAAGATGGATCAGGCGGTGTCAGTATGTGAAAAAGGAATTTCAGTTGTCAACGACAGACAGCCGTTGTATTATACCTTGATTCGCTTGTATTTTAACATGAACGATTCACAACGTGCGTTGCAAACAGCCAAAAGGGCGATACAGAATAATCCGTCCGACGCGAAGGCGTATGTGAAAGCTGGCGAGTGCCATGCGGCGCTTGATTCGCCCGGTCAGGCCATACAGTATTACCATAAAGCGCTTACCGTAGACCGGTATAATTTAGAGGCGCTGGACAAATTGGCTTCGTTGTATTTTAGCAAAAATGAATATGAAAAAGCATTGTTCTACTGGCTTCGGGCAATTAAAAAGTATCCTGACAGAAAATATCTTTGGTATTATATAGGCATTGCTTTCGAGAAACAGGGCAATATGCAAATGGCGTTGGATAGCTGGAAAAAAGTAGAACATTTGCCTGAGTTTAAAGAAAGAGTCGCGAAAAAACTACAACCTCGGTAAAGGATTTTATATATGATCGGCACAACTAGACAAAAAATCGAATTGTTCGTTATCAGTTTTCTCGCGCTATTTTTGCAAATGGCTTGTATTCGATGGCTTCCTTCGCAGGTTCGTGTGCTGGCGTATTATACCAATATTGTACTACTTGCGGCGTTTCTTGGATTGAGTGTGGGGTATTTATTGTCAGCCCGTAAATTTAGATGTATATGGGGGTTTCCGTTCGCCTTACTTCTGATTATGGCGGTCAGTAGTTTTTTTTCTGAAGCGGAAGTGCTCCATGATCAGAATCTATATATGTGGCAAACTCTTATAGAGCCGATTCGCAAGATATCGTTACATTGGCTACTGCCTGCGTTTTTTCTAATGGTTTCGTTGATATTCATACCTTTAGGTCAGCAAACCGGAAAGTTATTCGACAAACTTCCGCCCATTCTCGCATATACTCTAAATATTTTCGGCAGTGTCATGGGTATAGCCGTTTATTCTATTTTATCTTACAAATTTTTGCCTCCGTTGTGGTTGTTCGCCGTTTTCATGGTGTTGTATCTATATTTTTTTCTTACCCGCACAAACAGGTTGTTCACTGTAGTTACAGCGGTTATTTTTGCGGGAGTTCTTATATGGATAGCGCAACTTGACAAAGGAACTTTTTGGTCGCCGTACTATAAAATTCAGGTGTCGAAATTATCCAAAGACGCAAATAGGGACGAAGGGTTTAACTTGGCGGTCAACAACGATTATCATCAGATGGCGCTAAATCTCTCTGAATCAAAAACTAAGAACGACAAAGGATTGCGTGAATGGGCAAAGCTATACGAGTTGCCGTTCCGGATCTATCCGGGTCAGGTTGAGGATGCGTTGATTGTCGGTGCGGGGACAGGCAATGATGTCGCCGCCGCACTGCGAACGAATGTCCGTAACATCGATGCAGTTGATATAGATCCGTTGATAATAAAAATCGGTAAAAAATTGCATCCTGAATACCCTTACAACGATAAAAGGGTATCGATCCATAACGATGACGCACGTTCTTTCTTTAAAAAAACAGACAAAAAATATGACGTGATTGTTTTCGGATTTCTCGATTCGCATCAGCTTTTCGCCAGAATGAGTGATATTCGTCTCGACACCTATGTCTATACGGTAGAGAGTTTCAAAGAGGCTAAATCACTACTCAAGCAGGGTGGTGTTTTATCGGTTACTTTTTGCGTGACTAAAGGCTGGATAGGTAACCGTCTTTTTGAGATTCTGAAAGAAGCTACGGGACAGACGCCTCTAATACTATCGTCAGGCGATGAACCCAATGGATTTACATTTGTATATGGTGTGTCTCCGGATAAAATAAAGGACTATACCATATTGCCAACTGATTTCTTCGGTAAAGATAAGATCGCTGTGTCCCATGACGATTGGCCTTTTTTTTACATGAAAGATCGTAAAATTCCGGTAGATTATCTGATTGTTATCGCTATTATGCTTATTATTTCCCTGTTTATGATTATTCCGACAGGATCGGTTGGTATAGGGCGGTTTCAGTCGTCGTTCTTTTTTCTGGGCGCGGGGTTTCTGTTGTTCGAAACCACAAGCCTTACGAAAATGTCTCTTCTTTTCGGTTCGACATGGATTGTAAACTCCGCCGTATTTACCGCTATTTTCGTTACTATTTTGATTTCTAACTTTTATTGTAGCAAAATATCTGTAAAATCTTTAATTCCATATTATTTTATGCTTTTTGCGGCATTTTTGCTAAATTATTTTTTCCCTATACACATGGTTTTAAAATATGGAATGACCGCCAAATTTATCACTGCCGGTATATTGATAGGGCTTCCTATTTTCTTTTCCGGCGTGATTTTTGTGGTCAAATTTCAACAAACCGATAAACGTTCTATCGCCATGGGGTCCAATTTGATCGGCGCTATGCTGGGAGGAATACTCGAATATTCGTCAATTCTGGTCGGTTTTAAAAACCTTATTTTTTTGATTATTTTATTGTACATTTTGTCTATATTTCAATTCCGTAAAAAAGATTCGCCTCAGGAGTAACCATGCGTATCCTGTTTGTTACAGACCACGCCGGGACGCCGGGCGGTGCGGAAAAATCACTTATTACTCTTATCCGAAAATTGATTCGGCGAGGGCATGAGGTGTATTGTATATTGCCCCAACACGGCGAAACATATAATATGCTTGCTTCCTATGGAGTCAAAATAAAGATTATGCCGATGCCGGTTATAACGCGAAAATACAATCCCTTTAAAATAGCATACTGGTTATTGTCCCTCATTTTTTTCGGAGTTGTAGCGGGTATATGGTGTCGTTTGAAGGAAATAGATATTATACATGTCAATAAGACGCCGTGTGTGTTTTACGGAGTGATAACCTCCGCAGTTGCATGGCTTCCGGTTATATGGCATGTACGTAACTTCAACAGACGCTTTGGTATAATAGGCAGAATAATATACAGGCATGTAGACGCGGTGGTATGTATATCCCATGCGATAGCAAAACCGTTTTTTGAGTATTTTGCCGATTCGCGTGACAAAATTCAGGTCGTATATAACGGAGTTTACATAGATCCGCTGAAAAAAATTTCCGTGCGGTCAGAAAATATTTTAAAAGAACTTGCTATTGCTAAACCTGTTTTTATTGTTGGTGTTGTCGGCAGGATAACCGCATGGAAAAAAATAGAGGTTTTCCTGCATGCCATGCATCGTATAATGCAACAAAACAGCGGCAAGGCTATCTATGGAGTTGTGATAGGCGATTGTGTCACTTCTAAAGAACAGCAGATGCAAGATGACATCGCGTACAAAAATTATCTGATGACTGTTCACGAAAAACTGCAATTACAAGATAAGGTTCGGTTCATAAACTTTAAAGAAGATATCGAAACATATATCGGAGAACTGGATATGCTGGTATTGCCCTCTGAAAACGAACCTTTCGGACGTGTTATTATCGAGGCTATGGCTCTTGGCGTACCTGTTATAGCCGCCAATTCAGGAGCGGTTCCTGAAATTGTAATTCATAACGAAACAGGCGTATTGTTTCCGTTAGGCAATGATAAGAGTCTTGCTGAAGAAATATTGCGCCTTTACCATGATCCGCTTTTGTTGCGTAGAATAGCTAAAGACGGCTGGAAACGTACACATGATTATTTTTCAGCCGATATATGTGCTGATAATATGGAAAAATTATATGAATCAATTCTGGTGTGAGAAATGAGAATCGGTATTGCTGGCAATATTTTAAATAAAAATAGACGCGGATTTGAAATTTACCTGCGTCATCTGATTACACATTTGAACTGTATTCCGGATTGCAAGATTGTTCTTTATCTCGATCGGCCATCCGATGATTTTAATCATCTGGAAAATGTTTCGGTCAGGCTAGTGACAAATAATGTTAAAACTTTCGTATGGCGGAATATATTTTTACCGTACCATGCTTTCAAAGACAAAATAGACGTTATGCATTTTCCTGATAACAATACATGGTTTATACAATGGAAACCGACAGTGGTTACTCTTCATGATATCGCTCCAATAATTTGCAAAACACATCGTATAACTACCGGATGGATGTTGTTTATCATACGGATAATATATTTTTTTATCAAGCGTACGGCTCGGAAAATCATTACTGTATCGCGTAGTTCTAAAATGGATATCGAACGTTATCTGGCAACGCCTGCCGGCAAAGTTGTCGCCATTCATAACGGATGGGATGACAAAGGATTTCATGTTATTCCGAAGGATGAGGCATACCGTAAGATCAGTTCGATAGTAGACCCGAACGACCAGTTTATTCTATTTGTAGGCGGTATTGACCGAAGAAAAAATGTTACTGCCATTGTGCAGGCGGTGGATATTGTTCGCAAACGCTGGAAAAAAGATATAAAATTAGTTATATCCGGCGAATATAAAAAAATAAAAGGTATTCCGTATACACTACGCAGTGAAATTTTTTATGACCCTTCTGTAAGAGAATATGTCAAGTTGGCCGGATATACAGATAAAGAGACGCTTATCGCATTGTATAACGCCGCATCGCTTTTTGTGTTGCCTTCATTTTATGAGGGATTCGGGATTCCGGTGATTGAAGCTATGTCTTGCGCTACGCCGGTTGTTGTCTCCGAGAGTCTGTGGGGGCACGAAGTTACCGGCGATAACGCTCTTTTTTTCGATCCGTATGATGTGGTTGATATTGCCGAGAAAATGCTGGTGGCGCTTCGCAATACTAAGTTGTCCGAAAAATTTCGCAAAAAAGGATTGCTACACGTTAAGAATTTTTCATGGCATAACACCGCACATAAAACCTACGAAGTCTATAAACAAGCAGTTCGTAATAAAGCTAAACAATAGACGAATTACAGAAAACATCCGGATATGACTCAAGAAAAAAAATTTCATGTTGTTCATCTTACCACAGATTCGGCTATCGGAGGTACTGAACGTATGATTGCCGCTACGGCAGGCGGATTGCCTTCGAATCGCTTCCGTTCAACCGTTGTTACATTGTTGAACAGAGGGGAACTCGAACATCTTTGCCGTCAAAAAGGTATTTTGTATCAATCTGTGGCAATGCGATCTAAGACAGATTTGTTTGCCGTGTTTCGTTTGTATAAACTCCTTAAAAAACTTCAGCCGGATATTTTGCATACTTATTTGTTTCACGCGAATATCATAGGACGGGTTGTAGGCAGGTTGATGGGAATACCTGTCGTAATTTCCGGTCAACGCAACGTGGATATATGGCGCAAATGGTACCATAATATTATCGATCGGATGACTTCGAGGTTCTGCGATGTAATTATATCAAATTCATTTGCCGGGAAAATTTTTTTACAGGAAAAAGTCGGTATACCGGCAGATAAAATAGAGGTAGTCCATAATGGAATTATTTTGCCTGAGATTCCGAAATCGGCTCCTTCAGATACGTTTACCATTGTGAATATTGCCAGCCTGACAAAAAAAAAGGGGCAGGAATATTTAATAACCGCGTTTTCACGCTTGCGGCAACATGGAATTTCAGCTAAACTGGTGATTGTCGGGGCCGGTAAGCGGCATTCGTATCTTGAGGAATGCGCGTTTTCGGCAGGAGTTAAAGATAGCGTATTGTTTGCTGGGTTTCAAAAAAATGTCGTTCCGTATTTGATTGAGGCGGATGTATTCGTTTTGCCTTCATTATGGGAGGGGATACCGGTTGCTTTGATGGAGGCTATGTCTTATGCCAAACCGTGTGTCGCCACAAGGGTCGGAGGAGTTCCAGAGCTGATAACCCATGGCAAAGACGGCTTGTTGGTGAATCCGGAAAATTCTGTCGAACTTTTTGACGCGCTACTGCATCTTTTTAAAAATAAAACACTTAGGGAGCAAATTGGCGATACGGCAAGAAAAAGAATCGAATCGGAATTTTCACTGAACGCCATGGTCGATTCGATTGCGGAAATATACAACAGGTTTACTAAGGATTTTTGAAACATAATGAAGACAATAGCAGTTATATCGGACACGCATATACCTTCACGTATGGACAGATTGCCTTCGGAGTTGCTACATGCTCTAACTGAAGTTGACTGTATAATTCATGCCGGTGATATTGTGCAAATGCAAGTTATAGATCAGTTGCAAAAAATTGCTCCGGTTTACGCAGTATGCGGCAATATGGATGCCGGAGAACTGCGGCATATACTGCCTCAAAAATATATTCTTGAGATAGAAGGTAAAAAAATCGGTATTACCCATGGCGCAGGAGATCCTTTTACCATAAAAAAACGGATTCTCAAGTTGTTTGCCGATACTCCGGTAGACTGTATCGTATTCGGTCATACCCATCACGCCGAAATAGAAACCCGAAACAACATATTACTGGTTAACCCCGGTTCGCCTACGGACAGGGTATTTGCGAAAAGACAGTCTTTCGCCTTAATTACTATTGATGACGCAGGGAATTTGACTGCCGATATAATTAATTTTTAAAACGAAAAACACGGAGTTGTATTATGGATAGACTATGGGCTCCATGGCGAATGGAGTATATCGATTCTGCAAGTGATACCGAAAAGTCCCAGCAGTGTGTTTTTTGCAATGCGCTGGGCTGTGAAGACGATTCCGTGCATATTATCGAGCGCCGTGAATCGTGTTTTTCGTTAATGAATAAGTATCCTTATAACAACGGACATCTCATGGTGGCGCCGCTAAAACACGTTGCTGGATTGGATTGTCTCGACCGAAACGAATTGGCTGATTTGTTTGAGCTTGTCCGAGATTCTCAAGCTATACTGGATGCTGTAATGAGTCCACATGGATATAATGTGGGTATAAACATAGGACGGGTTGCCGGAGCCGGAGTTCCCGGACATATACATATTCACATTGTTCCTAGATGGAACGGGGATATGAATTTCATGCCGGTAATAGGCGATACAAAAGTTATTCCACAAGCTCTTGAGGCTACTTACAGACTACTGAAAACCAAGAAAATAGAGTTATTCGACAACAAAAGGTAAACTTATACATACAGGAGTCGATTATATAAATATACGTATCGGGGTAACTGGAATATCGCGGATAACCTGAGCGTATCATCATTACGATCAGGCTTGGTATTGCGGCAAAGTTTACTCGTATAATTGTTTATCGTTGATTTCTGTTGACCGTAACTGAGCTTTGGGAATGTGATGAATAAATCTGATGTATGGGCTTGGTCTCTAAAAATTTGTCTTTCAATTTGTCGGAGAATACTATAAGAGGGTAGTGCAATGGCTGAGGCAAAAAACAATGTTAATTCGGAAGTTACTTCTGTGAAAAAAGAAGAACAAATTGTTCAAAGAATTGTTGAATTATTGAATGAACGCGGTTACGAATACGAACGCGATGCCCGGCCGATCATATATTGGAAGTACGACGTCAAATCTTCGCGCGAATTGAAGTTAGCCCAAAAAGAAGAAGTTCTGCGTGCGCTTGAAAACGGTGAATTCGAAAAATGGGGACTTGAATACAAAACACAAGTTCTCGATAAACAGATGGATATAGTCAAAGAAATCGAAAAAATGCAGGGTGCTCCTGCCAAAATAGAACTGGATACCGAACGGAATGTGGCTATAGCTACTGAGGAAAAGACTCAGCCTTCGCAGGACGATGCGCAATCGGTTGCGGAAAAATCAGTCCCTAAACAGGTGATACCGGCTAAGATTTCTCTCAAAAAGACCGATTCTGCCGATAAGCCGTCCGGTGAATCCGAAACTAAAGATGCGGATCAATCCGATAAAAAACAGCCAAGGTTGTTATCCAAAAAAGAGGATTCCACAAGCGACCAGAAGAAAAAATTGATTAAATCGGAGCAGATTGTCCTTGACGTTAAACCTTCGACCGCTAAAAAGAAAGATGCCCCTGCTAAGACTGATGTGCACGCTTCGTCAACGCAAACTCCGACTGCAGACGCCATTATGAATAAAATACGTGGCGCTGGAGAAGACGATCCTTCATTGAAAACACATGTCGCGCCTGCTCAGGATGCGATTAAAGAAAAAATAGAGGAACAAACCGCGCAAGAGCCCCTAGAAAAAGCATCGATTCAGCCGGATACGCTATCACCGTCTCAAACCGTCGACATAATTCCGGTTGAGGATGAGCAAGCACAGCAAGTTAAATATAAAGCGCGACGTTATAGCAAAAAAGATCAACTCACAGTCAATACCGACAATGAAACACCGGTTGGTATGGAACTTTCAGAAGCCGAACGTATTGTTCAGAATAAATTTGCAGAAAGCTATGATAACGAACCTGTTTCGATAGTTTCTGTGGCAATGCTGGTTCTAAGCCTGAGTTTTTTAGGTATATCGGTATACACCAACATAATATTGTTGATGAATAAGGATATTCCTGCCTGGCTGGCAAATATTTGCGGGTTGTTCAGCTGATCTTTATCTGAGAGTATCAGATACACTACACATTATCTCGCCAGTTATTTTGCTAAGACAAAGTTTAATTTATGTTAAATTATATGTCTTTATGACGACAAATATAAATGTACTTGCCGACTGTATTTTTCACACAGTTTCTATCATGTGATAATATTTGTGATAATATTAAAGTGGAGATTGTTATGGAAACAACCACCAGTTATGTGCCGGAAGTATTGAGAGAATATCCCATTATTACTACTATGGTTCATGCGGATCAGTTGATGTTTATTTTGGGTCAACTTGAGAATGTCCTTCTAAATAATGTTGAAGGAGATGTAGTTGAACTGGGTTGTAATTGTGGAACAACTTCCTTGTTTATAAGGCGTATCCTTAACCACTATAAATCAAAAAAATGTTTTCATGTGTATGATTCTTTCCAAGGCATTCCGGATATATCGCCATATGACATATCGCAAACAGACCGCCAATTCCGCAAAGGTCAGTGTCAAACTACACAGGAAATATTGATACAAAACTTTTGCAATTCACGACTTGAACCGCCAATTATACATAAAGGCTGGTTTAGCGAAATTCCTGATTATGAATATCCCGAGAAAATTGCTTTTGCTTTTTTTGACGGTGATTTGTACTCATCGATAATGGACAGTTTTTCTAAAGTTTATCATAAACTCACAAATAATGCTGTTATTTGTGTACATGACTATAAATGGCCGGTTTTGCCGGGCGTTGAAAAGGCATGCAACGATTTTTTTGCCGACAAGCCGGGTTATATTAAACGTGCGCCTAATATATCAGTCGGTTACGTAATACGATAACGCAGTATATTAAAAATATTTAGCAAGCATATTTTTTGTATATGCACTTATCTGTTGATCTTCAGATCTAATTATATATCATGTCTAATATATATGTAATATCCAAAAGAGAGGTTTTTATGCGAATTTCGCAGGATCGTGTACTTGCTACATTTATTGAACTTATTCAGATCGACGGAGAGTCATTTAAAGAACGTCCGGTATGCGATTATCTCAAGTCTTATTTCCAGCCCTATGCTGAGATTATTGTTGAAGATAATGCCGGTGAAAAGATAGGTGCTAACTGCGGCAATTTGTTTATTCGCGTCAAGGGAACGGATACATCTGCTCCGGCTGTTGTTTTATCGGCTCATATGGATACTATTAAGTCCACAGCAGGTATAAAACCTATAGTGGGCAACGGATTGGTTCGAAGCGACGGAACGACTATTTTAGGAGCTGATAACCGTCTTGGGATTGCTTTGATATGCGAAGCGGTTCGTAGTCTTGTTGAAAACCATGAGAGTTACGGAGATATAGAGATTCTATTTTCTATTTGCGAAGAAGTGGGATTGCTTGGCGTAAAAAACTTCGATTTTTCAATGCTTAAGGGGAAATATGCGTATGTTCTTGACAGCGGTAATAACCCTGTATACACACTCATCAACAAAGCGCCTTCGGCCATACGGTTTGAATATGAGGTTATGGGCAAGTCGGCTCATTCGGGTATAGCGCCGGAAAAGGGTATAAACGCGATCGCCGCCGCCGCCTCTGCTGTTAGTCGTATCGATCAGGGGCGTGTTAACGAAAATACTACTGTGAATATTGGAGTCATTCAAGGTGGAAAAGCCTGCAATATTATTCCGGATAATGTGTTCCTTAAAGGTGAAACACGCTCATATAGATCTGAAGATATCAGCATTCAGTGGGAAAGAATACGATCCGTATTTTCCGAAGAAGCAACTAAACTGGGCGCTACCGTAAAGAGTACTTTTAATGAAGACTATCATTCCTTTTATATCGAAGAATCGTCGCCTATAATAACTCACGCACAAAATACTGCAGATAATACATTTACTATCCAATCGTCATTCGGGGGAAGTGACGGCAATGTATTCAATCGTCATGGCATAGAGGCTGTGGTTCTTGGAACAGGCCAATGGGAACCGCACACAAACGAGGAGTATGTGCGTATTGATGAAATGGCTCGTTCGTCCCAATGGATTTACGATATAGTGAAATCGTTTTCGGTTTATTTGCCTGACGGGATTCGCGCCTGAGCCGGTTTGATCAATGTAGAATTACAATGAGTGCATTGAGGAACTTTATCTTTCTTGAGAAGAACAAAGGTTTTGTTGCATTTTATGCACCTATAGATAACATAACCAGTCTTTTGACCGCATAAAGTGCATCTCGCCGGAGGTATTAGAGGTTTGTCAACAAACCGGTGATCACAGTGCGTGCATGCATATCTCCAGCCGTAATCGGGGGGCGGTCCCGGTATTTTTTTATGAGTTTCCTGAAATATAAACCACCCTATACGTCCCCATACCAGAATCATAATGATCAACGAACCTACAGTGCAAATTTTATACAGAGAAAATTTTGGCAGTTTTAGTTGAATAGGCTGTTTGTTAATCTGCACTTTTGATGTGTCTTCAATCGGTTCCGATTCGCTGAGTTCTACTTTTATTATCGGTTCGAAGGCATTGGAACCGCATATAGGGCAAAGCATGCCGGGTTTCCAGCATATATGTTCTTGTTCACCGCATTTATGGCATCTGACATCAATTTTTTTAGTAGCGGAAGTATGTTTGACCTGCATAACAAACTGTTTGTCTGTCTGCTCGGTTCCCTGTCGATTGTTTTGCGTTTTTACATCTTCGGCCATAAAATAATTCTCCCATACTGCTTTTATTATCGGCATTTTAAGTGTAAAGTTTACTTTTGGGATAATCGCTTGTTATGCCTTAGCAGTGCGGTGTTAATTCTTAGAATTTGGGAAATACACTTGCCAGTCAGTAGTTTTTAGGTATATTATCTTTCCCTGATATATTACAGGGGTTGGTTATGAAAAATTATAGAAAATTGTCTTTATTCTTTTTTTTTGGCACTCTAATTCTCGGAGCAATATTGCTCCGCTTGAACCTTTCCGCACATTGTTTTTGGACGGATGAGTCATATAGTCTAAATATGGCGTCCAAATCGTTGAAGGATTTGATTGCCTCGGTATATCAACAAGACCCGCATCCGCCTCTATATTATATATTGCTTAAGTTATGGGGCATGCTATTTTCATATACTATTATGCCCGGATTATATTTTTCTATTATCTTCGGGTTTATGGCGGCGTTGTTAGGATGCTATTTATACACTTTGATTTTCGATACGAAAGAAAATATCTGGATTCCATGCGCGGTGATTATAACCTCACCTTTTTTTATCATGTTTACGAGGATGATCAGGTATTATTCGTATGCCGCGTTTCTTGTAGTATTGCTTTTGACTTTACTTATTAAATTTGTCAGTCATTCCGCAAAACGTTGGTGGTGGCTGTTGTTAGCCGGTCATATTTTATTGATTTATTCCGATTATCCCGCTTCGACAATTTTTCTGGGCGAATTCATCGGGTTGTTATTGTTGCGAAAGAGATTTCCGGGAAAATTGCGACAGTTGATATTGATACAATTGATTGCCTTTCTTTCTTTTTTACCGTGGCTAAAACAGTTGCTTTATCATATTTTTCATCTTTCTTCGATATCGGATCATGCGGCGTTGTCCGGTAATTATCTCGGTATAATTATACGTGCGGGTTTTACGATTTATGATTTTCTAGTAGGGCAGTGTATATATCCATGGCAGATATATATAACACTGCCATTGTTTTTATTGCACATAACCGCGTTTGCAGTTTTTCTTACAGGATTAAAGACATTACCGCCTATTGTCAGGTCAAAAACCATTCTTGTTATAGTTGCAGTATTTATTTCGTTTTTAAGTGTCATAATATTATCAAGCAAACTGGTAGGAAAACAAAGTTTTATATATATATCTGTACGTATGATGTTTCTATTCGTGCCTGTTATGGTTATGATTTCAAGAGGTTATACATGGTTTGGCCGGTACAGATATATTGCCGTAGTTGTATTGATAGTATTGAATATGTTTGTTTTGAATTCATATTACAATAAAAGATATTTCCTCAACCCGTTATATGCTATTGACTGGCAAACAGTTGTTTATGACGTAAATCAATTGATGGAATACGGCGATATCATTATTTCCGATGAGGCGGAGGTTGTGCGTTATTACGCTCGGCAAGATATTCCCAAAGCCACTTTTTTTTATGACGACATGGATTTGATGGAGTTTATTCTCAGTGAGGTGTCCCATAAAAAAACACAGCGTTTTTTTATGTTGCAAACGGAACGAGACAGCACATCTCCACCTGAGTTTGATAAAGAATTTTTCGATTTTCTTATGAAAAAAGGTATCATATCGGTACGGAAAGATTATACTCAGGTTTCGCCAATGTATTATTCGATCAAGAAAAAACTTACTGGTGCGGCCTATGGGCATAAATTGCATTTATTTATTATAAAAATTTCTACTGAAGATCTGAAAACATATTTTGAAGAAATATTATTTAAGAACACTTTTTTATAAAGGTAGGCTTAGTGTTATCTAATATATAGTGAAAATAAATTTTGTTTGAGGTAAATGTCATGACTGTGGAAAACGAACAACAGATTATAGAAACTATCAATGATATAAAAAAACAAAACGGTGATAAACTGGTTATTCTGGGGCATTATTACCAGCGGAGGGAGATTTTAACTGTTGCCGATTATATGGGCGATTCATTTGAACTGGCTCGACGGGCGGCATCGCTTGACGACGCGAAATACATTATTTTTTGCGGTGTTCATTTTATGGCGGAAAGCGCTTCTATTTTATCCAAACCATACCAAATCGTTCAGCTACCCGATCTTGACGCAGGGTGTCCAATGGCGGATATGGCGCGACTGCCTGAGGTGGAAAAGGCATGGAATACCATCACCGAGTTTATACCTTCTTCACAAATAGTTCCAATTACCTATATGAATTCTATTGCTTCCATAAAAGCGTTTTGCGGGCGTCACGGCGGCGCGGTTTGCACATCTTCAAACGCTAATATATTATTTAAATGGGCGCGTCAACAGGGCAAAAAAATATTTTTTCTGCCGGATGAACATCTGGGGCGCAATACCGCCCATAACCTTAATATACCTGAAGACAAAATGTTTGTTTGGGATCCTCTAATGCCTGATGATAAACGCATTATAGCAAATATTGACGCAGTGGAGCTGATTCTATGGAAAGGTCATTGCCATGTTCACACCTTTTTTAATGTTGAACATGTAAATTATATACGAAAAAATTTTCCGTCTGCGGTAATAATTGCTCATCCTGAATGTACTAGAGATGTTATACAGCAGGTTGACTACTCGGGATCAACCTCTTTTATTGAAAGATATGTAAAAGAAGCGCCTTCAGGTTCGGTTATAGCAATAGCAACCGAGATTAATATGGTCGACCGGCTTGCGCGTCAATATGCCGATAAGCAAATTATTCCTGTGGCACGTTCGCTATGTCCAAATATGTTCAAGATTAATTTACCCAAACTTAAAACCACATTGGAACAGTTAGGACGATATAATATCATTGAAGTGCCGCAATCAGTCAGGCAAGATGCTCATCGGGCTTTGAGCGCTATGTTATCCGTGGTGCAGTCGGCTCAATGATGCAACCATCTGCTTGCAATTTGGGTGAGCTTGATTTTGATGAGAAACATGCTGAATTGATATAGCATGAAATTCTCGTTGCGTAACTGAACTAACTTTGCGAAACTGATGTCATCTTTCATATTCAATCCCTCTGGGGTATCTATAAAGCAACATATATGCCATCATTATCATTTATCGGAATAGATACTATATTAATGACCTAAAAATTGATTAAATAATTCAAAGAATAATTGAAAAAGTTGATAATAGCTTGAATATCATTATATAAGGGAATCAATGTGGATAAACGAATTTTTTTGATCGATGGATCGGCAATTGCGTATCGCTCATATTTTGCCTTTATACGGAATCCTTTAATAAATTCTCGAGGTGAAAATACCAGCGCGGTTTTCGGGTTTGCCAATACTTTGCGTTCGCTTATAAGGCAACAGCAACCTTCATACATCATGGTTGCTTTCGATCCGGGAACACCTACGTTTCGCCACAAAAAATTCCCTGCGTATAAGGCAACAAGAGAAAAAATGCCCGATGAAATGCGCGGGCAATTTCCCAAGATATTTTCTCTGTTGGATGCATACAATATAAAATATATTGAAAAAGATGGTTTTGAGGCTGACGATATAATCGGTACTCTGGCAGGACGAGCCGCAGAAGATGGTTTTGAAGTGTTTATAGTCAGCGGCGATAAAGATTTTGCGCAACTGGTTGATTCCCGTATCAAGCTGTATAATATCAAATCGACTTCCGGTGAACCGGATATTATCGATAGTGACGGCGTAAAAGAAAAGTTCGGTGTCAAACCGAAACAAATTATCGATCTTTTGGCGCTTATGGGAGATTCTTCCGATAACATACCCGGAGTGCCTCAGATAGGTCCCAAAACTGCGGTAAAATTGCTTGATTCTTTCCAATCGCTCAACGATTTATATGATCGTGTGAATGAAGTCAAACCCGACACGCTCAAACAAAAATTGCTGGATAACAGGGATAAAGCGTTTCTTTCCAAAGATTTGGTAACCATTTTGACCGATGTTGAAATTCAACTTGGCATAGAAGATTTTCGTTTTACAGGACCTCACACGGAGAGGATAATAGAATTTCTTAAATATGAAGAATTCAGTAGTTTGCTAAAAGATTTCAATGTAACGCATAAAAGTGAACCTACTGCATACCATTGCATAAAGACATGGAAAGATTTTGGCGGGTTTTTCGACATGTTGAAAACCAAAACCGCTTTTGCTTTCGATACCGAAACCGATTCGATAAACCCATTGGAAGCCAATCTACTGGGCATATCATTTGCCTTTGATGAGAAAGAGGCATACTATTTGTCTGTTGTCATTGATGACAATGATTCCATGCAGTCAGATCTTTTCAGGGTACAAACGCATAATTCCGCTCAGGAAATTTTGTCTGCCATTAAACCGATTCTTGAAGATGAATCGGTTAAAAAATGCGGACACAATATAAAGTATGACGCGCTCGTGTTGCGTAAGTATGGCGTTTATATGCGTGGAATTTATTTCGATACAATGATCGCATCGTATCTGTTGCGGCCTACGTACCGTCAGCATAACCTAGACGCCTTGAGCTTATTTTACTTGAATTTCAAAAAAATTCCCATAACTGATCTAATAGGCGAGAAAAAAAATCAGGTGTCCATGGCGGATGTTCCGGTCGAAAAAGTAGCGGTTTATTCGTGTGAGGATGCGGATATCACACTTCGCCTGCAAAATATTTTGATACCGCAACTTTCAGCGGCAAACCTGACGGAATTGTTCAATACCATCGAAATGCCTTTAGTTCCCGTGCTTATGCATATGGAGGAAGCTGGAATCGCGCTTGATACCCCGTTTCTAAAAAATATGTCGAGGGATTTTGACGAACAGCTTGAGCGTGTGCAGGAGTCGATATTTGAATTGGCTGGAGAATCGTTCAATCTCAATTCACCGCAACAGATGGGAACAATTCTTTTTGACCGGCTACAGGTACATAAAAATGCCGGTTATCGCCCCAAAAAAACAAAAACCGGATACCGAACCGATGTGCAGGTACTGGAAATGCTCAGCGGGATTCCTATAGTCGACCTTATTATGGAATACCGCCAGCTTTCCAAACTTAAGTCTACCTATATAGATGTATTACCTAAACTTATCAACGCAAATTCCGGCAGATTGCACACATCTTTCAATCAAACAATAACCGCAACTGGTCGTTTATCCAGCAGTGACCCGAACCTGCAAAACATACCGGTTCGTACTGAAATAGGAAAAAAAATCCGCAAAGCATTTATCGCTTCATCAAAAGCGACAAAGCTCCTGTCTGCCGATTACTCACAAATAGAACTACGCATACTCGCGCATCTTTCGAAAGATGAACGGCTGATTGAGGCTTTTTCTTCCGGTCAGGATATACACAGTAAAACCGCTTCAATCATTTTTGAAGTGCCCATGGATGCGGTTACTCCGATACTGCGTTCGCGGGCAAAAGCCATCAATTTCGGTATAATATACGGTATGGGGCAGGCTAAATTGGCGCGTGATACAGGCATCACACAGGCTGAGGCAAAACAATTCATAGAATCATATTTTGAAAAGTATTCCGGTATAAAACAATTTATCGATGAATCACTCGATTTTGCCCGTAAAAACGGATATGTTCTTACTATGCTTAATCGCAAACGAGAAATACCAGAAATACACAGCGAAGATTCACGAATTCGTGTAAATGCTGAACATATTGCTGTAAATAGTCCTATTCAAGGCACTTGCGCTGATATGATTAAAATAGCTATGATTCACATCCATAACCGGTTACGCAATATGAAAACAAAAATGCTTCTTCAGATTCATGATGAACTTCTTTTTGAAGTACCGGTTGAAGAAATAGACATAGTCAAGCCAATCATATCAGATTGCATGAAAAATGCCATACCTCTCAATGTTCCTGTAGAAGTTAAGACAGGCATCGGAGATAATTGGATGGAAATAAAGTAATCTCTATATCAATTTTTTAATTGCGTTCAAAACTGCCTCATAATTCGGCGGACTGCTTAGTTCCTTCACATATTCCACATATTGAACGGTATTGTTTTGATCGACAAGGAACACCGACCGCGCGAGAAGACGCAATTCTTTTATCAATACCCCGTATTTTTTGCCGAAATCAGCGTCTCTATGATCGGATAACGCTTTGACTTTTTTTATGTCGTTGGAGCATACGGCTCTTTTTATGGCGAAAGGTAAATCCATACTGATGAAAAGGATAACTACATCTTTCGACAGTTGAGTCGCTTCGTTGTTAAACCGGACTATTTGTGTCTCGCATACAGGAGTGTCAAGAGACGGTACTGCCGCGATGACTTTTATCTTGTTGGCGAACTTTTCAAAACTTACCGGTTCAAGATCAGTGTTGAGCACGGTAAAAGAGGGGGCTTGTTGTCCCGTCCGGATTTCTTCACCTAGTAAAGTAATAGGATTTCCTTTAACTGTAAAACCTGTTCGTTCCATAATTTCCTCCTTGTATTTTATTGTTGTTGGTAACATAATAAACAGATTAGTTTATTTTGACAATACAATACAGGTAAAAAGTTCATTTTTAAAACTGTGAACCGATTAAAATGAGCTTTAGAAACTACATCTTATATTGAACCGTGTCTTTGATTCTATATTCTTATTTTATGGGAACTCTACAAAAACAGATTGAAAATTTCTGTCATATCGGAGGCATCCGCAAGAGGATTCATTGACAAAAGTTGCATTGGATTTTAACTAAAAACTTTGAAAAATGATAAGTAGTGATTTTTAAAAAGGTGATTTTTATTTTAGTGATATCCTATAAAAACGGTAGGTAAAATAGAGGAGCGTTTCGTGAACCATTTGAAAGATTCTTTAAGCCCCTATTTGATCCAGCATGCCTCCAATCCGGTGGAGTGGTGGCCGTGGTGTGAAGAAGCGTTCAGAAAAGCTCGTGATGAGGATAAACCGGTTTTTTTGTCTATAGGGTATTCTACATGTCACTGGTGCCATGTTATGGAGCGTGAATCTTTTGAAGACCCGGAAGTTGCGCGTTTGATGAATGAAACTTTTATATCTATAAAAGTGGATAGAGAAGAAAGGCCTGATATCGATTCTGTTTATATGGCAGTCTGTCAGATGATTACCGGCGGTGGAGGCTGGCCGTTGAGTATCATTATGACAGCCGATAAGAAACCTTTTTTTGCAGGGACTTATTTGTCTAAACACAGCGTATATGGACGGATAGGCATGATAGATCTTTCACTGCGTATTCGTGAGATATGGCATAATAATCGAAACGAATTGTTGCAGTCTGCCAAAGACATAACCGGACATCTTCAGAGAAGTGTTACTTTTACAGGCGGCTTGCAACCCGGTTTAGAAATACTCGACGACGCTTTCGCGCGACTACAGGAGCTATTCGATGTTACATATGCAGGTTTCGGGGGTGCTCCTAAATTTCCTACACCTCATAATCTGCGTTTTTTGCTCAGATACTGGAAACATGCAAAAAATTCAACTGCTTTGGAGATGGTTGAGCGAACTCTACGGAATATGCGGCTGGGAGGAATATACGATCATATAGGATACGGTTTTCACAGATATTCTACAGACAGCGTATGGCTGGTTCCGCATTTTGAGAAAATGTTGTACGATCAGGCTCTAATAGCTATGGCATATATCGAGGCTTATCAGGCAACGGGCGATTTGTTTTATAAAAAAACGGCTTGTGAGATTTTTTCATATCTACTTAAAGATATGCGGTCTTCTGAAGGTGGGTTTTATTCTGCTGAAGATGCCGACAGTGAAGGAGAAGAAGGCCGGTTTTATCTTTTCACTAAACGTGAAATAGAACAACTTCTAAGTCCATCCGACGCGGCTTTTGCCATGGCAGTATTCAATGTGACTGACGAAGGGAATTTTAGAGTAGAAGCTACGGGTCAAAAAAACGGTTCCAATATTTTGCATATTACGGATTCGGAGGAGAAACTTGCTAGACGGTTTGGAATCACACAAAATCAATTTCAGACAAACCTTGAAAAAGTAAGGAAGGTATTGTTTCAAGCACGCCAAAAAAGAGTTCCTCCATTTAAAGACGACAAAATCTTGACCGACTGGAACGGGCTTATAATTGCGGCTCTTGCAAAAGCGGCAAAAGCCTTTAATGAGCCGGTATATGCGCAAACAGCCAAAGAGACTCTTGACTTTATTTTAAAGCATTTACGCAATAAAGACGGACGTTTGTTGCATCTATTCCGTAAAGGACGTGCCGGTATTACGGCTCAAATAGATGATTATGCATTTGTAATATGGGGAATATTCGAGCTTTACGAGTATTTTCTTGACCCGCAACTTTTGTTTAATCTGTTTGATCTGCATAATGATCTTATAAACCATTTTTGGGATGATAAAAACGGAGGTTTTTATCTTACCGCCTTTGACGCGGAAAATTTAATCGTAAAAACAAAAGAAATATACGACGGGGCTGTTCCTTCAGGGAATTCCGTTGCTTTCGCTAATCTGATACGTATGGCGGTGTTGACAGGTGATGCATCATATTACGAAAAAGCATCTAAGATGGCGGCTTTCTTTCAATCTGAGCTAAGTAAAATGCCTGTGGGATATACGGAGTTTTTGAGTGGTCTGGATTATCTATTACGCGAACAATACGAAATAATAATCGTAGGCGATATAAATAAAGAACAAGTCGAATCCGTGCTTCGTACAATCGGTAAATATTTTATACCCAATAAGATGATTATTCATAAACCTGTCGATGCTAAGATGTCCGAGCAACTTGAAAAAATTGTTCAATATATTGGTTTATACAAGTCTAATGACGGTAACACAACATTTTATGTGTGTAAAGATAAACAGTGTGCCGCGCCGACCGATAAAATTGATGATGTTATGGAATTACTCGGTATACTACCGCGTTGAATAGACAGGTTATCGCAATTTTCTTTTGATTTCTTCGAATGACGGATGTTCGGGAAATATTTTAATAGCTTTTCTCAAAAATAAACTCGCATTATCGAAATCATTTTTCTGAAGATAACTGATGATTATATTGTAATATGACTGCGGGTCGTCAGGTCTGACTGATGCTGATGTAAGCCATGCAGAAATTGCTTTTTCGTGTTCTCCCATGTAAAAATAGCACATTCCTAAAGTATTATAAGCGTTGGCATAACGCTTATCGAGTTCCACGGTTTTTTCAAGGTAGAAAAGCGCTTCACTATATCTTTTTTGTTCCAAATAAAGTAGCCCTAAATTATGATACGAGACCGCTTGGTTGCCTTCCATTTTCAGTGTTTTTTCAAACAATCGCAATGCTTCGTCTTTATTGCCCTGTTTTAAAAAGACTAGCGCCAGATTATTGGTTATATATAAGTTGTCAGGTGCATACCGTATCGCTTTTTGCAATGCGGTAGCCGCATTGTCAAGATCGTTTTTTTCCAGATACGCCATGCCGATACCGTTATAAGCCTTCGCGTTTTGTGGGTCGACCGCGAGAACGCTTTTCCAAAGAGTATCGTTTGACTGCCACTCGCTGTTTCGGGATATTGTTTTGATATTCAGTGAAACGATTATTAAACATGTTGCCAGTATTGCTTTTTTCCGGACAGCCACATAGAAGAATATATATGCTACTATACAGCCAAAACCGGCTACCGAAAGATATAAAAATCGTTCCGCAAAAAGCGCTTGTAGGGGAATAATATTTGAGACAGGCAGTAACGCGAGCAAAATCCACCAGAATCCGAATTTTACGGTTGACGAAGTGTTTTTTCGAATTCCGCAAAAATAGGCAATCACAAGCAATGCCGTTGAAAACAGAGTAGCATTTATGCTCAATAGCGATGGAATAACTGAAACATTTTGTAGAACATTCAGCTTAACAGGCAAAACGAGTTTGTACAGATACAACAATGCCACCTTGACCATAGTTGCTACTGTAGCGCTGTATGAACCGCCCCATAATTCACGTTGGCTCACTGCGTCGATAACGGCTGTCCGGATAATTGTATAAATCGCTGTAACTATAAAAAAAGGAACAAGAAGTATTAATAGTTTTTTGAATTTTAACTTCAAATGGGTGTGATCGGAACTAAATAAAAATATCAGAATCATCAATGGAAGTACAGCAACTGCCGTTTCCTTGGCAAACAGAGCCATTGTATACCAAATCAGTGCATGTATGATGGATTTTTTGTCCGGTAACGTCAGATAGCGCAAAAATGCTGTAAGGCTTAAAATGGATAAAATTGCATAAAGCATATTGCCTCTGCCGGATATCCACGCTACAGCTTCAACCTGCACTGGATGAATCAGAAATATAAGCGCAGTTATAAATGCCTGAATGCGGTGTTTCAGCAGTGCGCAAAAAAATATATAAATCAGTATGGAGGTTATGTAATGCAGTATCAAGTTTGTCAGATGATATCCGAACGGATTTAATTTCCATATAGCGTAATCTAAGGCAAAGCTGGCAGTAACAAGAGGGCGATAAACTTTAAATTGCCCTTCGGCTCCTGTTGACTGATAAGTATGCAAAGATGTGAAATAAGAAAGAAAATGAGAAAAATCCCTGATATGATGATTGTTTACCACATAAGCGGAATCGTCATAAACGAAATCGTTGCAAAGCGTATTCGAAAACGCCAGTATCGCGCTGAAAGCCAGTATGATTGATACCGGTAGCATATTATGAGTATATCGACTTGTTTTCATGAGACAATAACGAATAGATTATGGAAAATCTGAAAAAATTCCATCATAGACAGGTTGATATCTAAGGCAACAATTTCAAATTATTTTAAAAATTGTCGCAGGTTAAATTTTCAGAAATTCCGTGTTTATTTATATAAACATCCCTATTGTAATGATCGATATCATATATTGTAAAGAAATAAACAACTTATCTACTGTAATTTGAATCTAATTTATGTTTTTAAAGAAGAAAATTTGTTTTGTTTGTTGTTTGGAGATGATATTATATAGAAAACTGCGAAACGTACTGCTATAACATAAGAACTGAAGTTAAAGTTTTAGGATTGTTTATAGCGTAAAGGAGAATTAATTTATTATCCGATGAGAAAAATACACGAAATTTACGATTTTAGCTCAAAACGTATTCAAAAACCTAAAACCATACCGACATCATTTCAAAAGGAAACAAAAAAAGTTGTCCTTGTCGCCTTGGAGCTTCCTAATCACCGCAGATGGCAGACTCTCGAATCTCTACAGGAACTTAAATTACTTGCCGAGAGCGCTGGTTTTACAGTCGATAAACATATTATAAACAAACGAGAAGTACCATCCCCGTCATATTGTATAGGTAGCGGTTCAGTGGATTCACTGCATGAATATTGCAAGGCAAACGATATTCATTCTGTAATATTTGATGACGATTTAACGCCTGCGCAAATGAAAAATATATCCGCGAAATTGGATGATGTGATTGTTATCGACCGTACGGAAATTATCATAGATATTTTTGCCGCACGAGCTCGTACAAAAGAAGGTAAACTTCAGATTGAACTGGCACGCCTTGAATATATGTTGCCTAGGCTGACCCGTCAGTGGACGCATCTTGTCAGGCAGGAAGGCATGACCGGCGGCGCGGTAGGCGTTAGAGGACCGGGTGAAAAACAGCTCGAAATGGACAGGCGTCAAATTCGCGAACGTATCCATTCGATAAAAAAAGAACTTAAACTGGTTGAAACTTACCGATCAACACAGCGAAAACGACGCAAGCGTCACAATATACCGGTCATTGCTCTTATAGGATATACCAACTCAGGTAAATCGACTCTGTTGAATAAACTGACAGACTCCCATGTAATGGTTGCCGATAAATTATTCGCTACTCTAGACCCTACCGCCAGAAGATTTGTATTGCCTAACAATCAACCTATTCTTTTAATCGACACTGTCGGTTTCATAAATAAACTGCCGCATCAGTTAGTTGACGCTTTTAAGGCTACCTTGGAGGAGGTGCGTCAGGCTGATCTGCTTATTCATGTGCTTGATGTAAGCGATGATAAAGCTGAAGACCGATTGCAGATTGTCAGGAAAGTGCTCAAAGAATTATCTGCATACGAAAAAAAGGTAGTTACCGTTCTAAACAAGATAGATTGCCTGATATCTCAGGACGGCTTACTACATCTTGAACGCGAAACAATGCCTTGTGTTCCTATTTCCGCTAAAACCGGTCAAAATCTCGAGAGGCTTTTTGAGGTTTTATCTGAACAAACGCGCGACTATCGAACATTTGGACGGTTGTTTATACCATATTCCCATCACAGTCTGATAGGTAAAATATATGAAAACGGAAACATACGGAAACAAAAAAATTGTGATACAGGGGTATACCTTGAGGCGGAATATGATAGAGTACTTGACGGGCTTCTTGAATCGTTTATAGTTAAAAAATCGGTATAGATATTGCTATTTACAAGGTTTATTAAAAGATAAATTGATTGTATAAATATCGTCAAGTATGGAATAATTATATTGCATTTTTAGATAAGGTTTTTTATACTGCAAACTTCATCGGAGAATATTTTTGGATTTTTCTTACAATTACGGCGTATACGTCGAATGCCGGATAGGCGTTTTCCTGCTTGAACCTTATCGCTGAGACTATAATCAAAACCATTTTACTATACAGGAGATTTTGAGAGTATGTTTAATTTCCTATCGAGTTTGTTTGCCTATGATATGGGAATTGATTTGGGCACAGCTAATACGCTGGTGTATGTCAAAGGTAGAGGCATTGTTTTGACTGAGCCGTCGGTTGTTGCTGTACAACAGAACACCAACAAAGTCATGGCTGTCGGCGAAGAGGCTAAAAAAATGCTTGGCCGTACACCCGGTAATATCGTTGCTATCAGACCGTTAAAGGACGGTGTTATAGCTAACTTTGAAATTACGGAAGCGATGTTGCGCTATTTTATACGCAAGGTACACAGCTCTAAAAATAATTTTTTGCCGTTTCATCCTAAGCCGCGAGTTGTGATAGCCGTACCTTCAGGTATTACCGAAGTGGAAAAACGCGCTGTCGAAGATTCGGCTGAGCACGCAGGCGCACGTGAAGTTCATCTGATCGAAGAGCCGATGGCCGCGGCTATCGGGGTCGGTTTACCTGTGCAGGAACCGACAGGCAATATGATTGTGGATATAGGCGGCGGAACTACTGAAGTCGCAGTGATTTCGTTGTCCGGAGTAGTTTTCAGCCGTAGCGTCAGGGTTGGCGGCGATGAAATGGATGAGGCGATTATTCAGTATCTGAAGCGGACTTACAACCTGATGATTGGCGAACGAACCGCTGAAAATATAAAAATCAATATCGGGTCAGCATATAAACTCGACGAAGAATTGTCTATGCAGGTCAAGGGACGTGATCTTGTCGCGGGGTTGCCTAAAACCGTAACAATAAATTCCGAAGAGATACGTGAAGCCATGGCAGAACCTATCTCAACTATTCTTGAAGCAGTCCGAATAGCTCTAGAACGATGCCCGCCGGAACTCTCTGCCGATCTGGTTGACCACGGACTCGTGTTGGCCGGAGGCGGTGGTTTATTGCGCAACCTTGATAAACTTATATCCGAGGATACCGATTTGCCGGTTACAATTGCCGATGATCCGTTGAGCGCGGTGGCTCTAGGTACAGGCAAAGTCTTGGAAGAAATCAAAATGTTGAGCCGAATAAGATTGGAATAAAAGGGTTACAGTGCTACTATCCAGAAAATACGTCGGAGTAATTTTAGTTGTTCTGTCTCTGGTCATAGTTTTAAATCCCAAGTTCCCTTTTAGCAGAACGATCCGACAGGTTGTACTGCAGGGGTTTAAACCGGTGCTTGTCGGTGCCCGAATGACAGTCAACCTCGTAAAAGATGTCCGCAGGGATATTCGTTTGAATAAAGATCTCAGACACGAAAATATTCAGATCAAAAATGAACTTCGCCTCCTTGAACGAAAAATAGCTCAACTTAAGGAATATGAAATTGAGAACCAACGGTTGCGTACCCTGTTGGATTTGAAAGAAGATGTCAGCTACGAAACTTTGCCTGCCCGTGTTATCGGACGCGACATTACCGGCGCGTCACAATTGATAATTATTGATAAAGGTGTGAAAAGCGGTATCAAAGAAGATATGCCCGTTGTGTCTGGACAGGGTGTTGTCGGTAAAGTTATAGAAGCGGGTTTGCTGAGTTCGAAAGTTCAATTATTGATTGACAAGCGAAACCGCATAGGCGGTATTATGCAGAAATCGCGCATTGTGGGGCTTGTTGAAGGAACCGGCAGGGGATTTCTTATAATCAATTTTTTACCCCGTGATGAGGATATTTACGTCAATGACCTTGTTTTGACTTCAGGGCTTGGGGGTGTGTATGAAAAAGGGCTGGTGATAGGCACTGTCAAATCAGTGTACGAAGCCAAGTTCGCGCTGTATAAATATGCTGAAGTGATACCTGCTGTCTCTTTTAATAAACTTGAGGAAGTTCTGGTTATCCTGAAACCTAAACATGATACTTTATGATTGTCAGACCGAATTATTATTCGCAATATCGGTTTAAGAAAAAAGTTGTACGCAGTTCGCTGTTGCTGTATCTGCTTATGTATTTTTTTGCCGGTTTGCAGGCAAACATACAGTTTACCTTTCTCGGATACACTAATATCGTCAATTTTCTTTTAATACTAGCCATATTTTTAATCATTGAATTCGACTGGAATGAGGTTCGCTGGTATTGTCTCGTCATTGGAATAGTGCTTGATGTGTTTACTTTTTCTCAATTTGGGTTGTCTGCTATTGCTTTATGGGCAATAGGTTACACTATTTCACGCATCAAAAAGGGTTTTTACATTGAATATATAAGTACCGCTATGTTTTTGCTTTTTATACTTATTCTAGGGTACTGTTTCATTTTTTGTATGTGGAATTATATTGCTAACAGAATACCGGTGTTTGTGGAATTTTATACCCAAATGGTTTTGTCAAATTCGCCGGTTACTTTACTTGTAGTGCCCGTTATCTATCCATTACTGAAGGTGTTGTTACATGGTAAGAATTCGTAGGGCTGAAGAACATTTTATTGGGCAGTTTGAAGGGCGCATTAAATTTCTTGTGCTAGGCATATTTTTTTGTTTTGCATTTTTATGGTTTTCATGTTGGAGAATTCAGATACTGCATGGCGAATGGTTTGTAGAACTTGCTAGAAACAATAGAGTCAGGAAAATAATCATACCCGCCCCAAGGGGTAATATTTACGATAGAAAAGGTGTAATTCTGGCCGATAACAGGCCTAGTTTCGATGTCGAAGTTGTTATTGAAGACATTCCCAACGAAAAGAAAAATAGCATTGTTCATAAGCTGGCCTCTATTCTTGATATTTCCGAAGAAACTATTTTGAGGAAAATTCAGATTTCACGCCACGTTCCCTATGTCCCCGAAAAAATAGTCCGTGATATAAATATGCAACAGTTGAACATGATTATGGAAAACAGGGAATATTTTCCCGGAATCAGTATTCAACCGACACCTGTAAGAGATTACCGCTTCGGTCCTCATGCATCTCATGTATTGGGTTATATAGGAAAACTATCGTCCGAAGAGTACAAGCGCCTGAAGAGCGAGAGTTACTTCATGCAGGATTATATCGGGAAAATGGGTATTGAAAAAGAACTTGAGCGTTATCTAAAAGGCGAACATGGCGGAATGCAGGTTCAGGTCGACAATAGAGGGTATACCGACGATATACTCGGCGTCAAAGAACCGGTACCGGGCAGTAATGTTTATCTGACCATTGACCATCATCTGCAAATGTATATCGAATCTTTGATGATGGACCATACTGGGGCGGTGGTGGTGATGGATGTCAGAAACGGTGATGTTCTTGCGATGGCCAGTTTTCCGGAATATGATCCGAACCTTTTTGTCAAACCTACGTCTACGGAAATTATTCGAGAATTATTCCAGAGCAAACATAAATACCTTATCAATAAAGCAATTCGCGAAGTGTACCCGCCGGGTTCGACCTTTAAAATGCTGGTAGCTTTAAGCGCCATGGAAAGTTCGGGTTTGACTATAGCAGACAAATATTATTGCAACGGGTCGTTTGTAATGGGCAAATTTACATGGAAGTGTTGGCACAAAGCAGGACATGGATGGGTCAATGTGATTGAAGCCATACGTTATTCGTGCAATGTTTTTTTCTATAATCTGGGTCATAAAATGATCGGTGTTCATCAGATTCATAATTGGGCAGATCAATTTGGGTTCGGGAAAAAAACAGGTATTCTGCTTGATGCTGAATCCGCCGGAGTTAATCCTGATAAAACTTGGAAAAAATACACTCTTAACCTGCCATGGTATCCGGGCGATACCATCAATTTATCCATAGGACAAGGATTTATGTTGGTGACCCCTTTACAGTTGGTTTCTTTTATGGTCGCTATTGCCAACAGAGGTGAACTGCTTCAGCCGCGATTGGTTGAAAGAGTGGTATCCAACACGGGTGAAGTGCTACAATCATTTCCGCGAGTAGTCCTTAATAAAATAAAGATGTCGGAGAATACCTATAAAGTGATCGCAGAAGGAATGAAGGAAGTTGTCCAGCATGATTATGGCACCGGTAAAAAAGCGGCTGTTAAAGATATTCCCGTTTCGGGAAAGACAGGAACCATTCAGATGGGCACACCGCAAAACCGGATACATCACGCATGGTTTTGTGGTTTTGCGCCGAGCGACAATCCTGAAATCGCCTTTATAATACTGGTCGAACAAGGCACATCCGGAGGAACATATGCGGCGCCTATAGCCGGCAAGATAGTGGATTTTTATTTTAAAAACAAACCGCAGGTTTTGGCAAACCAACAGGATATGGAATGAAAAAAATCGGATTGATAAGCCATTTAAATTACCCGTTGCTGTCTGTGACAGTATTATTGATTACGGTAGGATTGGCTTTTATTTACAGCGCGTCGTATCAGATAACCATCGAAACAAATGCGCAGATTAATTACAGTTCGAAACAAGTTGTATGGTCGGTAATCGGAATTATATGTTTTGTTGCTATTTTGTTGTACGGCTACGACCGGATTATGAAGTTGTCATACTTAATTTACATTGCCAATATTTTATTGCTTATTCTTGTTTTTGTCATTGGAGCTACTCGTTACGGCTCACAGAGATGGATTCAGGTAGGAGGCCTTGTTCTGCAACCGTCGGAGTTCGCCAAAATCACGATTATCATTACTCTTTCAAAGTATTTATCGATGAATTTGCAAAATTACCGGTCAATTTGGTTTCTACTAAAGGCTATGATACTTACATTTTTTCCAATGGTACTGATTTTACGGCAACCTGACCTTGGTACGTCTTTGGTTTTCATACCGATATTTTTTACTATGGTTTTTGTTGCAGGAACACCATTAAAACATTTATTATTACTTATAGGAACTGGCATAACAGCAGTGCCATTTTTTTGGTTTTTTTTATTGAAAGATTACCAAAAAAATAGAATCAGAGTGTTTTGGGATCCTAATCTCGATCCTGCCGGTCTTGGATATCAAGCTATTCAGTCTAAAATAGCAGTCGGTTCCGGAGGGTTATTTGGTAAAGGATGGTTGCACGGAACTCAAAACCAACTGAATTTTTTGCCCAAAAGATATACTGATTTTATTTTTTCCGTGATAGGGGAAGAATGGGGTTTTTTGGGCGTTAGCTTTGTTCTTTTATTGTATTTTTTACTTATAATTATCGGTATCTATATCGCGTCAAAATCGAAAGACAGCTTCGGTAAGCTCTTAGCCTGTGGGATATCGGTCATGATATTAGCTCACGTTATTATTAATGTGGGAATGACTATAGGGATTATGCCTATAACCGGTTTGCCGTTGTTGTTTCTCAGCTACGGCGGGTCGTCTATGCTAACGGCGATTATATCTGTAGCGTTACTAGAAAGTATTTGGGTTAAAAGAAAATATGATTATTAATTTTATGAGAAGAAAACAAAAAAACAATTCGGATTCTGAAAAACCTATGAACCGTATCTTTATTAATGTTGAACAACAGGAGCAACGCATTGCGTTTATGGTTGGCGACCGGCTTGAACATTTTTATATCGAACGCAGTTCGGATGAGCCGATCGCTGGGGATATTTATAAGGGAGTAGTCAAAAATATAGTTCCTTCCATACAAGCCGCATTTATCGATATCGGCACAGGCAAAAACGGATTTATCCACGTTTCCGATCTTAAAGAAAATATAGAGTTTGATACATTTGCTCCGCGTAAAGATACTAATGTGAAAAAACGTTCGGGGCAAAATGCGTCTATATCCGATATTCTTGTCGACGGTCAGGAAATCATTGTACAGGTAACCAAAGAAGCTATCAAAAGCAAAGGTGTTCGTTTAACAAACGATATCAGTATTCCAGGCAGGAATCTTGTGCTTATTCCCGCTCCCGATAAGAATAACCAGCGTGGAATTTCACGTAAAATAACCGACCGCAATGAACGGAAACGTCTTAAAGAGTTGCTTGAAAAACTGAAAATACCAAAGCATTACGGCGTTATATTGCGTACTGCCGGCGAGTTGGCTACACAGAAAAATTTTGAGCGGGATATGGCGTATCTGATAAAATCATGGGAAGAGATCGCAAAAGAAGCCAAGAAAAAGCAAGGCCCGTGTCTTCTTCACAGTGAATTCGATATATCGATAAAAATTATAAGAGATTTGTTCACGCCTGAGATTGACGAAGTTATAATTGATTCCAAAGAAGAATATTACAAGATCAAAAAATATTTCAGGCATTTTTTTCCGGAAATAAAAGCTAAAATTATATATTACCGTCGTAAGACCCCTCTTTTTGATGCCTATGCCATTGAGGACGAACTTGAGAAAATGTTTCAACGAAAGTTCTGGCTCAAGTGCGGAGGATATATTGTCATTGATGAAACAGAAGCGCTGGTTGCTATTGATGTCAATACAGGTAGAAATGTAGCACATAAAAATTTAGAGGATACAATAAGGGCTACCAATATCGAGGCGGCTGAGGAAATAGCTAGACAACTGAGGCTTAGGAATATAGGCGGTATTATCGTAATTGATTTCATCGATATGGCTAAACGTGAAAACCGCAAAGCAGTTCTACAGCAACTTGAGGAATCTCTCAAAAAAGATAAAGCTAAAACAAATATTTTACCCTTGTCTCAGATCGGACTTGTGGAAATGACCCGTCAGAGAATCAAAGAAAGTATTAATCAGGAACTTTACGAAAAATGCGAGCATTGCGGGGGTAGAGGACTTCGTAAATCTTTGATGAGTTTATCTATTGAAGCCCACAGAAAAATAAAGAGGGTTTTATTAAAAACTCGTGAAAAACAAGTTAAAATATCCATCAATCCGGTAGTTATGGATGCGATGCTTGCCGATAATCCCCAGCTAAAACGCCGTCTGGAGCGCAGTTTTCGGAAAAAAATATTTATTGAACCTGATGAAACTGTGCCGCGCGAATCGCTTAAGGTGGAATTTCCACCTTCTGACAAAGTACAGTTCATTTGATACAGGTATTTCTATGGCAAAGCCCGATGAAAAATTTTACAGTATATCTTCAAAAGTGCAAATTAAAAAAATATTTGTTTTGTTTTTTTTCTGGTGTATAATTTTCAACGGATGTAAACGGCAAATTGACGGCGTTAACTTATATCCGGTGACTATAAACGAAAAAACCGTGTATGTTGAAATTGCCGATACTCCTGAAAAACGGCAATTGGGTTTGATGTATAGGCAATCGTTGCCTGAAAATCAGGGTATGTTGTTTATATTTGAAAATGAGCAGGTTCTGTCTTTCTGGATGAAAAACACACGTATAGCTTTGTCTTTGGCATATATCAATAAAGATGGGACTATTACGGAAATTATCTCTATGGAGCCTTATGACCAACGGTCTTACAAATCGAAGCATGTTGTGCAATACGCCCTTGAGATGAACCGTGGTTGGTTCGAGATAAACGGAATTTCCGTTGGCGATAAAATTGATTTGCCAGATGCAAAAAAACAATTCCGGAGTCATAGTAATTATGACTGAAGCGATTCTTGTAGTTGAAAGTAATGAGTATGAGCGCAAGTTTTTCCATAATACCTTAGCAATTCATGGTTTTACCGCTGAAATTGTGCCTTCCGTTAGCGATGCTGTTGAACAACTAAAAATAAAACCTTTCGATTTGGTTATTATCAGCCATTTCGTAGAAAATATTTCATTGTCGGATTCCATACTGTCTGTACGAAAAGTATGTGATTCGTCGTATGTTCCTATTATGTTGATAACGGATTCGGACAGCGATCATAACGGGTTTGATCATAATTATATTACTGATGTTGACGACTATTTACCGCGTCCGTTTTCCGTAAAAATGTTTATAGCGCGAATCAGGGCAATGTTTCGTATAGCGCATCTGGAAAAAAGTCTTTCCTACTGTCATCTTACTGTCGAGGAAAAATCTAAAAATGGTGAAAAGAAGATAACTAAAACCAGATCGCAAGTAAAACAAATGCTTGTAATAAACAAAATACTGAATATTATTGCCGCGGACATAAATATTGATGTTCTTTTCGGCGCGTTAGCGCGCGAAATACGTAAACTTATTGCTTTTGACGCCATTAGCATTATCCTAAAAAACTCCTATCAGGATGTACAGAGACTTGTTCTGATTGATCCTGAAGATAATTCGCGGGTTATTACGAAAAATATCTATTTGCTGGCCTCCAAAGGTCCCGGCAGAGTCTTTTTGACACGACAGATTATGCTGGTGGGTAATGTCCGTAAAGATATGGACTCCCAGATTGAATACGAACAGGTGCTTTCCACACAGGTGAAGTCGGTTGTAATATTTCCTTTGATTTCCAAAGGAAAGTTGATTGGGATACTCAACGTAGGCAGTAATAAACCGAAATCATATCGTAAAGGCGATATACGTTTGGTTAAAAAAGTGCTTTCACCGATTGCCAGCTCAATAGAAAACGCCAGCCTATATTCTGAGGTAAAGGCTCTTACAGAACAATTACAGCAAACGGTTAACGAACGAAATAAAGAAATAGAAAACAAGTATTATCAGTTGTCATTGCTAAATAAAGTCGGTAACGCAATGCAGGGAATGCATGAGTTAGACCGACTGCTTCATCTCATATTGACATGCGTAACAGCCGGAGGCGCTATCGGTTTTAATCGTGCCATGCTTCTGTTGGTTAATCATGAAAAAGGAATTGTCAAAGGTATGATGGGGGTAGGACCGGCAACCGCTGAAGAAGCAGGGCGAATTTGGGATAAGTTGTCTAAAGAAAACTGGAGGCTTGATGATTTTCTGGCTCATATTGATGAGTACCCTTCACAAAAAAGCGCTGTCGACGAAATAACCCGCTCTATCCGTCTCTCCCTTGACAATGAGTCGGATTTTGTTATTAGAAGCATTATGGAGAAAAAGACATTTTTGATAAATGACGCATTGTATGAAAAGCGCGTTCATCCGATAATTAAGGAAAAACTGCATACCAATGAATTTGTTATAGTGCCACTACTTGCGCGCGATAAGGTTCTTGGCGTGATAATCGCCGATAAGCTGTTTAGCGGAAAAAGTATCGATAAAGACAGCATACAGCTTCTTACTATGTTCGCGAATCAGGCGGGACTTGCTATAGAACGTGCCGACGCCTATGAAAAATTAACCGTTAAAATCGAAGAGTTGAAAGAAGCCTACGAGGAACTTAAAGATACCCAAAATAAACTTGTACGCTCGGAACGACTGGCTACGATAGGGAAGATGGCGGCGCATGTCGCTCACGAGATCCGCAATCCGTTGACTACTATCGGCGGGTTTGCTCATGCAATGATGAAATTTTCCCATGATATGGAAAAAGTGAAAAGGAATTCAAAGATCATTTATGAAGAAGTTTATCGGCTGGAACGTATTTTACAGAATGTGCTTGATTTTACAAAACCCGGATCGCCGGTTTTCGAGCTCGGTTGTATAAATGAGGTAATTGATGAGATAATTAATTTCTTGCAAGACGATTTTGAAAATTGTAACATTACCTTAAGGAAAGAATTGCACCTCGATATTCCACGTATTTTGTTTGATGCGCAACAGATCAGGCAGGCGTTTATCAACTTGATTAAGAATTCGATTTATTCCATCAGTGAAGCCATAAAATGCGGAAACGGATCGTCGGGTAACCATCTTATAGAGTTGTCAACAACAACTGAAAATGAATATCTGAAAATAAAAATTTTAGATACGGGTGTGGGCATGACACCAACTGTTATAGAAAACCTTTTCAATCCCTTTTTTACCACAAAACCGGGAGGCTCCGGTTTGGGATTGGCAGTGACCCATAAGATTATCGAGGAACACGGAGGTTTTATCGATGTTATCAGTAAAGTAGGTAGTGGGTCGGAATTTATCATATATTTGCCACTGCGGACAGATTTGTCCGGTACGCCATAGTTGAGGAGGATTGTGACATGAACGAGCGGATTTTACTGATAGAAGATGATGTAAACCAGCAGATTCTTTATGAACAGGAACTTGTACAGGAAAAATATCAGGTTGTTCTTGCTTCCAGCGCTCAGGAAGCTCTGGATTACTTAAAAAAACAGACTTTCGATCTTATTATTCTCGATATTTGTATGCCGGGTAAAGACGGCATTGAAGCCTTATCAGAAATTATGGAGTTGAATAACAAAATTCCGGTTATTATCAATACTGCGTATGGTACTTATAAAGAAAACTTTTTAACGTGGTCTGCTGAAGCGTATGTTGTTAAGTCTTCAGATCTTACCGAACTTAAAACGACTATTCGCAACGTCATCGACCGCAATAAAGCTGGTGTTGATTGAAACAGCTCGAAATTACAGATAAAATAACACAGCAGGATATTCTTTAAAATTGGAAACAGTATTGCGAAATAATAAATTATTGACCTTTGTTCTTGCAGGCGGACGCGGTGAACGGTTGTATCCGTTGACAAAAGACAGGGCTAAACCGGCTGTTCCTTTCGGTGGTAGTTATCGAATCATTGATTTTACCCTTTCCAACTGCACGAACTCAAATATAAGGCGGATTATAGTTTTACCGCAGTATAAATCTATTTCATTGAACCGCCATCTCCTTCAGGGCTGGAATTTTTATCGGTATGAGTTAGGTGAATTTCTGGAAATTATTCCTCCTCAACAGCGTGTGTCTTCCAGTTGGTATAGAGGCACTGCGGACGCTATTTTTCAAAATATCTATACTATCGAACACGATAAACCCGATCTGATACTTATTTTGTCTGGCGATCATATTTATAAGATGGATTACCGCAAAATGTTGCAATATCATCTAGAAACCGGTGCTGATTTGACTGTCGCCGGTATCGAGATAGACGCATCGCAATCTCGGCATTTCGGAATCATAGGCATGGATGACCGAAATAGAATGACAGGATTTCAGGAAAAACCGAAAAAACCGGTATGCATACCGGGTAAACCCGATAAAGCTATCGGGTCGATGGGTATTTATGTTTTTAATACCGAAATACTGGTTAAAGTATTGAGCAAAGATGCGAAAAGCGATACTTCCCACGATTTCGGAAAAGATGTAATACCCTATTTACATAAGCACGGTTCTAAAGTGTATATCTATCCGTTTGTTGATGAAAATAAAAAACAAACACTCTACTGGCGTGACGTAGGGACGCTTGACTCCTATTATGAAGCCAATATGGATCTAGTCAAGGTCGATCCTTTGTTCAATCTTTATGACGAGCAGTGGCCTATTCGCACATATCAACCGCAGGCTCCTCCCATGAAGACAGTGTTTGCTCAGATGAAAAAAGGCGGGCGTATGGGAGTTGCTCTTGATTCCATAGTATCCGGCGGGTGTATTATCAGCGGAGGCCGTGTCGAACGTTCGATATTATCTCCGTATGTTCGGATAAACAGTTACAGCGACGTGCGTGAATCTATCATTATGGAAGGCGTCAACATCGGCAGGTATGCTAAAATTAAACGGGCTATTATAGATAAAGGTGTTTTCATTCCCGAAGGATCTCAGGTCGGATATGATCTTGACGAAGACAGAAAAAAATTTACTGTGACCGATAGCGGAATTGTTGTTATTCCTAAAGAACTAAAAATGTCAATATGAAAATTTTTACAAAATACTTGCAATATTATCAAAGATATTTATCATTATAAAACACCGTTGTTTAGCCTGATCTTTTTTATAATCGATAACGAATACCATTCAAGGAGGAATATAAGATGGCGGCTAAAAAAAGAATTCTGATAGCGGCTAGCGAAGTCGTTCCTTTCGCTAAAACAGGGGGACTGGCAGATGTTATCGGCGCGCTCCCTAAAGAATTAAAAAAACTCGGACATGATGTCAGGGTTATATTGCCGTATTATCAGATGGCTAAAAAATGTAAATCGAAAATCACCGATACTGGTGAAACGGTTATTGTTGAAATAAGCGATAAGTTAGTCCAAGGTAAAATTTATACCAGCACTATTGCTGATGTGCCTGTTTATCTTATTGGTAACGACTCATACTATGACCGCCCCGAACTCTATAGAACGTCTGAAGGCGACTATCCTGACAATGCCGAGCGGTTTATTTTCTTCTCAAAAGCAATTCTCGAAGTTCTAAAACAACAGAAGTTCCAGCCTGACATTATACACTGCAACGACTGGCAAACAGGTTTAGTGCCTGTTCTGCTTAAAGTCAAAGAAAAAGATAATCCGTTTTTTGCAAATACAACAACACTTTTTACTATTCACAATCTGGCTTATCAGGGGTTGTTCTGGCACCTTGATATGCCGCTTACCAATTTACCGTGGGATGTTTTTAATCCGGACGGAATTGAGTTTTATGGAAAAATCAATCTGATGAAAGCCGGCATAGTGTTTGCCGATTTTCTAAGTACGGTATCTAAGAAATATAGTCAAGAAATACAGACTCCGGAATTCGGATGCGGCTTGGAAGGTGTATTGAAAACCCGTGCGCAGGATTTGTACGGCATTATTAACGGAGTCGATTATGATGTATGGAATCCGGAGGTGGATTCATGTATAAAAGCGCGATTTTCCCAAAAAGATTTGTCAGGTAAAAAGGTTTGCCGTGAAGACCTGTTGGCGCAATTCAAACTGAAAGATAAAGAGGGTACTGCTGTCATAGGCATTATTTCTCGATTGACCAACCAAAAAGGATTCGATCTTATAGCCAATAAAATAGATGATATTATGAAACTGAACGTTATATTGATCATTCTGGGTACCGGAGATGATAAATATCACGATTTATTCAAGAAGCTGGCTAAACAATATCCTGATAAAATAGGTGTTAAATTGGGCTTTGATAATGTTCTTGCTCATAAAATAGAGGCAGGTAGCGATTTTTTTCTAATGCCCTCCAACTATGAACCGTGCGGCTTGAATCAGATGTATAGTATGAAATATGGAACTATTCCTATTGTGCGGGCAACCGGCGGTTTGGATGACACGGTTAAGAATTATACAGCTAAAACCGGTAAAGGCAACGGTTTTAAATTCAAGGTTTATACGGTTGACGCGATGATGAAGAAAATCAAAGAAGCATTGGATATTTTTGCAAATCCGAAAGATTGGGATACAGTGATGAAAAACGCAATGTCCGAGAATTTTTCGTGGATGACTGTAGCCAAAGAGTACGTCAAGTTATATGATACTGCCATTGAAAAAAAAAGACTGCGCCTTATAAATTAACAGAGATAGTTCATTGATAATTTTTTTTGATGTTGTATGAAAAGTGGATGGTAACCTTGGATTATCATCCATTTTTTATGTTTTATGGCGATTCAAATAACCGGGAGAATCTGATATGCCGGAATTACGAAAAGATCCTATTATTGGGCGGTGGGTTATAATATCAACCGAACGTTCCAGACGTCCGATTGATTTTGCTGTGTCACATGGTAAATCATCAACAAAGTCATGTCCTTTTTGCGAAGGAAATGAACGTAAAACACCTCCGGAAATTTTTGCGTTTCGTTCGCCTCATTCATATCCTAACGAGTCAGGTTGGCAAGTGCGGGTTGTACCGAATAAATTTCCCGCATTGCGAATTGAGGGTGATATGGAGAAAGTCGGCGTGGGCATGTACGATAAAATGAACGGTATCGGAGCTCATGAAGTTATAATCGAAACACCGGATCATGATAAACGCATGCATGAATACAGCGTCGATTGTATGACAAAAGTTTTTGAAGCCTATAAAATAAGGTTGCAGGATTTAAAACAGGATATGCGCTTCAAATATATCTTGTTGTTTAAGAATGAAGGCGAACTGGCCGGCGCTTCATTGAGTCATTCCCATTCTCAGCTTATTGCTTTGCCGATTACCCCAAAACGTGTTTGTGAAGAATTGGCCGGGGCGCAAGAATATTTTCAATATAAAGATAGATGCGTCTACTGCGATATCATCCGCGAGGAGCAGAATCAGAGAGTTAGAATTGTATATGAAAATGCAGGGTTTATAGCTTTTTGTCCGTTTGCGTCACGCTTTCCTTTCGAAATATGGGTCATGCCGAAACGTCATTACGCTGATTTTGAAAATATTACCCCTGAAGAAATACCTGTACTAGCCGATATGATGATCAATACTCTGGGCAAGTTGTCGGTGGCTCTTAATAATCCGCAGTATAACTTTATGTTGCGAACAGGTCCTGTGCGTTGGATGCGAAGCGGATATTGGACTACGATTGATCAGGATTTCCACTGGCACATAGAAATTATGCCTCGCCTGACACGCTTGGCAGGTTTTGAATGGGGTACCGGTTTTTATATTAACCCCACTGTTCCTGAAGAAGCGGCGCGATATCTGCAAGAGGTTGTTTTATGAAAGAGTTGTCGCTTGCCTTTTTATGGCATATGCATCAACCCTACTATAAAGACACGCTCTCCGGTACTTATCATATGCCATGGGTTCGCATGCATGCGTTGAAAGGCTATTTTGATATGCCTTCTATCCTTGAGGAATATCCTTGCATACACGCAACGTTCAATATTGTCCCGTCCTTACTGCAACAGTTAATGGATTATGTAACTCAATCCGCTAAGGATGTTTTTATCGATATTACACTGCAATCCGCATCCGATTTGACAGATGACGACAAGCAGTTTATCCTGTCTAACTTTTTCATGGCTAACTGGGATACCATGATAAAGCCGTACCCGCGATATTGGCAGTTACTCACAAGCAGGGGAGTCGGTGTTGTAAATGAAAAAGACTGGCCTTCTATCGTAAGACAATTTTCTGCTCAAGATTATCGCGATTTGCAAATGTGGTTCAACCTGACATGGTTCGGATACAGAGCACGTAAAAAGTATCCCCATATAAATGAATTAATTAAGAAAGGCAAGCAGTTTTCCGAACATGACAAACGTGATTTAATAGACCTGCAATACGAGGTGATAAACCAAATCATACCTTTATATAAGAAGTTAGCTCAAAACGGCCAGATTGAATTAACCACAACACCTATGTATCATCCTATTTTACCCCTTATTTATGACACTAATTTCGCGTATCGCTCCATGCCGGATGCAATATTGCCGAGCCGTTTTCAGTATCCCGTAGACGCCAATGACCAAATCAAGAGGGGAGTAGACTATTTCGAAACGCTTTTCGGATTTAGGCCTGTCGGAATGTGGCCTTCCGAAGGTTCGGTGTGTCCTGAAATCGTTCCGTTTTTTCAAGAAGCGGGCATACAATGGATTGCCACCGATGAGGAAATACTCAAATATTCTCTAGGGGCATCACATTCAAGAGATGACAGCTTGTTTCAGCCCTATCGGTTTTCATATCAGGACTCGAATATTTCTGTCTTGTTCCGAGATAAGGGGTTGTCGGATGTTATAGGGTTTACCTACGCAAAAAATCCACCTGTTCAATCCGTTGCTGATTTTCTCAATCATCTCAATAAAATTCTTCATTCCACAACTATTGAAAAACCGTTGGTCGGTGTGTTTCTTGATGGGGAAAACGCATGGGAATATTTTTCTGATGGCGGCGAAGAGTTTTTTAGGCAGTTGTATACTCAATTATCCAATCTCAAAACTATCAAAACAACACGTGTATCCGATTATCTGGCAAATAACCAGCCTAAAAATCAATTAAGTCATTTGCATTCTGGATCATGGATCAACCATGATTTTAAAATTTGGATTGCAGATAGTGAAAAAAATCAGGCGTGGAATTATTTGCGGCAGACAAGGGAATTTCTCGATACATGGTTTGCTAAGAATCCTGAAGCATCCGACGAACTTAAGCAAAAAGTTATGTCGGAAATATTTATGGCAGAGGGAAGCGACTGGTTCTGGTGGTATGGCGAACCGTTTTCTACAGATAATGACGAAGAGTTCGACCGTTTATTCCGACTACATCTGATTAATGTTTATAGGATGCTTGATTCTTCCATACCTGCGTATCTTAAAAATCCTATTATTGTGTCTCATAAAACAGAATCTATCATTGAAAAGCCGGTTGGATTTATTCATCCTATTATTGACGGACGTAAGACACATTTCTATGAATGGCAGGAAGCCGGCTACTACAATACCAGCAAATCAACTACAACAATGCATAAATCGGAAATTTTTTTGAAAACTATTTTCTATGGGTTTGATTTGCAACATTTATATCTAAGGTTTGACCCGTTTCACAATGAGTCATGGAACAATAAAGAAAAGAAAACAGTTGCTATTACTATCAACGCCGCGGAAAAACAATTTCTCATAGAGTTTCCGTTTGAACGAAATACAAAGATTAGTTATGTACTTTTTATTGTGGAGCAAAATAAAAAACAACAGGTCGGGAAGTATACATCCATAAAGGCAGATAAAATTATCGAGTTATCTATACCGTTCGAAAAACTGAAACTGCATCCCGGTTACGATGTGTCTTTTTTTGCTGAAATAAAACACGATGACTTGTCTTTAGAGAAATATCCTAACTCTGGCGTCATATCTTTTTCCGTTCCTGACGCAGAATTTGAAAATACGATGTGGTCGGTGTGAAATTTATTTCGCAAAATTATCTTTTCCGGCCGGTAAACTTATTTAATTCCCACATTATAGAAAAAATGTTCATGTACTTCGCAAAAAGATATTTTTCTCTGAAAACCAATAAATCATTTTTCCAGTACACTTAATTCATAACATCCATATCTTATGCTGTAAATATCCACAAATTAACGTAAATATTTATTAACTTCCCACTGTGAAAAAATAATAATGTTAAACCTTTATAACAATATATAACAATATATAGAATAGATAGATATGAGATTTATATTAGATAGATTGCCATGGTTTTATGTTTTTTGAAAAATAAAGCTCTTGATTAAATAATCTATATAATAACCTTGTTATTAATGGATAATAAAAAATATATTATAGATTTGCTTTTTTAGTGACAAAAAAGAAATTAAAAATATAAAAGTTAAATATTTGAACTAATATAGGAGGATTGAGATTTGTTTAACCAGCAAAAGTACTGATAATTGTTTTATTGTCGCATAAGTTTTGCGATTCAACAAAACAATAGACACGACGTCCAATATTAAAAACAAAACGTCCGATAATATATATTATGTTAAATATCTGAATTGGAAAAATGATCGTTATAACTTTGTAAACCGCAAAAACTATTTGCCTGACTTTGATTAAATGCTTAGCTTTTGTGCTATCGTTTAGAGCTTGGAACGATTTTGTATTATGATTTGAAATACTGCGCGGATGATTCAATTTATAATTGGTTCAATACTCGTTTCAGGGCTTCCATAGCGTTAGAGTGTTTAGGATTGATGGTTATTGTCCGCTTATACTGAGTTATAGCTTTTTTGATATCTCCTAGTGCTTCGAAAGATTTTCCAGCCAGATAATATGCTTCGGCATACTGCGGATTCAATTTTAATAGTCGATTCAAGACATTGATCGCTTCATTGTAATTGTTCATGTCGATATAACAAATAGCGAGATTCAAATAGGCGTTTTCATTGTAAGGGTCTAGTCTTAGGGCAATTTGATGTTCTCTGACAGCATCGTCTAATTTGCCTTTATGGCCAAGTACTACACCAAGGTTATTATGAGCGTTGGCGTCGTTTGGCTGAATGCGTATAGCATTTCTAAAATGGGTTTCAGCAAGATCAAAATTACCGAGCCGTGCATAGACCAAACCTATGTTTACATGAGGTTCGACGAGCGATGATTGGTTTTCGATGGCTTTTTTATAATATGTAATGGCGTCATAAAAGCGACCTTTATTTTTTAATGTGTTGGCAAGATTGTAGTATGGAATCGCATCGTAGGGACGCATCGAAATGGCCTGTTTATAGTGATACATGGCCTTTTCTAAGTTCCCGTGCTCATCATAAATACTTGCCAAGTTATTATGTGCGTGAAAACTTTTCGGGTTGACTCGCAATGTGGATTTCCATAAATGGTAGCCATCAGACCAGTTATGGTTTCTGGTTATGCTTAAACATGAGAATAAAACTATAATTGACACTGTAAGTACAATCAATGAAGGACGTTGCATGGGTGTTTTGCGACTGCTCAGAAATCCAGCTACAATTAATGCAAAAAAACCGAACGGTAGATACAAATATCGTTCCGCAATAATATTTTTTATAGGGATGATATTCATGACAGGAACAAGGCTCAGAAAAAAAAGTACCATTGAAACAGCAGGTACAGAAAACTTATTACGCATCCTGTTTTTGAAAGATAATATGAGTCCTGCTATTACAGAAGCTATAAAAAACAATCCGTACAGCGACGAAACAATGATATATCCTCTGTTTATCAATGGTTTGGGAAAATATTCCGTATAATCCGCTGTCAGCCCGAATGGAAAGAACAATAACCTGATATATCTGGCTATAACCTGTTGCATCACAATGATATTTATAGAAAAACGATTGCCCGGATAGCCTATGTTTTCTTCATACGGGTTTTTCATTATGTAAAAACGGGTTAAGATGTATAAAACCGTAACTGCTCCAACGCAAGCATACTCCATGGATAAGAATTTATTTGTATTTTTAGACATTCTATTTGAATTCACAGAGAAAAAATCCACCAACAGTAAAACCGGCAGAAGAATGATACCGCTTTCTTTGGAAAATAGACAAAAAATTGAACTTATAAAGATACATAAATAATTGATAATTCGATTTTGAATCGGTTTTTGGAACAGAGCAAGCGTAATCCAAAAAAATAACGCGCAAAGTATGTCTTCTCTGAACGAAACACAATTTACCGTTTCGGTCAATAACGGATGTACTGCATACAACATAGCGGAAATAAAAGCATACGTCCTGTTTTGCATAATTCGTTCGGCGAAAATGTAAAAAAACATCACTGTAAAAAGATGCAACAGCAGGTTTGTCAGATGAAACCCGAAACCGGATAATCCCCATATTGCGTAATCTATGAAATAACTGAATGTAACCACAGGCCGGTAACTTCCCTCGCCTGATATAGTGAAATAACCTGTGCCAGACGGTTTGAAATACGCTTTGGAAAATAAGACTGGAATCCGTGAAAAATCTTTGATTACGGTATTGGTTACGATAGTACTCATATCATCGAAGACAAACTTGTTTTGCAGTATATTTCCGAACACGATTACTGCAAGTATGATAATAATAGGATATTCTATCCGGAATCGACCTTTTGTCATTAGTCGGATACCTTTGTATTCCCTGTTTTCATAATCAGTTGACTGGCTTTAATTTTTTGCATTAAATTTTCGCGGGTGGACTCGATTTCGTATGCCTTTTGCCAGTATATCGTTTCGTTCTCATGATCGCCCAGTATATTGTACATTACCGCCATATTTTTATGCAAATTGATATCATCGGGAAATTTTTCTATTCCATCAGCACAGACTTCAATCCCCTGCAGAATATCTCCTTTTTTGAAATACGCAACTGCCAATTTGTTGTATGCAGACGGATTGTTTCTTTTTAGTTCTATCGACTTACGGTACTGTTCAATTGCCATATCGTACTCCCCTTTTGCGTCATACACGAGTCCGAGATTTTCAAAGTAGCCTGAATCGATCTGTTTGTACAGCAACATTGTTTTAAGGGTCGATTCCGCTTGGTCGTATCTGCCCATTTTGACCAGCAGTAAAGCCAGATTATTATATGCCGACGGATTCGTGGGGTCGAGTGTGAGAGATTTAGAGTACTCTTTCTCTGCCTGCATATAATCCTCTATTTGGACATAACAGTTTGCAAGGTTGTATCGGTCTATGGCGCTGGCGCGTTGTTCCAGTGCGCGCAAGTAATACCGGATAGCTTTTTTGTAGTCTTTGTGATCGAAATAGTACGTCGCCAGATTGCTAAGAGCCCTGTGGCTTTTGGGTTCCACACGTAAAGTAGAATTCCATAACGACAAGGTATCGCGCCAGTCACTATTTCTGACGATTGTCCTGCATGAATATGCCGTAATTAAGATTATCGTCGCGATAAGTATTTTTTTCTTAAATTTTTTGTAGCAATATAAAAACAACATTCCTGTGCTTATCGCTATACCTGCTAAAGGTATATACAAATATCGTTCGGCGGATATGTTTACTATTTTTATAATATTCATGACCGGCAACAGATTAACCAAAAACCATATCACTCCGTATGCCCATATTTTTCTTTCTTTAATAAAACTGTATCCGCTTATAAGGAGAATAACCGCTGTCAGTAAGATAGGTGTAAAAGGCACTGCGGAAAAATGACGAACCACAGGTATATGATGATCGGCAAGCAGTTTCATCGGGTATAGCAGTAGCCCGATATATCCTGTAAAAACCTTTAACATAGTGTATATATTGGTAGTCATGGTACCGCCTGGGTATGCGAGAGGCTCAGCATGTGGGTTGTCAAGCAGTATAAACCTTACTACCAGATATAAACACAAAGTGCACCCTAACATTAAAAAAAGAAATCTATTTTCTCGCCAGCTTATTTTCTTTATATAACTCAATCCGGCTAAGGTGATCGGATAAACCACTGCGGATTCTTTAGAAAACAATGCTGTAGCAAATATGAGCGAGTGTATGAGATCGTAAAAGAATAATTTTATGCAATAACGGGATTTTGGTTTGCCAATCAGCATAACTGCCCCGCTGAGTATACATAGCAATACAAGTAAATCCTCACGGAATCCTATGGCGTTGACAGATTCTGTGACCACAGGGTGTACCGAGAATAACAATGCGCCTGTAAGCCCAGCTATCCGGCTTAGAATGAGCTTTTTTATCAAGCTATACAACAGAAGTACATTGGCTAGATGTAAAAGAAGGTTTGTCAGGTGACATCCAATGCTTTTGCCTTTGAAAACAAAAGCATCGAAAAAATAAGTTAAAGTGACTGCAGGACGGTAACTGGCTTCACCGAAGGCATATTCTTTGCCTTTTCCTGTCAATTTGAAATAGAGCGGAGAAAAAACATAGCGAACGTTTGTTAATTTGAAAACACGCGGGTTTTCAGCTATTACCGATGCATCGTCATATACGAAATCATTGCACAACGTATTGAAATACGCTATCAAAACCAACAATGCGAGAACGATATATGGTAACAGGGACTTTAAACAGTTCACCCAACGAACAACGCCTTAAAGGTTATCTTTTGACGGAAGATTTTCTATACGATCAAGATAATGTAATATTCTTTTTTTGATTTCCTGATCGGGACGAAGTTCCAGCGATTTATTGAAATATTCTTTAGCTTTCTCATACTCAAGTTTTTCCATATAACAGACACCCATATTGTAAGGCAACAGATAGTTTTCAGGAGCCAGTTTAAATGCTTTGTCCCAAGAATCTATCGCCTTATCCAATTCGGTTTTGTCATTATAACATATTCCGAGGTTATAATATGCGTTTGCGCTGTACGGGTCTAGCTCAAGCGCTTTCAAATGTTGTTGAATAGCAAGATCTATCTTACCAATATTTCCGTAGACTACTCCGATATTGTCGTAATATTTTGCCTGTTCAGGGTTAAGTTCAATCGCTTTGTTAAATGCGGCAATCGATTTTTCATATTCCCCTCTCATGCCGTATTCGATTCCAAGTCCGTTGTATGCCACATCATTATTCGGGTTTATGCGGATTGCCTGCTGGTACGCCTCAATATTGTCGTTTACCGATACATCTTCTTTGCGTCCGCATCCGGTAAGGTATAACGCTATACATATAACAACTGCGCTGAAATATAACCATGTCTTATTCATTAATACATCCTCTTGGTTTGTATTGCTTATTGATTGTCCAGTTCGGTCATGAATATGTCTATATTTAAAAGGTTTTCTTTGATCTGTTCGTTGTTAGGATTTACTTCGAGAGCTTTTTCTAAGTATTGCCGAACCATTTCTTTATTTTTAAGATTTTTGTATGATTGTGCAATAGTATAATATATAGATTCATCTATCGGTACTGTTTGCAAAGCAATGAATTTTTCGAAACTATCAATGGCCTGCTCATATTGTTTCGTTTCATAATACGCCACACCTAAATTTTGATACGCTTTTGCGTATCCCGGGTTTACTTCGATAGCTTTTTTAAAACTTTCGATAGCGTTGTCAAGTTGCCCCATATCGCCGTAAGCCGCGCCAAGATTTAAAATAGCTGTGTTGTAGTCGGGTTTAGTTTCGATTACCATCTTGAATTGTTCTATTGCTTCTTCAAGTAAACGCAATTGAGCGTATATAACACCGAGATTATTGCGAACCTGATAATCGCTGGGATCGATTTCAAGGATTTGTTTATATTGCTCTATCCTTTCCTGTGGGGTTATTTCGCTTATTGCATCTCTATCTGTAAATTCGCTGTCAGAGAAAAAATCATCTTCTTCGCGCGGACCGCATCCATATAAAAACGCGATGCTTGCCGTTGTCATTACAAGTAAAATCGTTTTCCAAAATTTACGGCTGTTTAACATTTTCTGTATTCCTCCTTTGATGTATGAGATAATTCATTTTCTTTACCCATAATTTAGCAATAAAAAATAAATTATGCAGTAGAATTTTTTTATTAAGTTTAGAGGCGCCTTTTGTTCTGTCCTCAAAACAAATCGGTATTTCCTTTATTCGCGCTCGATGATAAACTACCGCATGAAATAAAAGCTCGGATACAATTGACGGACCGGTCGATTCAAATGAGTCGAAATCAATTTTCTCAAGTATCTGACGTGTAAAACATCGGTATCCTGACGAACAATCTTTAACAGGAAAGCGCAACAATGTTCTTATGTAGGTATTAGCCAGAATACTGATTATTTCCCTCGCTCGAGATCGTCCTTTTTCACTACCGCCCTGTACGAATCTGGAGCCGATCACAATATCGTATTCTCTTATATATTTCAGCATTTCAGGGATGTGTTTCGGGTTATGCGAAAAATCGGCATCCATTTCAATGACCGCAGAGGCGCCCATAGTTATGGCCGTTTTAAAACCGTCGATTCCGGCTAATCCTCTGCCGCGCGGACTGTTTCGATGTAGTATATAGACACGGTTGTTTTTCTCGGCAAGCCGTTCGACTATATCTCCTGTTCCGTCAGGCGATAGATCGTCTATCACCAGTACGTGTATACTATCATCCTGCTCAAGAATATGTCGAATGATTTCTTCTATGTTTTCGGCTTCGTTGTAAGTAGGCAATGTCGCAATTATTTTCATAGACCGGCTTCTTTTATTCATTCAATATATATAAGGTTTATTTATGCAAAATCATACCAGATTATAAAGAAATATGTACAATTTTTTTTCCATAGGTATTCTCATGTAATAGTTTGTTTCATAAAGGTTGCCATATAAGCATTAATCAATACTTTTATAACATATTGCCGTAGGAATTATGCTTGACTTTTATGTAATGCTTATATACTATAGCAACAATTCCGCTTTCGAGCTTATAAGGCGGCGTACCCGAGTGGTAAGGGAGTGGTCTGCAAAACCATTATTCATCGGTTCAATTCCGATCGCCGCCTCCATATTGTTTTCATTATTAAGTGCCGGGGTGGCGGAATTGGCAGACGCAAGGGACTTAAAATCCCTCGGAACTTTGTTCCGTGCCGGTTCGAGTCCGGCCCTCGGTACTTAATACTTTTTCCATCCCTTATATAATAATCTTAATTTTTATCTGAACCTTTATTGTCGCTACTTATCTATTTTATAATATTCATTAGTCGTAATCTCACTTTCCGGTCGGTTTTATTAAAGAAAGGAGGTATTCCATGAAGAAAAATTCTTTAAAGATTGGTTTTTTAATTGGTTATACTATTTTGTTCGTATCGGCGTTGGTTGTTTTCTCTGGTAACGCTTATTCAGGAGAAAAAACACAAACTGTATGTCCCGTTATGGGATCAACAGTAAATAAATCGTTGTACGTAGATCATGGCGGAAATCGAATATATGTGTGTTGCGGAGCTTGTGTATCGGCTGTGAAAAGTAATCCGGAGAAATATATAGAGCAACTGGAAGCTCAAGGAGTGAAACTGGAAAAAACTCCTTAATTCCATTTATATATCATTTCGTGTTCTCTTTCTTCTTTTAACCGGCTTGAAGCGACTCAAGCCGGTTTTTATTTTGTATAGGCCTCTTAAATCGATTATCGTGTAACGTAGATATGTAACCCGCTCTAAAATAACCTGTTGCGAAAAAGTCGGAAAAGTCGATTTGACAGTTGATCAATCAGTATAGTACAATATATATTTTCGATGATCGTCTAAAGATGACGAATATTTACAGGTGTTAAAAAAATTATTCGATTAAATCTGATTAACTGGTAAGGCCAAATTAAAAGGAGAACGCAGTATGGGGAAATTCGATTGTATTGAATTCATAAAAACCGCGGAACGTATCCGCGAAAAAGCGATCATAGAAAAAAGAATGACCCTTTGCAACGATACTGCTGAGTTGCGCAAAATGGCTGAGCAGGAAGAAGGGATCGTTAAAACCAAATATAATAATCTTGTTATAGATAGCGAATGTTTTTCTCGTTCAGCTCAATTTACGAAAAACAGTATTGATGATGAATTTGGTCAGGACGAGCTAAAATTGCTTAAAAGTTGTGAGGAATATCTTGCCAAAGAAGAACTGCTCAGCACCGACCGAATTGTCGGCGAACCACAGAACAACATAACCGTTCGTTTGACCGTTCCTAAACGATACGCTCACGTAGCTTATGGCGGAGGAAATATTTTTACGGTTCCCCGTACGAAGATAGAAAAACCCACATATGAAATCATCATGTTTTTTGATGAAGAATATGAACCTAACAAAACAAAGCCATTGCCCAAAAAAGATATTACTATCAGGCTGGCTATGCTTCCGGACGGGCGCGTTGTCAAGATTGTAAGAAACAGTAACTATATTGGTGAATATAAAAAGGGCGTATTTGCATCTGAAGATTGGAACGCGAAAGCACGCAGAGGGGGCATTTTTCTTCACGCAGGTTGCCGCGAGGATTATTTGCAGGATGCCGACGGCGAATACCGAACTATTCGCTCACTTTTGATTGCCCTCAGCGCTAACGGCAAGACTTCTACTACCTCTAAAATTCTTGCGCGCAAAGGGGAAGAAAAATCTTGGCTTGTACAGGATGACGGCGGTACGCTTATGCCCGACGGTTCGTTCCATGGCTTTGAAGGCGGCGGCATTTTCGTTAAAACTGATAGTGTTACTCCCGGCGATCAGATAGAAACATATTACGGGCTTTTAAAACCGGGAACTTTCGGCGAAAACGTCCATGTTACTCCTGACGGCGACTTCGATTTTTTTAATGTGGAGCGTACATCTAACGGACGGGCGGTTATTAAGCGTGACGATTTTATGCATGCCAGCCAGCATATAAGTGTCCCTAGAGTTGAGAACCTGATTCTAATTACCAGAGGCTCAATCATTCCTGCAATAGCAAAACTGTCAGCGGCGCAGGCCGCGGCGCTTATGGTGCTTGGTCAATCTATGGAATCATCTGCCGGTGACCCAACACAAGCTGGAAAAATACGTAACGAATTCTTTTATGATCCGTTTATTGCCGGCGACAGGACAGAACATGCCAACCTGTTCTATGATATTTTGAGCAATTTACCGCATATCAATTGTTTTCTTTTAAATACCGGTTCTATTGGCGAAGGAGAACACTATCATGACATTTCTCTGCGTCACACGATGAGTATTCTTGATTCCCTAATCAGGAAAGGGCTTGATCAGAATTGGGTAAGATCTGAAACCGGTTTTATGGTACCGAAAGCGATTCGCGACGTCGATCCTATTTACATGCATCCCGAACGATTGTATTCACATTCTGAATTCGAAGAACGCCAGAAAGCGCTAAATGAAATACGATGCAGTGTGATAGAAAAATATGACAATGGTAAATTACATCCTGATATCAAAGGTATTTTCAAACGATAACATTTTTTAATAGCGCCAAATAGAAAAAGAGCTGTTCTAGATATGTGGTTTTCCGGAACAGCTCTTTTTTTTCGTTTCGCAGTAATAATTTTACTGAATATAAATTTGATACAACCGCATAGATGTCGGTTCCGATGAAGGCGCGTTGCGTGGCGCAATAGCGTCGTTATCCCCTTCATCCGTCCACGTACGCATATTATCTATCTGTGTAACATTTTCATGTAAAAGATCTATAGAGCCTTGTTGAGCGTCCAATGAATCTAACCATCTGATTTTATACGGTACACATGGATTTGTAGAACCGCTCCATTGTAGTGTAATATCCCCTGCAGAATTAGTATATATACCTGTGATTGCAAATACGGATTGCGGATTGTCCGGAAGTGTGCCGGCCTTGATCTCATCGCCATCATTCATGCCGTCGCCGTCTGTATCCGGTAGCATTGGATCGGTTCCGTAGTCAACGCTGGTTATCATTGCTCCGATATCCCAATTGTCATTAACGTATGGATACACAATACAAAGTTCTTCGCCTATAGACGCGATTACCGGTTTCTTTAAAAAGTCTGCAATCGGTTGCATTTGACTCGTTACCTGAAAAGTTTTTCCGATACGTATGCCGCAATCATTAAAAAATGAACCGAACAGTCCTTTTGTCGCATTACTTGTGGCGTCTCTGCTGTCCCATAATACAAAGAAATAATTGTCTGTAGTAGTAACGCTATAGACCTCTTGATTGGAGGCTGTTAGGGTATTGATAAGAAATTCGCCGCCGCGTTTTATTCCTGAATTTGATATATATTGTCCATATACGCCTGACCCGTTTCCGTCTTGCATATTGCTGGTCCATGCCACAAGATATGTTGATCCATTGGATGTTATATACGGTCCGTATTGATCATGTTCTATAGTGGTGTTAATAGTTATCTCCTGACCTATCTTGTCTCCGGTAGGGCTTATAATTTGACCGAAAACATCCCTGTTCCCATCCTGATTCTCATTATCCCAAACTACCATGTAGTCCGAACCGTTGGATATTATTTTCGGATACGACTGGCTGTCAGTAGGGTATGTGTTGATTTGTATTTGTGTACCTATTTTTGTTCCTGCCCCATCGAGAAGCTGACCGAAGATACCGTCGGAATCGCCGTTTAGTCCTTCGTTGAGCCATACGACCATGTAATTGGAACCGTTTGACGCTACAATAGGATGCCAATGATTTCCTGTGGTATCTGTGTTTACCTGAACTGATACAGCTATGGGTGTGCCTTCGTTATCAAAAAACTGTGCGAATACTTTATCCCAAGTGTCGTTCGCGTTGTGAGTGCATCCGACAACAACTAATCCTGTGCCGTTGGAAGCTATGCGGGGTTTAGATAAGTATTGTATGTAGCTGTCTATAAAAAATTCGCTTCCTATTGGAGTTCCGTTTATATCCATAATCTGTCCGTATTTGCCATCCGGCTTGATTACCTGCGATTGGCCTGCCCATGCAATAAGATAGGAGGAATCCGTTTTTGCCATCATAGGATAATATTGATCCCCTGTAATGGTGGTGTTTATTTTAAATTCGGAACCTATTTTTCTGCCTAAGCGGTCTATAAATTGTCCGTAGATGCCTGTTTTATCGCCATCAGTATTCTTGCTTGTCCAGCATATTAAATAGCGGTCGGATAGCGAGATTACTTCCGGTGCATGTTGCATGTCAAAAGTAGTTGTATTAACATTAATTGTTCTTTTTTGCGCAATTTCCTTGCCGTCCGGCAACCCATCGTTATCGGAGTCGGGGTTGTTTGGATATGTTCCGATTTGATACTCGAAGATATTTGTGAGTCCGTCGTTATCGTTGTCTTCAAGTGAATCGTCTCTTGTTATATCCAAGCCGTATGCGAGTTCCCATTCATCAGGCATGCCGTCATTATCGTTATCTACACAATATCCTAACAATGGCAATGTAAAAATAAACAAAAGTGTAAAAAATATTTTTTTCATCCGGTTATCTCCTAATTTAGCTTTATATATTATTATATCATATATAATAAAAGTTAGTATGAAAATAATTATCGATATGATTGAATTAAATCGTTTAAATAATTTATTGTCGAAATTTTATCAGGAAAATATTCGTTGAAAATATGGAAGAGATCCATGGCGTTTTTTTGGTTTCCCGATTCTAAATATGCCAGCATTAAGATTTTTATGGTTTCATCATCACCTGAATTTAGTTGAAGAGCTGTTTCCAGATATGGAATAGCCAAGAGCGGACGTTTAGCCTTGATATAGAGTGTAGCTTTTTGTTTGTAAGCATCGAGCGACTTAGAGCGCATAGCTGACGCTTTATCTTTTAAGGCGAGCTGGTTATAACAATAAGCCATATTTAGATAAATGTCGGGATCGTACGGATCCAGCATCTGCTGAATTTTGTATTCTTCTAACGCCTTAGAAAAATCTTTTTTCTTTATATATAAAACTCCCAGATTCTTTCGGACGCTGGCGTAATACGGCGCGAGCTGTGTTACAAGGTTGTATGTCGCAATGGATAAATCGGTCATTTCGAGTCGATCGTAGGCAAACCCAAGATGATATAACAAGCTGAGGTTTGACGGATCTGCCTGAATTCCCCTGTTATAGTAAGCAACAGCTGATTCCCAATCATTAGATTCTTTGGCGTATATACCTTTTTGAAAATCTATATGAGAGCGCATTGAGTTGATAACCGAATTATAAATAATGTATCCGCAGAAAAATACAAATAAAACCCATATAGCGTATAATATGATTTTCGGTAAGCGTGGAGTCGATACCGGCGCACCGGTTTCGGTATATGCAGACAAGATGGCTAGTTGCACCCAGAATATGCCTGCCGTGGCAGTAAAACGCATGTTTACGTCAACCATATTATGCAGTAAAATACCAAACGTGGAAAATACCAGACACCATAAAAACGGATCCAAAGGACTGCGCTTGTGCTTTTTTACCAGCGAATATCCGGTTTGTATGATTATACCGAGCAATGCAAGCAAACCGAGAGAGCCTGTTTCCGCCCATGTTTCGAGTAATTCATTGTGCGCATGACGTGTCGCATCCGTTGCCTTGTGCGAAAGAAAATAGTCATGCACCCTATATTGCGGATATTGTATATAAAAATTGCCCGGCCCTACCCCTATGAACGGATGATCGCAAATCATATTGAATGTTCCTTCCCATATAAATGGCCTGACATCGTATTCGAGTTGGTTTTTGATAGTCTGGCGAACATTCACAGAAAATCCGGCAACGATCAGCAATACTACTGTAACTACAAGTATCTGTAACGGTTTGCGTAATAAAACAGCAACGGCGCCAATAATTTGCAATATGATTATAAGAACCGCGCCTCGCGAACGTGTACAGATCAGATTGAAAAGGGACAGGCATATAAGAAAGATTTCCAAACTGATAAAGAAAAAATTTCTCGTTTTGATGTGATGAACAATCGCGTATATGAGAAACGGTAATCCTGCGGCAGTGAAGCTACCGTAAAAATTGCGGTTTCCGAGCATGGCAACAACCGGTTTGTGATTAATATACTGAAATAATCCGGCTATACCTGAGAGTCCCAGCGATATAATCCATATTAAGCAGAATACGTACGGTTTGATCTGCGACGGCTGTTTGTGGGATATAGTTATAAAGATTGCCGCATAACCGATGTGCAACAAAAGATCAACATAGCTTACAGGTCGGTTGATAAAATAAGATATCGAAGCAAATGCGAGAAACAGCATAAAAAATTTATCGGTGTTTTTTAGAGTCAAGGTTTTTGTTTTAAGAAAATAAACCAATGGCTTTCCCAATAAAAATAGCGTGGTAATTATTATAATATATTGTTTAACTATATACTCGTTCTTAAACGGACCGAGGAGAGGTTCGGGATACACTGCAATAGGAATAAGTGCTATGATTATAGCGATAAGTAACATTATTATTCGATTCGTTAAAAGTAATTCTATTAATTGTTAAAAAATAAAAATCTAGTGTGAAATAAAAAAAATAACCGCCAGAGTATAGCACCCTGGCGGTTATTAAATCAACTATTAGTCATCCGGATTAGTCTATAACAACTTGTCCGGCGCTGAAAGCAGTTTCTTTAAATGCGTTATCCGAAGCGTTACTATCGACATATCTTTCAGTCGCATTTACAGCTCCGTTTGTTGCTATCCAAGTTACGTGACCGTCGACGAAACCGAAGTTACCGCCGTCCGAACGGTGATTAGATGCGGCATCCGTGAAATGAATCCGTCCTGAAGCGGCTGTTACGCTTGAAGGTTCATCGCATAGCATAAATGAATCTGCCGGATCCGATTCTTTCATGCCAGCCACGAAAGAGTAATCGCATTCGTTATCGGTAATAGGGGCGCCGGCTTGTGTGTTCATGCTAGGACATATGAACATATTGAAATCTTCGGTGTAATTAGGATACAATTCTTCAGCCCAACCAGCGATATCAGTGCCGCTAGGAAATACTTCTCGGTGATCTGCGGCATATAAATGCGATGCTATAGCAAGCTGGCGTACGTTGTTCAAGCATTTGATTCTGCGTGCCGATTCACGAGCTCTGTTCAATGCAGGCAATAACATACCAGCTAAAATAGCGATGATAGCTATAACCACCAACAATTCGATCAGTGTAAAACCTTTTTTTGTCCGTTTCATGTTCATTTCCTCCTTTTTTCATGTTTAGTGGGTTTAATCACCCGGAATTTTATTTTGTACGGAAAAATTAAAGCAACTATTATGCCATTTCTTTTTTTGATAAAACTTATACTGTTTTTAGCCTCCAAATAATTTTTATAGAGTTATCGTTACAGTTTATTTTGCGTGATGTTCACGCAATCGCGCGTGAAATTCACGCAATCGCGCAGTTACCGCGCGTTATTTAAAACCGAGCTTTTCTAGCTGATATCGTAACGAATGTCTGCTTATACCCAGTATTCTAGCCGCTTTGGATACGTTCCCGTCGGTTTCCTCCAGAGCTTTTTCAATCATTTTCTTTTCAAATTCGTTTCTGGCGAATTGGAATGTTGATGTTGTCGGCTCTTTTCTTTGCAGTAAAGATCCGTGGGTAATATTTTCAGGCAAATTATGCGCTTCAATAGTATCGGAATGGGAAAGAATGATAGCACGCTCAATGGCATTTTCCAGTTCACGTATATTACCGGGCCATGCGTAGTTTAAACATATTTCTTGTGCCTGTTGCGATAGTCCGGTTATAGATCGATTGACTTTTTCATTATGTTTTTTTATAAAATGTTGAATAAGGGATGGTATATCTTCCCTCCTTTCACGTAACGGCGGGACCTTTATATTTATGACATTCAGGCGATAATACAGGTCGTCTCTAAATTCTCCGTTCTCAACAGCCGCAATAAGATTCTTATTTGTAGCGGCAATGATACGCACATCAACTTGTGAGACAGTTTCACTGCCTACCCTTGTTATTTCCTGCTCCTGTAAGACACGAAGAATTTTTGCTTGCAGTGCGGTTTCCATATCACCTATTTCATCAAGATAAATAGTGCCTTTGTGCGCCAGTTGGAATTTGCCTTTTTTATCTTTGATAGCTCCGGTAAAAGCGCCTTTGACATGACCGAACAGTTCGCTTTCCATAAGGCTGGACGGTATGGCGGCACAATTGACTTTTATAAAAGGTGTGTTATGGCGTTTGCTGTTGGAATATATGGCGTTAGCTATAAGTTCTTTTCCGGTTCCGCTTTCGCCTTCAATTAACACAGTTGAACTTGTCGGAGCGACTCTTTGAATGAGTGAAAATATCTCCTGCATTTTAGGGCTGTTTCCGATTATTTCACAGAAGCCTTCACTGTTAGCTTTATTTGTCGGAATGGCATTTTTTCGTACCAGTATGGATTCGATGGTATTCAAAAGATATTCCGGTTTGAAAGGTTTGGTAATATAATCTTCTGCACCGATCTTTATTGCCTCTACCGCCTGACTGACAGTAGCGTAAGCGGTTATAAGGAGAATCGATGTATCGCTATGTTCGTCGATAACTTTTTCAAGAAGTTCCATTCCCGCCATTTTTGGCATATTGACATCGGATATCACTATATCATAATGATATTTATCCATCATAAGCATAGCTTGTTTTCCATTTTCACTCACGTCACAGGCGTATCCGGCATCAGCCAGTATTTCCTGCAGGAGCTGGCGCATATATATTTCATCATCAACAACTAAGATACGAATATTTTCTAGCATAACGCCATTGAGTCCTCTTTTACGGTGGTATGCGTATGAACAGGGAGCACAACCCATACATGGCTTCCGGCATCCGCTTGACTTTCTATATATATAGATCCACCGTATGTTTCGGCTATATTTTTGGCTATACTCAATCCGAGCCCCACATGAGATTGTTTTGTAGTGAAAAACGGGGTGAATAAAAGATCTTTCAGGTCTTCTTGAACCCCGATTCCGTTATCATGTATATGTAGCTCAAGTTCTTCATCGTCATTGAAGAGCGTTCGGATAATTATTTTCATTTTTTCGTTATCCCGTTCAGCGTCTATTGAGTTTTGAATAATATGACTTAAGATCAGCGAAAATTGATGCTTATCTATCAGTAAATCAGGGATGCTTTCATCAAATACACATTGTATTGACGACAATATTTCATCTGATCCGTCAAAGTGCTGTAGTAACCATTCTTCGATAACATCATTTACGTTGATACGCCCTATTTTCCCTTCAGAAAACCGGGTATAATCAAGCAATTCGCTGATGATTTTATTTGAACGATCGACCTGTTGTTGTATTATATCGACATTCTGCATAATTTTTTCAGGATGGGTTTCGATATTTTTTTGTATCAAATATAAAGCGTTATTTATAATAGCCAGCGGATTCTTAAGTTCATGCGCCGCCTGACTCGTCAATTTTGAAGCTATATTTAATTTCTCAGATCGGATTGTGCGTTCGCGCTCTTCCTGCATTTTTAATATCTTTTGCTGAAGAAGAAAATAGATGCCCCAACAACAAAAACTGAATAGCAATAACATGCTGAACCGTAGAAGAAAAATCTCGCTGAATAAAAATGTGAATTCTTTCTCTTGAGAATAAATAGCCCCGATATAACAGAGTATGCAGGATATGTTTATAGTTTGCTGAAACTTGATCTTAGGAAAGTTGATTGCGTTTCTCAAAAATAATCCGGGGTACATCATGTATAATTCGCTTTCGACTCCTCCGGTAAAGAAAATCAGAAAGCTGACATATACATTGTCTATGAGCGACAGAAAAAACGCGGCCCATCTAACCAGTCCCGGATGAAATTTTTTTCTGCTCGACAACAGTAATGCCATAACAAAAAAAAGATTAGCTATTACATACAGTTTCAATTGGAAAAAGTAATATTCTCTTTCAAACGAAGGGTCTAACGTGCGCAGAAAATAAAATGATACCGCTATGACCAACAACTTCAGCGGTACCATAATATACTTTTCAAGTATAAGAATATGGCGGATGTTCTGTTTTTTTAACGCAAACGATAGTTTAGTTCGGCCTGGCACTGGCTATATACTCCACAATATAATCTATTATGTATGCCGCAACTTCTCTCTTGGGTTTGAGATGTATGTCGTTTCTATCATTTCTATCGGAAAAAATAGAAACGGCATTAGTATCTGCCCCAAACCCAGCGCCTTGGCGAGTGATGTCGTTTGCGACTATAATGTGGAGTCGTTTGTCTTTAAGTTTTGATAGAGCGTATTGTTCCAGATGATCGGTCTCTGCGGCGAAACCTACCTTTATGCCGGAAAAACCTGTTTTACCAACCTCTTTTAGTATATCCGCAGTCCTCTCCAGCTCAAGAAGCATGTCTGCGTCGCTTTTTTTGATTTTCTTCGGAGTGAATGATTTCGGAGTATAATCGGCTACGGCCGCCGCCATTATAAGTATATCATAGTCATGTATTCGCTCCAAAACAGCCTTGCACAAATCTCTCGCAGATATTATTTTTACTATTTCAACGCATTCCGGAGGTGTTAGGGATGTAGGTCCGCTGATGAGCGTTGCGCAATGTCCTTTTTCGATAGCCGCTTGCGCCAGTGCGTAACCCATCTTGCCTGTAGAAGGATTAGATATAAACCGCACAGGATCGATAAACTCTCTTGTCGGACCGGCTGTTATAAGAAATGAATATTTTTTTGACATAGCAGATATCTATGTAGTTGATCATTTACCTTGACAGGACGGAAATCAGCGTTTGCAATATGCAGTCGACATCGGCCAGACGTCCCTTGCCTGTAGTGCCGCATGCCAGCCTGCCTTCTGCCGGATCTATAAATGTCACTCCCCTTCCCTTCAGTATTTCGATGTTTTCCTGAGTGGCAGGGTTGGTATACATCTGGTCATTCATGGCCGGCGCGATAATTACCGGTTTCTTGCATGCGCACATTATACAGCTCAATGCATCGTCACATATCCCGATTCGCAATTTTGCTATTATATTGGCGCTGGCAGGGGCTATAAGCGCGCAGTCAATAGATTGCGCCAGCGATATATGCACTGTTCGCCTGTATTCCTTTGTTCGTTTCCATAAGCTGGTTATCACAGGTTCGCCGGTAAGCGATTCAAACGATAAAGGCCGAACAAACCGCATTGCCGAGCGGGTCATAACTACAGTCGTATGAGCCTGCATTTCCACAAGTCTGCTTACCAGATCACATGCTTTATAGGCCGCTATAGAGCCTGTTACGCCAACCAATATGTGTTTTTTTGCAAAAGCGCTACTCATTGTTTTCCCCCAGTAATGTTCTTATAACACCCTGATTGCGGTTAGTATCGGAACGATTCGCTATCAGGATGCTTTGCAGAACATCGACTGCACTGTCTACCTTATCATTTATTATTACATAATCATACAGATAACTTTGGCGGATTTCAGTTTTTGCTTCGGATAGGCGGAGTTTGATAACTTCATCTCTATCTTTTCCTCTGTCCCGTAAGCGTTGTTCCAGTACTTTCAACGATGGGGGCAGTATGAAAATATGTATAGATTCGGGAATCAGTTTGCGGATAGATGACGCCCCTTGGGTATCGACATCGGCAAGTACATCGTATCCGTGCTCGATCAATTCGGTTACCGTTTTTCTTGAAGTACCGTAAAATTCATTGTACACCTTTGCGTATTCGAGAAAAGCTCCGTTTTCAACCATCTTTAAAAAAGTTTCTTTTGACGTAAAATGGTAATCTACTCCATCCTGTTCCCCTTGGCGGGGCAGACGTGTTGTTGTAGATATTGCGTATTTTACAGTATCGTTTTTTTTGAGGAATTTTTTACAGATAGTCGTCTTGCCCGCTCCGGAAGGAGCTGATACCACAAGCAGTAAGCCTTTTGCCTCGGTTTTCATTGGATATTCTGTACCTGTTCGCGTATTTTTTCCAGTTCGGAACGTACTGTTATGGTTTTATGCGAGATACTAACATTGTTGCATTTTGCCGCGATTGTATTGATCTCCCGCGACATTTCCTGAGCAATAAAATCAAGTTTTTTGCCTATAATACCGCCTTTGTCAATAGCTTGAGAAAAATGCTTAATGTGGCTTTTTAATCTCACTATTTCTTCAGAAATATCTATACGATCTGCGTACAAAGCCACTTCTTTGGCTATTCTGTCCGCATCGACAGCGCTGTCTACCTGTAATTCCTTAATTCGTTCCGTCAATTTTTCTCTGAATAGATTGACCGAATGAGGTGTTTCTTTTTCTATACAGTCGGTTGTGTCGCTTATCAGTTTGATTCGCGAAACTATGTCGTTTATTAGTTGTACACCTTCTTTTTCCTGTTCGATAAAGAAATTTTCCAGAGCCTGATCTATCAGGTCGCCAATGCACTGTAAAGCGGCGTTATCTTCGAAATAAAGCTGTTGTGTGAGTAGGATTTCTCTGTTATCCGCAAAGATATCGATAGAAATCTCGCCCGGCAGAGAAAACTCCTGCTGTATTTTACGTAACGCCTTGATGTATGCTCCTGCGTATTCCATGTTGACCGTATAATTTGAAACATCACCCGATGATTGTGAATCGGCGGTCACCACCACCCGCACTTTACCTCTTGCAACGGCATCGGTGATTTTTTTACGAAGAGCGTCTTCACATGCCGAAAATATCCGAGGCAGATGAATATGAATATCCCGATATTTGTGGTTCAGTCCGTATATTTCTACCGTAATCGAGCCAAGTTCGGTTTCACTGCTCAGTTTACTGAATCCGGTCATACTTCGGATAGTCATAGCGTTATATTCCTCTGCTTCCCGGTTTAACTGCCGGAATATTGCGTAACCATTCCGGTACATCATATGAAGAATATGTTGTTATATCAAGTTTAAGCAGGCTAAAAAATTCGCAGTCGAAATCAAGAGAACCGTTGCTTCTGTCAATAATCGACGCGACTCCCACAATATCTGCTTGAGCTGATTTAAGTACCTCGATCAATTCCTTAACCGATTTGCCGGTGGTTATGACGTCCTCAACTACCAATACTTTTTCTCCGGGTTCAATATAAAAACCACGGCGTAACGACATATCCCCATCTTTTCGTTCACCGAAAATCGAACGAACTCCCAGTCCTTCCGCAACTTTGTATGCTATGATAATACCTCCGAGCGCAGGACCGACTACGCAGGTGATGCCTTTGTCTTTAAAATGATCCGCAATATCTTTGCCGATTATTGTTGCCAGATCAGGATGCTGTAGCAGTAATGCACATTGTACGTAATGAGCGCTGTGCAGTCCGGAACTCAATATAAAATGTCCTTCCTGATAGGCTCCGGTTTCTTTCAGTTTTTCCATCAATGTTTTCTTATCCATGGGTAACCTCTCTTATCTCTTCTAGAATAGTTTCAGCCGCTTGTTTTGGATTATCCGCCTGTAAAATAGGACGTCCTATTACCAGAAAATCAGCTCCGGCGTTTACCGCTTCTACCGGGGTCATCACCCGCTTCTGATCGGAGTTCTTTGACCATGATGGGCGTACGCCCGGTGTTATTGCCAGCAGATCATGAGAAAAATATTTTCTTATCATAAAAAGTTCATTCGGCGATGAAACGACACCGTGAGCGCCTGCTTCCTGTGCCACTTTCACGAGTTTTTTTGTGATTTCTTCAGGCGTAACTTTTATGTCGAAATCATTTTGTAAGTCAGCGCTGTCAAGACTAGTCAATAGCGTTACCACAATGATTTTCGGCGACGGTAAACCGATAAGATCAGCCTCAGTTGCGGCGGCTTCCACCGCTTTTGCTATCATAGTAAATCCGCCGCTTGCGTGTACTGTCAACATGTCGATACCCATAGAAACACATTGCCGAATTGCTCCCGCTACAGTATTAGGGATATCATGAAACTTTAGATCCAGAAAAATTTTTTTATTAGCCTTTTTGAGCATTTCAATGGCTCCAGGCCCTTCTTTTGTGAAAAGTACGCTACCTACTTTATACCAGCTCATGCTGTCGCCCAGTTGTTCGACCATAATCCTTGCTTTTTCTATATCCGGAAGGTCTAGAGCGAGAATGGGAATACCTTTATTCATTATATTGTCTCCATGTATATCCGCTGATTTCTGCCAGCGTTGAAAATTGTTCTTTATCCATATAATTACACAAGCCCTCATTAATTTTTGCCGCAATATCCGGTTCTACAAAATGCCATGTTCCTACCGCTATCGCGTCGGCTCCGGCAAGTAAGAATTCCACCGCATCCTGCCAAGACGATATGCCGCCCATTCCGATAATAGGCAAATCGGTTGCCGATCTTGCTTCCCAAACAAGGTTAATTGCCATCGGTTTGACCGGTGGTCCGGAAAAACCGCCGCGTATATTGCCCAACAGTGGTTTTCTTGTGTTGATGTCGATCGCTATAGCAGGGTATGTATTTATTAAAGATATGATATCTATGCCATTATCCTGCGCCGCCCTGATAATCTCTCCTATATCCGTCACCTGCGGCGTCAATTTGAGCATCAGCGGTATGTTTGTTTTGGCGCGTACTCCTTTAACGATGTGCGCGACCGCTTTCGGATTTTTACCGAAAGCGACACCGCCCTCTTTTACGTTCGGACAAGATACGTTGATTTCTATATAATCGACAGATGCATTTTCGTTTAGTTTATCAGTAATAAAAAAGTAATCGTCCGCGGTAGTCCCGTTTATGTTGGCGATTATTGCAGTACGGTAACGTTTTAGAGGCATGACTTTTTCTTCGACGAACCGGTATATACCGTCATTTTGTAATCCTACAGAATTAATAATGCCTCCGGAAACCTCCACAATCCGCGGGGGCGGGTTTCCTGCGCGAGGTTTTACAGTTATCCCTTTCAAGGCAATCGCTCCATAGTACTCAGGGTGGGCGATGTCCTGCATTTCGATACCGTAACCGAACGTACCCGAAGCGGATATCACAGGGTTCTTCAGGCGCAACTTTCCTTTGTCGACTCGTAACCGTGGATCATCAGAAAAATGCATATTACACCATGTTGAAAAATTTTTGTTTATCGATCTTTTTACTGTCCACAACCGGACCTTCAGTACAAAGCCTGAAATACGATTCTCCGGCTTGTTCAGGGTTTTCAGCGGGTATTACACAGCTTAAACAAACTCCGCATCCGCATCCCATATAAGATTCAAGCGATACTTGGCAGGGAATGTTTTCCGACTCGGCGAAAGATATTATTTCTTTGATCATTGCATTAGGTCCGCAGGTCATAATCAGGTCGCCGTCCTGTGGGCTGTATGTTAGAAAATAACGCCTGAGTTCTTCATTAACAAGGCCTTTTTCGCCTAATGACCCGTCTTCGGTCACAAAAAAACACTCATCGGTCATGTCGATAAGCTCGTTTTGAAAGAATATTGTGTTTGCATTACGTGCTCCGTAGAACAATATTTTCTTTGCGCCGGAGTGAAAATTATACTTAAGATAAAAATATAGCGGCGCCAGTCCAACGCCACCGGCAACGAGAATGACACGTTTTGCATTATTTTCGTCAAACAAACCTTTGCCAAGGGGACCAAGTATGTCTATTTCCTCACCCGCACGTCGTTGCGCCAGCCATGATGTCCCTTTACCCTGCGCTTTGAAGAAAATTCCGATACTCGATCCGTCCACCGAAAAAATAGCCAGAGGTCTGCGCAGTAATACCGACCCGCACCGTACATTGATAAAATGTCCGGGGCGTGCATGTTTAGCGATATGAGGGCAACAGGCTTCTATAAAAAAATAAGCTGAACCGAGTTCACGTACGGAGGCTATTGAAGCGGTTATCTGTTGCAATATTTTACCCTCTATTTGGTTGTCTTTTTGGTGTTCATGAGATGGTATTCTTGAATGGGTGTCACAGTCAAACCTTTTTTAAGAATGGATTCGATACCGTTTATGATAGCGTAAGCGCCTGATATTGTCGTCACACAAAGAATATTGTGGCTTACGGCAGTAGAACGGATTTTCCGTTCGTCCGCTCTGGTATGTTTACCGGACGGTGTGTTGATGACCAAGGTGATTTCCCTGTTTATCATAAGATCCAATATATTAGGCCGTCCTTCGTGAATTTTAAATAGCTGTTCGACTTCAATCCCATTATTTCGTAAAACTTTTGATGTTCCTTCGGTGGATACGATATGAAATCCCAAATCAGCCAGTTTTTTAGCGATAAACACAATCGATCGTTTATCTTTGTTTTTCACACTTATAAACACCTTTCCGGATAACGGGAGTTTGTTGTTCGCACCCATTTGGGTTTTTGCAAACGCCACACCGTAATCATGAGATATTCCCATCACCTCGCCTGTAGAACGCATTTCCGGACCCAGGAGAATATCGACGCCGTCAAATCGAGCAAACGGCAATATAGCTTCTTTTACAGAAAAATACTCCGGCTGAACCGAGCTTAAAAACCCCAATTCTTTGAGTGTTTTTCCTGCCATTACTCTGGCGGCTATCTTGGCTAACGGTATTCCGATTGTCTTACTTACGAACGGAATAGTGCGTGAGGCGCGAGGATTGACCTCAAGAACAAATAATAAATCGTCTTTGATGGCATACTGAATATTGATGAGTCCTTTGACTTTAAGTCCCTTTGCAAAAGCAATAGTGGCTTCTTTAGTCTTGTTTATAATATCATCGGACAGGGAAAAAGGCGGAATCACGCATGCGCTGTCTCCCGAATGAATCCCTGCTTCTTCTATATGTTCCATAATTGCGCCTACAACTACGTCATCGCCGTCGCTTACCGCGTCAACATCGACTTCAATTGCGTCTTCAAGGAATTTGTCTATCAGAATAGGTTTTTCCGGCGAGGCTTCTACTGCGAATTTCATGTAATTCTCCAGCGACGCCTCATCGTAAACTATTTCCATAGCCCGTCCGCCAAGTACATACGATGGCCGTACCAGTACCGGATATCCAATTGAACTGGCAATAGATTTTGCTTCATCTGCGCTTCTTGCTATGCCGTTTGGCGGTTGAAGTAAACCGAGCTTTTTGACTAGATGCTGGAATCGTTCGCGGTCTTCGGCGATATCTATGGAGTCGGTTGATGTCCCGATAATTGTCAAGCCTTCTTTTTCCAGTTTTTCAGCAAGGTTTAGAGGTGTCTGTCCTCCGAACTGTACAATAACGCCGTCACATTTTTCATGGCGATAAATATTAAGTACATTTTCTATAGTCAGCGGCTCGAAATACAATTTATCAGATGTGTCATAATCGGTACTGACCGTTTCCGGATTGCTATTGACCATTATGGTTTCAAAACCATCTTCTTTCAGGGCGAAAGCGGCGTGTACGCAACAATAGTCGAATTCTATTCCCTGACCTATACGGTTGGGACCGCCGCCCAGTATCATAATTTTTTTCCGGTTACTTATTTTCGCTTCATTGACGGTTTCATAACTTGAGTAATAGTATGGAGTGTACGCTTCAAACTCTCCGGCACAAGTATCTACCAGTTGAAATGTGGCGGTAATACCTGCTTGGATGCGTTTATTTCTGAATTCAGATTCGTCGATGCCGAGTATATACGCCATTTGAAAATCGGAAAATCCCATTCTTTTTGCTCGGCGGACAAGATCATCTTTTAAAAAATCTTTTTTGATATCTTCTTTATTTTCTATGAGAAAATTCTCAAAATCCACAATATCTTTAATATTGTATATAAACCATGGATCTATTTTCGTAAGAGTCGAAATTTCATCACATGACATGCCCTGTTTCATTGCAATGCGAATGGCAAAAATCCTGTCGCAGTTCGGTATGATGAGCTTTCGGCGTAATTCATCGTTAGTCCAATCCGGATCTTTACGGTCGGCTCCCAACCCGAAGCGTCCGATTTCAAGCGAACGTAGCGCTTTTTGCAAGGATTCTTTGAACGTCCTGCCTATAGCCATGACTTCACCGACAGATTTCATTTGCGTTGTAAGTACAGGGTCTGCGTCCGGAAATTTTTCAAATGCCCATCTAGGTATTTTGGTAACGCAATAATCTATTGTAGGCTCGAAACATGCCGGCGTTTTACGGGTAATATCGTTGGCTATTTCATCAAGGGTATACCCTACCGCCAATTTTGCGGCTATTTTTGCTATGGGAAATCCGGTAGCCTTAGATGCCAGCGCAGAGCTTCTCGACACGCGCGGGTTCATCTCCACTACTACCATTCTGCCATCTTTGGGATTCACCGCGAACTGAACGTTCGAGCCGCCTGTTTCGACTCCGATTTCGCGGATAATGTCTATGGCGGCGTTGCGCATAAGCTGGTATTCTTTGTCTGAAAGTGTTTGTACCGGCGCCACAGTAATACTGTCGCCGGTATGTACCCCCATCGGGTCAAGGTTTTCTATAGAACAAACGATTACCACATTGTCTTTTTTATCGCGCATAACCTCAAGTTCGAACTCTTTCCAGCCGATAACCGATTCTTCAATTAAAATTTCGTCTATCGGACTGTACTCTATTCCTTTACGCGCCAGCAATTCGAATTCGGTAATATTATACGCAATACCTCCGCCTGAACCGCCCAAAGTAAAACTAGGCCGTATAATCAGCGGATAACTTCCTATTTCTTTAGATATCTCCCACGCTTCGTCAATGGAACGCGCAAACCCTGAGCGCGGTGTTTCCAAACCGATTTTTGTCATAGCGTTTTTGAACAGTTCTCGGTCTTCGGCTTTTTTTATTACCGATTGTGTTGCCCCGATCATTTCGACATTATATTTATCCAATATACCAAGATCGGAAACCTCTACCGCGACATTCAAACCTGTCTGGCCGCCAAGTGTAGGCAACAGTGCGTCAGGGCGTTCTCGTTCGATGATTTTTTCTACCACTTCTGCTGTAATAGGTTCGATATAGGTTGCCTCGGCAAATTCAGGATCGGTCATAATTGTCGCAGGATTGCTGTTTAGCAATACTACTTCGTATCCTTCTTCACGTAACGCTTTACAAGCCTGCGCGCCTGAATAGTCGAATTCGCAGGCCTGTCCTATTACTATCGGACCTGAACCTATAATCAATATTTTCTTGATATCGTCGCGTTTTGGCACGTATGCTACTTCCTTTCTTCCTTGAAAACTCTCATTTGTTCGATAAACCGATTGAATAAATAACGTGAATCGTGAGGACCTGCCGATGACTCAGGATGATATTGCACCGCAAAAATAGGCAAATTCTTATGCTTGAACCCTTCCACAGTCTGGTCGTTTAAATTTAGATGTGTTAATTCAAGACCGTTTGCGTCCAGTGAATCTATATCAATGGCAAATCCGTGGTTTTGCGTGGTGATTTCCACTTCGCCTGTAGTAAGGTCTTTTACCGGATGATTTATACCTCTATGACCGAATTTCATTTTATATGTTTTGGCGCCGCAAGCTAACCCGATAATCTGATGACCAAGACAAATACCGAAAATAGGATATTGCTCGGACAATTCACGGACTGTTTTAATGACATACGATACAGGTTCAGGGTCGCCGGGACCGTTTGACAAAAAAATACCGTCCGGATTGAGAGCTTTGATGTCCTGAAGGCTTGTAGATGCAGGCACAACAGTAACTGAACAGCCTATAATATCCAGCAGACGCAACATATTTTTTTTGATTCCGCAATCGAATGCGATAACCTTAAATTCTTTTTTATCAGCATATTTAATCAAAGGCTCATATTTACGATGGGTTTCTGCGGATTCTTCATCTTCTTCCCATTCGGCGATATCTGTAGAACTGACTTCCTGTACTATATCTCTGCCGAGCGTTGTCGGGTATTGTTTTACTCTGGCAAGCAGGGTATCTATATCGAAACATGATGTTGACAATATCCCGCGCATAGCGCCCCCTTCCCTGATGTGAAGGGTTATCGCACGGGTATCCATTTCTGAAACAATCATAATATTATGACGTTTCAGGTAGTTAAGCAATGGTTCCTCAGATCTGAAATTGCTAGGGTGCTCGCATAATTCGCGGACAATAAACCCTTCTACCATAGGGGCTTTTGACTCTTCGTCCGCCTTAGTGACACCGTAGTTACCGATAAGAGGATACGTCATGGTTACGATTTGCCCTTTATATGAAGGGTCGGTAAGTACTTCCTGATATCCGGTCATGCCGGTGTTGAACACTATTTCTCCAATCGTTTCTTCATTCTCACTGTATCCTTTACCCCAAAATACAGCGCCGTCTTCGAGTACCAATATAGCCTTAATCATAGTAGTCCTACTTTATCCTCAAATAATGTGTTATTGTGAAACCGTAAAACGCCGCCGACAAAAACGGTGGTAATTCTACCACGAACTTCCCAATCATGGAAGGGTGTATTTTGACTTTTAGAATAAAAATTTTCACGGTCTATGCGGTATGTTTGTTTAAGATCAATTATCGCAATATCAGCGTCACAGCCGTCGGATAGGCTTCCCCGTGCGGGAATGTCGAATATATCTGCCGGAGCGGCGGTCATTTTTTCGATAAGAAGGTCTAGCGGTATGATGTTAGTTTCAACCAGTTTAGTGTAAAGCACAGGGAAAGCGGTTTCCATCCCTATCAACCCGAACGGAGCTTTAGCGAAACCTGTTTCTTTTTCATACTGGGCATGTGGAGCGTGGTCGGTTGCAATAGTGTCTATGACTCCGCGTTTAAGGGCGTCGACAAGAGCTTCTCTGTCTCCGGATGAGGCAAGGGGCGGGTTGACTTTATATACCGCATTATCCTCTTTTATATCTTCATCGCATAAAACTAGATGATGCGGAGTAACTTCACAGGTTACCTGCACGCCTCGGTTTTTTGCATTTTCTATTATACGTACCGATTCGGCAGTGCTTATGTGCGCTATATGGATATTACCCCCTGTCATCTCGCATAATATGATATCTCTATACACTGCCAGATGTTCCGCCGCAGTAGGTATGCCTTTAAGCCCGAGCCTTTGTGAGGCGCTACCTGAGTTTATCACGCCTTTCCACGATACACCCGGATCTTCACAATGTTGAATTACGCGAAAGCGTTGTTCTTTCGATTTAGTAAGCGCGTCTATCATCAATCGTGAATCGGCCAGCCATCGGCCGTCGTCGGAAAATGCTATGGCGCCTTCTTTACGTAATGCGAGAAAATCTACCAATTCGGTACCCTGCGAACCTATACTTAATGCCCCAACAGGATGTATACGCACATATCCCTCGTCACGAGCTTTTTCTACAATATACCTTATAGTAGCTACGTTATCGGTTACAGGGATAGTGTTAGGCATGCTGAGAATTGTAGTGAAACCGCCTGCAAGCGCGGATTTAGTGCCGCTGACAATATCTTCTTTGTATTCGAACCCCGGATCGCGCAGATGCGTATGTAAATCAATAAAACCCGGCGATATAATTTTATCAGTGCAATCAATGACGATGTGATCGGATAGATTTTCATGCGCTGTACGGTATACTTTACCTTCAGCGATCAATAAATTCCGTTTTTCGTGAGTTTTTGTTTTCGGATCAACAATCAGGCCGTTTTTAAGTATATATTTCATCTTATCAATTATTTTCAGGTTCTGCAGTTTGTCCGGCTTGTGACTGAATGTTCGAATGATCTGACATATAATCGGGATGTTTTTCAATTTCAGTATCTTCGAATACAATCAGATCAATTTTTTCGGGATTAATATAAACTATCACTCTTTTGAGTATATTATCTTCTCTTTTTTCATAGCGGATATTAAAATTTTCCAACATAGCGCCTTCTTCATAAGTGATTTCTCTGTATCCGGCGTTAAAGGCGTTTATTTCGTACCATTTTCGTATATTTTGAGGTGTTGTGCCGGTATAACGATGTTGAATAAGGAGCGATTGATATATTTTGATATTGCTTGTACTGTAATCCGGAGGCAATTCACCAGATTCTATTTTTAATTTTATTTCGGTTATTTCTTTTTCATCCGGACGTTTAAAATACTGCGCATAAACAACAGTGGTAGAATAAAGAGGAAAATCGCTTGCAAAACCATCCGGCATAGCATCCAGATGAGAAAAGTAAGATTCTTCCAGTGCTTTGCCCGGAGGTATTTTTTCGTCAGACATATTTTCCTGTGCGAACGAAAACGCCGTAAACAGTATCATAGATGCAATGGTAACTGATACAACGTGAAAATGTTTTATTTGCATAACGCTTCTCCTTCTATAAAACTCTTGTTCTCATAAACAGTATCTTTACACCATAATTCGTTGTTGCGTTCGGGATAATCCAGATTATAATGCAACCCTCGACTCTCTTTTCTGTGGAGGGCAAAGCGAATGATCAGTTCGGCAACAGTAGCGATGTTTCTTAACTCTATTAAATCATTTGTGACGACAAAATCCCAGTAATATTCATGGATTTCTTTTTGCAGTAACTCGATACGATGTTTCGCGCGTTCAAGGCGTTTGTTTGAACGAACTATGCCCACATAATTCCACATGAATCTTCGTATTTCATCCCAGTTGTTGCTTACAACGACGTTTTCGTCACTGTCTACCGCTTTTCTTTTGTCCCATGCCGGTATGGATTGGACATCAGCAGGATAATCATTTGCTACGTAATGTTGTGATGATTCGGATGCATTGTGCGCAAATACCAGAGCCTCAAGCAGTGAGTTGCTGGCAAGTCTGTTTGCGCCATGCAATCCTGTGCAGGAAACTTCTCCGCATACGTATAATCGTTCAAGGCTTGTCAATCCGTTCCAGTCGCTGGCGACACCGCCGCAAAAGTAATGAGCCGCAGGAACAACTGGCATTAAATCGGAGCTCATGTCTATCCCGTATTGAAGACATTTGTTGTAAATGTTCGGAAATCTTTGCTGAATAAACGATTTTGGTTTGTGTGTTATATCAAGGAATACACAATCGTCGCCGCGTTTTTTTAATTCAAAATCGATTGTCTGAGCGACTACGTCGCGAGGCGCTAGGCTTCCCATATGATGGTATTTCTTCATAAAATCCGTTCCGTCTTTTAAACGTAGTATAGCTCCTTCGCCACGTACTGCTTCCGAAATCAGAAATGATTTCGCCTTAGGATGGAACAAACAGGTAGGATGAAACTGTACAAATTCAAGGTTTTTTATCATCGCCCCTGCACGATACGCCATTGCAATACCGTCACCTGTAGCGATATCCGGATTAGTTGTGTATAAATATACCTTGCCTGCGCCGCCGGTTGCCAGTACGGTAACTTTTGATTTTATGGTGAGAACATCGTTTGTGGCGTTATTTAGTGCATAAGCTCCTACCACCATATTCGAGCCGGACAATCCAAGTTTTTTAGTGGTAATAAGGTCGATGGCAATATGATTTTCGTAAACTTCTATATTCGTGTTTTGTTTCACGACATCTATAAGGACTTTTTTTACTTCCTTGCCGGTAATGTCGCCCGCGTGCATGATTCGTCGGTGAGAATGCCCCCCTTCTTTGCCAAGATCGAACTCGTTACGGTTTTCTTCTCGAGTGGTGAACTGCACTCCGTAATTTATAAGTTCGCGAATACGTTCCGGACCCTGACGGATTGTGTTCTCTACAATATCTCTATGACACAAACCTGCTCCCGCTGACAGAGTGTCTCTAATATGTTCGTCGAATGAATCAGTATCACTCATAACCGAAGCGATTCCGCCTTGGGCGTAATTGGAATTAGATTCGGTCATTTCGCGTTTGGTTAGAATCATAACTTTTGCATGAACAGATGCTTTGAGCGCAAACATTAAGCCGGCTATACCGCTTCCGATAACAAGATAATCAGTTTCTTTTGTGGACATAATCAATATTTTCAGTTAATAGTTCGTTAAATTAGCTCTGAAAATCCATAGTATATATTTATAGTCAGATTATCTAACTATATGTTTCTATAAATTTGCGAAAAGATCTATCCCACGTTTTTTCGACGTTATCGGGAAAACAACATGCCGGAAGCTGTTTCTGTCTTAAATGATACTGCAGGCATTCACAGCATATTCCTTTTCTGGGGCAGGGATCATAAGTACAATTGCAGAAGTCCATATTTGAAGATTTTTTGCAATCCATACAAGTTTTTACCTCCATGCGCCGTAATTGTTTTTACTATGAATACTCCTGATTGATCTGAAAAGCGTTTTTTATTACACGTATATCCGGTTTGTTGCTTTTATTCGCTGTTACTGTAACCACGTCAAAACGGTAATTCATACCGTCATAACGATATTTTCCTATAAAAAAGAGAGCGCTTTTAATCATATGGTTCATTTTCGCGAATGTAATAGCTTGTAAGGCAGTGCCGTAACGCTCTGAAGTACGGGTTTTAACTTCTATGAAAACGATAGAATCTCCATCTATAGCGATAATGTCGAGTTCACCGAAAGGAGTGTGATAATTCCGTTCCAGTATACGGTATCCATTTTGGGAAAGAAAAGATTCCGCATACATTTCTCCTTTGCCGCCTAGTTGTTTACAGTATCTTGACATTACAATAAATTCCTATCCCTGAGATTTACCACAGGAGCAAAGGTTTTTCTGTGGATACAACTTACCCCTTTTTTTAATAAGGCATCGCAATGATCTTGCGTACCGTATCCTTTATGTTTTGCGAAATTGTATCCGGGCAGTTCTTTTTCGTATTCGACCATAATTGCGTCACGAATAACTTTAGCGATGATAGACGCCGATGCTATAGATATACTGCATGAGTCGCCTTTAATTATTTTTGTCTGAGTGATTAGAACTCCATCAAGAGACAACCCGTCTATTAAAAGATGATCGGGCTGTTGCGGTAAATTTTCAATCGCCTGTTTCATTGCGAGTTTCGTAGCCTGCAAAATATTTATTTCGTCTATGATTCGCTCGGATACAATACCCACTCCGATTTGAACTGAAGGACACCGCAATAATTTTTCAAATAGATCCGAACGTACTTTTTCACTCAATTTTTTGGAATCGTTTATACCATCAATACCTATTACAACCGGCAAAACAACCGCCGCGGCAACAACCGGCCCTGCAAGAGGCCCTCGTCCGGCTTCATCAATACCCGCAATATGAAATTTTCCTTTTTTTCGATACAATTCCTCGAACCGGAACATTTTACTATCGTTTCATTTCCTTGACGCGAGCGCCTTTACCGACTTTATCCTTCAGGTAGTATAATTTTGCACGGCGTACTTTACCTCGGCGTGTTACTTCAATATCTACAATACGCGGTGAATGAAGTAAAAAAACACGCTCGACACCTTCGCCGTACACTACACGCCGAACAGTAAATGTTTCGTTCGCATTGTTTCCGCAACGAGCTATTACTGTTCCTTGAAACACCTGTACTCGTTCCCTGTCTCCTTCGACGATTTTCATTGATACTTTGATAGTATCACCGACATTGAATACAGGAACTTCGTTTTTCAACTGTTCCCCTTCAATTTTTTTAATGAGATCCATAATTACTTCTCCTTGTTCTTAAATTGTATATCATCTTGTAAACGTATATATTTCAACCATAAGTCGGGACGTTTCGATTTAGTAAGCGATTGTGACTGCTCAAAACGCCATTGCTCTATCTCTTTATGATTACCAGACAACAATACTTCCGGTACTTTAAGACCCATAAATTCAGCAGGTCGTGTGTAATGCGGATGATCAAGCAAGCCGCTGTAAAACGAATCCTGCTCTACCGATTCGCCGCAACCTACTACTCCCGGTATCTGACGAACCACCGCGTCGATTATGATCATCGTAGCGAGACTTCCGCTCGTTATTACGTAATCCCCTATAGAAATTTTTTCTATAGGGAACAAATCGCTTATTCTAGCATCAATCCCCTCATAATGTCCACATATAAAAAATAAATGCGGTTGAACGGCCAATTTTTTAACGGTGTCTTGTCCGAGTACAGTTCCTTCCGGAGACGGCATTATCATGGTGCATCCGTCTTTGGCAATATCTCTGATTGCTTTATAAAGAGGTTCGGGTTTGAATACCATTCCCGGCCCTCCGCCGTAAGGCCTGTCATCGACTGTTTTGTGAAAATCAGTCGTATAATCTCTCAAATTATGATACAGGATCGATATCAGATTCTGTTCCTGAGCGCGTTTGAGGATACTATCCTGTAACGGCGCGAAATATGAATCTGTGAAAATTGAAAGTATATCAATCCTCATTTGGAACGTGTAACCGCAATACCCTCATGCTTTAGCAGATTTCTTACTGTTTCAGTGGGTATGGCGCCGACGTTAAGCCAGTGTTCGGCACGTTCCTTATTGATATTCAGCACCGTTTCTTTTTTCTTAGGATCATAAAAACCGATTTCCTCAATTGAACGTCCGTCGCGCGGCTGTTTGGAATCCGTTACCACAATTCGGAAACAAGTGAGTTTCTTTGTGCCCATTCGCTTCAATCTCATTACTACCGCCATAATTTACCTCCCATTCTTTGCATTGTATTTGTTTGTGAAACTAATTTCTTCATCATTTTCTTCATTGTAAAAAAGTTTTTTAGCAGTTTATTGACATCCTGCACCGACGTTCCGCTACCTCGGGCAATTCGCCGTTTCCTGCTTAAATCAATCAGTTGAGGGTTGACACGCTCTCGCGTAGTCATTGACTGAATGATAGCTTCTATATGAATAAGTTCTTTTTCGTCTACAGCTAATCCCTTCATGTTTCCGGCGCCGGGTAGCATAGAAAGTATGTTTTCTAGCGGGCCGAGTTTACGTAATTGACGTAATTGTGCCAGAAAATCAACCAAATTTAAATCGTTTTTCTTTATCTTTTTTTGCAGTTCCTTAGCCTGTTTTTCATCGAATTGTTCTTGCGCCTTTTCCACCAGACTAACAATGTCGCCCATCCCTAGAACGCGCGAAGCCATACGTTCGGGGTAAAAAACATCAAAGTCATTTATTTTCTCGCCTATACCAACAAAACGTATCGGACAACCGGTAGTCGATTTTATAGATAACGCCGCACCGCCTCTTGCATCGCCGTCAATTTTTGTTAATATGACGCCAGTTAAAGATAGTTTGTCGTGAAATACTTTAATACTATTGACCGCGTCCTGACCGGTCATAGAATCGGCTACAAATAATATTTCGTCAGGTTTGATGGTGTTTTTCAAAGATATGAGTTCATCCATCAGTGCGTCATCTATATGTAACCGTCCGGCTGTATCGAACAATTCTAGCGACACTTCTGTCTGTCTAGCTTTTTCCATTGCCTGTTCAGCTATTTTCACTACCTTTTTTTCTTTTTTATCCAGATACACCGGCACGTCGATTTGTTTACCGAGAAACGCCAGTTGATCCATTGCCGCTGGCCGCTGTATATCCAGAGCAACCATGAACGGAGAAAACCCTTTTTTACGAAAATACGAAGCCAGTTTAGCCGCTGAAGTCGTTTTTCCGGAACCTTGCAGTCCGACCAGCATGATTCGGTTTTTCTTGCCTTTCAATTCAACAGGATAAGGGGTACCCCCCATAAGCCGTACAATTTCGTCATGTACGATTTTTACGATCTGTTGTCCCGGCGTGATACTATCCAATACTTTAGAGCCGACCGCTTTTTCTTTAACCGCCTCGACAAATTCTTTTACTACAATATAATTGACGTCTGCTTCAAGCAGAGCAAGTTTGATTTCGCGCAGAGCATCTTTGATGTTCTTCTCGCTCAATCTGCCGTAGCCGCGTAAATTTTTGAATACCGAGTTCAGTTTCTCCGATAATGACTCGAACACTATTGATTTTTACCTTTTTTTTCTTTTGCTTCCTGTTCATCTTTTTCACGGGCTTTGCGGATTTCTTCATCGCGTTGGCGATGATAAGAATCTATAACCGACTGCCCTTTCTTAATCATGGCTTCGCCCTTGCTGATATTCTTCTTGGCAATAGCGTGAATTTTTTTCTGAAACTCCTCGTCGGCGAACCCACTTTTATATTTTAATTGTTTTTGGCCGAAGTTTACAAGCATTTTCCCTTCTTCAATCAATTGATAGGCTTCAGTAACATTTTTAAAACTATCCCTACGGGATTTGGCGGACTTAGTAAAATTGACATCAGATAAATAGTTTAACACTTCATCTCGCATCTCGGGTTTTATAAGAAGCAGATTGTCGAATTCTTCCACTGCATTTTCCCATTCTTCCTTAGAAACGTAATATCTCGCAAGATCAAGAATCGCATCAGGGTCGGAATCTTCGCTGATTTTATCTACTTCTTTTCTTGTCAGCGATATTGCGCCGTATTTAACAGACAAGGTAAGGGAATCGCTCTTTTTTTCGAGGATTTGCCCCTTCATCATGCCTCCTCCTTTTAAATATATAATCTCAGCATGTGCAAAGCATACTGAGACAAAAAGAAAAATTGTTACAGATAATAACATAACACATTTTCTTCTTATCATTCCGGTATCCTTTCGATTTGGGCGCCAAGCGATCTTAACTTTTCTTCCATTTTGTAATATCCTCGGTCAAGATGATATATACGATTAATGACCGTTTCCCCCTGAGCAATAAGTCCGGCTAACACGAGCGCCGCGCTGGCGCGCAGGTCGGATGCCATCAATGGAGCTCCGCTCAATGGAGTGCCGCCTTTAATTATTGCCGTAGCGTGCTCAAGCGATATGTCTGCGGCCATACGGTTGAGCTCTGCTATATGCATAAACCTGTCAGGAAAAATTTTTTCTGTGATAACGCTTATGCCTTTGACAGAGATCATAAATGCCATCATCTGAGCTTGCAGGTCTGTCGGAAAACCGGGGTATGGCAATGTTGTTATATCAAGCGGTTTAAAGATACCTGAGCGCGCGTCGACAGTGATAGAGTTATCTTTTGTTTCTATCAATACTCCGGAGTGGGTCAATATATCGTTTAGCGCCCACAAATGTTCCTTGATTATATTTTCTATGGTAACTTTAGATCGGGTTATGGCTCCGGCCAGAATATACGTACCTGCTTCGATACGGTCTGGTATGACTGTATAGTCCACTCCGTCAAGGTTTTGCACGCCTTCTATGGTTATAGAATGAGCTCCTGCGTGGTCTATTTTAGCTCCCATTGCTTTGAGGAAATTCGCGAGGTCGACCAATTCAGGTTCACATGCCGCGCTTTCAATTACTGTGGTTCCTTTTGCCTTGACCGCGGCGAGCATAATATTTGCCGTAGCAAGAACGCTTGAACCGAACCGTCCTCCCAGAAACACCACGTTTCCTCTTAAATCATCGGTTGAGGCTTCTATATAACCATGATTTATGTTCATTGATACGTTAAGCGCACGCAATCCTTTAAGATGTAAGTCAATAGGCCGTTGTCCTATAACACACCCGCCGGGAAACGAAACGGTTCCTTTGCCAAATTTCCCTATTAACGGTCCTAAAACGCAAATAGATCCGCGCATTTTTCTAACAAGATCATAAGGAGCAGTATAATTGTTTATTGTTGTGGGATCGACTGTAATGACATTGTTTTCCATATCGAAACTACATACGGCGCCAAGCGATTCCAGAATAGACAGCATGGTCTTCACATCACTTAAAGGAGGCACATTGCGAATTATCGACGGAGAATCACCTAGAATTGTTGCGGCTAAAATAGGCAGTGCGGCATTTTTTGCGCCGTCAATGCGCACTGCTCCTGTAAGTGACGTTCCGCCTATTACCCTAAGTCTATCCATTGTCAACCCTTTTTGCGTTGCTTTTTTCGAGCTCTGACTACACGCGGTATTCGTTTCAAATCGTCTATCATAGAAATATCGTAAAACCCTTTTTCCTGTAAAAACTGCAATACCGGTTGTTTTTGATTAATACCTATTTCAAAAAACATAGCCCCGTCAGGTTTAAGCCACGAACTGAAATAATCTATAATCCGTTCGTAGAACTCTGTACCGCGCTCTCCGGAAAACAGAGCCTCATGAGGCTCGAAATCAAGGACTTCCCTTGATAATTCGCGTTTATCCTTTAATGAGACATACGGCGGATTGGATACTATATAATCGAATTCCGTTTTTGTTTTTCGGTTCCAGTCATGCAGTATATCCGCCTTAAAAAAATTTATTTTGTCCGCTACATTGTTGCGAACGGCATTTTCTTTTGCTATGTCCAATGCTTTCGACGATATATCGCAGGCAAATATTTTACACGAATCGCATTTTTTTGCAACTGCAATCGATATATTGCCTGATCCGGTTCCCAGATCAAGTATGACCGGACAATTTTCCGTTTTATATGTATCGATATCCGCTACAATTGCTTCTACAAGCAGTTCCGTTTCGGGGCGCGGTATAAGAACTCCTTCGCATACCAACAGGTTAGTATCGAAAAAATCCACCTCGCCTAATATGTATTGTAGAGGTCGTCCTTTTATCCGTTCTTTGACCATTTGCTTGAGATTTTTTAACTCGTCTGGTGTTAACGGCTGGTCGTATTGAAGGTATAAATCGATCCGTTTGCAGTTATATATTTTTGCCAACATCAGCTCTATGGTCAGTCGTGAAAATTCTATTTCATGCCTGTGTAAATACTCATCTCCCCAGTTGATAATTGATAATATTGTCCACTCTTGATCCATGGTATGATGCGGTATCCTTTCGATCAGGCGGTCGCCAGCGGACCGAATTTATCTTTGATATATTCATGGTAATTGTATGCCAGAATTTCACTGATAATCTGGTCGAGCGAACCGGCCAGAATATTTTCAAGATCGTATATGGTCAAATTATACCGATGATCGGTAACTCTGTTTTGCGGATAATTGTATGTTCTGATTTTCGCACTGCGGTCACCGGTGGAAACCTGTTCGCGACGCTCTTTAGCACGTTGGTCGTGTTCTTCTTTTTCCTTTATTTCCAACAAGCGTGCGCGCAAAACCCTCATTGCTTTTGTCTTGTTTTTCAACTGGGATTTTTCATCTTGGCACTGTACCACGAGTCTGGTAGGTAAATGAGTTATTCGAACAGCTGAATCCATGGTATTGACGCTCTGTCCGCCCGGCCCTGATGACCGGAATGTGTCTATTCGAAGGTCTTTGGGATCAATATTGATTTCGATTTGTTCCGCTTCGGGTAATACCGCTACTGTAACCGCCGAGGTGTGTAGCCTGCCGCTGGATTCCGTTGCCGGCACACGTTGCACCCTATGCACACCGCTTTCGTAACGCATTTTTTTATATACGCTGTCACCGATAATACTAAAAACGACTTCCTTAATACCGCCAAGCGATGTGGCAGTAGTATCCATAGGCTCTATTTTCCAGCCTTGTTCCTCTGCGTAGCGGCAATACATCCTATACAGCTCGGAGGCGAAAAGCGCCGCTTCCTCTCCTCCGGTTCCTGCCCGTATTTCGACAATAGTATTTCGGTCGTCATTTTTGTCTTTTGGCAATAACAATTCTTTCAATTTCAGTTCTATTTGTTTCTTTTTTTCCTCGAGAGATTCTATATCAAGACGAAGTAATTCCATAAAATCAGGATCGTGACCGTCATCATTTTCACACATTTCCAAATTTGATTCGAGTTGTGCTTGAACAGATTCATATTGACGATATGTAAGCTCGACTTCTTCAAGAAACGAATACTCCTTTGTCAATGACTGGTATCGATCCCTGTCAGATATTACCGCAGTGTCAGCGAGAAGGTTTTCCACTTCCGCTTTCCGTTTAATAAATGTTTCGCAAGCCTGTACAAACATAAAAATACCCTCTGACAGTATTATTTTAACTGCCTGAAGATTTCAGTCAACATACAAAAATACGGAGATCCGATAGTTAAAACGAAATCTCCGTATCAAATGTATATAATTAAGCTACTTTATACCGTAGCGTTTTTTGTATCGTTCCAAACGACCGGCTGAATCGACAAAGCGTTGTTTACCCGTAAAAAAAGGATGGCAATTTGAGCAGATACTCACTCTGATTTCCTTTTTGGTAGAACGGGTTTTAACGGTAGATCCGCATGCGCAAATAATTACCGCCTCATCGTATGCAGGATGAATCCCTTTTTTCATCGCTTCAATCCCCTTATTGTTAAAATAAAGTAGTTTTTATGATTTTTACGAAAAATGTTGAGAAACAATACCACAAAAAAATATTATTTTCAACTATTTTTTTATTTTATTGATTCATAGTCATCAAAAATTCCGCGTTGCTCGATGTCTTTTTGAGTTTTTCAACAATCAATTCCATTGACTCAACCGGATTCATATTGGATAGAGCTTTTCGCAACAACCAGATTTTCTGAAGTTCGTCAGGATGCAAAAGCAATTCTTCTTTTCGCGTACCCGATTTTTCAATGTCTATAGCCGGAAATACACGTTTATCAACCAGACGGCGGTCAAGATGGAGTTCCATATTGCCGGTACCTTTGAATTCTTCAAAAATTACTTCATCCATTCGGCTTCCGGTGTCGACTAAGGCGGTTGCTATGATAGTAAGGCTTCCGCCGTTTTCTATATTTCGCGCCGCTCCGAAAAATCGTTTCGGCTTATGAAGGGCATTTGAATCGACACCGCCGGACAGAATTTTGCCGCTGTGCGGTTGTACTGTGTTATACGCACGCGCCAGACGTGTAATGCTGTCCAATAAGATTACGACATCGGCGTTGTATTCAACCAGACGTTTGGCCTTCTCCAGCACCATTTCCGCTACCTGAATATGACGTTCAGGCGGTTCGTCGAAAGTTGAGCTGATTACCTCGCCTTTGACGGAACGTTCCATGTCGGTGACTTCCTCAGGCCGCTCATCAATAAGCAATACGATCAATTTTGCTTCAGGAGTGTTGATCGCAATACTGTTTGCTATTTTCTGTAGGAGAATAGTTTTACCGGTACGGGGCGGAGCTACGATCAGCCCGCGCTGACCGCGTCCGATTGGCGTAATCAAGTCCATTACCCTAGGCGATAACTCTTTTGGATCGTATTCCAGCATAAAACGCTGATCAGGATACAACGGTGTCAGATTTTCAAATAGTATTTTATCTTTTGCGCTTTCAGGATCCTGAAAATTTATTGCCTCTACCTTAAGTAGAGCAAAATAACGCTCTTTATCTTTGGGAGGACGGATTTGCCCTGAAACCGTATCTCCTGTTTGCAAATCGAATCTTCGAATCTGCGAAGGAGATACATAAATATCCTCAGGGCATGGCAGATAATTGAAGTTGGGCGAGCGTAGAAATCCAAAACCGTCTGGCAAAATTTCCAGCACCCCTTCTCCGAACATCAATCCGTTCTGCTCGGCCTGTGCTTTTAATATATCAAAGATGATTTCATGTTTGCGTTTAGTGCCTGTTCCTTCAATATCAAGGCTTTTACGCATTTTGTTTAGTTCCGCTACAGTCATTTTTTGCAGTTTTACAATATCCATTGTTTTTGCACCCCTCCATTCGATCAACCGGTGGGCAGGTTAAGGTGGTTTTATTGAATTACGTTATTATATATAAATTCTATTTGTTTTCTTGTCTGTTCTATCGATCCGTTATTGTCTACAACGAAGTGAGCGAACCGTTTTTTTTCTTCATCAGGCATTTGTGCGCAGATGCGTGCCTTGATTTCTTTTTCGGTCAATCCGTTGCGTTTCTTTACGCGATCTATACGAATATGGTCGTCAGTGGTAACTAATATTATTTTATCAAAATCGTTTATCATATTTGCTTCTATTAACAAAGGAACAAGAACTACTATGCAGTTTACATGTGTGTTTTTAGATATTTCACTTATTCTTTTTTTTATTTCATCTCTGACTTTTGGGTGAACAATTCGGTTCAATAGTTCCAGATTTTTATCGCATGTAAACACCTGTTCCGCCAGCTTTTTACGGTCGATACCGCCGTCCTCTCTGAGTACTGACGGACCGAATGCGGTGATTAACTCTCTGCGTAATTTCTCATCGTTATCGTAAAGATAATGGACTATTATATCGGAGTCGACAACTTTAGCTCCGAGTTCTGTAAAATGCTCGCCTACAGTGTTTTTACCACTTCCAATACCGCCTGTAATTGCCAGTGTCACCGGTTTTTCTATCATATATTCAGTATTACTCCGACGGATTCATACCCCGCTTAGCAAATCCTTGCCGTGTTGCCATTGTGCATTCGCGGCTTCTTTTTCACCCTGTCTCCAGAGTATCGTACCGAGGCGCATTCTTGCTTGCCATAGACCCGGATAAAGATTTACCGCTTTTTCGTACCATTCTCTGGCGGTATCAAATTCTAGTAAACCTTCATATTGTTCAGCTGTTTGAAAACAATCCTGAGCCTGTTCGATTTCTTCTTGTGTTACTACTTTAAAAACCTTGTATTTGGCATTTTCAAATACCGGATAAAATTTATGCAGTGTGTTGCAGTTACCCTCGAATTTTCTTGCCAGTGTTTTCTTTTCCTGCGTTGTATCAAGAGCTACGAAATAGGCTGGTGAATAGATAGATTTACTCCACGAAGTACCTTTATCATATATTACGTATTCAGCGTTATGTTCGGTCGCAAGGTTATACAGAGGTGTTTCAGTTTGCGCGAACATAGCGTACACATAATCTCTATAAATTCTGCGCGTACGTTCCTTTTCAAATTTTGGTTGAACTATTACAGCCCGATTAGCGTAATTGACAATCGGACCTGCAACTGTAAATGAAGCAAGAACAGGTATACTTGGTTTCGTATTGTCTTGTATCCACTGGATGAGGGAACCGAGAGATTTATAATCTTCATTTCGCCCCATGTACCGCTGATGTGCAAGTGTCCGGTGATATTCAGTCAAACATACTATACATAATATAGTAAAACCGATAATTTGCAACTGTTTTTTTTCTAGCTTCCCCCACATCACCGTCATAAGGATACCGAAAAAAACGCTGTAAACATGTATTCTCACAAAGAACAGATATAATATGAAGAACAATGCGAAACAATATAAAATATATTGATCAATAGCGGAAACAGATTTTTTTTCTAGAGTTTTAAAAACTATCAAAATAGATACCAGACTGACAAAAAAAATGCAACAAAAAAATAACATTGCATGGTCGATTGTTGCAGAATGAAGGGCAGGTGTCCATAACACCCGCGCGTCAAAGGATAGTTTTCCCGGGTTAAGCGGTTTGATATTAAAAAAACGAAGTTTTGCAATCAGTAAATCGCCGAAATGACTGTAATCGGTTCCGTAACCTGATAAGCGTGCTATTATTACCGTTATGACAATAAGGATTAAACCCCTAATAAGCCTGGTATGGCGTGTGATGTTGTTGTTAGGTTTCCATATAATTTCCGACAGACAATTCAGATAAAGCAATATCATTGGTATCGAGCTATATGCATGATGGTATCGCAAATAGGGATTTATGGTAGAAACACAAACCAGAGGGAGCGTTAAAGCTAAGAGCGTTTTCAAAGAAAACCGTTTGAATGTCATATATAACACAAGTACGTATATATACAAATGTGTCATATCCCAAAGCATCCATCCCGTAGCCAGCAGTATCCCGCTTATGATGAAAAATCGTGTTTTTCCATTTTTGAGGGCGTAAAGAAACATTGCAACATGCCAGAAAATTACAGGCAAGGCGAAGTTCTCGCCCATAACCTCTTGTCCGGTACTGCGTATGACGGACGGTATACATACGCCGTACCACAGAGCCATGATCACTGCAAATAAAAGCCTTCCGGTACATATAAAACCGATAAAAAAAACGGCTGACATCGATATTACCACAAAATAAAACGGAATCGCATACCGGTGAAACTGTTCCAAAGATAACGCAATTCTATGAAGGCGTTGTGTTAAACTGTAAATATACGCAACGAGCACTTCCCCGCCAATAGAAAATGTTTTATATGGATTTACTCCGTAAGGGTATTCTATTTTAATGTCGTGGGCAGGAATACCCTCTTCGATAGACAGCCTTGCGTACCGGAAAAGCATCGCGCTTTCTAGAGTGAACATCATCGTGTTGTTGTTACGTTGTTGCTCTTGTTGCCAGACGCCTATACGAAGGTTATATGCGGCAAGCATACCGTAGCATAGTATGGCAATAGATACGATTAATCGGACTCGAAAATCGGATAAGAACTTTTTTGTTTTTGTAATCATGTTATAATGTTTTGTTGGGTTTATACGCACAACCGATACGACTATCGGTTGTGCATGACGAAATGATGATATATTTTATTTAATCTTCGAAAAATCTGAATACACCTTTTTCATGTGGTGCAAATTTCGTACGGTATATAAATCCTATGTTGCCTTTCTAATCTCTTGAAACAACATTTCGATGTTCTACACCGGTCGGTTCGATAATTTTTGCAGTTACAAAAATAAGCAAATTGGTTTTAGTGCTTTCTTCACGATCCATTCTAAAAGTTCTTCCAATGTAGGGAATATCGCCAAGAATAGGTATTTTATCTTTGATTATGTCGGTATTTTCTCTCATCAGTCCGCCCATTACAACTGTTTCGCCATCGTTTAGAACAACAGTCGTAACAACGTTTTCGGAGTCGAAATGCGGTACGCGAATAGGCGCATTGTCAGTACCGAAATTTATCCATGTAGCGATATTGCTGACTTCCGGAATGACCGTAAGATTGATGGTTTTCTTGTCAGCGCCCGCGTTAGGGGTAACGCTTAAAATTATACCGACTTTACGTGTCTGGAAATCGCCTACCGACACAACTGACGGTGTTATTGCAGTGCCTTCATCGTTAAATGTGGCCTGAGTTATGGTGAATTCCAGCGGATAAATATATTCTTCGACATCTTTTATGATAGCTTGTTGTCCATTGACGGTTGTCAGTTTAGGCGCAGAAATTATATCAGCCATATCGTTTTGACTGATTGCATGGATGATGGCACTGAACTGCGGTTCCGTAAGAACTCCGGAAAAACGCAATATACTTGTGTCAGATGGATTTCCGTTAGTGCCTCCGAATCGCAACGCTCGTGTGAATCCGTACCTTCCGGCAGGACTGCCGGCCTGTTGACCGTAGGTTGGGTCGGATGAATTGGCAAGTACGTTTGAATTGTGATGAAAATTCCAGTTTTCAGTCAGAAAGAACTCAAGACCAAGTTCGTTAGCTGAAGTCTCGGTTATTTTTATGAATTTTGCTTCGATTTGAATTTGTATTGGCGGTTTACTGATGTTTTTTAATACTTCCTCAATTAACGAATGATTAGCTACCGTATTTGTTACCAATAAATTGCCGGTTCTTGGATCAAGATATACTTTTGAGCCGGGCGGAAACGGCACTGCTTCGCGCAAAAGTTGAGTTATATCACCACCGGTATCTATAGTGGTATGATTGTTGAACTCTTCTTGTTTTGTACTGCCTTCGTATTTGATTTCATGTATGACTCCCGAACCGCTTGGTAGCTGATATATTCGGGTAATCATTTCCACGTCTTTAACGTCCTGAGCAATCCATATTGCGTGATCTTCAACTCGGTATTCCATATTTCTCGAAATGAGAATATATTTCAATGCTTCTATCAACGGAATATTTTTAAGGGATATTGTCACCCGATTATCCAGAGAATCTTCCGTTCCAGCCGATGCAGATGCCGTAAGATGGCTTTCATCTAAAATAATGTTTACGCCGCTGATCTTGGATAAATATTGAATTACATCGCGTAAGTGAGCGTTAGCAAAATTTATTTCGGGTATAACCCTGTTTGCTTTTGCCAGAAGTTGTTGTTTGTCTACCGATATGATCGGATCGGTTTCGTATTCTTCCTGATCTTCTTGTTTTCCGTTGTCATATTTTGGGGGAAGCCATGCTTTGCGTACAGCGAGAATACGTTTGCGTTTTACGACTTCCGATTCTTCTTTGGCAAAAAGGCGCATATCCTCCAGTATTTCGTTTATCTTCACACGTGATGTTACATCTGGAGGATACGTATCTATCATTTCCTCACATCCCTCAAGTGCTTCATTATAGCGTCCCAGCTCCCAAAGTTCTTTGACAGCCTTTAGCATTTGTTGGAGTGCATTATCCCGTTGTTTATCTACCTCATCAGGTCTAATCCAGAGTTCTATAAACTCGTTGTCGAGATTTTTCATAATATTTTGCTTCGATCGTTGTTTTCGGGCAACTACATCTGCGACCATAGTTGCTTTTTGTTTCGATACACATCGATTCATCAATTCTTTGGCATTTTCATGGTCTGGATTTTTGTCAAGAATTTCGGAAAGAATATCTATAGCTTCCTGATATTTTTCCTCTTGATAAAGACTTTCTGCTTTTTCCAGTTTTTTGAGGGTTTCATGATGTTCGTTGACCCGTTTTGCCGCAACTTGTTCGGCAATGGAAACCGCTTCGTCTCTTTCCTGTGCTGACACAGGTACGGCGGCAATAAGCGTCGTTATTATCACGATAGGGACTACCGGAAACAGCAGGGACATTTGTGAAAATCTCATTATCATATCTCCTTATATATATTTCAGTTATTCTTCTCTGTCAAATCGTGCGGCGCGCAGTTCATCTTCCAGTGCATTCCCGTTTGGGGTAATTAAACGTGCAGTAACAAAAATTAGCAGACTGTTTTTATCGTCTCTTTCGCTTTCAACGCGAAACGCTCTGCCTATAAACGGGATATCGCCTAGAAACGGAATCTTGTCGGTTCTACGGATTCTTTGCGTACTTATTGTACCGCCTAGCACAATTGTATCGCCGTTATTTACCACAACACTGGTTGCCACATGGTTACTGCTGAACAACGGTTGCAGTTGCGGTGCGTGGGTGGTATCTGTGCCGTCAGCCAATCCGATATCAGTTCCGTAATCAAGCCATGTAACAAAACGGCTTACTTCAGGTACGAGAGTCAGATTGATTGTCTTACGGTCTCCGCCTACATCAGGGGTTACAGTTAAAATAACCCCGATATCCCTGCGTGTGAAACTGCTTGCTTCTACTGCCGCAGGTGCGCGTACCGCATTATTTTCAATAACAGGTGGAATAACCTCGAATTCCTGAGGATAAATAAATTCCCTTACCGACTTTATTTCTGCCTGATGCCCGTTCAATGTAGTTACCTTCGGGCATGTCAAAATATCTACATTCTGACGCTGGTTAAGCGCGTGTAGCACCATACGCATATCCGCTTCACCGAGAATACCGCCTATAGCTAAGATATTTGAGCGCGGCGCTTGAGCTCCTCCTATAGTTTCCGTCAAAAATCGTAATCCGGAAGTAAAACCTTTGAGAGCGGCTGTAGTGTCTTGACCATAAGTCCCGTGAGAAGCATTGGCGTTTATACGAAACTTGCCGTCTCCAACATCACTGCCTGTACCGCCTACAAACATTTCCAACCCCAACTCTTCAGAATCAAACCTTGAAATTCTGACAAACCGTGTTTCTATCTCTACCTGAACTGCCGGTACAGATAGTTTTTCAATCAGTTCCCCGATTATGTCGTGATTTTCTTTCGTATTTGTTACTACAAGTGTATTGGTGCGCGCGTCCAGATACATCTTACTGCCTGCTGGAAATTGTACGATTTCTTGTACTACGTCTTTTATATTCAATATTTCTTCAACTTTTGCGCCTGATGACGGACCTTGGTTCGAAGGTTTTTCAAAAGTCAATTTGTTAATAGCGCCTTTTCCTCCGAGCAGTTTATAAGATTTTGTTATTAATTCCGGCGCACTTACATCGCGGGAAATCCAGATGGCGTAATCGTCTATTCTGTAACGTAGCTTTTTACTGCGAAGAATATATTTCAATGCGTCAATCAGCGGTATATCGCGAAGAGAGATGGTTACACGGTCGGTCATATTTACAGGTGTTGCGGGAACCTGCTGTTGTTCTTCTTTGGTGATTTCATCTTCCAGATCGGAATAATAATCCGATTCTTCCCCTGCAGGTTGTCGGTTTGATTCGACATCAATGGATTCCGGTATGGCGGGAGCTGTTTTTGTTTCGTCGAAACCGAAAACACTTTCATCCATAATAATATTGACATCGCCAACAGTATGCAAATACTGAATTATATCGCGCAAATGCGCGTTGGTAAAATTTATCTCAGGTATTCTTTTTTGCAGTTTTCTTTCGATCTCAATTCGGTTTGGAGATTTCTGGCTTTCCTGAACATCTGCTTTTCCATCTTTAGGCATATCCGTTAGCGGATGATGACGCTGAAAATGAAGCATTTTTTCGGTGTCCAGCATACGCTCTTCTACAGCATTTTCCCGTTCGAGGGCGGCCAATCTGTCCATATCATCAAGTATTGTTTTTATGGCGATTCTTGCGCCGAGATGATTTGGTTTCAGGTCGGTTACCTGATGAAATTTTTCTATCGCTTCATCAAAATTTCCTTCAAGGTATAATTGACGTCCTTCCACCATAAGTGTCCGGACTTCTTTTTTAAGCTCCTGACTATCGATGTCGTCTCTGGTTTCCTGTACAGTAGACTGGGCAAACAGCGATATTACAAATACAGTTAGTAACAATACTATGCACACGGTTTCAATCAATCGTTTCATAGGAATCTTTCCATAATCCATTACCATGACTCGCTACTCCTTATATATTTAAGTTGATATGTGTTGTTTTCTTCGTCCATAACATTAACTTCTGTGGGGGTGATATTTTCTATGTAGAATATTCCGAATGAATCGCCGGTACGTAAATTAAGAGTCTTTTGTATCTCCAGATCAGTTATTTGCGCCCAGAGTTCTTTTTCAGTTGTTACCTGATGATATTGTAGCTTAATGGATTCACCCGCTTCGTTTTTAAGTGTAAGCACAGAGATATCGTTATTTACTTCAACACCGTCTCTGTCGGATTTGACTATTTTCTTTTCGAAATCGACAATTGTGTACCCTTTTATATTGTCGCCAATCTTTTTGAAATGGCTTGATGAACCGTAGTTTATCACAAAACTATAGCTTCCGTCTGGTAAATGCATGTAACCGTCGAAAAGAAGATCGAGCGTCTTTTGATAGATACGTACCAGCTTATATTTGCCGATAGGATTTTTTTCTTCCGGTTTACACATCGGATCGTTGGGATTGGTACCTTGCTGATATTCCGATAAATTGGTAAAATTATCGCCATCTTTGTCAAGATAAGCATCGTTGGGATCGTATGAATTGAGATTATGACGTTTTTCCCATATATCTGGCATTCCATCGCCGTCGCTGTCAAACTGATGTTCGCAAAACGGGCATATATCTAGTTTATCGGATACCATTTCCGCGCAAGCAGGGCATTCTTTGCGTTCCATATCGGGAGAGAAGGGATCCCGTGTATATTGTTTGGTGTAATTCACAGGTTGTTTAAGTTCGGCAAAAAGGTCGTAATATGCCTGATATTCTTCTTTCTCTATTTTTACCCCGATAGATTTTTTTATTACCTTCTGACTGAAAAGCGAATTTTGAAAATACGGTAAAGTGAAAATCATTACGCTGATCAATACTGCGCTTATAGCCAAAAATGTGAAAAATACCAATTTTTCAATATTTTTCCGAAGGAAATGAAATAATGAATAGTTTAATATCATGGCTTTACACTTTCTATTTACTTTAATTCGATGTACGATATATCCATTGATGCCTCAAGTATGTAACCGAGGTTGTTTTTCTGTCGGAATTCGGTCTGCGGCACAGTTGTAATATTCAAATTGTCAACAAGAAATATTGCTTTTTGCGATTGCATTATATCCAGAAATCGCACCAGAGCATTCATTTCGCTCTTAAAAGTCAATTTGAAAGGCAATTCTTTATTGTATTGAGATTTTTGGATAGGCGGTATTTTTATCAATGTATCTATACGTTCCACTTCCGATTCAATACAGCTTTCAATCAAGAATGTGATTATCTCAAGCTGAAGGCATAAAAGAGGTATTTGTTTTTCGTCAGGTATTTTATCGCCGATAAATTCTTTGAAAGCAATGTCCATGGGTATGATTATATCATGTTCCCGTGCTTGGTTTTGAAGCTCCTGTTGAATCGTCAGTAAGTGTTGTTTGAACTCAAGTCCGGATTTGTCGATCTCAATATTTAATGTGTTCTTCATCAGGCGATAAATATTGGAATGCAAATCTTCCAGTTTCTGAGCGTATTCTTCGTAAGTATTGATATCGTTTTGGTCTGGAATCAATTTATTGCTGATAATAAATCTATTGTAATTTTCCCGTACTTGAATCATTTCTTTTTTAAGTCTATTGTGTTCATGCCATGTCGTAGCCAGCCGTCCGAAAATCAAGACAACTATGACCAGCAGAATTGCCAGTACTATAACCAGCATTATATTTTGTTTCCAGTCTTCGATAAATTTAGATATATTCAAGATGTTACTCCTTTACACCTATTACTTATTTAACTTACAGGTCATCTCGAATCGCCGTATATCCTGACGCATCGCGCCCATCGTGTTTAAGTCGTCAGCTGATTTGATAAGGACATCTTTGAAAAACGGGGATTTTTCCAGCACTTCTTTTATTGCGGATATTTCACTCAGTAGCGCTGTGGTCTCTCCCGATATTTGTACTTGGTATTGTGTTGTTTTACCCCGTGAAGGAATAATACTGAACCTTTTTAGCCAGCAATCTTTAGGCAATATTGTCTGCAATTCCAACAGAAGTTGGTTCCAATATGTTCTTTCTAATTGCAATGACTCTAGTTTGTCTAACTTTGCGGTAATTCCGGTTACTTTTTGTTTTGCCGTATCCATTTTTCGCTGTTGCGATTTCATCTGCTCCAGATCGGCCTGAAGGTTGGTTGTAATACTTTGAGAAAACCCGATCCACTGGTTAAAATAGAATATACCTGTTGACATCAATATAGCGGCTACTATAAAACATGCGATTATATAACTTTTCTTACGTGATATTTCACGCTGGGTCGCCATTCTTTTTGGCAAAAGGCTGATTTCCATGAAACATTTGGTGGCCTTTCGCATTGCAAGACCTATGGCATTGCCTATTTCAGATTTATGCGCGGATACAATGTCTTCATATTCAGGAGCTATATCGATATTTCGAATTGTTTCTACTTTACGAACCGGTATGTTGAATTTTTCAGTGAAAAATTCCTCTATATTTTCTATATTAGAGCATCCTCCTGTAATCAAGATATTTCTGACACCACCCCCGCCGGAATATGTACGGTAAAAACCTATCGACCGCGATATTTCTGCGATAAGCCTTGACATGACGTTGCTTATCGCGCGGGAAACACGCAGTCGTTCAGATGATTCCCCTATCATAGGGCCTTTTCCGCATAATATGACAGCTGATTCCAGCTTAAGTTTTTCCGCTTCGCTAAAGGTGATCTTAAATTCTTTTGCAATAGCGGAGGTTATAGAAAATCCGGCAATAGGTATACTTCGAACCCAAGTATAATCGTTTTCCAAAACAACCATATCGGTAGATTTTGCGCCGATGTCAAGCACCAGAGTGCATCCTTCCAGCGATGGTTCGTTAAAACGAATGCAATTGCATAATGCAAACGGCGAGGTATCTATATAATCAATGTATATTTTTTGTTTTGCCAGAGACTCGACCAGCCGGTTGATAAAATCTTTTTTGCAGGCAACAAGAACAACACTGGTCTCGTCCATATCGCCGTCATCCGACCAGTCTCCTATCAGTTGGTAATCCCAGACAACTTCATCGATGGGAAACGGCACCTGCTGTTGCGCTTCATATTGCACAATTTGATCTATCTTACTTCGATCCAAAGTGGGCAATTTCACGAATCTGGTAAATACCGATTGCCCCGATACCGATACCACAACTGACGGGGCTTTAATTTTGTGCTCGGCGAACAAACGCTCGACCGTATCGAACAGTTGTTCTTCACCGTGATTTTTGCTGTCAGTAATATCGCACGGCTCTATTATAACTTTGCTTAAGGTCAAACCGGCTTTTTCTCTGCACAGCTCAACCAATTTGATAGAGTTGAATCCGATATCCAGTCCAATAAACGTATTTTTCATGATTCCTCATTAATCAAAAAGAGATTTTATATTGATATTTTCTTCCATCATGTCATTGTCGAGAATATACGGCGTGAATAATCGTACTTTTAAGTCGCCTTTTAACGGTTTATGCTGAACCCACCATTCGTCGGTTGTTTGTTTAGGTAAAAAACCTCGGGTTATGCGAATTCCCTGAAACCATATTTCGCACATCACTTTTTCAGGGATTCCGTAACGCTCTATAGTGCGTGGATGGATATACATAAACGAATTTCGCCCATTACCGCGGGGTACGCTATCGTATACCACATCTCCTGTCAACATGGTGTAACGATCTTTGCGGGAACGTTCCGAAAGAAGTACGTAGTACTTGATTTGTACGCCGTCCGCCCATTCCGGTTTGGAATCGAATCTTACCCATATTTTATACCAGTCCTGAGTATACCTTCCGACAGATACGGCGGATAAAGTTCCGCTTTCGCTGGATACACGTACTCGCTTTATTCTTATATCCCTTATACTGAATAAATCTTTGGCTTCGTCATATGAGATCGAACCGTATTGCGCCTGTAGTACACCTGTTACAAGCATTATGAAAATTGTAGTCAGGCCGCCTAGAACTACCGCTTTTTTCATTTGTTTCTCCTTCATGTATGAAAATACACCTGTGATTAAATTAAACAATTATTCAAGACCAGATATTGTTTCGAGGTTCAGGATATGTTTATTTTCTCTTGAGTATATTAAGCCTGATCGAAATTTCATTTTGTAAGCCGTAGAATGCATCCGAACATAAAGCATATTCGATGCCATATTTGAATAGAGTATAATTTTACTACGACAGCAGATGTTATGCCCGACAGCGATAACAGATTCATTGTTAAACAATAACAAACAATAATAATCCCATGCTAAATATATGTATCCAGCCTTTGCGCAATCGCTTCATATGCGATTGATGCACGTAAAAATCAGTCGGAGTGGTAAATTTTTCAACAGACTGAAGATTTTATTGAAGGAAAATATTTCCAATTCGATGAAGTTTTTTTCCTGCCGTATATACATGTGACCGTGTTTGTATATGTGGCATCAATTCTTACCGGTGTTTAAAAATCCTAATTGACAAAAACAACTATAGCAATTAGATTGAATTTGTTCTTATAACTTGAATTCTTCTATACCGGAGTTGATATCTAAAAAATGCCGCGGCAAGAGATCACTGGGAAAACGAATAAAAAAATACTCTGTACGGTTCTTATACCTGTATATAACGAACAGTATAATATAGAACCGCTAATTACTCGCGTAAACGAAGTTTTTGATAAACTCGCCGACGTGGCAGTTGAAATTTTCTTTGTCGACGATGGCAGTACAGATGCGTCTTTAGCAGTTATCAAAAAATTCGCGGTGAATTATGAATCAATCAAATACATTTCCTTCAGCCGCAACTTCGGACATGAATTCGCTACCACAGCCGGTCTGGATTTTGCCAGAGGAGATATTGTTATCTTGATTGATGCCGATTTGCAGGATCCGCCGGAAATTATTCCTGCTATGATAGAAAAATGGCGCGAAGGATTTAATGTAGTCTACGCCCGCCGATCTGTGCGTCATGGGGAATCATTATATAAAAAGTTAACATCGTGGATATTTTACCGGCTATTGAATAAATTGGCTGAAATAAAAATCCCCCTTGATACAGGCGATTTCCGCCTTATGGACCGCAACGTAGTGGATTCTTTAAAACATTGCCGCGAGAGAAACAGGTTTGTTCGCGGTATGGTTGCTTGGGTTGGGTTTAATCAGACAGATATTACTTATGACAGGGCGGCTCGATTGTCCGGTGAAACAAAATATTCGTTCTGGAAATTACTCGTGCTGTCTATAGACGCTATTTTGGGATTTTCCCATTTGCCTCTGCATCTGGTAAGTATTTTCGGCATAATCACTACGGTATTCAGTTTGTTTATAGCTTTGCTTGTTGTTATGCACAAATTATTCTTCGGATTACAGATACAGGGGTACGCTCTTGTGGCAACCGGTCTGTTTTCTTTTTTCGGATTTATTACTTTTTTGCTGGGTATCATCGGTATGTATATAGGGCGTATGTATACCCAATTGCAGATGCGTCCTTTATATATTGTCAAAGAATCTCACGGAATCGATCAGCTATAGAAAAAGCCTATGGAACACGCTCTTTATGACGAAATGTTTTCTAATGAAACCCGTCACTGGTGGTTTCTTGGCCGCCGGAAAATTGTTCTATCAATTTTGCTCCGATATTTTCGTAGCTCTACAGATGACATAGCCTCCTTGAAAGTACTTGATGTCGGATGCGGATGCGGCGCTAATCTTGCGGCCGTAAGCCGAATATGTGATGCAACAGGTATCGAACCGTCTTTCGAAGGTATAGCGTATTGTCGCAAACGACGTTTGCATGTAACAAAGGGAGCTTTGCCGGACAAGCTGTCCGTCCCTAAAAACTATTTTGACGCGGTATTGCTAATCGATGTACTTGAACACATTGACGACGATAAAGCATCAATCTGCGCAATACTTGATGTGCTCAAACCCGGCGGGATTATCCTGGTTACTGTGCCTGCGTATCAGTGGTTATATACCGGACGCGATAAGATGCATCATCATAAACGGCGTTATAACAGAAGACAAATTCATGAGGTGGTCGCAAGTCAGGGGTTTGCTAGAGAAATTTTGTCATACTATAATTTTTGGCTGTTTCCGTTTGCCCTTATGGAACGTCTCAGCAAAAAACTATTCGCAACAGACACGCCAAAACCGGATGTTACAGTGCCTCCGGCGTTGATAAATCATATTATGAGGTTGATTTTTCAGTCGGAACGATTTTTATTGCCGTATGTCGTATTGCCATTCGGATTGTCCTTGATCGGCGTGTATCGAAAACCGTCATAATATATCGGAAAAAATTACACCAGTATGCGATCTGTAGTTTTGCGGACAGCAACCAGTTCTTTTCTGGTATGGCGTATCATGTGCATGTAGCGATATATGGTTCGGAAAATTTTCATCTTTGACGCCCCGCCTTTGAGGTCGTATCGCAAAATCATCGGCACCTCCGATGCTCCGCGCGCAAGCGGGTGCACTTTAATAAGTAATTCCGCCATGCAGGTAAACCCATTTTCTTTTATTAAATTGTTACCGTATGCCGCATAAGCAGTTTTAAGTAATGAACCTCTATATGCTCTATACCCGCAAGTATAGTCGCGGATGCCTTTGCAATTGAAACAAAGTTTAAGTAGCGTAGAGGCTCCGCTACTCAATATGCTTCGGTATAATTTCAGTCCTTTTTCTTCTCCGCCGCTACAGTAGCGCGATGCCACTACAACATCGTTGCCTTCTTCAATTTTCTTTTTCAGGTCGATCATGTGATCAGGGTTATGAGTGTTATCCGCGTCCATAGTAAATATTATGTCGTCGTCAGCTACAGTCTTTGCGAGATGATAAATACCTGTCCGCATAGCCTGACCTAATCCTTGATTGATTTTATGCGGTAACAACTGAATGGCGAACGGCGGTTTTTTACCGGTGAATTCTTCAACTTTTTTCACGGACGCATCAGAAGAACCATCATCTACAATCACAACTTTCAAGGTGTCTCCTAGACGCGAGGCTACACGTTTTACATTATCCAACAGCGCAACGATAGAGTTTTCTTCGTTGTACATGGGCATCATCAAATACAGCATTACTAGTTTCCTCCGTTGATAATTATGTCAATTATATATGCTTGATAAACAGTATCACAGATAATTATATCCCGGCAAGCTAAATAGTATTAAAGGGCTTCTTTGCATGCCGACAGCTATTATTTATGGTACGATTGATATATATAATTATCTGATAAAAAGTGAATTGCAAAAGTAAATTACATTTATTGCAAAAGTGAATTATAATAACCTGTGGATAATTTTTTAAACTGATTACAGGTGTGGGGAAATTGTTTATTGAGCTCAAGGGATAATAGCTTTAATGAATTAAATGAACATAAATAATTGATTGTTATATAATTATAAATATATGTCTACGCGATGTTGTTAAGCATGAGGTCTGTTATGCGTAATTTGGAAGATTCGTTGTAAAGTACAAACCATTCAAAAAGGTCTTCCCGTCCGAACCATGTTAGTTGTCGTTTTGCGAATCTGCGTGTATTTTGTTTCAATAAATTGACAGCCGTTTGCAGAGAAAGAGTTTCTTTGATGTAGTCGGATAGCGCGTGAATACCCAATGCCTGTGATGCAGTGGGATTGTTCAATATCCCGTAAGTAATCAGGCGTTTTACTTCGTCAACTGCCCCCTGCTCTATCATATCGTCTACCCGACGGTTAATGCGGTCATACAGCAAACTGCGAGGCCAGTATATACCCCATAGATAAAGTCTGCCGAGATGCGGGTGTATATTAGCTACAGGGCGGTTCCATTCGATTTGCAATTCGGATATTTTTTTGCCGGTGGTGTAAAATACTTCGAGCGCGCGTATTACTCTGCGTACATTTTGGTGCGGGATAGATCCTGCCGCGACAGGGTCGCATTGCATTAACATGGTATGTAATGCTTCCGATCCTTTTTCATTGGCGATGGCGTTCATTTCTTCACGAAATGATTTTTCCGCGGCCGGTCCCTCAAAAATACCTCTTAGCAAACTTCGTACATATAAACCGGTTCCGCCGACTACAATTGCGATATTTTTTCTGGAATGAATTTCTGTTATACACCGCAATGCGTCGTCATGAAAATCCCTTGCGGAATAGTTTTCTTGTATATCTTTTATTCCTACAAGATGATAAGGTATTTCTCGGAGCATTTCTTTCGACGGTTTTGCTGTAAGAACATCTATTTGTTTATAGACTTGCATTGAATCGGCAGATATGATTTCAGCTCGGTTGAGTTTGATGGCGAGTCGGTGTGCTATGTCTGATTTGCCGCTGGCAGTGGGTCCGACAATAAATATTGTCTTATTCTCTTCGAAAATGTTTGCGCAATTGTTCATAGGTCATCCTTATTATTGTTGGGCGACCGTGCGGGCAGGTGTACGGAGTGCGCGTTTTAAATAGATCATCAATCAGTTTTTCAAGCTCGATTTGTTCAAGTTTATCAGCCGCTTTTACCGATCCACGACATGCCATCATTTTTGCCAGTTTGATCTGCCAATCCGCAATGGAATCGGATTTAGTTTTCTGAGATTCCTCTATCAAGTCGTCGAGTACCGCCGTAACTGCTTTGTATGATATAAAACTTGGCAGTGCGTCGATCAAAAATGTATCCGAGCCAAATTCGGTTATACCGATCCCGGCTTTACGCAAAAGATCAAGTTTTGCAACTAACGCCTTTTTCCGTATTGAGTCGACCTGATATGTCACCGGAAACATAATTGACTGCGAATCAATGGTGTTTGCGTGCATGGATTCCATGATCCGTTCAAAATTGACACGTTCATGGGCGGCATGCTGGTCGATGATTATCAAACCTTCCCTGCTTTCAGCCAATATGAAACATTTTCCGATCTGGCCGATTATGCGTATCCCTGTGAAATCGGTGGAAGAATTGGGATATTCCGAGTTCGTTATCTCGGCAGTCTGTTCAGTGGTATTATCTTGATCCGATACCGGCGACGAAGGCGTCGATATGTGGTCATGTTCTATAATGGATTCAAGTTGTTCCAGAAAATCGTCATCGCCAATATCTTTAGCTATTGTCTGTGCGGGTTCCGGTTTGGGATTTTGTGCTGGTTGTATATTTTTTACCGGTTGTGTTTCTTCCTGCGAAGCAAAGAAATTCGATGACGCCGATTCCTTTTTATCCGGCGGTGTAACATTGGTAAAACGTGGGATGTTATAGGAAAAATCAATCTTTTTTAATTCGTCGTTCTGTTCTTTTATGTCGAAAATCAGTTTAGAATCTTTTAAAACTGCTTCTATAGAACGGCGTAGCATAGTTTCTATGCTACCTACATGCGAAAACTTTATTTCTTTTTTGGTAGGATGTACATTGACATCAATAATGGACGGATCTACCGTCAGATACAGAAAAAATATCGGAAATCTTCCATTAGGCAAAAGAGTTCCGTATGCTTTCTGTATCACCGAAGAGATCTGATATGACTGTACTATCCGTGTGTTGACAAATATATATTGACCTGAGCGGGTATTGCGGCACAATTGAGGATGCGAAATGTATCCGTGAAACTTAAAATCATCCCCTTCCGCGCTAAACGGTATCAGATCCATACAAAAATCTCGTCCGAAAAGTGTCGCTATACGTTCGGCTATGTTATTGGTAGGTATAAGATTATAAACTTCTTTTCCTTCATCGCTTAAGGTAAATTGAATAAGAGGTTGCGAAAGAGCTAATTTTAAAAAAATCTGGTTAACCGCCATTTTTTCTGCATGGTAACTGCGCATAAATTTTTTACGGGCAGGTACGTTGAAAAACAGTTCTTTGACTTCTATAATCGTACCCGGTGATATCTGGTCGTCAGATACATCGTATACTTTTCCGCCGTCAATTTGAATGCGCGTGCCGATCAATTCCTGTTGTTGTGCTGTTCGCATTAGGAACTTAGAAACAGCCGCTATACTCGGTAGCGCCTCTCCTCGAAAACCAAGTGTGTGCAGAGAAAACAAATCTTGGTCGGATGTTAATTTACTGGTAGCATGACGTTCAAGCGCCATGATGGCGTTTTCCCTCGACATTCCGCATCCGTTATCTGCTATCCTAATGGATTTCATACCGGATTTTTCTATATCCACATCAATACGGGTTGCCTCGGCGTCTACGCTGTTTTCGATAAGTTCTTTACAGACTGACGCCGGATTTTCTATGACTTCACCGGCGGCGATCTTGTTAATTACCTTTTCATCAAGAATACGAACATTTCTAGCCATTTTCTTTTGACAGTTCCTTTAGTTCATATAATAAGTTTAGAGCTTCAAGAGGTGTAAGGTTGTCGCACGATAATTTTTTTAGCCGTTCTACCGCAGGATTCGGCTTTTGAGTTCCGAACAACATAAGCTGTTCTCCCTGATAATTAAACTGATGTTCTGTCTCAACCGCAGGACTCGCTTGGCGGTACTGTTCGTTTACGGAATCATTTTCCAAATCGGACAGTATTTCCATAGCCCTATTGATCACCCTGCGCGGCAAGCCTGCCAATCGCGCTACATGTATACCATAACTTTTATCGGTTCCTCCGTGAACAATTTTACGTAAAAATATAATTTGATCGTTCCATTCTTTCACGGCAATGTTGTAATTAACTACTCCTTCAATTTGGTTCTCTAGTTCCGTAAGTTCATGATAATGAGTAGCAAAAAGCGTGCGCGCGCGGACTTCTGGAGTAGTGCTTAGATATTCGGCTACTGCCCATGCAATGCTTATACCGTCAAAGGTGCTGGTGCCGCGACCTATTTCGTCGAGAATAATCAGGCTTCGCGGGGTAGCGTTATTCAAAATGTTGGCGGTTTCTATCATTTCCACCATGAACGTTGATTGCCCTTTTGCCAGTTCGTCCGATGCTCCGACCCTTGTGAAAATCCGGTCGACCACTCCGATCGATGCGGAATCTGCCGGAATAAATGACCCCATTTGCGCAAGAATTACCAGTAAAGCTGTTTGACGAATGAATGTTGATTTACCTGCCATATTAGGACCTGTGATAATCAAGAGCTGGTTCGATTCCGTATCTATAAGCAAATCGTTGGGTACGAATTCGCCTTTTGGAAGCATCGCTTCAACTACAGGATGACGTCCATTTGAGATTTCTATCACATCGTCGCTGGTAACGGACGGTTTTGTGTAACCGTATACCAACGCGGTTTTGGCTAAAGATACTATACAGTCGAGCCGGGCTATGCTTTTGGCTGTTTCCTGAATCGCGCGGGCAAAAGTCATCAGATGTTCTCTGAGCTCCTTAAATAATTCTATCTCTATTTCCTTTATACGGTCTTCAGCGTTGAGCACCTGTGATTCTATTTCTTTAAGTTCCGTAGTTATAAAACGTTCGCAGTTGGCAAGGGTTTGTTTGCGGATATAGTTTTCCGGAGTCATATCGAGATTCGATTTTGTTATTTCGATATAATAGCCGAATACTTTATTGTAACGAACTTTCAGTGATTTTATGCCGGTTTTTTGGATTTCCTGTGCCTGAAGGTCAGCCATCCATTTTTTGCCGTTTTTGCTTATATCGCGTATCTTGTCCAGCTCTTCATTGAATCCTTGTTTGAATACGCCGCCGTCTTTGATGCTGAAAGGCGGGTCGTTTACAAGAGCATTTTCTATAAGATACACTAACTGAGGTAATTCCTGCATTTTATGGTATCTATCTATTAAAAATTCACTGTAACATTTTGATAATTCTTCTCTTAGCAATGGTATTTGTTGTAAAGATTCTTTTAACGCAACACAATCTCTGGGGTTCATCTGATTGACACTGCATCGCGCGATAAGCCTTTCAAGATCGCGTACCTTTTTGAGCATTGAGTCAAAAGAGTCTAGCGCTTGCCTGTTTGCGCATAATTCTTCTATTGCGTTATGACGCTGTTTGATTTTCTCGATATCAATTAACGGCGAAGTGAGCCATTGTTTAAGCAGACGGGCTCCCATAGGCGTGTGAGTCCGGTCTATAATGGCGAACAGTGTTTTGTTTTTGGAATCTGAACGAATCGGTTCGAGCAGTTCTAGGTTGCGTTGTGAGGTCGGGTCGATCACCATATAATCGTACAGCGAATAGCATGATATTCCGGATATGTGTTCCAAAGCGTTGAAAATATTTTGTTCAATAAATGTCAGAGCGGCGCCTGCGGCGCCTATAACAGGACTATGGCCGGTTATACCGTATCCTTCAAGCGAAAAAATATTGAAGAATTGTTTCAATCTATCATGAGCGGCGGTTGTTTCGAACTGCCAATCTTCAAATGAGTTGACAGCGGCTTTAACCGTAATATTAAGGTTGTCCATGAACTCTTTGTTCTTGGCAATACTTTCAGAAATGACAAATTCTTTCGGACAGACTCTGTATAATTCGCTGAACAAATCGTGATCGTTGTTGATTTCAACTACCTTGAATTCACCTGTAGATAATTCGACCAGAGCAAGCCCGTATATATTTTTTATTTTATTAAGCGATGCCAGATAATTGCTCTGAGCGGCGGTCAATAAATTTTCGTCCATGGCTGTTCCGGGAGTAATTATTTTAACGACATCCCGCTTGACAATCCCTTTCGACTTTTTCGGATCTTCAACCTGTTCGCATATGGCTACTTTATATCCGGAATTGACCAGTTTCGGAATATATGCCGCCTGCGCATGATGCGGAAATCCGCACATGGGATATTTACCCGAATGCCCTCCTTCACGCGCTGTCAGGGTAATGTCAAGGATTGAAGAAGCGATTTTTGCGTCTTCGTAAAACATCTCGTAGAAATCGCCCAAACGAAAAAGCAAAATGGCGTCTTTCGCTTTCTTTTTCATATCTTTATACTGTTTCATCATAGGTGTCATATCAGACATTTATTTGCTCGCCGAATAGGGTTAATGCTGTAACTCTATTGATTTTCACTTCAACGATTCTGCCGATAAGAGATGCGTCGCCGGCAAACACGACTCGCTTAAAATTTTCAGTCCGACCGAACAATCGTTCAGGATTGCGCTTGCTTTTATCTTCCACTAAAATCCGCAGATTTTTACCGAGATATGTTTTGTTATTATCGTGGCTGATTGCTTCCTGTAATGCCAACAGAACCCTGTTACGCTCTTCTTTAACTTCTTTTGGTACGTCGTCTGGAAGTCTTGCCGCATCGGTACCTTCGCGCGGAGAATATTTGAATACAAAAGAAGAATCATAACATACCCGCCGCATGGCGTCACAGGTTTTCTCAAAATCATCGTTTGTTTCACCGGGAAACCCAACTATGAAATCCGACGATACCGTAAGATCGGGAACGATCCGGCGAGCGAGGTCTATCGTTTCAAAATATTTTTCTCGCGTGTATTTTCTGTTCATTTTCTCAAGTATTACATTAGAACCGGACTGCATAGGCAGGTGCAAATACGAGCATACTTTGTCGCATTCTGCCATAGCGTGAAATAACTTTTCTTCAGCGTCTTTAGGATGTGATGTCAAAAAGCGCAGTCGGAAATCGCCTTTTATTGTGTTTAACAAATACAGAAGCGAAGCAAAATCTGTTTTTAGTTCTTTGCCATAAGAATTAACATTCTGTCCCAGCAGGGTTATATCTTTAACACCATTGTCAACCAGTCCTTTAATTTCGGTGTATATTTCTTCAGGAGGTCTGCTTTTTTCTCTGCCCCTAACATGCGGCACAATACAGTATGAGCAGAAATTATCGCATCCACGCATTACAGCCACATATCCCTGAAACCCTTTAATAGCTGATGGGTTAAGGACAGGATAAGCCACACGTTTATCCTCCGAGGTTGAAACGCCGAATTTTCCTCGCGATAATGCTGTTTCAAGTAGATTAGGTAAATCTATATATCCGTTGGGACCGCATATTATATCTATATCAGGGTATTTTTTATTCAGCGAAGAAGCATAATTCTGCGCCATACAACCGCATATTCCGATAATCAATCCGTTTTTCAATTGGCGTTTGCGCCTTGATAAAAGGCTTATATGATTGAATATTTTTCGTTCTGCCGATTCCCTTACACTGCATGTTTGAAAAAGAATTATGTTGGCGTCTTCTTCATTATCAACCGGCATGAAACCTGATGATGCGAGAATATCCCGTATAAGATCCGCATCGTACAAGTTCATCTGGCAACCCCATACCTTAATAAAAAACGTCTTTTTATGCATCATAGTCTCATATTGCATTATGTTTTGCGGTTTGTCGTATCAACTTAACTTCAACCATTCCTGCAACGGCATTGGTGAGATATATTGCATCAGCATGTATCAGATCATCAAATTTAATAATTTTTTCATAAACGGTTTCCGGATGGCTGTCTATAAAAAATTGTCTGAATGTTCCGTTTAAAAGGCCGGATTCAACCGGTGCAGTAAAGTAACAATCTTCGTTTTTTATGAACAAATTTGAAATCGTGCCTTCCGTTATGTGGCCATGCTCATTCATAAAAATAACATCATAAAAACCATGTTGTCTACATGATTGATGTTCTGCTGTGTATAAATCTCTAAGAGTTGTTTTATGATATAAATATATATTATCGCTACAAGTCTTATTATGGCTGAGTTTTATGTATCTTTCTTCAAATTCAGGTATAACTTTCAGTTTGATCTTTTCTAATTTGATAACACCGTATTTATCCATTAATAGCCTTATTTTGTATCTGTGGCTTTCTTCAAACTTAGAAGTTAATTCATTCAGACTAGTTATGACGTTTCTTTCGTCGTATTGAAAACCAAAATGGTCGGCAGACATAGACAATCTTCTGAGATGATATTTTTCTAAAAAAATACTGCCGTTTTCCCAAAGCATAGTTTCTATAAGACTAAAGTTAGCCGGACGATTCTTTAGAAAATAAGATTTTAAAAGACATTCTTCATATTCCTGCTTAGGATTTGAATCCGCTACAATTCCGCTTCCTATCCCCATAGCTGTTTTACCTGTATTGCGGTCGATCTGTAAAGTCCGTATCGCTACATTGAATTGCGAATGACCGTTCGGAGAGATATAGCCGATAGATCCGGTATATATGCCGCGAGGTTCGGCTTCCAGTTCCCTGATAATTTCCATAGCGCGTATTTTTGGCGCTCCGGTTACCGATCCTGACGGAAACATTTTTTTAAAAATATCAGAATGCCGGTATTCCTCAGGCAATTCGGCGGAAATTGTTGATATCATCTGAAAAAGTGTTTCGTAGCGAAGAATCTCAAATATTTTCGACGGCGTTATCGATCCTGTTTTGCAAAACTTTCCCAGATCATTTCTCAACAGATCCACAATCATTATGTTCTCTGCCCTGTTTTTTGCGCTGTTGAGAAGTTTTTTACGCATAAGTAAATCCTGTTCAGGCCACAATCCACGTTTGATAGTTCCTTTCATCGGTTTAACCGTTATGGCTCCATCCTGTATCTCAAAAAACAGTTCCGGCGACATTGAAACCAGAGTGTGTTCCGGTAACGATATATACGCCGAATAACCTACTTTTTGATAATTGTGCAAATCGCAAAAAAGACCGAACGGCGAACCGGTAAAAGAAAAATATCTGTGAAAAGTGAAATTTGCCTGATAAATATCTCCTTGCGAGATATAACTTTTGATTTTATCTACCGCAGTTATGTACTGATCTTCAGTTATTCCAGATACCTTATCGGTCAATGTATATGTATACGTGTCTGCGCAATTTTTCAGCCAATTTAAAGTGGGTATTAGTCTATTTTCTATAGATATCGGTTTATCAAAAACGCCGAACCATAATAACGGCAATGAAAGATCGGGTTTTTTAAAATAAAAATTTTCGAAGGAGTAGCCTGCTTCATAGGTTATGAATCCGGCAACCCAGCACCCTGCCTGAACCCATGCGTCGATTTCCGATATTTTCCGATCTATTTCTTCGTATATATTTGTCGTTATGATAGTTCTCGGATTGAAAAAACAAAACAAAGGATTGCCTTGATTTTCCCCATAAGTGGAAATAAACAACAGGACGGTTTCAGATGTTTCGATAATGTCGTCAATACGTTTGAACATTAATTTTCCTTTCGGGCAAAATAGTATACCAGAAAAGACCGGTTATCCCAATAATTTTAAAACAGACGGAAGAATTTTATTTGTTCGCAGTACTGATGCGAGTAATTGTTCGGCAGGTTCAATATACTGAATGAACTGAGGTTTTTGTTTTACTAATCCTAGATAACCGTACGCCCCGAGCGCCTGCATGAGCCGTTGCGCGGCGCATAGGTTATACCGGAATAAAAATTCAGCGCGGCATTCGGAATTTCCTTTGCGTGAGATAGTATAAAAGTAATCCGCGAGCTCGTTTCGCATATTTTCATGCAAAAATACGTAAGGATCATAAAGCAGTGATGCAAGATCATATTCCGGCAAGCCGGGGCGCAATCCTTGAAAATCAATAAAATATATATCATTATTGTAAATCATACAGTTTTTAGACTGTAAATCTCGATGAACCAATTTATTTGAGTATCCGGAAAGTATTTGTGCATGTTTGCTCAATTCGCCGCTTAGGTCACTATAAGATGTGTCTGCGTGTTTGTATCTTTGTAGAAAATTTTCTATAAAATAATTGTGTTCCCATTGATAGAGCGATTGGTCAAACGGTGGCGCAGTAATAAATGGTTCTTTATAAAAATTTTCATATCCCGTTGTGTAAAGGGGCGATATCTTGTCTATTACCTGTCTGTAAAGCAAGAAAAGATCGGTTTGAGATGATTTAACTACAGTATGTAAATGCGTTTCGCCCAGATCTTCCAGAAATATCCATCGTTTTTTTGCATCACTATATAAAATTTTAGGTACATTTATCGGGATTGATGCGAGAAATTGTTGTATATGTACATAATAATCGTTTTCGTCTTTTTCCCGTCCATATACCATCATTACCAATGACCCACGCTCGTTTGCTATCCGATAATATGTACGATCAGAACCTTCGCGGGTCAGAAGTGCTACATGAGCTTCGGTAATACCGAATTGTTCTTCTATTATAATAGATAGTTTGTTCTCGTCAGCCGGATGAAAATAGTGCTCGTCACACGATAGCATTGGCATGGTATCCTTCAACATGTATTCCGTCGGTTAAAATAACGTCATCAAGTTCGCTATTTGGCTCAATATGTACTCCATCCCAGGCGATTACATTTCGCAATTTACATCCTGTCCCCACAAAACAATTTTCGCCCAGACACACAAACCCTTCGGTTGTTATGGGATTAACTATGTGTGATGATTCCGGTTTTATTAAAGATTTTTCTTCTTGCAACCCGATCATTTCACTATGAACCTTTTTATACTGTTCGACAGATCCGATATCATACCAGTAACCATTTTGCATGGTATACGCATAAATAGGTTGCTTGTCGGCTATCAAATCCAGATAGGTCTTTATAATCGAAAATTTTTTGTCCGGCTCAAGATACCTGAAAAAGGATCGCTCGACAATGTGAATTCCAAGAAAAGTGTGCGTAGGAGGCACAGGTAAATATGTGTTTCGGATATCGGATATTTTACCGGAATGGTCGATTGTTATTTGTTTCGGGTCGCACCATGACGCGCATACAAGTGTCGCAAGAGCCTTGCGTTCTCTGTGAAAATTTATAACATCGTTGATATCGATAGAACAGATAATATCTCCGTTGTAAACAATCAGTGTATCGGATTCAACCAATCTTTCGGCATGTTTCAGTCCTCCTCCTGTTTCGAGGATATCAGGTTCATGGGAATAGATAATATTTGTTCCCCATCGAACGCCGTCGCCTAATTTCGATACCAGTTTTTCAGATTGATAATGGGTGTTTATAATAAAAGATGAAACGCCGGATAGAGCCAATTTCTCTATTGTATGCTCAATAACAGGTTTGCCGAGTACCGGCACCAATACCTTAGGACGAAAATCAGTCAGTGGCTTAAGGCGAACGCCAAATCCGGCGCCGAACAAAAAAGCTTGCATAGTTGTTATTCGATATCAAATATGTTTGTAGATAGATAGCGTTCTCCTGAATCGGGCAAAATAACAACAATAGTTTTGCCGTCGAACTCACCGGAAAGCGCCAGACGAATTGCCGCCGCGGTTGCCGCTCCAGACGATATTCCAACCAGAATTCCTTCTTCCTTGGCAAGCCGACGGGTAAACTCTATTGCTTCTTCGCTGGATACTTTTTCTACGCGATCTATTATAGATAAATCAAGGTTTTCCGGAATAAATCCGGCCCCAATGCCCTGTATTTTATGTAATCCCGGACGAAGGGATTCATTATTAAGATGTTGTGTAATTACAGGGCTTTCCGTTGGCTCGACCGCAACAGATAAGATAGGCTTGTTCTTTGTGTTTTTTATGTAACGAGATATACCGCTTATTGTTCCGCCTGTGCCGACACCGCTTACTATCACGTCTACCGCTCCGTCTGTATCATCCCATATTTCCGGTCCTGTAGTTTTTTCGTGAATAGCAGGGTTGGCAGGGTTGTTGAATTGCTGTAACAATATATACTGATCAGGATCGTTTTGATAAATCTCGTACGCTTTATCGACAGCGCCTTTCATGCCTTTTGCCCCTTCGGTTAAAAGTAATTCAGCTCCGAATACCTTAAGCAATTTACGTCGTTCGACACTCATGGTCTCAGGCATAGTAAGTGTGAGCTGATATCCTCTGGCGGCGCAAACAAATGCAAGCGCTATACCGGTGTTGCCGCTGGTTGGTTCTATTACTTTTTTTCCGGATTTAAGCAGTCCTTTTTGCTCTGCATCCCATATCATAGAAGCGCCTATACGGCATTTGACCGAATAACCCGGGTTTCTTCCTTCAGTTTTGACAAGCACTCTGGCTTTGGATTTTCCCAGCAATTTACTCAATTGCACTAAAGGTGTTTTACCTATAGAATATGAATTATCCATATATATAGCAGACATGAGTGTTCCCCTTTTTGTAATACTTTATATTCCGTTTAACGCTTGGTCAATATCGGCGATGATATCGTCAATATATTCTATGCCTATCGATAAGCGAATATAATCGTCAGTGACTCCGGTTGTTAATTGTTGTTCAGGCGTCAATTGCTGATGGGTAGTCGATGCAGGATGAATTACCAGCGTTTTAGCGTCGCCTATATTGGCAACATGAGATAACAATTTAACATTGTTGATAAATTTTATACCGGCTGATTTGCCGCCTTTTATACCGAATCCGACCAGCCCGCCGGCTCCTCTGGATAAATATTTATCCGCAAGTTTTTTGTATGGACTACTATCCAAACCCGGATAATTTACCCACCCAACCTTAGGATGTGATTCAAGATACTGAGCCACTTTCAAAGCGTTTTGCGAATGGCGCGGCATACGAAGATGTAAAGTTTCAAGCCCTTGCAGGAACATAAACGCATTGAAAGGCGATAACGCGGCGCCCATGTCGCGTAAGGTTGTAACCCTAGCTTTGATTATGTACGCTATATTGCCTACCGGTTTGAGCGCCTCGACAAAATTTAGGTTGTGATAACTGGGGTCAGGCTCGGTGATCAACGGAAAATCGCCTTTAGTCCAATCGAATTTACCGGAATCGACTATTGCGCCTCCTATAGATGTGCCGTGTCCTCCAATATATTTTGTAGCTGAATACACTATGATATCCGCGCCGTGTTCGAACGGATGAAAAAGATAAGGGCAAGTTGTATTATCGATAATCAGCGGAACATTATACTTATGAGCTGTTTTGCTAATATTTTCAACATCAGCGACATCAAGTTTCGGATTACCTATAGTCTCCACATAAACCGCTTTTGTTTTTGAGGTTATTGCCTTTTCAAAATTTTCGGCAGTGGGATTATCCACAAAATTGACCGTAATTCCAAGACGCCTAAAAGTATAGTGAAATAATGTGTATGTGCCTCCATATAAGTTGGTAGCCGCTACAATTTCGTCTCCTGCCTGAGCAATAGTTAGAATAGAAGCGGTTATTGCCGCCATCCCTGATGCGAACGCAAGGGAAGCGGCTCCACCTTCAAGTTCGGTCAATCGTTTTTCAAATACATCCGTAGTAGGATTCATCAAGCGTGTGTATATGTTGCCGAACTCCGATAATTCGAATAATCGGGCGGCGTGATCGGTGTCTTTGAACAGATACGATGTCGTCTGATAAATCGGCACTGCGCGAGCCAGTGTTTCTGAATCGGGATGTTGTCCCCCGTGAAGTAAAATTGTTTCATCATTAAGGCGATTTGATTGTTCTGTCATGTCTTTATCTCCCTAGCTGAATTTTTAAAGTAAAGAATTTATTTACGCCTCGGTTTCAGCAAAATAATCTTCAATGATCCGAAGCATTTTAGTCGAGCTTTGTGACATCCGTTCAAGATCTTCTTTTTGTTTTGCCGTTATATCTCCATGAACTCGATTGAGCAGTAATGAAGTGTAACCCATGATGGCGTTCAAAGGAGTTCGCAGGTCATGGGAAAGCGCAGATAGGTCATGAGAACGCTTTTTTTGAAGTTCTTCCAGTTTTAAACAAGTGTTTCTGAGTTGTTCCCCATTATGTTTGTAACTTACCAGCAGTAAAAATAAAAGGACTATACAAAATGTATTTGAAGCGATAAGCAGAATCAACCACGTCATTTTCAGGCTTTCTTTTTTTCTTCTAAGATTTTCTTTATTTCCTCGATAAGTATTTCAGGAGACATGGGTTTTGTGAGAAATGCATCACAACCTGCCTTAATAGCGCGTTCCATTTCATGAGGCAATGCCATGGCGGAAAAAGCGATAACGGTTAAATCCTTATTTTCAGGTTGTAAACGCAACCGGCGGGCAACTTCCCATCCGTCAATTTTAGGAATTGACATATCAAGTACTACAACGTCCGGTTTGTCGGATTGGATTTTATTTAAAGCCTCTTCACCGTCTACCGCTTTAATTACGGTGTAATTAAAATATTCCAGATACGCGGTGAGTGTTTCCATGTTGTCTTCGTCATCTTCAACAATAAGAATCTTAGGATACATCGGGGTCACCATCCTTTTTCAAGTAAATAACCGCATGTAGATTATTTGTTTGCTTATCATAAGTTACCTTCAGGTCTCCGTCAAGCCATGTCAGTAGCGACCTTGCTACATTGGTACTCAGATTCGTTATGTTGAAAAATGTCGGAGAATGTATAAAAGGCTCTATCAGGGCTCTATATAAATCTCCGGCATCAATTTTGTTTGCAAACTTCAGCGAAAAATCTACCAGATAAACATCGTTACCGTCTTTATGTTCCGATTTTACTTCCACATGAATTGGTGTGTCTTGTGTAACCTGATGGTATACAATACCGCTCAGCAGACTTGAAATGATCTCGTCCACCTTTTCTTTATCAGTATATAATTCTGCTACTTGATTTTCATCGAAACGGACTATTGCCGATTTTTGTTCGCCGACAACAGCGTAGCTTAAATTTTTTATCGCGAGTGAAATAGATTCCGCAAGGTTGAATCTGGTTTTATGAATACTGATAGCATCGTTTTGAATAGCCGATAACGATGATATACGGATAATTCCGTCCAGCCATTTAAAAGTATGATAAACATTTTTTCGCGCTTTGTTCAGGGCGGCTAATTGTTTATCGTTTAGATCGCCGTATACGTTATTTATCAATAAAGATATGTACCCCATAATGCTGGTTAGAGGAGTACGAAGTTCCGAAGATAGATTAGTCAGAAAATCCAGTTTCAGGCGGTCAGACTCCTGTAGGAGTTTATCTTTTTCTTCAAGGTCGGCCATTGCCTGCTGGAGCATTTGAGTCCGTTCTTTGACTTTGTTTTCCAGATTTTGATAAAGTTCTTCCAGTTGTTCAGTCATAAGATTTAAATCGTAAGCCAGTTCTTCTACTTCATCCGTACTTTTTATGTCGATCCTGTGAGACAGGTTGCCTCCCCTTATGACCGCCGCTCCGTTGCGCAGTGTTTTTATAGGACGGGTAAATTGTGCGGATAAAATCATCGCAACAATTATCGTAGTTATAATTGTAATTGCCAGAAGAGCGAAAAATATCATCTTAAAACTGTTGATTCGCGCGTAAATTATCGATCTGGGTACATAAGATGCCACTATCCAATATTCATCTCTATTGTTTGGTTCAGGATATACACGATGCGTCACAAGCACTCCGTCGTCAGCGTCGATTACCGTATCTTGTTCGTTTTCCAGTAACAAACCACTCACTGTATTGGAAAAATCGTTTATAACCGACCATTTCATTTCGATATTCTGCTGTGTCCCCCACTCTTTTTCTTTGGTGGAGTGAGCAATATAAAAACCTTTTTTGTTAATCGCGAAATGTATCGCGGATGGATACCGTTCGACCTTCCAGAACTGTAGCGGTTTAAACAACACATCCGTACGCAATGCTATGGTAAGTACTCCGCGCTTATGTCCGCTGATATCTTCAACCGGAGTCGATATATACATCACGCGGGTGTAAGGTTCCTGTAAAATTCCGTTTTCTTCGTTAAGTGTTATATCGGATACATACAAATTTCCGAGCCTGCTTTTAAGTGCTTTTTCAAAAAAAACAGAGTCGTTTTTGGTTTGAAGCCGTTCGCCGGCTATGACATACCACGTATCAGGTTCCATGAAATTTACACGGACAAGTTCTTTGCCGGTTTCATCTATATAGCTGATATAATGATATTTTTTCCGTTTGCGCACGAGTTCGATAAAATCGTTGTATACCGGTTCTTTTAAAGAGATTCGATACGTATCGTCTGCCGATGGATAATATTCCAGCATTCTTGCCAGATCAGGCAACCTGCTGGCATACAAAACATCTTCACGGACATCATAAAGTTCTGTCCGTATGTGATTGGAAAGTGACAACACATGCCGTTGCAAAGGCGCTAAAGCGAATTCGCGTAGCGGCGCGGTAGATAACCTGATCCCCAAAAGACCTAAAATCAATAAAGGTATGATGGCGATGATGAGAAAATTAGATAATAGTTTGGTATAAATTGAGATAGATCGCTTCCGCGGTTGTCTTACGTGTGTATCGGTCATGATAAGCTCCTGCATCGAAATGACAGTGAGTTGTATATGGTTGGCTGAACTTGTGAATCAGCAATTTCTAATAATAGGTAAACCGCTAAACCATGTCAATTAAATTTACCGTAAGAGATGAGCGCATGGAATTTTTTATAGCTTCGAACATAAACTTGTTATCATCGTTAAACCGAAAAGTCTGAGGTATTGATAATTCCCGCTTAATGGTAATTTTAATATTGACCATAAATTTTTCTGGTCAAATCGGATCGAATTTTATATAGTTACGTCAAAGTGCGCCAGTAGCTCAGTTGGATAGAGTGATGGACTTCGAATCCAGAGGTCGCAGGTTCGAGCCCTGCCTGGCGTGCTTTTTTTATATTGCCAAAATTATTCAAATTAGCGACTGGACATCAGTCGAAAAGCCTGAATATTAAGTGATATGTCCCTTTAATTCTTTGCGCAAATTTTCACTTAATTGCAAACCGATATATCTTGCCCACAACATCATTGTCCATTCTCTGTCTTCCCATGAAATATTATCAAGCAGTTGAATGGCCTTAATAAAATCTTCGTAATGAATGACGATAAAATCATTTTTATTTTTAAGAGTTTCACGGTATTCATCAACAATTTTCTGTGTAGCCTCATCTTTTTCAGTAAAAAACACGCCGCAATAAAATTTGTTTCCTTTTTTCTGCTGATAACTGCAAGCCATCAATTGATTTCTGAATAACTGATTATAACGTTTCTGAATATAAAACTTGTATTCCTCTAAAAATGTATCTTGTGATTTATTAAAAATCTCTAAATACTTTTCTTCCTTTTCTTTTCTGTCTTCTGGACTGCTCTTAAGGCTATCAACGTACTTGCATTCCAACCCCAAAAACTCGTTCTCTCCTTTATTGTTTTTGAACTCTATCATAATATCGAATGCCGAATTATCTCCGGTAAAATCCTTTTTCGGAGTCGGAGCCCATTCAAATCTCATATCAACCATTTCAGAAAAATCAGGTATGTATTTCTTTAACAGTCCATTTGCGATATCTTTCTTATTCTTTAAAGGAGCCCAGAAATTAAAGCACAACGGTTGGCTTGATAACAAATTGTTCCATAATCGATCAATTTTAATAATACCAGAAGAATTAGCTTCAATTTCCTCTTCCGCTACTTTTATTGCTTCCGGATGTAAAAAATTTAATTTCTTATTGTCTTCATTGATTTCTTTTTCACAGGCATTCACTGTATTACACACACGCATATCAGTTGAGTTTGGACGCTTTCCTTGAGGCTGAAGCAAAACAGCTGTTCTCCACCATCCCTGATGAATTCTATACTTCTTTTTAAAGTCATCATTATCCTGAGACAAATCACCGAATAACTTCTTAAATTCATCAATAAATTTTTTACTTTCCATTTAGAAGCTCCTTTTCTGCACAGCACGACGTTCCCGATATTTTTCAAGATACTCCAATATTTCACATAACGTATCCTCAAGCCAGTTTGGTTCTGGTACAAGTATACTATCTGCGGATATTGTCAGTCTATAAAAACCTTCGCATTCGTTCACGATCAAATCTTTTCTGCGTAAACTTTTCTGCAAATTATAGACAAGTTTACGAAGCCGACCTTCTGTCATTTCAGATTCGGTGATTCCTTCTTTATGTTCTCTAACAAAAAATAATCCCACAATCAATTATTATTTTAGAATTACAGGGTACACATCACTTAATTATCCCTTGATAAAAAATCTTAATCCTGATCCCATATATCATTTTCAATTGTTCAGGAAATAATATTAATAAATGTATTATAAAAAAATAAAAAAAGCCCACTTTGTCTCCAAAGTGAGCTTAAATAAGCTGTAGAATCAATACATGATGCTCTTCCATCTCAATAAATAGCAGATTTTGCTTTCTTTATCTACTTTAACAACACCTTTCTCTTGCAATGATGATATTAGTTTTTAATATATAATCCCCTTTTTTGAAAAAAAGCTATCTGCTAAAATAATATTATCAAAAAAGGAGCGAAGATGAAATGGGCGGTTGACGCGATGTTGGGTGACGTTGCGCGGTGTATGATCATTCTTGGCGAAGACGTGTTGTATCGCTCGGATTATTCCGGTGTAGATCTGGCGCGTATCGCGCGTGAAGAGGATAGAATTTTTCTAACTACATCAGTGCGCCGGTTTCCCAATCCGCCGGATACAGCATATCTAATCATACCTATGTCAGTTGATTCATTATGGGATAAACTGCGGTTTGTAAAGAGACGTTTTTCCATATCCTTTAAGGTGGAAAACCTCTTTTCACGATGCATATTGTGTAACACACTCACAACCAAGATTTTTCCCGATAAAAAACCGGCTGAAATACCTCAAAAAGTTTTTATGGAATTTGTGTTATATCAATGTCCGAGATGTAAAAAAATATATTGGAAAGGCGGCCATTTCGAGCATACAAAGAAAAAACTCTTGGAAGAATCTATTTTAAACTGAATTGTGTATGATTCTGTTAAAGTTTTTCTTTTGCGTTCTGAAGCAGTTTGCGTTCTTTTTTTGTAAGACTGTGCAACCCTTCACGGGAAATTTTTTCGAGAATAGGATCTATTTCTTCGGATATATACACATCTCGCGGTATGTCGCGTGTTTCGGAACGTTTTTTTCGCGGTTTCGAAAAAGAAATTTGTTCGACAAATGTTTGCAGACCGAAAAAATTCCTAAAATACAAAAAACCGAATATTATACCGCCAAGGTGCGCAAAATGCGCTACTCCGCTGTTTGTGTTGGTAAGTGTCTGCAAAAATGTCAGTGCGGCAAACGCCATGACAAAATATTTCGCTTTTGCCCTGATAGGCAGTACAAAAAACAGCAGTAGCGTTATCACACGTTCAGGGAACAGCATTCCGAACGCTGTAAGTACGCCGTATATCGCCCCTGAAGCGCCTATAACCGGTATAGGCGAGTTGTATGCAAAGATCAGCGAACACAAACCAGCGAATATTCCGCATGCAAAATAATATTTAAGAAAATTTTTCGATCCCATCGTAGCTTCGACTTCACCGCCGAACATCCATAACGCCAGCATATTCCAGAAAAGATGAAATATACCGCCATGCAGAAACATATATGTAACTGCCTGCCATATCATCAAATAATTAACAAATCGGTAAGGGACGAATCCGAATATTTTAGGCAAAAAGTCAGTGCCTAAAAACAGTTTTGACAACGCCTGAACAAGAAAAACGCTAAGGTTTATCAGCAATAAATATTTTATTACCGGCGTGACTGAACCGCCTATGCCGAGCGCTCCGCCTCCGGATTGCGTGTACCGCTTGCGCTCCATTTCGAAATAGTCCATATTTTCCTCATATTAGTAGCCGATAGATTCGTACCATACTGTTTGATTCGACGATTTGCCGAACTTTCTTTAGATCAATCTAGTTTGTGCGTATCAGGGATACATTGCCTGATGTGCTGTCGTAACGTATCTAGAACTGAATCTTCTACAACAAAAACAAGCGGATAGTCCGTAGTATATCCGTATCTGAAATTTTTGTTCAAACCGCCGAAAAACAAATCTATATTGTTAGACCCTGTTTCAGTTTTGATGCTTAAAACAAAATGCAACTCGAACGACGGTTTATCGAGCTCAAACTCTGTCATGGTTTCAGGGGTTTTTATAGCTATAAAATTATGAATTACTACTTGTTCCAATGCCGAAAAAATAGCGGCAGAATCGTCGTCGGCTACCCTGTTTTCTCCATGAAAAAGAACTCCGTCACGTTGCTGAAAAGAAATATGCGCTGATTGGTCGGTCATGGAAAATTCTTTTATCAAATGTCTGTTTAGATTCAATATTTTTGGATCGGCGAAATCAACTGCAGAGTGCGGCAAAAAAGGGTTACTGTCTATTGAAATTGCCATTAGTGCATCTGTGCTATTGTCGCGAATGTATGTCCGGTTGGTTTCAGTGTCTTCAAAAAGAGTATAATTTAAAGATGTATCCAAGTGATTTTCAGTATTCAATATAAAAGTATAAGAAGCGGTGTCGACGGAAGATAAAATTTTATTGTAAAGTTCATTATTAACAATGTATTCGTTAATTTTGCATGAGCGCAACGTATTGAGCAATGCAGATATCACATTTTCATCAGCTCGCACATCAACAGGATCGGTTACGCGCCACTGTCCGTCAGTTTGAGCCAGAATCAGCTCACGCATGTCTTTTCTTATATGAATTGTTTTCAGGTGTTCTGCATCGGGTACTATCAGATTTCTGGCGCTGAATTGAAACAGTGAGGAAAAGAATATAGGGGTAGCCTTACTGTCTATTCCGTATACATAAGGTTCGAAGCTGTTTTTGACATAGGTTCGTTTGTTGTCGTTATATTGATCGCCTATATTAAGAGATGCGCTTTTCGAGCCTCCGTACAAAGTTATATTTAAACGCGGCGATGCAAGAGCGTATTGCTCAAGCGCTTCGCCGGATACAGTTTCCTCGTTTAGGAAATCTATAATCTTCATATTTTTTAAAGAAATAAGAAGTTCATTTACTGTCGTATCGTCAGCTTTTCTGGAGATTGGTTTTATGATAAACCATTTGTTATCTTTATTTTTTTCAATCTCAATAGATATGGATTCCCGTTCAATGGTAATTTTGTCCGGAACAAAAGAGAGTTTCGGCATGACATCCTGAGTTCGTAATTCGCCAAATGTCAGATCGAGATTTTCTTTAATCATGGCGTCAAGAATAACTATATTTCGATTACGTTCTGTAGACACGCCGGCTTTTGATGTCGATGTTACAGCATATACCTGTTCCCCTATCGCAGTTGTCAACCCGATAGCAAGTGAGTAGGTAAATTTGTCATCGAAAAATTGTATGCTGATTACAGGGGTGTCCAACCCTAGCGCTTTCAAGTCGGTGGTGGATGAATCAAGGGTTCGTTTAGCAGTCAGAAACTTCAAGCTAGTAAGCAATGAAATTATTGTATCGTCATTGGCACGTAAATTAGATTGACCGGAAAAACGCCATAACCCTGTACCCGCTTCTTTTATAAGTTCGAATGACAAGGATTTGTCCTGATATGTTAATGTAATAGAAACTATAGATTGCTCATCAAAAGAGAAAACCTGCTTGGCACGAGCGAGTTTTTCTTGCGTACCCGGAGTATGCCGCTCAAAAAAATATATGAATGAAACAATAGCTATTAGTAAAAATGTGAGGAAAATAAGCGATTTAAAATTCATCAGAATTTCCTTCGCAATACCCAGACGAAAATCCCTATGGACAAACTTGTCAGAGGCATGAACAACACTACGATATACGATATGGTTCTCATCTGTGAACTTGTTATGGCAATAGTTTCTCTGTCAAATGTTTTAGTAGGAATTGCCACAGTTTCTTTTTTATGTACCAACCATGTTACTGCGCGAATAAACAAATCGTTATTTGCGAGGTTGACTATCTGAGAATTTGTTAAGAAATCGGAATCACCGAAGACTACCATTCGCGTGAACGGTTCGGTTTGGAGCTCCACGGCCTGTGCGATAGGTATAGGTCCGGGTATGTCTATGTCCGGATTGAATTCAATAGGTTCCTGATCGGGGTGTTTCTCTGCCCATCCTTTATCCGATGTTTCAACAAGAACACTGCTGTATATTTTTTCGGAATATACGGGAAGCGTAGTAATTGAGCGGGCTATAAAAAACATTCCCATCATATTTTTTAACGGATCGGTAATCTGATGTTGCGCAACTACATTGGAAAGAAGATATGCCGGCGAGGCAAACGGTACACATTGCACAGGGTCAAACACAATATCAAAACCGGCAACAATATCAAAATTTTTCAATAAATTTTCAATACCGGTCGATTCACCGGGGTCAAGCATAATCAACAGAGGTTTTCCTGCGTCAATATATACCTTTAGCAAATCGAGTTCATGATCGGTAAATGGTGTTTGCGGACCTGCGATAATCAACAACCGGCAATCCGCAGGAATAACCGTAGCTTCTGCCAATAGTATGGATTTCACTTGATAATTGTTGTGGCGAAGTGAGTTGCGAGCTGATTCATATCCCATTTTCGAGGATGTGTCGTCGATATTTTTTTCGCCGTGCCCGTATGTAAAATATATTGTTGTCGTTTCTTCACTCGTAACGGAAATTAATGCGGATATGACCGCCTGTTCTCCCGTAAAACCTTTGAGAGCCGGTTCTTGTTGTTCATAAAATGCCCCTGCATATTCAAACTCGGCCAGATCATTTAACACAAGCACTCTAAAATTATCGCTACAAGTTACTACTATATAGTCCTCCGAACTGAGTTTGTATTTGCGCGCGAATTCTTGAACACGCACAAGATCGCGATCAATGTCGATATATTCTACCTCGATAAGCGGGTTGGCTCGTCGTATTTCTTCAAGGGTATATGAAATATATGTAAAAAGACGTGATGTTCTGGGAAAAAACACGTAAACTGATACCGGCTGGTCTATTGCAGAAGCTATTTCCCGTGTTTGTTCGGATATAGAGTATATCTTGTTTTGTGTCAAATCTATGCGCTTATAATGACGAAAAGATATATAATTCATCAGTATCAAAATAACAGTCAATAGCACAATGGCCGTAGCGCTTATAGACCCAAACAATATTACTCTTCTGTGGTATGAATCATATCGCATTTCAATTATCTCCAGCGCTGTGAATCGAGCATTTTTACCGATAAAAACAGAAAAAATACCGATAGGCTGATAAAGTATACTATTGGCCGTGTGTCGAGTATTCCCTGTGCAAATTTCATCATGCTTTCCATAATGTTTATATAATCAAGAAACGACTTAAGTCTTTGGAAATCAATAAAATAAGAAATAAAGCTCAACGAAAATATCAACAACCCCATTCCGAAAGATATGATTGCCGCCACTATCTGATTTTTGCTGATAGCTGAAGAAAAGATACCTATGGATATAAATACGCTTCCCACAAGAAAAGTTCCGAGATATCCAATAAGAATACGTGTCCATTCGAGTTGTGTATGTGCGCCGATCAGATAAAAATAAAACAGTGTAGTGCTCCACATAAAAATATAAAATATAAACGACGCCGTAAATTTAGCGATCACAAGCTGTGTTTCCGATACCGGAGCAGTAAGAATTAGCTCAAGAGTTCCTGATTTTCTCTCTTCTGCGATACTTCGCATCGTAAGTAGCGGCGGCACAATAATCAATATGAACCAATAATAAAACGTGCCGAAGAAAAAATTGGAAAACGGTTCGTTGAAAGTGTTTTGAGGATTACTGAAAGCATTAACCAGAAACCAAAACACGAATCCGTAAATAAGCAGAAACATGGTGAGGATGATATATCCCATAATTGAATTAAAAAAACCTTTAATTTCTTGAACAGTAATAAGATAGGTAGCCCGCATCAGCTCTGTCCTCCGGTATGTGGAGGTTCGTCGGTGACTAAATGAATAAAAATGTCTTCAAGTGTCGCTTTTTCCCTGTGCATCTCTAGTAGTATGCACCCTGTCGATACAGCCAGCTTGAATAATGTTTCACGCATATCGATGCAACCGCCGGTATGTTCTACCAAATATACAGCCCTGTTGTCGTCTATATAAGCTGTGCGGTTCCAGATACATGATAGCATAGCGGACAGACCTGCTTCAAAACGTGTAATATTTCCCTGCACTTCAAGGGTAATTCTGGATGCAGTATCATGTATTTTATTGAGGTTTTCGCTAGATTCCATAGCGATTATTTTTCCGTGATTGATAATTACTACAGAGTTGCAGGTTGCTTCAACTTCGGGTAGAATATGCGTGGAAAGTATTACCGTTCGTTCGGTTCCTATGTTTTTTATAAGGTCTCTCACTTGACGAATTTGCGTAGGATCAAGTCCAACTGTCGGTTCGTCAAGAATTAAGATTGGAGGATCGTGAATCAATGCTTCGGCAAGGCCTACCCGCTGGCGGTATCCTTTTGACAACATGCCGATAAGTTTATTTGCCACATCGTGAAGCATACAGGTATCGAACACACAGGTAAGTCTATTTTTAATCTGTTTACTGGTTAAGCCTTTTAGTTTTCCGCGGAATATCAGGTATTCGTGTACGTTCATATCATGATACAGCGGATTGTTTTCCGGCATATAGCCGATAAGCCTTTTGATCTCTTTTGGATGACGGAAAATATCCATCCCCGCCACAGTAACCGAACCGGAAGTAGGCGCAATAAATCCGGTGATAATACGCATAGCAGTTGTTTTACCGGCTCCATTAGGTCCTAGAAATCCGACAATCTGTCCTTGATCCACATCCAAACTGATGCCGTTTAGAGCGTATTCACCGGAAAAATTTTTGTATACATCTTTAAGCGATATCATGAGCAATTATTATATCCGGCTTAAGGTGTGTATAATTCCTCTATGGCGTCGTTGTGTTCGTCATGTGTTTTATTGTTGTGCTCTTTATTTTTGAAAACGGGGTATATTTTGCCTGCTATAACTTCCCTAAGCGCAACATTTATATTGTCTTCATTTTCGTCTCGCAACACTAACGGACGAGCATTTTTGTTTAGCTGGCGAACCCGCCGTGCAAGCAAATTGATAAGTATCGGTTTGCTTTTAACGACTTTCATTGCCTTTTCGATCAGATCGGATTTGTCTTCGAGAACCACGTATGATCCCTCCTTAAATAAAAATACTTTTGGGGAGAAAGTTTTTCGGTATTACTTTCTCCCCTCTTTTACGCTATATCTATATTTTACCTCGATTAATTACATTCCGTATGCGCCGCCCATACCGCCCGGCATTGCCGGTGCTTTTTCTGGTTCCGGTATATCGGTGATCAAAGTTTCCGTGGTCAGCAGTAACCCTGCGATGCTGGAAGCATTTTGTAACGCCGTACGGGTTACTTTTGTCGGATCGATTATACCGGCTTTAACCACATCGGTATATTCATTTTTATTTGCGTCATATCCGTATGCGCCTTTTCCAGAAAGAACCTGTTGTACTACAACTGACCCTTCTACACCGGCATTACAGGCGATCTGACGAAGCGGAGACTCAAGCGCTTTTATTACAATGCTGGACCCTACTTTTTCGTCGCCTTCAAGTTTTAGATCTTTTATGCCTTCGAGCGAGCGGAGTAACGCTACACCGCCGCCGGGTACAACACCTTCCTCAACTGCCGCGCGAGTTGCATGCAGAGCGTCCTCGACGCGCGCTTTCTTTTCTTTCATCTCAACTTCGGTTGCCGCGCCGACATTTATAACAGCTACACCACCTGCCAGCTTGGCAAGGCGTTCCTGAAGTTTTTCGCGGTCGTAATCGGAAGTTGTTTCTTCGATCTGTGTTTTGATCTGCGCTACTCTGCTTTTTATATTTTTCGCATCACCGTTACCTTCAACTATAATAGTATTTTCTTTGTCGATGGTGACACGTTTCGCACGTCCAAGATCGGCAAGCCCGATATTCTCAAGTTTGATACCCAGATCCTCGGAAATAAATTTTCCGCCTGTAAGAATGGCTATATCCTCACACATTGCTTTACGGCGATCACCGAATCCCGGAGCTTTAACAGCGCAACATTTGAAAGTGCCGCGAATTTTGTTTACCACTAATGTGGCCAGCGCTTCACCTTCTACATCTTCTGCTATAATCAACAGAGGCGCACCGGATTGAGCGACTTTTTCCAGTAGCGGCAACATATCTTTCAAATTGGATATTTTTTTCTCGTGAATTAATATGCAGGGATTGTCAAGCACGCACTCCATAGCTTCCTGATTCGTTACAAAATACGGCGACAAATATCCTTTGTCAAACTGCATGCCTTCCACTATATCAAGAGATGTTTCAATTCCTTTAGCTTCTTCGACCGTAATTGTACCGTCTTTGCCAACTTTTTCCATGGCATCAGCTATAATTTCGCCTATTGTTGTATCGCCGTTAGCGGAAATGGTGGCGACCTGAGAAATTTCCTGTCTGTTTTTTACCGAGTTGCTAAGTTTCGCAAGACTTTCAACTACTTTTTCAACTGTTTTATCAATACCGCGTTTAAGTCCCATCGGATTCACTCCGGCGGCAACCATTTTCAAGCCTTCGCGATAGATCGCTTCCGCAAGAACAGTGGCTGTTGTCGTTCCATCGCCAGCATTATCGCTGGTTTTTGAGGCGACTTCTTTTACCATTTGCGCTCCCATGTTCTGGAACGGATCGTCAAGTTCTATCTCTTTTGCTACAGTAACACCGTCTTTAGTAATCAACGGAGCACCGAACTTTTTATCGATAACCACATTACGACCGCGAGGGCCGAGAGTTACTTTTACCGCGGCGCTGAGCTGTTCTATACCTGCAAGAATAGCCTGTCGAGCTTTTTCATCATATTTCAATTGTTTGGCTGTCATATTTCAACCTCCTGTATAACTTTTAAATAGATTTTTTAGATTATAAATTTAATAAATGGCAAATAGGATACACTCTTTATTCAAGAATTGCAAGAATATCCTTTTCCTGAAGCATAATATATTCTTCGCCGTCTATTTTTATATCCTGACCAGCGTATTTCCCTATTAACACCATGTCGTCAACTTTTACCTCGAAAGGCAACACTTTTCCTTCATCCGTAGTTTTACCGGTACCGAGAGCAATTACTTTTGCTTCGAGAGGTTTTTCTTTTGCAGTATCAGGAAGAATGATTCCTCCCCTTACAACTTCTTTAGGTTCACATCTTTTTACCAGTACTCTGTCTCCCAAAGGTTTTACGTTCATCAAACAAACTCCTTTTCATTCAATCAATATTGTTTATCAATAAATACTCACATTTTAAGTTCGTTTAAATAGTTCCTTAAAAATCACCCCCTTATTATAGTTAAGGAAATTCAAATAGCAAGTCTATTTTCTGGTATGCGGTCTCTAGGATTTTAATTTCTCATTTTAAAACAGAATGTATGCCAAATATTTATGCTTAAAACAAAACATTCTTACAGCCAAATAAATAAAAAATTAAATTCATCCGTTAGATTAAATAGAATCAGACAAAAAGGAGAGGTGAAAGTGTCATAATGACACAATCTTGATAGATGCTGGTTACGCTTTGACACATTAGAAGGCGCAGTTGGTTTCAGGTGATGCGTAAAAGATTATAAGCTCACTCCAAACCGTATTTTTCAAGTTTTCTATAAAGAGTTCTGCGGCTTAAACCGAGCGCTTGTGCGGCTTTTGTGCGGTTAGAGTTATTTTCTTTGAGCGCTTTGACGATTAGAGTTCGTTCGGTATCTTTGATGTTGAATTCCGATGCGGGCGGTTGGTGATCCGCTGATTCAGAAGCCGTTTCGCCGTCTAAATACGAAAGAATTTTATCTGGAACTTCCGCGAGAGAAATATGATCGCCTCTGGTGAGCACTACCATGTTTTCTATACAGTTTCGCAGTTCTCGAATATTACCCGGCCAGTTATATTGCTGTAATATTTTCAATACCTGAGGATCGATAAAAAGCGGCGAGCGGTTGTTTTCTTTGACAAAAATATCGAGGTAATATTTTATCAGAAGCGGAATATCTTCTTTGCGTTCCCGAAGAGGCGGTAAATTTATAGTAACTACGTTAAGGCGATAAAAAAGGTCTTCCCGAAATTTTTGATCCTTAACTTCCTGCTCGAGATTTTTGTTAGAAGCGGCTAGAAGTCTTATGTCTACCGGAATGGTTTTTATTCCACCGACACGTTCAAAAGCCTGTTCCTGTAGTACCCGCAACAACTTTACCTGAACCGGCATGGCGATTTCGCTGACTTCATCGAGAAAAAGCGTACCCTGATCTGCAAATTCAAAGCGTCCGATACGTTGTGAAACGGCCCCTGTAAACGATCCTTTTTCGTGTCCGAACAATTCACTTTCAAGCAGGGTTCCGGAAAGAGAAGCACAATGCACCGCTACAAATGCGTTGGATTTGCGGGGGCTGAGCTGATGAATCGCATGCGCTACCAGTTCCTTTCCGGTACCGCTTTCCCCCTGAATTAGCACCGTGGCCTTTGACGGGGCGACCTGCCGGATAAGATCGAATACTCTTTGCATCTTATCCGATGTGCCTATGATATTTTCGAGACCGTATTTTTCGTCAAGCCGTTTTTGCAACAATACGTTCTCTTCTTTCAAATCTTTATTATCTAGTATTCGTGTAATAGTGATTAACAGTTTATCCAGATTGATCGGTTTGGTTAGAAAATCAGCGGCTCCTCGCTTAACAGCCTCAACAGCCGATTCCACAGACCCGTAAGCCGTAAGAACAACTATCGGTGTATCAGGCGCAAGATTTTTTGCCTTTAACAGTAAATCCATACCGCCCATGACCGGCATACGCAAATCGGTAAGTATAAGGTCTACCTGTTCCGCCTTGAGGGTTTTTATAGCCTGACTGCCGTCTTCTGCGATTAGACATTGAAAATCTTTCAAACGCAGAAACTTTGCTATTCCATCTCTGGTATTTTTCTCGTCGTCTACTATAAGAATATTTTTTTTTCTCATGATATCATCTGTATTTATAATTTTTAGTTAGCAATATAAATATTAATAGGTATTTAGGATTGCGGCAACAGTTTTTTGCCGCGTTTGCGTATAGGTATTTTAAGTTCGACGAGGGTTCCCTTCCCTTCTTCACTCATTACAGATATGTTACCTCCATGGGCGTCTATAATACGCCTAACAATCATAAGACCAAGGCCGGTTCCTTCTTCGCGTGTAGTAAAATATGGATCGAATATTTTATTAAGCAGTTCATTTGGAATGCCTTTACCGGTATCTTTAACGGTGATTTTGCAGTAATTGTCCTTCGTATTTTCTATTGTTATGGAAATAATTCCACCGGATGGCGTAGCTTGTACAGCATTTTTAACCACATTGTGCAGTGCTTGAAAAATCAACTCGTCATCGTATAAAAACAGAGGCTGGCCGGACGGCATATCGTACTCCAGTCTTATTCCTGCTTCCTGTATTTCAGGTTTGAGAGAATCCACAAGATTTCCGACTGTTTTAGATATATCTTGTTCGCTAATTTTCAATCTAAACGGACGTATGGATTTCAAAAACCGTTTGATTATATTGTCAAGACGGGAAATTTCGGACCGTGCTACCGTAGTCAACTCGATCATTTCCTCTTTTTGTTGAGTATCAAGAGATTCAATTAAATTTTGGAGTAACTGCAAATGTATATCAAGCGAATTCAACGGATTGCCTATTTCATGCGCGACCCCGGCAGATAACAAATTGAAAGTATTCATTTTTTCATCGTTGAGCAATGCTTCAATTTGTGTGCGTTTGTTTGTTATATCATTAAATACCAGAATCTTATCCATAACCATATCATCTTCGCCGGATGTATAATTTATAATCGTAACCGATAAAATTGTTTTTCGCGGCATTTGCAGAATAAGTTCGGTAGATATGGATTTATCCGAGAATTCCCACGTCTTTTCCAGAAAAATTGAAAACCGTTCATCTGCTACCTGTTTTAAAATAGGTTTTCCGGTTATTTCATCACTGGCAATTCCAAGCATGTTACGCGCCGCTAAGTTGATAAGAACAATCTGCTTATATTCGTCAAGGACGAGGATACCCTCCTCCAGCACATTAAACAGTTCTTCCAAAAAATGACGTTCATGGGTCAAACGCAACAAATAATCTTCAAGATGCCGAGATTCAATTTTTTCAAACTTATCGATAATCTTTTGTACAAAGCGTTCTTTATCGTTCATTGTGAGCTTAGTTCCCTTATATCGTATTCATCAATAATACTTCCAACCACCTTTTCCATTATATCTTCCATTGTTAGTATACCAACAGTTTTTTTATGGGAATCTTGTACGACTACCATCTGCCTGCCGTTCATCTGTAAATCCCATAATACACGTATTACTGGCGTTAAATGGTTCACGTACAAAGGTTTAATCACATAACGCTTTACCGGCTTATTTAGATCGGCATTGAGAAGTTCGGAAGTACGTATGATGCCCGTTAAGTTTGTGCGGGATACATCATAAACCGGAATACGCGAAAAGCCGCTTTCCTGCATGAGTTTTACCACTTCCGTGCAAGATGTTTCCGATGAAATCATTACAACTTTATCAATAGGCACCATTACGTTTTCTACAACAACATTCTGAAAATGGAATATTTTTTTTATTATTCCGGCGTCATATTTTGATAAAATTTCACGTTCTGCTTCGTGCTCAAGAATATACAGCAACTCATCTCTGGTCAGAAACGGGTTTTTTTTCGTAAGACTCACTCCGCATACAGTAAGGATTTTTTCCGACAATACGGAAAACAGTTTCACTAAAGGAAACAAAATATAATATGCAATACGTAACGGAGATACTGTAGCAATACTCAACCTGGTTGCGTGCAATCTGCCTATGCTCATAGGAATGAGTTCGCCAAAAAACAATATTAGCGGTAACATAATGCATGTTGTAACTATCTGAACTAACTCGGAAGGCACCAATAACGACATCATACGCGACGCTATGCTGGAGGAAGTGATAACGGCAAGATTAGCGCCGACTAGCGTGGTTGCAAGAAACAACTGTGGTTTTGCCAGAAATTTTTTGACTTGCTGAGCCGAATGGTTTCCTTTTTTGGCTAGAAATCGAATTTTTAATTTGTTGCTTGAGATTACAGCCATCTCGGTCCCCGCAAAAAAACCTTCGAGCAATAAACATATAACAATCATTCCAAGATAAGATAAAAAGATCATAAGCGGGTCTTGCCTATTCGTTTTTGTTTTGGTATTTTTATGCGCGTCACGATTATTTCCTCTATCCTGTTTTTCTTGACCAACGATATATTGAATAGCAGGTTGTTTTCACTGTATTGCTCCCCTTTACAAGGAATTCGCCCCAGTTTTCGTAGCAGATAACCGCCTATAGTGATACACAGGTCGTCCTCAAGAGATGTTTTGAAAACTTCGTTAAAATCTTCAAGACTTAACTGGCCGGATACTTTAATTGTGTGCGGGCTTATTTTTTTAAGTGATAAAAGAGCGTCCTTTTTGTCAAGTATATCCCCGAAAATTTCTTCGAGAATATCTTCCATTGATATCAGTCCTTCTACGCCGCCGTATTCATCAACCACAATAGCTATATGCGTATGTGCTTCGCGCATTTCATGAAACAGTTGAGCGGCGAATTTAGTTTCAGGAACAAAATAAGGTTTGCGTAAAATATCCCTGATATTTGCTTTTTTACCTTTGATGAGTAGAAAATCTTTGCTGTACAGAATACCGATAATATTGTCCATTGTTCCTTCATAAATAGGAATACGTGAAAATTTGCCCCGGCGCATAGCTTTGAAAATCGCCTCCTTTGAGGCATTGACATCAAAAAAGACCATTTCAGGCCGCGGCGTCATAATATCTTTTACGTGAAGTGTTTGAAGTTTGATTGCGCCGTCGATCATCCGGCGTTCATGTTCGAACAAAATTCCAGCCTGATGCGAATCCAGAATCATCGCCCGTATTTCCTCATGGGTCGATCTTAAATCAGAATCTATATATCCGGATATATAGGTTATGACTTTGTTGGATACCGAATATAAAAGCGAGCGTAAAGGAGTGACAATTTTATAGAAAAAAGCAACGTATGGAATAAAAAACAAGGCCAATGATACCGAAAAATTGACAGCCAGTACTTTCGGTATTATTTCGCCGAAAAGTATTATAAAAAAAGTCATTGCGAGAATGGAAATTTGTAGTCCGTATTGCGGCAATAGACCGGTAGCCATACGTTCCATACTTGAAGTGGCGAAAATATTTACAAACATATTGCCGATAAGGGTAGTTATAAGAAGTCTGGGCGAGTCGCTCAAATATTTTTCAAGCATGTTGCCTTTTAGAGGGTGAGTAATCTGCAATACTTTGATTTTGCTTTTTGATAAAGAAAATAACGCTGTTTCCGAACACGAGAAAAAACCTGACAGGGTAAGGCAAATCATTAATATAACTATCTGGAAAACTATATCCATAAAGTATACAACTCAGATATGATTACGAGTAATTTCTATCATTCGCCGCTCATAATTTGTAACATCTGGGCATAGTAGGCGGCTTCTTTGTCATTTTTAAGTTCATCCCTGTAGATGTAATATAAGGCTTTATAAGCGTCAATATACCCTGGTTCCATTTGTATGGATTTCTTTAGTTCGTTAATAGCATCATCGAACTTTTGGAGTTTATAATACACAAGGCCTAGCCTGTAATGTATGACCGGCATTTCGTTATCGATGGCGAGCGCTTTTTGAAAAGATTCCATTGCCATCTGATAATCTTCTTTTGCGGCATAAAGATCCGCAAGCTCAATATATAAAACAGGTTCATTAGGAATCATTTTTATAGCTGATTTTATATGGGCTATAGCTTCAGCGTGAAAACCTTTTTTCTGATATACTCTCGCAAGGTCGAGTAATGGGTCGATGGTGTTGGGTTGCAGAACAATCACTTCTTTAAACATCTTTATACTGGTGTCAATATCATCGAGATAATAATAGAGATACCCTAGCGTCCGGTAGGCTTCCCAGTGATTTTTATTTATCGCGATAGCTTCTTCCAATGTTTTTTTTGCATCTTCGTATTGTTTGAGTTCCATATACATTCTTCCCAAGGTCAAACGCGCGCTGTAATCTTCCGGATCGGCTGATATTGCTTTTTTTAGTATGTAAATCCCCTCTTCATATTTGTGTTCCAGCAACCGTAATTTACCAAGCCATTCATAAGCAGGGGCATATTTTGTGTTTATCTCGATGCATTTGCCGAACAAGGTTTCCGCCTGATCAAAATTTCCCAAAAGGACATGAATACCGCCTACTATGCGATAATACTCTACCACTTCCATGTTAAGTACGGCTCCTCCGTACATATTCTCGAAAAATTTTGTATATTGAGCTTCATTACCATACATAATAGACAGATTATAATAGATCTCAGGACTGAAAGGATATTTGTTCTTAAGTGATTCGAGTAATTGAATACTCTCTTCCGTCTTTTTGAGTTTCATCTGGGTTATTGCCGTTTTATAAGTTTCCTTATCATCTTTCTTGAAATCAACAGGATGCTGGACGGATATTCCTTGGGCTGGTTTAATGCGTTTTAATGTCAACAACATCGTAATAAGAGCATTTTCTATCTCGCCTAGTTCTACATAGGTCAATGTCAGCTCATAAAGCAGGTCAGGAGAAGAAGGATTTTCTTTTATTTGCCCCTGTATTGTGGTAAGACGTGACAAGAGCGCTTGTTGATTGATCTCCCGATTTTTTTTGTCTGCGGTATTGTTTGCTTCTTGAGCGATAGCGTACTGAAAGATACTGCTCAAAATGATAAAAAGCACTGTTATGGCGATTAGGCGATAGCGTATCATCCTTAAAAACCTTTTATAAATTTTTTGATATAAAATCTACCAGAGTTGGTTTGGATATCAAACCGATGCTTCTATCTGATTCTTCACCGTCTTTAAATAGTATCAATGTAGGAACACTGAGTATATTGTAATCGGAAGCAATGCTCTGGTTCGCATCAATGTCGATATGTACGAATTTTGCTTTGTTTGACATCTCTCCAGCTACTTCTTCGACTATAGGAGCCAGACGTTTACATGGACCGCACCATTCGGCTGAAAAATCGGCAAGAACAGGTACGTCAGACTCCAAAACTTCGGTTTCGAAATTATCCACGGTAATTTCCATAAGTTTACTCATATCAAATCTCCTCTCATAAAAAATTATTTAGTAAATCAATTAAGTTGAGTAAGTTCTGATTATCAGCAACGTCATTGCCGGTAACGTAACGATGAAGCAATATTGGGCTTCATGCATCGCAAAGATTTTGATGCTTAATCGTATGGTAGCTACAATGACAGCAAATTTATCGACTGATTGTTCAGAGGCTTCTGAATAAAGTTAGGCTAAATAGTAACTAAAAACAAATTTCTTTTCAATCTATTATTGCAAAAAAGTTGGTAATATAAATCCCCTATCATTCCGATATTGTAATGAGTATTCTAACGCCTGATTTGGCTAAATCGGCACGAAAGACAATATCCACTATTTCGGGATGAAACGGTTTAAGGTTATGGGTATAAGTTTTAAATCTATTTTCAAACAATTTATGACTCCGTTTAAGAAAAAAACAACTAATCCATCTAACTTCACGCTAAAAACTGTGCTGACAACGGGTGTTATTATCGGCCTGATCATTTCTGTATGCTATTACATTGGCCTGTTCGATAAACTTGAGGCTATTGCAATTGATCTTCGCTTCCAATTCAGGCAAAATCCGCCTTTGAGCAAAAATCTGGCTGTTATAGGCGTAACTAAAAATTGTATAGACGACATGGGCGAATATCCCATTCCACGTGATGCTTATGCAGATGTGATAAACTATATTTCAGAAGGCGGAGCGAAATCTATATGCCTTGATATTTTCTTTGATCTTCCAAGCTCTAACTCTGAAGCCGATATGCGTCTTGCCGAAGCAATACGCACAGCCGGAAACGTTACCTTACCTACATTTACCGCCCAAAAAATTACGGCGTTGCCTGTTAGAGACGGCATGTATTCGACGGTAAGTATGAGAAATAACCTTAAAATATTCGAAGATGCCACCAAACGACGCGGGCATATAAATATCATTCCCGGTTCGGATGGAAAAATACGTTATGTTCCCGGTGCTATCCGAGAACAGGACGAGGTTGTTTTTCCAATGGCTATAGAGTCATATCTTGAATATAGAGGTGTAGATAAAGAACAGGTTGAAATAGGACTGAATTATTTTAAGATTGATAATCTCAAAGTTCCGTTAGATAATTTTAAGACCTTACAGGTAAACTATTTTAATCCGGAAAACGCTATTGATTTTATGAATATCGATCTGCCGAGCGAGTTGCTGGCATCGGGTATCAGCTTCTTTTATTTTAACGATGTGTTGAAAGGTCATGTAGCATCACGTTTTTTTAAAGATAAAATCGTGCTTCTCGGGCAGACTTCGCACGGACTGAGTAACTCTGACGAATATATAACCCCGTTCGATGTGATGTTCGGCGCGTTTATTCAGGCATCTCTTATAAATTCGTTACTGACGGAAAATTTTGTTCAAAAACCTTCTGTTTTGTTTTCAGTGGCATGTATTTTTTTAATAAGTATTTTTTGCGCCGCACTTTTTTTGAATTTAAGTTTGCCTCGTGTATGTCTGGTTTGTGTTGCCGTATTAGTTATTTGTTTGGTCGGTTCAATGATAATTTTCAATCATACCGGCTTTATTTTGGAAATAGTACCTATACTCATTGCGATCGCATTTAATTTTGCGGTACATCTTATTAAACGCATACAAAAAGCTTTGCGTCTCGTTGTAGAAAAAGAGGTTGAACTAGGTATTATAAATAGGGTCGGAGAAAAATTTCTAGACATTTATCATGTATCGGATACCCCTGAAATGGTACTGAGAAACATCACCGATTCGCTTCAAATAGAAGGCTGTCTCTTGTATCTCAAAAATAAAGACGACAATCAGATGCTTCTTAACGCGGAAATCTTTAAAAAATTTTCTTCGCCTCAACGGCGCTTGAAACTCGAACTGCTTGAGACCATGCAATATCTGGGAAGTGAAATCCATAACAACAAAAAACCGATTCTGATAAACGATTTCCAGCACGCAAATAAAATAGAATCTTCCATAAAGTCGTTACTGATGGTGCCGTTGGTAATACATCGGGAAATAATCGGGATTATCTGTTTATGCAATAAATGGAACACTTCTAAAAAAATGGTCGATAATTTTAGCAATGACGATCTAAAATTACTCAAGTCGCTTATAGCGCAATCGGCTATTTCGCTCGAAAACTACATACTGTTCAACAATATGCATGATTTGTTCATGCATAGCATAAAGGCTTTGGTTGCGGCTATTGAAGCGAAAGATCCGTATACTGCCGGTCATTCCGAGCGCGTTACCGCTATAGCCGGCCTGATAGCTCAGGAAATCGGGTTTGGCGCTCAAGATCAGGAAGATTTGCGCATAGCCGCAATTTTGCATGATATCGGTAAAATAGGTATTTCCGAACAAATTTTATGTTCCAAACAACGCTTGACCGATGAAGAGTTTGTTATTATCAAATCGCATCCGGGTAAGGGCGCCGATATACTTCAACATGTTTCCGAGTTTGCTCATCTGATTCCGGGTGTGCGCCATCATCACGAACGATATGACGGACGAGGGTATCCAGACGGACTCTCAGGCGAAAATATCCCGCTTAAAGCGCGTATAATTGCTGTTGCCGATACGTTTGACGCGATCACCAGCAACCGTACCTACCGCCAGAAAAACAACTTTGAATTTGCTATAGAAGAAATCAAAAAATGTTCAGGATCGCAATTCGACCCGAAAATAGTCGAGGTGTTCCTTAAGTGTTACGATAAGTATAAAAACATGCCTGAAAGCCCGCTGTATAATGCAGAAACACAGCAGGCAGAGGCGCTGGAAAAACAATAATCATTGCAGATACCTAGCAAATTTTCTCTGGCGTTTAACGGAGTTTATAGAAATTGCCATATTGAAACTCTGTGCGCTGGGCGAGGCGACAACCTTTATAGACCCTTCTTGTCTGAAATTTTGATTGATGCCAACCAAAGCTCCGTCTTTATCTAACAGTGGACCTCCGGTGTTTCTGGCATAAGTAATCGCGTTATGCTGAATCATATCGACTTTCCCGTAGTCGTTTTCGAAGCGTTCTCGCAGACGGTCTACATTAGGCATGCCGTATTTTCGTTCCAAATTCCATCGCAATTTAACATTCACGTCAATAAGGTCTATCAAGCGTGAATCAAGGCTCAAGACACGTCCAGCTGTCATTGAGTCGCGATATCCTATAGGAGCTCCGACGGCTATTATTTCATCACCGGGAGTCAAACGGCTTGAATTGCCTGTCGTTAATGGGGAAAGGCCTTGTGCGTTGATTTTTATTACCGCTACATCAAGTATATTGTCATATTCTACCATTCGGGCATCTAACTGCTGTCCATCAGTCAATTCGACAGTCCACTGTTCGCGAAACGGATTTTCCCCTATATAATAGTTGGATATTATAAAACCGTCTCTGCTGATTATCGCTCCGCTAGCCGCATTCTGGTATCTTCCGGAATAAGCGTATTTACTGCGTACCAGTATTTTAACTACACCTTCTTTACTGCCGGTAGCTACTTTGCCAATAGGTATTTCCTGACGTTCACGTTCAAGGAATTCGTCGAGTTTTTCGTTGGTTATATCGCGTTGTTTCTGCAATTCTTCACGAAGCAGAATATTTTCGTCTTCGAGTTCTTTTATTCGGGTAAGCAACTGGGCTGTTTCGTCTTCTATTCTGCGTTCTTCCGCTTTTTGCTTTTCTTCATCGGACATAGCCATTTCTTGCAGTCGGTATTGTTCGGCAGATCTAAGTATATCTTCCTGTTCTTCATCTGCCTGCTGATAAAACCGGTTGCGTTGCTCTATGGGTATCCAGTGTCCATAGAACCTCACAAGGCCTTTTTGACGCTGTTCTTCTTCATATTGCAGTTTTTTTCGTCGTTCATCTTCGGGCATCCATTCGATATAATCTATGTTGTCACGAGATACGGTCAAGACATATTCCGGTGTAGAAGGATTTTCCACACGAAGACGAATACTTTCGTTAGATTCCTGCAGTACAGTGCCTTCCAGTCTGCGTTCGTTTTTGAAAAACACCTTGTCAACACCGAATTCTTTTGATTCGACAGAATACTGGGTTACCTGCTCGAAAACAGGAGGCCGGTCTGTAGTCTGAGACGTCAGCCCGTCCTGAGGCTGTACGGCGGATTCCGCTACGATTTCTTTCGGTTCGCTTTCACGATCTTTTATTATGAACGATTTTATACACGATTCGAATATATCTTCGAAATCATCGAAATTTTTCATCAGCGCCGAAAATTCTATTTTGTATAGGTGGCTGGCTCCTACGACAAAATAGACCTGTAGTTTCTGATGGTGCGGTTCCTGTTCGCCGGATGGTTGAACCGATTCTTTAAAAAAATACTGGCTCATGGTAATTTTCAAGGCGTTCAAACCGTCTACCTTAACCACATCGAAACCGCGTATTTTGTGCAGATACCCTTTGTCTTCGGATTGCAGTCTGGATATGGAGGAATCGATGAAATCCTGATCGATCACCGAACTTGTTTTATTTGCAGTGGAAACCTTTATGTATTCCCGAAAATCGTCGTCCGACGGATGGCGAAACATGCATACCGTATCCGATTCGCTTACCGGCATCTGTTCCCAGTTTTCGGGCGGGTTGAAACTGAAATGAAACAGGTCGTTCTGATATGAACGTTTACCTTTCAGCTGAGCTACTTCTGCAAGTATATTTTCTTTCATTTTTCGCAGTTCACGTATTTCATTAAGTAAAGAATCACGCGAAGTGAGTTTATCGTGTTCTTCCTCCGTTACCCACTGCCCGTCAAAATTAACAAGTCCTTTCGCCTTTTGTTCTTCTTCGAATTCTCTGGCTTTTTCAAGAACTTCTTGTGTAGCTTTTTTGATGAACTGGATACTCGCGCGGTCAATTTTTATTTCCGATCCGTTTTCAACCGTGATTTTTATATAATCGTCGGTTTCGCGCATTATAGTTCCTTCGAGTAGTCTGCCGTTTTTCAGGTATACTTTGTCGCGCGGAAGGGTTGTTTGCCCGTATGAATAATGGGCAACATTGCATATAAGTCCAAGTAATAAACCGGTAATAAAAATTTTTTTGAACATGGTCTAATCCGTTTGCATTAGTAAATTGAACTGACATAAAACCGTTGTCATTGTTCCTTAAATTACGAGAGTCCGAAAACACAGAGATTGAATTGCAATCTATTAGGCCGCCAAGATCGCTACGTTTCTCGCTATGACATTTTGAAGAGTTTGTTGTTTTAATTACCGCAATTTAGTATTATATCCTGTTGTTTAACTTTACCATGACATATTTGTTTTGACGATACTTTTTTTACATTTGTTTTGCAAAATACTTCACTGGGATGATTATGGCTGACTGATAAAATCGAATAACAGTTCAGTAGATTCTTCTTATCCGGTTTTATGATTATTTGTTTTCGATAATACATACAGTTTTATGGTATTTAAAAATAAATGTATTGTGTGCTGTACGATTGTTTCTGCTATAGTACTACTTGGTAAAATATAATGAGAATCTCTATAAAATTAATGATTATCAACAGAGTTACGACTATCAACCGAGATAACTGCGCAAACAATTAGCGTTAGCCGCAAAGAAAAATTATAATATCAGGATGTCGAAATATTATGCAAATTATTACATCTCATAACAACCCTGATTTTGATGCTATAGCGTCTATGGTTGCCGCCCAAAAACTTTACCCTGACGCGCAAATGATTATTATAGGGTCGCCGGAACGCAACGTTGAGAAATTTTTCAAAAATTTTCCGGATATTTTTCCCTTCCGTACAGAAAAACAGATCGATCTTGACAGTGTGTCTCATGTTATTCTGGTGGACACCCAGTCTACATCCCGAATAGGAAAATTTAAAAAACTGTTTGGCAAAAAAGATGTAAAGATCACTGTTTACGATCATCATCCGAAAAAAATTAGAAAATATCAGCCGGATGAATTTTTCTCAGCCGATTCAGGCGCAGTTACTACTATGCTGGTTAACCGCATTATTGAAATGAAAATCAACTTGCGCCCCGAAGAAGCGACAATTATGTTAATAGGAATTTATGAAGAAACAGGCGCTTTCCGGCATTTATCCACTACTCCGGCAGATTTCAAAGCGGGCGCAAAACTTTTGGAATACGGAGCAGATATCACCATTGCGACAAGTTACCTTATACCTGAAATGGATTTGGAGCTTACTCGCGTGCTGTCGCAATTCCTTGACAGTCTTGAGTTCATTACTATACGGGGATTTAAAATATTTTTTACAGTTGCTTCATTCGATCATTATATTAAAGATATATCGTTTCTTATCCATAAAGTCAGAGATATCGAAGATATCGACATAATTTTCGCGTTAGCGCAAATGGACGGCAAAATTCATCTTATCGCCCGCTCTAATCAGCAGTTTGTGGATGTGGGTAAAATATGTTCGTATTTTGGCGGCGGAGGGCATCCTTACGCGGCGTCTGCCGTACTTCGCGATGTTACGCTAGTTTGCGCGAGGGAAAATCTTATCGAGTATTTACATAATGTACTACGCGAACGATACAGAGCTAAAGATATAATGACTTCGCCTGTTAAATCGGTAACCGCAAATACAACTGTCAGTGATGCAATAGCCTGTATGCTAAAAGCTAACTTCAATACCTTGCCCGTAGTAGACGACAACGGCCAGATGATAGGCATAATCACACACGCTGACCTTGACAAGGCGTCACACCACAAACTAGGCAATACTTCTGTAGCGGAATATATGAGCACACACGTTTTAACAACCGAACCGGACGCTCCTCTGTCGGAGATACAAAATATTTTTGCGCGAAACAATATAGGACGTGTTCCAGTGGTAAAAAATGAACGAATTATAGGCATAATTACCCGAACCGATCTTTTACGCGCACTTCACCGAAATTATCTTGAAGCCGAAGCGAAAGGAATGGAGCCGTCTCACGCTCCGGCATCTTATATCGATAAAACAAAGATTGAGGCGGTGATGACCGCTGAGATAATGAAGGTGATAGAAGAAATCGGACAACTTGCAGACAAATATGTATATAATGTATATTTGGTAGGCGGCGTAGTTCGTGATATTCTGCTTGGTAAGAAAAATTTTGATTTGGATATTGTCGTCGAAGGAAACGGCATGGAGTTTGCCAGACTGCTTGCCGGACATTTCAGCGGTTTTTGCACTCTGCACGCCAAGTTTGCAACCGGAGTGGTTACGTTACTGTCCGGATTAAAAATAGATATTGCTACAGCACGAATGGAGTACTATCAGTCTCCAGGTGCGCTTCCCACGATTGAGACAGGATCGATCAAGCATGACCTGTCCCGGCGTGACTTTACAATAAATGCTATGGCTTTGAAAATCAATGCGAGTGAGTTTGGCGAACTGATAGACTATTTCGGCGGTCAACAGGATATCAAAAACAATATCGTGCGTGTTATGCACAACTTGAGTTTTATAGAAGACCCCACTCGTATATTCAGGGCGATTCGTTTCGAACAAAGGTTGGGGTTTCGTATAGAAAAACATACGGAAAACCTGATAAAGCGCGCAGTCAACGCCGATCTCTACAAATGTATTGCCTACGAACGAATACGCGACGAACTTATTATCATACTAAACGAACCGAAACCATACTCTGCTATCGAGCGTATATATCAATTCGACGAACTGCGTTTTATAGATCCGGCATTTTGTGGTAAACCCATTAGAAAAGACGTGTTTCTGCGTATAGAAGACAGTATAACATGGTTCAAACTCAGTTATTTGGATATCCCTATAGAGCAGTGGCTGGTATATTTTATGGGTATGCTTGCCAGTGTCGATTATACTCATGTGACCGCTATATGCGATACGCTTAAAATACAACGCAAACATACAGAAATAATTCGGGTTACCTTCAGACATCTAGCTTGTATCCTTGGAGCGCTGAATCGTACTATTACAAAACCCAATTTTTTATACAGAATATTACAGCCGATTCCATTTGAAGGGTTGTTGTTTATGATGTCTGTATCCGATAATAATGCTGTCTGCGAGAAAATATCACATTATTTTACAAGACTGCTGAACATTTCATTATCTGTAGACGGAAATTACATAAAACAGCGTGGTTTAACACCCTCTCCGTCATATACAAGAATAATGAAATTGCTGTTGTATGAAAAAATAGACGGTAAGATGAGCAATTTGTCTGAAGAACAACAACGCGCGGATAAATTAATTGACCTTTTTTCAAGGAAAAACTATAATTCCAAAAATTCAGATTAACCTTGTTCTATAGAACAATTCAACCGTGAGGTTTTTATGGATGACGCTGATAAACACGAACTGCAATCGTTACGACAGGAAATAGATGAGATCGACCGGCAAATAGTCGATTCCATCAACCGCCGTACCGAGCTAGTACTCAAGATCGGAGCTTTGAAAAATAAGCACAATGCTAAAGTGTACGTTCCCGAAAGAGAATACAAGGTCTACGAAAAAATATTTTCGATCAATAAAGGGCCTATGAAAAATAAATCTCTCGAATCTATATATCGGGAAATAATGTCAGCTTCGCTTGCTCTCGAGAAACAGATTTCTATAGGATATTTCGGCCCTGAAGGTTCCAATACCCATCAGGCTACAATCCACAAGTTCGGATCGTCGTTACAGTTTACTCCTCTGCGTACAATACAGGATTTATTTAAAGCGGTAGAAACCGGCGAATGCGACTATACTGTAGTACCCCTCGAAAATTCTACCGAAGGCGGTGTTAATCATACACTGGAAATGTTTCTGGATAGCAATATTAAAATATGTTCTGAAATTCTTTTACCGATAAGTCATAATCTAATGAGCAGTACGGGCGATATAAAAAAAATCAGGCGTGTCTACTCGAATCCTCAGGTATTCGCCCAATGCAGACAGTGGATTCTTGCTCATATCCCGAATATAGAAATGATTGAGGTATCGTCTACCAGCCGTGCCGCTCAATTGGCTGTTGACGACTGTGATGCCGCCGCCATGGCTCCGAAACTCTGCGCTCAGTTGTATGATCTGCAAATAATCCATCACGATATTCAGGATTTATCAAATAACGTTACCCGTTTTGCGGTGTTATCAAATGATTATCCGCCTGAAACCGGCAACGATAAAACATCTATACTGCTTTTCATTAAAGATAAAGTGGGCGCTCTTTACGATACACTTTTATATTTCAAAAGTCATGATCTCAACTTGACGCGCATCGAATCAAGGCCTTCTAAAAAACGGGCGTGGGAGTACTTTTTCTATATCGATTTTCTCGGGCATTGCGACAATATAAAGGTCAAGGATCTGTTGCGCAATCTTGAAGAACATTGCGAAGTAGTGAAAATCTTAGGATCGTACCCAATATACAAAGAACCCCAAGATACGACAAAACATGACTTACCCTGAATTTAAGAATATCGCTATTATCGGAATGGGACTGATGGGCGGATCGCTTGGAAAAGCTCTGTGTCAACAGTTTTCAGGTGTTACCGTAACAGGTATAGTACGTAGAGAAAACGCTGTAGACGAGGTGATTTCCAATAATGCCGCTCATTATTGCACCACTGATCTTTGCGAAGGATTAAAACATGCCGATTTGGTTGTGCTTGCGATACCGGTGGAAACGATCTGCGGGTTTGCTCCAAAAATAGCCCCTTTGCTTGCCGATGGATGTGTGGTAACAGATATGGGAAGTACAAAAGAAAAAATTGTATCGGCAATGAATGACGCTTTAGAAAATACTGCTTATTTTGTCGGGTCGCACCCTATGTGCGGTTCGGAAATGGCCAGTATCGGTAATGCGTCTGCCGAATTATATCGAAATGCTTTGTGTATAATAACTCCTGACGATAGGACAAACACGTCTTCTGCACAAAAAGTCGAACGGTTCTGGAAATCGATAGGATGCAGAACAACACTCATGCCGCCTGCTGGTCATGACCGCCTCGTGGCCGCGATCAGCCATATTCCTCATCTGATAGCCGCCGGATTGGTAAATACTGCTAAGCAGGTAACATCCGATTCGTGTACAGCGTTTGAATTGGCAAGCTCCGGTTTTATCGATACAACACGTGTCGCGTCAGGATCGCCTGAAATGTGGCTGGATATTTGCGTTTCAAACTGGCGGCACATCGTCGAGGTATTGAAAAAATTTGAAGATGTTATATGCGCGTTACGCCATAATATCGAAAAACAGGATGTCCCTGAAATTTTATCATTCTTGCAGACCGCAAAAACTGCGAGAGACTCCGTAATCACAGCAAAAAAAGGTATCGAAAAATAATGACAGAACATACGTTGAGAAGTTTTCCATGCACACAGCCTATATCAGGTTCTATGACTATTCCCGGGGATAAGTCAATATCACACCGTGCAATAATAATCAGTTCCATTAGCTCCGGACAATGCACGGTATCCAATTTTTTAATGAGTCAGGATTGTTTGAATACCATCAAGGCATTTCGTCAACTGGGAGTACCTATAGATCAAACAGGCGATGCTCAATTTGTAGTTCACGGACAAGGATTGCACGGATTAAAAGAGTCGAATTCCGCCATTGATCTGGGTAACTCTGGAACCGGTATGCGTCTTATTGCCGGTATTCTGTCTGCGCAACCGTTTATATCTGTGTTGATTGGCGACGAATCATTGCATAAACGGCCCATGAAACGCATAATAACACCGCTTGAGATGATGGGCGCAAGCATATCGGCTACAAATGGGCAATACCCTCCCCTTACAATAACCGGCGGTCACTTAAAACCGATTGATTACATATTGCCTATAGCCAGCGCACAGGTAAAGTCGTGTGTTTTGCTGGCAGGACTTGCTATTGACGGAGTAACTCGAGTTGTAGAGCCTGCCAAATCACGCGATCATACTGAACATATGCTCGCTTATTTCGGGGCGGATATATCTGTAGACGGCCTTGCAATTACCCTGCGTGGCGGCAAAGAACTAGAATCCAGAGATATTGTCGTACCCGCTGATATTTCGTCAGCCGCTTTTTTTATTGTAGCGGCGGCGGCTATGCATGGGGCACGTTTGAAACTGGTAAATATAGGATTGAATCCCACACGCATTGGTATTATAACTATACTTAAAAGAATGGGAGCTAAAATATCCATAGAACAATCTAATGCCATTTATGAATCAGGGTGGAATGAACCGCGAGGCGATGTTATTGTCGAAGGATCAACTCTAAACGGAATAACGATAGCCGGAGATGATGTGCCGTTAGTTATAGACGAGATACCTGTTTTATCTGTTGCGGCGGCTTGCGCTAACGGGATTACTAAAATACGCGATGCCGGTGAACTACGTGTTAAGGAATCAGATCGAATAAGTACTATGGTTGAAAATTTACGGAAAATAGGTGTTAAAGTGACTGAATATCAGGATGGTATGGATATAGAAGGCGGATCTTTGTTTCATTCTGCTGAAGTGGACAGCTTTCACGATCATCGGGTTGCAATGTCAATGGCTATAGCCGGATTGTTTTTAAAATCAGGCGAAATTATTATTCGTAATACTAAGAACATAGATACTTCGTTCCCTAACTTTGAACAGCTCCTCAATCGGCTCAGATCGCTATAACGCGCGTTTTTTAGAAAATTATCGGCAACGGAGACCACACGGTTTATGCTCAAAGATCTTAGAATTAAAAATCTTATCCTCGTAAAAGATGTATCGATAACATTCGGCGAAGGATTGAATATTATTACTGGAGAAACAGGCGCAGGTAAATCGGTTATTATCGGGTCTTTGAAGTTGATTCTGGGCGAACGATCCTCTACCGACATAATTCGAACCGGCGAAGATAAAAGTACCGTTGAAGCGGTATTCGATATTTTAGACAATAACCCTGTAAAAGATCTACTTAATCAGGCTGGCATCGATCTTGAAGACGATCTGTTGATAATAAAACGTGATATTTACAGGGATAAGACAAACCGGCAGTATATCAACGGTTCCCCTGTTCCCCTGTCGACACTCAAAGAACTCGGAGAATTTTTGATAGATATACACGGCCAGCATGATCATCAATCGTTGTTCAATACGGATATGCACCGAACATTTCTTGACTGGTTTGCTGATCTGAGACGTAAAGTAGATCAGTTTCAAATCGATTTCCAAAAATATATGTCTCTCGAAACTCAATTTAAAAAACTCATAGGACAACAGGAGAAAAATGACCAGAACAGAAGAATCTGGCAATATGAATTACAGGAAATCCGACAAGCTAATTTATCTATTGATGAGGAAGAAACGCTGGATCAGGAATACACCCGATGCTCCCATGCCAGAGAAATACAGGAAAAATGTTATGATCTCTATGAAATATTGTATGAACGTGATAATTCTGTCAGAGATACATTGGGGGTTGCTACTAGGATTCTAGAAGAATTAAGCGCGTTTGATGAATCGTTTCATAAGAAAACAGAAATCTGCGGGCAAATATCGGCTCTTATAGATGACCTATCTCAGGAGATTCGCACTGAAGCGGAACGTAGCGAAGTTAATCCAGTACTGCTTAAAGAGCTCGAAGATCGTATCGGAGTTATCGAAAAGCTAAAACGTAAGTTTAAGATGACTTTACCGCAATTGCTACAATATGCTCAGAACTTGGATGAAAATCTCAAAAGCGATACTATTCAGTATGAGAAAATCGAATCTCTAAAGAATGAATGCGAAAAGATATTCAAACAGTTAACATCTATCGCCGGTGAAATTTCTAAAATAAGAACTGATAGCGCACCGGAATTGTGCAAAAAAATAGAAGAAGAGTTCAAACAACTTGATATGCCTGATGCTCGTTTACATATATCTATAACTCATTGCGATTCGCTGACTGAGACAGGATTCGATCATGTCGAGTATATGTTTGCCCCTAACCGCGGTGAAACATGGTCTCCATTAAAAAACACTGCTTCGGGCGGTGAAATATCACGTATCATGTTAGCATTAAAGTCAACTTTTGCTACTGCCGATAATATCAGTACCATGATTTTCGATGAAATAGATGTTAACCTTGGAGGCAAAACTGCAGGAAAAGTCGGGCAAAGGTTATCAGCTCTATCTCGCAATCATCAGGTAATATGTATAACGCATTTACCGCAAATAGCGAGTTGCGCAAAAAAACATTTTAAGGTTGAAAAATCGATTATAGGCGACAGGACAGTTACCACAATCATTGATCTTAATATAGAACAAAGGATCGACGAGATAGCAAGAATGCTTGGTGGTGAGCTTGTTACATCGGTTGCTAAAATCCACGCAAAAGAGTTAATTGAAAAAAATAATGGAGCAGACCGATATGAATGAAGAACGTAAGGATCTTTTTCAAAAGTTTGAAATTAAGGATATTGTACGTGCAATATTCAAAAGAAAAGTACTGTTCATGATCGGTTTTATGGCAGTTACTCCAATGGTATTTCCGGTAATTCTCGGGTTGCCTAATTTGTACAGTTCGAAAACGGTCATTCTTATAAGGGATAAACGGAATGTAAAAGTATTGCAACAACAGGGCGATATCTCTACACCCATGAAAGAACGCATCCGTACTTTTACAAGTGAAATCAAAAGCTGGAATAATATTACCCGTGCCATGGATGCGGTAGGAGTATCCGATTTGGCGCAGACTCCTTTGGAAATGGAAATGTTGGTCAATCAGATGAGAAACAATTTGTCGATCAGCAGAGCCGGAAGTACCGATAGAACCGATATTTTAACGTTAACCTTCGTTCATCGGGACCCTGTGACGACACAGCGTTTTTTGAACGTAATCACAAACAATTTCATCGAAAAAAGTTTAAAGGATCAACGAGTTGAAATTTTTTCGTCAATCAATTTTATTAAAGAACAAATTGCTAAATATGAAGAACTATTGAAAGAATCGCAGGCCAAATTGGTAGCTTTTAAGCGTAATCATATGTTTGATGTGCCCAATCCTACCGTTTCGCCTTCAACAATTCTTACACTTAATCAACGTAAAACGGATATCGATTTTACCATTGAACAAGAATTACAGGAACAGAAGTACTTGGCGGATCAGATAGCTATTCTCGAAGAAACGGACGGAGCTAAAAAAGAACGTTCTGAATATGAAGTTGATCCAGTGTTGTCAGAACTCGAACGCAAAATGCAACGTCTAAAAACTTCTCTTGAAAATATGGAAATGATTTATACCGACGAGCATCCTGATATAATTGAGACGAAACGGCTTATAATTGCGACTCAATCTAAAATAGACGAAAGAAAAGGCCAACTCAAAGAAAAAGAAATTTTAGTCGAGAATACCGCTCTTCGCGATTTAAGGTACAGAAAAGGAAAAGTTGATCTTAGAATTGCTATACTTGGACACCGCAAACGGCAAATAGAAAGCGAATTACAGAACGTCCGCGAAAAACTTGATGAATTACCTTCTATTACCGATAGATATGCATATCTTGTTCATGAGAATAAAGCTCTTAAAAGAGTCTATTACAGTTTGTTGGAAAAACTCGAAGCGGCAAAAATGACGCAACATATAGATCAGACAGAACAAGGCTTGACATTTGAAATGCTGGAACCCGCACGATTGCCGTTAAAACCCTTCAAACCCAACAGATGGCGTATTTTGTTGATGGGTATGATGGCCGGACTTGCCGTAGGCGCAGGTCTTGCCTTTATAGTGGAATTTGCCGATCATTCGTTTAGAGGTACGGAAGATGCACGAAACAATCTTCCCATTCCGGTAATAGGTGTTATACCGTCAATAGTCACTGCCCGTGAGCGGCGCAGGAAACGAATCAAAAATTTTCTTTTTGGTTGTTTGTCGGTTATGTATTTGATAGGATTGGGAGTAGTATCGGTCTACGTATATAAGTATTACCATTGATACCTGTGTAATCCGAACGGAATGCTGTGTTATTATGTATAAAGAGTTTTTCGGCTTCGAAATAATGCCTTTCAACACCACTCCGGATTCGTCATTTTTTTTTGCCAGCGAACAACATAATGAAGCTTTGGCGCGCTTGAGATACGCTATAACCGAACGTAAAGGTTTTGTTCTGATTACCGGTGAAATAGGTTCAGGTAAAACCACTGTCTGTCATACGCTACTTTCACAACTGGGCGGGACAGTGAAAACCGCTCTTATAACCAATACGCATATTACAGGTAAGGAGCTATTGAGAGAAATTTGTACGGAATATGAACTTGTAACAAGTAAATCTACTCGATTACAACTGTTGCATAAATTGAACGACTTTTTGATATCCCAACTTGCTAACGACAATAATGCGGTCATAATTATCGATGAAGCGCAAAATCTTACTCCGCGAGTCCTTGAAGAAGTTCGCCTTATATCTAACCTAGAAACTGATAAAAGCAAATTGGTTCAGATTATTCTTATGGGGCAACCGGAACTTTCCGAAAAACTTGAACTCCCTCAGTTGAAACAGTTGAAACAACGTATTGTCACCAGATATCATCTGTATCCGATTAGCGATGATGAAGCGGAACAGTACATCTTTCACCGTCTTAATATTGCAGGCTCTAACGGGCATAAAATTTTTTCCCACAGTGCTATACAGGAAATAATTTTGTATGCAGGAGGAATTCCGCGATTGATCAATATTATATGCGATCAGGCTTTGCTACACGCCTACTCGGAAGGAAGTCATAAGGTTGATGACGATATTGTACGCGATGTCATTGAGGAATTTCTGCCTCCCCACAAAATAAAAGAAGCCGAAGAAAAAAAGTTAATTCGGCAGGAATTCATTGCCACACAGGGAAAAAAAGGCTTGCAATATTCCGATGAAAAGGATAAAGAGAAAAAGAAAAAAGCCGGATTCTGGTCTAAGTTTTTTACCCGAAATACAACTATCTTAGACGATGATGCGTCAAATGATGATGACGAAGGCATTTTAATTGAATTCGAAGGAATAAATTTTAATAAAATTGATCAATTCAACAGGCGTTTCGGCCGATATTTATTGGGAAAGCCGGAGAAAAACAGGCTTGTTGTGAGAACCGATTACTTTGACAAATTCCAGAGCGAATTGAAAAAAGAAGGTATTTTTATAGAAACTCCGGATTGATCAGGGTTTACAACTCCCCTTTAAGAAAGGATGTGATAAGATATGGGTAAAATTTCGGTCGCACTCGAAAGAGCTGAGAAAGAACGCAAAAAGCGGCGTAAAATAAGAAAGTATGTAGCTAAAACATACGATGATTCCGGTATAAATCCTCGTATAGTAGCGTATTATGATCCTAACTCATATATATCGGAACAATATAAGCTCTTGCGGAATAATATATTATCTTACAGCTATGAAAACCCTTTACAGACAATGGCTGTATGTAGTTCTCTTCGTAAAGAAGGTAAAACTACTACCATTACCAATCTTGCCGTTACCATGGCTAAAGTTAAAGGTAGCGCCGATAAAATTTTGTTGGTTGATTCGGATTTTTATGCATCATCCATATCAAAATTGTTGCATATTAAATCTAAGGTTGGTATTTCCGATGTGCTGTTGGGTGAATGCGATCTAATGGATGCAATCATAAAAACCCGTATTGATAATTTGTGGTTTTTGCATTCCGGTAAAAAAATACACAACCCTATTTCCGTGCTTGACTCTCCGAAAATGGATGAAATGGTGCAAAGCATGCGGGAACAGTTCGATTTCATTTTTTTCGATACACCGCCAATCATAGCTATCAACGACATTACAGTGCTGGCTCGTCAGCTTGACGGAGTAATTATGGTGGTACGCACAGGCAAAACAGCGCGCGAAATAGTGGAGCGCAGTATCGGTGTGCTTAAATCGGCTAAAATCAATATCGTCGGAGCTGTAATGACCGATAACCAATACTACATACCGGATTTTATTTATAAAATACTTGGCGGCAGTTTATCGCATTATTACTACAAAAGTTATTATAAACGGAAATAACCCTAACAAAACAAACTAAAATGATTAATATTGTTATTTGCGCCATTCTGTTTGTTGTATTTATGATTAATTTGGTTTTCGCCGAAAAGATCGTTTTGAAAGACGGTCAAGTCTTTGACGGGACAATCATAGAAGAACAGAATTCTTTTTTAAGAATCCAATCAGGTTTCGAAATCATGCAGATAGAACGAGATCAAATTTTATCTATACAGCGTACTTCGTCGCGACCGGATAAAACCGGTTCAAACGAATCACTGCCGGAAGAAAGCATGGACGATGCTACGAAAATGTCGAGTCTGCAGTATTATAAGGAAACAGTAAAGATTCTTAACGACCAAATTAATGTACATAAAGCTACTATTACCTTTATGGACGGGCAGTTGCAGGAATTGCAGAAAAAAGCTCTTTCAACAGAGGCTGAGTTAAAAAATAAAATAAAAAAATTGGAACAGGAACTCGAAAACAGCAAAAATTCTCCAGTCGAATCGCTGTTTACCGAGCTCGCAGTGATTCAACCCAATAAAGAAATAACTATTGATAAAGGATATATAAAGAAAATAAAATTCCGTATCAGTGAAGGTATTGACGGCTACTTCATCGGTGCGGAATACACTCTTTTGAGCGAATTTGTACGAATAGAGCCGAATTTCGTCACATATTTTTTCGATGAAAGAGGCCTCAATATCGGAACCGATTTAAATAATATGCGATTCAACATTATCCCGCGCGGGCAAGAACAGGTGATAACCAAAGGTATTTCAATGACTATACCCGATCTTCGTCCCTATTACTATTATATTAAAATAAATACCGACAACGAGGATCAAAACTATCGATGAGTTCTGTGCGAAATCTTTTTTTTCTTTTGCGTCCGAAACAATGGACTAAAAATTTATTTCTTTTTGCGGCGTTGTTTTTTTCAAAAAACGCTTTCTGTCCGTATCTTACTATACGATATTTTGCCGGATTCATTTTATTCTGCTTTATCAGCAGTTCCCATTACATCATCAACGACATTATCGACAGAGAAAGAGACAAACTTCATCCCCGTAAAAAAATGCGTCCGATAGCCAGCGGCGCTGTTTCTGTTCGAAGCGCGCTTGTTTTATCAGGTTTGCTGGCGTTGATATCGTTTGCAGGGTCGTATATGATAAGCCCGAAATTTTTTATGGTAGGTATGGTTTATTACATTATGAATTTCTTTTATTCTATAAAACTAAAAGGCGTTGTGATCGTTGACATTTTATGTATCGCTATCGGTTTCGTATTGCGCGTCATTGCCGGTTCATATATAGGCGATATTTATGTGTCTAACTGGCTACTTATATGTACGCTGATGTTGTCTTTGTTTCTGGGGTTTACCAAACGGCGTCATGAGTTGGTTTTACTTGAGCAAAATGCCAATCCTCATCGTCCTATTCTCGGTGAATACAGTACGTTGTTTCTCGATCAAATGATATCGGTGGTAACGACATCGACAGTTGTTTTTTATATTTTGTATACGGTTGCTCTGGAAACCATTCAAAAATTTAAAACCGATAATTTAATATACACCACAATTTTTGTTCTTTACGGTATTTTTCGCTATCTTTACATTGTCTACAAAAAAGAATCAGGGGGCGATCCCACAGAGGCTTTGCTTACTGATATCCCATTGATGATCAACATTTTTTTATGGATTATCATGGCAGGAATCATCGTCTATCGTTGAAATATAGGCTTCTTTAAATTATTTTTTAAAAGTACTCCCCTTTTTTTGTAAAATACTTTTTTTTCTGCTATACTATAAGTATGATAAAAAATTTTAAAACTTATCGATTATATCTATTTGTATTTTTTAAATAAAAAATGAAAATCACTCTATTTCTGAAAAAGCGGTAAGCAAATATTGAAAATAGCTGGCTAGTAATTATTTTGCGTAACTAAATTTGTTATACATTGATATATTCCGGTGTTGTAAAAGTAGGATTACTTTGTTTGCAATGTATAAAGTTAGTGGCGTATAATTATAACGCAGTTCGTATGAGTATTTATTATACAAGTTTATCAATAAAGTACCGATATTAAATATAGGTTACTGTATCTATATATGTACGAGTCGCAAACTGTAGGGATAAAAATTTTTTTTATCCCAGAAGTATGCTTATACCTGTTTGCAAAGAAATTAGTGTGTTTAAAATGAATATGGAAATAAAACTTTAATTACAATTTAAGATAATTAACAAGGAGGAAACAATGCGCCCAAAAACACAATTCGAATTCTGGTTGGGTGTGGTGATTTTGTGGTTGAGTATGACCGCGGTTCTGTCTGCTCAGGATAAACTTAACATCCCCTTAAAAACCATTATGATCAACCCTGACCTGTCGGTAGTGCTTGAAGTTGATAAAAATGGTCTGCCCGGTACGGCGCAGTATGAGTTATACTATACTGCCGAAGGGTATCAAAACGATCCCTACTTCAACTCGGACGTGAAATGGCGACTTATCGAAACAGGGACTTATAATCCTGCAACTGCTCCTGTCTTATTGCCTGTCAACGATCCTTCCAAACTGCTTAACTCTCCTTCCGAATCCCAACCTACAATCTCCTGTTTCTACGTTTTAGCCGCTTATTCATGGGATACCGACAATGACGGACTGCCGGATATTATCAACGATCAGGACGGCGACGGGTTGTCTGACGCATACGAATTGCTTGTCACTAAAACCTCCCCATACCTGAAAGATACGGATGGCAACGGACTTGACGACAATCTGGAAGATTTCGATTACGACGGTCTGACCAATGAACAGGAGTATTTTTTTAAAACCGATCCTTATAATGAGGATACAGATGGCGATGGACTGTCCGATGGCGTTGAGACTAATACAGGCATATATTCAGGAAGTACAAATACCGGAACCAATCCTCTTAGTTACGATACCGACGGCGACGGATTGCATGATAATCAGGAAATCATTGATATACAGTTTGACGGGTTTGAAACCGGAGATTTCTCCGCAATGGAATGGTCGCATTCCGGTGATAAACAATGGGTAGTGTCTACGGATACGCCGTACGCGGGAATTTATTCTGCTCGCGTTCCTGCTAATCTCGATCATGACGAGTCATCCGTTCTTGAGCTACATTTTTCCATTACATCAGAGCACGTTTTTTCATTTTTTTACAAATGTTCAACACAAGAAGAATCGGACAATTTATCTATTGTTATTAATAATGAAGTTAAAAAAACCGTGAGCGGCAACATCGATTGGACACAGTTTATTCAGGTATTGCCAGCCGGAACATACCATGTCCGGCTAATATATCAGAAAGATGACGAGAATGACAGCGGCGATGACACGGTTTGGATAGATAACGTTATGCTTTTATCAGGAACCAATCCAAACATTGCGGATATGGATGGAGACGGATTGCTCGATGGCGAAGAAATAAAAGCCGGAACCAGTCCTCATATGGTAGACACCGACGGCGACGGAATATCCGACTATGATGAAATAAAAAGCTATAAAACCAACCCTCGTATGAATGACACCGATCTGGATGGTCTGAATGACTGGTATGAAGTCAATTTCGGCCTTGATCCCAATAATCCCGATACTGACGGCGATCAGATTCCTGACGGCTGGGAATCTCAATGGGGACTCAATCCGAATGTTCCTGATTCCATGCTTGATTCTGACGGCGACGGCAGACTTACCAACTACGAAGAGTTTATTCTAAATTCCGATCCTTTTGACGCCAATGATCCTCACGTTGTATACGTTGATCCCAACGGAGACCAGTCATACGGCAACGGAACAATAGGAAATCCATACGGCTCTATCCTGCAGGCGATAGAAAATTATTATTTCGATTACTCCAGCAGTTCCGGAGCATATAATAACAAGGCGGCTATTTTTGTGCTTAATAACGGCGGCGGAGTAAAAGTATATAACCTGAGCAATGACCTATATATAGCAGGATTAGGCCTTAACAGCCTGTTTATTGATCAGGATTTCTTTTATTATCAATTTTTCGGAAGTACAGGAACTAACGATGTTTTTCGTTTTGCCATTTACGCTACATCGCCGGATAAAGTGACTATCAAGGCAAAGCCGGGCAATCCTGTTTTTAAAATTTGGTACGGCGATTCGGATTATTACGGATATAAAGGATACAATAACTCAATAGTCGACAATGCGACAGCGCGCATCCTTATTAAAAACGTAACTATTGTTGATGCCACAAGCGCTTTAGATGTAAATTATTCAAGTCCGGTATTTGTAAATTGCGTTATTAAAAACAATAAAGGGTTTTCCGGAGCCGCTGTCAACGTGAATTACTCAAACCCTGAAATAATCAACTGTTTACTAACCGGCAATACAGCTTTGCGAGGTGCGGGTATATTTATTACCGGCGCCAGTGAACCTGCCATAGTCCATTGTACCATAGCAGGCAATATCGCTCAGGAAGGTATCGGTATTTATCTGGACGGAACTACCGCCAACCCGATCATAATCAATTCGATTATATGGGAAGAATCAGGCGATGATATAGCAAATATTACATCTTCAATGATCAGTTACTGCAATATAGAAGACGGCGATTATAACGGCATCAACGGCAACATCTCTCTCAATCCCCAATTCGGTTCTCCTCAGTTCGGCAATTATCATATCCTTTATAACTCGCCATGTATAGGGGCCGGCGATGCGGTAGGTATGTTTACTCGAGATATACACAATGAAATCCGTCCTTCAAATTCAACATGTGATATAGGATACGACGAATTCGTAGACGCTAATAGTAATAATTTACCCGATTTCTGGGAAAATATGTATGGCGGCGGTCCGTTCACCGCTTCCGCCGACAACGACTTAGACGGGGCTACTAACGCACAGGAAGCCGCTTATCTATCCAATCCGCTTAACGCTGATACCGATGGCGACGGCGCTAATGATGGATTGGAAATCAATACATATCACACTAATCCTCTTACCAACATAGATACCGACGGTGACGGATTGATGGATATAGCCGAAGCCAGCGGTAACGGCGTAGGCAAACCTACTGACCCATATAAAACCGATACCGATGGCGACGGAATTAATGATTATTGGGAAATTTTTTACAACCTCAATCCGAATAATCCCGCAGACGCTTCCCTTGACAGCGACGGCGATGGTATAACCAACTACGAAGAAATTTTTCTGGGAAGTAATCCTAATAACTACAATTCTCCAGACAGAACTTATGACATGATTTACGTCAATCAGGCTACAGGTTATTATTCCTATTCAGGCCCGCCATATCCTGATGGTTCTATAGACTATCCTTACGCCTCATTGCAGGAAGCTATGGACAAGGTACCGTGGTTCTTTGGAGGTTATTCATCGCCTAAGGTATTCATTGTCGCTAACGGGACGTATGATATCAACGCAGACAATTATCTTTACGACTTTGAGTTAAATTCAATTATAGCGGATCAGGCATGGTTCAAAAATGAGCCGTCTTATAACGATGTTTATAGGTGCATTATAATGGGAAGTTCACCTGAAAACGTCACTATAGTGGCGAAAAGTGGCTTTCCCGCAATTCAAATACTATACGGAAGCGATCCGGCCTGCGGCGACCCGCCTGTTATTGTGAAGAATATCAAGTTTACCGGTGGCACGCGCGGCATTGAAATTCAATATTCTAAAAACGTACTTATTTCCAATTGTATTATAACTGATAACTTTACTTCTTTTGGGGCAGGTGTTTATGTCGACATCTCAACTATTAATATATTCAATACGGAAATAAGCGGTAATGTTGCCACCAACGCAGGAGCCGGTCTTTATTTACTCAACTCCAACTTAACCATGATCGGCGGGTCTGTAAAAAATAATACTAATGTCTATGAAGGCGGATCTGGTCTACTCGGCCAAGGCGGAGGACTCTATTTGTCAGGATCATCCCCTCTTCTACATAAAGTCGTCATGCATAATGTAAGCGTTGAGGACAACGTAACATTCGCACAAGGAGCCGGATTGTATGCCGAATTCATAACACTTGAGTTGGATAACGATACATTTAGCGGTAACCATGTATCCGTACAAAACAGCGGGGCCGTTAACGGCGATGGCGCGGGTATGTATCTAAAGTCTCTTAAATGTACGATCAAAGACACGGTTATTACTGATAATAAATCTGAGAAATCGGGCGGAGGCCTTTACGCTAAAGACGGCCGATACTACTCGAGCCCAGAAGATACTTACGGAACTTATGTTCCGATACTTTGCGTCATTGAATCTTCAGAGATCAGCGATAACTTAGCAACAACCACCGGCGGCGGATTATGCCTTAGCAACAGCCGGACTGTTCTTTATGATACAGTTGTATCGGGAAATGAAACGATTGCGTCTTTCGGAGCCGGTGCGGCTATAGATAACGGCACTTTTATTATGGAAGAATGTGATTTCGCTTCAAATATTGCAGAAACAGCCGGCGGCGGTATTCACAGCAATAACGCTATTCTGGATATAAGCAATAGTTCTATCCGAAACAATTTACTGTTCTCTTCCGCCGGATACGGCGGCGGATTGCTGATTAAAGGAACCAAATCGGCTACTGTGTCGTCGTCAACCATATCTGAAAATCATGCTGTCACAGGCGGCGGTATTTACCTAGACGGTTCCGATCCTATAATCAGCGATATAATCTTGGAAGAAAACACTGCGTATAAGGCCGCCGGTTTGTATCTGCATGACAGCAGGCCGACTATAATTCAGTCAACAATAAAAGGCAATGTCGCCGAGTCTCATGGCGGAGGTGTAATAACATACTCAAGCATAGCGCAGTCCGGATTACCCAACAGACCGTCAAATCTTACAATGCAAAACAGTATTATAAAAAACAACAAAGCCAATGAAGGTGCAGGTCTTGTCTTCGAATCTTTCACCGTTGGGAATATCAGGTATTCTATTATAGACTCAAACACAAGTATATCCCGATCTGAAGGAGGTATTTGGCTTAAAGCGCCGCAATACGGCTATCCTATCAATGTTAGAAACTGCGTTTTGGTAGGCAATACCGGCGATCTTTCCGGTAATTTTATACAAGGCAGTGCATCGACCGTTCGTTACAATTGTATAGAATCAACCGGATATCCTGCGGATGCCGGAAATATTTCAGTCACGCCGCAATTTGTCAGCCCTATGAATGATAACTACCATTTGCGAGCGACATCGCCTTTGCGAAAAATGGGGACTGCTTACGATACCGCAGGAACTGATATCGACGGCGAGGTGCGTCCTTTCATATCCAATCCTCTTGCAGACTATCCGGCATATTTCGAACGTCCTCTTGAGAATGCTTCCGATATCGGACTTGACCAATTCATCGATACGGATAATGACGGAATGCCGGATTGGTGGGAAAGTTACTATGCTGTCGATTTCGATAATGATGGCGATTGGGATAACGACGATGTTATCAATATAGAAGAATACAACTACGGCACAAGCCCAGTAAACCCTGACACCGATAACGATGGGATTCCGGATTTTGCCGAAATTTTTGTATACAACACTAATCCATGTAAAGACGATGATACCGACGGCGACGGGTTGTTAGACCGCGAAGAAATATATAACCCTGTATACAATCTTTACGGATATGGAACAGATCCTGCCAACCCAGATACCGATGGCGACGGCATGGATGATAAATATGAAATCGACAACAACCTTAATCCATTACAAGTTGACGCGCTGTTAGACAGCGATTCGGATAATTTGTCTAATTATGAAGAATTCCTTGTGGGAACCGACCCTAACGACGACTCGGAACCGGTTACGGTTTATGCCAGCAGTTATCCGACAATACAGGCGGCCATTAACGCCGCTACAGGCCCCACTATAATCATTCTTGAAGATGATACAACCTATGTTGAAAGTTTGATATTGAAAAACGATATTTTTATTATAGCCGGCGACCCGTTGTCTACTGTCATAACCAGTAATGCTATGGGGCCGGTAATAACAGCCATAGACGTTCAAAGATGCCTTTTGAAGAATATTAATATCAAAAAAGGTATATATGGCGTTTACGCTAAAAATAGTTCCATAAACATAATAAATTGCCGTATTAAAAATAACCTCGATTCCGGCGTTTATATGTTAAATTCAAACGCTGAATCGCGGATTATAAATTGTAAAATATACAACAACAACGCTATACATGGCGGCGGCATTTATTGCTCAGACGCTTCTTTAACTGTAGTCAATACAGATATATATAACAACACAGCGCAACACGGCGGCGGGTTGAACGTTGTGCTGGCATCTGCTGAAACTTCGTTTACGATTGCCAACAGTAATATTGTCTCGAACAGCGCTTTTAATGGAGGCGGTATTGCCCGCGGCGGATCAAAACCAATCAACATAGAAAATTGTAATATTATTGACAATACCGATGATTTATATAATGTCAGTGCCGTCGAAATTTTCAATAGCAACATTAGCGATGGCGATTTCCTCGGTACCAATAACAATATTTCTCAGGATCCTCGTTTCGGCGCACCGCAGTTCGGCAGATTTCATCTGCTCGGTACCTCGCCTTCTATTGATGCGGGAACGACAAAAATATATTTTGCACTTGATCCTGACAATGAATTGCGCAAAACCGGCGTTGCTATCGATATCGGTTCGGATGAATTTGTTGATACGGACGGAGATGATATGGGTGATGCATGGGAACTCAAGTACGCGGCCAATCTTACCATCCTTGACCCCGAAGACGACGATGACGGCGACGGGATTATCAACATTGTCGAATATGCCTATTATACCGATCCGACATTAGCCGACACTGATAATGATGGATTGACTGACGCTCAGGAAATAAACGGTATACTGTATCAATCGCAGACAATCTATACCGACCCGATAATGGCAGATACTGATGAAGACGGTATTTCCGACGGCGATGAAATCAATATTTACGGAACCAATCCACTTCTTGCAGATACTGACGGGGATGGAATTAATGATGGATGGGAAATTCTGTTTGGACTCAATCCATTGGTTCATGATTCTGACGATGATCTTGACGCAGACGGGTTGACTAATGCCGAGGAATTCGAATTGGGTACGGCTCCAAACGACGATACCGATCCTATTCAAATATATGTCGATAATACAGGCGCCTATCCCGGTTCATACACATCAATAACCGCCGCAGTGCAGGCTGTACCCGGACCGGTGATTATAAATATTTTACCGGGAGTATATGCGGAAAGCGTATCTTTAACCGCGGCTAATGAAAAGACCGTTATTATCGGTACTTCTCCTTCCGAGGTGATTATTAGTGGCGGATATACATCCCCTGCAATTTCCTGTACGAATATCACCTATTTGATTATCAAAAATGTTACGTTACGTAACAGTATGTATGGGTTATACTCGCAAAACTCATCGCCGCGACTCATCAACTGTATAAGTACCGGCAATGCCGGGGCAGACGAAGGTAGCGGAGTGTATTCGAAATACGGTTCTCTTGAACTGATTGACTCTACTATAAGCCACAATTTTACCAAAAGAAACGGCGCCGGATTGTTTGCATATTATACAAAACTAACCATAACGGACAGTATTATAACAAACAATACTATAACTGATGAGTCCATTACAAAAGGCGGCGGTATATATGTTTATGGATCAGAAGCAATTATAACCGGATCAACCATAAGCGAAAACCACTGTACGAAAGCGGGCGGCGGTATATATGTCGATACCGGCGCGAATTTACAAATCATTCGTTCAGTCATTTCAAATAATTTCAGCGGTTCTCACGGCGGCGGGTTGTATTCTTTCGAACCGTATGGACTGTTGCTGGATGGGTGTTATGTTGTAGAAAACATATCGCAGGCAGTCGGCGGCGGTATATATCTAATGAACAGCAGTCCTTCTATTTTCCATACGACATTTTATAATAATCGGGCTTACGAAAAAGCCGATGGAATTTTCTCATCGCCGAATTCTGCGGTTAATCTGAAAAATTCTATTTTGTGGAATTTTAACGATGATTTCGACGGTATACAGTCATCGCAAATCGCGCACTGCAATATCAAAGACGGATCGTTTGCCGGATCAAACGGCAATATCAGCATTGACCCGTTGTTTGTTAATTCCGCAAAGGGCAATTATCATATTTTACCAGATTCACCGTGTGCCGATGCCGGCATCTCCATTCCGACTGCCGCTACTATGGATTCCGATGGTGAACTTCGCTCATACAACGGTGTGCCTGATATCGGCGCAGATGAGATTATTGACAGCGATAACGATGGGATTGCCGACTACTTGGAACTGCTTTATGCGGTCAATCTGACTGTGCTGGGCAATAACGATGCTGATTTTGACGGCGATACTGTAACTGATTTGCAGGAATATATACAAGGCTCTAATCCGACTGCAAGCGATACAGACGGCGACGGTATTAACGATTCAGACGAACTGCTTGTTTATTATACTGATCCAAACTCAGTAGATACAGACGGCGATGGTATTAATGATTACGACGAAGTCTTTACATATTTTACCGACCCGCTCAACATCGATACGGACGGCGACGGTATAGACGATTACTACGAATCTATAACTTCCGGACTATCCCCTACCGATCCGTCGGATGCGCAATTGGATTTCGATGGCGACGGGCTCACCAATCTGGAAGAATATTATCTCGGAAGTAATATCAATCTAAATACCAGTCCGGTAACAATCAATGTTACGACTGCCAGTGATCTCCAGAATGTTATAGACACTGCTTCTGTGCCTGCAAAAATAGTCATGGCGGCTGGAACATATTCGAGCCTGATTCAATCCAATTATTACTCAATACTTTTGAAGTCAGGTATAGCTTTATATGCGAATCCGGCGGATACGGTTATTATTACTTCATACGGAGCTCAACCTGTTGTTACGGCAGATAGTGTTAACGGCGCTGTGATCAAAAATATAAAAGTATCAAATGGTCAAGGCGGAATTACCGTCAATCGTTCTTCTAAAATATTATTAAACAATTGTACCGTCGAAAATAATGTGCAGGGCGGTAGCGGTATCAAAGCATTGTCGAGTAGCCTTATGATTTATAATTCAAAAATACGGAAAAATACGGCTACCATGAGCGGTGCTGGCATATATGCATTCAATACTCTGGTTTCTATAAAAAATTCTGTAATTGAGGATAATGTTTCTAAGAGCGCTCTGGCTGGCGGTATTGCTGTATTCAATTACAACACTTCAAATCATTACGTGTGGAATGTAATTGAGGGATGTAAAATCAGCGGTAATATCGTATCTCAGGGAGATGGCGGTGGTGTTGCTGTTGTTGGAGCTCCGCTCAAGATTTTTAACACCGAAATTTTAAATAATACCGGCATTAATGGCGGCGGTATTTGTTCCAGAAACAGCCGATTGATCGTGTCTCATTCGATCATAAAGAATAATATAGCAAACCTAACCGGCGGCGGTTTTATGCTGTCGCGAGGAAACGATATACTTGTTGATCACTCCATTATCCTCGACAACATATCATACAAGAGCATTGCCGGCGGTATAAACATTTCAGCCTACAGTGAAGGAACTATTCGTAACTCTGTTATCTGTAATGAATTCGATGATATCTCAGAGGTGTCTTCAGCGGTTGTTATTCGCAATAACGTGATTAGAGACGGAACATACAAAAATGTAAACGGCAATATCGACGATGATCCGGAATTCATCGATCCTGCTAAAGGAAATTATCGCCTCAAAAACACATCACCATTAATTAATGCGGGTACTGCCGATACGCTTTTATATCGTGATGTCGACGGCGAAACATCTATGCACGGCGGGGCGTCGGATATAGGTATCGATGAATTTGTCGATACTGATAGCGACGGCATGGCTGACGCATGGGAAATATTCTATACCGGAGGACTTACTACTGTTGATGATACTTCGGATGATACCGATAGCGATGGATTGACTGACGGAGAAGAATACAACTTATATACCAACCCCACTTCCGGTGATACTGACGGCGACGGGTTATCAGATATAGACGAAGTCAATATTTACGGGACAAATCCTTGCTATGCGGATACTGACGGCGACGGCATTAACGACAGCGATGAAATCAACATTCACGGAACGAATCCCTTGCTTACGGATACTGACGGCGATGGTATCGATGATTACTATGAAGTCTCTAAAGCCTTCTTGTCCCCTACAAATCCGGCTGACGCCTCATTAGATCAGGATAGCGATGGTTTGACAAATTATGAGGAATATTATCTTGGTTCTGATCCAAATAGTTTCAGCAGTCCGTCACGCATTACTGTTTCCGGAACTATTCAAACTGCTATAAACCAAACAGCCAGCCCTAAAATTGTGCTTATCGGCAGTGGAAGTTTCTCAGAGGCTTTATCTATAGCCAATAAGCAAGGCGTTGTGTTGTGGGCTCAATCGCCTGCGCTAACGACTCTGTCTGCTCCTCATGGGAATACCTGTCTGAATATAACTAATTCGCAAAAAGTAATTATTAAAAATATAAAGATATCCGGCGCGTCAAATTCTGCTATAACAATAAACAATTCTTCAATAATGATTAAGAATTGCGTTCTGGACAACAATACATCTTTTAATAACGGAGGAGCTGTCTTATCTTCGGCATCCACGATAGAGTGTTATGACACTATTATTAGCAACAACCTTGTCAATTATCTCGGCGGCGGATTTTATCTGGATATGTCTAATCTATCAATCCGCGGATGCGAATTTCAGAAGAACCAGTACTACAACATCTACGCATTAAATTCTTCCGTATTTGTTTCAGATACCCAGATGTACAATCAGTTTCTATTTAATGGTTCGACATATACTTATTATAGACAGGCCGTATACGGAAAGTACTCGCAGATTACCATCAAAGATTCTTCTTTATATGACATACTATCGAGTGCAAAAGGCGGTGCGGTATATGCCTCGGAATCGCGGCTGGATGCGTCTAATATTACTGTATATGGCGTTGCGGCAAAAGACCACGGCGGAGCGATTTATCTTTATAATTCATTGGCAGATATAGTTAATGCAGTCTTATACAATAATAAATCGGATAAAAACGGCGGCGCTTTTATGATTGATGACGGTTCGCGCGCCAACATCTATCATTCGGTTATTTACAACAATACGGCGGCTTATGGAGGAGGTATTTATAATATCGGTTCTCCAGCCAGTCGGATAATAAACTGTGTTGTATGGGGAAATAAAGACGATTTATACAATGTTCCTGTTACCGTATTGCATAACTCAAATATCGGCGATGCGGATCATGTAGGTGTAAACGGCAATATTTGTCAGGATCCCGTATTCCGCAAAGCGTCCAAATCCGATTTTCATCTTCTCCATAATTCTCCATGCCGGAATGCAGGTATACTCATATCCGGTTTGAATGTTTCTGATATAGACGGAGATACAAGGCCGTTCGGCGCATTGCCGGATATCGGTATTGATGAATTTGTGGATACCGACAATGACGGATTGCCCGATTGGTGGGAAACACTTATGGGCGGAGATATTGTCGCGGGTTCGGATTTGGATAATGACGGGTTGACAGCGCTAGACGAATACGCGCATCTTACCAACCCCATACTTTCAGATACTGACGGCGACGGATTGAGCGACGGCGAGGAAGTATTGCTTTATGATACCGATCCTGTTCTCAATGCTGATAAAGACGGCGACGGATTAACAGATGCTCAGGAAATTCTTGTCTATATGACCGATCCGGCCAATCCCGATACGGACGGTGATCTCATTTCCGATAAATGGGAAGTTGACCACGGATTAAATCCATTGCTTGCGTCCGATGCGCTCAATGATGGCGACGGTGATTCCATTACCAACCGCGAAGAATATTTTATAGGATCCGAACCAGATAATTCGGATAGCCCGATTAAGGTATATGTCGATATAAACGCGGCGCAGGGCGGCAATGGTTCTCAAGGATCTCCGTATAATTCGATCCAGACGGCCATATCTAACAATACTTCTGCGCAGGTTCCTGTTGTTTTAATGCTTGCCGCAGGCACATATAAAGAAAACTTGTACTTGTATGACAGAATTTCAATTGTTGGGGAATCGCCGGAAACGACCATTCTGGAATCGCCGTTTAATTCCGTAAGCACCTTATACTATCCGCAAAGAAATAAAGCCGGCATGTTGATCAAGAACATCACATTCCATAAAGGATTACGAGCTATTGACGCCGATGATACTAACTTGATGATAATAAACTGTGTTTTCAATGGCAACTCAGGTAATCCAACATACGGCGGCGCTATCCAGTTTAACAAGTCAAATAGTCTGCTTATAAATGTCGTTATAAGAAACAGTTCGTGTTCTGTCAACGGTGGCGGTATATATGCGAATAACAGCAATCCCAAACTCATTGATTGTACAATCGAAAATAACTCGGCTACTGTTCAGGGTGGCGGCATTTATATAGAAAACGCTACGGATTCACTACTGAAGGGATGCGTATTGCGCAACAATACCGCGCAAATTGGAGCTGGCGCGTTATTTCAAAGATCCTCGGTTATTGTCCGTAATTCACAATTCAAACAAAATAACGCTACCAGCGAGGGTGCGGGTCTATACCTGTATAGCGGTTCGCCTTCTATCTACAATACTATTTTCAATATGAATACTACCAATGGACGCGGTGGTGCTATATACGGCGCGTACTGCAATAGTACCGTGGAAAACTGTGTTCTTTACGGTAACCGTGCCGGTACATCGGGTCAAAATCAGGGAAATGGTATTTATAAATATAACGGATACATTTTAGTGAAAAATACTATTCTGTGGAACAACGGTCAGGAATTGGGCGGGTTTGATTCATCTACGGTATTCAACTGCGATATAAAAGACGGCTCTTATAATGGTGTAAACGGAAATATCTCTGTTGATCCGAAATTTGTGAACGTCGAACTTGGCGATTTCCACTTGTTAACTGACTCTCCATGTATTGATGCGGGAACAGCGCAGGCAATCGAATTGCTTGATATAGACGGTGAAGCGCGTCCTTCAAACGGGTTTGTCGATATCGGCATTGATGAAGTGATTGATGACGATGACGATGGACTGCCGAATTACTGGGAAAACAGATACGGCGGAAATTTTGATCCGCTAGCCGACGATGACTCTGATAATCTGACGAACTTTCAGGAATACTTATATCAAACTAATCCGCTACTTACAGATACTGATAACGATGGGTTGCGCGACGACGAGGAACTGTTAGTATATTTTACCGATCCTAACAACCCTGATACCGACGGTGACGGACTTTCCGATGGCGACGAAATTCTGGTTTATCTATCCGATCCGTTCATCAGTGATACTGATAACGACGGCATGATTGACGGCTGGGAAGCCCAATACGGGTTAAATCCTGTTGTTAATGATGCTTATGCCAATCTAGACAACGATTTCTTAACAAATTATGAAGAATATGTTCTCGGAAGTAATCCAAACGATAATACATCGCCGCTTAGCATTTATGTGGATATCGATTATGCTACCGGCGGTGACGGTTCGCAAGGAGCTCCTTTTAACACTATTCAGGATGCTATAGACATTATACCGGTAAATGGTAGCGCAGTTGTGGTCATAGCAGGAGGCATTTACAATGAAAACCTTAATCTTTCCCCCGCAGGGGCAGTAGCTCTATACGCCGGTCCGGAAGATAAGGTGGTGCTTAGAGCTCATCCCTATGACTACGCAATCACATGTAAAAACCGCGACGCCATTTTGATTGTCAAAAACATATTTATTGAATACGGTAAAGGCGGAATTTTCTGTAGCAATGCGCCTATGATAGTAGTTAACTCCCATATTCGCAGAAACTTTGGCTCAGGTATAGTATTGGATACTAATAACAAGATGGTAAAAATAATCAATTCCAGCATAACTCATAATAAAGCTAAGTCAGGCGGCGGGTTATGGTGTTACGAATCGTCACCCGAAATTATCAACTCTGTTATAAGCTACAATGACGCAATCGAAGGAGGCGGTATATGGGCTTCAAGTTCATACTCTGCCCGCGACAGTGCTCCGAAGATATTTCATTCGATCATAATGAACAATACGGCAACTACGGGCGGCGGTATATATGTTGGTGTGTACGATCTTGCTTTGCGAGTCAGAAATTCTGTTATATGGGGTAACGGAAAAGATCTGTTCGGAGGAACATCGGCTATGCTGAGATACTGTTCGATACAAGACGGCAGTTTTGTTTCCGGCAGTTATAACAATATTTCCGTTGCGCCAAATTTTGGCGCCCCGCAATTTGGCAGATATCATCTACTCGCAGATTCAGGGTTGATAAACGCCGGATCAGAGGACGTAAAATTGGCAACAGATAAAGACGGTGAAATTCGGCCTTACAATACCAACTGCGATATAGGCATAGATGAATACATTGATCTTGATTTGGATGGTTTGTCCGATCACTGGGAATCGTTTTATAACGGCGATTTCGATCCGTCTGTCGATGATGATAACGATGGAATTATCAACAGTATCGAGTATGCCTACTTTAGCGATCCGACCTCAACTGATACTGATAACGATGGAATTAGTGACGCAGATGAAATTCTGGTATATTTCACCGACCCGACACGTATGGATACCGACGACGACGGGTTGTCCGACTCCATGGAAATATCATTGACATCCGATCCGCTGAATCCTGATACCGATGGCGACGGAATGCCTGACGGATGGGAATTTGCTTATGGGCTCAATATATTGTCAGCAGACGACAAGAATCTTGACGCTGATAACGATGGTTTGACAAATTACGAAGAGTATTTTCTGGGCTCAATACCTACCGACCCAAACAGCCCTGAATTTGTTTATATCGATGACTCCGCATCCGACGGGGGTAATGGTTCTCAGGCTACCCCATATAATACTATTGCAGAGGCTTTACAAAATGCACAACCGCCTTATGTATTCCATATCAGCGGTACATTCTCAGTAAACATAACTTTAAATGAGTCCTTTGTTTTTGTCGGCGACAATGCTACCATTACCGGTAAGTTGACTAATCAGCCTGTAATGACTATAAACGGTGTGGGAATTGGTGTTCTTAAAAACATAACACTGACAGGCGGCAGATCAGTCATATCTATAGATAGTTCAACAGTTCAGATTACCGGATGTACTATTAAGAATTCGGCAACAAATGCTACAAATGGCGGTGGTATAGGCATATTCGGTTCGGAAGTGAATATAAAGGATACCGAAATAAGCAACTGCGGCGCTTCTCTATACGGCGGCGGATTATTTATCGGCGCAAACGATTTGTCTATCTCATCTACGGTGAATCTGGATAATGTTCTTATTAAAGCTAATCGATCTTCTTACGATGGCGGCGGTTTGATGGCAGACAGCAAAGCGGTAGTTACAATTTTAAATTCAAAAATATATGATAACACTGCGGTTCATTATGGCGGTGGTATCGGATTGAAGAGCAACTCTAATGTAAAAATGATAAATACTGTATTAGCTTTGAATCACGCGAATACATCTGGAGGAGGTGTGTTTTGTCAAGGTGCAAAGCCCGAAATACTCAACTGTGTTTTATACAAAAATACACGAACATCAGGTTCAGGAAGTACGCTATACTATATTTCTACAAGTTTGGGCTTTGTCCGTAACATTATTATATGGAGTGATGATACCTATGGCGAACAACAGGATATTTCCGGAGTAGCGGCAGGAATGATAACTTATTCCAATATCGAAGATTCCATCGGAGAAGAATACAATAATATGTCTGTTTACCCTGAATTCGCAGATCCGGACAGTTACAATTTCCATCTGCTTCCATCTTCACCGTTAATCGACAAAGGAACCCCAGAAGCGGAATACCCTAAAGACGTTGACGGTCAGACACGTCCGCGAGGTATAGCCGTAGATATGGGTATAGACGAATATTATCCGCAACAATAATAATATATAAGGGCATGGCTTCATGAGTCATGCCTTTATTTTATCCTGCAAAAATACCGTTGCGTCATTAACTCATATACCCTATACTTTTCACATCATTCAATATGACAAACTATGTATGGGATATAGATGAACAAAATACAAAGAATAATCATTTGGTGTCTCACCTTACTTCTTACTTTTTTTGCGACGGTAATTTTTCTCAATATCCGAAGTTCTATGATCTATTTGTCGAAAGAAACCGTTATCTTGCCTAAAATAGAATACTCAACAACTGATCTCGATAACATGAAAACGGTTTTCGAAAAATTAAAGAATCATCATCTGCACAAAGGGGAAACACTTACAGTTAGCGATACCTATATAAACCTGATCTTGAAAGATAATCTTGATCTTGAAAATCGTTTTTACATACGGTTTATACAAGATTCGGCTAACGTGCTGTTTTCGCTACCTATTCCATTTATGCGTCGATTTGCAAACGGTTCTTGCAATGTAGCTATTTTATATAACAACGGAACACTTGATATCTCCATTACCGATCTGATCATTAACGATATGCTCATGTCCGATAAAGAAATGAACAGCCTTGAAGCTGTAATCAAAAGTTATCTTTCGCGAAACAAGCGTTTAAATCAATATTTACAGTCGATTTCATCGGTTTCTATTAAAAACGATACATTGTATATTACTTTTTCGTCGGTGGATATTCATGACAATGGTTCTTAATATATAGGCAGGAGGTTTCCATGGCTGGAAATAGTTTCGGTAACGTATTCAGGATTACCACATTTGGGGAAAGTCACGGACAGGCTATAGGAGTAATTTTAGATGGGTGCCCTGCAGGTATACCGATAGATATATCTGAAGTACAGGCTCAGCTTGATCGACGCCGTCCCGGCCAGAATGATCTGGTAACTCAGCGTCAGGAGAAGGATGAAGTCCATATACTAAGCGGTATTTTCGAAGGTAAAACTACCGGCACGCCTATCGGTATGATTTTGTATAACATCGATATGCGTTCAACGGATTATGATAATCTTAAAAATTTATTCCGTCCCGGTCATGCCGATTACACATATTTCAAAAAATACGGTATACGTGATCATCGCGGTAGCGGCAGGGCATCCGCTCGCGAAACTGCCGCGCGGGTAGCGGCAGGCGCTATTGCTCTCAAACTTCTGGCGTATTATAATATCAAAATTACAGGTTACCTTATTTCTATAGGCACTATAAAAGCAGTTGAACGTGAAATTTCCATAATCGAACAAAATAAGGTTAGATGTCCTGATGTGAATGCCGCTAAAAAAATGGAAACTTATATTCAGGAACTTAAAGACGCCGGAGATTCAGCAGGCGGCGTTATTGAGGTTATCGCAAAAGGAGTACCTCCAGGGCTAGGTGAACCGGTTTTCGATAAATTGAGCGCCGATTTGGCTAAAGCAATGATGTCTATCAACGCAGTCAAAGGAGTTGAAATCGGAGACGGGTTTGCCTGCACAGAACTCAAAGGAAGTGAAAACAATGATTCCATGCTGTCAGACGGATTCGCAACCAATCATGCCGGAGGAATACTCGGCGGAATATCTACGGGTGCGGATATTGTCGTGCGTGTCGCCGTTAAACCGGCATCATCTATAGCTAAAACCCAAAACACCCTTGATATACAAGGAAATCGGGTAGAATTTTCCATAACAGGCAGGCATGACCCGTGTGTAGCAATAAGAGCGGTACCGGTTGTGGAAGCCATGATGGCTATAACTCTCGCCGATCATTTGTTGCGAAATCGATTATCAAGATTATCGGATATGTGATTACATGCAATCAGCAATCAGCATACTCATAGATCATCGTCTCAAATCGACAACAATTGAGCGGGTATTGTACTCGTTATACAACCAACGGTTTTATGACTGTTTATTAGATGCTGTCATTATCTGCGATGGCGACATGGATTCAGTAAAAACGCTTTGCGCCAAATTTTCAGATCATTCGCTTATTAAGTTCAGCGTGATCAATATTCCTCAATCTTATGATATTTTTCGTGTTTTTAATGAAGCTCTAGGATACGCGCCGCTCGCAAGTCTTATAGTTTATATGTCGGATAAAATCATCCTAGATCAAGGTTTTATCGAATCCGTTTATAATATTTCTTCAGATACTTTCGCTTATCCGTTTATTATATCCGAGCCTGAAATGCCCATACCTATATGGGTATCGGATAAAACTTTACGCAAACTCAGTTTAGAGTCTGAATGTTTTGCAGTAAAAAGAAAGAATATGGAATATATCTCACAATTGGATGGGATGCTTATACCAGCGGCTCGAGCGTACCGCTATATTACAGCGGAAGAACTTTCTTTGTCCGCTATATTGCGGCGAGCCTATTACACCGGCACAAAACGCGCCGGCAAAGAGTCATACCGCACTGTAAATGTCATTTCAGAAATGAATTATGTTATTTATAGGATATTTCAGCATTTCTTTCTTAAACGTCGTGGCGTGACTTGTGTCGATCTGCTACAAACTTATTGCGAGCGTTTGGGATATTTAATTACACTTTTTTCAAAGAGATATAAACCGATATGAAGATAACTTATATACTGCAAGCGTTTCCGCAAATTTCAGAAACATTTATTATTAACGAGATTCTTGCCTTACGGGATAACAAGCCGGATATCCATTTATCTATAATATCGTTAAAACGCCCGAAACGTCCGGCTCCTCACGAATCTGTTCGTTCATTGCAAGTGGATTATCTGTCAGAGATAAATATTTCTCTTGTGAAGCTGGCTGTGTTTATTTTAATCAAAAGTTTGCTTCGTCCTATCGCGGTAGCAAAATCTATGTGGTATTTCGCGAGAGTCAAAAGAGGCAATTTTCTTTTTTATTATACCATCCGTTACTGGCGTCTGCTTTTTATGCTGTTTCGGTTGGCATATATTATTGAAAAACAAAATTCTCACCATTTACATGCGCATTTCGGAAACAACCCTGCGCAGTTTGCTATGTGCGCATACCTTATTACCGGAATACCATACAGTTTTACAACTCATGCGCGGGATATATTTGTTTACAACGAATTACTATACTGGAAACACCATTATGCTGAATTCAGTGTAACCATCAGCGATTACAATAAAAAATACCTTGAGCAGAAATTACATGTTGAATCTGAAAGGCTACATGTCGTTCCCTGCTGTATAAACGCATCTTACTTCACTATGAAAAAATATGAACGGGATACTGATAAACCATTTTTCATTACGGCTATTGGACGATTAGTCGAGAAAAAAGGGTTTCAATTTCTGATCAATGTCTGCAAACGTATGAAAACCGATAATTTGAACTTTAAATGCTACATTATAGGCAACGGTCCGTTAAAAGAATCATATCAACGATTGATAGATACATTATCCGTGAACGATGAAGTTATTTTGTGCGGTGAAAAAACACAGGAAGATATACGTTCTATTCTCCATGATACCGATGTGTTTGTATTGCCATGTATCAAAGCCGCTGACGGTGATATGGACGGCGTACCAGTGGTGTTAAAAGAAGCTATGGCAATGGGGGTAGTATGTATTTCCACAATGTTTTCGGGCATTCCTGAGTTACTTGAGGGATCCGGTATTCTTGTTCCGCCCGAAGATGAGTATGCTCTTTATTCAGCTGTTAAAGATGTGTATTTCATGACACCGGAACAGAAAAACAAAATCTCGCTGGCGCAACGCAAAGTAATAGAAGATAAATTTACCCTTAAACGACAAGCAGACATGCTGTATTCTCTATTTCGGAAATCTATCGACCGTCAGAGGGGTTGATAGGGTTATCCTGAGTATTTTTGGAAGGTTCGATATTTTGCGATTGTGTAGTCAAAAATGCTATTCCATACCATACGCAAAGCAAATAACTAAAAAGCGACGAAAAAAATTGCTGGTTGGCAAGATAATGTCTGCCAAGGGTTTCATACAAAACAGCCATTCGTTTGTATAACTCAGGATGACGAACCCTAAACATCCGTTTCATTTTCAACATGACTTTCAAAATATCTTGATTGCGTTTTATAAGAGTTATCTTGTGAAATTGACTGTTTTCCGCGATACGATAAAAACCTCTGGCGGCGGGACAAAAAACTACCTGATAACGATACGCAATCCGTAGCCATAAGTCATAATCTTCCGCTATATCCACATTGAGCGACTCATCAAAAGAACCGGTTATCTGAAGGATACTACGTTTTATCAGAACAGGATGCATCTGGATAAAATTTTTTCGCAGTAGTTTGGTAAACACATACCCTTCGTAAGGCGTTCGAAAAGTATGGACATTTTCACCGTCGTGAGCTCCTCCGTCATAGTTCAAAGTACCGTAGCTGAGCATAGCGTTAGGGTTTTTCTCAAAACCTTTTAAAAGTTCGTCTATAACAGCTGTATCCCAGTAGTCGTCAGCATCTATAAAACCTATATATAAGCCGGTTGCACGCTCTATACCCCGATTGCGCGCATATCCGGGCGATCCGCTGTGAGGTATAGAGATACATTGAATGTCAGGGTAAGATGTTTTTAGTAGTTGCGCAGTATTATCGGTAGAACCGTCATCTACTACAATAATTTCGATATTTTTATATGTCTGACTACGAACGGAATCTATACATGCCGCAATGGTTTTATGTGCATTATACGCCGGAATAATTATTGATACGAGAAAGTCTGTGCTCATGTTACGAGCCTATTGAAGACTGTTGCTAGTTGTCTTGTTAAATTTCTTCTGTCATACCTCATAATCATAGCGTTGTCCGGTTTGAAAAAAGATTTGTTATTGCGGTTAGAAAAGAATTTGTGAATTACTCTGGCAATTTTGTCATAATCATCAAGCGCGCACCATTCCCCTGCGTTACATTCCTGAATAATTTTTGTCAACTCGCCTTTTTCAGATAACGCCAGCACAGGAGTCCCCGCGCCAAGATATTCATAAAACTTTCCGGGTATCATTACGGCGCTCTCCCCTTTACCGGTAATCAGTAAAAGTAAATCAGCGTTTTTCATTTCCGTAAGACATTCTTTATGCGAAAGAAAATCTCTGAATTCAAATAAATGACTGGCTTTAGATGAAGCCACCATGTTTTTTTCGTCCTGATTGATGGCATAACCGATGAACTGTATATTAAGTTTGTTATATATCTTTTTATGCTGATCTGCAAAAATCTCAAGCGCTTTTACCAGTGGCATTATTGAGCGTATTCCATAAATTCGTCCGGTATGAAGTATTGTAAAACGGGAGTCATTGCTGAATTTAGGTAAATTTCTGAAGTCTTCGCTGTCAAAACCGTTTGGTATTACAAAACTTTTTCGCATCAATAGATCGCCATATTTGTTCTTATGGGTATTGAAACTGGAGTTTGTATTGAAAATAAGGCTGTCTGCCCGTTTAATATATTTACGTTCCAATTTCTGTTCAATCTTATCACGCAATCCGCCTTGCTTTATATGGCGAAACGGGTTTTCGCAAAAAGCATCTCTAAAATCAGCAACCCAAGGTATGGAAGGATGTTTTTTCTTAAGATAATATCCGATCAGATGTGTCGAATGTGGAGGCGAAGTGGTGTATATAACATCTATTTGTTCCTGTTTTATTATTTGTTCCGCTTGTTTGATAGCGAATGGTACCCATCCTACCAGTTTATCCGGTATACAAAAATACGTGTCAAGATAATGACGGACAGATGTGAGTTTCAATCTTTTTAGACATCTGAAGAAAAAATACGGGGTTATTGCCTTAACACGATAATGACGAACAGTTGCCGGTATCTGCGACAACAATGTTTCGTCTTTTACCCCGACGGAATTCTCTTTCGAGGTTATCACAATGGGTTCCCACGACAGGTCGGGTAAATATTTTACAAATTTTACCGATCTTAAAACCCCGCCTCCTCCTAGCGGAGGATAATCGTATGCAAAAAAAAGTACTTTTTTCATAATTTATTGACCGATCACCTCAAATGATGCATATTCAAGTAGTGCGCTTACATTGCTGTCATTGGAATACCTGCTATAAGACGCTTGATTGTGAGCATTATCCGATAAGATCATATTTTCTATACGCCAAATACCGACTTCAGTGTGTTCCTGTATGATTATTTGAGCCACATATTTCTGATTATCCTCAACATAAACACAATGAAACGGTATTCTTCCTTGTCTGGATGCGCTATGTAAAGTGCCGCTTATGTGTTGTATCCCTGAAATATCGTCAGATGCCGATACAATGATTTTTACAGTTTCACCGTAAATAACAGTCGACGGATAAATAGCGACATTTTCAAGTACTGGCGGTTGAGAATCTGATGATTTTGAATAAACATCTATACGGGCTTTGTTGAACAATTCGCTGTGATCTTTATAATAATAAGTTCTGGAGTTTTTTGCGTTATCTTCCAGACGCAGATAATCCAGAACCCAGAAACCCGATTCGGCGGACTGCGGTATATTTACAGCTCCTTCAAATATGTTTAGTTCCGCTATATATTGGCAAGCAAAAGAAAGACGTGCATTTTTAGACGGACTGGCAAATACACCATATACCCTTGCTACTCCAGACTTATCATCAACAGCCTCGATCATAATTTGCACACGTTCTCCTCCGGTCGCCTGTGATGGATCAACATAAATAGCTGTTGCATGGGGTCCGGTTACGTCAGAATCAGAATTTGCAACGGTAAATGTGCTATCGCGTATTACAGAATGTTTTGTTGTATAATTCTGGCTGTTATGTACTGCGTCGGTTAATCGTATATTTTTTAAGCCCCATGTTCCTTCTTCTGCATGTTCCGGAATAATAAATTTGCCTTGAAATGTGCCGTCAGCTTCCACAAGCGAACAACTAAAAGAAATCATTACCGTATCCGACGGGTTTTTCACTATTCCGAATACCGATTGAACCCCTGAAAGATTATCTACAGCTTGTATTTTTACAGTTAGTTCTTGACCGGGTTGAACATTCATCGGATCAAAATGAGCGGATATCAATTCCGGCGGTTCGGAGTCGGAATAATCTGGTTGGTCAGGCTTGTACTCAGTCTCGCTATCCCCTGCCTGATAATCAGAAACAGGCTGAGGTGGTGATACAACACTTGACTGTTTATTTGAAGATATATCCGGTGATTGTCCATATTCAGGTTGTGTTTCGCTTTGCGCAGTTGTATCTTGTGAATAAGATGATTGCGATTGCTCTGATATTTCTGAAGATGAGCTATCAGGCATATCTGTCGATTGGTTTCGATATGGTTTCCGTGGCGTATATACTACGTTAGGTTCTATTTCGCGTCTAGGTTTTGAATGGTACGTCTGCGACATTTTCTGTTCTATTTCTTCAGCTGAATAGCCCTGTTGCGCATAATATTGACGCATTTGTTCTTCGGCGGTAAGAATACGTCCGTTTTTCTTAATGCCCGATTCAGTTGCGGATGTTTGCTTAGAAACATGATCTGCGCTACGGGGCTTTCCACGCTCAGGCGGTTGAATAATTTCGATTTCTTCAGATTGGTCTAAAACAGGCGTTTCTTCTTGTTTTGAGCATCCTATTATACAAACAGAAAGCATAAAAATCAGCAAGACAGCTTTTTTGACCATTGGTAACTCTCCTATTTTAACCTCTGGGATGAAATTTTTGATGTAACGACTTCAATCGTTTGCGGTCTACGTGTGTGTATATCTGTGTTGTAGATATATCAGAATGTCCCAACATTTCCTGTACAGCGCGTAAATCGGCTCCCCCTTCAAGTAAATGCGTCGCAAAACTATGACGCAGTACATGCGGATGTGTTATCGACTCAAGATTCGCATCTTTTGCCCGCTTTTTCACGATATGCCATATAGCAAATCGACTCAATGGTTTTCCTGTCGATGTAACAAACAGATAATCACTATCGCAAAAATTCATTTTTTTTGCTCGAATCCGCAGATATCGTTCGATTTGTTTTGCCGCCTCTTTTCCAACGGGAACACAGCGTTCTTTATTACCTTTACCGGTGCACCTCAATAAGCTCTGTTCAAGAGATATATCTTTGATGTGCAACTGAGCCGCTTCGCTTACCCGAAGTCCTGATGAATATAAAATCTCGAGCAATGCACGATCTCTCACTTCGTTATAGGTGTTGCCGTTTATATTCAATAGCTTACTGATCTGGCCTTCGCCTAAAAAATCGGGTAGCGATTTCCACAGTTGAGGCGGATCTATTAATTCCGCCGGATTTGAATCGGTTACTTTCATTGTCTTCAAATATAAAAAAAACATCCGCACCGATACCAGTAACCGATTAACTGTTGTCGGTTTGAGATCTTTTTCCTTTTGTTCCAAAAGAAAATCCAAAATATCATTATAAGTCATTTTATCGGGAAATACATCGTGCTTGCAACGTCTGATAAATTCAAGAAATTTGGCTATGTCGCTCCTGTAAGCAATGATTGAGTTTTCTGCCATAGCTTTTTTTATGTACAGATAATCGATAAAACCCTGTAATAATCGGTTTTCATTCATTGATCATCATAATAAATTCGTTTTCAGTTAATATTTTTATCCCCAACATATTGCCTTTCTGCAATTTTGAACCGGGATTATCCCCGGCAACAATGTAATCGGTCGCTTTACTCACAGACGAAGATACCAAACCGCCCATTTTTTTAATAATATCAGAGGCATCATCGCGTGTATAGTTCTGAAGAGTGCCTGTAAGCACAATTTTTTTACCGGTTAACGGATTGACTCTCACCGTATGTTTTGCTGAAGAGGTAAAATTGACACCGGCCATTCTTAGTTTTTCAATTACCGTCCGGTTTTCACTTCTTGAAAAAAATGACAAAATAGTTTCAAGTACTACATCGCCTATATCTTTTATAATGCCTTCATCCTTTTTTTTGAGCAATTCTTCACGAGTTGTGTTCATTAAATTATCCATATCGCCATACGCATCAGCCAGTATATCCGCCAGTTGTACACCCACATGACGAATCCCTAATCCTGTTATAAGCCGTGACAGATCGTTTTTTTTGCTGGTTTCTATGGCTTGAAAAAGATTTTGGGCGGATTTTTCCGCCATACGATCAAGTCCGGCTACTTCTTTATAGTCAAGAGTATACAGGTCGGCAACATCACGTACAATCATTTTGTTAACCATCTGATCTATCAAGCTGGTACCCAGTCCTTCTATGTTCATGGCATCGCGTGCCGCGAAATGTTCTATTCTCCGCTTTAGCTGTGCCCCGCAACTTAAGCTATCACAACGTACAGCCACTTCGCCGGAAAGTTGTACCACGTTACCGCCGCATTCAGGACATTTTTTCGGAAATACAAATATCTTTTCCGTTCCATTTCTTTGATCCGTCAAAACGGATACTACTTTAGGTATAATTTCACCACCTTTTTCAACCAGTACCGTATCGCCTATGCGGATGTCTTTTTTTTCTATCTCGTCTTTATTGTATAACGATGCTCTGCTTACTGTAGAACCCGATATAAATACAGGATCAAGTACTGCAACAGGCGTCAATATGCCTGTTCTACCGACCTGCAATACAATATCCCGTATTTTAGTGCGGACTTGTTGTGCCGGATATTTAAATGCTATCGCCCAACGGGGTGATTTGGCTGTAGACCCGAGTCTTTCAGCTATATCATAGCTATTTACCTTTATTACCATACCGTCAATATCAAACGGCAATTTATCACGGAGTTGATGTCCATGCTCTATTGCCTCTAAAACCTCATTTATACCGTTACATCTAAAAATAGGGCGGTTAGTTTTGAAACCGAATGATTCCAGTTTAGAAAACGCATCATAATGAGAAGAAACATCAAGTGCGCGCGGATTGGCAACGCCATGAACAACCAGTTCGAGATTACGCTTTGCAACTTCTCTCGGATCAAGTAGCTTGAGTGTTCCTGCCGCGGCATTACGCGGATTTGCAAACAGAGGGACATCCTGTTCTTTCTTCTGCTCGTTCAATGCATCGAACACTGCACGGGTTAAATAAATCTCCCCTCTTAATGTTAAATTTGATGGAAATTCCCTGTCGTCGCAATTTAGTAGTAATGATTTGATTGTACGCACATTAGCGGTCACATCGTCACCACGCATTCCGTCACCGCGCGTAATAGCACGCACAAACTTATTATTTTCATAGATCAAAGATATGGCTACTCCGTCGACCTTCAATTCGGCGGTATATTCCAATGACTCCTCGCCAGTCGCTTTACGTATCCGTAAATCGAATTCACGCAACTCACCTTCCGAATATGTATTTTCGATACTCAACATGGGGTAGTCATGCACTATTGTCTCAAAATGGGTTAACGGTTCTCCTGAAACTCGTTGTGTGGGTGAATCCGGTGATAAAAATTCGGGGTATTGTTGCTCTAGCTCAACGAGCCTGCGCATCATAGCATCGTATTCGTAGTCAGATATTTCCGGTTGGGCATCAACATAATATTTTTTATCGTGATATCTTATCTGACGGCGGATATTTTCTATAGTTTCTTGAACGGCAAACAGATCCAGCTGGTTGTCTTCCATGAAAGAATAGACCTCTATTCGTATCGTTTTATTATTACCGCGCTATCATGTCCACCGAACCCGAATGACTCTGAGAGAACCACATCCACTGTTTTGCGGCGAGGTTCATTAGGAACATAATCGAGATCGCAACGTTTATCGAGATCAGGATACTTCGGATCGACAAAGTCTATATCAGGATCAACTAGATTGCGTGTCGGATGTATTGTGCCTGTTAAAATGGTTTTTATACCTACAATAGCCTCTATTCCGCCAGATCCGCCTATGGTATGACCAAGCATAGATTTTGTAGAACTGACAGGTATTTTATACGCCCTGTCGCCAAACACCTTCTTTATAACATAACTTTCCGTCGGATCATTTAATGGTGTAGAAGTCCCGTGTGCATTAATATATCCGATTTCATCTTTAGAAACGCCGGCTTGTTCCATAGCGGTCTTAAGCATGGCTATAGCAGATGTTCCCTCCGGATCTGGAATTGTTATATGGAACGCATCGCTTGTCATTGCTCCGCCGGCTACTTCGGCAAGTATCTTAGCGCCTCGTTTTTTAGCGTGATCTTCTGTTTCAATAATCAGTATGCCGCATCCTTCTCCCATCACAAATCCATCACGATTTTTATCAAACGGCCTTGAGGCGGTATCCGGATCGTCGTTGCGTGACGAAATAGCTCGCATGGCGTCAAAACCACCGAAAACGTACGGTGTCATGCACGCATCCGCTCCACCTGCTACGACTGCATCAATCAACCCGTTTTGCAACAACGCAACTGCTGTTAAAATAGCATGTGTACCTGAGGAACACGCGGTCGACAACGCGAAACTTGGCCCTCGTATACCGAATTTTTCAGTTACCATTGCAGGAACAGTGTTAGTAGGAATAAACGGCAAGGCAAATGGACTAACTTTTTTAGGTCCGTTGTGTTTAAGATGCAAATCATGGTATTTTTCACATATATCCATGTTTTGAACACCAATGCCTAGCACTATACCCCAACGTGTCAAGTCAGGATCATCAATTATATATGATAGTCTGCCTGATTCATTGCGTGTTATATTAAATTTGTAACCTGCGTTTTCTATAGCTCTTCTGGAGGCGGCAAGAGCAAAATTTGTAACGCGCCCATATCGTTTTACACCTTTGTCGTTCTCAAAAAAATCGAGAATATCGAAAGTATCTACAGGAGCCCCTACATGGGATGAGTATTGATCCATCTCTACATCAGGAAATAGAATATTTTTTACAGCCGACTTTTTGGCTAACAGTGCGCTCCACAGTGTTTCGGTATCACACCCCAAAGCTGTGACCACACCGGTTCCAGTTACAACAATTTTCTTTTTCCTGATCATAGCCCTCAACCTTATAATTATTTGATTGTTTCGAAAGGTTTATATGGAAGTATACAGTATCAAAATGAGACTTGTAGTGTCAACGGTTGTGTCGTCTATTTGCAAATAAAGCAAATATATTTTTCTGACAAATATATGCTACATACGAAAAGAACAGTGCGCCCGCAATATCAGCGAGTAAATCATAAATAGAAAATTCGCGAGTAGGAACAAAAAGTTGGTGTATCTCATCGCTGAGTCCGTATAATCCGGTGAAAAAAGTGCTGATAAATATTCGCAATTTGTATGACGAATCAGGGTTACTTGCGTACAAAGCAAAATACAAGAAAAATCCGAGTATACCGAATTCCAGAAAATGCACTATTTTATCAGCATAAGTAAATGGCGAAACACCCTCCGTGAGAGTTATTGAGGATGCAATAAATATGACCGACATCCACACAGCAACTGGAATCCACGGTGTAAATTTGTTGTATGTAAAAATACTCCAGACGCGCGTAATAATTTTTTTAGTGCGTTGATTCATATAAGGTTATTTTCCAATAAGCAATCTATTTGCGAGTATGGTTGGCAATCCGGCTTTCAAGATTTTTTGCTGGGCTTTTTCGATATCATATTCAACTCGTTCAAAGTAAACAGTTTTACTGCTGTCGTCATATATGACGTAGCTTGATCTGGGATCTCCGTCACGCGGTTGTCCGACGCTACCGACATTGATTATACTTTTCTGTGAAATGGTCAGGTGATCAAGGAAATCGAATAATGCTCTGCTGTTATACTGTTCCTGAAACATACAGGGTATATGGGAATGTCCGATGAAGCATATCATAGTTTCAAGCAGTTCTATATTTTTTGCGGCATCGCTGTCATTGAGTATGTAATGCCATTTAACGGGTTCGTCAAGCGCAGAGTGAACCAAAGTCAGTTCATCATGACGTATAACCAGCGGCAAATCTTTAAGAAAATTAATCTCGTCTTCTGATAACATTTCGCTTGTCCACATGGCCGCTGTTTTTGCATGTAAATTGAAAAATGAAATGTCCGTCAATCCTATAGCCGCATGATCGTGGTTGCCGGCAATACATATTGCTTTAATTTCAAGTATTTTTTGGATACATTCAGAAGGATTAGCGCCATAACCTACAATATCGCCAAGACAGAAAAATTTTTTCACACCCTTGCTTTTTGCATGTTTGATTACCGCTGTAAGAGCTTCAATATTGCCGTGGATATCAGAAATTATAGCATATTTCATCTTTATTTTTCATCATTTTGTGTAAATATTGAATGATTTTATATCAAAACACAGTCTTACATATATAATATGTCGGCAAATCTATCAAATAATCAAATGAAATATTTAAGAAAACGCTGAAAAATAAAGATTATCATCGATTTGAATATAGCGACAGTTTATTGAACATGTAATTTTTTTAAGACTATTGTTGATTTTTAGCGTTTGCATACGCTTTTTCCGTAAATACTTAAAAGTTCCCTTAGAATCGAGTTTATCAATATCTTATGGAAAAACGGTCAAATTGACCTGAGGATATAGACCAATCAGCGTTTTTATCTGTGATATATCTTTTTAAATGGCTGAATTCAACAGCATGAAGAAAATCAACAAGAACAGCGTCGTTGCCTTCTGCACATAACTCCACGCGACCGTCATGCAGATTCCTGACATATCCTGTCACATCAAAATTTTGAGCTATTTCCATGACCGAATAACGAAAACCTACTCCCTGTACTCTGCCCTGATAAAAAACTATGACTTGTGAGCGTTGTTTTTTTTCTGTCATGGAAGCTCCATATCTTTAGTATGGCAGGAATAAATGGTCGGGGCGAGAGGATTCGAACCTCCGGCCTCAACGTCCCGAACGTTGCGCGCTACCAAACTGCGCTACGCCCCGACTGGCAAGGATATAGATTAAAGCCCTTTAATTAAAAAAGTATTTTATCACAACTATCCCTAAAATCAAGAGTACAATGAATAAAAATGATAAAATGTTGAAATATTTATCAATGAACGTCTTAATATGCTCGCCAAACCAATATATCAATATACCGACCGCAAAAAACCTAGCAGACCTCCCAATGATAGAGGCTATCATAAATGTCATGAAATCACTATCCGCTACGCCGGCGGCAATGGTAAATACTTTGTATGGAATAGGGGTGACTGCCGCTATAAGCACTGCGATAAAACTTTGTTCGCGGAACATTTCGCGCAATTGCTCGAATAATTCCTCTGCGTGATAAAACCTGATTATCGGTTCGCCTACCGTTTCCCATAACGCAACGCCGATATAATATCCCAAAATACCGCCCAGTACCGACGCTACAGCAGTTATAAAAGCGTAAAAAATCGCTTTTTTACGTCTGGAGACCGATAAGGCAATAAGTAATACGTCCGGCGGTATGGGAAAAAATGACGATTCGGCAAAAGAATTCAAAATCAATGCCGGTGTGGCGTATTTGGTATGTGCCCAGTGTAGCACCCAGTCATACAAACGACGCATCCATTTCATAAAACATTATCCTTTTTGATGTTTAATTTTGCAGGTTTCTTGCGCGATAAACGATAAATCAAGCGAAAAAAACGTATCGTATCTCGAAATGGCGAAATGGTGCTTTTCTCTAGGCCATAAATAGTTCTTACCTGCACCTCGGATATCCGGTAACCAACTCGAGCCGCTTTGATAATTATTTCAGATTCAGCGTCATAATTATTGGATTCAACTGCAACGGATTTCAATACTTTTTTGCTGATAAGCCGAAAACCGCATTGGCTGTCAGATATCTTCTGGCCGCACATTCGCGTTATAATCCACGATGTGAAGCGATTTGTCAAGTATCTAATAATAGGCATACCCGTAGGGTTATCCATTCGGTTGCCAAGAATAATATCCGCGCGAGATTTTAAAGCGCCGGCGATGAAGTTAGGTATGTCTTCAGGAGCATGTTGTCCGTCGCTGTCCATAGTAAGCACATAATCGATATTTTTCTCAGCAAGGTAAGCAAATCCATCGTTTAGAGACGCTCCTTTTCCTTTGTTTACCGGATGAGCTATATGTTCGATATTCATCTCTTTAATTATTTTCAGAGTATTATCTTTAGACCCATCTTCAATTACCAGAATATTATGTGTATGCAGTTTAATTCGTTTTATCAGGTCTCTCAAATATTTCTCAACATTATATGCCGGCACCAGCACATAATAGGATATTTTTTCTCCGGAATTACTCATACGGTAACATCCATCTCTCGGCGAAGATTGTCCAACAATGCAGGCAGTTCTTCCGGTTTTATCTTGAACATCATGCCGTCCGAGCGCTTTTTAACCTCTATCAATCCTTCAGAGGAAAATGACTTGCCAAGAACAATCTTGATCGGTATTCCAAGGAGGTCGGCATCTTTAAACTTGAAACCCGGACGAACATCCCTGTCGTCAAGCAACACATCGTATCCTAGTTCTTGAAGCTCTGTGTAGATTACTTCCGCTTGTTGCCGTACGGATGTTTCGTCAATATTTAACAACAAAATGATGACATGATACGGAGCAATCGAATATGGCCAGATAATACCATCCTTATCGTGTGATTGTTCAATTGCCGCGGCTACAGTACGTGTAACGCCGATGCCGTAACAGCCCATAACAAACGGAAGCTCGTTGCCCTGTTCGTCGTGATATGTTGCATTAAGCGCTTTGCTGTATTTTTTACCCAGTTGAAATACCTGTCCGACCTCTATACCCCTGCATTCCTGTAGCGGTTTTTTACACCACGGACAACCGTCCGCGCATACTGTCATTGAAACATCTATATATTCATTTATGGTGTAATCTCTGCCGCAAACAACATTTTTCAAGTGATAATCGGTTTCGTTTGCACCGGTTATACCTACGGGCATATCTTTAAGCGATATATCGGCGTAAACAGGAACAGATAACCCTACCGGTCCTGCAAAACCTACAGATGCATTAGTGGCGCTTACCACCTGCTGTTCGCCTGCAAGTTCAACGAACGGTGTTTTGAAATAACGCTGTAACTTCGCTTCGTTTATTTCGCGGTCGCCTCTAGATAAAACAGCAACTACTTTATCCTCAACAACGTAAAGCAATGTTTTTATTAAATAATGTTTTGCGACCCCAAAAAAATCAGATACTTCGTCGACCGTCTTGAGATTAGGAGTGTTTATTTTTTCCATAGGGTTATCAACGGATAAGGCGCTATATTCCATTGCCGGTATAATTCCGGTAGCGAATTCGGAACTTGCGGCGTAACCGCAGGAATCATCTTGACAATAAAATAGCGCTGATTCACCTGAGTCCGCCAGTACTGAAAATTCATGGGTAGTATCTCCGCCTATAGCTCCGGAATCGGCAAGAACAGGTTTAAATTTTAAACCGCATCGGGTAAAAATGCGCTTATAAGTTTCAAACATGATATCATAGGTTTCTTTCAATGAAGCTTCGTCGGTATGAAAACTGTATGCGTCTTTCATAACAAACTCACGGGCACGCATGACGCCGAAACGAGGGCGTATTTCATCCCTGAATTTGGTTTGAATCTGATAAAGGTTTACCGGCAGTTCTCTATATGATTTTATCTGAGTCCGGACAAGATCTGTTATAATTTCCTCATGTGTTGGGCCTAGAGCAAACTCACGGTTGTGGCGGTCTTTGATACGCATTAGTTCTTTGCCGTAAACATTCCATCTGCCGCTTTCCATCCAAAGTTCCGCCGGACTCAAGATAGGCATCAGCAGTTCCTGCGCGCCGGCTCGGTTCATCTCTTCTCTGATGATCTGTTCGACTTTGCGTATCACTTTAAGTCCAAACGGTAAATAGGTATAAATACCGGCGCCGAGTTTACGCATCATACCCGCTCTAATCATTAATTGATGACTTATCACTTCTGCGTCAGCAGGAGTTTCCTTTACAGTCGGAATAAATGCCCGGGTCATTCTCACGGATTATTATCTCCCTTTAGCTGAATCATTTGCTTGATTTCAAATAACAATCTATCGACGAGCTGTGCTTCAGGAACACGCTCGACAATTTTTCCTTTTTTGAATAAAATACCAAATCCGTCACCGCCTGCGATGCCTATATCGGCCTCACGGGCTTCACCAGGCCCATTGACTTCGCATCCCATAACAGCCACTGTTATATCCGCCCGTATCTGTGACAGTTTTTCTTCCACTTCTCTAGCAATAGGAATTACCGGTATACGGGTTCTGCCGCATGTAGGACAACTGACTATCTCAGGAAAGACTTTTCGCAGTCCTAGCGAACGCAGAATCATATGTGCTACCTGTACTTCCTTGACAGGAGTATCTGTCAGTGATACTCTAACCGTATCGCCGATTCCGTCTGCCAACAACATTCCTAATCCGATACTTGATTTCACCGTACCTTGCACCAAAGGTCCTGCTTCGGTAATACCCAAATGAAACGGATAATCACATTGTTTAGCCATTTGGCGATAAGCATGAATGGTTGTCCATACATCGGATGATTTTAAAGAAACTACTATGTCGAAAAAATCTAAATCCTGTAGTATATTTATCTGAGAGAACGCGCCGCTTACCATAGCCTGCGCAATACGCTCGGTATGCGGTAAAGAGTGATCTGTATTTTCAAGCCATTCTTTTGACAAAGAACCCGCATTAGCGCCTATACGTATCGGAATATTTCTAGATTTTGCTTCGATAACGACTGTTTTAATGTGCTCCGGTTTTTTTATATTGCCCGGATTAAGCCTCAAGCCGTGAATACCAGCTTCAATAGAAGCAAGAGCTAACCGGTAATCAAAATGTATATCCGCGATAACAGGCATGGGTGATTGCGATATGATGGAAGGTAATGCCTTAGCCGCAAACATATCGGGCACAGCCACACGTATAATTTCACAACCGGCATCGTACAGTTCCATAATCTGACACACTGTAGCATGTACATCATCGGTACGGGTATTTGTCATGGACTGCACCGTTACAGGCGCATCACCTCCAAGGGTAACAGTCCCATATTTAATTGAACGGGTTTTACGTCGCTGAATCATAATACGATAAAATTAGTTTCCTATGAGACGATGAACTATATCATTATACAACGTGTAAATAATCAGTGCCATCAATAAAATAAAACCGATCTTCTGGCAGGTCTCTACAATCTTTTCGTTTAGCGGTTTGCGGCGAATACCTTCTATCAGCAAAAACACCACATGACCGCCGTCAAGGACAGGTATCGGCAAAAGATTAATGACACTAAGATTGACGCTTAAAAAAGCTACGAATGACAATAAAATCATAAAACCGCTTCTTGCAAAGTCGGAAGTTATTTTATATATACCCACGGGTCCAGCCAGTTCACGCGCTTTGATTTTACCTATTACAAGATAATATAACGACGCAAACAATTCAAAAACCGACCCGAATGTTCTTTTAGTGCCTTTGACTATAGCTGTGTGCACAGGATATTTTTCCAATGTCGTTTCCGTATCAGGCTGAAAGTACACCCCTATTTTGTTGCCTTCCGATACATTATGTACTGCGGTAATTAGTTCAGATTTTCTGGCGAATATAGTTCCGACATTCCGTTGTACGGTTAATTCGACATTCCGGCCTATCATACCGGTCAGGATTTCCGATAGATCACTTTCCGGACTTATTTCAATACCATTTATTTTGACAATTGAATCACCGGCCTTTAAATTCGGATATTTTTCAGAATCGACAGAAAAAATAATATTACCGGCCAACTCCATTCCTGAGAAAAAACCGATAGAATCGGGGTTAACAGATATTTGCAACTCGCTGTCATTTCGCAGAACAGTTAAAGAAATAACACTACCTTCCGCGTATTTTACATGAGTGATTACATTTGTAAAAGATGCGGGATGTCCGTTTACAGCGATGACAATATCGTTTTCCTGCAATCCTGCCAAACTAGCAGGGCTGTCAGACATAACTTCTTTAATTACAGGTTTTATGTATGGCAGAATGCCAATACCCGGATTGGATTTTTCATCGTAATACGACGGAGTAATTTTTATAGCGATAACATCATTACCCCGTTTGATATCCAGCGTCAATTCTTCATCTATACTGAAAATAGTTTTACGGGTAATGGCTTTCCAGTCTTCAATAGGATCTCCATCTATAGCCAATATAGTATCGCCGGGCTGTAATCCGGCTGACATCGCAGGTGAATTATCTAGCACTTCTCCGATTGTTGTGCTTTTCATATATGCAGGCATATCTATGCCAACCGTATACACGACAATAAATATAATCAGTCCAAGCAGAAAGTTCATTGCTGGACCGGCACAAACCACGGCAAACCGCTGCCATACCGTTTTATTATAAAACTTCTGATCTTCCGGTATATCTACAGCATCTTCCATATCTACAGAGGAATCATCATCGGAATTGGAAGAGGGCATATCTTCCTGTCCAGCCATTTTTACATAACCGCCGAAAGGTATTGCAGATATACAATAATCAGTTTCTTTAATTCGAAAACCGAACAGCCGTTTTCCGAAACCTATAGAAAACCGGAACACATAAATACCTACTTTTTTCGCTACCATAAAATGTCCAAGTTCATGAATAAATATCAAGACACCGAGAATAATAATAAAACGTACAAGATTAATAATTAACTCCATAATTCTCTCCTACTAATTTGAAGCGCGAACTACTGTTTCAGCCATATTGCGCGCCCATTGATCAATTTCGATCAATCTTTCTAAGGAAGGCTGTTCTTCCAAGGTATGTTTTTCCATAACTGTTTCGATTATATAAGGGATATCGACAAAAGCGATCTTCTCTTTAAGGAACAATGATACAGCTTGCTCGTTTGCGGCATTAAGTACAGCCGTCATAGATTGCCCTATCTTAGCCGCTTCGTAAGCCAGACGCAAACAAGGAAATTTATAATAATCAGGATCCTTAAATGTTAGTGTGCCAAGCTGTGCAAACGGTATTTTTTGTGCAATGGAACTGCTTTTCCTTTCAGGATAAGTCAATGCATACTGAATTGGTATAGTCATATCGGTTACATTCATCTGGGCGATATACGATCCGTCGTTGTATTCTACCATAGAATGGATTATGCTTTCAGGATGAATTAGTATGGATATTTTTTCAGCAGGCATATCGAATAGCCACATGGCTTCGATCAGTTCCAATCCTTTGTTCATCATGGTCGCGGAATCAATTGATATTTTTTTGCCCATTGACCATCGCGGATGCGCAAGAGCTTGAGACACAGTGACAGTTCTCATTTGCTCAACAGGCATATTAAAAAATGGTCCCCCTGAAGCGGTTAAAATCAGCTTATCTACCCATTCCTTTTTTTGCCCCGCAAGGCACTGCAGTAAAGCGCTATGTTCGCTATCGATAGGTATAAGGTTAACGTTTTTTTCTTTAGCCATACTTGTTATTAGATCGCCTGCGACGACAAGCACTTCTTTTGTTGCTATGGCGATATTTATTCCAGCTTGAATAGCAAGATATGTCGGATACAACCCCGCCGAACCCACAATGGCACAAACAAGTAAATCTGTATCAGGATATGTGGCAACCCGTCGAATTCCTTCGTCGCCGCAAAGAATCTCAACAGAAGAAGACAGGTTTTCTTTAAGATAAGCAAAACAATCTTCATTCTGGATCGCAACAATCTTCGGTTCATAAATCTGTGCCTGTTTTATAAGAAGATCGACATTGTTATTAGCAGATAAAGCCACAACATTCAATTCGTCCGGTAAACTGTCGACTACCTTCAAAGTACTTGTTCCTATTGATCCTGTTGATCCTAAAATCGCGATATTCTTCATGAAATCCTCATACCGAATTGAATATAATAGTACATAATAGGAGCGGTAAATAACACGCTATCCAGCAAATCAAGCACACCACCCATTCCGGGAATATATTCGCCGGAATCTTTAACAGCTCCATTGCGCTTAAGCATGGATTCGACTAGATCGCCAAGCTGTCCGAAAACGCCCAGAAACAGTCCTATTAACCAAGCATTTTCTACAATTTGTTCAGGAAGCGGCGCGACCATAGAAAAAAGTATAGAAACGCAAATAGAACCCAAAATACCGCCTATAGAACCTTCTATAGTTTTTCCGGGGCTAATTTTAGGGATCAATTTATGTCTACCGAACACCGAGCCTATCAGATACGCAAAAATATCACCGCTTTTTGTTACCAACAGTAACATAAAAATAAGCCATCGGCCATCAGGCTCACGTATATAATTTATCCTGATCATGTATGAAAAAAGCCACACAACATACAATATACCGGTTATGGTCGTGCAAATTCCGTGTATTGAAAGATGAATATCCTGTCGGATAAGTTGTAGTAAAAACATACCCAGCAAAATAATGACCGTTGCCGGCACAATAAATTGTTCAGGATTGTACCCGAAAAAATAAGCGAAAAACAATATAGTATGCAGTATTAAACCGGTTAGCAAACCGTAAGTGCGTAACAGTTTACTTCCTGTACGATTGGTAATATACATGAAATCGAGTAATCCGAATGCAACCAATAGGTTAGTTAAAATCAAAACAAGAAAGGAAAGGCTCCCGCGGCTGTAAATAACCGCAGAAATAAATATCGGCACCAGAAACATGGTACTTACCGTTCGTTTTATAAACATTATACCTTCCCGAAACGTCTTTCACGAGATTGATATGCTTTTATAGCGTCTACCAGATGTTCACGCCTGAATTCAGGCCACAAAACATCCGTTATCCATAATTCGGTATACGAAATCTGCCAGAGCAAAAAATTACTTATACGCATTTCACCACTGGTTCTTATAAGCAGATCGGGGTCGGGCATACCGGATGTGAACAAATAGCCGGATATTGTGCTTTCATCAATATCCTCCGGACGTAATGATCCGTTGTGAACATCAACAGCTATTCTCCTAATCGAATCGCTGATTTCAGATCGTCCACTGTAGTTTAATGCCAAATTGAGGGTAAGACCGGTATTGTTTGTTGTTCGTTCAATATTTTCTTTGATTCTGTCTTGAACTACCGGAGGCAACCCGTCGATCAATCCGATGGTTTTAAACCGTATATTATTTTCAATAAACGTAGGCAATTCTTTAACAAGGTATTCTTCAAGCAAACTCATCAACTTTTTTACTTCATGTTTCGGTCGAGCCCAATTTTCCGTAGAAAAAGCGTAAAGAGTAAGATATTTAACACCTATTTCAGCACAAAACTTAACTATATCACGAATAGAAGTAACGCCATTCTGATGTCCGTAAATACGACTCAAACCTTGCTTTTTAGCCCATCTGCCATTGCCATCCATAATAATCGCAATATGAACAGGCAACTGCGTGAGGTCGATTTCTTGTAACAGTCTGTTATCCATATTATTAGATAAAAATAGTTTCTTCCCGTTTTGCTCCTATTGACACTATGTTGAAAGGTACTCCCAGTAATTCGGAGATACGTTCAATGTATGCACGAGCATTAGCAGGTAATTTTTTATAATCACGTATTGCGTTAGTAGATTGCATCCATCCGGGCAACTCTTCGTAGACCGGTGTGCAATTTGTCAATACATCTGTGTCCTGCGGAAAAAGTTCCAAAAGTTCGCCTTTGTACATGTAGGCAGTACAAATTTTTATTGTTTCCAGTTTATCAAGCACATCCAGTTTTGTCATCACCAGATAATCAAAGTGATTTATTAGAACCGAATATTTCATTAGTACCGCATCGAACCAGCCGCAACGACGGGGTCGACCTGTTGTCGCTCCGAACTCTTTGCCCTGTTCCCTGAACCAACCGGCAAAGTCGCCGCTGAATTCAGTAGGAAATGGCCCTTCTCCAACACGGGTAGAATATGCTTTGGTAACTCCTATGACCTGATCTATTTTACTGGGGGCAACGCCGGTTCCTATACATGCCCCACCCGCTGTGGGGTTGGAAGATGTAACATACGGATATGTCCCGAAATCGACATCGAGCATTGTTCCTTGGGCACCCTCAAAAAGAATGTTTTTCCTCTTTTTGATCGCGTCCATAAGTATCATAGGTACATTAGCCAGATAAGGCTTGATTTTTGCCGCATATTCCATGTATGTATCGAATATTTCTTGAAATGAGAACGGCTGACCTGCATATACATTTTTAAGCAAATCGTTTTTTTCCTCAAGGTTGTTTCTGAGCTTTTCAGAGAAAGATTTCTCGTTCAATAAATCGATCATACGTATACCCATTCGCGACACCTTATCAGCGTAAGCCGGTCCGATTCCACGCTTGGTAGTACCGATTTTTTTATTGCCTTTCTTGTGTTCACGCAGTTCGTCGAGTTTCTTGTGATATGGAAAAATAAGATGTGCTATATCACTAACCTTTAAATTGCCGTCAACAAAAATACCTCTAGACTCAAGAAACTGCATCTCTTCAAGTAACGCTTGAGGATCAACAACAACTCCATTGCCGATCAGGCATACTTTGTTGTTGTGTAGAATACCGGATGGGATCAGATGCAGAATAAACTGCTCATCGCCTATTTCTACGGTATGCCCAGCGTTGTTACCGCCTTGAAAACGAACGACATAATCACATTTCTCGGTCAACAGATCGACAATCTTACCTTTACCCTCATCGCCGAAGAGGGAACCTACAATTACAATATTCGGCATAACCACCCTCTATTACAGTTCTATGGATCTCACCTCGTTAATTGCATCGAGCGCTTGCAATTCTTTGATGACATCATCAGTCGCAGTCTGATCGATGTTAATAAGCGTCAAAGCAACATCACCATGTCGTCCTACGGTCATATCAGCTATATTTATACCGTGCTTGCCAAGAATTGTGCCTATATTACCTATAACGCCGGGATAATCTTTATTGATCACATACAACAATTTTCCATTAGGTATTGCGTTGATCAGATAATTGTTAACCTGAATAATTCTCGGTTCGTTTTTTATACCGAAGAATGTTCCGCGTAAGGTGATAGTGCCGGTATCAGTTTGTAATATTGCTGTTATGGCATCGGTAAAGTCTTCTACAAAAGCGGATTTAGATTCCTCTACCTTTATTCCACGCTCATGCGCCATATGAGCCGCATTAATACTATTGACTTCTTCAGCCATTGCTTTTTTAAGCAACCCTTCAAGAAACGCTGATGTAGGCAACGACATATCATGTACAGCGACTTTACCTTCAAACAGTATTTTGACACTTTCTATTTGACCGGATATAATATATGACAAAAACCGACCTATTTTTCCAGCCAGCTCAACATACGGCTTAATTACTTTGATCAATTCTTCATCAACTGAAGGTGCGTTAACCGCATTTTTAATGACACCATTTTTCAATGCATCGATAATCTGATAAGCAATATCGATTGCCACGTTGAGTTGAGCTTCTTCGGTTGAAGCGCCTAGATGCGGGGTAGTTACGGTTTTCGGGTGATCTATCAGAGCCCTGTTTTCCGGAGGTTCTTTTGAGTATACATCAAGAGCCGCCGCGGCTACCGTTCCATTATTTAACGCCTCAAGCAAGTCGGTTTCATCTATAATGCCTCCACGGGCGCAATTTATCAGACGAACGCTTTTTTTCATCATAGACATTGCTTTGGCATTAATAAGGCCTCTGGTTTCGTCTGTCAAGGGTGTATGGACGGTAATAAAATCCGATCTCTTGAAAATCTCTTCATTGCTAACGAGTTCGACCTCAAATTTTTTAGCCATCTCATTAGACATAAAAGGATCGCTGGCGAGTATCGTCATATTGAATGCACGAGCCCGCTTTGCCACTTCTTTGCCTATACGCCCCATACCGATGATTCCCAGTGTTTTACCGTTGAGTTCGACACCTTTGAACTTTTTTCGGTCCCATGCTCCGGATTTTAGGGACTTCACAGCATCAGGAATCTGACGTGCTAGCGCGAGAAGTAACGCCATCGTTTGTTCAGCAGTAGAAATGGTATTGCCACCGGGGGTATTCATGACAACAACCCCCCGCTTCGTCGCTTCAGGCACATCTACGTTATCCACGCCAACTCCTGCACGGCCTATGACTTTGAGTTTTTTTGCCGCGGCCAAAACTTCTTTGGTAACGGTAGTGCCGCTTCTCACAATCAATCCTTCGCAATCTTTTATCGTTTCATAAAGTTCTTCAGGTGACATGCCGGATTTATTTATAATCTCAAATATTTTTTCTTTTTCCAGTATCTCAAGACCTTGTGGTGATAGCGGATCTGCAACTAATATTTTCATGTGATACTGCCCCCTTTATTATAATAACGCCTTCTGTACGGCTTTTACTCCAGCGCCCGATTCGAATGAATATCCAAGCTCTTTTAGGACCATTTCAGTCGCCGATATTGAAATCAACACATCAAAATGATTCATATATCCTAAGTGAGCGATTCTGAAAATTTTCCCTTTGAACTTATCCTGACCGCCGGCAATAGTAACGCCTTTTTCGTCGCGGATTTTTTTCACAAACGCAGAACCATCTACCCCGTCAGGAACCTTGACTGCAGTCAAAGTATTGGCAGGAGCTTTAGAAAACAGTTCAAGACCAAGACCCTGAACTCCGCAACGACATGCTTGCGCTAGTTTAGTATGACGGGCAATTATGTTGTCCATTCCCTCTTCTATCATCATGCTAAACGATTTATGAGCGCCTACAATCAATGTAACCGCTGGGGTCCACGGAGTATCATCAGCATCGTAAGATTTCAATGCTTTTTTTAAATTGAAATAGAATTTCGGAGTTTTGCATGAATCGATCAGTTTCTTAGCTTTTTCCGATACGCTCAAAAAAGCTAGTCCCGGGGGCAACATAAGACCCTTTTGGGAACCGACCACCAGCATATCAACACCCCATTCGTCAGTACGCATATCATCAGCTCCTAGACCTGATATCGCGTCGCATACCAAAATAGCAGGCGTCTTTGCTACAACCTGACCTAGCGCTTTAATATCGGTTACCACTCCGGATGAGGTTTCGCACAGAGTCGAAAAAACAGCTTTGACATCGGGGTTTTCTTTGAGAACCGCCTCTATTTGAGCGGCTTCTACAGGTATACCCCATTCCTGCAAAACTTCTATTACCTGAATGCCGTACGCCTTGCAAATCTCACCAAACCGTTCCCCGAATTTGCCGCCGTTGATAACTATAACTTTATCTCCAGGAGAAAGCGTATTCACAATAGACGCTTCCATCGCGCCTGTGCCTGAAGATGCGAATGTTATGACCGGATTACTTGTGCGTACAATTTGTTTAAGCAATACGTTTACTTCCGCAAACAGTTTTTTAAATCTAGGTGTACGATGATGAAAAATCGGCTGTGCCATATCCAGTAAAACCTCAGGGGGCACAGGTGTTGGGCCTGGAGCCATAAGATATTCTTTCTTCATAGCTTACTCCTTTCTTAGCTGTTATCTATTCAAAAAAATATACAGTCGTTTCCCGATACTTATACCACAGGATCAAGACCAATAATAGTATAGCAGAATGTCATAACCTGCAAGTTTTTTTATGCAATTCTTTTCTTGCGGGAATCCAGCTTTTTAGTGATGGGGCCTTTTTTCCCTTCTACGGTAGATTTGGTGATACGAACGTAATCCACATCGGATCTGGTTGGGATATCATACATGATATCAAGCATGATTTGTTCCATGATGCTTCGTAAAGCGCGCGCGCCTGTGTTTTTACTTATAGCCATCTTAGCAAGCGCGTTAATCGCATCTTTAGAAAATTCAAGTTTTACGTTTTCCATTTCCATCAATTTGGTATATTGCTTGATAAGGGCATTTTTAGGTTCAGTCAGAATCTCGACAAGGTCTTTTTCTGTCAAACCTGAAAGCGTCGTAACTACAGGAAGCCTTCCGATAAATTCAGGGATCAAACCGAATTTAAGTAAATCTTCAGGCTCGACAAGCGATAGTATTTGATCTTTACTTTTCTTTATCTGTTCGGTATCGGAACCGAAACCGATTACCTTATGTCCTACACGTTTTTGTATGATCTTATCGAGTTCGGTAAAAGCGCCTCCGCAGATAAAAAGAATTTTTTCGGTGTTGACCTGAATATATTCCTGATGCGGATGTTTGCGGCCCCCCTGAGGAGGAACATTTGCGATTGTTCCTTCCAAAATTTTCAACAACGCCTGCTGTACGCCTTCTCCGGAAACATCGCGTGTTATGGATACATTTTCCGTACTTCGAGATATCTTATCTATTTCGTCAATATAAATAATACCCATTTCAGCTCGTTTTACATCGAAATCGGATACCTGTAAAAGCCTCAGCAGAATATTTTCCACATCTTCACCCACATAACCCGCTTCTGTCAATGTAGTTGCATCCGCAATACAAAAAGGAACATCTAAAATCTTAGCCAAAGTTCTTGCAATGAGGGTTTTTCCTGATCCCGTAGGTCCTATCAGCAAAATATTGCTTTTTTCAAGATCAACATCTGGAGTATCAGTCTTATCGGTTATGCGCTTATAATGATTATACACCGCAACAGAAATAGCCTTTTTCGCCTGCTCCTGACCGATAATATATTCATCCAGCTTATGTTTAATTTCGATCGGTTTAAGCACACGTATTTTAGATATCTGTTTACGGGAGGTTTCCTGAATTTCTTTATCGATAATCGTTTTACACAAACCGACACATTCTTCGCATATAAACACGCCTGGGCCGGCAATTAGTTTTTTTACTTCATTTTGTGCCTTACCGCAAAACGAGCACCTGTGTAAAATCGATCTATTTCCGGTTCGCTTTGTCATAAAACATATCTACTTTGTTTTTTTAGGTGAAGTAGCAATTTCAATTACATTATCGACCAGACCGTATGCTTTAGCTTCATCAGCAGACATAAAAAAGTCGCGGTCTGTGTCTGCGGCAATTTTATCAAGATCTTTCTTTGTATGATACGCGAGAATTTTGTTAAGTTCATCTTTTAATCTTAAAATTTCTTTTGCCTGAATACTTATATCGGAAGCGGTACCGCGCACACCTCCCCAAGGCTGATGAATCATTATACGCGCATGAGGCAATGCGTATCTCATTCCGTTTGCCCCGGCCGCCAGAAGAACAGCGCCCATGCTCGCCGCCTGTCCTATACAATAGGTATTGACCGGACATTTGACAAACTGCATAGTATCGTAAATAGCCAGTCCGGCTGTTACAGAACCACCAGGAGAATTTATATATATATTTATATCTTTTTGCGGGTCATCCATCTGTAAAAACAGCAGTTCGGCGACTACAATATTTGCCATATCATCAGTAATAGCATCTCCGATAAAAATGATACGGTCTTTCAGAAGACGCGAATATAAGTCATACTGGCTGAAATTGCGACCTGTTTGTTCGATTACTGTTGGAAATGGAATAGCCATAAAGCGGGTTCCTCCTGTGGGTTATTTTTCTATAACACGCGCTTTGTCGTAGAGTAAATCTAGTACCTTATCTTGCAAGATTTGTTCCTGCATAGTGTAAATTCCACCGGTTTCAGTCAAATGATCTCTCAGCTTAGTCGCATTGACATTCCATGAACGGGCGGTATAATTGATTGCCTGTTCCAGATCTGTCTTATCAACTCTAATATTTTCTTTTGTAGCAATTTGCGCAAGGATGTAGGATAAAGCGACTTTCTTTTTAGATTCAGAACGGATTTTTTCTTTAATCTTATCGAGTTCTTTATCTTCCGGAGCCTTTTTCATTTTACGCAACTCTGCTGTAAACTCCTGTTGAAATTCTGCATTTACAACTGTTTCCGGCAAATCGAAAGAATGTTTATCCAGCAAGTATTCTATTATCTGGTCTTTTCCCTCTTTGCGCTGTATATTTTTTTTATGAGATTCCAGTAATTTTCTCAATTCATCTTTCAAGACTTCAACAGACTCGAAATTGCCGACACTTTTTGCGAAATCATCATTAACCTCCGGCAATTTTTTCTCTTTGATATCAATCAGTTTAATATCAACATCAACCGAGGCGCCGGCGTATTCTGATTTGGCATAATCGCTAGGCAATACTACGGATACCATCTTTGTTTCACCAGTAGACATGCCCACGAGTTCATCTATGACATCCTTAAGAAATGTAGCGTTTTCCTGTAAACGCATCATCTTTGACGAACCTTCTTCTATCACGGTTTGTCCGTCTTCGGCGATCATTTTGTAATCTATGATGATATAATCACCCATAATAGTAGCACGGCTATTCTCAACAATCTCAAGTGTTGCCTGACTTTCTCTAATATGCTGAAGCTCATCGTCAATTTCTGCGTCGGTTATTTTTATTTTATCTACCTTTATTTTGATTCCATCGTAGGATTTCAGTTCAACGTCGGGCTCTATTTCGAATTCCGCGGTATAGCGGAGCGATTGATTGGAATCAAAAGATATATTCTCAATTTTAGGTACGTGTACCGGTCGCAAATTATGGTCAGTTATAGAAGATCGGTAAGTATCGTTTATCAGCTTGCTTTTTGCTTCTTCAACAGCATCTTTCGCATATCTGGACACAATGATTTTGCGAGGTACCTTTCCTACACGGAAACCAGGTATCTTGGCTGTTTTTTCAAGATCGCGATAAATTTCTTCCAGAGCGTTGTTAAAAACTTCAGGCGAAATTTCTACGTTCATACGACGTTTACATGGACTTAACTTATTGACGGTTACATTAGTCAAAATCACATCCTCCAAATGCTGACTTAACTTAAGGAAACTCTGAAAAATCAAAAAATTCTCGAACGCCCATATTTTTTAGAGGCTCTTAATTAAAGAAAATTTATTCGATGATTTTATCAGGAGCTCCTTCGATATATTTATAATAATGTTATTCCAATAAATTCTGCCGCGCATTCAGCGATACAGAGTTTGTTGTTTGATATATTGACGGTAAGCGCTGTCAAAAAAATGGAGCGAGCGATGGGATTTGAACCCACGACATCAACCTTGGCAAGGTTGCGCTCTACCCCTGAGCTACGCTCGCTCACTCACATTCAGACAGCTAAAATTTTTAAAAGAGTATGGAGGAAAATTCTAAAAAATTCAAGAAAAATATTGTTACTTACTTCATTTTCCTAATGATGCGCCATACATTACAGATTTTTTCTAAAAAAATCAACAAAAAAAATCAATATATTCAATTATTACGAACTAAGGTTAGCCGGCAAAATCAGGCTAAAGCACTCTTTTAAATTCCCTAATATATGCGTTCTCTGTCATCATACTTTGAAAAATATCATTATCGCATATACTATTGATATCCTCCATACTCAACATCGGTAGAAAAAGTTCTTTAAGATGTGTTTTCAATAATTCCCGATTAGCGCAGGTATATATATTTCCACCTGCTTGAATAAAATCTTCCAACAATTTTATAAAGTCATATTTTTCATTGCACATATCTTGGTATTTTAAGCCGGAATCCACGAAAAATATATTCGTATCGTTTTTTTCCGCAAGATGAAACGAGGCATAACGTATAGCAACCCAACAAGTTTCAGGATCATTTGTCGCGATTACTATACCGACTTTTTTAGTTTTTTTCGCAAGTCGTAATTTTTTCATTTCTATAAATGGTAATCCCCTTTACCTTCAGGTTGATACAATATTTTTTTCACTTTTAGCCTAGCGGTTCCGGCAGGTACTTGCCATTCTATAACATCCCCTACTTTATAGCCTAGCAATGCCGTACCTATCGGCGCTAACACAGATACTTTTCCTTGAGTAGCATTTGCTTCATCAGGAAAAACCACTTTATATATTATTTCTTTATTTTCATTGAGATCTTTTAAACAAACCTCTGTATTCATAGTTATAACATTAGGTGGAATATCTCTCGAATTAACGACTTTTCCTCTATCCAATTCTTTCTCCAAGTCGCTTAAGTATTTTTCGTGTTCATGAGAAAATTCCCGTGCTACCTGTATTAAGTTTCTCAATCTTCTCATATCGTATTCGGTAATATAGATTTCTTTTTGTACCATAACTCCCTCCAGTTAAATCGATTAATCTAAAAGTAAGATAGAACGACATAAGCGTATCGTAAAAGTTTTTTGATTATTATTGTTACGATCCTCGAAATGCCTAATTTTAATCTTTTTACATGTGTAATGTAGCAGATTGATTAGTATCCGGCAAGATATATCGATTGCACAAAACAATATAATTAAACATCATAACAATAAAAAAATACGGTTTGATGCGTAAACCATTTATGCAGTCATTCCCTAATAAGTTATATTTTTTAAAGTGATAGCGCCATATATTTATGATAAAGCTCGCGCCATTACATCCGCTATGGTTTTACTGAACTTACCCTGATCCGGAGGCTGACTTCCTTCCGCCAGAAGCGCCAGTCCGTACAACAGCTCCGCATAATCGTTCAGCACAGGATCTTTTTTGTTTTCAGAAAACCGCTTTTGCATTTGCACAATGATAGGATGATCAGGATTGACCTCTAAAATCCGTTTTGTTTTAGGAATATCCTGCCCCATAGCCCTTAGCATTTCTTCCATTTGCGGGGTTAAATCGGATTGTTCTCCCACAAGACACACCGGTGAGGATGTTAACCTGCTTGAAAGCCTGACTTCCTTAATATTGTCTTGCAAAGAAGCGCGAAGAGAATCGAGCAGAGTTCGAAAATCTTTTTCTGTCTCTTTGCGTTTTTCCTGTGCCTGCTTTTTTTCTTCTTCCGTTCCCAGATCGATAGTACCTTTCCCAATGGATTTTAACGGCATTTTATCAAATTCAAACACCGATTGCACCCATAGTTCGTCTACAGGATGAGTAAACAGTAATACTTCGTATCCCTTATCTTTAAACGCCTCCAAATGAGGTGAATTTTCTATTGCCTGACGTGATTTTCCTGACATATAGTAAATTGTATCCTGTCCAGCCTGCATGCGGCTTATATATTCTCTGAATGTGGTTAACGAACTATCTGACTGCGTCGAATACATCATAGTCAGATCAAGCAACTTTTCGCGATTTTTAGCATCGTGAAAAATACCTTCCTTGAGAATCTGCCCGAACTCGTTCCAGAATTTAAGATATGTTTCTTTATCGTTTGATTTTATATCCTCAAGTTTTTCGAGTACTTTAGCGATCACTTTCTGACGGATTACCTGAATCTGACGGTTTTTTTGTAGAATTTCACGGGAAATGTTCAATGACAAATCTTCCGAATCGACTACACCTCGCAAAAAACGAAGGTATTCCGGTATAAGTTCCTTACAGTCGTTCATTATGAATATGCGCCGTATATACAAATGAATTCCCTGTTCACCTTCGCGGACATACATATCCATAGGCGCTTTAGACGGTATGAATAAAAGCCCCCTAAATTCATGCAAGCCTTCCGCTTTAAAAACAATTCGCGTAAGCGGGTCATTCCAGTCATGACTGATATGTTTGTAAAATTCTTTGTATTCATCGTCGCTTACATCGTCTTCGGGTCGTGTCCATATTGCTTTAATCGAATTAAGCGTTTCGTCGGTGACAACAGTTTTTTCTTTAGCGCCTTCTTTCGGCTTGCCGTCTTTATCACGCTCAATTTCCGAGCGCTCAATTTTCATTTTGATCGGATATTGGACGTAATCCGAATATTTTCTAACAATTTCACGTATTTTCCATTCACGTGTATAATCGTGTAGTTCATCTTCGGTATCTTCCGGTTTCAGATGCAAAGTTATGGTTGTTCCAGCCGAGTCGCGGGTTGTTTCGTCTAAACTGTATGTACCGTCACCGGTAGATTCCCAGAACGTGGCGGTATTTTCGCCTGCTTTACGTGTTACTATGGTGATCTTATCGGCAACCATAAAAGAGGCGTACAAACCTACGCCGAACTGGCCGATCAGTTCCGGAGATATAACTCTGTCTTTTTTTTCAGATAGTAACCGCAAAAACTCTTTAGAACCTGAACGTGCAATAGTACCTACATAATCGATGACTTCCTGCCTGCTCATACCGATGCCGTTGTCGATCACGCTGAGGGTGCGTTTTTTGCTGTCGACGTCGATGCGTATGTGAAGGTCTACGGCCAGATCCTTGAGTTTGTCGTTGGTCAACGATTCGAAACGCAGTTTGTCGAGTGCGTCGGAACTGTTAGAAATCAATTCTCTGAGAAAAATTTCTTTATTTGAGTAGATAGAATGAATCATCAGGTCAAGCAGTTGTTTTGTTTCGGCTTGAAATTCAAATTTTTGCATTTGTTATCCTCCTGTTAATTTATATTAGAATCTAATATCTTGAAGGATACACATAATAACAGTAGCTTGTCTTATTTTCAAGAATTTTACGTTTTTTAAGCAGGCAGGCTTCTCTTTAGAAGAGCGAAATAGAGAACAAATTTCTTCGGAATATCATAGTTTAAGAATTAATATAATTATCGGAAAGAATATCGTTATGCAAAATCCTTGTCAAGCGCGACGAGTCGCCTGTTGCGTATGACTGCAACTGCATAAATTGTTCTCCCCTGTCGGTTATGTGATATTTGAATTTAACTCCGATTCGTTCTCTGCGGATCAGTTCTAAGTCGGTCATACGCGATATTGTTCCTGACCTTTGCGAGGCTAGAAACGATTTACTGACTTGCAAGCGGGTGTCTCTCGGTACATGGCGTTGTAAAACGGTATCGAGTTGTTCAGGAGTATCTCTGCCGGTGCTGATATATCTCAATAATGTGCTATATGCATGATCTTCAACAGGTACGGAATAATGGACATGAGCCAGAAAAAAGTCGATCTCTTCACGGTTGAATTTTTGCGTAGGATATTCCTGCTGTCGGTCAAGTACAGGATTAGCCAGCGCGGCGAATCGATAACCGGCCTCTGTCAGAGTAATTAGCTTATTGCGCTGATCCGCCATATTTACCAATTTCAAATCAAATAACATTCCTGTCATTGCATGCTGTTGATTAAGATTCCCCACAAACTGCCGTCCGTAACGTAATTTAGCTTTCTCTGCCCCCGGAACAGTTGATGGAAAACCGGTAGCCAGCGAGTCTTCCCGTGGTAAAGAGTGCGTTTTATCGTGATGTTGTAAATAGTCACCAAGCCGTGCCGCCGATTCCGTAATGCTGATAACAGCTTTTTGAAGTTGAATACCTTGAGGATATTCGTATAGCAAATGACCAAGCGCCCTGCAAGTCGCTTTTGCCGGCAAGAGAGTGTTGTATTGTCCGAACATCCATTTGTCTATGGCTATTGTCTGTCTTCGCGTATAACTATCTTGAGGTTCAGCTACACTCAACGGAAAATCAGGATACCCAGTCAACTGTCCGAACTCCTCCGGAATTACTGGGAAAATTCTCTGTAATTGTTTAGAATCGGGCTGACGGGTGTCGAAAGAATAAAATGGTTTGATGTCTTTATTTTCATCATTAAAATCGCCCGTATTATCTTCTATAACAATATGAGATTTTCCATCAAGCCTTTCATGTAAAACTACAAGATTATTCAATGCCGCCTGAATGACACCGGCATAATCTGAATATTGACCCGTCGCTATAAGTCCGTCGAGTATGGATTTAATTCTATCGTTACAATTGAAACAGATAATCATAAACTGACTCCGGATAAAAGGTATAAAAAATCAACATACTTCACATGCTGTTTTAAAAATAGATAGCTATATGCCGTAATATCAGAAAAAAATCCCAGAGACAATATTTAGCAATAATCGCTCCATGATTAAAATATTTTTAAAAGGTTTTACATAAATAATCTTAAAAGTTTTTGTAAAAGCGGAACGATGCGCAGTAGCATGGTATAATGAAATATGTAATATGACTATAGGTAAAGACCATCGAACCTACGATCTTGTTTTGCTATTCTGAATGAGGAAATCGAGCTCGAATCGTGGTTTTTCGAATGCCCGTCAGGACATTTTTTACGCCGAGGTGCTATAACGGAAACTCCAAATAATCCTCCCAATAACGAATTTAATTTCTCAGAGGTTCCGTAAATTATTTTTGATTATATCTTTTTCGAAGTATAAGTCCGGTTATACCTGTGATGATTAATGAAATAGATAATGGTTCCGGTATGGCGAAAGGTTCTCCTAAAGAAGTGGTTAAACCTGACCCAAGGAAAATATGTTTATAGCCCATAGAGTCAACCCAGTAATCTCCGATATTTTTGCCGGTCCCCCAATATCCGTCATCACTATAGTCTATATAGGTATAATACCATGTTGAACCGTCACTAAGAGTTACATTACCGTCTTTTGTAAGATATAGATCGTAAAGCAGATCAACGTCGTCTTTTGTCCAATCCGCATTAAAACTCTCTCCGAAGAGAGATGAGTATCCGGCGGTAGCAATATATTCCCATTGTTTGGAATAATCCAGACTGTCGAAAGTGCTTATTGATTTACCGGCGGAAAGGTATATGTGTTTAAATCCGTATTTATCTATCCATCCATCCCCTATCGAATGTTCTGTACCCCATAATCCGTTTTCATTAAATGTAAAATTGCAAAAATTCCATTTTTCACCATTTACGGTAGCGCTTCCGGATCCGGCAAAATGAATGTTATACAGAGTATTAATTTGCGCGTCAGTCCATGTCTCCGAGAAAACATCTTTGTTATTGCTAATATATTGCGTCTGTATCGGGGTATATTCGATTGTCAATCGGGGACGGTATGATGCCGTCGCGTGATCGTCTGTAGCCCATGCTGTAGCACTTGAATTCGAAGTCATATTGCACCAGAACATCCATCCAAAATTAGTTGCAGGGTTGTTAAGCCATGACTGAACTGTTGCAGTTACATTTATTGACGCGGACGAATATTGACTGTAATTGACTGTAAATGCAGTATAATTTGATGACGAATAATTACCTTCTCCATAAGTGCTTCTTCGATTCCATGTGAAATTGGATTCATTCCATGCGCTTGTTACTTTGTATATCCTTCCGGCGCCGCTATTCTGATTAGAACTTGTTTTAACTATGCGTAATGTGGCGCTTGTTATTGTGGCATCCAATGGTATCTGGTATTTTTCATCGCCGAATATGTTTGGAAAAGATACATAAACATAGCTATTATAGTTCGTATAACTTCTCGCATTGACAGTTTGCGCAGTTCCGTTATTCGCGCTGGGAGACGCCTGATAAATAGCTGTGCCCATTGTATCCGATGCGCTTCCTTTTCCGTCACCGCTACCTTTTCCGTCTCCTTGATAATAACTTACGGAAGCACAATATGAATTTGACGGAATGCTGAAGAATATTAAAAGTAACCACATTAAAAGAGAACTAAAATAAAATCTTTTCATAATCAAAAGCCCTTCATATACTTTTCAGTGTTTGAAACTTATAATACATAAATTCTTGTTTGTCAAGTTTATCTGTTTGTTTTGTACAAACAAAGTTCTGTGCAAACATAGTTTGCTTGAAATAAGAAAATAAGTTATATTTAAGTTTTGCTAAAATAATAAATGGATACTATCTATGCATAAAAATTTAACACGATCTTTAGAACTTCTTGCTCCGGCGAAAAACAGAGACTGTGGTGTTAAGGCTATAAACTGTGGCGCAGACGCGGTTTATATTGCCACACATAAATTCGGCGCACGCAAAGAGGCAGGTAATTCTTTAACCGATATAGAACATTTGATAGGATACGCGCACCGTTACAGCGCGAAAGTATACATAACTATTAATACGATATTAACCGATTCCGAGATTGAGGAAGCACGTAGCCTTATATATAAACTTTACGATATCGGTGCAGATTCCATCATTATTCAAGATATGGGGCTGTTGGAAACTGATTTGCCGCCGATTCCCCTATTTGCCAGTACGCAAACTCACAACAATACCCCCCAGAAAATTAAGTTTTTAGAAGATGTCGGATTTCGTCGCGCTATTCTCGCCCGCGAATTACCGCTGGACGATATCCGGCAAATACGCGAGGCAACGTCTATCGATCTGGAATGTTTCGTGCACGGCGCATTATGCGTTTCCTTCAGCGGTCAATGCTACATGAGCTACGCTATAGGAGGACGCTCGGGAAATCGCGGTGAGTGTGCCCAACCATGTCGTAAAAAATATTCTATTATCTCTGCCGGCGGCACGGCCATATCTCGCGATAAATATCTGTTATCTTTGCGCGAATTGAATTTATCGGATTATCTGCCTGATCTGATAGATGCCGGTGTGCGGTCATTCAAAATTGAAGGTCGACTGCGCGATGAGGCGTATGTTATTAATATAGTATCGTATTACCGAAAAAAACTTGATGCAATTTGTTTAGGCAAAGGATTCGAGAGATCATCGGCAGGAATAAGCGAGATAGATTTCGTGCCGGATCCCGTAAAAACATTCAACCGAGGGTTCACGAGTTATTTTATCAAAGGACGCGCAGATGTAGTGTGTTCTTCTGATACTCCCAAGTATCTGGGCGAACCTGTAGGTAAAGTCAAATCGATTTCAAAAAACAGTTTTTTATTAGATACCACAACGGAACTTCATAACGGCGACGGGATATGTTTTTTTAATGAAGACATCTCGTTATCCGGCACAAATATAAACCGTTGCGACGGTTCTGCAATATATCCTGCCGACATGTCCGGCATAACAAAAGGTACAATGGTTTACCGCAACCACGATCACCAGTTTATTTCTCATCTATTAAAAGCCGATATAAAGCGAAGGATATCCGTGTCTTTTTCAGTAAGATGTGAAGATAATTCTATGTACGTATCTATTGTGGATGAAAATGGAGTTTCGGTAACCGGAATCTATGAAGTACCGCACGAACCGGCTAAAAATATCCAGTCTGTGATCAGCTCTATAGAAAAACAATTTTCTAAATTGGGAGATACCGAATTTATCTGTAAAAATTTAGAAATTGATACCCAGAAACTGTTCTTCATACCGGTAGGTCGCCTTAACGCTATACGAAGAGACGTTATATGTAAACTTCAGCTCGAAAGACAGAGACGATATGTTCGGCAAGAATATCATATAGTTAAAAACAATGTGCCGTATGTATCTAAGATGCTGACGTTTGAGGCAAATGTGCTTAACAGTAAAGCAGAGGCGTTTTACAGGCGTCACGGAGTAGAAAAAATCGAACCTGCCGCGGAGTCGGGTATAGATATGCATGACCGAAAAATCATGACTACAAAGCTATGTTTGAAATACGAACTCGGATTATGCCTAAAAGATCCTAAAAATCAAACATCGTTAGAAGAACCCCTCTATCTTGTCGATGAAAAAGGCAAGCGCTACAAGCTCAATTTTAATTGTGATGTCTGTGTGATGGAAATATTTTTTTAGATAATCATGCCTATTTTACAACATGCTTTCAACAAGAGCGCGGTTTTTCCGGTCACGTATAATCCGGTCGAACATTGTTTTAGGAGTAACGTCAACGGTCTGCCCCGCAAAGCGTTCGAACTGCTTTTCCGTGAGTCCTAGCATATTTCTAAGATTATCGATAGACGAAACGCGCGTACCTGTGACGATCCTTTCAATGGTTTCGACGGAAGGAGCATTTTTCGGAGGAACAACATGTAGCTGTCCGGGTAGTAATCCGTGCCCGACAGGAGGATCGTTAAATGCAATATTGTACGCTACAAATGCCTTGTAGTCGGGATTGGTAGATTCAGTCAGAGTTCTGACAAACAGAGACTGGTATTTGAGATAGTTAACCAGATTCATGGCAAATGTAATCTCAGCGGGGTATTTGTTAAGAAGCTCAAAATTTTTATCCAAGTCTACAAAAACCGGTACCATCCATCTACGTAATCTTTTATTGACCCGTTTAATGGGATAATAACCGTTGCCTTGATACTGCGCTTCAAATAAACGGTTGTGCGCAGTGTTTTTGCTAAGGAAAGATACTGCCGGTTCATCAAGCAGGTAAATACCCTCTTTAGCCGCGGTCAGCCGCAAAACGCTGTTGTCAAATGCAAAAAGCTGTACATCCCAACGGTCGACCCATTTCTGAACAAGTTGAGTTTGTTCTATGGGATCGGTTATATGAGAGTAAACATTTTCTCGCGCATATTTAAGCAGTGCCTGTTCCACAAATGACGCGATGGAATAAGCCTCTTTACCAACGGCGCTACCTACACTGCGGATGGATAACGTATAATCTCCCAATGCGGCTTTTTGAACAATGATATCGCTGAGATATTTTTCATATTCCTTACGCCAGTTGTCAACATCACGGAAAAAATTGGTCGTACCGGTGTTCGCATCTGAGGTCAATTGGTTGGTAAAAGCCACATATCCATTAATCAAATCATTATCTATAGGCATGTTACCTACGCGAACAGATTGAATATATTCATTGAGCGTACGTGTATTGGCAACACCGTAATTCTGTTCGAGAAACCTTGCGTTGATTCGGATGAGATTCTGGAAATAATCCAGTGCGGCGAGGGCAATATATTGTTTTATTTCTTCGACATGGCGTTTGTTTTCATGGTTGAAAGTAGGGGGCAAAAGTTCAGAATCGTAATGAGTAAACGGGCTTACCGTACTATATAGAGGATCAATCATACGTTTTATATAATATGCATCACGCAATTTTGAGATCATTCTATTTGCAGTCGCAGGAGTCAATATTTCCGATTCGGTTACAGGTGTTTGATCTTCATTCTTAGGCACAAATAATTTCAGATTTGCATAATCATGGCGGTAATAGAGCGACCCATCTATTACTACAGGCATAAACAAATGACCGCCTTCAATAATTTGCACAGATGCAACACTGTCGTGTATAATCGACTGAAATTGTGTTAAAAGATGTTCGGTTTCGCCGATAGTCAGCGCGGATAGTTTAGAACGGTAGTTTTGCATAAGAGCTCGTTTTAATTCGTTTATACGTCGCTCAATCAGATCGACAGGGACAGAGTTAAGCATCATTGTATTGGCATACAAGAGAATGAATGAACGAATCCGGTCTGTGGTGAAACGGGTTATATCTTGCTCGGAATGAATGTTGACGGAACTGTCGTAAAAAAACTCGTCCATAAGATATTTAGCAAAAACCTGCGGTGACAGGTTATGATTTTCCGCTATGTCATCAAACGATTTTTTTTGATTTATATCGTCTATGATATCGGTCAGCGCGTTTAATCCGTTAACTTCATATACAGCTTCGGTAATCGCGCCGCGCATAACCGCCGATATCTGCGGGTCGTAAAGTGTGTTGTAAATTACCTGTGAAACACCGGTTAACGGATCGGCAGGTTTGAACGATCCGAAATAATCTTGTCCGTCAATATCCTGTAATTGAGCGTAATCCTGTAGTCCGTCTACCATGAAATTTCTGTCAGTATTTTGTAGCATGTTAGTAAGTATTGACATGTGTTCAGGAAGAGCTGGTTTGAACAGTATTGACGGTCCTATTCCCAGCTTATTTAAAACTAATCCTTCGGTTAATGAATTCTCACCGCTAACCACAGCGCTGTCAGATGATGCGAGAATGGTCTTGAACATAAAACTATCTACAGGAGGCAAGTTTATCACAAGAATCGATCGTGATGGGTCAAGGTTGTTGTTATCCTCACGGGTGAGGTCTATAAAAGATGCGTGAGTTTTAATAAACTCTATATGACGATTGTCGGTTGGAGTATCTTTATAAAATGTGAACACTACTTGACTGCCAGGGTAATTTTGCGCGGCATGCATGAATGACGCCATTTCCGCTTCTGTTTTCTCAGTAAGATATCTGAACGTCCAGTGCCGGCCGGCAATAGAATCTAGTGTTTCACCTGCCAATTGATTTATCAGCAATTCAAATCGGTTGCCGCTCACTGATTCATTGATTTCCTCTAGAATAGATTTACGTATAGACGCTGTTCCTTGTTTTCTGAAAAGCTTTATGATATCAAGAAGTTCCTGATCCGCCATGAATCCCGATTGAATGGCGTTTTCCGGCAGTGATTCACGAGCAACCGGATTCATAAATATATCTAGGGTTTGAATATTTTCTATAGGTTGAGGCATTGTGCCGGCAGTAGGTATTCTCAGAAAAACAGGAGGCAATTCGGTATTATATAAAGATGTGAATCTATCGTTAGCGGATACGATACGTGTATCATGCTTATCGTCAATTTCAGAAGCTAGATATACAACTATAGGCGTTTTGTGTGTCGGCACATTAAGTTCTTCCAAAGGAACCATTTTTTTATCTAATTTAATATATGTGTTGTTTGTTTCATCATAAACCGCAAAACTGAAACGGTACCGATCATTAGATACGGCAAAGTCATATTTACGCAGTGTTTCCTCACGTTCATTGAGATCATCAGGTAAAATTACAACAGGCGATACACCTCGTTTGTTGAGAGATTCTATATATTTGATGCTGTAATGCGCATCGCCGTGCCGGTAATTAGGCGATGACTGGTCGGCAATAGTCCATGCTAAAATAAAAACATCCGAGTATATAGTAAACAACATCTTATCTTTCAGATTCATCGACGATTCTAAACGAGATTGTTTATCCATATCTAACGAGACAGATATTACCGGCAAGCCGTTCCGATCTTGCGATAACGTAGTTATAGATCCGTTATTGGGTATAAAAATCTTTCCGTTATCGGAATCTATAATAACATTATTGTATGCAAACAAATCGGTAATCAGATAGTCGAACAGAGTCAACGCATTGCGGAATTCCGGAGATTCAATCGAATGCCTTATCGCCACTGCATGCATGTACGCACTGCGCCATTGGCGTACTACAGAAAAAATCTCATCATAACTTATTTGTCCAATTGATTGCATTATCGAATTAAAAACTATGGCAGACCTAAACTCGGAAACCCTGCGCATATCATCGAAGCTGTGTTCCGCAAAAAACGATGTCGCCCGCAAATAATGCTGGTCAGCCTTACGAGGCAAAACCGAAAAATAATCGGATATATCAGCCCTTAAAAGTACTGACGAATATCGGTCGAAATTATAGTCCGCTATTCGATTAGGCCTAAGTATGGCATACGATATTTCATGCTCCGAAAAATATTCCGATATGCGGTTTGTATGGAATCCGCCTGCGATCAAAACTATCGTATCCGCATTATTGCGCTTCAAATATTCAATAGTATTGCGGCTCAACACATCATCTCGCTGAGCGGCTATCCGGTAAAAAGCGAGGTTGTTTGTCAAAATATTCTTTAGCGCAATCGATTGAGTGTCCGTGAGTAATTTTATATCGTTGTATTTTTCGATATAATTCAATAAATTATCCATATCCGCGATTACATCGGTATTCAAAAGATATATATAGTCGTTTCTATCCAACTGCATATTCATAAGCCGTTCTATCTTATGCCACTGCAATACGATCTGGTAGAGTTCTTTTTCGTTGTCGGTCGAACATAAATTTCGGTAACAATCCGATACAATTTGCTGTAATTCGGCTTCAACTTGTTTCAGGTTTATTAGCGTAGTCTGGTCGGTACACCACAAATATTGTTTTATGGCATCGTACTGGTCGATATCTATGCCCGCACGCGAAGCAAGAATAGATAATTGTTTGCAGTAGTCGCTGAGTTTGAGCGTGTTTTTTAGAAACTGCGCGTATAACGCATGAGCGTCGTCGCAAACATCTATATCGTGATGCCCTATTAATTTGGATATCAACTGTTTGCATTGAGTGTCGATTGAACCGGCCGACAGACTGTTTTGTTTAGTGATAACCTCACACGCCAGTTTTATTGCCGGATATGTGTCAGAAATGTTTGCGGATTCAGGAAGAAATGTTTTTGCATGAGAAATTAAATTCACAATATCGCTTTTTCCTATACGATATTCTTCGTAAGCAGTGTCGAATACAACAAGATCATGATTGTAAATACTCTGTTTTAATAGAACTATAGATTCTTTTACGGAATCGATTATAGATGATAGATCCTGTTTAAAATCTACAAAACTCTTGAAATAAGATATGTTTTCTTTATAAAGTCTTTGATCGTCAACACCGTAAACGGGTAAGGAAGTTCCATCGTAAATACAAAGATACTCCTCACCTGAAATAATACCGTTTTTAAGCATATTTTCAGCTATATTTTTTCTAACCGGATCGACAGGAAAAGTTGAAAACAAATCGGTAACAATATTACCCTGAGAACCTTCTACAGCGATAGCGTCGCACAGGCCGTATTGTACCAGTAATCGTATTATTCTTGCTATTTCTCTTTGAGCGATATAATTGCAGTGGGCGTCTTCAATGTATATGATAAATGGTGATTTATCATTGGATTTATAGGAATCCGTTACAGAAAAATCATACTTTACTGCGCACTCTTGCACTTTTTCAATCGAAGAGTGGGCATACAAATTAACAGCCATGCCTAGAATAGCTAAAATAAAGTATGTCGTTATTTTTTGAATAACATTCATTAAGAAGACTCGTTTTAATTATTTCATATCAAATTATTATATCATTATTATACCACAACGAATTTTTATTTTATATGATTATAAGCTCTAAATCCCCTATTCTTGAAGATATTTATCCCTACCTACCTATCGGTGTAACGAAAAGAATTGGCACAATATAACTTAAAGAGATATAGACAGATTTGCATCGTAGATAATTAGATGCCGACTTCCTTCGGCAGTAAGCGTCTTTTAGAGTTTCTTTACAGACAAAAAGATGTCAAAAGCCCTAAAAATACTTGCCTTTAATCGTTTTTTGAAGTGACTGTTAATTCACAAGATATTTGACCGCATCAATTTTTTTCATGTAAATCAGAAATGTAGGGCGGAACAGAAATCTGATTTTGTCGGGCAACACATTGATAATATCTTCAACAACCGGCCAAATACCTCCGCGGGCTGAACCTGCGTAAAGTTTAGGGGTGGCGGAAAAACCGTATAACGACATATACTTTGCAAGTTTAGGCGGTTCAAACGCATACTCTGCCCATGTACCGGACTGTACCTGTATAGGCGCGTATCCTTCGAAATAGAGATTCATGGGAAGTTTATTTGTTTTGAGTATATTAGGCACCGCGTCAGCGGCATCTTTTAGGGATAACAATTCGGTATGCAACGCAATAGACGCACGCAGATGCGGCGACAAATCAGGGTATACCTTTTTCAGATAATCGATTTTTTTCTCAAGCTCATTTTTACGGGTTTTTTCCCATGTTTTATGTAAAAATTTTCTATATGGAGGACAACATATATTATTTCCATCACTTACAATAAAATTTCCGCCGGTTTTCAGTATCCTGTTTATTTCTCTCATCAGACGATCAAATGACGGCACATGTGATATTGATTCTATCGCAAGTATATTTTGGAATTTTTGATCGTCAAATCCAGATGTTTCTGCATTAGCGCAAATAGATCTGCAACCGGTTAAATCGAAATCAACGTGTTTTTTTGCCAATTTTATAATTTTTTCTGCGGTGTCGCTTACTGATTCGACCAGCTCAACTCCGTAAACACTTTCAAATCCTAAAAATTTTATAATAATAAGATTAAATCCGTATCCAGAACCGATTTCAAGAATCTCACTTCGCTCTTTGATCGGTTCAAGGATTCGTTGAAAAAAACGAATGCGGGTTATAAGTTTAGTTCGATCAGCATTATATAATTCTTTTGAACACGGATGATAATCCGGACCTTTGTTCATCAGATCGGAATGCTTGATATCATCAAATAACTTTAGCAACGAATCAGCGAATGATTCAATATCTTTTTGACTGATGTTTTTCATATAACGACTCCTTTTTGAAATTTTCAGCAGAAAAAAGTTTTTGTCAATCATAACATCTGGTTTTAGAGAATCAAAGAAATTATCGTCTGATTTGTCTTAATGGTTAAGCGTCCTCTGAAAATAAAATGATATTACCGTTAACGGTTTCTGTATGTTTTAAGGTTTTTATCTCATTGTACGGAGTACGCGGCCTGTCCATACGATTCCGATAATTCCGCATAAGAAATCTGTGATCAGCCTGCCCCAGAATATTCCCGAAAGACCGAACAATCTAGCTCCAAGCAATGAAAGCGGTATAAGCAGAAGAACCACCCGAATAGAGTTAAGGATAACAGAAGAAACAGGTTTATGGATGCCTGTCATACAGAAGCCTGCATACCGGTGTACTTCTAGAAAACCATACCCGAAACAAGTAATACAAATATATTTGACCAGCACACGTATTACATCCGGATCATTAGAAAACAGAGAGGCCATCGGACGGGCTATAATAAAAAATAGCCCTGCGGTAATAAATCCGAAAATCAGTGCGAATATCATAGCGCCTTTTCGCGCTGTGCGTATACGGTCAAAACGTTTCGCTCCGTAGTTCTGCGCTACAAAAGGGATAAGCGACATTCCTACGGTCATAGGAATCATAAAAGCGAATATCTCTATACGGCTGGCGACACCAAAGGCGGCCACAGCCGAACTGTCGAAACTAGCTATTATCGCTATAACAACAGCCGACGATAAAGGAGTTAATATCGAACTGAGTACGCTAGGCAACCCGATACTTAAAATACGTTTCCAAGATACGAAGATTTTTTTGGCGGAATACAGCGAAAAAGATATCAGTTGATGTTTCGTATGTATTATATAGATCGCTACTGCCAGTACTGCCGCCTGTGATAACACCGTTGCTATAGCCGCACCCTGAATTTCCATTCGAGGAAATCCGATCAATCCGAATATCATAATCGGGTCTAATATAAAATTAATAAGAGTTCCCGCCACCATAAGAAAACTTGCCGCTTTGGCATTGCCTGCTCCTATAATCACGCTACCAAGCATTAACTGAAGAGCCATAACCGGCATACCGCAATACCATATTGTCATGAATTGCCGTGTCATAGAAAGTATTTCTCCTGTCGCGCCTAAATGCACGAAAATCGGTCGTATTGTCATAATACCGGCTATAGTAATGAGGCAGGATATAATAAAAATCAATAATATCCCGTGGGTTGTCAGCCGAGTAGCGGTATGATGTTTATTTCCGCCCAGCGCGCGCGCCACGACAGCCATGGCGCCGGTTCCCAGCCCATGCATTACAAATCTAAGCAGAAGAACGACAGGAAAAGTAAACGCCATTGCCGCAAGCGCGGTTGTACCCAGACGTGAAACAAACCATGTGTCGGTCAGGTTATAGGCGCTCAGTGAAAAAGATCCGGCGAGCATGGGAACAGCCATTTTTATCAATGTCCGGGTGACACTTTCTTTCACCAACCTCGGCATATTTTTCTCCGGCACAGCGATTTGTATCGCTAATGCTTTTTGTTCGTTATTATAAAAAAGCAAAAAACTCTGCCGTATGCTACCGAACAGAGTTTTCTTAGACTACTATTTAAAACAGCATACTTGTGAACTCTGATTTGAACGCAATCAAACTAATGTTTAATGTATCATAAAAGATATTAGGGTATATAGTTTTTTAATATGTAACGAAACGTTGCGCTTTATTTTACAAATGATCTAATGTATTACACAAAATTTTATTAAACAGCCATAGTAATAAACTATATATTGCTATACAACTAATTGATAATAAAAATGTTATAACTGAAACACGCCTTATTTGGATGAAATGGCATATCTATTGCATTATAACATTCTGCTAAATAAGCGTTAAGGAATAGAAAAATTAGCAATGCAAAAGTTTTGATTTTGCAAAAAAAAGACTGTTTTAAAATAGATAACAAGGGCTTTCATGGATAGAAATTCCCTTTTGTTCTTCATGGATGATACAGAATGTATTTAACCGTGAGGTCAAGATGGATATCATGTTGTCTGCGTATTCCATTTTCAATAATCAAAGCGACCGCTTTCGTAATACACTGACAAATTTGGCTACTGGAAAACGTATCAATTCCGCTTCCGATGATCCATCCGGCTATGTGAGTAGCAAACTGCTTGAAAAAGAATCGCGTACACTGCAAACACAGTCGCGTGTTGCGGAGCGCGAGATAGCATTACTTCAAACCGTCAGTAGCAGGTACGATCAGGCGGCTAAAATCGTAGCCAATATTGATGAACTATACACGGGTATAAGCGATATAAGCGGCGATTCAGAAAAGCAAGCTGTACAAAATCATGTCAAAGAACTTACAGGATTACTTGATCCCCTGATGGCGAAGAATGCGCAAATCGACACTTCCAACAGAGATAGGCTCACTTCTGATATAAGAACGACCGGCGCATTACATAATGCTATGCTTAGCGTAAATGCGTCGACAGGATCGCAAATTCAATCTTTAAATATGCGACAAGAAATAAACCGTATGAACTATGTGAATATAATGGCGCAAAAAAGCTCTATCGAAGACGCGAATATGGCTGAAAGTTACATAAACGCGCAAGGAGCCGCAATTCGCATGCAGGCATCAATCAATATGCTTAAAAATGCCGGTCAATACACTTCAAACCAGTTTAATAAATTCTTTTAGGAGGATCGTATTATGAGCATGAGCATATCTGATAAAGCGTGGGTCGCAATGAACGAGTACGAAAACAAATTCAATGACCGAAACACAACGAAAACGCAGGATAAACAAACAAACCAGTTTTTATCACAAGGACATCTTGATACCGCTGATAAGATATTTTCCTTAAGTTTCGGTATCGGTAAAAACACGGATATTTTTGCTTAAACCTAAAAGGACAGGACATCAAAATGCTGGACGGCATCAACGCTTCATTATCCGCTCTGGGAGCTTTTTCAACCCGATTGAGTGTTACCGCCAACAATCTGGCCAACATGCAATCGGAAAACTACAGCAGTTACGATACCGTAATGGAAGAAGTCCCGTCGGGCGGTGTTCGCGCGCGAGTACGCAGAGAAGGATTAGCAGATCAAGAAAGACAGCAGGAAGATAATTCTCAACAGAATATGTCACATTTTACGCCGCGAAACAATAACGTTGATGTCGTCCATGATATGGTATCGCTTATAGAAACACGGTTTGCATTTACTGCAAACATTAAAGCCATTCAAATGCAAAATGAACTCCTTCAAGTAGGCATACATCTAGGCAATACTATAGACACCTTGGGTTAACCGGAACGGCTTTATTTTCATCGTTATTACAGCGAACTATCCAGTTCGGATAAGCGAGATAACCGGCGGTGGTTATGATCATTGTTTGATGATGTCAGCATAACACCTGCTAAAGAGAAATATCCTTTGTTACGGTCTTTCACTATGTCGGCCACCGTTAACGGCGAATTATAGACCGTCCAGTTTGCCGATTGGCCGGGATGAATATTGGCAAACAATTTTAAAGCGCTGAAAATCGTTTCTCCCGGAGCGGCTTTTATAACTCCGAATTCCTGCCCCACTTTCTGGACAACAGGATTCACCGAAAAAAGTTTGAAGTTAATACGGCTGACCGGATAGAGTGACTGAAGCTCAAGCAAAAATTCCCTGTACGCCTGTCCGTCAGAAGTATCTCCTAATGTAACGATCATTTCATTGCTGTATATGGCGTTGCCGTTGCCACGCAGTATATAAAACAAATCTTTACCGAGAATAGCTTCAATATGCGCCATATTGAAACGTTGTGAAAAGAAAACAAAATGAGGTTTACGGTTGCGTTTTGAATATGACGCTTCTACTTTCTGTATATGAGACGCAAGTTCTCTGCGAACTCTTCCGTTGTATGCTGGTATTACTTTTGGAACATCAAGCGTATCAATATCTATTAACAGAACATCATAGTCAGCCGTATTTACTTCAAGGTATCCTGCACGTTCAAACACATACCTGAGAAGTTGCGCATAGTAAGGAGAAAAAGATCCCGCAAAAGATTCGGCGGATATTTCGTTAGACCTTAGGTTTTTAAACAATAAGTTACGGTTAACTATCAGCGGATTAGGCAATATTGCGCCATCCGGTGACAACGAGAAATAATCCAGATAACGCTTTAATTCATCAATATATTCTTCGGAATAATTCTCAAAAAGCTTGTTTACCTGCGCAGGTGTAAATAAGAATGTTTCCGCCTGATCCGTCGCCGGAGCATCGGTATATTCGGCAGGTTGAGTGGGTGTATCTTGTGAAAATGCCTTCAGGTCGGCGCGTTTTCTCCCTGTGGGTGATTCCGCGATTCCAAATCGTTCCCGAGGTATTTCTGATTTCAAAGTATATAAAAACTCCATAATGTTTTTTGTCGATCCGGTAAACTGTGTACGTAAAGTAGGATTATCTATTTTATCGGTAAACGATTTTTGCAATTTCTTTATTGTCGCCGTTTTTTGATGAGGCGAATTTGATGGATTTTCAAACCCGAGTTTCTCAGCGGTTTCTTTATTGCCCATCGCGTCATAATATAAATAAACAAGCATTGTTTTGTACTCAACCGGCACCAGAAGATTATCGATTGTATCCGCAAGGAGCCGTCTTAAATGTGAGCGTTCATCAGCAGTGAACTGATCTAAAAACTTCAGGCGTCGCGCCAATTCTTTTTTCATTTTTTTCATGATACTGTTTACTGTTTCCTCAGTGATATTGAGCTTTTCCCCAATGATTCGTCGAGTGACTATATTTTCGCCGAAACGATAATATAATACATAAAACTGCTGTTCACTGAGGGTATCCATAAAAGCGCTCAGGTGCCGCAAAGTCAAACTATCCGGAGTTGTGTCAGGAAATAGCCATTTGAACAAATTTTCAAGAAATTCGGGATTATATTGATCGAACTGAATATTGTCGATATCCACTGCTTCAGTGTTGACCGCATCGGTCAGTTCAGGTACATGGAATCGAGATCGCTGTATGTTAAAGGGCAACCAATACAGTGTGTACCGGATAGCTGAAACGCCTGACGAGAGTATACTGCCGATATTCGTATCGGTATTTATTTCAAGAAAAATATCTTTAACATGCCGTTGAGCAAGTTCCAATTTTCTACGGTGATTGTCCTGATATTTAGTTATATTCAGCACATCTGCTATCTTATCTTGGGATAGATGATCGTAAGCATAATAGATGATAATAAACTTTTCTCTTGGAGGCAGTTGCTCAATAGATTCAGCTACTATTTCCATTATTTTATCGATTCCATATTCGTCAAAAACAATATACTGTTTTATATATGATTCAAGGGCAGGCATTATTTGGCGATAAATTATCGGAGTGAGAGTGTTTACTGTGATACCGGTAGCCTTAGACACATCAGTAACGCTCAATCCTCGCGAATAGCGCAACATCAATATTTCACGGTCGCGGTCATTGAGAAAAGGTACATATAACTCCAATAATTGCCGTAAAGTAGCCTGATCGATCTTCGGTGACATTCGTGATTGAACAACCGATTCGAGCACATCGACAAGCGTTTGCGGGCGGATAAGTTCTTCGGTGGAAAACGATGAGCGGGGTATATCGAATAAAATTCCCTGCAACAATGATTCGAACCTCTTTAACGACGGATCTGCCAATACGTCAGTATGCCCGTCGAAAGGCAAGAAAAACTTTACCGATTCGAACAATGCGTTTTGTAATTCCTTTAAAGCCGACCATTTTCTTACTCCAATGCCGGATGGAGTAATATTGTATTCCTCAGCCAATTCCGACCTACTTTTTCCGTCATAGAGCAATCCCAATACGACTTCTCTATCGCTCAATGGAAGTTTGTTTACAGCGTCAAGCGTTGCGCCGGCAAGTTCTCCACGATATTTATCTTCAACATATTGAACTACTTTCAGACGATTTTCTATTTTTGTTCTGGCGTTTTGAAGTATGAAAACAATTTTTTGTTGAGGATAATTAATAATCTCCGCAATTTCAGCGGTGTTTTTCCCTTCATAATGAATTAACATCAATACTTCAACCTCAATTGGGGATAACATAGAAGAATAGATAGACAATGAATCCCGAACCTGTTCCATGCTGAGCGATAAGTCAAATGATTTAAGAGCAATATCTTCCAGAATATCGAGCATATATGTTTCTCTGTCTTCTATTATATTCGTTAAAAGTTGCTCCATAGAGCTACTAAGTTTTTCTTCCATAATATCCAGAATTGCCTCGTCGAAAGGCATAGACAGAACAGCCCGTGTGATCTGCTCAACAATAGCATTACGTTTTCTTCGAATATGTATCACATACATATTGAGCCGTTGCGCTATCTGTTCGTCGGTAAGTTTACCGCTGAAACTCAACATAATAATTTCGCGATCCTGAGGAGTAAGATTGTCCACAACGTCCGCTATGTTATTTTTAACTTCTTTCAAATTTTCATATCCAAGCCCTAACATCAGACTCATAATATTCTTTAACCGCTCTAAGGCGTCTTCTTCAATCTGGCGAATACGTTCCCTTGATAGAAGGTATATCTGGCCGACCTGATCGAGTGTCATCTCTTTAATATAACGGCGTTCTACAATATCTCGCTCCCGATCAGGTAAATACTCAAGCGCATACTTAAGCAGTTCCAGTCTTTGTTTTTCAATCAGTATAGCTTCAGGAGATTTCTGAAATTTATCCCCAATAATATCCGACAACGGAGAGCTTTTTGGGGCAGAAGATGAAACAGGCTCGTCGAGAGACAAAAACTGATTGGCAGACAATTCTTTAAGTTGCCATACTTTTTGGACTGACGTATTCATATAATCAGCTAATTCTTCGTCGTTGGGCAGGCGTTCATATTCTTTTTCGAATTCCGACCGTGCAGTATACATTGTTCGAATCTGAGTACTAATAGAAGCCTTTATCCAATTTGAAGACGCTAACTCTCGCCGTACTTCGTTCTTTACCACTATCGTAGCATAGCCTGGGAAAGGAACGCCTCTATCCGGATCGAAAGCGCGGATAGCATTGAGCAAACCTTTTTGGGCAACTACAAACAAATCGTTCGGGTCTAAATTCGAATTATTATGATACCTCGAATTGCGCAGTGCAAAAGACATCTTCTTTGCAACACTCTCGGCGATGTACTGATATTCCGATATCAACAATGATTCCGTTTCTTCGTCGCCTATAGCCACTAGTTGCCATAAATCATTTTCTGCGGCGGTCAACGAATGAAGATACTGAACTTGGTCTATAGGGATAAGATTAGGAACAGATGTAAACACGACGTTTCCGGTATTTCCTGCATTTCCTGAATGGTTTTTAACATGCTCACGCCTAAGAATATATAATTTTTCGTATGAACCGTCCAAATCGGGAACAGGAACAAGATATACCGGCAAATCATCGGATATAATTAATTGTTCATTGCCATGTAGTTGCCGGAATACATCGTAAACAGTTTTTAAAGAAATTGAAGGTTCGATCATGATTGCGGATATACGCCTTAACACAGGATAATTTTGTAATATAACTTCATCTATTTCCGACCTGAAAGCAGTAATCATCTCTGTCTGCAACGGGTTATCAACCGCCTCACCCAACTCGGCTGACCGGCAAAATGCTGAAATAAACAGATCCATTCCGGGTTGATTAGATAAGGCGTAACGTATCTCATCCATCGAATATGTAATCGAAATAAGTATTTTGTTATCAAGAAGTTTTTTAATGATATACTGAACGTCCGCTTCATCCGGTTCTACTGAAGGAAATCTGTTATTAAGTTCTTCATGGATCAGTTTGGTCGAAGCAGGGTTTTCAGCGATAACGCTTAGGATCATTCGGGTTAAGAGGTGTTCGCGCAAACGATACGATAAATATGTTGTGTAATCGAAAAATTGCTCTGTAACACCTGTGGATAATTTTACAACTTCCAGAAACCGGTCTTCTATATCGCTGTCAAAATAACCGTAAGGTTCTGTGTCGCTACATCGAACTACAATACGGGAAACATGAGGTTTATCAGGAAAAACCAACTCCCCTATAACGTCAGTATCGGTAATTTCAACATCGGCAACATTTATTATAGATTCGTATCCGGCCATTTGAATTATATGATTTATTGCGTTACGCAATTCGTCCTGCGCTATTGCGATATCGGGTATCGCTTTTTTACGTTGCGCGACATATAAGTTAAACAGTTTAGTACAGGTAAACAATGTTTTCATTTTGACTGTGAGAATAGGTTTTCTGTCAGGATATGCCAGAGGCTCGGATGCAAGCCACGAAGCCACTTTTAGAGTGCCGGTATACGCTTCCAAAAGCTGATCAAGCGGAGTTCTAAAATCGCTCAACAACGACAGATACGGTATTTCGGAAGATTTTCTGTCGCTGGCAGGAGTTATTATCGCATAAGAAATACCTCTATCGCGCAGATAGCCGGTTATGCCGTCGACATGGTATCCGCCGGCTATGAGAATACCGTTTTTTTTGCCTTTAGCGCGCAAAATGTTTAACATTGATTGCGCTAAAGCTGTTTCACGCTGATGAGCGGTCGAATAGAATGTCTCGAAATGATATATCACAGACTCATCGAATCCATCCGAATCGAACCGCAATGACGAAATACGGAAAATTTTGTCGATAACTTCATCCAATGCGTATTGATCTCGGTATGAGCGAAACCGTTCGAACATTGCGGGAGAAAGCTGAAGACCGGCGCACTTTTTCAACAGGTCGACATATCTCGATACGAAGTAAGTAAATCGCTGATCATCGGTTTTGAATAATGAACCAAAGATAACTTCCTCAAGCGCATCACATTCATCGATAATGTTTTTTTTGTTTATCCGGCTGTATAGCTCAATATACGTGATAAATTGTTTCAGGTTGGAATATTGATTTATATCAGCTCCGTAGGTTGCGGCAAGCCGTTTCAGATATGAGATATATTCTATAGGCTGGAGTTTATTTATTTTATATTGTATCTCCTTTTGCATCATCTCTACCCCTATGTTTTCAGGGGCTAATGTCTTGATCTCGCCTATGAGAAACGCGCGTTCAACTTCAATGCGGGTCATATCAAGGTTAACTTCCATGCCGATCAGTTCGCACATAGCTGAAAAATTTTTATAACCGGTATATTCGACGCCGTGTTCGTTCGCAAAATAAAGAAGCTGTTGGCAATAAGTTAAAAAATCGGTATTGTTGTTGTGAAAAGATCCCACAGCCTCGTTGAATTTCAACAAATCGTCACAATAAGTTTGTTGCCGCATCACCAAACCGGCTTCGGTTAAAAACTCTATAAACCGCTCGAGTTTATCATTCTGATTTTTAACGCAACTGTAAGCGTTCAAGTTAATTTTATACAAATCTCTGTTTTCAATGCCGACAATAGAAAAAGTACGAGCGGAAGAGTCGTCATGCATGGCAATAGACAGATATTCAGCTCCGTCTATAAGTCCTTTATTGAAAAAATATTCAGCAACCGCTTCCCTTGTTTCTAAATCGGGGAAAGCTGATAAATCGCTTGTGTCGAAATTGCCTTCCGCTCCTTCAGTTCCGATAACTTGTATGTCATATTGTTTCGTCAGAAAATCCAAAATAAGGGCAATATTTTTTTGTGCGGAAAAACTTGTGTGTATATCCTTGATATACAAAACGACACGGTCGTCTTTATCTCCGTCGAAGCGGTCTGTTATGGTTCCGTATGTCGGGGGTATGGCGATAGAGTCCAAGAAATCTGAATCTTGGCACAATGCATGCTCACATATCGGATAATATGATAGGTATAGTGTAAAAAAAATGCAGAAAAAAATTTTATTTAATCGCATGATACATATTTCTTTTTCATTGTTTATTTTTAAAATCCATTATACCATGTTTTCAGAAAATTTAAAAAACGTTATTGCCATAATTGATTTATGAAAGCACTGAAAAAACAGTCGTGATCTTTAAATGATCCCAAGTTTTCTTAGGCTTCTTTTCTCTTTAGCCTGTAACGGCCTGTCTTTTTTAGATTTATTCCCTATATGACTGCCTGCTATTATTAAACGGCCAAGTTTAGTGTTTGATATACGTTATCTTACAACAACTATCTAAGGAGGTTAGCTATGAGAAGTTCCATTTACTGTATTTTGATTTTGGGGTTATGTTTATCTATCGCAGGTTGTAAAGCCGCGCCCAGCAAACGGACTACGGATTTCGTTCAGTCGTCTTATATGGAAAAACGCGAGGACTTGCCATTTCACAGCGCGTGGATACAAGAAGGTTTCGATTTGACTCCTTATGATAAGGTATACATTGCTCCGGTCAATACATCTTACATTTTGCTTGACGACAGCAACTGGTGGCAAAATTCGTTCAAAAGTTATAGCGATTTAAAAAAAGATGTCGAAGAAGTAGCCGACTTCACTAAGAAAACTTTCGAAAAAGCGTTCAAAGATGATCCTAACAAACGGTTTAAAGTTGTAAACCAACCTGACGAAAAAACGGTTGTAGTGGAATTAGCTATAATCGAATTAACCCCAAACAAACCTTATTTGAAACTTGCCCGGTTTGCGCCGTTCGGAGCTGGCGCGGCGGTTACTCTGCTAAACCAGACAAATTTGAGTACAGTAGCTTTTGAGTCGCGTGTTCGTGACGGACAAAGCGGTACAATAGTCGCCATGTTTGCCGACAGAGAACAGGAAAAGAAATATCTTCTTACGACAAAAAACCTGACATGGTACAGCCATGCCAAAGAGGTTATAGAAGATTGGGCTCATCAATTCGTGGCGATCGGAAATCGAAAACCGGGTGAAATAGTCAAAGATTCCGCTACGTTCGGCTTAAAGCCGTGGTAATATAAGTATTACTTAGATTATTACTAATATGGGATACGCTGTTTTCAGCGTATCCCTGTTATTATTCGAACAATATTTTAAGCAGAACGGCGCTATATCGCGCTTATTTTAACTTATGTATATATTTATCCAACCAAATCTACAATTCATAGGCTAACATCAGGGGAACAGTTGAATATAAAATAATATCAAGGAGCAACAAGCCAATATGAGTATTCTTTTATTAGGTGTGGGATTTATCTTTCTGATAAAAGGTGCTGATTTTCTAGTCAACGGTTCATCCGCTTTAGCAAAGCGAATAGGTGTATCTGATCTGATGATAGGCTTGACCGTTGTAGCTTTCGGTACATCCATGCCGGAACTTCTCGTCAATACTTTTGCGAGCCTTAATGGGAATACAGATATTTCTATAGGAAATATTGTGGGCAGTAATATATTCAATATACTTTGTATTTTAGGTATCTCTTCTACGATCTATCCTTTAACAGTTACCAAAGGCACTGTTTGGAGAGAAATACCATTTGGTTTACTTGCGGCATTAGTGCTTGGAATCCTTGCTAATGATGTTTTGTTTGATAAATTAGATTATTCCATAATTTCCTTTATAGACGGCCTTGTTCTTATGGCTTTTTTTGCAATTTTTTTATATTACATTGCCTGTATATATAAAAATACAGACAACAACGCTTTATATGGCGATGAAGGAAAAATGAGTCTTGCTAAATCGCTATTTATGATTCTTTTAGGTATTACAGGGTTGGTTTTTGGAGGAAAGATGGTTGTTGATGGGTCAGTGTTTATTGCCAGTCGGTTAGGAGTCAGTCAGTCGCTGATCGGTCTGACCATAGTTTCAGCGGGTACGTCTTTACCGGAGCTGGCTACTACAGCGGTAGCCGCATATAAGAAGAATTCCGATATCGCTTTAGGAAATATTGTCGGATCAAACATTTTTAACATATTTTTCATACTTTCTATTTCCGCTTTAACTACACCATTGGTGATACCAACTTACTTTAATGCGGATATACTGGTATTGATTGCATCCAGTTTACTTTTATTTCTTTTCATGTTCACGGGGAAGAAACGGATACTCGATAAATGGGAAGGATTCGTCTTCCTTGTGCTTTATGCTCTTTATATAATTTATCTTATAAAAAGAGGTTAGTATGATTAAAGACCTTATTAAACATTTCAAAATGTATATTTTCAGAGGATTACTGACCTTGATTCCGATAGGACTGACAATAGTCGCTATACGGATCATTTATGTTTTTATCGATAAACGGATTATGGATTTATTAAAAAATTACATCGGTTATCGTCTTCCGGGACTTGGATTATTCATATTCATTATTGTCTTATTGTCTATCGGGATAATTGCCAGTAATATACTCGGCAAAAAATTGTTTGGGCTTCTCGACAATATTACATTGCGTATCCCGCTGATTAACACGGTTTATCAAGTCGGGAAACAACTATCAAACACATTATCTCTTCCTGAAAAACAGATATTTAAACGAGTTGTATTGATTGAATATTTTAAACCGGAAACATGGGTCATCGGATTTGTTACAGGTACAATTAAAAGTGAACAGACCGGAGAGAATCTTTTAAAAGTTTTTGTTCCAACCGTACCTAACCCTACTTCCGGAGTTCTGATTATTCTTAAAGAATCTCAAACTATTGACCCCAACTGGCCTATCGATGAAACAATGAAATTGGTTATCTCAGGTGGAATCATCGGCCCTGAGATTATAAAGAATCTCTATAGATATAAGGATAACAGCGAGGGCGAAAGAAGATAAAGGGATACCTCATCACTTAATTGTTTGAATCCATTGCGACACTTCAGCAGGTTTACGTCTTTTAAGATTATTGCGCAATAAAAAAAAAGTACGCCCGACGCCCGACCATCACCACTTTGAACTTTGTGTCCGGGGATTTGAAGATGATTTATGAGTTGCATCAGTGGATTAAGAGTGCATAGAAAAAGCCTGCTTTGTTGGTCAAAGCAGGCTTTTCTCAATCTATCGAAATTGCAATCTGAAAGGGTTAAGCTCGTTTTGCCCGACGCAGTACCAAGCCACCCACACTTAGCAGTACAAGTCCTACACTTGCAGGCTCAGGAACAGCTCCCCCCTCGTTTCCGGTGAAGGAACTTGCAACACGAAAGCCGACATAATAGTACCCGAAAGCCGGATCGCCGTAGCTACGGTAGGAAGCGGGCAGGTAGGGCTGGTCACTCCACGAACCGCCACGCAAGCCGCGGTTACTGTCTATTAAAGCCTCGTTCCATTCCCATACGTTTCCATTCTGGTCATAAGTCCCATAAGGACTTTCTGATTCATCATACGCCCCTACATCTGTTAAACCCAGATAAGTATTTCCATCATAATAATTTGCGCTATTTCCCGTATCTCCCGCTGGAGTCGTACGTGAAGGAACAATATCCGTTCCCGTGGCATAGTCATAATATGTGCCGCTCTGTGAATAATACGCCGCTTTGTACCACTCATCTTCACTCGGCAACCAGTAATCCGCCCCATCAAGGCGCACCACTGATGCCCCCTGTGCCATATTGTACGCTCCGTACTCTGTCGTTCCCGCTCCCTGTTGTCCGTTGTGTAGCCAGTTCGTAAAACGCAACGTATCATACCAAGTTACATACACTACTGGTTTTTTCTCCCAGCCCGCATTTGCGCTATATTCCCAGCTCCCCGAACTTCCGGAGCGGCTTATTCCACTATACCAAGTCGAACCGCCCATATTCGTATCATACAGTCCGTATGTATCCGTCGCCGCCACCGCATTCAAAAACTCTACATACTGAGCCGTCGTTACCTCTGTTTTAGATATGCTGTACTCGTCTGCAACCGCTCCATAACCTGTTTGTTCATCCTTCTCATTTCCCGCATTGCCGATTACCGCCCAGTCGAACGTTACTGCCGCGCTTGCGATAGATCCGCTGAACATAATTCCAAAAAACAATACGCAGATATTTTTTATAGGTTCTCTGTTCATTTATTTTTCTTTCTTTATAATTAATTGTCGTTACTTATTGGCTATGAATAATATAACATACTTTTTTATCGAATGCAAATCTAAAAACTTTTTAGCTTGAACTATACTCACTACAAAAACATTTTAAAAAATTTTCCGGTCTGTCCATATACACATGAAATCCTGATGCTTTATCGTTTATCCATTTATAAAATTCTTTGCAGAGGTTACGCAATTCATCCAGCCAGAATCCTAATTTTTTAACTATGCGTTTTATATCTGTCATAGGAATGATATTTCTTTTGATAACACCCCGGAATCTACCTATGGCGTGATCTAATACAAAAAAGCTCCCTCCAGACTTATCGTCCAAAGTGAGCTTCAAAAAAGAAAGTACGCCGTCGGGGACTCGAACCCCAGACCTACTGATTAAGAGTCAGCTGCTCTACCAACTGAGCTAACGGCGCACTTCAATATATTTTTTCTATCTTAGACAGGCAACTTCCAGCGAGAGTTTTACAATCTATCAAAACTATACCGTAATTTCAACAACTTTTTCCGCTACGACCGCTCTATCACAGTTACCGACAAACCTTGTGTCAAATCGTCCTTATCCCACTCAATCTTATCGAGAATCCCGGCTATAACTTCAGCGGATACCCTGTACTTCCGATTTTTCGTATCTTGCAAAATGCGGACTTGCGAAGACCGCAGAAACACGATAATGTCGTTTATCGTATCGTATGATACATGATCCTCAAGCAGACGAATCAAATCGTCTATAAACGCGCGTTTTAGCGGGTCTTTACGTACGGCAAACTTTTTACCGAGAGGTATTCCATCAAGTAAATGCGTGTTGATCTCAAGAATTTTCTCCTGTATATCTTCGTCTATCTCATCGGCATGAATTTTTATATACCTGCGTAAATCCTGCGGAAAACTCTCGTATATTTTCTCAAGAACCTGATGTTTAATCTGAAATGTCAGCTCAGGCGGATAGGAAACAAAATCAAACCCGAACTCGTCAAGACGCGCAGTCTCGTTGAGAGCGAAAAACGATTCGTCATCCAGATCGGACAACTCCAGTACCCGCTGGTCGCTGGAACGCCGCGACCGAGACTCGGTAAACGCATACCCTTCGTCTACTTCCATTTTTTCAGCCACTAAATCGCTGATAGACTCAAATTCGTCGCCGAACGTCAAACTCAGTTTCTCAATATCGGCGGCGAATACGTCTTCACCTATCTTATCTATTAACGAATTCTCGCCTTTCGATGTAAGTTTTTCAAAGATTTCCTTTTTCTGATCAATATTTAATTTTTCATAAAAAGAAGAAAAATAATCGTTTTTGAAATATCTCAACACACTGTTGAACGAACGTTTATCCATTTCCAAAAATTTTTCAGGCGAAAAATCATACAACAACTCTTTGAAATACGGCTTTTCACCGCGCAACAATATCGAACGTACAGGATCGCGATATTCAAAGCGACCGGTTTGCGAATTGAAAATGTAAATATGCAGAGCAAATGATCCTTCATGACGTTTGACCGTACATTCAACCGGAGTAGCGCCTTCCAGATAACCTATCAATGTTTGCACAACCTCATTTTCAATTTTTCCAAAATACAACTTGGAATCAGCGGTAAGGTAACTACGAAATGAATTCGGTTTTTGCGTCAAATTTTTAACGAAGGACGCTACAGTGTATCCGGACGCCATGTGCTGAAACCGTGAATCGGTAATTTGATAACGCACAGGCACATAATCTAATATTTTCCCTTTTGCATTGATCTTAAACACATCGTACGTACCGTTAAGACGGGGTCTAAACCGTACAAACGACCGCGCATTTTGTTTTATAGTCGGACGTAATTCAAGATTACTTCCGTTTTTGTGATAATAACCCAACAACGCCCGCCCGTGGTCGTCAAGGTACGTATCGAACTGGAACAGAAAAGCAATTTTGCTATTGTCTTCGTATTCAAGATTATATTCGAGAAACCTGCACGCCACAAGCCGCTGAACCTTTCTTTTGAATACGGTATCGCCTTCTTTTTTAGGCATATAGCGAAACATAAAATTACGGTAAAAAAGATCGAATATGCCCTGCATAACCTTGCTGTACTGCCGCGCCGATACACGAGATATTTCTATTATGTCTTGCGCACAAATAAAATCATATACAAAATCAAGTTCGCGGTACTCTTCAAGAAATGCAACAATATTTTCGATAGATTGTTTCGGCAAGCCTACAACGATATTAAGTAGCTTAAGATTGTGAAACAGCGGATCGATGAGCGAAGTTATATGTTTGCGCTGTTTCAATTTGATGGAATGCAGTTTCAGTTCGATTTCTATATTCAGAAGATCGATATTCTTGAATAAGTCTTTATTGACAACCAATACATTTCGTTTGTTGCGCTTGCCTTTTCTGATTAGAAAATTCTTCTTCTGACGAAGAATAACCGCCTTCACATCACCTTTAATACTATCCATAAGACGTTGCGCAGATGTCAAGCCCATGGCTTTTACGTATATGCCCATATCGTCCAGTCCAGTCCGTTTAAAAAATTCGGGCAGATACCGCGGATTTATATTAACGATAATGCAGCGCAATATTTCCGGATCAAGCTGAGTTACGTAATCCGTAAAAAACTCATGGGCAAGTTTTCCGAACGATGAAAAATGTTCGTTTATCAAAAGAACAAGTTTTTCTGCGGACAATTTGTCTAAAACTTCTTTTCTGATCTTACGCCTGTCTTCAAGTTTTAAACAGTTTATTATCTGAAATAGATCATTATGCGAATATTTCAGAAGAACTTCGTTGAGTATGTCAGAATCAATATTCCTGATAGAACGAAACAGTTTGCGTTTGGCATTGTCATCCGGAAGACGCTTTATAATCCTCATCAACAAGCGAGGTGTCATTGTCGAGAAAAACGTATCCAGAACGTCTTTGTTCAGCTTGCGCCTTTTATATACATAATGATTTGACAATAGTTTGGCTTGTTTGATTATCGGAAGAGATATGTAAAAATCGGAGGTTAGCGATACGCATTCTTTAGCCTTAATGTGCAACTCTTTGAGTTTCATAGAATATCCGATATTTTAATTTGCAACATTAATTACTCGAGCATATATTTAATAAATACTATGAACCTTAGAAAATTGCAAATTAAAATAAATGTTTTTTGCTAGGGTGGATAAAAAAATTAAAATTGAGGCAAACCAGCCGCCCCGTTTAGGTTCTACGGAAAGAATTTGACTCGCTGGTAGTTACTTTATTTCTGCCGCTTCGTTTGGATTTGAAAAGCGCATCGTCTGCGGCCTGTAGAAAATCATCAAATCCTAAATAGTTGTTTTTATAATAAGATGCTACGCCAAAACTCGCTGTTACGTTAATAATCACATCTTCTTCGATTTCCAGTGAACTTTCCGTTTGAATGATAGATCGGATTTTTTCAGCCAACTCATAAGCCCCGTCTAGATCGGTGCAAGGCGCTATAATGGTAAATTCTTCTCCGCCAAACCGCGCTACTATATCCCCTTTGCGCACGTTACGGACTATCAAATCGGAGATCACACATAAAACTTTATCGCCGACATTATGACCGAAATAGTCGTTTATCTGCTTAAATCTATCTAAGTCCAGAATGATCATTGACAGCGGATAACCATACCGGTCAGCTTTCTCAAATTCAGATTCAAAAATTTCCATCAGGTACCGCCGGTTATATAACATTGTGAGTGCGTCGGTTTTGCTCATTTTATCAAGCATGGTGTTTTTTTCTTTAAGGCGCGTTTCCAGCGATTTCCTGTCGGATATATCAATGATGATGCAACGTATTCCGCTTACGCTACCTGAATAATCAAATTGCGCCGTGGCATCCATAGATATAAAAATTTCTGTCTTATCTTTTCTCAGAAAAACACCTTCCAATCCTTTTAACCCTGATTGCGATTCGCATATACTCCAGAATTTATCTTCATCAAAGTTGATAAATATCTCTTTGATATGTAATCCCATAAGTTCATGTAAGGAAAATCCGAGGAGCTGACAACCCGCTTGATTGCATTCCGTTATCATTCCGCTCCGATTTATGGAACAATACATAAAAGGCGCCTGCTCATATAGATCGCGGAATTTCATTTCAGATTTCCGCATATTGCTGATCATTTCATTTAATGTAAACTTTTTGTCATAATGTGCCTGAGTGGCATGTATTTTTTTCTGTATGTCTTGACCCCATTGAGATTCCGGCTTTCCAGTCAATGTATATCTGCCCGAACCTTGCAGTTGAAATGTCGGTTCGCTGAAATAAATTTCTTTATTCATGTACAATGAACAAAACCCCGCAAGGTATCCCTGCAGAAAAGGAGCCGCTTCTTCCAATGTGTTCTCAAGCCGCAAGCGGTATTGATCCGATTCAAAGGCGTTTTTTACTGATACCTCAACATCAAACAAACCATTTTCTTCGTCAATATGTTTACTGTTGATGGAAATTTCACCGAAACCTCTGTAGCTCATCAGATCAATACAAGAATCGAACCATAGATTTTTTTTGCCGGACTTGTCGTTATCTATATCGCGGATATGAATCCCATCAGAATATCCTTCGCTGTAGCCGAAACGATAAAATATTTCCTGACCCAGTTCTCCGCCAAGACTATAGAGCAATTCGCAAAACAACATGTGGAAAATATCATTGTCGACAACGGTGGCCCGTTTGTTGTTAAACAACAGAATACCTTCTTTAGTAATATATTTCAGAATTTTCGGAGGAATTGTCATATATAATAGTTTCTCCAAAAGGCTACAAAATATTACGCAAAATTACGTATTACTTTATTCGGCATATTCTTAACAATTATTTACCCTTTTTATTATACATGCGCATAATAGTCCAAAATTCTTTAAACGCAACAGCTGTATCTAAGCTCTAAAAAAATAAGAAAGGTAATAATAAGGTCATAATTTTATGAATAAATATTTTATAATATCGTCAATATAATTGAAGTCAATAAAACCGAGGTTGAATAACCTGATCACTTAAAGGAGGCACACGATGAAAAACTTATTACTCACAAAAACAGCTGTTGCGGCTGGATGCGGACTGCTAGTTATAACCCTTGTAAGTCAACCGAAAGATGTTTTTGCCGGTGACAGAGAATGGGCAACCGTAGGCAAAATATTGACAGGTGTAGTCGGCGCAGGATTAGTGTATGAAATAATGGACGGCAACAACCATTACACAGTCACTCATTACAATTACGGTCATGTTTATCCTTATTATGGGCGACATTACGGACGCTATTACTCTAGGCCGTACTATGGAAGATATCACGCGCCTCGCAGAGGTTATAGATCGAACATTCATTACAGGCCTTACGACAGAAGCCGGTACTATTGCTATAGATAATAACATAAACTGGTAAATTACCTAATTGCGGGTAAGAAACTTAAGGTTGAACTATAGGTTTCTTATCCGCAATTTTTTCTACCGGTTTGACATACAAATATTTAATGGATAGATGAACAAGAGCGGTTTGTCTTATGAGCAGATCGGATTGTATTTTTAAATCTTTAATCCGTTTTTTGCTTTGCTCAATACCGCTCTCAATGTCTGACGCATCCTGTGAATGGCCTAAGGAAGAAAGACGGCCTTTTTGCATTTCAATTATTTTTTCATATTGCTCAATTTGTTTTTTTATAGCCTCTATTTGTGATAAACGCACATCATCGGTAAAATTACGGCCGGGATGAGATACTTTCAGTTGCACTTCATAGGGTAGGTCTTTATAACCGTCTGCATGGAAAATATCGGTCGCCACAAGCGATTGCAGTTTGTCCTGCGCGTAATATCTACGCAGTACATTTTCGTCAAAAATATTTCGATAAAAAGTATAGATTGTTTCCACTGAATCGTTTGTCTCTATATAGTATTCGATTTTGACAATATCAGGCAGTTTCGACCGTATCTGAAAATCTTCTTCGTCAGTAGCTACAAATTCAGTCAATAGTATATTCCCGAACTTATATACATATTTGCCAAGCATTGGAAAAGCGTGGACAAACTCAGGTTTGATAGCGCTTGCGTCGATTATTTTCACCTCTTCTTTTTGCGCAGGTGGAGCAATATCCTCCTTTTTTTTGCAACCGCAAACAATTATTGACACTATACACCCTATGGCCGCAATAAATATTACGTATCTGGTCATTGTTTCCTCCTTGTAGGTTATATATAGATTAAAAAAATCTTGCGCGATTTGTCAAAATAAATTGCGTGGATACGCTTAACCGTGATATCTATAATACCAGCGGAAAGCTTGGCTATATTCCGCTATCGCAACTGAAATATGTTATTATAAATTTTATCACGAACAGGAGCTTCGCCGTGAATACCGAAGTCGCAGTAACAACATCGTCAATAAAAAAAATACAATCACTGCTGGATGAACTGGATAAGAATTCCCTGCGGTATCAGATATTGTCAACCGCATTGCAATTCAAAACCAACTGGGTCGATCTGGGCAAACATTTATACCAAGTATACAAATCGGAACAATTCCGCGAATGGGGCTATTCATCGTTTCAAAAATATTGTTCTCAGGAAATAGGCATCAAACAGGCAACTGCCGATAAATTGACGACTTCTTATTATTACCTTGAAAAACACGAACCTAAACTCTTAAATCAATATAAAACAAAAGAACGGCCTGAAATACCGGATTTCGAAACAGTCAACTGTCTTGCAAAAATACGCGAAGATAATAATGTCTGTGAAGAAAAATATGAAGAATTCAAAGAAGCCGCTTTCGAAGAAGGATGCTCGGATAAAGTTATTAAACGAAGATACGGTAATTTTTTAAAAGAACTTGAACAAGATGAAAACATAGAAGACGAAGAGACCGGTTTGTCGGAAAAAGATCTGACATCGCTTATCAGTGCGTTTGAACGTATAGACAGAAAAATCGAAGATTTGCCTGCGTTACCTGTAGACATAAAAACCGACATAAGAAAGTTGCTTGCTAGACTGAAATCTCTGCCGGATCAGATATAATCTTGCGGTTGTCTATACGATCTAACAATTTTCTTTACTTCATTGTGAAGGCATGGTAGTATTTTTACCGTCAGGTAATAATTATCTGATTGCTATTTTTAACTGTTTGTCAATCAAACCTGCAGAGTGAGCCTTTATGATTTCTATTTACCGCGACGAAATACGCGATTTACTAAACCATAACCGTACACAGGAAGCCGAAGACATCTGGCTTCAATTACTTGAAGATGATCCGCTTGATTCCGAACTTTTTCTCGCATTCAGCCACGAGTTCGAAAAAAAAGGTTTTTCTAAAGAAGCCGGTATTCTGCTTAATATGAGTATCCCGCATCTTATGCAAGAACAATGCATTGAAGAAGCATACACCATTATGAAACGTATAGCTCAGCTTACTCCATACGATGAAGAAGCTCATACCAAAATCGCCGATTATTTCCGTAGCATCTACAAAAAAACACCTAACATCGAGAAAATTCTTTCAGTGTCAGGGATAAACAATCCTGCAATATCTTTACAGCAAACAATGGATACAATCTTAAACCTTACCGCTTTTTCTCCCGGAGACTTTTGCAAACACAAAAGCTGGGGCATGGGTAAAATTGTTGATATTGATTACGATAGTCAAATATTGCTAATCGATTTCTATGCAAAAAAAAACCATAAGATGGATGCAACTCTAGCGGTTACCGCCCTAGAAAAAATACCCGACCATCACATCTCCGCTCTAAAATATAAAAATATGAATAAACTCAAAGAACTTGCCGAAGATGACCCGATCGAACTGATTAAAATAGTCCTTCGCAGTTTTGATGACAATAAAGCAACCCTGCAGGAAATTTCCGACTCCCTATCACCCGATATAATCGACATAAAAGATTGGAAAAAATGGTGGGATAAAACCAAAAATCAACTAAAAACTAGCTTGTATATTGTTTCTCCAGAACGCAAACAACACTCTTATCAGTTATTTGACAAACCTGTTTCTCTTGATGATAAACTGCTAAAAAAATATGCAAAACTTTCTACCGTGGAAGAAAAACTTAGTTTTATCTCAACGCAACTAAAAAAACAGCCCAAAGATATGTTTTCCGACCCTGTCTTGGAAATTTTCAGTAACGACCTAGGAAAATTTATCTCCGATACCGCTGAATCTGACCCATCTATTGCATTCGAGGCTTATTATACTCTTGTATCCATGTCACAGCTTATGCCTAATGCATTAGATAAAAGTCCGATCAGGAACAAAGAATTATTTGAAAAAGCAAAAAATATATCTGTTCCAATTTGTTCCATGTCAAAAATGGAATACCAAAAACAGGCGTTAAATGATATAAAAAACTGTTTTCCAGATCAGTGGACTGAAATGTATCTTGTTCTCCTTAAAGATATTCCTTTTGAACTCATCGACGATATTATTGACGATCTCATGAAAGCTCCGGAGAACCTCGAGGAAATTCAGAAGGTATTGCAGTTTGCATACGATTTTATCGGCGATGCCGAAGACCTTGTCTTATGGACAGCCAAGAACATCGGCAACCCTGCGCAAAAAGACCTTATAAAACAGTTTTCCAATATAGTCCTTCTTGAAAAATTAATAGATTTGCTTGATCTGCATAACTCAGGAGTAATCAACAGTAGCGACCGTATAGTAAATAAATTGGATGATCTGATACGAAAAAACAACTTCCACTTTGTTACGCAATTGTTAAAACTAAGCACAACAGACCAAAAAATTAGAGTCGCCCAAACCATTATGAATTGTAGCTCGCTGGATAAAACTACCAAACAATCACTGCTTGCAAAGTTTATTATAGATTCCCCAGACGTTAAACAACTTATGAAATCTGAATCTACTCAAAGTGCGGCGATTTATTCATCCGAGAAAATGTTCGAGAAAAAACAAGCGGAACTTTATCATATCAGCAATGTTCTCATTCCACAAAACGCGCGCGACATAGGCACTGCCCGCGCACATGGCGACCTTCGTGAAAACTTTGAGTTCAAAGCCGCAAAAGAAGAACAAACCCGTTTACTGCGATTAAAAGAAGAACTTGAGGATATGCTCAGCAAAACACGCATCATCGATTACTCGAAGGCAAATGACAAACAGGTTTCGCTTGCCACAAAAGTAGTTCTTAACGACCTATTGAACAACCGAACCGTCACATATTCTATTCTCGGAATATGGGATTCCGAACCGGAAAACGGTGTGATTTCGTATTTAACTCCTCTTGCCAAAGAACTTATCGGAAAGAAAGTCGGTGACGAGGTGGAATTTTCTATCGGAAATGAAAACCATCATCACATTATAGCCGAAATCATACCAATTACAGCAGAACCTTAATGTTTGTTATTTATTAAGGAGTATCTGATTATGGGCGAGATGCTTGAATACAGCGAAAAATTACCGCACGATATCGGTCTTTTACTTATAAATAAAAAGCTAACCCTTGCCTTGGCGGAATCGTGTTCAGGCGGGCTTGTCTCTCATCGAATTACGCAGGTTCCCGGTTCATCCAACTATTTCCTCGGCGGTGTGGTCGCGTACAGCAACGATATGAAAATGCGACTGCTGGGCGTACATGAATCTACCCTTGATCAATATGGTGCTGTAAGTAAACAGACCGCCATTGAGATGGCGCAAGGCATAAAAAAAATTTCTGATGCTTCGATCTGTTGTGCTATAACCGGCATTGCCGGTCCAGGCGGCGGGTCTATAGAAAAACCGCTCGGACTGGTATATATTGCAGTAACAAGCTATAAACAAGAAGAATGTAAACAGTTCCAGTTTTTAGGATCACGCGAGGAAATAAAAATCAAAACATCAAATGAAGCGCTCAAAATGATTCTTTACAGCATAGAACATTATGGATGAGTCCTGTCTGCGTCTATTTATCGCATTAACCCTACCGGATGATATACGAGCTACACTCGAAAAGGTTCTATCCGCATCAGCATCAATGCCTGACAAGGTCAAATGGGTTGAGCCCAATAATCTGCATCTGACTCTCAAGTTTCTCGGTAACGTGCCAAAATTTGCAGTAAATAAAATCTGTTCCGTTATAGATGTTGTTATTAGTAGCCGAAAAAAATTTGTTTATGAACTTCAGGGATTGGGTTGTTTTCCTAATCTTGCACGTCCGAGGGTTCTATTTGCCGGAGCTTCACAGGGAATGGAACAACTCAAGTCGATTGCTCAAGATTTTGAAGACCAACTTGTTGCGTTGGGTTTCGAAAAGGAAAACCGCGATTTCAAGCCGCATATCACCCTTGGCCGATTCAAGCATGGCCATGGCAAAACCTCTGTTTCTAATCAACTTCTGACATTCATCGGCAATAATAAATCCACATATTTCGGTTCGTTTACAGTATCAAATATAACACTGGTTCAAAGTATTCTTAAAGCCGACGGGCCGTTATATACTCCGTTATACACACAACATCTGAAATGAAAATGGTTGTACGTACAACTTTCTCTTGATAAGGGTTGAGTGATTATATTATTGTGTATTTAAGAAACTGCGACCTACACACAAAAAAAGGGGTTATTAACCATGTCACAATCGGAAAAATTGGTAATGGAAGTTAATAAGGATAAAATGATTGAAACCGCTATTTCTCAGATAAATAAAGAGTTCGGCAAAGGTAGCATAATGCGTATGGGCGACAACCCGATAGTAGACATACCTGTTATATCTACAGGAGCTTATACCCTTGACGACGCTCTTGGTATCGGCGGTGTTCCTCGCGGGCGCATCACAGAAATATACGGGCCGGAATCATCGGGCAAAACCACCCTGGCGTTGCATATTGTTGCCAATGCCCAGAGAGCCGGAGGTATGGCGGCATATATCGACGCAGAACATGCTGTAGACCCCGCATATGCTAAAAAAATAGGAGTCGATATCGATAACCTTCTTATCTCTCAACCTGATTGCGGTGAAGATGCATTAAATATCGTGGAATTGCTTATCAAAAGCAATGCAATCGATGTTATCGTTATCGATTCAGTAGCGGCCTTGGTTCCAAGAGCCGAAATCGAAGGCAATGTCGGCGATTCGTTCATGGGGTTGCAGGCGCGTTTGATGTCTCAGGCGCTTAGAAAAATAACGTCTGTGGTAAACAAATCTAAAACATGTTGTATTTTCATAAATCAGGTACGCGACAAGATAGGCATAGTCTACGGTAATCCAGAGACCACAACCGGTGGACGGGCTTTGAAATTCTATGCGTCCGTACGGATGGAAATACGCAAAAGCGGCAATATTAAAGATGCTCAAGGTAATATTACCGGCGACCATGCCGCTGTTAAAATAGTTAAAAATAAAGTAGCTCCTCCGTTTAGACGGGCGGAATTCGACATTGTGTTTAATCAAGGTATTTCTTATGAAAGTTCTGTTCTGGATGCCGCCGTAGAATATAAAATAGTCGACAAAAAAGGCGCTTGGTTCAGTTTTGGCGAAATACGCCTTGGGCAAGGTCGGGAATCGGCAAAAGATGAAATCATAAACAATCCCGATCTACTCAAAAAAATACTTGAAAAACTTCATGAATTTAAAAAATCAGTACAATAACTCGAGGAGTCTATAATGAAATCATCGAAAGATTTCTACAATAAACTCACTATCATTCTAATTACCGGCTTGCTGATATACTCTAACAGTGGACGGATACGCAATCTGTTTAAAATTACAGACTCATCTTTACCATCTCTTCAGGCAAATGTTTACGATTTACAGGATAAGTTTATAAATATCGGTGAAAATATATCCCAAGCCGTAGTAGGTATTTCGATTACTTCATATGTCAAACCGCGTTACTCCGCTGATCCTTATCAAAACGAACTTTTCAAATTTTTTTTCGGTATACCGGAACAGGAATTCCGGCAAAGCGGCGTAGGATCGGGGTTTATAGTTGATCCAAACGGATATATACTCACTAACGAACACGTAGTTTCCAAGGCCGACGAGATTACAGTGATCCTTCCTGACGAACGTAAATTCAAAGGCGTATTATGCGGTTCCGACGTTCGCTCGGATTTGGCAGTAATAAAAATATCCGCCGAGAATTTACCTTATATAGAGATGGGTGACTCAAACACAGTCAAACCGGGGCAATGGGCGCTGGCTATCGGAAATCCGTTTGCCACATTCGACAACCTAGAACGCAACCCTCAACCGACCATGACTCTGGGTATCGTCAGCGCCATTCACCGTAACTTACCTACATCCGACATGAACAAGCGTTATTACGGCGACCTCATTCAAACTGACGCGGCGATAAATCCGGGCAATAGCGGCGGTCCTCTAGTTGACATTGATGGACGTGTAATCGGCATCAATGTGGCAATATTGAGCAACACAGGTCAAAACGCAGGTATCGGATTCGCACTCCCTATAAATAACGCAAAACGCATTCTTGACAACCTGATCAAGGGAATCGACGTGAAATACGGATGGCTCGGCGTAGCCATTCAATCGCTTTCCGATGATTTACTAAGAAAATTCGGGGTTGCAGACAAACGGGGGGTGCTTGTAGCCCGTGTTATGCCGGATGGTCCGGCCGATAGAGCAGGAATTAAGCGTGGAGACATTATCGTTCAATTCGGAGATCATAAGATTTTAGCTCCCGACGATCTTATTCGTATAGTCGGACATACTAATATCGATAAAGAAGTAATGGTACAGATATACCGCAATGGTCAACCCCTTACATTACCTGTGACAGTTGCCGAACGCGGCACCACAGGCAAACAAATAGTAACTGCTATGACTCCGGAATCCGCAACATGGCGCGGCATTACAGTTCAGAATAATAACAGCGAAATACGCCAGAGGTTTCAATTGGAAGACATTGAAGGCGTCGTTGTCACCGACGTAGATGCAGAGTCGCCCGCAGGCCTGACTAAGATACACCCTGGCGATATGATTGATGAAATAGATAGAAAACCCGTGAAAAATATTGATGATTTTAAAACTATTACCGACAATCTATCAGGAGATATCTTGATACATACTTTTAATATCGGATACATTGTCGTTAAAGAACCGAAATAAACATGGATCATATAAATGCCGAAGCGCTAAATAAAGCTCTAAAGTGTATCATGAGACGCGACATGAGCCGTGCGGAACTACATGAAAAATTGACTGCGCAAGGCTTGAACGAATGCGATGCACACGATATTATTTCGTACTTGATTGAGAAAAAGTGGTATAGCGAGGAAAAATCGGCGCGAGAACTGACAGAAGCAAAAATACGCAATTCCCATGCGAGTCCGGCATACATAACACGTTTTTTGCTCGATAAACGCTTTGACCCGCTGGTAATAGAGCAAACTGTCGGATCTTTGTTCAGTCAGGATTCCGAAAAACAACTGGCGTTTGTTAATGCGCAAAAAAAAATATCGGCTCTGCAAAAAAAATATTCAAACGATAGTGCTAAAACAAATAAAATACGAACGGCATTACAACGGTTTCTCGCTCAACGGGGATTCTCGGAACCAATATGCGAAGATGTCGTTAACACACTGCTGACAGAGGAGTAATTACGCACATTATGTATACACGCGAAATACGTGAAGCTTTTATCAATTATTTTGTGAAAAACGGCCATACTTTTGTGCCCAGTTCACCGGTAATTCCACACGGGGATCCTACGTTGCTTTTTACCAATGCGGGGATGAACCAGTTCAAAGATACCTTCCTCGGACTTGAGCAACGTCCATATTCGCGCGCTGTCAGTTCTCAAAAATGCATCCGTGCCGGAGGAAAACATAACGACCTCGATAACGTAGGGTTTACAGCCCGCCATCACACTTTTTTCGAGATGCTAGGCAATTTTTCATTCGGTGACTATTTTAAAGAAGACGCCATATATTTTGCATGGGATTTCCTGACAGGTATAATGCAACTACCTAAAGATAAGCTATATGTTACTATTTTTAGGGAAGACGATGAAGCAGGCGCTATATGGAAAAAGGTTAGCGGCCTGCCTTCTTCACGAATTATCAAAATGGGTGAAAAAGATAATTTCTGGAGTATGGGCGATACCGGTCCATGCGGTCCATGCTCGGAAATACTTATCGACCAAGGTGAATCATTTTCATGCGGTAGCAAATGCGGTATATCGACATGCGACTGCGACCGTTACCTCGAACTATGGAATTTGGTATTCATGCAATTCAACCGCGATGCCGGCGCAACCGTCACTCCTCTGCCAAAACCTAGCATTGACACCGGCATGGGACTCGAACGTATCTCAGCAATAATGCAAGGTGTTGCATCAAACTACGATACCGACGCAATCATGCCGATTATCAATGCCGTAGAACGTTTTACAGGCATTGCCTATAGCGAAGGACACAATGGAGCCCCGTTCAGGGTTATTGCCGATCATGTTCGCAGTCTTACATTTGCTCTGGCCGATGGCGCGTATCCGTCAAACGAAGGACGAGGATACGTACTGCGGAAAATTTTACGCAGGGCATACCGCTTCGGACTGAAGCTCAATATCGACCAGCCTTTTATACATAAGCTGGTAGGTGAAGTATGCGCCCTTATGGGATATGTTTATCATGAAATTGAAGCTAAACGCAACGAGATAGAGCATATCATCCATAACGAAGAAGTCAGGTTCAAAGATACCATTTCGGAAGGTATGAAACGCATTGAAGAAGTTATATCCGATGTAAAACATAAAAACTCATCTATCATATCCGGTAGCGAGGTTTTTAAGCTATACGATACCTACGGCATACCACTGGATATTATTGAAGATGCGGCGCGTGATGAACGGTTATCTATAGATATGGATCAATTCAATACATTTATGAATCAACAACGTGTTATGGCTCGTTCTGCCCAAAAAGGAACAGTTAGCTCAAGCGATGTTTCAATATATCAATCAGTCGCTGATATGCTTGGCAAACCGACTATTTTTACCGGATATGAAACCGATACCCAAAAAACGACTGTCACAGCCATTATTCTTAATGGAAATATTGTCGATTCAGCAGAATCCGGAGCGGATATCGATATTGTTCTGAGAGAAACGCCTTTTTATGCCGAATCGGGCGGACAAGTTGGCGATACCGGCACTATCACAAGCAATGACGGCTCAGTGGAAATTGCTACAACAGACACCTTTTATCCAGTTGAAAATTTAATAATACATAAAGCCAAAGTTATCAAAGGTGTAGTTAAAAAGGGTGCTGATGTTACTGCCGCCATTGATTCATTACGACGCAATGAAATACGCAAACATCATTCCGCAACGCATTTACTGCATTATGCTTTAAGGTCTGTACTCGGGAGCCACGTCCGTCAATCAGGATCTATGGTTGAACCGGACAGGTTCAGATTCGATTTTACCCATTTTGCAGGACTCGACGACGAACAGACCATGCAAATTATGAAGATAGTTAACGACCTAATTCAGCAAGATTTACAACAAAAAACCGAAATAAAAGATATAAAAGATGCGAAAAAAGATGGCGCAACAGCGTTGTTTGGCGAAAAATACGGGGAAAAAGTACGAGTAGTATCGTTTGGAAACGTCAGTAAAGAGTTATGCGGCGGCACCCATGTAAATGCAAGCGGTCAAATAGGTTTTATGACTATTGTTAATGAAGGGTCTGTCGCTACGGGAATTCGCCGTATCGAAGCCGTATGCGGAAAATCGGCAGAACAATATTTTTTCAATAACCGGCAACTTGTTAAAAATATTTCTTCACTGCTTCGGGTTTCGCCAAAAGAAATTTTGGGTAAAATAGAGAAATTACTCAATGATAAAAAATCTATGGAAAAACAGATACAAGAATTGCACGCCAGACAGGGTTCTGACAGTATCAGCCATATAATAGATTCGGCAAAACCAGTGCACGGCATACCGGTTATTGCGCATAATTGCGGTGAAATCAATAAAGACGCTTTACGTGCCATTGGCGACAAAGTTCGCGATAAACTGCAGAGCGGTATTATTGCGCTCGGAGCGTCGTCCGATGGTAAAGCTCTATTTCTTGTTATGGTTACCAAGGATTTATTTGACCAAGGATACCATGCCGGCAACCTTGTTAAAAAAATTGCCCAGGCCGCAGGCGGCAACGGTGGAGGCAGGCAGGATATGGCGCAGGCGGGCGCCAATGATTCGTCAAAAGTGGACGAAGCATTACAGGAGATTTTTGCTGTTTTAAAATAAAACTCTAAAACCATTACGAGGTTTTCCATGAGCAATGAAAAAAAATCCGATCAAACGAGAAACAGAAGACGACGAATTCTTATCAATAAACCCCTGCAGTTGCGTTACACCTACTTCGTAGTGGCTTTAATTGTATTATATTCCGTTTGTCTGGGCTTTTATATGTACAAAAACATTCGCTCTAACACTCAAATGCTAATCGAACATTTTCCAGACAACCCAAAACTTGAGGAAAAGTGGGATAGTTTTGACCGCAACCAGCTTTTAATGATTATATTCGCAATGATTCTCAATACGGCTGTCATAACGTATACCGGTATTTTTTCTACACACAAAGTCGCCGGTCCTATTTACAGGTTTAAAAAACATCTTGCCAGCATTAAATCAGGAGACTTTTCAGTCAGGACAAAACTTCGCAAAAACGATATGCTGTCCGATCTGGCCGACGATTTCAATCAGGCTTCGGAAAAGATAAAATTGTTTATAGAGGAAGATATCGGTAAAACGGAGTATTTTGCTGAAAAAATAAATATGATTGAAAAGGCAATAAAAAACAGTAGTGTAACCGAGCAAGAAGTTGTTAAAATATTAACGACAATCCATGACGAACTTAATGAATTAGCCGATACAAAAAAGAAGATGATCGGAATATAATAGTTACAGGAAGGTTTTTATGAAACGGTTTTTCAATCCGGCGCTGTCGGATATAGATGCATTCACAGCTAATGAAACGGAATGTACAAATCTTGAAAAAACAGTTACCGAAATATTGCAGAACGTCAGAACTCATGGAGATAAAGCGGTTTTTGAGTATACTAAAAAATTCGATAATGCGCACGTATCTGCAAAATCCATAAAAATCACACGGGAAAAAATGCAAAACGCATTAGAGTCTACCGACGAATCTCTTATTAAATCTTTAGAACACGCAAAAAGCAACATTATCCAGTACCACGAATGTCAGATTCGACCCGACTGGGAAATAGACACCGGCGACGAATCTTTTATTGAAGAACGCAGTATTCCCATAAACAGTGCCGGCATTTATATCCCGGGAGGCACCGCTCCCCTGCTTTCAAGTGTATTAATGACAGTATTACCTGCAAAAGTTGCCGGAGTTTCTACTATACACGTAGTTACGCCGCCTCAGAAAGACGGGTCTATCCACAACGGCATATTGGCCGCATGCGCATTATGCGGAGTCGATAACATTTACACTGTCGGCGGAGCTCAGGCTATTGCCGCGCTCGCATTCGGAACCGAATCGATTCCAAAAGTCGACGTAATCGCAGGACCGGGCAATGCTTATGTTACCGAAGCGAAAAGACAAGTATATGGGCGAGTATCCGTAGATATGATCGCCGGACCTAGTGAAGTACTGGTACTGGCAGATGATTCGGCAAATCCCGAATACGTAGCTATAGACTTGCTTTCACAGATAGAACACGGCAAAGACAGTAAAGGGATTTGCATATCTACCAGCAAGATTTTTCTCGAAAAATTGGAAAACGCTATCCGAGATCAATTAAAAACATTATCACGGCAAAATATCTTGGAGGTTTCTTTGGATAAAGGCATAGCCCTTATTTGCGTTGATTCCGTAGACCGGATGATCGAACTTGCCAACTACATCGGGCCGGAACATCTTGAAATTATGACAGAAAAACCGCGGCGCATTATCGATTCTGTCAAAAATGCCGGTGTTATTTTTGTTGGACAGTGGACACCGGAAGCAGTCGGCGATTATTTCGCCGGACCTTCACATGTATTGCCCACCGGAGGTAAAGCGCATTCGTTTTACGGATTGTCGGTATATCATTTTTTGAAAAAAGTAAGTATTATTACTTATACCGAACAGAAATTGAGAAAATCTGCCGGACATATTACTACTATCGCACAGGCTGAAGGCCTTGACGCGCATCTAAAATCTGTAACAATACGGTGTGGGCAATGAACGTAAATCTACTGTTTCGAAAAAATATCTCTGACATGGATTCTTATGTGCCTGGTATTCAGCCTAAAGATGCGCGGGTTATCAAACTCAATACTAATGAAAATCCCTATCCTCCTCCATCAGCTGTAATCGACGGATTGAAACAGGCCATCGGAGCGCAATTGCGGTTGTACCCTGATCCCGTTTGTGACGATTTACGCATTGCCATTGCTAAAACGTATGGGTTTTCTAAGGATAATATTATCGCATCTAACGGATCAGACGAGATACTTTCAATGATTATAAGGGCATTTGTCGACCCTGGCGATAGTGTACTGCTGATGTATCCGACGTATTCATTATATAAGGTGCTTGCTATAGCTCAGTCTGCAAAAATTATAGAATGCGCCCTTACGGAAGATTTTTCTATACCGCAAACAGCCTACTCGCAACAAGCGAAAGTGTGTTTTGTGCCGAATCCGAATGTTCCCGCAGGAAATTATATAGATAAAAAAAATCTTCTTCGTCTCGCAAATACTTGTGGGGGCATATTGGTTATAGACGAAGCGTATGTGGATTTTGCAGAAGATTCATGTCTGGATCTATTGGCAGACAATAAAAATATTATTATTACGCGAACATTTTCTAAGTCTTTTTCACTGGCTGGTATGCGTATAGGATTCGCTATAGCCGACGAATCAGTAATAAAAGGCTTGATGAAAATTAAAGATTCGTATAATCTAAACCGGTTGAGTGCTCTAGCAGGAAAAATAGCCGTTGAAAACCTGAATGAAGTTCGCTCGCGTGCACAATCCATAAAAGCACTACGGGATCAAACGGCAAAACAGTTGCAATCATTGCAGTTTGAGGTTTTGCCGTCGCAAACGAATTTTTTGTTCGCGCGCCCATTACAGGCTACTGCTAGATTTATATACGAAAAACTACTAAGCAAAAATATTCTTGTTCGTTTTTTTGATCAGCCTCGCGTTGATCAGTATATAAGAGTAACGATCGGCACTGAAAACGAAATGAAAATTTTTATAGAAACCGTAAAACAAATAACGGAGCAGGTTTAGTAACCATGTCACAAAGAAAAGCACATTTGGAACGTAAGACCAAAGAAACCGATATAATGGTTGACATTGCGGTCGACGGTAACGGAACAAGTAATATAGATACCGGTATCCCCTTCTTTGACCATATGTTGGATCTATTTGCCAAACACGGAAAGTTTACCGTTACAGTCAAAGCAAAAGGAGATATCGACGTCGATTATCACCACACGGTAGAGGATGTTGGTATTACGCTCGGTCAAGCATTTGATAAAGCTCTTAACGAAAGAAAAGGTATAAACCGATACGGTTGCGCGGCCGTGCCTATGGACGAATCGCGTGTGGAAGTAGCTGTTGACGTGGGCGGCAGACCGTTTGTCGTATTTGACGTACCGGATGCTGATAAATGTATAAAAGATATTCCGATTCAGTTGTTCGAAGAATTTTTCAGGGCTTTTGCGAATAATTGTAAGATAAATATTCATATACGTTCATTATATGGTGTCAACGCGCATCATATAGCGGAATCAATGTTCAAAAGTTTTGCTCGGGCATTTGATCACGCGCTCCAAATGGATAACCGTATTGAAGGTAACATTCCATCAACCAAAGGTGTTTTATGATTACAGTCGTCGATTACGGTATGGGTAATCTTAAAAGTGTAATAAAGGCTTTCGAGCACATCGGGGCAACCGTCATATTGACCTCGAAAGCTAGCGATATAGAAAAAGCGCATGCTATCGTTCTTCCCGGCGTCGGCGCTTTCGATGATTGTATGCGTACGTTGACCAAAAAAAACCTTGATACCGCTATACGAAGACACATATTCCGGGGAAAACCATATCTGGGTATCTGTCTCGGTCATCAAATACTTTTTGACACTCATGAAGAAAGCCGAAAACATATACCGGGATTAGGGATTTTTCCGGGTACGGTAAGGCGGTTTCCAGACGACCTGAAAGTCCCCCATATGGGTTGGAATCAGCTTAAGATTTATCGAAAAAAATGTCCGTTGTTCAATGGCATAGAAGACGGCGCATCATTTTATTTCGTCCATTCCTATTACACCGAACCGACCGATAGCAGGATTGTAGCGGCACGTACCGATTACGGCGTCAATTTTGCTTCAATGATATGGGACGGCGCACGGATGTACTCTATGCAGTTTCACCCTGAAAAAAGTCAGAATGCCGGTCTTACCATGTTAAAGAATTTTCACACCTTATACGGTCAGAAGTAAGAAAGGATTGTTCAGCTATGATTATCATTCCGGCTATAGATCTGAAAAACGCCAAATGTGTGCGTCTTAGCCAAGGCAAAGCTGATCAACAGACTGTTTACAGCGATAATCCGGCTCAAATCGCCCAACAGTTCTACACAGCCGGCGCTAAGCGTATTCATGTGGTTGATCTTGATGGAGCTTTCGAAGGCAGTCCTAAAAATATAAAACAGCTTGAACAAATCCGAAGCGCGTTTTCAGGTGTTCTCGAATTCGGCGGCGGCGTCCGCACTATGGATAATATAAAGACTTTGATATCGATAGGCGTAGATAAGATTATAATAGGAACTATGGCGATACAATCGGAACAATTTGTTAGAAATTGTATAGATACTTACGGAGACATTTTTATCGCCGGCATCGACGCCAACAACGGATTCGTCGCAGTCAAAGGATGGGTCGAAACTACTTCCATTGAGGCTGTAATACTTGCGAAAAAAATGAAAGAAATCGGTATCAGTGAGATCATTTTTACAGACATCGCTCGTGACGGGATGCTTACAGGTCCCAATATTTCCAGTTTAACGAAAATCCTAAAAGGTTTTTCCGGTTCGGTTATCGCTTCAGGCGGGATAAGCTCACCGGCAGACCTCGAAAAACTTGTTCCACTGGTAAAAGAAGGCCTGACAGGCGCGATAATCGGTAAAGCACTATACACAGGCGCTATTAACCTGAATGAGGTAATAAAATGCTGGCAAAACGAATAATCCCATGTCTTGACGTTGACAAGGGACGGGTGGTCAAAGGAATTAATTTTTTAAACCTTGTCGACGCAGGTGATCCGGTCGAAGCGGCTTGCAGATATGACGAGATGGGCGCAGACGAGCTTGTGTTCCTCGACATAACCGCTTCTTCGGATGACCGCAATATCATTATTGAGGTTGTTGAAAAAACCGCGGAAAAAATATTCATTCCACTAACTGTTGGCGGAGGAATTAGGAATCTCGACGACATTCGCAATCTGCTCAATGCAGGCGCGGATAAAGTATCGATAAATACCGCCGCGGTAAACGATATCAAACTTGTCAAAAACAGCGCCAGAAAATTCGGTTCACAGTGTATTGTTGTTGCCATAGATGCTAAACGTCAGGGCGATCATTGGGAAGTTTTTATACACGGAGGACGCACACCCACAGGCATAGATGCCGTTGAATGGGCAAAGAAAGTTGAACGCGCAGGCGCAGGCGAGATTCTTCTTACCAGCATGGATTGCGACGGCACTAAAAACGGGTATGACAATGAATTAAATAAGTCAATTTCTACCGCTATTAGAATTCCAGTCATCGCCTCAGGCGGCGCGGGAAAACTTGACCACTTATATGATGCGTTCGAATACGGCAAAGCTGATGCCGTGCTTGCGGCATCTATATTTCATTATAAAGAGTTAAGTATACGTCAATGTAAAGAATATTTAGCATCGAAAGGAGTTCCGGTACGATTATGAGTTTTGCAGATAATTTAAAATACAATAGCGACGGTTTGATACCGGCGATAATTCAGGATGTAGACGACAACACTGTTTTGATGATGGCATACATGAATAAAGATGCTGTAATAGCCACTGTGGAAACAGGTAAAACCAACTTTTGGAGCCGCTCTAGGCAGAAATACTGGATCAAAGGCGAATCTTCAGGGCATATTCAGGAGGTCAAAGAAATCTTCTACGATTGTGATGCAGACACTTTGTTAATTAAGGTAAAACAACATGGCGGCGCTTGTCATGTGGGATATCGCTCATGCTTTTACACAAAAGTCAATAAAGACGGATCCACCGAAACTGTTGGCGAAAAAGTATTCGATCCTGATCAGATATATAAGAAATAATCTCTTTTCTGCGGTCATATTTATCAGTATTTTTATAAAGTATGGTAAGTCGGTGAAAAATGATTTATTTTTTTATAATTTGCACAGGGTTACTATACCGTGCATATTTAATATTTGAAAAATTCGACCATTTTTCATCTGATACAGCAGTAATGTGTCTGATGGCAAAACACATTTTGCACGGACTAGAAAAACCTCTATTTTTTTACGGACATTCCTATTTAGGTTCCTTTCCTGCTTATTTCCTTTCTGTTTTCTTTTATTTCTTTAACTCTACGCTTTTCGCGTTTAAACTATATATGCTGTTTATTTCTTGTATCTTTTATATTGTGGTAGTTTTGTTTGCCAAATCAGTTCTTAGCAAACAAACGACAATCATTGTCGCTTTAATTATGATGTTCCCGCCTTATTCATTTGTAACAATACCCGGATACTGTGTTTATCATCTATTTCTGGTTTATATCGCTTTATTCTTCTGGATGATAAACAAATATTACGCTATACCGACCAATTTTAAATTTTATTGTATCGGCATTATGTCCGGATTCGGCTTTTATCTGCATCCGATGTTTATATATTGTATTGCCTTTTTTATCTCATTGTACGTTTTTACCCTTTTTGAGATAAATACCGAAAATAAAAGCGCTTTCATGCTTCTTGAAAAATTTATCTTGTGGAGTATTTGTTTTTTTATAGGAAGTATTCCTTACTGGATTGGATTGGAACAAAACTGGATTTATTACAACCCCTTAAGCGAATACAGCGTACCGTATTTTAAAAATATTTCGTTTTTTGAAAGTTTGTTTTCATCGGAATTTTTTAAATTTTTCGCGGTTTATAACAACCGTTTGATTCTGAGATACCCGGTTATTATTCTCTATTTAGCGGCATTTTCTTTTTTATTCTTCCAATTTTTCAGGAATATACAAAAACAAAGTAAAAAATCGGTTGAATGGATTTTCTCTTTATTTCTGATAGTAGTATTCGGTATATTTTTATTATCTACAGCAATCCATGCACATCCGGTAAGGCATTTACTTCCACTTTGCTTTATTACGCCATTTGCACTGTCCTTTTTTTTGTCATATATACGTTTTAAATCTTTGTATCTATCAATAATACTTCTTTGTATATTTTTATTTTATAACCTTCACAGCGTAATATCCGCTACTGATGAGAAAAAAGACTACTCAGGGCTACAAAAATATCTTATAGATAAACAGATGACATTCGGATTCGCCGATTTCTGGTTGACATACAAACTCGTTTTTTTATCCGATGAACGAATAATCCTGTCTCCTATCAGCGGTGTAGATAGATACGATAAATACACACACCAAGTTGTACAATCGGAAAAACCATTTTATTTATTCGACTATAGCGATGAAAATCAAAAAGAAATGTGTGATATTTTTGAACAGACACTCGATGACACAGGTATTTTTTATAAAAAAGATTTTTTTTATGAATTTATCATTTATCATTCACTTAACCTATTGTGGCATGACGATATTTTAAGGGTTAGATATTTCAGGCCGGTGTTCGAGGAATATCGCGGTTTCAATATGAATCCTCACAGGACACCCGACAAAACAACCGGTTTTAACCTTTCTTTACCCTCAGATGACTATATTTTTATTAACAAACTGCATTTACAGGATATATCGGGTTATAGTTTAAAAAACAAATATGCGAATTTTTGGGTTACTGCAATTCCTGATAATACAATCATTTGTTCAAAAAATATTTTTGCGGATGCATTCACGGATGATCAAAACTATATTTTTGGAATGACTACATTTCTGCCTCCGAGGAAAATATTCATTTTTCGTATGCACAGTATCGATAAAAACTCTCAATGGCGATACCTTTGCGTTTTATAGAAAGGATACACCCTATGCAGGCTAATACAATGAAAGCAATCATTTTAGATCATAAAAACAATCTAAACCTACATCATGTTCCCCTTCCTGTCAGAAAAACCGGTGAGTGTCTTATAAAGGTAAGCAAAGCAGGTATTTGCAATACCGATCTTGAAATTATCAAAGGATATATGAAATTTCATGGAATCCTTGGGCACGAGTTCGTCGGAGAAGTTATTTGTGCCGACTCAACCGACCTGATAGGTAAACGTGTTGTAGGGGAAATCAATATCGGATGTGGCGACTGTTTTTGGTGTAAACGTGATCGCAAAGAACATTGTCCTAACCGGTCGGTACTTGGTATTTTCAATAAAGACGGATGTTTCGCTCACTACATCACACTGCCTGAAAAAAATTGTTTCCTTTTACCTGATTCTATATCAGATGAGCAGGCCGTGTTTATCGAACCGTTGGCCGCAGGATTGAGAATCATACATCAGATTGATATTCACCCTGAAAGCAATGCGGCTATTCTCGGGGACGGCAAACTAGGACTTATAATTGCCATGATATTCACTGCTCTGGGTATCATGCCGATAACTCTTTTCGGTCATCATAAAAATAAAATGGATATTGTTTCATCGCCATTGATTAAAAAACAAAACAATATCGATAGCGTAGACCATCAGAAATATGATTATGTAATTGAGGCTACAGGATCAAAAAAAGGATTTGAAGACGCCTTAAATTTAGTTAAACCGGAAGGGATTGTAGTTCTTAAAAGCACTATATCCGATTTATCTGATTTCAACCTAGCCCCCATCGTTATCAATGAAATAACTATTATCGGTTCACGATGCGGCCATTTCCAGCCAGCGATCAAATTTTTACAAACACATAATATTCCTTTGGAAAAAATGATCAGCAAAACTTATCATATCGACAGATGGCAGGATGCATTTTTAAATGCCAATGACGGTTCAAACGTGAAAGTTATACTTACTTTTGAACAATAATTTTGAATGGAATCAGAGAAAATCGAAAAACAGTACTCCATCAATCCAAGTTAAAATCAAGTTCTCCCAGATTGGATGACGCAAAAAACGTATCAACGTAATACCCTCCGTCTAGATAATAATAATACACTGTAACCGGCATTGGCAAAATATAGTCCCTTAACACAATGACGTCCATTTCTTTACGGTCTAGATAAAATTTACTCTGAAAATCAAAACGGAGTTGAATTGTTGTCCCATCGTCTTCTTCTATATAATATACATCGTCTTCTATTTCTGTAAGCTGGCCTCTTACAACCATTTCTTCCTGAGCAAAAGTATTGCAGGCAAAACAACAAATTATAAACATCAATACCGAATACTTTTTTATCATTTTAAACCCTCCTGCTATATATTATATTCAGACTGAGTTATATAAGATATATTCATTATTTTACAGAAAAAATAAGGTTTTTGAGAACGGAAATATTTTTTCGGGTCGCCTGTTCCCCAGCTTTAACTATCGGGTCAAAATTCTTGAAATTTAAAAAATCGAATTTTTCGATCGCCGGTTTTATCTCAAAATTGGTGAATTGCGCTCCCACTCGCGACATCTGAGTATTTGTTATACTTAACGACCGTGTAATAATCTGAAAAACGCTCGGTTCGTCAAGTAAATCTCGTAAAAAACTCCATCGCCGTAACATGCCGCTTAAGGTATTGGATTTCCGGCCATTCTTCTTGGCAAACTGTTCTCTATCGGGAGTGACATTTACCGATATCACCAGATCAGCCTTATACTTGTTTAAAACATTTGCCGGAACCTTATTTATTACCGATCCGTCAACCAGATACTTATCATGCCATCTGACCGGCTTAAAAATACCCGGTATAGCTGAACTGGCCATCACGGCAAGATGCACAGGCCCATCATTTATGATCACTTCCTCGCCGGTGATCAGATCGACACAAACCACATAAAACGGTATCACCATATCGCTGAAAGTCATATCGCCGAAAATATTTTTTGCCACTCTAGAAATTCGTTTTCCTCGCACAAACGATCTTAAAGGTACTGTAAAATCAAATATATTGGGATGTTCCGCCAGTTCTTTGCGAATTATTCTTTCGGTTTCTACCGCGGAACCGGTCATACAGTACGCCGCTCCGATAAGCGACCCCATACTGCTACCTGCTACAATATCAATCGGAATATGTTCTTCTTCAAGCAATTTTAGAGCGCCTATATGCGCATATCCGCGGGCTCCGCCTCCGCCGAGTGCCAAACCGATCGTCTTACCCGTAATTTCACGGGCAATACTAGCCATTACCCTATTTAACGATCCGTTCGAGAAATGATCATCCGGTTTGAAGCTCACCTTTGAAAAATCATATTTGGACGATGGAAAATTCCTTATGACCATATCATCGAATTCAAAGATTTTTTTTATATCTTCAAATGACATAACCGGCGATTCTTGCGACGGAAACAAAACCATTGCCGGACTTTTTATATTCCAATCTTCCAGCATGGAAATTTCATGTGTTTTTTTTCCGAGATTAACAAGATCGTCAGGTCTTTTTTCCCCTATCAATAGACACATATCCGACTGAGAGATAGCCTTTGCGCAAAGTCCCGTCACTTTCGATCCCACATTGAGTATTACTACATCATAAATCTCCGCAACAAGTCCCAGCAAAGGTGATAAATGATCTATTGCTATAATATTGTTATAATTACTCTCATAAACCTGAAGAACATAAACACCGGGCAAATAACTGTATTTTTCGCCTGACAATTTCCGTTTATATCTGCTTTCATAGAGCATTTGTTTGCGAGGGATCTTATTGATCAATGATTCTTTATGGGTATATTCATATAACACGCCTTGCATCGATTTGAGTTCAGTACCAATATCATGGGTAGATATATATGAAGCCAACTTTTCCTGTGCTTCTACAAATCCGAACTCTTTTAAAAAATCTTCGTTACTATATTGGATGTCCAGAATAAGCACACGGTCGAGACCTTCCAAATATAACGACAATCCCAGCAGACAACTGATTCGAGCGGAAGTCATATCGTCATCAGCAAAGACGCCCACCTTTTCAGGCAAGACCCGTTGACGGTTAGTTATATTCCTTTCCCGCAGTCTTTTGGCAAGAATCATACTTATTTTATACGAAAGTTTTGAATATCTTTTAAGCAGTAACTGAAACTTTTCCCTGTCGAGGGTGAGGAATTCGCTGTCCAGAGATGTTTTGACTGTTGCCGATACAGGTTCGCCGGTCATCAGCGACATCTCTCCAAAATATTTTCCCGGCCCTAGAGTCGCAACAACCTGATCATCATCGCCTATATCATTAGGTATCAGCACCTTTACCTGTCCATACTTCAAAATATAAAGCAATTCGCCTTCTTCGTTAAACTTCACGACATTGCGATTGTTTTTTATTTTGACCAATTTGAAGTACGGCGCTATTTCGTCGATTTCCCTATCATCGAAATCATCAAACAAAGGAACATTATGGAGTGTGGAAGCAAATTTATGCATAATCTGCTGTTCCTTACTATTTCTTACCCTGTGAACGAGAACCCAGTTTTTTGTACATGTATAACATCATACGACCGAGATGGATTTTCCATTCTCCGCATTGTTCACAAGTATAAATAAGATCATCGGGAAAGGCTATTTCCTGTTCCATACGCTTGAATAAATCTCTTTCGAGGCAAATGGTAAACGTTTTTTCATGTTTGCAATGCGGACAACGAACCGAGGATTCAACCTTCTTAATTACATCAGGATGCTCTAAAAGTTTTTCTATTTCTTCCGGAGACTTTTGAGAAAAATTCGGGCGTGGAGGAAAAAGCACTTCAAAGTCGGTTTCTCCCAAAACCAGTTCATTGCCGAAATCGAGAAGCTGTATTCTATAATTGCCAGGTTCTTTACAGGTAAACCGTCCTATTTGGATTATAAAATCAATGCCGTGATAATCGCCCTTATTCTGCTCCATAGGAACAATCTGCTTGATATCAAAGACAATTTTATTACTGGGAGATATTATTTTCAACTGCACGGTTATTTGATTTTTATAGTCACCTGACAACGCAGATAATTTAAAACCAGCGGCGACAAAAAAACCTCCCATCGAACATGGAAACGATTCGCTAATCATACTTCTTCGAACATTGATAAACGAAAAAGAACCGCTCTGGCTATCTCTTATAACCGTATCGCATAAAAAGAAATAATTCCTTATCACTTTTTCTCTCATTTTAATAACCTGCTCCGGCCAGTATAGAGTGGCAAGCTGTTAGCAAAAATGTTCTCTTCATTTACAGATATATCCTTTATATGCTATAATAATATTGTCGAATTGAAAATTTTTTAATTACTTGCATTAAAACTGTTAAACAACTTTAACCGATAATAACAATCTGTGCAAGTTCTATTTGCCGGAAATCATAATTGCGTATAAGGAAACAATACTCTATGAAAATTTCTTTAAACATTGCTCTCCTTTGCGGTATCCTTGCTTTTAGTTCGCATATTTACGGCTTATCCGAGACGACGCGCTTTGAAAATGAAGCTTTTTTATCTCAAAGAGGTTCGATTGACGAGACGTTTAATGCCGATTCCGAACTATATATTGTCCATATCAAAGACGCCCACTGTAATCCTGAAGCGCAATTAAACAGCGCCGCAATCATTCAATCACTTGTAGAGAATCAAGGCTTTTCACTGATATGCATGGAAGGCGCGTCTAACCCATTGGATCTTTCCGACTTAGTATCATTTCCAGATGAAGCAATACGCGCTCAAGTGTCACGTTATTTTTTAGAAAATGGAAATATAAACGGTGTGGAATATTTGTCTCTTGTCACACCAAATGTCATACATGTGGAAGGCATTGAAGACAAACAATTATACCGCAAAAATTATTTCGCTTTTTATAAATCACTGTCTTTCCGGAAAAAAGCTATCACTATGGTCGATAAGATGATCGAATATTTCGACTCAATCAAACCGTTTTATTATTCCGAAGTTCTACTTAATCTCGATTCCGCACATAAAGATTTTTCTGACGGATCGCTTACTTTACTCGAGTTTTTCAGTTCGGTTCAAACAATAACCGATTCCTCGACATTGCACGATGATGTCTGTTCAAACATTGCCATACTCAATCAGGCGGCGCAACTCAAAAAATCTATCAGCTTCGTGCAAGCAGAAAAAGAAAAAGATGCGATTTTGCGTATTTGCCTTCAATACGCAGGACCAATAGAAAAGGAAAATATTATTCAGACAAATGCGCGGTATACCTTCGGGCATATATCGACTGATGAGTTGTATACCTTTATGGAAAAAAAATGCGACGAATACTTAATAGAACTTGAAGATTATCCGAATTTCTCTGGGAGTATCAGGCTGTCAAAATTGTTGTTAAAATTGGACAACAACTCGCTTATACAGGATGTCAACGCATGGGTAACCTCCATCAAAAACAACATTGACTCTTCCGAAGATGCTCGGCGAATCGATAAGTGGTACTCCATGCTTCTGACTATCAGACAGGGATGCCGTCTTACTCTCCCTCAGCATTCCACATCAAACCTAATTTCTATGCACGAAACATTTCAAACAGATGAACTTTGGAATTTTATTCAGACCTCAGGCAAAAAATTTAATATAGCCTGCAATTTCCAGAAATACGACATTGAGTTTGTAAATAGCATCATGTCATATGTATGTGAGTTTTACTCACTTGCGGAACAACGTAATCATCAGATTATCGAAAACACGCTTAGAATGATGCGCACGAAAGGTGTTGACCGCTGTGTATTATACACCGGAGGTTTTCATACGGAAGGATTGACCGCTATTCTGCGGTCGGAAAACATAGCATACAGTGTGATAACTCCTTTTCTAGGCAAAAATCATGACGAAGACCCTTATTATTATCTGTTATCCAACCATAAGAATCCATTTTTAAGATCACTTGAACAAGCTGTTTTCAATATTCAACAAACGCAAAGCGATACTCTTGCTCTTGAATCTAAACTTGTTCCGCCAACAGAGGTTATGCTAGATCCTGCCGGAGTTCGGGCATTCAGAGATCAACTTAAAACATTTTATCTTGCCGGAGGTATAAGGAAAGCCCTTGAAGACCGCAAAGCAGTTTTGTTTCCATTGGTTACACCTTTGGACGAACAACAACTGTCTCAATTATCAGATAAGATTAAAGCCCTACTGCAATGGCGGTTACAGCATTTCACCGATGTGTCTTCACTGTCTCTCGTGCGGAATTCATCAGGCAATATCGACTTACAGATCGCTATAAACAACCAGACCTATTATGTACGCGACCTGATAGTAGGCAGTCACTCCGCACGCCCTGTATCAAAATTATATCTGAATCAGCCGGAGCATCTGGTAACAGTCAATATAGGCGACGAACCGTTCGCTATCTTTGCTACCCCGTCTACCGGCAAAGATATTACTACTGTTACGGGATCGGTAACCGATGAAGATATCGCCACAATTATAAATCATTTCATTGATCAGCCGTCATACACTCCTGCAGAATTGATACGACTACTCGCACTCGATATCGATAACCCTGAGTCAATTATATCTACCCTTACTGAAAACAAAATATTAACCATAGAAACTAACGGCAATTATGCACTCAATCCGCTACGGGCTGATTCGCTACGGTTTGCCGCCAAGTTATCGGCAAGTAAAGCCGAATCATGGAATACTGTTATTGCGTCCATGCCGGAATCATTCTTTCCTGCACCGTTTGCCGATTTTCTAAATACGGAGAAAATTTCAGAATTAATCGTACCCGGTTCGATTTCTTTTCCGGCTCTGCTATATATGGTAGAAACATTGCCCGCGTATTTTACCGGTACAGCGGTATTCCCTGCAAACAGCACAGAAAACTTTTTATTTAAAAAAGAAAAAATTATAGGATCCGATACGTTCCGACTATCTATAGATATACTAGACAATAACTATACCACGACCGTTATGCAAGAACGCAACATACTTATGGGTAACGATTACGCCACAACCATCCAGCAACAGTTGTTCGGGGCGGTTCCGCAAATTCAACAGGAAATAATACTAAAAACTCTGCCCTACTCACCTACAATCATTCTAAACTCCCCTACAGGACAAGATCAATCCATACAACCGTATAGCGCCGAATCGCCTCAACCATCAATAACATGGCTCAATCCCGATCAGACAACATTATTTTGGCGTCAAATTATGGAGTGTAGCATGCAATTCGATGAAAATACATTCAATGTGACCGGCGGGTTGTTGTTCGGCAAAAAAGTCGGTTCCAACTATATCGTTTCCGATATAATTCCTTTTTCCAAAGATGATATCGAATATCAGGATGACGAAATTTTTCAGATTAAACAAAATCGTATGGACGATTTGATTGACCAACATGCCACTGCAGACACTGTGCTTCTCGGAATATACCGCAACCATTCGCCGCGCCGCCTTGTACAGAACTCACAACCCGGAGTGGACAGACGCGACTCACTTGATATATACCCATTCAATCAACCGAACAAAAATGTTGTCGATACACCAATAGGACTTGTATTCGAACCGATTTTGACACACGAACAAATCGGACTATCACAGGGGCAACAGCTTATATCCAATATTCATATCAGCCCTTCGGAAGTTGACGCTTACTTCTATACACAAATCGATGGTCAACCGCAGGTCATTCACCGCGAACCCGCGCTTTCCTGCGCAATGCCCGGAGAACTGCTTATAGCCGATACACAGCGCAGTCTATACCTGCGCCGCATAAAAGAAACAACCGAAACAACCGAAACCGCTGAAAAAGAAGTGGCATCTTTCCGCCGCCTTCCGAAAAATCAAGGTTTTGTACTGCTTGTAGACCCAGCCATAACCCAAGAAGATGTATCATTCTTCGTACAATTTTTCCGATCCATACAACAAGATGTAGAATTGCTTTCCGACATAAAAGAGATTTCTATACGATCAGGAATGCGCCGCGCCGCCCACGTAAACAGAAACGATAAAATAATCGAGTTCAATATTGATATGCTCAATTATCCAAAACTGATTCAATATATCGCATTACCTCATGAATGGAATCATTTACAACTCGATTACAAAGAAGAAATTGAAGAAATTCTCGTAGTCATGCTCGACCTCAACCGAATCAACGAACTGGCTTTTCGCGATCACGATGAGGCAATGAAAGTTTATCAGTCGCTTGCAGAGTATGAAGACCCCTATCAAGGCAATCAGCTTTTCACTCAGGTAATCAAACAAATAATAGATAATGTTCAATCTGCCAACCGTACCCTTGCACCTCTTGAGATATTCAATTATACAAGAAAATTTATACTCAGCGACCCTGATTTAAAACAGCTTGTCGGAAAAGCTCTTTCCGAAGTTGAAGGCAGTTACTTCGTATCCAGACTGCGGCATATTTTAGGTAAAGATGTAAAAGATGAAATTCCCTCAGTTTTGCCCGGTTCAAATGATTATATTGTATTTGAAGAACAAGCTCTGGGAGCAGGACATGCTATTCACTCCAACATTATTGATTTCAGTAGATTGCGAGTTAGATACCTATCCAGCGAATCATTTAAAGATCAAGCTGAACATCTTTCAAAACTTACCGACCTAGCTTTTATGGATAATATAGGCTATTTCGACCCGCGCAAAAAAGAAATCGGAGTGAATATAGGAAACCCGTTTCACCTTAATGACGACGGATCTATAAATCATGATCTGGTACTTTCCACTATTATTCATCAACGAACACATTACCTTTTACATCAGAACAAGGGAATATTAACTCGTATTAGAACCGTCATGGAACAGCGAACAGACCTAAAAGACGCGCTTATAACATATTTCTTCGCTTTCAAAAATTTTGCCGCTTTCAAAGAAGGCGAGGTACTCGAAGACTTGCGTAAAGATATAGACCAGCACGCACAACCACCTGAAGACGGTAAACCGGCGGCCAAAACACCGCCTTCATTAGCTGAAATACGCAAAAAACAAATGGAATCGCTGATAAATAGTCCTGCATACGCGCCGAACGGACAAATTGATATAGAAAAAATACTCAACGAAGTTATTTGCAACTCAAACGCATACAGCTCTATTATTTATATGTTACATAAATATGAAGATATAGCGAAAAAATTCGAAACGGCAAACCAACCGGTTCCTCCTGCCGTTCAGGAGCGGATATCCGATCTGAAAAAATTTATCTATGCACCGGAACAAGTTCTGTTGTTAAAAATGGCTGAAAACGCCCGCAACGCGATGATCGCCATAGACAAAGATATCGAGTCCGCATTTCGTATTCCACAACAATCGACTCTGCACGTTTTTACAAAAGATTACGGAACAGATCAACTGGCCGGAGTCGATATTACAGCTGTAGAAACAACTGCCCCGATAAATCAGGAACCAGTTGTTGCGGAAACATCGGAACTTTATCTTTCCGCCGAACCGGTATCTTTTAAGCAAACCAATGCTTTTTTAACTGCTGTTCGCACATATAAAAATCAGGCTCCGCCTATTCCTATTCAGTATACCAAAGAATTAGCACAGCAAAATGCCTTGGAGTTTTACGAATTCCTGCGTGACAAGCAACGACGCGATCCGCTTACCGCGCTTCCCGAATCTATCAGTATAGTCGATTTATATCTAGGATCAGCCGGATATGCGAAAGATTTTCTCGACCATTTAAAAAAAATCGACGCTCAAAACTTGTTTTACAAACGTTTACGATATCATATAGCAAGTCATTCTATCAGTTCTCAATATCTGCTGAAGCAACTTGAATCATCGAACCTGCTGGTAAATCATAGCGATGTAATACAATTCCATTATCTCGATCAACTTCCTGCGGCGTCAGCTATTACCACAGACGCCCTTCTTGTTCGATCATTCGGCGATATCACATTATTCGACGATGTCGCGGTTATCGAAAAAGACGACGAAGATTATTATCTTATTAACGGTCAACTTAAACTTGACAAATCGCTTGCGGATACTATAGACCGTGCACAATGGTTTTCTTATCTCGAAAATCCTTCGTCACTTACGCCGCAGACCGGCAAGAGTTTACCGGACAATGTATTGAATGCCATCGGCTGGCATGAGGCACGGTCATTAATCGATATCGACGGGTTTTCATACGGTTATTTCGTTCGTTCATATAGCGAACATCATCCGACAAACCGATACATTTTTCATCCTCAACTGCTGAAATTAGCGCAACAATCGTTATCAAATATGGCTCTGAATTTCGGGGGTTACTGGCAGATAAACGGCAACTCTTTCAGCTCTATAGATAAAAGGCTCGACCAACCGGAAAACGCCACTGTAGAACTCGACAGCGTGTTCCTTGCCGGCATGATGCAGTCACAAGGAGGTTTTTTGCTGGAATCTCAACGACGGTATCTTGAACGCAGAATGAAGCAAAAAGCTGTCTCTACGGTAATTGATGAATTACGGCTACTTGATGCGCCAAGCCTTTCCGATCTTATTCCTGCCGTTACTTTCGCAGATCTCAATGATTCGGCGCGTATTTACAATACACGCCAAGAACTTACCTACCGTTCTTCAGATCAGATCACATACAGCCGGTTTATCCGTGATCTCAAAAATCTCGGTTACATACCTCAACAAATTGGTATGGAGTTGAACGCCGACCCTACCGGCATGGACGATTTTCTACATAGCCTTACACGAGCCTTATCACTCTCGATTGACCTCGAAAAACTATCTAAACTATTAATTGATCGCGCCAACGATCCCGATATAGTTTCGCAAAAAGATTTGATCGAACAAATTATGAAACAGCCATTCATTCAGGAAAATATGATTTCCATGGATTATATAAAAAAGGCGCTCGATATCGTATATACGCTAGGACAAAACCGCAGGAATTTTCATGTCCGTGCAGAGGTGACTGCTCCTGAACGTGTTTCCATCGAACAAGAAGCGACTTCCGCAGTACAGCCTAGAGAACGCTCTTATGTCAAAATAAGAAACATGACTCAAAGCGAATTTGACGCATATATCGACGAAATTCACCGCGATTATCCTCTACTCGATTTCGGCGATGCCCGCGGTATAGCAAACCCCATTACCGGTGAAATCGTAATAAACAACGATCATCATGCCCATAAAGATGAAAACGGCGAACCTAACATCGCTGAAATCCGTCAGACCATTGTTCATGAAAAAGCCCATATGCTCATATTTGCACGATGGGATGAACTTAAAGATATTGCCGATGAATTAAAAGACCGCTCTTATGAACGCAAAGAACTTATAAAATTGTTTTATGAATTTTATTTCGATGAAAAAATATCGCTCGTAAACAATGATCACTTCGAACGACTGCGTACCGACCCGCTTTGGAGCGAGAACGGTCAAATAAGCTATGAACGAATTCTCAGCGAACTGCTGGCTGTAATCAATCAATACCAGATGTTACCCACACTTTTAAAACGGTTTAAGTCGGTGCAATCACAAATGTCTATGCGTGGCAAAGCTGTACCGCCGTCTTTAGAAAAAGGACAAATGCATATCGCGGATATTTATCGTAACAAACGCGGGCTTATCACTTCAACTGTCTCCGCGCGAACCATATTGAGCCGTATAGATTCTCGAATCAGCAAAAATTTTCTATTCAATGCGTCGACACTTGAACTTCCGGTTATGATGACAGAGTTGGAACAAGTAGCATTACCGCTTCCAAGTACTCCGATAAAAACAGTTTTTTCAAACGACGAATTGAACGAAGCGATATACCGCACTTGGGATACTCTCGGTAACGGAAATCCTCAACAAGGACAGGCGATCACAAGACTAAAAGGCTTACCGCTATCCGATTTCAACGCGGCGATAGAACGCCTTGCAGACCGCTTAAAGGACATCCCCGATTCTCTACGCCCCCAGATAGAAAAAATTATCGTTTATTATCGAACAGCGTTGGAGAAAAACAGTATACATCTATACCCGACATCTCCGGAAAGTTATACGATTCAGGGATCACATTTTACACACCTTACCGATAACGGACAACTGATTATCGCTGAAGGATACTTTCAAACTCTCAGGTCTACAGGCGATATTGATAAAGCGCTGGCTGTACTTGGAGCACAACTGACCGGTGTGCCGGTGAGTACGGTCGATGAAATTTTTGACGGTTCTGTTTCGATAGAATCCATCCAAAAAGATTTGTTTGATAAATTCGTCAAAACTAAAGATTACATGCCGGTCATAGAAGCTATTCTCAACCTGAATGGAATCCGGATAACCAATATCTCACGGCAGGCGCTTCAGACTATAATCGACAGACACTCCGATGTACTCCAGTTACCGGGTATGAAAACACATCTGGAAAATATACAGCGAATTATGAGTGACAGGGCAATTTTGTCTTACCATAAATCACCCGTAGCAGAAGCATTTTCTTTATACGCGCAGTCACTGCTGTCAGCGGCCGATATTGAAAATTTACGAGACGCTGTTTTAGACATTAGTTCTATAGTGTTGCGCGAAACCTCGGCACCTGTGATTTTTCTTATCGATTACAAGTCGCTTACAGGCGGGCTTTCACCGCAAAATTTTGCTATACGCGATTCCCTAAACCGAATCCGTAAAGAAATTGAAATGCTGGAAAAGAGAAATGTAGTTATTGTCGCAGTTGATCTCGAAGGTACATCAGTCGGAGCGGTAAAAAAATCTTTAGACATAGGTTTGCTAAGAAAAGGAGCAACCAGTGAAGATTTCGATTTCGTTGTATCATATGATAAATCAGATGACCTCCTATCAGCTATTGAAAACGAATATCACGCTTTTCCCGCCGATATTTTGAAAAATAACATCAAAGTTTTAGCATTTGAAGACAGCCGTTTACTCACGTTTGCCAAACAAAAAGGATTTGCTTTTCAGGCTCTACAAGAACAACATCCTGAGATGTTTGTCAATTCGCAACGCAATGTGTTTTTGATAGATTATCTGCGCTCTCTGGGCTTGACATCGTTTCTTTTTGAAGACGGTGCGTCTGAATTATCAAAAGATTTACGAGCCTCATTACATATAACCGCTATTCATCCCAATATAGATACTACAGGTATTCCGGAACACTTGCTTCCGGTTATCGACAGGTTCATTAAGCATATCGATGAATCTCCGGCGGATTTCCGTTTTAACGATTTGCTGGAATCATTTTATGTTCATGCTCCCGACGTCCGGCCGAATGAGTGGGGGTTTTTATCTGCTTATCTACAAGAACAATACAGCGTAAGTCAATTGAATAAAGTATTTGAACAGCTGGCACAACAACCACAGGAACGGCTCGACGCATTATATTTATTGTATCAAAAACTACAGGCAACACGTGCCAATTTAGCTCAGCGCGTTACTCCAACATATCAAACGCTCATCGATCAATTTTTTATGGGAATGCCGCTATCAGATCAAAAAATGCTCCGTAGTCATGCCGCCGTAACTAACGATATCGCATCCCGATCACTTACGACCTCGCCTGTCGTTCAGGAAAATATGCCTCAGATATTTCTTTCGTTATTGTTAGATACAAAGTCCCTCAGCGATTCCGAATATTTTGTTCTGGAACGAAAAATAACTACCGATAACTCTGTGAAACCGGTTACTTATCAACGATTAATCAGCGAACTGCACGCGCGCGGTATCGATACCCAGATATCCCCTGACCGGTACTTTCAGGTCGAAATAGCGCCGCGTAGAATTCAATCAGGGCTTAAAGAACTTATAGCGACACAAAAACTTTTCGACGAATCTGCGTAAGAATATGAAATCACCTCAAATAATTGTTAAATTCTGTTGATTTCATTAACGGATATAATTTAAAATGCTTGAATTATGATCTTGCGGACTTTATTTTATTCACTTGTTTTTTTAAGTGTATTTATTCTTCCGGCCTTTTCCGCGGAACAGATTGAGCTTTCTTTCTGGCAGTTTGTCGTTCCTGAAAAACATATGCGCAAAATACTGGATACTTTTGAGGAACAGCACCCTGGCATAAAAGTAAAGATGCAACAGCTCAACTGGCGCGATGGGTTGGATAAAATCACCACTTCCTTTGCCGCCGGCACCGCCAGTGATGTTTGTGAACTGGGGTCGACATGGGTTGCACAATTTGCCGAATCAGGCGTATTATATAATCTCACCGAACATGTGCTAAGCAAAAAATCAGAGTATATCCCCAATCTGCTTGAAAGCGTTTTGTGGAACAGACGTTACTACGGTATCCCGTGGGTGACAGGCACACGTATATTTTTTTATAACAAAGACCTTTTTCTAAAAGCAGGACTCGACCCTGATAATCCTCCGAAAACGTGGGACGATGTAAACAGTCACTCGCAAAAACTGACATCATTTCTCAATGCAAACAGCCAATTTCACGATTGTTATCCATTCGCCATACCTATAGGCGAATATTACACACCGTGGCAAACATTTTTACCTATTATATGGAGCGCCGGAGGCACTCTTTTCGACGGAGAAGAATCCGAAATCCTAGCCGATGCCGACATAAATATCGAAGTTATGCAATTTTATCAGAATCTTGCCAAAATATCTTTACTTTCCAAACAAGCGCACATCGACCGGAATTTCGCTACCGGCAAAGTAGCTATGATGGTATCCGGCGGTTGGAATTTCAACTTGATTCCCCGACTTAACCCTAATCTAAACTACGGTGTATCTCTGATACCGGCTTATAAAGATAAATCAGTCTCGTTTCTCGGAAGTGAGGTTCTGGTTATATTCAGAGACACAAAACACCCTAAAGAGTCACAGCTTCTGGTGGATTATCTAACATCAGCGGAAGTTCAACTGGAAATAGTTAAAGTCGTACCAAGTTTTATACCATGCACGAAACAAGGGGTTATTGACTCGTATCATCAGGCTAATCCGTTTAGAAAGATATTTATAGAGCAATTGAGTATGGCTCGCACGCCGCCGGCTCACCCGAAATGGTCAAAAATACAGAACTATATAACTCAGGCAATTGAGGAATCTCTTTTTCAAAACAAACCGCCAAAGGTGGTATTGCACAACCTTAAATATCAGATTGACAATCTAATGATAGATTACCGCGGCATCTCCGGCAGTAACTATTATAAATCCATCGGGTATATCGTATTCATAGCCGTTTTCGGATTGCTTTCGTTAATCATGATGTTTAACATAATGAAAGTTCGAAGACAGGATCAGGTCTTATACAAAAAAACATTTCAGCTGTATATATTTCTATTGCCATGGATCATGATTTTTATCGTATTTTACCTGTATCCGTTTATTTATTCATTCGTACTAAGTTTTACCGATTACAGCCCGCTGAAAGGATACACCACATTCTGCGGTTTACGAAACTACATCACCGTTTTTCATGATCCAGAATTCCGGAAAGCTCTTCTTAATACATTTATTTTTGCTATCGGGACTTGTACTTCATCTTTGCTTCTCGCCTTGTTCTGCGCAATGATAATTTATCGCAAAGTTTTTTTATACCGCTGGTTGCAAATGGGATTATTCGCGCCTATATCCATTTCGGTAATAGTGGCCGCGTCAATGTTCAGTTATTTCTATTCATCGGAAGGTATTTTTAATATGGTTTTAGATTTTTTACACTTACCGCGCCCCTTGCCTGACAATTGGCTGATAAATCCGCGCCTTGCTCTTGTATCGGTTATGATTATGAATGTGTGGTCTACGTTCGGATTGTACATGGTCATTTTCACCGCAGGATTACATGCTATCCCGCGCGAACTTTATGAAGCGAGTTTGATCGACGGGATCACTTCATGGCAACGATTTCGACATATAACTTTACCTCAGTTAAAACCGTTCATACTGCTTGTTATAGTATTAAACACAGTAAAATCGTTCCAAGTGTTCCCTGAAATTTTTGCAATGACCCAGGGAGGTCCTCATGGTGCAACGATTACTCTGGTTTACTACTTATATAAAACCGGATTCAATCAATTTGAAATGGGAAAAGCGTCTGCGGTCGGATATATTTTACTTGGAATAATCGGTATCTTCTCCATTATAGAGGTGTATTATATCCGAAAGGAAAACGTATATGAAGGTTAAACGACGACGATTTGTAATGATGAACTGGATGCTGTTTATGATCATTTTACCCTTATTCATAGCAGTAGTAGCACCTTTTTTCATCATACTTAAAATAGCTCTTAGGCCGGAAGCGCTTGCAACCTCACGTGATCATGAATTCATAATAAAACCTTTTGACCAATCCACGCAAAGACCCTCCGCATGGGAAATCCATAAAGGATATATTCAGGAAAACATTTTAAATTTAAACGGACAAACATTATCCTCTATTTCATGGGATTTTGATTCACAGGATTCTTTTTTATACTGGAATCATCCCTATAAACAAAACCTCATGAATTTCGATAAAATAATACTGGATATCGCTACCAACACACATCATCTAGTCATTGGTTTTACCGATATACATGATCATAATGTAGTCGCTGATGTAACTATCAAGCCCGGTCATGAACATCAAAGCATTTCTATACCGCTAAACAAATTCGACCTGACCAAAATAGACGTTGAAAACGTGAAAAATATTTTTATACTTATCACCGAACCTGCTAAAGGAACTCTTCTTCTTGAAAAAATTGTCCTCAAATACCGTTCATTAACTCTAGCCAACTTCAAAGATGTTCTTTCTACTGCGTTTTTTGGCAGATATTTTATCAACAGCGTATTTATTTCTATTATTGTAATGCTGGGAAACATTATATTTAGTATGATGGCAGGTTTTGCCTTTGCCGCCAGATCGTTTCCATTGCGAAGAACCTTTTTTCTCGCTACCGTAATGATGATAATGATTCCAATGCAGGTGTTAATGATACCGACGTTCATACTTGTTCAAAACCTTGGATGGCTAAATACCTATAAAGCGCTGACCATTCCGTTTCTTCTTTCCCCGATGAACATTTTCATCATGAAAGAATACATATCCAAAATCCCCCGCGATTATGCTGAAGCCGCGCTTGTCGACGGTGCCTCGTATTTCACTATTTTTTTCAAGATCATTTTGCCGATGTGCAAACCGGCAATTGCTGTAGTAGGTATCAATACGTTTGTAACCTGTTGGAACAGTTTTTTGTATCCATTCATACTAACTAACACGGCACAAATGCGAACCCTCCCTGTAGGCCTTGCTTTATATATCGGATTATTCGATCTGGACTGGTCGCACTTAATGGCCGCGTCGTCGCTTTCCGCGTTGCCGGTTCTAGTCGTGTTTTTTTGTTTTCAGAACCAGATCATCGAAGGAATGCTTTACGGACGTATCCGTCATATCTGACAACACATTTCAAAAAACATTTCTGCCGGGAATAATATATTGCAAACAATGTTACTTCGATGCTAACATACTGAGAACTTTACAAACTAAAAGATGCCATATATAGAAAGGATTTTTTTACACAATGCAAAAGCATGAACTGGATAAAATACGCAATATGGGGTTCATTGCGCATATTGATGCCGGTAAAACTACCGTTACTGAACGAGTTCTATATTACACCCACCGAACTCATAAAATAGGCGAAATAGACGACGGCAATACCGTAATGGATTATCTGCCGGATGAAAAAAAACGCGGTATTACCATTACATCAGCCGCAACAATAGTACCATGGAAAGACCATCGCCTTAACATTATAGATACTCCGGGGCATGTAGATTTCACAATAGAGGTCGAACGATCTTTGCGAGTACTTGATGGAGCTGTGGTTATTTTCTGCGCTAGAGGAGGCGTTGAACCTCAATCGGAAACCGTTTGGCGGCAAGCCGATCGTTATAATGTCCCCCGTATAGCATTTATCAATAAAATGGATCGTGCCGGAGCAAGTTTTTCTCACTGTATTTCAATGATGGAAAACCGGTTACACTGCACGCCGGTTCCTATACAGATACCAATCGGAAAAGAAGACTTCTTTGAAGGTTCAATAGACTTAATTCGCATGCAAGCTCTATACAATTCCGATGAGGACGACGGAGAAACCTTAATCGTAAAAGATATTCCTGATGAATTACTCGATGAAGCACATCATCACAGAGATATCATGATTGAAAAACTCGCTGAACACGACGAGAAAATATTCGAAAAATATGTTCATTCCGAACCTGTATCCGAAAAAGAAATTCAAACCGTACTGCGAAAAGTAACTCTGGAAAATAAACTGATCCCAGTTTTGTGCGGAGCCGCATTGCGCAATAAAGGAATCCAACCGCTAATAGACGCTATTGTGGCTTACCTGCCTTCTCCATTGGATGTTCCTCCTGTACAAGGAGAAGATCCGATTTCAGGTGAAATATTGACGCGAAGACCAAACATAAACGATCCTATGTGCGGATTGATCTTCAAAGTTATTACCGATAAAAACTCACGCCTTTTGTTCATGCGTATTTATTCGGGCACAATAACTAGCGGCGCCAATATATACAACTCCACATCAAATACATCAGAACGTATAGCCAGAATTTTTCATATGCACGCAAATAAAAAAGAACGTATCGAAAAAGCCTATTGCGGTGAAATAGTCGCTATTACCGGACTGAAAATGGCTATCACAGGTGATACTTTGTGTTGCTCCGACAAACCGATAATTCTTGAAAAAATACCGTTCCCTGAACCGGTTATTTCACTGGCTATCGAAGTGGCCACTTCAGGAAAAACAGGCGATGATTTGATCGAATCTCTCAATAAGATGGCTCAGGACGACCCTACACTACACTTCAAAACCGATCCTGATACCGGACAAATGGTTGTTTCAGGTATGGGCGAACTTCATCTTGAAATAGTTATAAGCAGGCTTGAGGAAGATTTCAACATAAAGGTGAATTCAGGTAAACCTCAAGTTGTTTACAGAGAAACTATCAAAAATTCCATTACTCATAAAGAATTGTTCCATAAAAAGATTGCCGAAACCGAACATTACGCTGGTATTACAATCAAACTTGAACCACTTGAACGCAACGCCGGCTTTTTCTACGAAAATAAATTAAAACAACCGGATATTATTCCCGCTGAAATACAACTATGGATAGAAAAAACAATCACCGAATCTGCAAGCGCAGGCGTGGTAAGCGGTTATCCGGTTACAGATATGAAAGTTTCTTTACTGGAAATCGAATACAACGAAAGAGGATATTCAGACCTCGGTTTTAGAGCGGTAGCGAATATTGCTTTCGCCGATGCTATACGAAAAGCAGTCCCAAAATTACTCGAACCGATCATGAAAGTGGAGGTAATAGTTCCGGAAAAGTATACAGGCGGAGTCATCGGAGACCTAAATGCTCGCGGCGGTCAGGTTCATGAGATAGCGTTCTATCTCGAAAATGAAGGTCAGGTTAAACATGATATACCTAAGGTAATACATGCGTTTGCTCCTTTATCCGTTTTATTCGGTTATAGTACGGCATTGCGGTCTTTGACAGAAGGAAGAGGTACGTTCAATATGGAATTCTCCCATTTCGGAGAAGCATAATCATTAGTAACTATAAAATGATCTTAAAGATTAGAATGAACTATACAAGGAGTTGTGCGCATGAAATCAACACTAAATGTTAAAAATTGTTCATGGGATCAGTTTGCTTCACTTCCGACTGCACAAAAAATAGAATTCTTCAAAAAAGACGGCCGCTTATATGATGTGCTTATTTCGCAACAATTTAACAGGGAACTACTGGAAGAACTGATCAATATTGCCAACGCAACCCGTAGAATCGCCAAAACGAAAGAAGGCATGATCTGGCTGAAAAATCTATTACCCCACAAAAGAGCTATGTTATATTTTATCCAACCCTCTACCAGAACATTTCTTTCATTTCTAAACGCATGTCACATACTTGGGATATCGATTTCAGAAGTTCGAGACCCATCGACGTCATCAGAAGTCAAGGGCGAAACATACGAAGATACTATACGCACCTTTTCCAGTTATGTAGATGTGATCATAATGCGTCATCCCCAAGAAGGCTATTCCGAAAAAGCGACATGGGTTTTGAATAACTCAGACCGTCCGGTTCCTATTTTCAACGCAGGTTCAGGAAGAGACCAACACCCGACACAAGCGCTTCTGGATATTTACACCCTGCACAGAAACTTTGCGAAACGAGGCGGCATCGACGGGAAAACCATTGCCATGGTCGGAGATTTGCAACGAGGCCGTACAGTTCGATCTTTAAGTTATTTATTATCAAATTACGAAGATGTGACTCTATATTTTGTCGCTCCGGAACGTTTTCAAATGAAGGAAGATATAAAATCATTTCTTGAGAAAAAAGATATTTCTTATCACGAAGTCGACAACATTGACAAAATACTCGGTAAGGCGGATGCCGTATACATGACTCGCATTCAAGACGAACATGATGTAAGCGGTGAATCCAAAAACTACGATTACTCCAACTACCGCATCGGTCCTGAAAATCTGAGTGCGCTTAAAGAAGATGCTATAATTATGCACCCTCTCCCAAGACGAAACGAAATAGACCCGATCGTTGACAATGACCCTCGCGCCAAATACTGGCGGCAAGAACGAAACGGCATGTGGATCAGAGCGGCGTTGCTTATCAAGGTATTCAATGTGGAAGAAAGTGTTATCGAATATTACGACTCGACAGCCATCTAACTGAAACTTTTGAGAGATTATGCATATAAAAAACGTATCTTTACAACAGATTGCCGTAACGCCGGAACAGTTCTGCTACGATTTACCTCAGATCGTATTTGCCGGCAGATCAAATGTGGGTAAATCGTCATTGCTACGAGCTTTGGTACAACGCAAGAAACTTGTTCGAGTCGGTAAAACACCCGGAGTTACTCAATCGATCAATTTTTTTAGAATCAACGATGCGTTCTATTTTGTCGACCTTCCCGGATACGGCTTTGCGAAAACCCCAAAAAAGATTCAAATTCATTGGCAAGATTTGATAGAAAAATATTTCAAGGAATCCATCAACATCCGAACCGTGGTATTTCTTCTTGACATCCGTCATGAACCGACCGAAAAAGACCGGCTTTTTTTCGACTGGGCGAAATCACACAATTTACAGGTTATGATTGTCGCGACAAAAGCGGACAAAGTATCGAATAACATAGCTACGACCAATCGGCAACGTATAGTTCGCCAATTCGGTATAGAGGAATCGAAATGCATTTTGTTTTCGGCGATGAACGGAACCGGAAGAAACGCTGTTCTCAGTGCCATACAAACCGCTTTAGGGTAATTTATTTTTTGAGAAGATTTTACTTATATTGTTACATACAACTCCGATATTGTTATTGTTAATTAATCTTTGCAAGCAACATTCGGAGAAAGAAAATATGAATAAAATAGATAAAAAAACAATCATTATTTTATTTCTCTTGATGTTGTCTGGTTTTTTATTGATGTATCGTGTCGTTCAATATAACCTTCCGGTTTGCGCAAACGTCGATGAACGACAGAGTCTTTATATGTTGCATAGGTTTGAGACTGTAGATCTGAATCCGACTTTATACAACTGGCCTGCTTTTTATTTTTATATAAATTTTTTCATTATGAAAATATGCGGCACACAGATAGAAGGCAATATACATAATGCCTTAAAGTTAGGCCGATTGTTGAACTTGATCAATTTGATGATATTATCCGTGCTTATTTTCATTCTCAATTTTAAGTTATTCAAATCCAAAATTTCAGCTATAATCTCCGGAGCGTTTACTGTTTTTAGCCCTTCTCTGTTTTTTGTAGCGGGATATATTTGTACAGATATATTTTTGGCGGTATTATCAGTATTGTCAGTATTATGTTTTATTATGTTTATTGAAAGAAGGACATTTGGTTACTGGATTTTCGCTTACATCTTTCTGGGATTAGCTATATCTGCAAAATATACAGCCGTAATAATATTAATATCTTATGTAATTTACTATTTTTTCTTTATAAGCAATCGGGATTGGGAATTTAAACTAAATCACAGATCTTTCTTCCGTTTGAATATGGGGAATATTTTCGTTTGGGGATTACTTGCGGCATCTATGGTTTTAATATTTTTATCCGCCTTCTTTCCTATGGAATACATAAAAAATTTCATTGCGGCAAATGGTTTGATTAATTCAAAACTAGAGCAAACAGATATTGTTTTTTTGGAATATGCCCGAAAAAAAGCGTTAGCTTTGGGGGTTTTTATTCTCATTTTTGCCGTATTATGCTTTAAATTTAAAACATTGCGTAAAAGAATATCGTCTATACATCTTTTATCAGGTATCGCAGTAGCGGCGCTATGTTTTCTTATCTCATCCCCGTATACGCTTTTGGATTGGAAAAGGTTTGTATATATGTTCGGTTCACACTTTAAAATGAATGCCTTTTACAGTGACAAAATGCAGTTTGGATTTTATTTAAAGATATTGTTAGCCAGAGAAAGTATAATTATATTACTTTTATTTATCATAGGAATGTTTGCCTCAATATCAAATAAAAAATGCAGATACCTGTTAGTTTATATTCTTGTTTATGCGATTATTACCGGTTCAGCTACAATAGGTTTTGTAAGATATCTTGCCCCTTGTTTGCCTTTTGTATTTTGTTTTGCCGGTTATGGACTGTTTTATTTGGTTAATTATTTTTTTATGCGCAAAAAAGGGTTGGCTGTTGCGATGGGATCGCTCATATTGATATTTATTTTTATAGAGCTAAATCCAAAAATAAACTGGGTTTTAGGGAAATACAATGAAAATGACGAGATGTACGGGAGCTATACAAAAACTCTTGAAATAAACCCAAAGAAGATTTTTTATTCAAGATTCTTATTTGTTCCCACAGAAGAATTGCGGATTCAAAATGGATATATTATTGAGGAAATTCCCCGCGCCGCTCTCGCTACTGATGATCTCAGTATATACGAGTCATTACAAGATGACGATATTTTAATACTACATCACGAAACTCAAAAAGAGATGTCAGACTTCCTTAAAGGTCAGCTTGTTCTTCTTTGGCAAACAAATCTGAACTACGGTCAATACATTTATGCTAAAAAAACAAATACATTTATTAGAGAGAGGCTAACAAATGAAAAATAAGGAAAAAGTTATAGTAGTCATGCCGGCTTATAACGCAGAAAAAACATTGCAGGCTACATATAAGGATATTCCTAAAGATTATGTTGATGAAATAATTTTAACTGATGACGCGAGCAAAGACAAAACCGTAGAGGTTGCTAAAAAACTTGGAATCATTGTCTTAGAGCACAAACAGAATAAAGGCTATGGAGGCAATCAGAAAACTTGTTATGACAAGGCGTTAAAGGATGGCGCTGATTACGTTGTTATGATTCATCCTGACTACCAGTACGATCCGAGAGTCATTCCTTGCGCGGTTGAGATAATAAAACTGGGGATTTGCGATTTTATTATGGGGTCAAGAATTAGAACTAGAAGAGAAACTCTACAGGGTGGGATGCCGGTTTATAAATATATAAGTAATAGAGCGCTCACAATTATCGAAAATATTATTTTGGGGCAGAACCTTGGCGATTTCCATTCTGGATTTAGGGTATATTCACGAAAAGTTTTAGAGACAATTAACTATGAAGCAAATTCTGACGATTTTGTTTTCGACACACAGTTTCTCGCTCAATCTGTTTACGCCGGATTCAAAATAGGAGATATCCCAATACCGACCAGATACTTCAAAGAAGCGTCGTCCATCAATTTTAAGCGTAGTGCTATATACGGTTTATGTACTTTATGGATAATGTTTCAGTTCCTACTGCAATCCTTTAGATTAGCTAAATTTAAAATATTCTCCAGAAAGAAATAATTTAAGATCTTTTCAAAAACAGAACATTTGACATCAACCTAATCCATGCACTGAAAGATATCAGGTTTAAGTAAGTGATAGTAATAAAAACGGAGGGAGATAATATGCGTAAAATAATTACATACAACATTATTTGGATCGCTTTAATAGTAATAACTTTTTTTTTATGCATGAAATACACATCATTTATGCTTGAGCTTGCAAGAGAAGACTATATTATTGAAAACCTGACGGCATTATTTTATTTTGCATCTTCACTTGTTTTTGCTACATTGTTATTCACTTTTTGGAAAAAAAACAAACGTATTAATTTCTTATCATTCTGTTATAAATATAAATTCTATTTTTTCTTTTTAGCGTTCACAATCTTTGTTGCCGGTGAAGAAATCAGTTGGGGACAACGTATTTTAAAGATCCAGACGCCGGAAACTTTAAAGCAAATAAATTTGCAAAATGAGGTTAATTTACATAATATTGCTGGAGGAGTTTTCGATTATAACCTTCAGTATTATTTCATTGTTTTATTCTTCTTTATTAATGGTGTGTTTATACCTTTAATAAATCTCTACCCTCCTATTAAAAAACTGTTAAATAAAATTAACTTTCCGGTTATGGACATATCTCTTATTATGATCTTTCTAGGGGCAACATTGGCGATAAAAATATGGGTTAATGTATATGACGGACCCGTAGTAATATCTTCTGAAGGTAAATCTAGCGCTGATCTCATTACCGAATATATAGTAGAGTTATTTACCGGCATAGGATTTTTATTATATCCGATTTTTATTTTAAAACATAACGCATTACAACCTGATCAGCGACAATAGGAAGTACTGCGAAGGGAAAACTATTGACGCCGGTCAACAACCTGTTACGACAAAAAATCATTAAAAACGTTTTTTTAGATTGGCGAGCTGTAGGGCGGGTGGTATCCAAATCAAATCATCAGTGGTTTTTGTTCTAATTCCGGTTGCTCTTTTTTAATTTCCGTACTCATGGAGAGATGACGTTTTGCGATTTGTTCGAAAGCCGCAACGATACAGAATTCGTGATACAATAAATCCGCATAGGCTAAAGATACAAACATACCACTTACACAAAAACCCCATAACGATATCTCCAGCATGTTTGAAATAGATACTATCCATTGCAAATCACTACGTTTATATGCGGCTTTACGCAATTTCATGCATGTTCTTATGGATATAAAAAATAACAGACAAAAAATCAAAAATGCAGGATAGCCGTTATCGGCGAGAAATTCTAAAAAAGAATTGTGAACCGCTCTATTTTTCCCATATCTTCCATATAAGAAATCGTATTGGTTATATGCGCTTTTATAACAATTCAAACCAACACCGGTTAACGGATTGTCATTAACCATTACTATTGCCACTTTCCAAAAATGCAGGCGGCTTGCGGAAGATGTGTCACGTTCTTCTTCGTTTTCGACAAAAATTGTGCTAATTCGTTCTTTATATTCCTCGGGAATGAACAATGTCAAAACAGTCAGTCCAAGCAATCCCATAAATATCCATGTCGTAATCTTCTTTTTTGAGCGGACATTGATCATTAGACCGACAACAACCAATCCAAGAAAACCACCTCGTGAATATGTAAATATAGTCGCCAGAATGGTAAAAAAGAATATCACCCTGAATCCCTTTTTAAACCATAGATATCTAACATCGGTTATTAGGTCATGAGTAAAATACAACAAAGGCAAAAGCATCACAAATGCTAATGCAAACGTGTTGTTATCCTGATACATTCCACCAGGACCCTGTAAAATTTTGCCTCCTCCTTTCAAAACCGCCCACAGCCCGCATTTACCACCATAAAAACCTATTGTAACACAAATAGTTACGAGAAGAGCAACAAGACGTTTTTTAGTAACGACCAGACCGGTAATCAGAAAACCGATAATTAATACTTTAGATATATAATCAAACCACATGGTAGATGTTGTTTTATCAACCGGATCAAGGAAACTGATAAGCAATAGAATCCAAAGCAGGACAAGCAATCGTGATATCTTCGAACCGCGAAATAGTTTTTCACCTTTCATTAATGTGCTTATAATAACACATATAGCCAACGTCAATGATGGGCGCATAGCGATAAACCACCCTGCACCCCACATCCATTCCTGCGCACGGATGTATGCAAACCATATATAAATACATAACCCGTAAAACGGACTGATAAACGATCCGATATAACCGGAAAATGTAAGCAGTATGACAAGTAATAAACGTTTCATAGATTTATTGCTTTTCTGGGGTTGATTTACTTAAATACAAAAGTCATTATCTATATCGACCGGAATAACCTATAATTTGATATATAATCACCTCAATCATGGGAAAACATGGGTTTTATTACGATCGAGGATTGTGAAAAGGGCTGGATTTATATTTTTTACATGCGAGAGGGGGGATTTGAACCCCCACAGGTTGCCCCACTGGATCCTAAGTCCAGCGCGTCTGCCAGTTCCGCCACTCTCGCATCGCTGTATATAATACGATTATGAACCGATTTTGCAATAATAATTATCATATTTTATTGGAATCAGTCAATAGAAAGCACGGACATGATCACAATTGCATGATCTCTTTTGCCATATCACCGGCATAAACAATTTTCTGGGCACAATTCTTTTTTCTGGCTATTTTCAAGCGCATATTTGAAGGATACGATTTATTAGATTGTATTATAGTGGTGCCTTTGTGTTCCTTAATCTTCTCCAAACCTAAGATTCCGTCTTCCTGCAAACCGCCCAGTAAGATACCTACAGTATTTTTGCCGTATATTTCCGCCGCGCTAAACATAAACGGATCAATCCAATGTTTTAGGGAAATCTCAAAAGGAAGGGCATCATTCACAAGAATACTTATATTCTTGCCATCCCATGAATCAAGTACCGGCGTTCTGTTTGCGGCTATTACATACACGGTTGACGACTCAATTACCATGGCGCGTCTGACTAACCTTACTTTGAGCGAACTATTAACCTGCAACCGATCAACAAGCGCCTCCATCAACCTGTTATTTCCATTCATTAAAACACAGAACGAATTTTTGTAAGATGCCGGAAACTGTGGTATCAGTCCGAGAATTGTAGATATACCTCCGAAATCCGATCCTATAACTACAAGTGACCGGTTCTTTTTTGTCTGAACCGTTATATCCTCATTGGCAAAAGGATACAACCGCAATCTGAGTAAATCGATATCAAAATTCAACTGATTTTCAAATAACGAATTTATAAATCCGTTAAACGCTACCCGCTCAGAATCGGAACATCCCGGACCGGATGAAAAAATACAGGATGAAACCGCGTCGACAGCACCCAACTCTATAGAATCTAAAACTGTCCCCATATCATCAAAATCAGGTTCAAAATAAGGGATAACAGAAATAGAGTGTTTCTTTATAAGTTGTGCCATAGACACAATCTCATTAGTCTCGATAAATCTATTTGCATTGATCAGCACCAAACTATTTTGAAAAGAATCCACTCCAATTTCATTTAACGATGAAACTGTTAGCACCGACTGAACAGGAAAATATGTTCGGAAATAATCATTGATCTGCGTCGTTAATGGTGTATGTTCATCTACAATAATAAGGGTATATTTTTGTGTTGTCATTTTTACAATACGACCTCATTTTCAGTTGCCAGATTGATTAACTCGTTCGGTTCCAGAATCAACATGATACTCCCATCGCCTAAAATAGTCGCTCCGGAAATACCACGGATGCAAGCTAGAAAATCAACCAAGGGTTTTATGACCACTTCTTGTTTCTCCAGTAACTCATCCACAATAAAACCAACCGATTTGGAACCCGAACGTATTATAACTATAGATATGTCTTCTTCTTCAGATTTACCCGTCGCGGCATGTTCAATAAAAGCGTTCAGATCAAAAAAACCCAATCCGATTACCTCGGATAAAGCCTCTATACCTATAACTTTATCGCGCAAATTTATTGATTTTCGTTTTTTTAGGTACTTAATGTGTTCCGGCTTGATCTTAACAGTCTCAGCGACACTTTGTAACGGGATGGCAAAATAATTTTGGTTCACACGCACCATAATGGTTTCAACAATTGCAAGCGTCAAAGGCAAAATCAATGATATTTTTGTTCCCTTGCCCAGTTCCGTCTTAACGTCTATACGCCCATTTAGCTTACTTATGTTATCACGAACAACATCCATACCGACGCCTCTTCCGGAAATATTGGACACTTGTTCCGCCGTGCTGAATCCTGGAGCAAATATCAAATTTATCGCCGCCTCATGGTTCATAGAGTCGCATTCATCCTGCGATATGATACCTTTTTCCAAGGCTTTATGCTTTAGCTTTTCCGCATTGATACCGCGACCATCATCTTCGATTTCTATGACTACACTGTTGCCTTCATGAAAAGCGCGAAGGTAAATGTTTCCGGTAGGTTCTTTACCCGCATTTTGCCGTTCTTCAATCGAATCTTCAAGACCGTGATCAGCCGCATTTCTTATCAAATGCACCAATGGATCGCCTATCTGCTCTATAACAGTTTTATCCATTTCGGTATCTTCGCCGGAAATATGTAGAGCTATTTCTTTTTTCTTTGTACGGGCTAAATCACGCACAAGACGCGGGAATTTGTTAAATACCATACCTACTTGAACCATACGGGCGCTCATTATTTCAGTCTGTAAATCATCCGATATTCTACTGACCATGTAAGTAGCTTGCTTGAGATCTTTAGATATATCCGGAATATTGTACTCTATCTCCAGACGCCGTGATATCGCCGTAAACCTATTTCTGTTTATTATCAACTCACCTATTAAATTCATTAACGAATCTAGCTTTGATTGTTCAACACGTATCGTATTTTCCATGGCGAACGATTTTTTCTGCTGAGAAGTATCCTGAACATCCGCAGACGCGCTTTTGGGTTGAGCGTTTTCCTTGCTCGCAACAGCCTCTGAGACGGAATCTTTATCGGTGAGAGAAACTTCTGTTTTCTGCTGGACAGATTCTGATTCAATGGCTTGAGTTTCCTGCGAAACTTGTGTTTCTTCCTGAGATTGAATCGCATCTGAGGAAGGCGAGTTGTTGATTTCTATCATAATATCCGCAATTAGCAATAGATCGACTTCTTTTTCGCTACCAGTGTTTTTCAAAGATTCTATCGCTTCTTCAAAATAGACAAAACTCCGCGTAAGTATGGGTTTTATATTTTTTTTAGTCGAACAGCACGATCTATTGGCACGCATTAAATTCTCAAGATTTTGCGCAAGTCCATTTATCTCTTTGAAACCCATATAATTAGCCGCGCTTCTCAAACCATCGAATGCGCGTATGAGTATGTCGCAATCTTTTTCTTCAATGCTACCTGTATCCATTTTATCTAAGATAAACTTAATATTACTTATATGCTGACTAGTTGCAGTAAAAAAAATATTGAGTGTTTCGCTTTCATTACCGGATTTTGCAACAGGGGTATCTTCTTTTTTCTCGTTTTCAACTGAAGAAGAAGTATCAGCGCTTACACCGCTTTTTTTCAATAACGCCTGCAGTTGATTGACCAGATCATCAATATTCAACAGCGAATCGCTACCCTGCTCGGCAATGCCTTTAGTTAAATCTATCAGCATATCGAGGCATTTAAAAAGTAAATCGATTATTCTAGAAGTTATTTTCAATGTTCCGTTTCGGATATCGTCAAATACACTCTCCATATGATGAGCTAATTTTTCGATATTGCCAAATCCGAGATATCGAGCATTGCCTTTGAAATTGTGTATTTCTCTAAACAATGCATTTAATGTATCCTGATCATTATTATTTTTTTCTATGATTACAAGGTTACTGCTTATATTCTGAAATATTTCATTTGCTTCAGTTAAAAAAATACCCATTGCTTCAGGTAAAACATCGGCAATTTTTTCCTTCTGTCCATTCTTTTTCGGTTCTTTGACAGGTACAGACTTGACAGCTTTAACAGGAGCTTCTTTCTTTTCCTCCGGTTCAACATTTTTCTGTGTGGTTTCTACCTGTGGTTGAACCGATTGATTTTTAAGCAATTCAAATTTATGCGCCATAGACTCTACTTCGACTGTTGTAGCTTCATCAAAATCAGGCATATTCTCGGGAGCACAATTTTCTGCGACATCATTTATTAATGCCTGCAGTTCGTCTATCAAACGCAACAATACATCCAATCCTTCAAGTATAGCGTCTATAATATCGGTAGATACCGCCATTTTCTCTTTACGTAAGTCATCAAGTACATTTTCCATTCGATGCGTGAGGTGAGTCAATTTTTTCAAACCTAGGAAAGATGCGCCTCCCTTAACGCTATGAACAGCGCGAAATATCGCATTAAGAATTTCAAGATCATTAGGGTTGTTTTCCAATGTGATTATATTATTTTCGACACTGCCCAAATGCTCTTTGCATTCCAGTATAAAATCTGATATCAATGTCGGATCAAGGTGTTCATCCATGGTCCTTACTCACTCCCTGTACTATGTTGTTTACCCAAGTAACATCTGCACATTGCCTAACAAACTGCCGGGATCCGTGGGTTTTACCAGATAGACATTCGCTCCCGCTTCAATGCCTTTTTGTTTATCTTCTTCGCTTTCTTCGGTAGATACTATGATAATAGGCAATTCTTTATACAAATCCTGAAGACGCAATACTTTGATAAGAGTCAAACCATCCATTTTAGGCATATTGATATCGCATACAATCAAATCATAATTTTCACGATATATTTTCTCAAGCGCGTCAATACCGTTGATTGCAGAATCCACATCAAAACCATTGGAAGACAATATGAATGAGATCAATGTTCTAACTGTCTGGGAATCGTCAACTACTAACAATTTTTTAGACATAACGACACTCTCCTTACTTATATACTTAAGATTTTTGATATACCAAAGAATTATTCAAACGTACTATTTGAAACGCCGCGCTAAGACGCGCAACAGACTCGGAATGACCGAGAAATATAAACCCGCCTTTACTTAAACTATCGTAAAACATACTTACAACCTGCTTACTGGAAGGTTCATCGAAATAGATGAGCACATTCCTGCAAAATATAAAATCATATCCAGCCATGGTGCGCATTTTTGTCCTGTCCACCAAATTCAAATGACTGAATTGAACCATATTTTTTATTTCTTTATTCAAACTCCAGTCATTATCTTCCGTTTTGGTGAAATATTTCATTTTAACCAGCGGCGGCACGTCTTTTAAGAACCTATCGGAATAAACGGCCTGACGGCAATCACGTAAAACAGTATTGCTTATGTCAGTGCCAATTATCTGAACGTGCCAGCTATCTATATCCGGCACATACTCTTTTAATAGCATAGCAATGGTATATGGCTCGCATCCTCTCGAACAAGCCGCGCTCCATATCTTAATATTACGTATACCTGATTTTTTCTTTTGTTCCATGATAAGCGGCAACGCACCCTGTACGAAACTCATCAACTGAGGCAATTCCCGATAGAAATATGTCTCGTTAGTAGTCAGCGAATCGACGAAAGCATCGAGTTCCGTGCCTCTAACATCATATTTTACCAATCTTAAATAATCCTTAACCGTTTCACAGTTGGTTACAGTCATTCTGTTTTGCAACCTGCGTTCAAGAAAGTACAGTTTGTTTTCTTCGAAAAACAAACCGCTTCTCTTGTGAACCAACTCTGTCAATTCTTTATATTCTTCGGAGCTAATATTCATTACAAGCATCCTTCTTTATATATAATCGATTTATTCTTGTTCCAATTTGCGTATTGCTTCGTCTACAGCAAAATACACATCGTCGAATTCTTTATCCATCATCGATTTAAGCATATCCAGAGCGGGTTTATAACTAATTTCCGCCACAGCATCGATCGCCGCAAGGCGAATCATTTCCGATGAATCATCCAATGCGTGCTCTAATGCTTTGCCGGCAGTGTCCGAGGTAAAATGTTTTAGAGAAATAACTGTCTCATAACGAATATGTTCATCGGGATCATCAAGCATTTTTGCAAGATACGGAATTGTCCGTTCATCTTTCATTCTAGCTAACGCTGATATGGTTGCGATTCTGACATACCGTTCTTCATCATTAAGACACGGAATGATATAATCTATTACCTGGCAACATTGCATTCTGCCATACATATCGATAATCAGTTTTCTAACTTCCCATGTAGAACTGTTAAGAGCGCTCAATAAATCGTCTACATAATTTTTAGGCGAATGTTCAGCCAGTATGCTGGCGGACATAATGCGGGTTGTTTCATTCTCATTGTCAAGCAATTCTATCAACTTGCGTATTGAAGCATCGTCTATTTGCGCCGTTTTCAAGGAATCTGCCGCAACACGGCTCAACTCAAGCGATGTGGACGTCAAAAACTCTATCAATGTTTTTAACGCAAGCGGGTCTTGTTTATTTACCAATGCGCGCAGAGCCGCTATTTGGACATCCCGGTTGGAGTCAGAACACAGCTCAACAATTTTTTCCAACCCAAATGTGCTTTTGACTTTACCGAGAGCTAAAACAGCCTCGCATCGTATTTCTGGCTCTTCATGGTCAAGATATGACAACAACACATCGCTCAAATCATTATCGCTTAGATCATTAAGAATACTTATTAATTCTTTCAACTCTTCTTTTTTCGCTTTACTTAAATATTTTGCTATCTGTTCTTGACCGATAGGGGCAAAAGTGAGAAGCGATCTTTTAGATTCGGCTACCACTTCTGAATTATAGTCGCCCAGCATTAAGAAGAGAGCTTCTATGCTTTTTTCGTGGCGGATATTTTTTAGAATTTTCACCACACTTTGTTTTACATGTTGGTTTTCGGTATTCAAAAGCGGTATTACTTTATCCAAAACATATTTTACATCCAATGACTCAAAAATATTTTTCTCGCTTGCGGACTCTATCTTGTCCAGAGCGCCTACTACAACCTGTTTAAGCGATACAGCGACCGTATCGAGCAAATCAATAAGCGGTTTTACGCTGGCAGGATTCTTTATTTCACCAAGAGACCTGATAACTGAAGCCAGTATCAAAGGATCATTTTGCTTAAGCATATCATGTAAAACTTTAAGACTTTTGCTATCCTGCATTTTTCCTATACTTTCTACAAGCATGAATTGTAACCACGGATCCTGCGCAGTCTTAAGTAAATCTATCAATGCGTCAAGAGCATTGCTGTCGCCTATATTTCCCAATGCTTCCACTGCTCCGCAGACAACATTTATATGCTTATCCTGCAATGCTTCTATTATTTTAGCGGTCGCCGACGGCAACCCTATCAATCCAAGTATATCAACAGCAAACTTACGAACATCGTGATCGTCATCGTGAATCAGTATCGATAATTCACTGACCGCTTCTTCGCCGATATGCGATAGAATATCAGAGGCCATATTTCGAACTGACGCCTGAGCAGAGCGCAATAACGGCGCTATCTGTCGCACCGCCTCCACACCCCCTATTTTTATAATCGCCTCGACTGCCGCTTCCTGTACGGAAATTTCTTCATCTTCAAAGAGATCAATAAGATGACTGATCGCACGGCCATCACCTAGTTCTCCCAAATCTTCCGCAGCATATTTTTTAGTGATGCTGTCGACCGATTTAAGATCAGCTATAAGTTGTTGTGTTCTGTCTGGCATGATACGTACTCCTTGAATAAACATTTATATATTCAAATCAAACTTTCGATCCTCTTGATACCAATTCTATAATTTTCGACGCGATATCACCTTTATCCAAAACAAAATCCACCGCACCCATATTAGCGGCTTCCCTAGGCATTCCATAGACTACCGAACTTGATTCAGATTCGCCTATCGTGCTAAATCCTTTGTCATGAATTTTTTTCAAACCTGCGGCGCCGTCTTTACCCATACCGGTCAGAATAACGCCCGTAAGCTGTTTAGTTTGTCCTTTTACAAGTGAATCGAACATAACATCCACGGACGGCCTGTGCAGTGTTCCGGAAGGTTCTTCGCTTATCTCGATATGTTTACCGTTCTTTCCAGCGGTCATGTGATAACCGCCCGGCGCTATATAAACATGTCCTTCAAGAATTATATCGTTATGCTCGGCTTCCTTTACAGTAAGATTGCTAACAGAATTTAAACGGGTAGCAAAACTTTTCGTAAATACCGGAGGCATATGTTGCACAACCATAATAGCCGCCGGTAAATCACCCGGAAGTTGAGGTATTATTTTCATAAGCGTCTGAGGCCCGCCAGTAGATACCCCTATAGCAACTATATGTGAACACTCTGTCGACATAGGAGGATATTTTTTAACTACCGGAGCGGGAGGCGCTATCCTGCGTATTTTTTTACAGTCGACTTTATGCGCCGCTTTTATTTTTTCTATTATCTCTTGTTTTTGTTGTTTTATGTTGAGTGATATCGTCCCTGAAGGTTTCGGTATCACTTCCACAGCGCCAAGCTGAATCGCCTCAAAGGTTATTTCAGCTCCTTTTTGAGTAAGCGAGCTGATAATAACTACAGGCAACGGATGGGATATCATAATATGTTTCAAAGCAGTCAGCCCATCCATTTGAGGCATCTCAATATCAAGAGTTACAACATCCGGCTTTAGAACCGGTATCTTCTTTAAAGCATGGGCGCCGTCGAATGCTGTGCCGATCACTTCTATATCAGGATCGTCCGATATAAGTCTTGTAAGTTCTTGCCTCATAAATGAAGAATCATCTACAACCAGAACTTTTATCATAATTCCGCATCCTTTTCTCTTGCATTCATCTCTTGAGGGGAAACTACTCGTTTACATTTATGCTATTCAGATATTCGGTAAAATGAGAACTGCCATTAAGTTTTTTTCTCGGTTATATAGACTTTTTTAAAATTTTCCAAAAGAATTTTATTTGAGCAATAACTATAATTCGCAGATATCATCCTGTTTTGCTTGACCGATTCGATAATCCATGATGTAATGAAATACCTCAAATTTTTGAACAGGAAATAGGTATGTCGGAAAAACTGAAGAAATTACTAAATCCCCAACAATACGAAGCGGTTACATCTATCGAAGGGCCTCTACTGATACTTGCAGGCGCGGGCACCGGTAAAACCCGTGTCATCACCTACAGGATAGCTTACATGATCAGTCGAAATATTGTTCCTGACTCTATCTTAGCGGTTACCTTCACAAATAAAGCGGCTCGCGAAATGCAGGAAAGATTGAAAACTCTTATAGGAACAGGCAAAAAAAAACCTTTTATATCTACATTTCATTCCCTGGGGCTGTTTATATTGCGGGAATCCATTCACCATTTAGGATACCGAAACCAGTTTTCAATTTATGATGAATCCGATCAAATTTCTTTAATCAAAAAAGTTATCAATGACGTGTGGCCGCATCTAACCGACAAAATAAATGTCCAGCTAACACGTACCACTCTTAGCAAATATAAAGACGGAATGATCGACCCAGAGACTGCCGCCAATGAAGCTAAATCACCGGAAGAAGTTGTTTATTCGTCAATTTATAAAGAATATCAGCGGCGCATGAAATTGTACAATGCACTAGACTTTGACGATCTGATTTTACTGCCCTTACAACTCTTTCAAAATCACCCGGCTGTGCTTGAAAAATTTCAAGATCGCTTTAAATACATTATGATCGATGAATATCAAGATACCAACTATCCCCAATTCCTTTTTACTAAAAATATCGCAGACAAATACGGCAATATCTGCGTTGTCGGCGACGACGATCAAAGCATATACGGATGGCGCGGCGCCGATTACCGAAACATATTGCAATTTGACCGGCATTTTTCCAACACAAAGATAATCAAGCTCGAACAAAATTATCGTTCAACAAAAACAATCCTTGAAGCGGCAAACAGCGTTATAAAAAATAATTCCCTGCGCAGAGACAAAAAACTCTGGTCTGCAAAATTAAATGACAATCCGATAACATTGAGCGTACACACCGACGCACGGGATGAGGCAGAATCGACAGTAAAAACTATTCTCGACCACAAATTACGAAACAACCGTAGGTTTCATGACTATGCCATCATCATGCGCACCAATCACCAGACCAGATTATTCGAACAGGAACTGCGGAAAAATAAAATTCCATATATCCTCATAGGCGGCACCCGCTTTTACGACCGCAAAGAAGTTAAAGATATCATTGCTTACCTCAAATTTATATTAAACCCCAACGATGAAGTAAGTTTGCTCAGAATCATCAATACTCCTCCGCGCTCAATAGGCATGACCACAATTTCAACCCTCAACTCATATTGTCAAAACAATAAAATATCTTTTATAAAAGCTGTTTCACAGATCGATTCGATTCCTTCAATAGCAAAAAAAACAACTCAGAGTATCAAGGAATTCATGGAACTTATCGAATCATACCGCCATAAAATGAACAATATGACCGACTCACTGACATCAATAATTGAGAATTTTATAAAAGATATTTTCTACGAACGCGAAGTTACCCGTATCAGCGAAAATAAAAATGAAATTGAATCGAGAATGGAAAACGTGTATGACCTGATCGAAGATATCCGTTATTTCGAAGAACATGGATCAGAAGATAAATCTATTAGACAGTATATCAATCAGATATCACTAGATCAAGATGACTCTTCAAATAGAAAAGAGGTCGCAGACGATACAGTAACCATAATTACTTTACATAGTTGTAAAGGACTTGAGTTCCCTGTTGTATTCATGGTCGGACTTGAAGAAGGGATTATTCCCCACTCCCGTTCTGTAGATGAAAATAAAGGCGACATATCCGAAGAACGACGCTTATGTTATGTGGGTATAACCCGCGCTCAAGACGAATTATATCTTAGTTATGCACTTGGTAGATCCAAATACGGCAACCTAGAACCAAGCAATCCTTCCCGTTTTCTCAAAGAAATTCCCGAATCATTGATAGTTAATGCCGATGAAATATACTCCACTGAAGACGAATCGCAAATAGCCCAGTTTTATCTCGACAAAATTAAAAGCATTGTCAATTCATGAACAAATCCTTTATTCTTTAAATCTAACTCTAAACATATAGGAGGGGTGTAATGAAAACAGTCGATGTCATCACCAATAAAATAGTAATAGTCGGCGCAGGTCAGGTAGGAGCTACCACGGCATTCGCTCTTATGATATCCGGCAGGGCAAGCGAAATCGTACTTATCGATTTAAACAGGGCTAAAGCTGAAGGCGAAGTAATGGATCTTAATCACGGTATCGCGTTTACTAAACCTGTATCTATCAAGTTAGGCGATTACGATGACTGCAAAAATGCCGATGTCATTATTCTTGCCGCAGGAGCAAATCAAAAACCGGGAGAAACACGAATCGATCTGGTACATAAAAATACCGCCATATTTAAAGATATAGTATCAAAAATCATTGCGGTAGAGCGTAACGCCATTTTGCTTGTAGTTACAAACCCTGTAGATATATTGACTTATGTTACTCTCAAAGTATCGAAATTATCCCCTTGTCAGGTCATAGGATCGGGAACAGTGCTTGATACTGCCCGTTTCCGTTCGTTGCTCAGTCAGCATTGTCAGGTCGACCCAAGGAACATACACGCATATATTTTAGGCGAACATGGCGATACTGAAGTACCTATATGGAGCAGAGTTATGATTGGCGCAAACTTTCTTGACGATTTCTGCGTTCAATGTAAAAAAGAATGCGACCGCGTTAAAACTAAAGAACATATTTTTTATAAAGTAAAAAACGCCGCATACGAAATTATCGAGAGAAAAGGAGCAACTTATTATGCTGTAGCCCTCGGGGTTGTCAGGATAGTGGAAGCAATTTTGCGTAATGAATCGAGCATTCTGACAGTATCGTCATATCTTGATAACTATTGTGGTTTGAAAGATGTTTGTCTTAGCGTACCAACGATAATCGGAAGCGAAGGCGTATTGGCTCAGGTTCCTGTACCAATGACAGAAGAAGAAAAACAAGCCTTCATAGATTCCGGTAACGCCATGAAAAAAATAATCGAACAACTGAAGTTATAATACCTAACAAAAAAGCGTTACCACCGATAACCGATGGTAACGCTTTACAATTTTTAACAGACTCACACTTTGTCTGATTTAAATTAGATTATAAATTTTCCGTAGATTTTTTCAATTGACGAGAATACTCGTAAAGTTCTTTAGTCGTCATTTTTTTGAGAAATACCATACCATGTGCGGCTCGCAAACGCGGATCACTATTCATTACGAAATGATCTTTTTTTAGCAAATCTTTGATCATAACATATTGTTTAACCTGTATTTTACGCGCTAATCCCGAAAACTGGCCGTCATAAGCGTATGACGGAAAAGAAGCATCTTTCTGTGACGCGAAGGCGGTTACAAAGGAATTTTCAAGCACGCACAAATTGGCTATAGATACCGGAATATACATATTGGCCTCGCAAGGATGATATTTAAACCATACATTGCGATAACCTAATACTTCAATATCTGTTATGCCAGTTTTATCTTCGTACAATTGCAATGCATGGCTTATCGCTTGAAGAACTTTGTAATGAGTATCCGGTCCGCTTCCCTCAGGATCGAAAGCAAGCGATACAATATTCGGCTTAAGTTCAAGCATCAGATTCAAAATCGGAATAACGTCCCTGTCGATGGTAGGTTCTTCCGTAAAAATATCTCCTTGATAAAATCCAAGCCGCAAATGCCTTACAGAGTTCTTATGAAAACCGAAATATGCCCAGAGAACATCGGCTTCCCACTCTCTAACCATGCCTTTGAATTTCTGAATATACGGCAAATCTTTTTTGCCCGGATACTGAGTTTCAAAATAATTGATAAGTTCCTCAGCACGTTCTTTAATATTGTCGAAATTATCATCCTCAAATACTATCATTGCATTACGCAACATACGCCGCGACTGCGCTTCTTCTATTGTAATGACTCGTTTTCTTGCTACGCCGTCAAGCAACATCATGGTTTCAGTATTTTTAGCCCTTTTGTTATTTGCATCGAAATACCCTTCAGCATGAAGATCGCTAAAATCGCTTTGTTGCATATATTTGAGCATTGTCTGCAACAGGCTTGACACATAAGAATTAGTTACTGCTGTAAACCCAGAAGTCATATAAGCAAAATAATGATCGTTGGTAAGGGTCTGAGTCTGATGTTCTATGTACGGTAAATAACCAAGCATAATATCGTCATGATGCGGCGCTGTATGCAAAAACACTTTGTTTTCGTAATTAAAAAGACCTGTGTTTATGCTCTTATTTATATGCGAAACGGCTGATGTCACCAGATCGCCGGTCGTTTTGTTTGTTTTTTTCAACAGTTCCGCCGCGAATCTATCATTTTTTAAATCCGAATTACTCAAACTATCCAAAGACTTATTGGTGCTGAAGCCTACATTCATTACAATTCTAAAAGCCGCTTCATCGGATATGTCGGTTTTCCTCTGTAAATCCGCGAACGCTCTTTCCTCAAGGCATGTTGCCGCCCCATGTGTTAAATAAAAGCGGGCACGCGGTAAACTTTGTAGCGCAGAAGCAGGAAAAATATTATTTTTTTCCGTTTGTATAGAATCGGCTACAATTCCACTTTTTGCTTCACCTGCGGCAATGATGATTGCCGTCGCTTCAGGGTTAGATGTTATAGTGCTTAAACCTATGGTAATTACCAGACGGCCGCGAGATACCTCAATACCGCCAAGATCGCCGGCGGCGGAGGCTTCTGTCTCGTAATTGGTATGAGTCAGCCGCGTTGTGCTGTAATGATCCGATCCGCGCACGTTGAACCCTATGTGCCCATCAGGACCAATTCCTCCGAGAAAAAATCCTATTCCACCTAAAGCACGAATTTTCTCTTCGTATTCCGTACAGAATTGATCCGCAAGATCAATAGCTGTTTTCTGTAGTTTTTCCAGATAATTTTTCGGTTTGCGGTAACGCAAAGTCAAATCGACTTTTTTATCTCTGAACAACTCTAGTAACGGACGGTCAGGTCTTGAACCGATTTGAGAACAGTCCAGCAACATGGCTTTTTCCGGATCAAGCCCAAATCCACGAATGTAGTACTTGTTAACATAATAATAAAAACTATTATGTTGTTGAGGATTCATAGGATAAAACTCGTCTATTTGTATAAAATGCAAACTCCCCATATCAGGCCGTTTAGACGGGTCTACCATATTTTGCTCAAGATCGGCGCGGACTTCTTTTTTATCCCAGTTTTGCAGATAATGTTGAACCCATTTGATAAAATGCTCGGGGGTTTTACCGGTTGGCAATGAAATAACTCCGCCAGGATTGTTCTGCACCCATTCTACAAAACGCAACGCGCTTAATTTACCTAAACGAGGAAAATTATCTACTATAATAACCGGTAATTTTTCCATAGGACGATATATAAGGTCATAAGGTGTTTGTGACAATGCATGAGCTTCAACCGGCGTCAGCTTATAGTCACTATACTTTTTTATGATGGCATCTATATTTTTACCAATAACCGAATCTTTGCTGTTTTCGCCAGTTTTCTTTTTACTATTATCAGCGCTACTCATAAGTTCCTCTTTTCATTTTGTTACGATATGATTCTTTAGTTGTGCCTTATACTAGTATTTCACCTTTTTATAGATGAAATAAAGAAAAGGGATAATTTACCAGAAACAAGAATTAAATACAAGTATTATTAGAATATATTTGGATTTTTTCTCATTTAAGGATATCTATCAGCATACTGTCAGCCAGTGAATAACTGAATCACTTCTAATAGTGTAACCACCCATTGATGCGGGGAGTAAAACTATATCTCCTACGCGCAAAGAAATTTCCGCGTTGTCGATACCGTAGCAAACACTCCCTTCTCCTTCCACTACAGCTATGATTTTAAATGTCCTGCCGTCGCAGGAATCGAAATATGGGGCAGATGAATTGTTGTAATATATCTTAAAAAATTCGTTAGAATATAAAGGGGCTGAAGCAAGGGTATAATCAGAAAAAATGTTTACAGGCTGTGCATCGATTTGAGGAACTTCTATTGCCTGCAATCCTTTGGTAAGATGAAGTTCACGCGGTTTGCCGTCGTCTCCGGCGCGATCCCAGTCATACAGGCGATATGTAATATCAGAGTTTCTCTGTATTTCTAGTACAACACACCCCTCAAGAAGCGCATGAACTTGACCTGACGGTATATAAATAATATCACCGCGTTTTACAGGAATATAACGAAATAATTCCTCATGTTCAGCGGTCAATCTTGTATGCGGGTCTATATTCTTTAAAGAGCGATCACAGCCGTATAGTATTCTCGCAGACGGACTCGCATGTAGAACACACCAGAGTTCCGACTTACCGGAATCAGCCTCATCAAAATTTTTTGCCAGAACATCATCTGGATGAACCTGAACGGATAAGCGTTCTTCAGCATCAAGAAATTTGATCAGTAGAGGGAATCTGCCGAATTTGTCCAAAGATCGTTCAGAACCAAGCAAGCAATCACGCCCGCAGATATCAAACAGATCACGTAAAGTTTTGCCTTTGTATTCGCCATTGGAAATTACAGAAACATCGTCTCCCCTGTCAACCAACTCCCATGATTCACCGATCAGCTTGCCTTTAGGGGCATCTTTTCCGAGCGCATCACGCAAGTTGCTTCCACCCCAAACTTTTTCTTTAAAAATGGAAAAAAATCGTATCGGATATAGCGTCATTAGATCACCTCGTTTCACGTAAAAATATTCGCATATCTTCAGGTATTTTAGCCCGAAAAATCATTTCTTTTCCAGTTACAGGATGAACAATTCTCATCGCGTATGCATGCAATAATTGACGACCTGCATACTGGTCGAATTGCTTATTGTACTTTTTTGATCCATATTCAAGATCGCCTATAATAGGAAAACCGATGTGAGAAAAATGCACTCTTATCTGATGAGTCCTGCCTGTCTTTAAATATACTTTTAAGAATGTATAATCGACGCCTGAAAAAATAATTTTATACTCGGTTATAGCTTCTTTACCGCCACATAACCGAACAGCCATTTTTTTCCTATGTATCTCATGACGCCCTATTGGAGACTCTATAGAGCGAGAAATACCCTGTCGTATTACTCCCGCAACCACGGCACAATACACCTTTGATAATGTTCTGTTAGCAAATTGATTTGCAAGATTTTTATGTGCATTATCGTTTTTAGCGGCAATAATTAAGCCTGATGTATCTTTATCAAGTCTATGTACGATACCAGGCCTCACTACACCGTTGATTGTAGACAAGTCGGTACAATGATACAGTAACGCATTAACAAGCGTACCGCTATAATGACCCGCTGAAGGATGTACAACCATGCCAGCCGGTTTATTAACAACAACAATATGAGCATCTTCGTAAATTATTTCAAGAGGTATATTCTGCGGCTCGACCGATATACGTTCTTCTTCCGGTATATCTATAATTATAGTCTCATAGCAAGATACGGGATAACGAGATTTTACATGATTACCGTTGACAAGCACGCAACCGGCCTTGATCCATTTCTGTATTAAAGACCTGCTGTAACTCGGCAGTAGGTTAGCCAGAAACATATCCAGACGCTGATTGGAACTGCATGCTACACAACATTCTATTCGGGAATCCATAGGGATTACAGCCGTTTCATCTTTTTGATTGCTTGCTTAAAAAATAATATGCCGTCAAAGCAGTTATAAATAAGAATATCGATAAAATCTGTGAAAATGTCAAAGGTATGCTGGAGACATAAGGGTTATCTGCGCGAACAAACTCTATCATAAACCGGCCTACCGAATACAATATCAAATACGACCACCAAATTTGACCGGTGAATTTACGGTGACGAAAAATTGCAAGCATTATAAAAAAAAATATAAAATTCATTCCCGCAGAAAACAATTGAGTGGGATAAATAGGCAACGAATATTGATCTGATTCGGTAATCATGGCAGAATATAAATGATCTATATAAGGCGGTGAACCGATAACCTGTTCACTGATTGTACCGTCGCCTAAAGGAATTCGCTCTACAACCTTAGGGAAACGGACTGCTAAAAAGCTAAATATAGAATTACCGGCTACTTTGCCGTAACAACACCCATTAAAAAAACACCCCACTCTTCCTATAGCGTGACCGACAGCAAGAGAAGGCGTCAGAATATCGAGATACTGCAGAATGCTTAATTTTTTTAGTTTCAAAAATATAATCGTGCATGCGACGGCGAATATCATACCTCCATAAAAAACCAATCCGCCCTGTTGGATAAATACGATCTCGATAAGATGCCGTTTGAAATATTCCCAGTTTAAAACTACAAAACAAAGACGTGCGCCAACAATGGAAGACACCATAATATACAAACATAAATCGAGTATATTCTGTGGATCTTCGCCAATTTTTCTTGCACGATACGCCGCCAAAAATATTCCAAAAAGAAACGCGATCGCTACAAGTGTTCCATAAGTGTATATGTTAACACCGCCAATTTGAAACAACCTGTAATTCATGATCGTTTTTCATCCATCTGTTCGTTATTCTTTAAAAGCGTATAGGTTAAAAAACCTATACCGATACAAATAGCGGAATCAGCGATATTGAAGGCAGGCCAATGGAATCTTGAAACGTATACATCTATAAAATCTATAACATATTGAAAACGAATCCGATCAATCAAATTACCTATAGCTCCTCCTAACACCAGAGCCAAAAACAGCTGTAGCCGTAGATCATTTTTCGCGTACTTTACCGACAATATTGATATAACTATGATGGTTATGAACGTAAATATTATAAAAAGCGATTGTTTGTGGGCAAAAAAACCGAATGCGGCGCCGGGATTATGTACAAGTGTTATGTTGAAAAAACCGTTTATTACCGGTATTGACGATCCATAATCGACATTATTTACAACAATCCATTTCGTTATCTGATCTACAATAACTATGCATAAGGCTATGACAGGAATCCACATCAACGATGCCTTTTGCGTTCAAATTTATTTGCGCAATCAATACATAACATGGTGTACGGTATTGCTTCCAAGCGATTGAGAGATATCTTAGAAGGACACTCTCGACACTGATCGTAATTGCCTTCTTCAATACGCTCCAGAGCATCGTCTATCATATAAATAATATCCTGTTCGTTGGAATATAGATCGAACGTGAATTCACGATCGAAGTTATCTGTTCCTTGATCCGCCATGTGGAGAGAATATCCAGAAAGATCTCCCGCAGAATCCCGAAACGAATTTCGCAATGCATCTCCCTTAAGATGCTCCAAGTCACCTAAAATTCTCTCTTTCAAGGCCAGTAATTTTTCTTTGAATTCCTGTAATTGTTCAGGGGTCATCTTTACGCCCTCCCTCCTGTATGGAAAATCTATTCGCAAAATTGATTAATAGCTTTAACACATCGAGCACAAATATCGGTGTATTTTTTATCCGTACCCACATCACTTCTATAGTTCCAGCATCTGACGCACTTTTTCCCATCGGCTTTTTTAATTAATATCTTAATATTTTCGATTTTTTCTGCATCAAACCACTTATAATCAGATTCATCGGTATTAGATACAAAAACCTCGGAAACGATGAAAATTTCTTTTAAAACTTCATTATTTTCACGCAATAAATTGTACATAGTTTCCGAACCTGCATATATGACAACACTTGCTTCAAGCGATGTTCCTATAGTTTTTTCTTTGCGAAAATGTTCGAGAACACGCTGAACCTCGGTTCGCAATTGCAACAGCAACTGCCATTTTTCATCTATTGCGGTATCGATTCTACGCAGGTCCATTTCCGGCCATTCGGATAGATGTATACTTTCAGTTTCGCAATCAGGAAACATCTGGCGGAAATAAGAAAAAACTTCTTCTGTAGTAAATGTCAATATTGGCGCTAGCGTATGCATCAGACATACCAATATTTCATACAAAACGGTCTGCGAAGACCTGCGTTTTATGTCATCAGGCGCGTGACAATACATATGATCCTTAAGTATATCCAGATAAATAGCGCTCATTTCTACAGAGCAGAACTGATGAATAGAATGAAATATTTTATAAAATTCATAAGATTCGTATAACTCTGTTACTTTCTGAGAAAGCCGAATCGTGCAATTCAAAGCATAACGGTCAATTTCAAGAAGATTATCAAAGGGAACACGGTTTCGTTTAGGATTGAAATCATATAAATTACCCAGCAAATACTTGAATGTATTTCGGATACGCCTGTAAGCGTCGATCAACTGCGAAAGGATATTCTGCGATATCCGCACATCGCCGGTATAATCTACCGAAGATACCCATAAGCGCAATATGTCAGCTCCGTATTCTTTTATTATATCGTGAGGAGATACCACGTTCCCAAGCGATTTCGACATTTTTCGTCCTTCGCCGTCAACCACGAATCCATGGGTCAAAACAGTTTTGAAAGGACTAGAACCACAACAGCCTATTGCCGTCAAGAGGGATGACTGAAACCATCCGCGATGCTGATCACTTCCCTCCAAATACAAATCAGCAGGATAACGCAAATTCGGATGGGCTGACATGACCGCCTGATGACTCACACCTGAATCAAACCACACATCGATAATATCTGTTTCTTTGGAAAACTCAGTATGACCGCATGAAACGCATTTCTGCGATCCGACAAGATCCTCTACCGATCTAAAAAACCACGCATCTGAACTGTCTTTCAAAAATGCCTTTTCTATTGTATCCACTGTTTCCGCAGTCAAAAGAACAGACCTGCATTTTTTGCAATACAGAACAGGAATAGGTACGCCCCAATAGCGTTGCCTCGACAAACACCAGTCAGGCCGGTTTTCAACCATACTGGTAATACGCTTCTCTCCCACAGCAGGAATCCAGTTTACACTGCGTATGGTTGACAGCGCTTCATTGCGCATGTTATTTCCGTCCACATTGATGAACCACTGTTCGGTTGCCCTGAAAATCACAGGTTGCTTGCAACGCCAGCAATGGGGGTAGGAATGGGACACGCTTTGTGTAAACAATAATGCGCCAATCTGTTTCAAATGATCTATTATATCCGAATTGGCCTCAAATACCTTTTTACCTCCGAACAACGGAAGGTCACCGTAAAACGAGCCATCGTCAGCAACAGGCGAAATTATATCAAGACCATATTTCAGGCCGACTTCATAATCTTCCTGCCCATGCCCCGGAGCAATATGCACACAGCCTGTACCCTGTTCAAGAGTCACATGATCACCCATGACAATCACAGACGTACGTTCCATAAACGGATGCTTTGTCAAAATCCCTTCCAGCTCAATACCTTGCCAAGATTTTTTCTTCTTATATTCCTCAATACCTACTGTTTGAGCAAATGTATCCGCAAGCTCGGATGCAATTATGAAATTACCTTTGTCCGATTGGATCAAAACATACTCGAAATCAGGTTTGACCGCTATAGCAAGGTTAGCCGGTAATGTCCACGGAGTTGTTGTCCAAATAACAAAACTTGCGTTTTCATCTAAACTGACAACATCTTTCCCATCCGTTATTTTAAACGCCACATAAATTGAGGGCGATTTGTGGTCGTCATACTCGACTTCAGCTTCGGCAAGAGCCGTTTCACAGGCGCCGCACCAATATATAGGTTTCAATCCTTTATAAATATATCCTTTCAGATAAAGATCGCCGAACAGACGCGCAATAGTTGCTTCGTAGAGATTAGACATGGTCAAATACGGATCGTCCCATTCTCCGAAGACACCCAGCCTTTTGAATTCCTCACATTGTATCTTGACAAATTTCATGGCGTATTTACGCGCTTTACCTCTAAATTTAACCTGATCTATCTGATGCTTTGTCAGCCCCAGTTCTTTGAATAGTTGATGTTCGACAGGTAATCCATGGCAATCCCAACCGGGAACATACGGCACGTGATAGCCACACATGGATTTATATTTTACAATAATATCTTTGAGAATCTTATTGAGCGCATGGCCTATATGAATGTGGCCGTTTGCATACGGAGGACCGTCGTGCAGAATAAACTGATCGCATCCAGCTCTATGGTTGAATATCTTGTCATTTATGCCGGACTGATCCCATTGTGATATGATTTCCAGTTCCTTTTGGGCTAGATTAGCCTTCATCGGAAAATCGGTTTGCGGCAAATTAATCGTTTTTTTATACTCTACTGTCATAAATATGCTCTCTAAAATTTGGACTACGCCGATTTTATTCGCCGCATATTATCAGATTAAGTTCATATCGTCAATAGCGTTATTCATAAAATTTGCGTTTTAATGGGGTTTATTCCTTATACGCAAAATGTTACTGAATCTCGGAAGGCAATATAACTATCATTGAAAAAAAGTTGCTGGCATAAACCTCTGTACTATAGACTGTAATTCGAAGTGAATTTTGGAATTAGTCGCTACTATGGTTCTATCAAATAAATAAGTTTCGCCTCCATGAAAATTGGTAACCGTACCGCCCGCTTCCATAACAATCACCGAACCTGCAGAGGCATCCCATGGATACAACCCCTGTTCCCAGAAACCATCCAGTCTGCCACAAGCGACATACGCAAGATCGATTGCGGCGGCGCCGGGACGGCGTACACCTTGACATTTCTGTAAAACTTCTTTAAAACAATTCAAACATTGCTCCATAACATCCATATCTCGAAAAAGAAAACCTGTAGCGATCAACCCGTCTGAAAGATTTTCACATCCTGATACCTTGATCGGTTTACCATTGAGATATGCGCCTTGTCCTTTAGCCGCATGAAACAGCTCATCTCGTGTAGGATCGTATATCACGCCCAATATCGGCACTATACCCTCACACAACCCTATAGATACGCAATAAGGCGGAAAACCGTGAATATAGTTTGTCGTGCCGTCCAAAGGATCAATCACCCAGTACCTGTCCGGCGGTATGGTTTTGCCTGATGAACTTTCTTCAGCCATAACAGCATAATCAGGATGGCGTTCAATAAGGATTTTTTTTATACACGCTTCCGATGCTTTATCCACATTGGTTACAAAATCGTTTTTCGCTTTTGTTTCGATATCCAGCGAAATTTTATTACGGGACGCATCCTTGATCATTTTACCGGCAGTTTTGGCCGCAAGAATCGCGCTTTGCAACAACTCGTCATACATATAAAAAAACTCCTGTGTATACATTGTCAAACGGTATAACATTGTAGCGAAAAATCTACACGGGGCAAGTTAAAATTATGATTCCGTAGAATTGTTCGTATCTGCGGTTTTTCCGCCAGATTCCGCGGATTTTTTGGGTGCAGAGGGTTGTGTTTTTTTCTTTGCGGTCTGCGCAACTGGTTTCTTTGAAGAACCGGATGTTTTTTTAACAGGAGTTGTTTTTTTGACGGCTCTATCTCCTGTTTTCAATTCGGGTGAAGAACTTGATGTTTTTTGCTGTTCTCCAGACGACTGAGGTATAGATTTTTCTTTATTAATACCTTCACCCACAGAAACGCTTTTTTTCTGGACTATAATGGTAGCTGAATTGCGTTTAATTCCGAATAACATACCCATCTTGATCACGCCACGTTTGACATTCTTTTGGATAGCTTGCAATTCCAGTTCCATCTGTCTAATGTGCTGTAACTTATCTATAAGCGATATATCCTGTTCATGCTTCCATTGGTTATATGCGGATTTACCGAGCTTGAAGCACTCGTCTTTCACCTTATACTGACTCACTTTCAATTTACAGTAATCGCCGGTTAAATGGTACCCTGTAGTGGAAACATTACCAATCCATTTCGCGCAACTCGCCATGAATTTGTTTGTTTTACGCCAGCACAGACGTAAATCCTCTTTTAAATTTTTTCTTAAAAAATTCATAGGATACCTTGGGTTAATTTTTTAATTTACTCCCGTACCGTCAAGGAAAATATTAGTAAAAGACGCTTGCAGTCGACGGGCATGTCTTTCGGTATTATAACAACCTGCCAAAATCATTGTCAAGCTACAAATAAAAACAACAAGTACGATAGCTTTTTTCATCTCTTATCTCCCGTATCCGAATTGAAGGTTTTTTCTGCAAATACAGATTATAACCATTTACCGACCCGTTGATATACATCGGAGACAAGATCGAAAAGTTTATTAATTTCATGTTGTTTTTATATTACACGGCACAATGTTCACAACGCAATAAAAATATTTTTTTATCCAGTCCTGCGGAATAACCGCCATACCCGCCGTTCTTGTTAATTACCCTATGACAGGGTATCAATATCGGAATTAAATTACGACCGCACGCAGATCCGACAGCACGTACCGCTTTTGTGCCCATCCGTTGCGCTACATCGCTGTAAGTGATTGTATTTCCGTATGGTATGGATTGAAGTATTCGCCAGACACCTCGCTGGAAATCCGTGCCCCGATCTGTAATCAGAGGATAAGTTTGCCAGTCGATGTAATTACCCTGAAAATATAAATCTAAATCGGTTGATAATCTTTTAATAATATCGGGTATACAATCGTATAGGACAGATGATTCGTCAAAACTGCCAGGCCAATCGACAGAGTATACAGACCCTTCGAGTATACCTATCCTAAATACGCCGCCCTGAGTAACGCATGGATGATATGTTAACATAGACACCTCAAGCAAATGTCGCGCTATAAGATATGACTCCGGCTAAAATAAAATGAAAGTCCACTATATCGATATAATCTATGTTCAGCGCGTATTGCAATTTGTTGTTATATAAAGACAAAACATACAGACTCCACAACGGAATCAACAAAAAAAACGCTGTATAGGAAACCAAATGATATAAAGAACCGATTACAAGCAATAAACTGCTAACGCAAACCAGTATAAAAAGAATCTTAATCACTCGTTTGGTTCCTAGATAAATAGGCAATGTTTCAATACCTACCATAAGATCTTCCTGAATTTCACGTATATCATTCAAAATTGATCTGATAGCAACAAATGTCGCCACAAAAAAGAAAGCGGCAATACTGGAAAATATTTTCGGGAATGATAAATTATAATGTAAATTTCTTGAGGAAAGCAACGGAACCAGCACCACCATAATTGCCCATCCGATAATAACAACAAAATCTTTGGAACCGGGTATTTTAGTAACTTTTTTGAAAGATATACCTCCGCTTTTAGGTAACGGCAACCCTATAAACTGAAACAGCGACCCGAATATCAACAGCAACAAAGACGCCATAAAAGGTATTATGCCAAGATACATGTAAGTTACTAACAACAACGTAGCGATGGCTATAACTACCATAGCGATAAGCAAAGGACGGTTTTCTTTATAAAGAAACAATTTACTGGAACGGTCCAGCTTAAGATATGATTTTTTTTGCATACTGTTGACTGTGTATATTGCGAAAATATAAAAAAATGATATCAAAAAATATTCCTTACGGGAATACAGGTGCTGTAAATAACAGGAAGCATAACTTAACCATCCTGCGGCAAACGCCAGCAATATATTTGCATTTCTTACAAAATCCCATAAAATAGCCATCCACCGCAACACCGCGGGATAAGATTGCCTATGCTTCTCTTTGATTTTCAATACCACCTGCCTGATCATCCAGTTGGGTGTAGATGCTCCGGCGGTAATACCGATTTTAGGGCATTTGCTTATATCTATATTTGCCAGTTCTTCATCAGTTTCTATATGCAGAGTTTTAGCTCCGGTTTCTTGAGCAATTTGCGCCAGACGACAGGTGTTAGCGCTGTTTCTGCCTCCTATAACTATCATCAGGTCTACTTCCTGCGCTATACGATGAACCTCGTTTTGACGTTCTTCGGTTGCGGGACAGATTGTATCGAATACAAGACATTCTTTACCGGCATATCGTTCCTGTAAGGCTTGTTGTAATTCGAGGAATTTTTCTTTCTGCTGGGTTGTCTGGGCTATTATACATAGCTTTTCCATGGCAGGCAACATGGACAAATCTTTTTTTGATGCGATCACATACCCTTTATTCCCTGCGAAACCCAGCAGTCCTTTCACCTCTGCATGACCGGCATCGCCTATAATTACTACCGAATAACCTCGGTTTGTATATTTTTTCACTATACCCTGCACCCTCGCCACGTCAGGGCAAGTAGCGTCGCAAATATCTGCATTCATAGATTTGAGTTTGTTGCGGACATCAGGAGGTATTCCGTGGGCTCGAATAATCACATGCTTACCAGCCGCCTGATCCGGAGTATCTATAGATTTGATTCCGAGTTGACGCAGTTGGTCGAGTACCTGCGGATTATGGATAACCGGTCCCAGCGTTACCGTCTTGTTTTTTTTATCTTTTGCCACGGTAAGAGTTTTTTCTACAGCACGCTTGACCCCTTTACAAAACCCTGCCGTTGTCGCTATTCTTATTGACCTCATTCATTCTCCATGTATTTTTTGTACAAATAATCCATAAATTCCTGTTTTGCCTGCTTGATCGCCTCAACAATATCTTCGGCGGGCGCAGTTACTTTTTCCTGCAACAAATCCTTGTCGTCGAAACCATACTTTGCGATTGCCTGAAATATTTTTTTATTTCTATCTTCTGGGGTTACAGCGCGTTTCTGGCGATGATCAGTTTTATTCTTCTCATCAGACTGCTCCGATTCCAGTAACTCTTGCCCATGTGTTGATATAGATAATACAGGATATCTGCCCTGTTGTCTATCCACATACCCCTCTATAATCAAATTATGAATGATATGTTCTATTTCCTCGCGTGTACAGTCGGAAAAATAATTATAAAATTGTGCTTTTTGCAGATTCCACTTACGAATCATTTTGTTTTGCGAACCCTTAAAAATATCAACAAATATATTTTGACCGAATTTACCGGAATAACGCCCTATTGTAGCCAATACAGCTTTTTTGTCACCCCCGTTGCCGCTAACGGTATTTTCAGTTGGAGCATCGCCTGTTTTGTTTATAGATGAGACCGGCATAGAAACGCAAGAGGTTTTGCCTCTTCGCAAACTATCACAAAAATCACAACTATTGCATTGATCCTGTAATGTCTCGGTATCGCCGAAATATTTTAAAAGATACTTAGGACGGCACACGTTGGAAAAAACATACCCTTCCATTTTTTTCAACCGCCCATATTCCCGTTCGGACTGCTGTTCGAGAGACTCATAATTAATAGGCAAATCCGATGGTTCAAGGCCTCTTTTCAGTAGACGAATCCCCCTGCCGCGAAACGGAGCGCGATATTGAAGAATACCTTTTGATTCCATTGTCCGTATACAACGCATAAGACTGTCTTTAGATACTTGGCATTGCGTAGCAAGCCTATCGGGACGAAACTGTACGCCGCCTCGCAATGCCTGATCGTAAAGATCAATCAATGTAGCCAGAACCATTCGCTGTAATTCAGCACGCGAACCAAGTGCCTCAAGCGATTCGTCGGCAGTCTTTAGCATCACAAGTGAAGCCATGTGACTGCGCTCCGAAAGACGTTCCACTATCCCTGCTTCATCGAAAATACGCAATATCGACGAAACCGCCATTTCATTGACCTTGCCGGATATATCTTTTAACAATTCCTCATGTGTTTTGAGAATAATTTCCTCGCCGTAACCGTCAAGCACTTCATAGGTCTGTTCAATTAGTTGGCGGGGAGGATAACTGCCCTGTATGAAAAACTCCTGCAAAAACCGGTCGCCGGCTCCGAACAACATAATACAGTACGAACGTTTTCCATCTCTGCCCGCTCTGCCTGCCTCCTGATAATATGCTTCAAGTGACCCGGGCATATTAAAGTGAATGACTGCCCTAACATCTTTTTTATTAATACCCATACCAAAAGCATTTGTACACACTATTATACGGATAGAACCCTCTAAAAAACGTTCTTGATTCGCAGTGCGCTCTTCATCGGTCAAACCAGCATGATACGGTATGGCATTACACCCGTTTTCCTGTAGATATTTTGTAATTTTCTCAACAGTCTTCCGTGTAGAGGCATAAACAATCACCGTTCCGGTAATACGCTGTAGAATCTGAAATAATTTTTCCAGCCGTTTATTCTCTTTATCTATCCTGTGCACCATAAAAAACAAGTTAGGACGGTGAAAACCGGTGACAATTTCGTTTTCCGGAGAAAATCCCAACAACCGGCAAATATCAGCTCTGACTTCGTTTGTGGCAGTAGCGGTAAGAGCGATGACAGAACGTACTTTGAGCAGTTCGGCTACTTTTCTAAGACGCAGATAACTGGGTCGGAAATCGTGCCCCCACTCTGATATGCAATGCGCCTCATCAATCACGAACAGATCTATTTTCACAGATTGAAGTTGATAGAAAAAATTCCTGTCGTAAAACCGTTCAGGCGCTACATAAACCAGCCTGTATTGACCGCTGATAACTTCATTTAGCCGTTGCGAGATTTCTTTAGAGGTAATGGAACTGTTGATAAACGTACTGGGGATATCCCATGAGTTCAGCTGATCGACCTGATCTTTCATCAATGCAATCAGCGGCGACACCACGAGCACTATCCCTTTGAAATACATGGCGGGCAACTGGTAACAGAGCGATTTACCGCCGCCTGTCGGCATTACTACCAGTAAATTTTCAGCACTTAATACCCTCTCGATCACTTCTCTCTGACCGGGTAAAAACGCGGTATAGCCGAAATGTTTATTCAGTAATTGCGTTAGTTCAGGCATGATGGTATCCTTTTGCTCTTGCCGGAGTACGTTTCATGATTCAGTATAGAGCAAAAAGATATTTTTAAAAACAAAAATTATTTATTGCAATAATTTTCGACACGGCATTTAATTACCTCGATATATCATGAAAAAATACAGATTATAGCGCTTGAGCGTAATCTTCATGAACCTCAAATTGCTCGAATGGAAAATTATTCATAAGATAATCCATCACTAGAAATAGCGTATCAAGATACCTTTCATGATAAGCAGTGTTTTTAATTACATTTTCACCACTGGCAATCAACTTTGCACAGTTATGAATACGTCGGCGCGCGTCAACATATTTGCTCAAAAAATACAGCGATTCCGGAACACCGTTAAGATCGGAATCGACAAACAAATATTTTCCCCTCTTTACCATGAGTCCTCGGCCATACGCAATACGATAGATATACGAATGGAACTGCTGATCGAAATGCTGAATCAATTCACCGCTCTCTAAAACTTTTAAGACCTTAGAATCACTGCCTTTACAGTCTAAATGCGAGTCTTTCTTTGGATCCTCAGAAACAACTTCAACCGTAAAAGGTTCGTTCAACTTAACATAACTGACAAACGGTTTCCCGATATCTTTTCGGTTGAACTCAACAATAAGAAATTCTTGAACTTTCGGAAACAGCTTTAGTATGAAAAAATTATCAATGACTTTAGCCAATATTGCGCCTTGATTTGAAGATGAACTCATCATTTCGTTGTCTATAGCGTGGCATGACATAATAGACCGGATTTCCGCAGATAACGTTTTGAAATACTGCTGTTGATAAGCTATAACACTATTCAGGCGGGAGATAACCAGTTTTTGTTGTTCGGGACTGTATAAAGCGCCTTGAGAGGGATACACTGCATAGATACACATAATCAACACTAAAAAACCTATTTTTTTCGAGATAGTATCCATTGCACGATCCTCTTTTTGTTAATTGATTGAATGCAATATACGCATTTTTTATATGAACAAAGAAATTTAATACAAATTTCTTTATTACTCTTTTACTATCAATCTGTTCAAAGTTGTTGTCGTTTGTCTGCCCCGGCTTTTTATATAGTATTTACACAACAGTCAAGATAATTTGCCGGTTTTATACTCTCTAATTATTAGACAACTTAAACAGAAAAATGTTTCAATCAAAAAGAGCAGATCCAAGCGAAATACATCGGTTAAGAGCAGATGTAAAAGTAAGGAGAAATTCATCGCGGAATATACTATGTCTACTATATAGCTCGGCAAAAAGCTAAATCCGCATTAGAATTTTTTCATCATTAGTGTGCTTTTGTCAAAATATTATGGCACGCAACGAGTTTGACTAACATTTTTTTATGATATAGTCATAACAATTAATAGCAACTCGCTACAATTCAGTCGGCAAATCGATAAATTCAGCAGTTACATCGAACATGGTTTTAATATGATTGCAAAGGGCTTGAAGGCCTATAATTTCCGTATAATAATGACCCGCGAAAACAATGGAAATACCAAGCTCCCGTGCAGTATGGTACGCTTCAAGTTTAGACTCGCCGGTAAGAAATATATCTGCTCCAAGCTGGTGTGCATTTTCGACTGCCTGCGATCCGCTTCCAGATATAACAGCTATTTTTTTTACAGGCCTGTCGGAAAATTTCAGATATCGAGATTTATCATTTATTTTATCCGACACCTGTTCGAGGAATTTTTCAAAAGAAACAGCCGACGGCAAACAACCCACAACCATCAATTGTTCGTATTTGCCAACATCATAATGCCGAATGTCGTTCAGTCCCAGCAATTTTGCCAACTGCGCGTTGTTACCCCACACAGGATGCACATCAAGAGGCAAATGCGCCGCATAAAGTGAAATATCGTTATTTATCAGAAGTTTGATTCGATTATACAAGATACCGCACACACGTTTTATAGACCCGAAAATAAGCCCGTGATGCACAATTATCATATCTGCATTCCTGCGTATAGCTTCCTCAAAACCCTGCACGCTGGCGTCGACCATGAAAACTATTTTCTTTACAACATCTGCCCCCTGCACCTCAAGGCCGTTGGAACAATAATCGTCTATAGCTTCAATGTTTAGCTCTTTGTCGAGATAATCTTTAATCTCATTGAGCATCGCCATAAGGGACTCCTAGAAAATTAGCTAGAATTTTTTTACCGACTTTTGTTAAAATGGATTCAGGATGAAACTGCACTCCCCATACATCGTATTTTTTGTGTTTGACTCCCATTATCTGGCTGTCGTCGGTTGATTCTGCCGTTACTTCAAGACAATCGGGGAACTGATTGCGTTCGATAACCAGTGAATGGTACCGTGTAGCCTCAAAAGGAGATTCGATCCCGTCAAACAATGAAAAATTTCTATGGGTGATCATCGATGTCTTTCCATGCATCAGGATAGGAGCGCGGCTGACTATCCCGCCGTACGCTTCACCGATACATTGATGCCCCAGACAAACCCCAAGTATAGGAATTTTCGCATCAAACCGCTTGATAATATCTGTCGAAATTCCAGCTTCCTTAGGAGTACAAGGACCCGGTGAAATGATGATTTTTTCAGGTTTGAGCCGTTCAATTTCTTCAAGGGTAATCTTGTCGTTACGGTATACCAACGAATTTACACCAAGTTCACCTACGTATTGAACAAGGTTATATGTAAAGCTGTCGTAATTGTCCAAAATAAGTATCACCGCTATTTATTCTCCAATTGTTGAGCAAGTTGCACTGCTTTGAACAACGCTTTTGCTTTATTGACCGTTTCGAGGTACTCACTTGACGGATCGGAATCAGCCACTATACCGGCACCTGCCTGAATATATACAGTGTCGTCTTTAAGAATCATTGTGCGTATGGCAATGGCCGTATCGAGATTTCCGTGAAAACTGAAATATCCCACCGCGCCGGCATACGGACCTCTACACAAATTTTCTAACTCGTCAATTATCTGCATAGCCCGAATTTTAGGAGCTCCGGATACCGTACCTGCGGGAAACGCCGCCCGCGCGAGATCAAACATATCACATCCTTCTTTTAAAGAACCTATTACATCGGTTACGATATGCATTACATGAGAATAGTGTTCGATTATCATAAATTGATCTTGAGGCAAACGCACTGTTTTGAACTCGCAGACACGCCCAAGATCGTTCCTGCCCAAATCAACCAGCATGATATGTTCCGCGCGTTCCTTGGGGTCGGCAAGTAAATCTTTTTCCAGTTCAATATCTTCAGCGATATTTTTGCCGCGCTTGCGCGTACCGGCGATTGGACGGACTTCAGCAACGCCGTCTTCATAACGCACCATAATTTCAGGCGACGAACCTATTATATGAAATCCATCCAGATAGAGAAAATACATATACGGTGATGGATTGATAGAACGCAACGCACGATAAATGCTTAAGGGGGAAGCTGTAGTTTTTGTTTTAAATCTCTGCGAAAGTACTACTTGAAAAATATCACCCGCGCGTATATATTCTTTTGCTTTTCTTACCGAATCCTCAAACTCATCCCGAGTCATATTGGATTCCAGAGTAACATCTTCCTGTGGAATGACAATTTCGCATGGGGCCATCGCTATAGGTTGCGATAATGTGGCTATGATGGAATCAATGTCATTTTTCGCCTGAGCATAGACCTTTTTCGGATCACTGTCCTTATCAATATGTGTATTCGAAACAACCATAATTTTATTTTTTGCATGATCGAATACGACAATCGTATCCGTAATCATAAAATATGCGTCATCAAGATTAAGGTCGTCAGGGTTATCCTGCGGGATATTTTCGAAATAATGAACCATTCCGTACCCCATATACCCCACTGCCCCGCCGATAAACCTCGGCAATTCTTCGTGAGCTACGGGTTTGTAACGCTGTAATATTGACTTCAAAGTTTCAAAAGGATTACCGGCAAGTTTTTCACGACTAATTTCACCGTCTTCCTCTATAAAAACTTCCCCGTTTTTTATTCGTAAGATTGACCGCGGATTTACTCCTATAAACGAATACCTGCCTATCCTTTCGCATTGCTCAACACTCTCTATTAAGAATACATTTTTCTCTTTATCACGCATCAATTTTTGCAACACTGAAACAGGTGTATCCATATCGGCAAGTATTTCTTTATACACCGGAATCATATTGCCATACTGACACAGTTTTTCAAAGTCTTCTGATGAAGGTTTGTACATCGGAACCCTTTCGGCAATGGTAGGTATATTCTGTAAGATACACCACAATGCGACTTAGTTGCTGTTTTCTGTTTTTTGTGCTTCCTGAAGTCTTTGGAAAAAATCTTTCTGAGGATATCCCATATTTTCCAGCTTATTCAAGCACTGCTCAACTTCCTTATAATACTTCTTTGCGAAGTAGTTTTCCGCAAGCAATTGCCAGACTGCGGCTTCAGATGGTTTAACAGCTATTATTTTCTCAGCCCACTCTATTGATTTGTCATGATTTCCCATTATACTGCATGCTTCTGCGATCCGATAATACAGCGTCAGCTTTTTGGAATAATCAGGGTCGATAACAAGAGCATGCTCATATTCGGCGACTGCTTCATTGTAGAGTTTCATATCGTACAAAGTGTTGGCAAGATTATAGCGGACTACAAACAATTCAGGACTTATCTGTAATGTTTTTCTAAACATCTCTATCGCGAGTTCAGATCTATTGGTGTTGTTGTAAATCAGACCCATATTATAATAAATTCTTGTTGCCATTTCGGAATCAGGGTTATTCTTGAGAGCTTCCGTATATTCTGCAATAGCTTCATCCGTATACCCACGTTGAACATACACATACGCCCTATTGAAAAAATCTTCAGGATTACTAGCATATAAAGATACACAAAAAGAAAAAATAATGACTGCAATTAAAATACACTTAACCATCTAAATCCTCCTTATCACGCTTATTGGAAGTCTATCACTATTTCGTAAAAAGTAAAACTATTTTTTCTAAAAAATCGTTTTTATTGCAGTTTCAAATAAATATCCGGCTGGTTGGGATTGACATTCAGCGATCTTTGCCAAGTAATGCGCGCATTTGCTTCATCTCCCATCAACCTGTAAACAGAAGCCATATTGTTTAACGCTATATAATAATCCGGCCGAATGGATACCGCCCGCTTAAAAAAATCTATGGATTTTCGATGCATCCCCTTTTTTGACAAAAGAATTCCGTAAAAATTTATGGATTCGTAATCATTACTGTCCAATTTGATCGCTTTGCCAAAAACATCTAGCGCTTCATCTATCCTATTGACAGAAAAATAAGCCCGTCCCAGATTGAAATAAACATACTGATTGTTCGGATCAAGCCGCAATGCCTCTCTATATAGAGCAATTGCCTTGTCATAGTCGCTTTGATCGGTCATATACCATGACGCAAGTTCGTTATAGTCGTCGGCAAGGTTGGGTTCTTCCATTTTAAAGCCGAGGATAAAATATAATACGCCCGCAATTGCAATAAATGCGAAGAAAGATTTTCTATCCGTCTTCAGTTTGTTAGCTGTAAAAATAAATCCATAGGAGGCAAAAAGCATCAATACAGGTACAACCGGCAATCTGTAACGAGAATTGATGAAGTATAGCAGAAGACTCACGAAATAACTCCAGAAAAAACAGTTCATTAGCGGAATGTTGCGGTTTAAGCCTATACTTGCAATCATTCCGATAATTGCCCATGGTACTATCAGATAAAATGATGGTAAAGCGACGCGCATCAATGCTGAAAACCGTCTAAAAAATGATATGTTGCGAAAATCAGATATCTCTCCTCCTTGCCAGAAAAGGTATACTTTTTTCCCCAGTAGTAACAAAAATTTAATAGGATGACGCATTATGAACTGATTAGCTTTATCTTTCCAGTAATTCGATACTTGAGCCGGCGTCAATGTGCGTCCGAGTTCATTTTCGGCGATGCGTTTTGAGTTCTCATACATCTTGTCCGATTGACGACCAACACCATCCGGAGCGTGAAATTTACCGGTCGCAGTCTCGTTGTTACCGATATAATAATTCAAACCGCTGTGTGCCGTAATAAAAACAAACTGACCGGATACAATATAATTACGCAATGTCGCAATACTGACTACGCCTAGAGAAAGGAAAATAACTATGCCAAAACGTATCAGTAAAAAATATCTTCTTTGTTCAGCAAACTTAAGTACATAAATGATTGCCGTGACTATCGGAAACAACATTATACCCGGACGAGCCAACGCCGCTAATCCGGTCAAAACTCCCCATAAAACTGCATTTATCCGCGAAAACGAATGGATAAACCTCATAGCCGCAAATAAATTCAAGATATATAGAAAAACCGTTATGCTTGACCCTTCTATCATGCCGTCATAAAAAATAAAAGGTTTGTAAAAAACAGCGCAAACAGCGGCAATCAACCCGCAGACACGGCACAAAGAATACGACCCTGCCAGATATATCATACCGCAAGCGCAAGACGCTAAAAACATTTGAACAGCTCGTGCCGCAAACACATCAATTCCAAAAACTTTATAGACCGCGCCGAGAAAATAGGCGTACAACGGCATACCCTGAAAAACAGTGTCGCCCGTAGCGCAACCCTGAACTAATCGGATAGCCCATGAATGATAAAATAACGGATCCAGCGATCGGGGTATAAAAAAGGGATTGCCTTTTATCTGATACAGATAGATCAGACGAACCGAATATGCCGCAAGCACGATAAGCGCGAACAATAGCCAGTCATACCGGTTAAAACGATCTGTCCGGCTGGAAATATTTTCTCGTAGATTACACACTGTAAAACCCTAAGTTATGTATTCGGGTTATCTTTTGGAGACAGATCAACACACATGGTAAGCTCCATATTTTTCACGCGGGCTTGAATATCTTCCGCCAATTTGCGGTTGGTAGCCACTACATCGGCAAGCAAGCCGAATAAAAACATCTGAAATCCAACCGTTAAAAGCACGGACGCAAGAATCAACGACTGAATATGCCCCGTGCCGGTTCCCATGAAATAATAAAATAGAAACCGTAATCCAAGCAAAAAACCTGCAAAAAACATTATGCTTCCCACAGTAAAAAAATAATGGAACGGCCGGTAAAGAACACAAATACGCAACATCGTAGCAACTGAATGAATGATGTAATGAGGTATACTTTTTAGTAATCTCGATTCACGTGTCTTGCGATTGACTCTAACCGGAATAGAAACCACTTTCAATTTGTTTTCGCCTGCCTGAATGAGTGTCTCAAGGGTATAGGTATATTGAGAAAAAATGTTTATTCGCAACGCCGCCGTGCGTGAAAAAGCCCTGAAACCCGATGTCGCATCCGGTATATCGGTCAGAGATAATGAACGCACTACAGAACTGCCGAACCTCTGTAATTTTTTCTTGATCCACGAAAAATCCTTTATATCTTCTATAGGACGCGCACCGATTACAATATCCGCACTGCCTTCTAATATCGGAGCTATCAGTTTTTCAATATCTTTGGCGCAATACTGGTTATCGGCATCGGTATTGACAATAATATCCGCGCCGAATTTTATACAAGCGTCAAGCCCCTCTTTAAATGCCCGCGCTAATCCCATGTTTTGTTTGAAAGATAATATATGGTTAACACCGAATTTTTCAGCTACCTGCACACTTTTATCCGTACTGCCGTCATCTATCAGCAAGGTTTCTATTGAGGTAATACCACGCAGGTTCTTCGGTAATTCATTAAACACCTGCGGCAATGTTTCCGCTTCATTGTAACAGGGTATCTGAATAATTAGTTTCATAGTTCAATCACCTCTATAGAACCCTTAGTAAAAATCCTTTAAAATAAGCTGTTTCCGGATGATAAATATTAACCGGATGATCCTGCTCATGGCCGATCTGAGTAACAATCTGAACCATACGACCCGCATCTTTAGCCGAGGCAAACACTATCTTTTGAAGAAGATCCGATGAAATATGATGCGAACAGCATAATGTTAGCACAAACCCGTTATCTTTCGCAACACGTATTGCGTGCATATTGCAATCTTTATAAGCACGTGAGGATTTTTCGACATCATGTTTGTTTTTACATAACGGAGGCGGGTCAACCACTACTATATCGTAGAGATTATCTTCAACAGTTCTCAGATAATCAAACACATTGGCGCATACAGCCGTATGTTTTGACACATCAAGATGAGAGATTCCGGCTATTTCATCTTCAGATAATTTACAGAACTTTTTTGACGACTCTACGGAAACCACTTTTTTCGCCCCGCTTGTCAACGCCTTAATAGAAAAACTGCCTGTATAACTGAACAAATTTAAAATCGATCTATTCGATGATAGACTGCCTAAAATATCACGCGAAGTTCGCAAATCCAGATAAAAACCTGTTTTTTGGCCTTCTTTTATAAATACCGGATACTGTGTTCCATGCTCGTTAACCAACAACCTTTCCGGAGGTTCCTTGCCATATAAAACCCCTTTGGCCCCCTCCATACCTTCTTCTTGCTTGATAACAGCGTCGGATCGCTCATAAATACCTTTGAAAAGTATTTCTCCATTGTCATCATCAAAAAAAACATTTTTTATTGCCCCAACAATACTTTCTTTCATGCGCACGAGACCATAGCTTGAAAACTGAACTACTAAGAATTCATCAAATGCGTCTATATACAAACCGGGCAAAAAATCGCCTGATCCGTTGCAATAACGCGCCGCATCTGTATCCAAACCCAAAATGTCCCTCAACTGCTTTGCTTTGCGTATTCTCGCCTCAAAGAATTCTGCGTCAATGGGGATCTGTTCGAACGCCATAATTCGCACGACTATACCGGATACATTATTGTAAAACCCCCTGCCTATAAACTTTTTGCCGTTCGTATAAACATCTACTACGTCGCCGTTGTCTATGCCCTTATCTATACGGCCTATAGCGCCGCTAAACACCCACGGATGATACGCAATCGCGGATTTTTCCCGTCCTTCTTTCAGATACACACATCTATAAGTCATTTACATATCCTGTCGTGAAAATTAATGGATTTTATATTGCACATTCTCACTACTTTTATTAACCTTTTAAAAAAAGTCAAGGGAGATTTAGCGATACAGAATAATAAGAGTAACTCTGTTTGTTCATAATCTATTCCGATATTAAATTTTTCCGTCAAAAAGACGAATAATTATAATAAAACAAAATATCAAACCACGAAAAAAGGATTTTTTTATGGTAAAGATAACTTACTTCGGTCACTCTGCAACCGCTATCGAATCCAATGGAATAAAAGTCCTTATCGACCCTTTTTTTTCAGGCAATCCTTCATCATCCGTGAAAAATATTTCCGACATATCAGCTGATTTTATAGTAATCACACACGCTCATGCCGATCATATCGGAGACAGTATAAAAATAGCCAAAAGATGCGGCGCGGTAGTACTTTCTAATTTTGAAATCATAAATAGACTCAACAGCACCGGCATCAAAGGCGAACCGCTTTATATAGGCGGTAAACGAGAATTTGAAAACGGATGGATAAAGTTTTTCCCAGCATGGCACGGCTCGTCGTTCGAAGACGGAAGCTACGGAGGACTTGCCATGAGCGTTCTTGTCCATATCGACGGCAAAACCATATACCACACCGGCGACACCGGCTTAACCGCCGAATTCAAAATAATCGGCGAAATGTACACTATCGACATCGCCATGCTTCCGGTCGGAGGTACATTTACCATGGACGCGAACGATGCGGCGGTCGCCGCGGAATGGCTGGGAGCTAAAAAGGTAATCCCCATCCATTACAATACATTCAAAAAGATTCAAGTAGAACTGACGGATATTCTCAAACCTTTCAAAAATATAGTGCCGGTAACTATCCTGCAACCGGGAGAATCATGCAGTATATAGCCTAAATCAGAAGTAACAAGGCTTATTCGTCCACGCCAGAAGAATATCTATTTGAACGGCTTTTGCCACACACAGTACAACTATACCCCACAAGCAAACATACGCCGTCATACGCATATTTCTATTATTCAACAAACCGATATTGTTATGGATATGCACTATCATAAAAGCGGCAAACAATAATAACCAAGGTATAGCCGGTAAAAAATAACGGCACTGGTAATTACCCCATAAAATAAAAAATGCGGCTATTACACCAAAATAAAAAACAGGAACCAAAAATTCATTTTTCTCTTTATAAGGATAAAAAACCACTGCTATATACGCAAAAAAATAGATCGGAAAATAGATAAACAACCGGCGAAAGTAAAAATACCACGGTTCATCAGCGAAAAATCCCATTTTCCAACTCGTTGCCGGTTCAAAACCAAATGACAATGCGCGTATAATATAGCCCAAATCGTTGCGGACGATTACCGCTATCATAAGAATCGTCACTGCTGACCAGAATATTTTTCTCTTTAAAACAACAGGTATGTTTGCAAGATACACGTCATATTTATTTTTAATAAATCGCCTCCACAGAAAATAACCTACTCCAATAATACCCGTCGCAACCATTATAAGAGGCAGTAGTTTTCCCATGACTGCAAATCCCGCGCGGATATCCTCGAATCCTTTCCCTTTACCGACAAAATGATCCAAACCGTATACTTCAAGATTCCATAAAAACCATTGTACAAGCATGATAATCATACTTGCGGGAATCAACAGCCATTTGGGCTTTTTCAATAAATCCATACGGAATAGAGCGGTAAACAGAAGTACCGATAAAAACACGATACCTCCCGGATACTTAGTCAGAGCCGCCGCGCCAATAGATAACCCGGTCAAGATATAAAACAACATACTACCGCCCTTTTTCCGCAACGCATAAATATAGAATAATCCCGACAGTGTCATAAAAAAAGTAATAGTCGTATCCATCCATATTTTTTGCGAAGTTATCCAGTGTACAGGGTCAATTACCATAAAAAAAGCCGCAAGTAGCCCTACCATCGGCGAAAACAATAGTCTTCCGAGAAGGTACACGACTAAAACTGTCAACACGCCTGTCGCTATGGATGCTTTGACTGCCTGATGCGTCAAAGGAACGTTACTCAACCCGAACTTGTTGTGCATAGAATAAGAAAACATGATCAGAAAACAGTACATCGGAGGGTGCTTAAACAGTTTTTTGAACAGATAATCCGGCAGATTTCGATTAGGCCGGTGTTGAAGTTCCATAGTAGAATAATTTATTCCGTTGTAGTAATTCAAATCATACATCATGTCTTTTGCCATAGTCACATAAAGCGCCTCGTCAAAAGTATATCGCCCGCCGTTTTTGAACCCATGAAAGCGTATGGCAAACGCCGCAATTACCAACACCGCAACAATCGCTATCTCAAAAAACGGATTACGCCGAAAAAACTCCTGCATCAAAACCTCTCATATTAAAGCAAAGTCTAAGCTATTTGTATAATTGCCAACTGTTAAAATTTTCATCTAAAATTTATGGAGTTTCTGTTGTTTTGAGCAATTCCTGCCATCTACGTTGAGCCGAACGATAAGCAGACTCAAACGACACCGGTTTGTCATTGACGGTAAAATGGAATTCTCCCTCTTTTGTCCGATATTTATGACAGGTATCACAAATGACAATGTCTTTATCGATGAAGGACAACTGTGTTTCACAAGTAATACACATAGGATTACGGTCTACCGAACCGTCCGGCATACCTACCCACGCCGCTCCAGCCCATTGAAACACACAGTAGTCAGGACTGTTACGCTTGCCTATCTTTAAAAAATCAATCAACCCGCGTTTTTTAGAAGGGAATTTGTCGTCATATTTGTCATAATCGTCGGAAGCCAATGGAATACCTCTTGTTTATGTTATAATGCAGAGTTTTTCTATATAACACATCCTATAAGAATTTGTTACTTTTTATTACAAATTTTTTCTATTTATGTATCGGTATACACTCGCGAATATATGAAACATATTTACCCGCAATCGACGGCCATGAATATTCTTCGGATGTTTTGCGGGCATTTTGTTTCATGCGTTCCACAGTCTGTGTATCACAGTTAAAAAACAGATCAAGCCGCGAATATAAATCGCCCTTATTATCATGTTCGAACAACCAACCGTTATACCCGTGCCTGATAACATCCGATATTCCGCTTATCTGGCTGGCAATCACCGGAACACCGGCGGCAAACGACTCAAGGATTACCACCGGTAGCCCGTCAGTTTCACCTACTGCATCTTCAGTCAAAGGAACGACCACGATATCGCTTATTCCATAATAAGCAGGAACCTGATCGTGATCGATCCAGCCGAGAAAAATTATATGATCAAATAACCCTTTCTCTTTAACCCACTTTTTGCACGGTTCTTCAAGATGCCCTCCGCCTATGATAAGAACAATAAAATCACGATAATCATTTTTTAAACTCATAACCGACTCAAGCAACACCTGTATGCCGTGCCGTTCTATCAATGCCCCCACGAAAAGAATCACTTTATGTTTTGCCGGTATATCATGAATCCGACGCAGATTTATTTTATTTCCAATGTACTTAAACGAATCGGTATCTACACCCATAGGCACTATTTCATATTTAAAAGTCCTGCCGCTTATCTTCTCCATAAGATATCTGGTATAAATACTAACAGGCAGAACGACATCACTATTTTTCAATGCAAACCCTGTCAAGAGTCGCCCAAACCAGCCCCATTGAGCGACAACACTAATGCCTGGACCATGTAATGTCATAATATGCGGTTTTTTAAAAAATATTTTTATTATAGCGCATAAAACGGCATGCGGCGTAAAACCATGACTGTTGAGAAGATCAATATTGTATTTGCGGATTATTTTTATGATAGATATAAATTCAGAGATTACGTAAAATGGTATCTGTAAAAAAGCGAGAAAGTTTGTGCGTGCAGTTTCCAGAAAATCGTTGCCGTTTGAAAGCAACTGCCATTTCAACGGGTAAAAATACCTGTTGCGGATTACGGTTACGGTATCTAACCGCTCGAACAAAGCGGCGCAGTGCGAATGAGGCACAACTACATAGATATTGTAATAAGCTGATAACGATTTTGCCAGCTCGGCTACATATCCCGGTATATGCGAATCATCTTTCCATCGTGGAAAAATATCGGTAACCAGTAATATATTTCGTTTCATGATGACGATTTTTCCGATTCGGCAGATTTGTTTTTATTTTTTCTGAAAGATCGTTCTTCACCTTTGAGCAGACGTTTTATATTCTCTCGATGCCGTATCACTATAACAAAAGCTAGGACAACAGCTATCATAATTATTACCGGTGATTCATGCAGTAAAATCATGATTACCGGCAACACCGATACAGCAATAATCGAAGCGATAGATACTATCTTGAACAATGCAAGTACAATTATCCACAACGACACCGTTAATAAAGTCGAAAACGGAGCTATAGCTAAAAAAACACCGCAACCGGTCGCTACTCCTTTACCTCCTTTAAATCCTATGTAAACAGGCCAGTTATGACCGGAAATAACAGCTATGCCGCATAAAGCCATACCGACATCTACAGGAATACTACAATGCCCCGAAACGAACAACCCGTAATAACCTATCAACCATACCGGCAAAAATCCTTTTACAATATCAATCACCAAAGTTGTTACGCCGGGAACAACTCCAAGCACTCTCAACGCATTGGTAAAACCAACATTTCCACTACCGTGTTCGCGAATATCAATTTTTTTAACAATACGCCCAAGAATGTATGCAGGAGGTATAGATCCAATCAAATAACCGCACAGAAGATACAAAACAAAATAAGCATAATTCATGGGGAACACCTTCTATCGTTTTTGTTTAGATTTCGCAAACATGATAACGGGCGAACCTTCAAATTCAAACAATTTTCGCAGAATATTTACCAGATATCTTTTGTAATTTTCGCTAAAATATTTTTTATTATTTGCGAATAAAGTAAAGGTCGGCGGTTTAATCTTTGTCTGTACCGCGTAGTATACCTTCAATCGGTTGCCTTTTTGCAACGGCGGCGGATTCACTTCAATTGCATCGGATATCATCTTATTTAAAAGCTGAGTGCTTATACGCCGCGAATAATTTTCAAGAACACGGGGCACTATTTTAAACAGTTGAGGTATATTGATCTTCTCTTTAGCGGATATGAAAACTACCGGCACATAAGATACAAAACTTATTTTGCGTTCGATTTCTTTGAGATAATCGCTTTTAGAGACATTTTTAAATAAATCCCACTTGTTTATGATCAGCACAACCGCTTTGCCAGCCTCAATTATCATAGAAATTATCCGTTCATCTTGACGGGTTACTTTTGATTGGGCATCAATAATCATAAATATCAGGTCGGAACGTTTGATAGCGTCTTCCGTCCTGAAAAAAGCATAGGATTCGATTGTATTATCAAACTTCTTTTTATGGCGTATCCCCGCAGTGTCTACCAATAAATACGGGACATTGTTTATAACAAGCCGTGTGTCTATGATGTCACGGGTAGTGCCCGGCACATCGTCTACCATAGCACGGTCTTCTTCCAATAACACGTTTAGCAAAGTGGATTTACCAACATTAGGTTTCCCCACAATTGTTATTTTGGGAATATCCTCTTCCTGTTCGCCGGTATCCGATACAGGCGTAAGATAGCTTACGGTTTCTTCAAGAAGATCGTCAAGACCGAGCCCGTGCAACGCGGAAACCGGATAAATACGATCAAAACCGATCTGATAAAATTCAGTGGCGAGCGTCATTTCCTCAACCGTATCTATTTTATTGACTGCCAATACGACTGGTTTTGAAAACTCAAGTAAAAAGCGGGATACCTCCTTGTCATACGGATTGATTCCATCTTTGCCGTCGACGAGAAACAAAATTACCTGCGCTTCATTTATTGCATATTTCACCTGCTCGGAAATTCGCTGGCTTATAGAACAATTTTTCGCGAAATCCAATCCACCGGTATCTATCAGTTCAAAGGAATATCTGTCCCATTCGACAATCTCGTATATGCGGTCGCGAGTTACTCCGCTTTGCGGGTCGACGATAGATTTCCGTTTACCGATCAGACGGTTGAAAAGAGAAGATTTACCTACATTCGGACGTCCTACAATAGCTACTTTTTGAGTCATATCATTTATCAATTCATTTTCGTAAGTTATCAGAGCCAAGCGATCCTACCAGTTTTGCCTCACGATAGACATAATTTACACCGGATAGAACCGTAAACAAAAGTGTTATATAAAACAATACCTTACATAAAGGATGCTCTATAAGCACAAAAAAAATTGCACTCATCTGCATAAACGTCGTTATTTTACCGAGATAATGAGGCAGAAATAGTGTTTTGCTATGGAGCACAAACATCAATAACGCGCCTGCCAGAATAATTATATCCCTGCTTATGATCGCTACTGTAAGCCAGTACGGAATTTTATATGTCAATCCAATGGGAAACGTCAATACTACCGTTGCAGACATGAGCAGTAATTTGTCGGCTATAGGATCCAATATAGTCCCAAACAAAGTCTTTTGTTTGAATACACGGGCAATAAAACCGTCTATAGCATCGCTGACAATCGCTAGAATGAATATAATCAAAACCGAGATACGGATTATTTCCAACGTATCCTGCGTCGCGGACTCTAAATATTCTTCACGATATCTCAACAAAAGATATACCAGAAACGGCGTGCAAAATAACCGGAAAATAGTTATCCTATTTGCCCAGTTAAGCATTACGATACTCCCAGCGTTTGTATAAAATCAACCGTACGTTTCAGGCGTGCTATAGTTTTTTCTTTACCCAGAGCAAACATTATCTCAAATAACCCAGGCCCAGTCATGACACCGGTCAAAGCCACTCTTGTCGGATGAATAACCGCACCTCCCGATATTTGATTTTTTTCGACAAAATCCCGCAAAGCCTGCTCGGTAGAATGCTCGGTAAAATCCTCAATTTTTTCAAGAGTTTGAGCGATATTCTGCAACAGTTCAATTACACCGGGTTTTAACAAACGTTTTTCGACTGCCTTAGCGTCATATTCAAACTCATCGTTAAAAAAATAACCGGTCAATTCTCCAATATCGCTTAAAAGTCTTGTTCTGCTCTGCATCAGGCGTAAAATATAATCCACCGTTTCGCAACTTGCGTTTATACTGCCGTTCATGGCACAATTCAAGTAAGGCATTACCTGTTCTTTATATTTCTCAAAAGGCAATTGAGCTATATAGTTTCCGTTCATCCATTTAAGTTTCTCATCGTCAAAAACTGAGTTTGAAGAACTGATTCCTTCAAGTTTAAACGCTCCTATCAGATCATCAAGCGACATTATTTCCCTGTCATCGCCCGGCGACCATCCAAGCAGAGCAAGAAAATTGACGAGCGCTTGAGGTAAATAACCTTCCTGTTCATAAGCCTGAACAGAAGTTGCCCCGTGCCGTTTGCTTAGTCGTTTTTTGTCTTTACCTAGAATTAACGGAACATGTGCAAATTTCGGCACTGGAAAACCTAGAGCATCGTAAAGCGGTATCTGTTTGGGAGTGTTAGATATATGATCATCCCCCCTGATTATGTGCGTAATCCCCATTAGGGCATCGTCTACAACACAGGCAAAATTATATGTTGGGAACCCGTCCGACTTGAAGATGACCAGATCTTTTATCAAACTGTTATCGAATTCCATCTTACCGTGGATACAATCATCTACGACCACTTTTTCATGCGGAATTTTGAATATGATCGCTTTATGTTCGCCGCGTTCCTCATCCGAATAATAAGCCAAATCATGATCAAGTAATTTCTGTGCGTACTGGCGGTATATATCTTTTCGTTCCGATTGAAAGAACGGCCCTTCATCCCAATTCAATCCCAGCCAGTGAAGACTTTCTATAATACGGTCAACATCTTCCATAGTCGAGCGTTCACGGTCGGTATCTTCAATACGTAAAATCATTGTGCCGTTATTTTTACGGGCAAACAGCCAGTTGAATAAAGCTGTTCTGGCTCCTCCAATATGTAAATATCCGGTCGGGCTCGGGGCAAACCGAACTCGAACTTTTCCGTCATTAACCTGCATACTCCATCCCCTTTTCCATAGCCGATTGATTAAGTTGTTTCAAAGCGGGTTTGATATCGTCGAAAACCTCGTCCATAGCCTTTAGTAACGATTGCTTCGAAATTCGAGGCATTAAATTGAGAAAAAAACCGGACATAACCATATTGCATACTTTTTCATTGCCCAGCTCAATCGCAATATCAGTAGCCGGTACCTGATGTACAGTATATGTACCGTTATGGGGCAATTTATGAACAAGGGAAGAATTGCATACCAACATGCCGCCGTGCTTGAGATATGATATATATTTTCGTAGCGAAGGTTCATTGAATACGATCAGCGCATCAGCAGAGTCTACTATCGGCGAAGCAATAGTAACGTCGCTGTATCTAACTCCGCATCTCGTCGTGCCTCCGCGAACTTCCGCACCATAGGATGGATAATATGTCACCTGTAGATTTTCATTCATGCCAGCATAGGCAAAAATTTTACCACATGCAAGAATACCCTGCCCGCCTGAACCGGCGATCATTAAATCGTATTCCATAAAAAATCCTTTTATATATCTTTAAAAATCCCTGTAGGAAATTGTTTTGTCACCGTTTGTTCAATATGTTTCAGTGCGTTTACAGGAGTCATACGCCAATAGGTCGGACATTGAGAAAGCACCTCTACCATTGAAAAACCTATTCCCTGCTGTTGAATTTCAAAGGCTTTTCGTATATAACTTTTTGTTTTTGCTATTTCTTTAGGACTGGTAAGTATGCCACGCGCAAGAAATACTACGCTTTGAAAATTTTCAAGCAACTTCATAGCATCTATCGGGTGACCGGTATCCTTAATATTCCTGCCGGAAGGCGTAGTTAAAGTTTTCTGGCCTTCGAGCGTAGTCGGAGCCATTTGACCTCCGGTCATACCGTAAACATTGTTGTTGGCAAAAAATATAGTAATATTTTCACCGCGATTTGCCGCATGGATTAATTCCGTACAACCTATAGCCAAAAGGTCGCCGTCACCCTGATAAGTAAACACCAACTTATCAGGCAGTGACCGTTTAATTCCGGTAGCTACAGCCGGAGCGCGTCCATGAGCCGCTTCGGACATATCGAAATTCAAATACTCATAAGCGATTACAGCACAACCCACAGGCGCTACACCAATAGCCTCTTCCCGTAACCCCATTTCATCGATTACTTCAGCCACAAGCCGATGCAGAATACCGTGTCCGCACCCGGCGCAGTAATGCGTGCGGGCTTCGTTTAGTATTTCCGGTACCGTATAAGTGGTCATATATGAGCTCCCATATTAGCAATGATCGAATCGAGTTTTGATTCGACCTCATTTATTTTCATCAGCCTTCCGCCTAGAACACCGTGAAAATGTATAGGTTTGCTTTTTCCCAACGCCAGCCTTACATCCTCAATCAACTGACCTGCGCTCCATTCCACTACAAGATACTCCTGAGTATGTTTGGATGTTTTTTCAAGTAAATCGTAAGGAAACGGCCACAGGGTGATAGGCCTGAACAAACCTACTTTTACACCTTTTTTCCGGAATAAATCGACCATACTGCGACACATACGAGCCGGCGTTCCGTATGCAACAATCACTATATCCGCGTCGCCGGTTTTATACTGATCAACATCGATTTCACGTTTCTCAATCTCTGCATATCGCTTAAGCAACCGCTCGTTGAGATCCGGTAACGCTTTGTCTTCAAGATACAACGAACGTGCAATATTGGGTTTTCTTCCTTTACATCCTGTCAAACACCAGCTTTTATCAAACTGCTCGGTCTCTTTGAGCGGTTCGATAAGCACAGGTTCGCGCATCTGTCCTTGCATTCCATCCAATAGCAACATGACCGGAATACGGTATTTATCCGCAAGAACAAATGCCCGCTTGGTCAGATCGGCTGATTCCTGAACTGACGCTGGAGCGAGAACAATAGTACGATAATCTCCATGCCCGCCGCCTCGTGTTGCCTGAAAATAATCTGCCTGAGACGGAGTTATATTGCCAAGTCCAGGACCTGCGCGCATCACATTTACTATAACAGCAGGAAGTTCGGACCCTGCAAGATATGAAATTCCTTCCTGTTTCAGACTTATGCCCGGACCGGACGACGAGGTCAAAACACGTTTGCCGGTTGTAGCCGTCCCGTAAACCATATTGATTGCGGCAAGTTCGCTTTCCGCCTGAATGAACGTACCGCCAACCTGCGGCATACGATACGACATATATGCAGATATCTCATTTTGAGGTGTTATCGGATATCCGTAATAATACCTGCATCCCGATTGAATAGCCGCTTCTGCTATAGCCTCATTACCACAAAGAAGAATTTTTTCTGTCATGATTGCACGTTTTGTTTTAGGTTTAACTGTTTGTCATCTATAACCGTAATTGCCCAATCAGGACACATCTTGGTACACATACAACACGCTATGCACTCATTTTCATTAATGCAAACAGCGTACGGATTGCCGTACTGATTTATATCTTCACTCATCTGTAAAATTTTCTTAGGACACACAACAATGCAAAGGCCACAACCTTTACAGCGGTCACAATTTATCTTAATTTCCGCCATATTAGCGTTCTCCTCCCCATTTAAGCTTCTGCCGCAAAATTTCAAAATACGATTTGGTACCTACCGAAATCAATTTTGCCTTATACGGCGCACACGTAATGGTAACTGGATTCTCAGGTTGTATATGTAACACGTTTTGTCCGTCAATAGTTATTAAACCCTGTCCCTGAGAAGATTTCAATAAAATTTTTATCTTTGAGTCTTTATTTGTTATAAGCGGACGATTAGTCAAGGTATGCGGACAAATGGGTGTAATCAGAATCATTTCGGTATCCGGAGATATAATCGGTCCGCCTGCTGAGAGCGAATGAGCTGTCGAACCCGTAGGCGTAGAGACTATGATTCCGTCCGCAGTATAAGTAGTCAGATATTCATCATCAATATATACTTTCAAGGAAATAACCCGCGAAATAGACTCGCGCGAAACAACAACATCATTTAAAGCGCCGAAGGTTTCGTCACGACCGCCTATAGAGCATTCAAGGGTCATACGTTCTTCAATACAATATTTACCGGAGATTATTTTTTCTAAATCGTCAAGATAGCTATCACGGGACGAACCGGTCATAAAACCCAATCCGCCAAGATTTATGCCAAAAATCGGAATATCATTTTTGCCGACACACCGTGCGGCGCGCAAAATAGTTCCATCTCCTCCAAGACTTATTATCATATCCACAGAATCGCTAAACATCGATTCAGGCGCATATATTCCGCTCAAATCAGCATGTTTAGCAAAATGTTCATCGCTGATTAGGCAGGCTATACCTTTAGCGCTCAAAACCGACACAATTTCTTTAATAAATTCTAACGCTATTTCTTTTTGCGGATTTACTAGCAGACCTACTGTACGCGGTTTTATCATTGTTTCACAGCCCACAGCATATACTCCTTATTCCCCTTCGGCCCAAGAATCGGCGACCGAACCTGTCCGTTTACTTGCAAACCGTGCTGAATTAAGAAGTCTATCATATCTTCCATGATTCGGGAAATAAGTTTTTCATCTCTCACTACACCATTTTTACCCACAAGACCTTTTCCCGCTTCAAACTGCGGTTTGACTAAAACAAGTAACCACCCTTTATCTTTGAGTATAGGTAGAACGGAAGGTATAACTTTTTTCAGGGAAATGAAAGATAAATCAGCCGACACTATATCGACAAGCTCAGGTATGTCTTCAGTTTTAAGATACCGTGCGTTGGTTTCCTCTATCACCACGACACGCTCATCGTTGCGAAGAGACCAGTCCAATATCCCTTTACCAACATCAACTGCGTATACTTTTTTTGCCCCGCATTGTAGTAAACAATCGGTAAAACCGCCGGTAGAAGCGCCCAGATCAAGTACTACCTTTTTGTCTACACACAGATCAAATGAATTAATCGCTTCTTCGATTTTATAACCTCCCCGACTGACAAATTTATCATGTTCTTTAACAACAAAATTTGTATCTTCAGGTATCTGCATGCCGGGTTTTAAAATAGAAAAACCATCGGCTTCCACCAGACCGGCCATGATCGCCCTCTTAGCGCGCTCGCGGGTAGGATAGTAACCACGGGTAACCAATAACTGATCGATTCGTTGTTTTTTCATATTATTCCGAAATAGCGAATATAGACCGCGAAGAAATCCTTTCGAGGAATGACTCTATACTTTTACGGATACCTTCCGAGTCAAGGCCGCATAAATGATAGAGTTCCGGCAGTTCCCCATGAGTTATGAACTCATCCTTTATACCAAGCCGCAAGACAGGCACAGCATGAAACCCCATATCTTGAATGGCCTCAAGTACCGCAGACCCGAAACCGCCCATCAGAACATTATCTTCAATAGTTATAATAGGTTTATTATCTTTAATTACCGTTTTGATCATATCCAGATCAAGGGGTTTGATGAACCTAGCGTTAACAACCCCTACGTTCAAACCTTCATTTGCCAGCTTATCACATACTTCCTGCGCTATATAAACATGGTTGCCCAAAGTAAGTATATGCGCATCGGAACCTTGCCGGATAATTTCAGCAGTGCCTACAGGTATTTCGGTCATCGGTTCATTTTTCATAGGCGCCGGTATAGTGTTCCTTGGAAACCTGATAGCAAAAGGACCATCATAATTCACAGATGTCTTCAATAATGATCTAAGTTCATTGCCGTCTTTCGGTTGAGCTACCACCATTCTGGGTATATTTCGTAAATATGACAGATCAAACACGCCATGATGAGTCGGTCCATCCGTGCCGACCAATCCTCCCCTGTCAATCGCAAAACAAACAGGAACATTCTGTAAACACACATCATGCATAACCTGATCGTATGAACGCTGTAAAAATGTAGAATAAATAGCGACAATAGGACGCATTCCTTCCTTAGCCATGCCTCCGGCAAAAGTGACTGCGTGTTGCTCGGCTATTCCAACGTCAAAAAACCTATCCGGAAATTTTTCTTCGAATTGTTTCAAGCCTGTTCCGGAACACATCGCCGCGGTTATGGCAACGACTTTTGTGTTTTCTTTAGCAATATCTACCAGCGCGTCGCCGAATACATCGGTATATCGCGTCACACTTGTTTTTTTCGCCGGCTCTCCTGTCTCAATTATAAAAGGCACGGCTCCATGAAACGATTCCGGATTTTCCTCAGCCGGTTTATAACCCTTACCCTTTTTTGTAATTACATGCAAAATAGTAGGTTCAGAATTATCTTTTATGCTTTTTATTATCTTTATCAACTCAAAAATATCATTCCCATCCACAGGTCCGAAATAACGAAATCCTAGTTCCTCAAATATGATTCCAGGTACGATAAGGTTTTTTATGCTCTCTTCCAATTTCTGAGAAGTTTTAATCACATTATGACCGATAGTAGGGATTTTTTCTAACAGAAGGCTTATATCTTTTTTCAGACGATTGTAAATAGGCGCGGTAATTATCTTGTTGAGATATTTAGACATACCGCCAACATTTTTTGAAATCGCCATTTCATTGTCATTTAAGATAACAAGAAAATTTTTCTTCATATGCCCTGCGTTGTTTAACGCTTCATAAGCCATTCCGCCGGTCAAAGTCGCGTCACCGATAACAGAAATTACTTTTCCGTTTATCCGGCGCATATTCATGGCAGTCAACATACCCAGTCCAACCGAAATCGCAGTATTTGCATGACCTACAATAAACGTATCGTAAATACTCTCAAACTGATTCGGAAAACCGCTGATTCCTTTGTAAGTTCTCAGCGAACAAAACTGTTCTCTACGGCCGGTAAGTATTTTATGGGCATAAGCCTGATGTCCGACATCCCAGATAATTTTATCGTGTGGAGCATCGAACAGATAATGCAAAGCTGTTATAATTTCAACCGCTCCTAGACTTGACGCAAGGTGCCCGCCGCGCATGGACACCACTTTTATTATCAGATCACGAATTTCCTGACATAAAATCGGAAGTTGATCCTGAGGAATCTTTTTAACGTCCTGTGGTGAATTTATATCAAACAAGTATTTTTTAGTCATACGCCATCCCTTTGTACTTAGAACAACAGTTTCTCATCCTCTTCAGCACCCGAATCGCGCAACGTCGGACTTTCCGGTTGATCTTCGTCATCCGAATCTTCAGATTCTTCATCATAATCTTCATTGATTTTTTCAAGTTTCTCGAATCTGTCCTGTTCTCGATGCACAGCATTTACCTTCTCATTGTTCGTATCAGATTCAGTTATATCTTCTTTAAGCGTATCTTCAGCATTAACGACATTCACAGAAACTGGAATGGAGTTATCGGTAAAAACCTTATTTTTTTCCTGTAAAACCTCGGATACTTCTCCTTCGGTTTCTTCTTTATCAAAATCTTCTATGGTAGTTGATCCGTCAGCCTTCTTTCGAATAATTTCTATTTTCTTTTCAGCGAATTCGAGTTTAGATTTACAGAAATTAGCCAGTTTTATCCCTTCTTCATATTTCTGCAGGGATTCGTCAAGCGATAATTCGCCTGTTTCCATAATATCTACAATTGATTCAAGTTCAGTTATAGCTTGCTCGAACTTTTTTTCTTTCATAATCTCCTCACACATTCTGAATATAATATATATGTTATACTATATAAAATGAAATTTTTCCAGTTATTTATTTTCCCCTTTGAAATATACTCTGTCTACAGTAGAAGATATTTCACCGTCGGAAAAATATGTTTTCAATCTATCTCCGGGATCGACTTGTCTGACCGATTTTATGCTTCCTTCAACCCCGTATTTTGTAGTTATTGAAAAACCTCGCAACATAACCGACGACGGACTGAACGCATGGAGTTTCTCAGACAATACGACAAGCTGATGTTTCCTTCGCGACATTACGGAGCTTAACGATTGATTTATACGCAATTCGCATTCATCAACTTGTTGCTGGTACTGCCGTATGCGATTCTGCGGTTCGATAAACACCCTGCTTTGAGACAGACGCAACACTCTGTTCTTCAGAATATTCATATAATGTTGCATACCGGAATAAAGACGTTTTTCGAAATTAGCTATACGACTGATAAACTCTTCTTTACTACCTACCACAAGTTCAGCCGCCGCTGACGGTGTGGGTACTCTCAAATCGGCTACATAATCGGCTATAGTCCAGTCGATTTCATGGCCTACCGCCGAAATAATGGGAATATTAGATCGAAATATACTTCTGGCTACAAGTTCGCTATTGAACGCCCAGAGATCTTCTATACTTCCCCCGCCTCGGGTAACCAGTATCACATCGACACAATTCAGACGGTTCAGTTCATCTATGGCTTGCGCTATTTCAGCCGGAGCTTCGTCGCCCTGTACGCGGCATGGCGCGATAAGAAGCTGAATATTCGAAAAACGGCGGTTTATTACATTCAAAATATCACGTATCGCCGCCCCTGTCGGTGATGTAACTACACCTATCCGAGATGGAAGCATCGGTATAGTTTTTTTGTATTTTTTGTCAAACAATCCTTCTTCCATCAATTTCTTTTTCAACTGCTCAAATGCAAGCTGTAACGCGCCAACTCCGCGCGGCTCGATAATTGTCGCTATAATCTGATAATTTCCGCCTTTTTCATAAACACTTACCCTGCCGTATACCATGACTTTCATACCGTCTTCCAATTTAAATACGACACGTTGGGCGCTTGAACGATACATTATAGCGGAAATCTGACTTTGCGCATCTTTAAGAGTAAAATAAAAATGTCCTGATGCAGGTTTTCTAAAATTGGATATTTCCGCTTCCAGCCACATGGGCGGAAACTCAGATTCCAGTACTTCTTTTATCCGGCAGGTCAATTCCGAAACCGTATATATCCGCCCTAGAGTGTGATCCGGTGTAGCCGATTGGCCGTTCAGGTCGTCAAGAATTTGCGATGCGAGATTTTCATGCATAATTACCTCTCCAATCGTATAATGTCACGAGCTTTCCCAGTATGTTCGTCTATATCGATTATTACACTGTGCAAGACGATATCACCTTCTGCAACTGTAAATCTAGCAGGCAGTCCGGTTGTAAAATGTTTTAGTACCGCATGAACATCGCGTCCAAGCACGGAATAACGCGCGCCGACCATCCCGACATCGGTAATATATGCCGTTCCGTTAGGCAACACCTTATTATCCGCTGTAGGTACATGGGTATGAGTGCCCACAACAGCAGATACCACGCCGTCAAGATACCATCCCATAGCAATTTTTTCCGATGTCGCTTCAGCATGCACATCCACAAGAATAACCGAAGTTTGCTTCTTAATTGATTCGATTTCCCGCATCACCGCTTGAAACGGATTTTCGATAGGATTCATAAAAACCCTTCCAAGCAAATTAATCACACCTATCTGCACACCGGAACGCAACTTGATAACCGTACTGCCTCGACCGGGAACTGTCGTTAAAAAATTAGCAGGCCTGATAACCTTGTCAGTTCGGTCAATCAGTTGAAATATCTCGCTGTTTCTCCAGATATGATCTCCGGAAGTCAACAGGTCTACACCGCTTGACAGTAGATGATCAGCCACTTTCGGAGTTATTCCAGAACCACCTGCGGCGTTCTCGGCATTTGCTATACAACAATCTATAGAAAATTCTTTTATAATCTCCGGCACTCTTTCACATACGGCATCGCGTCCCGGACGTCCTACAATGTCACCGATAAACAATAATTTCATCAATATACCGCGCTTTACTTTGCGTATTCAACGCATCGAGTTTCACGAATGACAGTAACCTTTATCTGACCGGGATATTCCAGCTCATCCTGTATCTTATTGGCAACGTTTCGTGCAAGAACAATCGAATCGTCGTCATTTAACTGATCAGGGCTTACAATCACACGTATTTCCCGTCCAGCCTGAATAGCATACGCTTTATCAACACCGCCAAACTCAGCCGCAAGTGTTTCCAACTGCTCAAGACGTTTGATATATGCCTGCAATGTTTCCGCGCGAGCCCCGGGACGTGCGGCGGATATGGCATCAGCTGAAGATGCCAATATACCATAAATAGTTGTAGCCTCTATATCTCCATGATGCGCGCCGATTGAATTTATCACTACAGCAGGTTCACCAAATTTTTTTGCAAGATCGGCGCCGATTTCGGCATGAGGACCTTCGACCTCATGTGTCATAGCTTTGCCGATATCGTGTAACAACCCGACCCGTTTTGCTATCTGCACATCAAGTCCAAGTTCGCTTGCCATAATACCCATGATATTAGCGACTTCGATAGAATGCTGTAATACGTTCTGTCCATAGCTGGTACGATATTTCAGCCTGCCGATATAATAAATTAATTCAGGATCGAGTCCATGTATACCGACATCAAATGCCGCCTGTTCGCCTATTTCGCGTATTTGCTCGTCCATCTCTTTTTTAACTTTTTCCACCAATTCCTCAATACGTCCCGGATGGATACGCCCATCCTCAATCAATTTTTCAAGGGTGCGTTTAGCTATCTCACGCCGTACCATGTCAAAACCCGACAAAATAACTGCTTCCGGAGTATCGTCGATAATTATGTCTATACCGGTTGCGGCTTCAAGAGCTCGGATATTGCGTCCCTCTCGACCGATAATACGCCCTTTCATTTCATCACTTGGCAACGCCACAGAAGAAACGGTAATATCAGCCACATGATCTACACAACATCTCTGTATTGAAGCGCTTATTATATTACGAGCCATTTTGTCGGCTTTCGCTTTTGTTTCCCCCTCAAACCGCCGTATTTTAGAGGCCGCTTCCTGAGTCAATTCGGATTCCAGACTATCAAGCAATAATTTTTTCGCTTCGTCTCTGCTTAATCCAGAAATAGACTGCAGTTTTTTACGTTCTTCTTCCAAAACTTTTTGATACTCATTCTCAAGTTCTTTAATCCGATTTTCTTTCTCTCCGAGCTTCTTTTCACGTGCGTTGACATCCAATTCTTTACGCTCAAGGACATCAACTTTACGGTCGAGGTATTCTTCTTTCTGCATCACACGTTTTTCCAGATGCAAAAGCTCCTGACGCCTGTTTTTAGTTTCTTTTTCGAATTCCGCCTTAGAACGAAGATACTTGTCCTTAAGCTCAATTTCCATTTCCCTCTTGCGGGATTTAGCTTCTTTATCCGCTTCCGCAATAATTTGCTGTGCCTGAGCCTCAGCTGTTTTTATTTTCTTTTCAGAAAGATACTTACGTGCAAAAAAACCTGCCGCTCCCGCGAGTATAGTTACGAGTATAATCAATCCGTTCTGCCCCATTTTCTATACAACTCCTCTTAGTTTTTCTTGTGAATGGTTGTTTTTTCAAAATTTTCATTTTTCAAAATTGTTTTTTCTGTGATCAACATATCCATACAAATGTCATGTTCAGCCGGTTCAATTCTGTCTACAAGCTGAAAATCAAATGCCACACCGACTTTCAATGCGCCTGGTATGTTACGCAGAAAACGATCATAACATCCCACGCCTCTACCAATCCGGCAACCCGATCTGTCAAACACCCTGCCGGGCACCAAAATTACATCAATCTGACCATACGAAACCGGCCTTACGGCCTTCGGTTCAAGTATTCCTGAATATCCGGAAGACAAATCTTTTTCCGGGTTGACTACCAAACACGGTATAATCGTATGGTTTTCCACATCAGTTTTAGGTACAATAAGTTTTTTACCATCGGCAATTATTTTTTTTATAACCGGCATAATGTCCACCTCGTCAGACAAAGGACAATAAACCATAATGCATAATGCCGTACAAAAAAAAGATTGTTCCATAATGTTATACGATATTATATCGCTTATACGTGCCCTTTCCTCAGACGTAGCCGACTGCTCGAACAGATGCTTCATTTGTTTTCTTAGGAATTGTTTCTGATTCGGTTCCATTCCGCAATCCTATCTTGAATAATCTGTTCGTATCCATGCCTTGTCGGCGAGTAAAACTTCTGAACACCTTCCCTGTACTTTTGTGCCACAAAATGGCCCGGAAAATCGTGTGGGTACTGATATCCGTCACCTGCGCCAAGTTTACTTGCTCCTTTATAGTGTGCATCGCGCAGATGATCCGGCACACGTTCGAGTCTTTTGTTGCGTACTGCCGCTTGAGCTTCGTTTATGGCGACCGTCACCGCATTGCTTTTAGGTGCAGTCGCTATATATACAGTAGCCTCAGCGAGAAAAAATTTCGATTCCGGCATACCGACGAACTCCAATGCGTTAAATGCGGACACTGCCACAGTCAATGCCTGCGGGTCCGCAGTACCGACGTCCTCAGCGGCACAAATCACAATCCGGCGCGCTATAAACCGCGGTTCCTCGCCGGCTTCCAACATTTTAGCCAGCCAGTAGAGAGCCGCGTCAGGGTCGGACCCCCGCATACTTTTTATAAACGCCGAAATAGTGTCGTAATGATCGTCTTCATCATACCGGACAAATTTGTGTTGAATAGTTTCTTTAACTTCCTCTAGTGTTATATTATGGTTCTCAGATACATTATGCGGAGCAGTCAATACTATGACTTCCAGCATATTAAGCGCTTTGCGCGCATCACCGTCGGAATTCCTCGCTATTTCATCCAAAACATCTTCACCGACCCGTACAGGTATAGATCCAAGACCGCGCCGGTCATCGCCGATAGCACGCTTTAGCAACGATACTATATCTTCATGCGTCAACATCTCGAATTGAAACACATGACTTCGCGATACAAGAGGCGATGTCAATGCCAGACACGGGTTCTGCGTTGTAGTAGCTATGAACCCCACGGTATTTTCCTCGATATGAGGCAATAATACATCCTGTTGCGATTTGTTAAACCTGTGGATTTCATCGACAAACAAAATTGTTCGTTGACGGTTGAGTAGAAAAGTTTTTTTAGCGGAGTCTATAACGGCGCGCAGTTCCTGCACGTTAGATGTTACCGCGTTGACTGATACAAAGCGGCTTCCTGTGGTTTTCGATATAAGCAAAGCGAGAGTTGTCTTACCTGTTCCAGGCGGTCCGTAGAAAATCAACGATCCGATCCGGTCGGTTTTTAGAAGTCGCCGCAGTAACTTACCCTCACCGAGAATATGCTGTTGACCGGCATACTCATCCAATGTTTGCGGTCTCATACGGAAAGCCAACGGATGAAATTCGGCCTTATCTTCATTTTTTATAGCGGTATATTCAAAAAGATCCATTATCCATTTACCAGAAGCAACCCTGCCGCAATGCCGTCGGGACAACATCTTTGACACGCTTGTATGTACAAGTGGGTACTCTTACTCCAGCTTCACACATCCCCTCTAGAGAGGCTTGTAATCCACCGAACGATCAGAATTCCCGGTCTATTAGTGTTGGTGCAAAAAATGATTGTCCTCTAGTCGGACATGGCAGGGTTGCGTGAAGTTATAATCATTAATCGGAAATGACCTCGTCAATAACAGCGATTACCGCTGAAATATTTGCGTCATAATCATCCAATTTTTTCCTGAATGCTGTCTTTGTATCATATAATTCATTTGCGATATTTAAACACGCCAAAATTGCTAACCTGCCAACTGGTACCATAGGAGCGACTTTTTGTAATTCCGAAAATTTTTCATCAAGATATTTGGAAACCTCGAGTAAGCGCTCCTGCGATAAATTACTCTCTATGGGATACTCCTTATCTAAAATTTTGATGATAAACTTTCTAGTATCCGTACTCAAGGCACAATTTCCTTAATTTATTATTCTTTCAATTTTTTAAGATTAAGTTTAAGTTAATAAAGTTTAAATTCGACTATGTTTAGATTTTATCAGAGTTTTGTCATATATAAAAGAAAATAATTAACGTAATTCACATCCGAGTTTTCTTACTACTTGTGCCGCGTAATCATTATGAACCGAATCGGCTTCTTCATCTTTAAGTGTGGAATCAGCGGATCTATAGCGCATACGCAAACTCAAACTCTTTTTCCCTTCGGGAATAGGATCGCCCTCATATAATGAAACCAGTTTCCAATCTTCCATAAGTGGCGGTTCAAACATAGCCAAAGTCTCTGCTATTTGCTGAAAATTTATCTGGCGATCCACCACAATAGCAAGATCACGTTCAACAGCCGGATATTTAGGCAACGGCGAATACGCTCCGCGCAAATTCATTTTATCTATCAAAAACTGTGCATCGAGTTCGGCTATAAACGTGTTTTCAGGAACACCCAGATCGATAGCGACTGAAGGATGTATCTGACCGAAAATACCTATAAACGTGTCACCATCATATAGTTTAGCGCTTCTTCCCTGATGCAGGTACTCCAGCGTAACACGATCTACCATATACGATTTTATGTCGAGTATATCCAAATATCCAACCAGAAATCCTTTGAACTTGTAAAAATCCCACAATTCTGCCGAGCCGTGCCATGAAGCCGGTTCTATGTTACCAGCTACAGCTATACAGAGCATATATTTTTCATGTGCCTGCATCGGCGATACAGGAACAAAAATATTTCCAAGCTCAAACAGTTTAACCGCTTCAGCTTTATGTTTGACATTCACGGCAACTACATCTAGCAGATTAGGTATCAAACTGGCCTGCAGGGCTTTTTGCATTTCGCTGATAGGATTTTGGACACAAACCGGCGGCATGTTGGGTTCGCTAAGCCAACATGGAATACGTTTGTTTACCGATTCGGATACCAGCGAACAAGTCAATGTTTCATAGAAACCCGCCCCTACAAGGACATCGCGGGTAAACCTCGAATAAATCAATTTTTTATTAACCTCGCATTCCACATATGTACTGCCCGGCCGTGCCATAGGTATTTTGTCATAACCGTATAAACGCGCGATTTCCTCTACTATATCTTCCTCAATGGCAATGTCTACCCGATAAGACGGTATAGAGAGCTTTAAATTTTCATGATTACGCTGAACTATATCAATACCCAATTTTTCTATAAAAGCAACTATTTCGTCGTGAGATAGTTCAACACCGATCAAAGAGCTGATTTTTTTTGTGTTACAAACAATAAATTTTTCTTCAGCGGGGAGAGCATTATTTTCAATTAGCGGAGATATTGAGGACGCGCCGCACAATTCCGCAATAAGATACGCCGCACGCTGTAACGCTTTTTGAAATCCGACACGATCAGTTCCCCGCTCAAAACGATGCGATGCCTCTGTTGATAATCCCAGAGATTTTGCTGTTTTTCTAATCGAAACCGGATTAAAATACGCCCCTTCCAGTAAAATATCTGTTGTTTCAACGGATACTTCAGAAGATGCGCCTCCCATTACACCGGCCACAGCTACAGGGTCGTCTGAGTCGGCTATGACAAGCATGGATTTGTCAAGTATTCGCTCTTTACTATCAAGAGTAATAATTTTTTCACACTGTAACGCACGCCGGACAATTATCTGAGGGCCTTTCAATTTATTCAAATCAAAAGCATGAAGAGGATGTCCCATTTCAAGCAATACGAAATTGGTTACATCGACAACGGTATTGATCGAACGCATGCCTAGTTTTTCTATCTTATTGGCCAGCCAAAAAGGCGATGGACTAACATTAATACCACGAATGATATATGCAGAATAATTTTCACACAAAGAAGGGTCTTTTATTGTAATGGATATGTTATCGTCTTGTTTTTCAAGAACTTCAGGTTTGGAATATACAGGATAACGCAACACATTGCCGGTAAGTATGGACACTTCGCGGGCAATACCTGTCATACTTAAACAATCCGGACGATTCGGCGTGAGTTCTATTTCAAATATACAATCGGTAATACCTTTAGCCGAATTAAAATCGGTTCCCGGTTCAAAGGATTCGCCAAGTACCATAATGCCGGCGGCATCGTCGCCGAGCCCCAGTTCTTTTTGTGAACAAATCATCCCTTGCGACCCAACACCACGGATTTCCGTTTTCTTTATTTCCATTCCGTCCGGCAAAACACATCCTTCAAGCGCTAACGGAACCCGCTGTCCCACTGCTACATTCGGAGCTCCGCATACAACATTGTACTTCTTTGCACCAGCGGCAACAGTACATACCTTCAATTTATCAGCCTGCGGATGCGGTTTCAGGTCTATGACCTCGCCGACAACAACATTGGACAGGTTTTTCCCGATAGGCGTTAAAGACGCCACCTCAAGTCCGAGCAGTGTCAGTTTGTCGGCCAATACTTCAGGCGTATATGGAACATCAACAAACTCTTGTAACCATGAATAACTTATTTTCATAATAAAACTCTGAGTTAAAATTGCGACAAAAACCGCATATCGTTTTCAAAAAACAATCTAATATCATTGATACCATACAGCAATAAAGCCGTACGCTCTATTCCCATTCCGAAAGCGTAGCCCTGCACTTCGTCAGGATCAAAACCGCCTGCCTTAAGTACCGCAGGATGAATCATACCCGCACCGAGTATTTCCAGCCATCCGGTATATTTACATACCCTGCATCCTTTTGCCGAACATAAGAAACAAGAAACATCACACTCCAAACTCGGCTCGGTAAAAGGAAAATAACTCGGACGAATTCGTATCGCGGTTTTAGCCCCAAACATTTCTCTTGAAAAATGACCCAAAATCCCCTTCAGATCGGCAAACGTTACATGCTTATCGACATAAAAACCTTCCACCTGATGAAACAAACAGTAACTTCGAGCATTGATAGCTTCATTACGATACACACGGCCGGGCGCAATAACACGCACCGGCGGTTTTCGATTTTCCATAACCCTAATCTGTACAGGAGATGTATGCGTGCGCAAGAGAGTGCCGACATCGATAAAAAAAGTATCCTGCATGTCACGCGCAGGATGATGTGACGGGATATTTAAAGCATCGAAATTATAATACTCTTTTTCGATCTCAGGACCTTCAGCCACGGAAAAACCGAGAGCTTGAAAAATATCTATAACCCTCTGCAAAACTTTTGTAATAGGATGAATGCGACCTAGGGTTACGGGTTTTCCGGGCAGAGTTACGTCCAGTTCCTCTTCAACAAGACGACTTCGCAATGATTCCCGTAAAAAAAAAGATTGTTTGCAATCTAATTCACGGGCAACTTCGTCTTTCAAGGTGTTTATTAAATCGCCGACTTCAGGACGTTGTTCAGGCGTAATATCTTTCAGGTTCTTATATAACGCGGTTACAACACCCTTTTTACCAAGAAAACGAACGCGCAGTTGTTCGATTTCGTTTTTGTTTTCACAAGAACGAATCAAACTTTCGGCATCGACTTTTATCTTGCTGATTTGAGATTTGATTTCGAACATCGGAACATCACATTATTCAGCTTGTTGAGCCAAAACGACGACATTCGAAAACACAGCCTGTTCACTAACAGCTAAATCGGCTAGTATCTTTCTATTAAGAGCAACATTTGCTTTTTTCAAGCCACTTATCAGCCTACTGTACGTGGTGCCATTTAATTCCGAAGCGGCGGCTATTCGGGTAATCCATAGCGCCCGAAAATCGCGTTTTCGCTCTTTCCGCCCCCTGTACGCAAAAGCCATAGCCCTATTTGTAGCTTCAGTAGCAAGCCTGATCTGGCTTTTTCGCGCTCCTCTGAACCCTTTTGCCATATCCAATATTTTTTTTCTGCGTCTTTTTGATGCAGGATTATTTCTTGCGCGTGTCACTAAAATCACCTCCCCAACAAAAATGTTTTTATATCACAAAACAACCAATAACCTATTTGATTATGCGTATGGCAGTAATTTTTTCACTTTCGGCACATCAACTTCGGCAAGCACTTCGCTATTACGCAATTGACGTTTGCGTTTGGAACTTTTTTTAGTCAAAATATGACTAGCAAAAGCTGAATTTTTCTTCACTTTGCCATTGGCAGTTAACTTAAACCGTTTTGATGCCGCTTTATTTGTTTTCAATTTTGGCATGGATTACCTCGTATTCCTTTATGTTAAGACAATTAAATTTTTGCTACAGGATTTGAAATGCTGTATATACTACCAGATCGTTTTACGTATTTCAATAGTTTTTCTCGAATATCGTAAAAACAAATAAAATATCCGGTATTTACATAAGAATAAATCGAGGAATTATTTGGATTTCGTCGGCCCGATAACTGTAACTATCGTGCGTCCTATATCTTTAGGCCTCAATTCAACAGAACCGAATTCCGCGATATCCTGCAGAAACCGGTCTAAAATTTGAAACCCCAGTTCCCGATGTGCCATTTCGCGACCATGAAAGACAACGGTCACTTTCAGTTTACAGCCTTTCTGCAAAAATTCCTGACCGTGGCGTAATTTGGTTTCATAATCATGCTGATCAGTATTCGGCCGCATCTTGATCTCTTTGACCTTAAATGCATGTTGCTTTTTCTTAGCCTCTTTGACCTTTTTCGTCTGTTCGTATCTATATTTGCCGTAATCCATGATACGACATACCGGAGGATCAGCCTGCGGGGCGACCTCAACCAAATCAAGACGTTGCTTTAATGCTCTCTCGATCGCATCCTGTACAGGTACAATTCCTATCTGATCTCCATTGGCATCTATAGCCCTTACCTTCGGGACTTTTATTTCTTCATTGATTCTAATACGTTTCTCAGTAATACGACCTCACCTCCTCACTCATTTATTTTTTCTTGAATTTCACGTTTTATATTTACTACAAAATCCTGTAGCGACGTGTCCATAAGTTGTTGTTTGCGTCTATGGCGAATAGAAACCGTTTTATTTTCGGCTTCTTTAGCGCCGGCAACGATCATATACGGTATTTGCTCAACCTGAGCTTTACGTATTTTCTGTCCGAGTTTTTCATCGGAAAAATCACAATCGCAACGTATATTATTTTGTTTTAATATATCGTACACTTCCCTGCAATAGTTTAATTCCGTTTCGCCGACATTGATTACGCGAACCTGCACTGGCGACAGCCACACAGGAAAGGCTCCGGCAAAATGTTCTATCAAAACACCCATAAACCGCTCCATACTGCCTAAAACAGTTCTATGAATCATTACAGCGGAGTGTTCTTTGCCGTCGCTTCCTATATAATTTATAGCAAACCTATGAGGATTGTTGAAATCGACTTGTATCGTGGGTCCCTGCCACTCGCGTTTGAGCGCGTCTACCATTTTTATATCTATTTTAGGCCCATAGAAAACACCTTCGCCCGGATCAACCTGATACGGTAGCCCAAGCGATTTTAACGCATTCTCAAGAGCATCGGTCGCGCGTTCCCACTCTTCAACCGTACCGGTATACTTCTCAGGGCGGGTGCTCAAATATAGTTTATATTCGAAACCAAAGGTTTTCATCATGTACAGCGCCAATTCGATAACCCGTGTGATCTCGTCCTGAATTTGATCGGGCAAACAAAAAATATGAGCATCGTCCTGCGTAAATCCACGAACACGCATCAAACCATGTAAAACGCCTGACCGTTCGTATCTGTACACAGTACCGAGTTCCGCCCATCGTAGCGGGAACTCGCGATAACTTCTAAGATGTGTTTTATACATCAATATATGACCAGGGCAGTTCATCGGCTTTACAATATATTCCTGCTCGTCGATTTTTATCGGCGGATACATGTTTTCACGGTAGTAATCCCAATGCCCGCTGGTTTTCCATAAATCAACCTTGGATACATGTGGTATATAAACCAGCTCGTACCCCCGCCTGATATGTTCCTCACGCCAGAAGGTTTCTATTACGTTGCGAATACACGCGCCTTTCGGATGCCAGAAAATCAAACCCGGACCAGCTTCATCGTGAATACTGAACAAATCCAACGCCTGACCTATACGCCTATGATCGCGCTTTTTTGCCTCTTCTAAAAAATTCAGATGTTTTCTAAGGTCTTTTTCCGACTCAAATGCTGTCCCGTAAATACGCTGAAGCATTTTGTTTTTCTCGTCGCCACGCCAGTAGGCGCCGGCTATACTCAGCAACTTGAATGCCCTTATCTGACCGGTATGTTCTACATGCGGGCCTTTACAAAGATCCTCAAATGAACCATGCCGATACAACGAAACTTCATCCGCATCAAGATCCGTGATCAACTCGACTTTATAATCCTGCCCTAGATTTCTGAAATGTTCTATAGCCTCTGCGCGAGAAAGGGTTCGTTTTTCAAACGGATGATTTTCTTTAATAATTTGCGCCATACGGTGTTCGATTTTTTCAAGATCGTCAGGAATAAGTTTATGTTCCATATCGAAGTCGTAATAAAAACCATCTTCTATCGAAGGTCCTATGGCAAGTTTAGTTCCGGGGAAAAGTTCCATAACAGCTTGAGCCATAACGTGTGATGCGCTATGTCTGAGGGACTCTATATTCATAAGCTATATATTTAATCTCCTGCATTGTATTTTTAGTTTAATTATGACGCTAACAAGCTATTGCACCATAAAAAAATGGTGGGCGATACTGGAATTGAACCAGTGACCCCTTGCGTGTCGAGCAAGTACTCTAACCAGCTGAGCTAATCGCCCCCCATAATCTCGTACACTATAAGGCGAGCGTTTCTTTTTTGTCAAGCGAATTTGTTAACATCTTTAGCAGGTAAATAGAAAAATACTTTCATCTTAACGCCAAGCAATATAACAATCTTCTTCATATTTATAAAACAAAAATATTTTATACTCATGCGAGTCGAGCGAAATAAAGATATTTCAAAATTATGGAAATAATTAAATAACTAAAATTATTTTCCGATTATGCAAATATATCCTAATTTCATCATATTAGCTTGATGAATAACAATTTGTGGCAAAATAAATTTAAAAAGGAGTAGTTAGATGTTTAAAAACCTGACAATTAAAGCCAGATTATATGGAACAGGAGTTCTTGTGGCAGTTTCTTTAATACTGGTTGCATTTGTAGGACAATATGGCATGAAAAAGGCGAATGAGTCGCTGTTGACTGTCTACAATGACCGAGTTGTGCCACTTGCCGGTCTCAAAGAAGTTGCCGATATGTATGCTGTGAATATTGTTGATATATCACATAAAATACGTAACGGAAATATTTCATGGGAAGAAGGTTTGAAAGGTATTGATTTGGCCAATGATAGAATTCATAAACAGTGGGATTCTTATATCAATACGTTTCTTGTTGCAGAAGAAAAAAAACTGGTCAAAGAAGCTGAGCCTCTGCTTAAACATGCAGATAAAAAAATTGTTGAATTATATTCAATCATAAAGGACAAAAATCATGAGGCACTTACTCAATTTACTATTAATGATTTGTATCCTGCGATCGATCCTATTTCCGAGAAGGTGTCGGAGCTAATAGAGGTGCAACTTGATGTTGCAAAATCTGAATATGAAAATGCTCAAGTTACCTACAGTCGTACTATGAGCATTAATATTACATGTATCGTGATAAGTATCACTCTGGTAATTGGTATATTCATTTTTGTATTGCGAAGTATTATGTTGCCGTTGAAGCAGACTATCGGCATTTTGAGAGAACTTGCAGATGCAGAAGGCGATCTTACTAAAGAAATAACCGTGACCGCAAATGATGAACTTGGAGACCTTGCAACTACATTCAATCGATTTTTACGAAAATGGCGGGATGTAATTAGAAACATCATGGATGCTACAAGGAATATTGCCGGTGGGTCGGAAACAACCAACTTGGCGGCTCAGGAAATTTTTAAGGGCGCTGAAGAACTGGCATCAACTGCGCAAGAAACAGCGAGTGCAGTTATGCAACTCAATAATAATGTACGTGAAGTTCAAAAAAGCGTGGATACTCAGACATGCGCTGTTGCTGAAATTACCTCTTCAATCGAAGAGATAACCCGTAATGTGCATGGGGTTAACAAAAATGTCGAGTCACAGGCGTCTGCCGTGAATGAATCAACATCAACTGTAGAACAATTGGTAGCATCAATTAAACTTATAGCTCAAAATTCAGGCAAAGTAAGTAACATTGCCACAGATGTGAACCAGAAATCGCAGGAAGTCAATCGTGCGGTAAAGGATAGCGTGGTGGGAATGAAAGCAATCGCCGAGAGTTCTAATCAAATCAATAATATCATAACAGTCATAACCGGTATAGCATCGCAGACAAACTTGTTGGCATTGAATGCCGCTATTGAGGCGGCACGTGCAGGTGAAGCCGGAAAAGGATTTGCCGTGGTGGCGGATGAAGTAAGAAATCTTGCTGAACAGTCAGCTCAGGCCGCAAAAGAAATAACCGATTTGATAAAAGAAGCAAACTCAAATGCCCAGAAAGGCGTTGAGTTAATCGAAAGTGTCGATGCAAGTATGACTCAGATGACTGAGTCGATTCAGGGAGTTGCACAGCTTGCAGACGAAGTCGGACAGTCGACCAAAGAACAGGAAAAAGGCACTGCGGAAATTTCAAAGGCAATGGAAATGCTGAATCAACTGACTCAAGGAATACTGACATCAATGAACGAGCAAGCTAAAGGAGTAGAAGAAGTTGCTAAAGCTATGCAGGATTTGTCGCGTGTATCCGAAGAAATTAGCACTGCCATGAGCGAACAGGCGGCGGGTACAGATCAGATAAATAAAGCTGTAGATCAGGTTAGCTCTATTGCCGAACAAAACGCGACTAACGCAAAAACTACTGTGGGTACTTCAACGGAATTATCCAATCAATCCGATCTGCTCAAACAGCTTGTCGGCGGTTTGAAAGTATGATAGGTAATGGCTAGCTTATTAATGACTTTTACATAGTATAACGATGCGTTCGAGTCGTTTTAATCAGGATATGTCAGTAATGGCACCAAGCAAAAACGCCCAATCCGTATGGAAAGGGCGTTTTTTTATATCGATATATTGTTAACAGCGAATTATGCCGCATTGGAATCGTCGAATATCGATACCGGAACGGCTCTTTCTTTATCGAAAACAACAGGAAGACTAAGAGTGTTTTTCCTGATGCCAATAAGAATAAAAGGAGCCGAGCAAACCGCAAAAATATCTGCCAGATTAATGGCATAATTCAGCTCAAAGCTGTTCATAAAGAAGGAACAGCCGATCCAGTCTATAACATAGCCTCTGAAAACTATATCGAAAGCATTACCGAATAATGCTCCGGTAAGCATACCTATACCCAGAAGTACCCATTTAGATGTAATACGATGCTTTATTATGTAATAAGCAATGTAAATACCGATAAGAGGCAAAATAACAACGCGCAATATAAGCTGTGAAATTTCGAAGTAGTGTCTGACATTGATAAGAAAAAAATGGACGCCGGCTTCGTTGTAAATTTTTTCGAACATGCTTATAATGTGGTAATTTGCTGTTGTAGGATCACTTAGATTGATTGTGTTGACGAAGAATTTGGTTGCTTGATCGATTAAAAGAGTAATTCCTAAAACAATCATCCCTGAGCGAAACTTACCTGCCAATAATCTCATAAAGTAACTCCTTATTGTGGTTACGTTGTCCGCTTAATTTCATTATAACATAGATTGAAGAAAATGCCAAACATGGCCATAAAAAAATGATAAAATAATAAAAATTGAGTTCGAGTAAGCGCTAAAAAATATTTTTTCATATATTTCTAGGGCGGATTACTTTAAGATATAGGTATGAATAAAATATTATTCGGAAATAGAAAACATTAATAACGCAGAGGTGTAAAATGCATGTAAAATTGGGCAAAACAGTTCTTGAAATACGGCAGGAACATTTTAACACGGCGTTATGTGAAGCTCTGGTGTTTCCCGCTAATAATTACTTCTGGATGGGATCGGATATCACTAACGCCATAAAAAAACAGGCAGGATCGGTTGTAGAAAAAGAGGCCATGCAGATGGGGCCGGTTGAGCTAGGCGCTTCGGTGATCACTTCGGCGGGTAACCTGCCGTATGAGTGTCTTATTCATGTAGCGTGCTCAGGTCAGGACGGGCGTATACTGGAGGAATATATAACACCTTGCACAAATGGAGCTTTAGAACAAGCGGAAAGCAAACGAGTGTTGTCGGTCGCCATTATACCGTTTATTACGGAACACGCCCATATATCGCCTTATACTGTGGCGGAAAACATGATTCGATCTATAATAGATTATTGTCTGGGAAAGACTGCGTTTAAAAGAATAGTAATTTTAGCTGAAGATGAAGATTTGCATACGGTCTTTAATAATATGCTTGCGAAAATTTTTAGTTCTAAATAATTATGACTCCATATAGGGCGTCGGATCTGGAATTCCCGCTTCTTTAAATCCTTTTTTTCTGATATGACAACTATCACATATGCCGCATGACGCACCGTTAAGCGCGGGTTGATAACAGCTGATGGACAGAGAATAATCACATCCAAGCTCAATTCCTTTTCGTATTATCTCGTTTTTCTTCATATTGATCAACGGAGTATGGATGGTTATGCGGTGCCCTTCGACTCCTGCTTTTGTCGCAAGGTTTGCCATTTTTTCGAATGCGGCGATATATTCGGGACGGCAATCTGGGTATCCGCTGTAGTCCACGGCGTTGACCCCGATGAAAATATCGTACGCAGGAATAGTTTCCGCCCAGCAGAGCGCATGGGATAAAAAAACAGTGTTTCTTGCAGGCACATAGGTAACCGGAATATCTTTGCTCATATCTTCTTCGGAACGGTTTTCAGGAACCGCTATGGAATCAGTCAGGGCGGATTTACCGGCAATTGAGAAAATGTCGAGCGGAATTATAATATGTTTTTTTACGCCGATCTGACGCGCTATATTTGCGGCAGATTGTATTTCGATGTTATGTCGTTGTCTGTAATCGAAACTCAGCGCATATATGGTGTAGTTCATTGATTTGGCAACATTAGCAGTAGTATACGAATCGAGTCCTCCGCTTAGCAGGACAACCGCATTTTTCATTTTTAGACTCCTTTGGCTTCAGGTCCCCATATCAATTTATGAAGCTGGACTTGTAATCGTACATGCGACAAGTTATCTTCAATTATCCATTCGGCGATATCTGATAAAGGTATTTTGCCCCATACTGGAGAAAAGATCAGTCCGCAACGATTCGTAAGATTATGTTGAATAAGGTATTGTTTTGCCCACAGGTAATCGTCGCGATCGCTTATCACAAATTTAAGTTCGTCGACAGGTTTTATAAATGATAAATTTTTTTCCGCGAAAGATCCTGCCATAGCGCTTCCGGGGCATTTGACATCCATGATGAATCGTATGTTATCGCTGAAGTCTTCTATACCCATAGTGCCGTTAGTTTCTATAAGAATAGTATAATTTAGTCTTTGTAGTTCGTTACATAAAGGTATGATATGATTCTGTAAAAGAGGTTCGCCCCCGGTAAGCAGAACCAGATGGCATGACAGCCTATTTACACTTTGAAGTATTTCCTCCATAGACATGGATAAAGCTATATCACTGTTTTGAGTTTCTACCGTATCGCAGTAAGCACACTTTAGATTACAGCCGGCGAATCTTACAAAAGTGCAAAGGAAACCCGCGTAGCTGGATTCGCCTTGAATCGATTTGAAAATTTCATGAACGTAAAAATCCATAACCTTATCCATGTATTAGCTTATATAAGATAGATGTGAACTATTATAACGCGATTCGCTCAGGATTCAACTTCTTTGTTAGAAGCTTTTTTAGACGATGGCTGGGATTGTTTGTTTGTAACAGTTGGTGAAGATGTTTGCTTGCGTCGCGGCGCAGGAGTTTTGGGAGAAGGCGTTATGCGGGAAACAGGAGATTGCGCCGGTGTTCGAACTCGCCGTCGCTGAGCAGATGTTTCCTGTACTTTTTGCTGATTGTTTTGCATTCTGGCATCTTCTTCCATAGATTGTTTGAGAGTGATGTGCTCTTCGCCATCGTCGTCGCCGAGACCGCCGCTTTCCATAGTTATTCCCTGATCTTCAGGGTATATGTAATCGAATAATTCATCGGCTTTTTGATCGTCAAGTTTCTTAAGTTCACGGTATTCCTGAATAGCCTTTATTTTGTCGTTTTGGTTAAGGTAGAGTAATCCGAGCGAATAACGTGTGTGTATATCACCCGGAGCCATGCGTTTTACCAAAAGGAAGGTATTTATGGCGCTCTCAAAATCTTCACAATAATAATATGCCCAGCCCAGTTCGCGTAAAATATCGTAGTCGTATGGGTTGAGTTCTGAAAGACGGTAATAAATGTCACGGAGTTTATCATATTCTTGCGATTTTTTATACAGTTCGGCTAGAGACAGATATGCTTCCATATTGTCGGTGTCGACGTCGAGCGCTTCGCGAAACCATTTTTCGGCATTCTCAAAATCGTTGATATACATGTAGTTATTTCCCAGTTCACAACATAAATCGGATGATTTATCGCCGCCTGACATGTAAAACTCTATTCTGCGGATATTTTTCTGAACATTATACCGCGTAAGCCAGCGCCGGCCAATCCAGTAAATCAGGAAACAGGTTACGGCGATAAAAAGCGTGCTCCCGCCAATAATAACAAGTTCTTTTCTGTGCAGGTAAAAAAACATATCGAGCATTTATTTATATCTCTCCGCTATTTACAAAAATATATAATGTCCGCTAGCTCTGAGTGTGCAAAAATATATACTGCAAACGGTAGCCGAATGCAAGCAATAGTTGTTTTACGATTATATCACAGAGATTATTTAGACTGTGACCGATATATATCTTTGTTATCGGACGAAGAGGCTTGATAGTTTATATCTGTAGAGCGGTTTCCGATTTCGTATACTTCCCAGAAAGATTCGATTTCATCATCGTTAAGTTGTTGTGGTATGGCTGTAACATCGTTTGCGAAAACCATTTTATAATTCTCGCGGATTAGATGTTCCGCATAAGAATTTTCGCTGTGCTTGGCTTGTGCTTGTTTTACTGCCACAGCTCCCTCGAATACGGCGACCGTAACTTTTTTATTATCGTCATGACCTTCCGTTTCTACAGAGAATTGGGTTCCCTTTACAGCAACTTCTACCAGTTCGGTAAGTATTTGAAAATCGGATGAATTTTCATGTTTTGTCACATCGGCAAGTATGCCGCCTCGCTCCAACCTGCATATTATTCTAAGACGATCAGCTTCTTCCGTCAATTCTTCTACCTTCAATACGGAATTTTGCCTAAGGGTTATTTTAAATTTATTTTTCATTTCGATATCTATTTTTGAATGAGGGCCTGTTGCTATAGTATCACCCTTGTTTATGATATTTTTAACCATAGCTAAACGGGGTGTATCCGAAGATGTGTCAGCTATGTATGCTTTTCCCTGTAAATAAGTAATTATAGGGACGGATTTGTCCGGTTGAATAGTCGGAGTAGTAAACAGTAACGTTCCAAGAAAAAAAACAATCATCGCCGCGGCAGAAAGATAAGCGTAGGCAATTCTCTTTTTTTTGAAAACAGGGCGCGCTACAGAATTTTGTTCGTTTTTGCAGGCGGCAAGTTTCTCTGAAAAAGTATTCTTATATTCTTTAGACGGATTATATTCCGGCAGATGAGACAGAGCCATGCGTACATATTCGTAATCATCCAATATTTTTACGCACTGCCGGCACTCCCCGCATTTTTCAGAGGAATTCAGATACTTTGCTATCTCGTCATGAATGTTCTTCGGGCATTCATTATCATAGTATCTGGATAAATAATTTTTTACCGTCGCGCAATTAAACATTGTTCACATCACAGTTTTATTTTTAGAGTACAAAAATACTTACAAGTTACACCTTCTTAAACAACCAAATTATGAAAAAATTACATATTTTCTTCATTTTTTACTAAGAAAATTTTAATATTTCAATACCGGCAAAAAAATTTATTGTTTATCCTCTTGCGATATAATAGATTCCAGTTCCTGTTTACTGATATGCCCCTGAGCATGTAATTGCATTATCATGTCTATAATCTTTAGGTTACCCGGTTGCATAGACAGTAGCTTCCGGTACTCAAGAAACGCTCGGCGCGGGAAGCCGTTATCCCGTAAGAATTGAGCGAATTCAAGATTCAAGTCTATATTATCCGGTTCGTTGTCGCACATTTGTTTAAATGTGGCGATAGCCATATCGCTTTTTTGTTCTCTCAGATATAAGTTGATGAGAATTTTGTAAGTTTCTCTAATTTTTTCTATAGGGTATCCGTCGGATTCATGCAGTTCGCGAATGGCTTTTCTATAAAATTTGATCGATTTATCGTGTTTTGCCATGAATGAGGCCAAATTTGCGGCTTCTAGAATAAGCTCTATGTCAGCATTATCCGCTTCGATTTGTTCTTCATAATAATTAAGCCGTTTGGTGTAAACTCTGTGACGCTCCTGTATTGATCCGGACTGAACGCTTTGTTGAAGATCGCCGTTGTCAGGTTCGGAAACTTCCGCAATATTTTCGTCGTTTATTTCGGGTGCCGCATATTCTTCTGCGAAAGAAACGCATTTAGCTACTGACAAAAATATGAAAAAAACTACACAACAATGTTTAAAAAATCGCACAGAAATACTCCTTTGCAGTTGCGTTTATATTATTTTGACTGTGTCGGGCAATGATATATTCAACCAATCACATATCATACCAGAACAGCATTATAGATGACATTGAATGTTATTCAAACACATTTTAGCATAAATTTAGCAAAAAAGTCTGGAACGAAATATGCTTTGTTAAGTATATGACTTAAACGTATGCAAGCGATCGGAGAACATTATGGGTGATGTACAGGTAAACAGTATACAAACAGACGGTATTTCAGGGCTTAACCAGTGGAATCAAATTCAGCAAAATAAAGTACCTGTGTCAAAACCGCCGCAGAAGAGTTTTGAAGAAACTTTACGCGAAACGCAGTCCAAGTCTAAAGAGAAGACGCCTGTAAAGGAAGAAAGCAGTGAATGGCCGCAAATAAAGGCTCGTGAACGTTTTCCTCTAAGATCAGAAGTTGTCGAACATTTGCCTGACCGTCAGTCCGGGCAGATACAAGAAGATCAAGATCAGCGCGCATGGCCTGCGCCATATAACGCATCGCAATACAGAGCGAAATCAATCAGAGAATTTCGCGAGATTCAGGCACAGCATTCGCGAAGAATACCAAAAGGCGAGGAGGGATCTCCGGCTTATACTCCTCAAGAGGCTCGCGGCCTGAATGATATGCAAATCTATAAACAAGATCAGCTGTTCAACATACCCGGCGGCGATTTTTATTTTTTAAAGCCGGATGGGTCTATGGAATATAATCCGGAATATGATCATTCCGATTTTGGCAACCGTGTAGGCAAAGATCTGCAGGACGCCGCCGCGAATTTGAAATACGCTTTTGACAATCTAGGTGAAGGAGCGAAATATACGTATATCGATAAGGAAGGCCGGATGCAAACCGCACAAAAAACCGGATTATTAAAGACGCTCGGTAATTTTGTGAAAAATGTATTCGATGGGTTGAATTTCGGAAAAAATGAAACGGAGAATCCGCCTGAAAGCGCGATTCAAAAAATCGGATACGCCGGCAAAAAAGTTTTTCTCGATGGATTTGTGAAAAATATTATTCTAGGTATACCACAAGCCATGCTCAATGCCGGAGAAAATCTGTTCGCGGCTACGCTTAACGCCATGGAAGCCGTACCGGACGCGACAATAGGCACTACGGATATCGGTAGAAAACTTACTACTACGGTATTCGATAACGCGCAGGTGACCCTAAGTTATATTACAGATGTGATGCCAACAGGTGAGGCATGGTTAAGGGTGCATGCCGCCGGGTCTAAAGACGACGGTTTTCGGCTACCGTATCTGTACAACATAAAAACTCCGCAACAAGGATTGGAGGATATGCGTTGGGCGCATGTGCGCAACACTCCGTTTCGCAAAGTTATCGAGACGGTAGGATGCATTTTTTCCGACATGCTTACATTTCACGGGTTGCCTATTTTGAGCCTTGAGTCTGAAGTACGCACAGGCGATGCAATGACAAAGGACGGACAATCACAACCTTCTTCAGAATAATTACTTCGATATATATTTTTTATGCCAAGATTCGAGTATGAAGATAAGCCACAGATTGTTGCCGTATAACTTCACCCCGCTTTGATGCTGTTGCCATATCTTTTCGAGGTATGTTTTATCTATAATGTTTGATATAAATGAGTTGTCTGCAAACAAAACGTCATGGAACGGATTTTTGAGTTCTTTGCGTATCCATCCGTCTATAGGCATTTCAAAACCTTGTTTTTTACGGTATAATATGGTATCCGGTAAAAATTTTTCCAGAGCTTTTTTAAATATGTATTTCGTGGAAAATCCATTAAGTTTTTTTTCCGCAGGTATAGTTGCGGCGAACTCCATAAATTTGTGATCTAGCAATGGTACGCGAACCTCCAGAGAATTTGCCATACTCGCTCTGTCAACTTTGACTAGGTAATCGTCCGGTAAAAGAGTTTTGATTTCCGTATAAATGATTTTGTCGAGCGGATGATCGCTGTCCGCCTTTTCAAAATATTTTTTCATTATTCCTTGTGATGAATAGCCGTCCAGCGATGCAAGAAAATCGCGATTTAAGATTTTTTTGAGAAAAATTTCAGGGTATACAGATACACTGCTGAAATAGGCGTCGAACGGATCAAGCGCTAAATTTTGAAATGTGGTTTTTGCCCTGAAAACCTGCGGTAGCCAGTCCGCTTTCGGATACACTGCGCCAAGCATGGAAAAAAACGGTTTTCGTACGAATTTCGGCATAATTGCACGGACACGGTTTTCAAATAAATCGAATATGTACCTGCGGTATCCGGCGAAATTCTCATCTCCACCATCGCCGGATAAAGCTACCGTAACCTTTTCTCGCGTCATCTTTGATAGATAATAACTCGGCAAGGCAGATGTATCGGCAAACGGTTCGTCATAATAATATAATATTGTGTCCAGTATGTTTAGGGCGTCCGGAGTAACGATATACTCAGAATGATCGGTTTTGTATAACTTAGCTACTTCACGAGCGTACGGCAATTCCGAAAAATTTTGGTGATCAAAACCGATAGAACATGTCTTTATCGGATCTTTTACTATGGTTGCCATCATGGCCGCCACAGCGCTGGAATCTATACCGCCGCTCAGGAACGATCCGAGCGGCACGTCACTGATCAGATGCGATTGAACGGTATTTTTGAGATGTTCTAAAATTTGCTCTATCAATTGGTGTTCCGTAACGTCTGTTTTATCGGCAAACGAAATATCCCAATATTCGGTTATCTTCGGGACAGGAAGGCTTTTACTTATGCTCAACGTATGGGCTGATTCGAGTTTACGGATATGTTTGAAAATACTTTTTTCACCCGGGATAAAGCCGAATGTCAGATAATCGTGTATTGCTTGATAATCCATATCGAGCGGAATATTTTTGCCGTAAGCGAGTATAGGTTTAATTTCGGATCCGAATAAAAAAACTCTGCCGTCGAAAAAGTAATATAATGGTTTGATACCGATACGATCGCGTGCGATGAACAGCTTTTGCTGGTTCTTATCCCATAATGCGAAGGCGAACATGCCCTGTAGTTTTTCCACCGACCGATCGCCGTATTGTTCGTAAAGATGAATAATTACTTCGGTATCGGAATTGGTTTTGAAGCGATGACCGTTAGATTCGAGTTGATGTTTCAGCTCCATAAAGTTGAATATTTCACCGTTGAACGCAATCCATATCGATTCATCCTCATTGCACATAGGCTGTTTGCCGGTACTCAAATCGATGATGCTAAGGCGTCTATGGCCTAGTCCGAAAAAGTTGTCGATAAAAAAACCGCTTTCATCCGGACCCCTATGTGACATTGTGCTGTTCATTTCAGCCAGAACATTTCGGTTGACCGGTTTGCCGTCGATATGGAAAATACCTGTAATTCCGCACATAAAGTTTATTTCCTTTTCTTTACGATACGCGCGGGTACGCCTACAGCGATGGAAAAATCGTCGATAGGTTTTATTACCAAAGTCCTTGCGCCGATGACGCATTTTTTTCCGACATTACATAATACCGTTGCTCCGTTGCCGATCCATGTATCTTCGCCGATAGTGACTTTTGGGTATTCGCCTCCCTGTTCTCTTATAGGTATGTCTATATTGTCAATGTAATGTTGCTTAGAGCCGTTCATAATATCCACGTTACTGCCGAGCAGTACATCGTTTCCGATATTGACATCGCCAATAGTGCAGTTTGTGCCGATATAGACTCGTTTTCCTATTTGCGCGTTTTCGCTTGATAAAATTGTTCCGAAACAGATATTGCAGTCCAATGAAGATTTTGGCAGAGCAAGATAATAGAATGCTCTTCGCAAATAGTTTCCGAGCAGTCCCGGAAATAAAGCGAAAAACTGGCTCATTCCCTGAAAAGGATGATCGGTATGAATAAACAATTTTTCAAAGCGATACCACAAGTACCAAGGCATGACTAAGATTATAGATATTAAATTGAGAACCGTTTTGAGAATATTTTTCATAATTTTTGTTTGCCAGTAATTTTAAGGTAAAGTTTTTTGTATTGTTCTATCATACGGTCGAATGTGAACATATCTTCAACTCTTTCCCGACCGGCTTTGCCCATTTGTTCCGCTTTTTGAGGAGCGGAGATTATAGATTCGATAGCGTCTGCCAGTTGGTGCGGGTCTTTCGGCTGTACCAACTCGCCTGTTATGTGGGGTATCACTACTTCTTGATTTCCTCCGACATCGGTAGCCACTACCGGCAAAGAGGCACTCATTGCTTCGAGCAGGGTAACCGACATGGCTTCAGTAGAAGATGGCAGTACGAAGATGTCGAGCGCCATAAGTATGCGCGGAACATCCTTGCGCAATCCGGTAAAAATGACGGTGTCGTCGATAGCTAATGTTGAAACGAGATTTTTGAGTTCCTGCAACATCGGTCCTTCGCCTACGACGATAAGCTGTATGTCCGGAAACTGGTTTTTCAATAACGATATCGCCTCAATCAAAACGGAGTGGTTTTTTATGGGATCAAGTCGCGCGATTATACCTACCAGCGTTTTGTCCGCTTCAAATCCCAGTGATTTTCGTATTTTATCCTTGTCAAATGTCTTTGGAAAACGTTCAAGATCTATTCCATTGTATATAACATCAATTTTGTTTTCCGGAATTTTCTCGAATTCTACAAGACAGTCTTTACTGAATCGAGCGACACCTGTGTAAGCGGCGGTTAGATGTTGGAATATTTTATTGAAGACCACTCGTTTCCAGCGTACTTTATCCGGTTGATGCCTGCCGTGTTCCGTAAAAATTACTTTAGGATGCCTTTTACTGAAAAACGATGCGAGCACAGCATAAAAGTATGGCGTATACTGATGAGCGTGTACAATATCGACTTTTTTAGCGGTCAGCAGTTCGGCAAATTCTTTTATAAGTCCGAAATCCCACCCGTCTTTTCTTCCGAAACAATAGACGTTTCCGCCTTCCTGTTTGATAAGATTGCTCAAATATCCCAGCGCATCCAGACAAAAAAACGAAAATTGAAATGATTTATCAAAACTGTTTGAAATATCGTATGCGAGTTTTTCCGCTCCGCCGACTTCAAGGGTATGTAAAACCTGCATTATATGAATATCTGATTCGGGCATATCCGGTTCCTGTATCTTTATTTTTTTATCAATGTTTTAAATTGCTCAATTATATTTGATGCTACATTTTCCCATGTATGTTTGCGCGCGTATGCAATAATATCATCAGTATTCCAGCGTTTGTCAAGAGCTGAGGTAAGCGCAGTCGCCAACGCTTCTGGATTGCGTTCGGTTAGAACCCCGTATTCCGCAGAAGAAATTACCTCTGGCGTACCCCATACATTGGTAGCCACAACCGGTTTTCCGCATGCCAAAGATTCGAGCAGAACGTTTGCCCATCCTTCTTTAGAACTGGCAAGACACGAAATATCAGCGCAGTTATACCATTTGTATAGATCCTTATTTAGTTGAGGCCCGGGCATGGTGACATGACCTTTAAGATCGAGTTTTTCTATCAAACGGTTTAGTTCCCCTGAAAAATCACCCTCTTCACCTGGACCGCCGATGATTATCAGATACACGTCTTTCAATCCTGAATCGATCATATTGCGAATCGCCTTGATAAGAATATGAAATCCTTTGCGTTCTACAAGATGCCCTACAGATACTATGATTTTCTTATCTGCAGGCAAATTAAGTTCTTTGCGCATAGAAATCATATCAGCCGGATGAAATACGGACTGATCGACTCCGTTGGAACTTACCATTATTTTGTCTGCGTCAATACCAAAATTTACTGCGGCATCTTTGAGGGCTTTTGCCACGCTGAATACCCTGTCGGCTTTGAGCAGTGCGTATTTGACCTGTCTGAACCGTATCGGATATTCCGGCAAATCGTTTATATCATGCCCTCTAAGGGTAATTGTAGCCGGTTTGGCAAAACATTTTTTGAGCAATACGGCGGCAAATCCGTCTGGAAATGCCAGATGGGAGTCTATAATATCGAAATCAAAATTTTTCAAGGTTGTTTTCAACAACAGCCAGCATGATATAAATAGAAAAAATCCGTCAAGCGGTTTGAAAAATTTCGGAACCGATATAAATCTCGGATAATAAACTTCGATACCTTCGATAATATCCTGTTTCGGGATATATTTTCTGTTGGCATATCGTTTCAAGAATCCTGTCAAAGGGAAATAGGGAATAGGAACGATAATTTTCATATTGCACAGTTTGGCGACTCGCGTGACGCGGTTGCGAACGAACACCGCGTGAAACGGCTGTGCTTTGCTTGGAAACATACTGGTTATAGTTAAAACATTCATAATATGCCTTGATTAGTGAAACGGCTGGAAATAAACGATATATAACTGATATTTTTATCGGAACGAGACAGTTAAAGTTAAGCTGTTAATTTAAAACTATATTATTATGTCGCAAAACCGGCAGTTTTTATTAAAGCCGTCAAAAATACCAGCGGGTTTACATTTTTCTCGATAACCTAAAATAATATGTTATGACAATCATAATATTTTTCAAGTATTTTATGAATTTCGATTCAATTGAGCGTATTTGAAATCGGATTTTTTTAAAAACGGGGTTTCTTTACTTATTTTCCCTTATTTCCCGTTATTTGAGATTGACTAATCTTGCCGTTATACCATATAATAAATCCTTTTTAAAAAGGAGAGTGTTTTGACATGAATGATTTGCCAAAGAAATCCGACGACCAGACGTTCGAACCGATAGAAGAATTGCTCGAAGACATAAGTTGCGGCAAAATGGTCATAGTCACTGACGACACCAACCGCGAAAATGAAGGCGATTTAGTCATGCCCGCATCGCTTGTCAAACCTGACGATATCAATTTTATGGTAACTCACGCACGCGGATTGGTTTGCGTGCCTATGCTCAGCGAAAGGTTAGATTTCCTCGGTTTAGACCCGATGGTACCTAGATACCGCGATATGCACAAAACTGCTTTCAGCGTATCGGTTGACGCAAAAACCGGTGTTACTACCGGTATTTCCGCTCATGACAGAGCCAAAACAATTCAAATGCTGGTCAATCCATACGCAAATCAAAGTTCGTTTGTAACTCCAGGACATATTTTTCCTTTAAGAGCGGTTGAAGGCGGGGTTTTACGGCGCGCCGGACACACCGAAGCGGCGGTTGACCTTGCCAAACTGGCAGGATTGTATCCTGCCGGAGCGATTTGTGAAATAATGAATGATGACGGAACTATGGCGCGGTTACCTGAATTGATAAAATTCAAGAAAAAATTCGGACTGAAAATGTGCTCCATAGCCCAGATCATCGAATACCGGCGAAGAACTGAAAAACTTGTTCAATGTGTGGCTCAAACTATACTGCCTACACAATACGGCAATTTCAAGATGCTGGCGTACCGTTGCGAAGTAAGCAACAGCGAACATATAGCGCTTGTAATGGGCACACTTAACCCAGACGAAAACACAATGGTCAGAGTGCATTCCGAATGTCTTACAGGCGATGTTTTCGGATCTCTGCGTTGCGACTGCGGCGACCAACTTCACCAAGCAATGGAACGGATTGCAAAGGAAGGTAAAGGAGTTATCTTATATATGCGCCAGGAAGGCCGCGGAATCGGCCTGATAAACAAGCTTAAAGCATACGCCCTGCAGGATAAAGGACTCGATACTGTCGAAGCCAACGAACATCTGGGTTTTGAACCAGATTTGCGCGATTACGGTATCGGAGCGCAAATTCTGGTAGATCTCGGATTGAAAAATATTATACTTCTGACAAATAACCCGAAAAAAGTCATCGGATTACAAGGATACAATATAAATATTGTAGAAAGAGTGGAACTGGCTAGCGAACCTACCAAACACAATATTCGGTACTTACAGACAAAAAAAGAAAAACTCGGACATATGTTTTCATAACATAAATACCCGGAGGAAAACATGCATATATATCACGGCGATTTAGTTTCACAAAACAAGAAGTATGGAATCGTGATCAGCCGATTCAATGATTTTATAACATCTAAACTGCTTGACGGCGCCTATGACACTCTAATCAGGCACAATGTCGACGACAACGATATATCCGTTTTCAGGGTTCCGGGTGCATTCGAAATTCCCGTGATGACACAAAAACTGGCCAGCACAAAAAAATTCGACGCAATTATCTGTCTAGGCGCTCTGATCCGAGGCAATACTCCGCATTTCGAATATATAAGCGGCGAAGTAACAAAGGGCATTGCTCATGTTTCCCTTCAGTACATGATACCAATAACATACGGGTTGATCACAGCAGATACTCTTGAACAGGCTATCGAACGTGCAGGCACTAAATCCGGAAATAAAGGAGCGGATGCGGCATTGAGCGCCATTGAAATGGTCAATCTGTTCGCAATCGAAATATAACTGTAAATATGGGCAAAAGACGTCTTAGCAGAGAAATCACACTTCAATTTCTATATTCTTGCGAATGTTGTAAAAATTTTGATAAAAAATCGCTTGCCGATTTTATGGCATACATACCGGAGATACACCGAATTGATGAAGTCAAATCCGGCGATACGCATTTCATTGAATTCACACGTACGCTTATCGAAGGTATTCTCGATAAAATGTCGCAAATTGACCAAATTATTATAAAAAACACTGCAAACTGGGATTTTTCCCGTCTGGCAATCATCGATAAAAATATATTACGAATAGCGGTATTTGAAATTCTTTACCTTGATGACATCCCCCCCGTCGTTTCTATCGACGAAGCTGTGGATATTGCTAAAAAATACAGTACACCCGATTCCGGCAAATTTGTTAATGGTATTCTTGATAAAATCAAAGAGGATTTCGGAAACTCATCGCCAAAAAAACTATAAAATCAACCGGCGTATGTTTCAACGATCAAAGACTAATACACTTGAATTAACGCACAGGATAACAGATGGAAAAATATATCGATTTACATATTCATTCTACTAAATCCGACGGTCTGCTTGATCCTCTTGAAATTGTCCGTCTTGCTTCTCAAAAAAATCTGGCGGCAATATCCATCACTGACCACGATTCCATAGAAGGATACTACTGCGCACTCAATGAAGCTAAAAAACTTGGCGTAACTATTGTGCCAGGCGTAGAAATGAGTTGTGAAGAGGAAGGAAAAGATATACACCTGCTAGGTTATTTCATCGACGGGACCAACAGGCGATTTCTCGAATACCTCGAAACAATGCGACAGCACCGTCGTATACGCATATACAAAATCGCAGACAAACTCAAATTGTTGGGTGTAGACTTGTGCGCCGACACTTTGTTAAAAGAACTCAAAACCACATCGCCCGGCAGGCCGCATATCGCAAAAAAATTATTGGAAAAAGGTTTTGTGTCATCTGCCTATGAGGCTTTTTCAAGATACATAGGCGAAAACTGTCCGGCGTATGTAAAAAAATTCAAATTTTCCGTTAAAGATTGTATATCCCTTATCCATGAGATCGGCGGACTTGCAGTACTCGCCCACCCCGCAATATATCTCAAAGACCACCTGATCGAACGATTCGTCAAAGATGGACTCGACGGACTGGAAGTTATCCATTCCGAACACAGTATCAGTGATATGAAAAAATATAAAGCCATAGCGAAACAGTACGGTTTACTGGAAACAGGAGGATCTGATTTCCACGGAGCCAGCCATGACCGGCGCGAACTCGGTGGAATACCTATACCCTACTCTATGCTCGAAAACATGCAACAAGCTCTCTGGCAACAATAAGGAGTTTTTATGGTTATAAGTAAAATCACGGCGGGATTGAAAAAAACACGTGATAATTTATCGTCAGCCTTCAAATCGATTTTTCAGGCTTCTTTGACCGACGATATATATGAAGAAGTAGAAGAGTTACTCATACAGACCGACATGGGAATGGATACAGTTACAACCCTTGTTGCCAATGTAGAAAAACAGATGTCGCGGAAAGAAAAACAAAACTCATCTATGGTTTTCGATTCATTACGGCAAGAACTTATTTCTATGATCAATACCCATGATACAGCTATACGGAAAGCCCCTGCCGGTTTTCCGACAGTAGTGTTTGTTGTTGGCGTAAACGGAACCGGCAAGACTACATCTGTTGCCAAACTCGCCAACCGCCTGCTTGCGGACAAGAAGAAAGTCGTTCTAGCCGCATGCGATACATTTCGCGGCGCGGCTATCGAGCAACTTGAGGTGTGGGCACAACGCACAGGAACCTATCTTGTCAAACATCAACACGGTGCCGATGCGGCGGCCGTGGCGTTCGACGCTGTGGAATCTGCCAAAGCGCGAGGCGCCGATTATCTGCTGGTTGATACTGCAGGACGGCTTCATACCAATAAAAATCTTATGGAAGAACTCAAGAAAATTAAGCGGACTGTCGAAAAACGTATACCCAGTGCGCCCCATGAAATTCTTATCACCATAGACGCAGTTACCGGACAAAATGCCGTGCCTCAGGTAAAAACCTTCCACGAAGCATTAAACCTGACCGGAATCATATTGACAAAACTTGACGGAACAGCCAAAGGCGGTATTGTTGTACGCATTCAACACGAATTAAATATACCTGTAAAATTCATAGGTATCGGTGAAAGCATGGATGATTTACTTCCTTTTGACAGTAAAGAATTTGTCCATGCTCTTTTTGAGGCATAGTTTTTATGAATGATCATGAGTTGCGACTCCACGAAAAGTTTATGAGAATAGCTATAAGACTGGCTAAACGGGCAACCCGTGCTGTAAGTCCGAACCCTAAAGTCGGCGCTGTTGTGGTTTCAGGAAATACCATTGTCGGCAAAGGATATCATAAACAATCCGGCGGCCCCCATGCGGAAATTTTTGCTCTGAGGGAAGCCGGTGAAAAGTCACGCAACGCTACCCTGTACATCACTCTGGAACCGTGTTCTACACATGGTAAAACACCTCCATGCACAGATGCTATCGTATCTGCCGGCATAAAAACCGTGGTGATCGGCTCTATCGACCCAAACCCTAAACACGCGGGTAAAGCCATTGATATTCTTACCGGTCATAACATTAAGGTCAAAACAGGTATTCTCGAAAATGAGTGTGACGAATTGATAGAAGATTTTCGCGTTTTTACGACTTGCCGTATCCCCTTTGTAATAGTCAAAGTCGCCACTTCGCTCGACGGCAAAATAGCAACCCATACAGGCAAATCAAAATGGATTACTTCCCCTGATTCCCGAACCATGGTACAGCGGATACGTTCCGGCGTGGACGCTATAATGGTTGGAGCAACTACCGTTGTTCGTGATAACCCTGCGTTAACTATCCGTCACGGGCGTAACAAAAAGTTTCAGCCGTACCGCATCATTATTGACCCTGAACTTATCATACCTTCTGACAGTACCGTAGTTTCCGACCCCTACAAAAATAGAACCGTCATTATAACCTGCGATAAAAATATGCAATCCGAAAAATTCCGGCATTTCTCCGATATACAAGGAATAAAAATGCTGACGCTACCTTTCATGAAAAACACATTTTCCACTCAATCCATTTTAGAAAAACTTGCCGATATGGACATTGTATCAGTATTAATAGAAGGCGGCGGCACAACAGTGGGACATTTTTTTGACAATCATCTCATAGATAAAGTATACTGTTTCATAGCTCCAAAGATCATCGGAGGCCGTAATGCTCCGGGACCATTCCACGGTTACGGAATTGCCGATATTGAAAATGCTGTTCAATTCGAAAAATTCAATTGGAAAAAATGCGGACAGGATATTGTCTTGTGCGGATATCCCCGCTGGCCAACAACATGAGATAAGCAATGTTTACTGGATTAGTGGAAAATATAGCTACCGTAAAGGAAATAAAGTCGGAACGTGGGTATGCCATACTCACAATCATATCGCCGTTCGATAATACAAAAATCGATATGGGAGAAAGTATTGCCGTAAACGGCGTATGCCTGACGGTCGGCAAATTTACATCCGATACACTAACTTTCACTGTCCAAAAAGAAACACTCGATAAAACATATCTTGGCAATTTGAAGAATGGAAATACCGTAAATGTTGAACGGGCGTTGACACTCGGTTCTCGCTTGGGAGGACATCTGGTACAGGGGCATGTCGACGAAGTAGGTTACATAGAATCCAACGAACAGAGACAAACAGACCGGATACTTCAAATACGCGCGTCATCGTCTTTTCTGGATATGCTGATATGTAAGGGTTCGGTGGCCGTTGACGGAATCAGTTTAACGATAGTGGAGAAAAAAAAGTCGTTTTTTACGGTACACATCATACCGCATACATTATATAATACGACCCTGCAATGCAAGAAACCCAACGACCCGGTCAATCTGGAATCCGATATGATCGGAAAATACGTATATAATTGCATTAAAAAAATCGGCAACTCCAATTCTGATCAATCTTTGATGCAAAAATTACAGGAAGGTGGATTCGTATAGTGAATGTACGGTTACTGAAAGCTCCAGACCGCCCTGAAGAGGCCATCACTGTAGCGGCAAAAATTTGTTATTCCGATAAAACATTTGAGGAAATCGAACGACAGGTCACCCGCGAGTCGGCTTACAAATTTGTTCGCATGTTAAAATCGCTAGGACACGACTCGGCGCTTGAACATGTAAGTTTTACATTCGGTATTGAGGGAATTTCGCGCGCCGCAACACATCAGCTTGTTCGACACCGCTTGGCATCGTATTCACAGCAAAGCCAGCGCTATGTATCTATGGAACATGCCGATTTTGTAATGCCCGAATCTATAGCCGGTAGCGAACAGGCACGCCAGCTGTTCTCTTCCTGCCTCGAAATGATTCGGAAAACATACAGCGAACTCAATAATCTGAATATTCCCAAAGAAGACGCCCGCTATATTCTGCCTAACGCATGTATGTCGAACATGGTAGTAACCATGAACGCTCGTGAGTTACTGCATTTTTTTCAGTTACGGTGCTGTACGCGGGCACAATGGGAAATAAGAGATCTGGCACAAAAGATGCTTGACCTAGTACAGCAAGCCGCGCCAGTTGTCTTTGAAAATGCAGGCCCTGAATGTGTGAGAACGTCGTGCCCTGAAGGTAAAATGAGTTGCGGACAAGCAAAACAGATGCGCATTAGATATCATACGCACAGCGCTCAAAACGAATAATTTTTAGATATTTTTCTTGACATTTACTTTTAAAATAACGATAGTATTACAAAATTCAACATGGAAAGGGGTGGATGTTAGGTGCCTAAAGTAGTCGTAAATAAAAATGAAAGTGTCGATAAAGCATTACGCCGGTTGAAGAAAAAAATCGATAAAGAAGGTATAATGAAACAAATAAAACAACACCGGCATTACGAAAAACCAAGCCAAAAACGGCGAAGAAAAGAAAAAGACGCTCGCAAAAAAATGGAAAAAGTCGCTCGTATGGCGTCATGATCCTTGTGAGCGCTTGCCTTATAGGCTGTCCATGTAGATATGATGCAAAAAACGCCCTTGTTCGAGAAGCTCGCAACCTTTTTGAACAAGGGTTTCTTTTTCCGGTATGCCCTGAAATTATGGCAGGCTTGCCTGTACCGCGCCGGACGATAACTATCCATGGGGAATCCGGATTTGCAGTGCTTGACGGCAAGGCGCGAGTCATAGACTCTGAAAATAACGATTTGACAGACCGTCTTATTACCAGCGCAATGCAGTGCGTTGCAATAACCGAAAAATTCAACATAAGTAAAGCTCTTTTAAAAAGTAAAAGCCCTTCGTGCGGAGTTCACCAAACCTATTGTCAGGATGGCTTGATATTTGCTTCAGGATTAACTGCCGCCGCGTTAAAACGCAACGGAATTCAAATTTTTGACGAAACTTGCGACCTGAATACGGTATTGTATGAAAAATAAATTGGCATTATCTACTTCTTGGATATCATGGCGTGAACCACACGCTGAAAAAATGATAGACGAAATCAAGTCATACGGATTCGATACAATCGAACTTGATTTTTCTCTCACTACGGAAATGGTCGAACAAATACTGGCCTGCGTTAACCGTGGGGATATTTCTGTATGCAGTCTTCATAATTTTTGTCCCCTGCCGGATGATGTCAGCCGCAAACATGCTTCTCCAAATATTTATCTTGTCTCCGACAAAAATCCTGAACTGCGTCAAAAAGCTGTTACCGCAACTTTGCGCACCATTGATTACGCAGTTAAGTTCGGCGCTAAAGCCGTAGTAATGCATTGCGGTGAAATACCGCTGAAAAACCGGACGGGAAAACTCATCCGCTTGCTCGAACGGGACAAAACAGAAACAATGCGGTTTGCTATGATAAAATCTAAATTGTTCAGGGAACGGGAAAGATACCGTCAGGAATATATGCAGTACACATTAAAATCTCTTGACCAAATAAATACTTATGCTGTAAAGAATAATATTTTAATAGGTATAGAAAACCGCTACCATGCGCACGAAATACCTGATCTCGAAGAAATTTTTTATATATTTACACAATTTGAAGGAGGAAATTTGTATTACTGGCATGATGTCGGACACGCTCAAATGATGGAAAACCTAAATATTTTCTATCACGAAGAATATATAGCGTCATTCAAAAACAGAATTGCCGGAATACATATCCATGATATAGTACGCAGTTCCGACCATCGTGCTCCGGGTACCGGTACATTCGATTTTTCTCGTATCGCGCCATTTTTACGGCAGGATATCGTTAAAGTGCTCGAAATTCATCACCCAACTGCTCCATCCGAGTTAAAATACGGTTTACAATATATTAAACCATTTTTAGAGGATAAACCTGATGAAGGAAACAACTAAAAAGCATCTGTCGCTGATTTTACGTATCATCGTAGCTGTCGTATTACTAGCCTACCTGTTCGTCAAAATAGACATCATGGACGTGTGGGATAAATTAAAGAATGCGCAAATAGGATTAATGATAACGGCTATTTTGCTATATGCGATTATATGCGTAATGGCGATAATACGCTGGAACCTGCTTTTGCTTGTGCATAAGGTTAGGGTATCATACATGCGGCTGACAGAGTTGTTTTTTATCGGACTTTTTTTCAACAATGCAATGCCAGGGTCCACCGGCGGTGATATAATCAAAGCATATTACACAGCTAAAGAAACAAAAACTCATAAACCGGAAGCTGTCACCACAGTATTTATAGATCGTATTGTAGGTATCATCGGGTTATTGACTATTGGACTTTTTGCTTTGATGTTCAACTTAAAAAATCCTGCTTTTCAAAATATTGCCATATTCCTCCTATGCCTATTCGTGACTATGATTATCTTCACTCCTCTATTCCTTAGTAAAAATTTAATGAAAAAAGTACCTTTATTGCAACATTTGATTGAAAAACTGCCATTCGGTGATATGATAAAAAGGATTTATCATACTTTTTACACATATAAATCTCACAAAAAGACTATCGTATACGGCATACTGCTGTCCATGGGATTACAGGCTATTTTCATCGTAGCAATCGCTATCATGGGACAGTCGATCGGAATGGAGTTAAAACTTCATTATTATTTTTTATTCATACCGATCATAGCAACCATAGCGGCGTTACCGGTATCGGTTTCAGGTTTAGGAGTCAATGAAAGTTTATATGTTTATTGCTTCAGCCTTGTGGGAGCAACCGAGGAAAGTTCTCTTGCCATCGCTCTGCTGGGCAGATTGATTCTTATGATTTGGAGTATTCCCGGCTGGTATTTTTATATGACCGCCGGTAAAAACAAACTATCCGAACAGGAAATTCAACAGGAAATCAAAGGATTTCAATTATAAAAAAATAGGTCAATCCTAATTTATAAAGGAGTTTTTTATGAAAGGAATTATTTTAGCGGGCGGTTTGGGTTCGCGGTTGGCGCCGTTGACAAAAATTACCAACAAACATCTGCTTCCAGTTTATGATGAACCGATGATTTATTATCCGATTCGTACCCTTGTCGAAGCAGGTATAAACGATATACTTATCGTTACCGGCGGCAACAGCGCCGGAGATTTCCTGCGCCTGCTCGGTAACGGCAAGGAATTCGGACTCAAAGCAATAAACTATACTTATCAGGAAGGTGAAGGCGGTATAGCCGAAGCACTTGGACTGGCCGAACATTTCGCGGATAACCAGAAAATTATAGTGATGCTCGGCGATAATATTATCGAAGGAAGCATCAAACAGGCTGTGAGTGATTTTGAAAAACAACCCAAAGGATCGAAAATTTTTCTCAAAGAAGTATCCGACCCGCATCGATTCGGAGTACCGGTCATAGACGGCAAAAAAATTACTGCGATCGAAGAAAAACCGAAAAAGCCAAAATCAAACTATGCTGTCATCGGCATTTATATGTACGATTCTCAGGTGTTCGATATAATAAAAACATTAAAACCATCTGATCGCGGTGAATTGGAAATTACAGACGTAAACAACGCCTACATCAAAAGTAACATGATGACATACGAAATCATCGACGGATGGTGGACGGATGCCGGAACATTCGAATCTTTATTCCATGCCACCAAACTTGTTCACGCAAAGAAAACGAGCAAAAAATAATGCGCTGGCTACTTATCGGTAAAAACGGCATGCTGGGCAGTGTTTTCGCTACGGGAGAGGTTAATTTGCCCGGAGACGTCGCGTGTATGGATATTGAAGATATCGATATTACCAACCCAGCTTCGATTAACTGCGCCATAGACCGAATCAAACCTGACGCAATATTAAACTGTAGCGCTTACACAAACGTCGATGGAGCCGAAACAGAACAGGATACGGCTTACGCGGTCAATGCGAGTGGCGTTGGATATCTGGCGCAGGCATGCCGTCAAACCGGCGCTTTTTTTATACATTTCAGTACCGATTTTATTTTCGACGGGCAAAAGCATGAACCTTATTTCGAAGATGACACTCCGAATCCTATCAACCGCTACGGTTTGACTAAATTGCAGGGCGAAGAAAAAATACGAAATATTGTTCCGGAAAATCAGTATCTGATAATACGCACCTCATGGTTATTCGGGCCTAGAGGTAAAAATTTTATTCAACGCATTCTTCAGTTATCCGAAGAAAAACCAAAGCTGTCTGTGGTGGACGATCAACACGGATGCCCGACATATACTCTTGACCTTGCCCGCGCTACTCTAAACTTGATTGAGAAACGCGCTAAAGGTGTTTTTCATGTATCTAACCAGCAGGTATGCACATGGTTTGATTTAGCCCGATTCGCGCTTGACACTGTCGGCAAACAATCGTATATAGTGGAAAGAATCACGTCTGACTTGCTCAACCTGCCTGCCAAACGTCCTGCGTTTTCTCAAATGTCTGCACAGAAATATGAACATCTTTGTAATACTAACCTTAGAAATTGGCAGGATGCCGCGCGGGAATATATAGAAAAACATCTTATGGGCGCGTAACTAAAAATTACATAAAATCATCTTTACAAGAAAGGATATTTCTTTGTCCGAGAAAATCAAACTTGCTCATCTGATAACCAGACTTATAATTGGCGGCGCTCAGGAAAATACTCTTTCCACCGTTCTCTACTTTATGGATCACCCCGATTACGAGGTAACACTCATCACCGGTCCCGGACTCGGCCCTGAAGGGTCGCTTGAAGATGAAGCAAAATGCAAAAATGTTCCTATTACGGTTCTCCCCTTTTTACGCCGGAACATCAATCCTTTTTACGACATAATAGCCTTTTTTCAAATGATATCTCTTTTCCGCAAAAATAAGTATGACATCATTCATACTCACAGTTCGAAAGCGGGTATTCTGGGACGGCTGGCGGCTTATTTTGCGCAATGTCCTGTGATAATACACACAATACACGGACTTCCATTTCATCCATACGAAAAGAAATGGAAAAATGTGCTCTATGTGTTTTTGGAAAAGATATGCGCCAAGGTATCTTCTAAAATCGTAACCGTTTCAGACACAATGCGCGACAAGGCTTTGATTGCCGGTGTGGGTCGTAAGGAACAATATATTACAATTTACAGCGGTATGAATATCACTGCTTTTGCCAACGCGCCGCTAAAACGAGAACATATACGCAAGCAATTGGGCATTAAGGATAATGAACTTGTTGTAGGCAAAATCGCTCGGTTGTTCCATTTGAAAGGACATGATTTTGTAGTCGATTGCGCCAAAGCTATTACAGATAAATTTCCGCAAACCAAATTTCTTTTTGTCGGCGACGGTATTTTACGAAAAGAATTGACCGATTCGATAGCTAATTACGGTCTTTCCGATCATTTTATCTTTACCGGACTGGTAGCTCCTGATACAATTCCAGACTATATCGCAGTAATGGATATACTGGTACACACATCTCTTCGTGAAGGGCTGGCACGGGCTCTACCCCAAGCTCTGGCCGCTGGAATACCTGTTGTTTCCTTAGATATAGACAGCGCACACGAAGTAGTTATAAACGATCGGACAGGATACCTTGTGCAACCGGACGACAAAAAGGCATTCATCGCCGCAATAATCAATTTGTTATCTGATGCGACATTGCGCAAACAACTCGGCAGTAACGGAACTAAATTGGTGGTACCGCTGTTTGACACAAAAGCTATGTGCCGGAAACTTAATACGCTATATCAGGAATTACTCACATGTGGACGCTGACATATATTTATCTATTCGCTGTATCGTTCATACTAAGCCTTATCGCTGTCAAATACTGTAAACCGCTGGCGTTCAAGCTGAATATGGTCGACAGACCATCCGATAGGCGGATTCACAAAAAAGAAACTCCCTTGCTGGGCGGACTGGGTATATTCATTGCCTTGATGATATCCGTTCTTGTTCATTATTTCGGTATTATCTTGCTTTACCGAATGCACGCAGAAAAATTGAGTCCTTATATCGGCCGGATATTCATACACGTTCCCGGTATGATTAAAGTAGGCTGGTCTATGCTGGGAATTTTCGTATGCGGTTTTATCATTTTTATCGTCGGACTTTTTGACGACAAATTCGGCCTTCCAGCTAAACTAAAATTTTATCTTGAAATCGCCATTGCGTTTTGTATCGTCTATTTTTTCGATATCAAAATAACATTATTTGTCAAAAATGAAGTATTCAGCTATGTAATAACTATTTTTTGGATAGTGGGAATCACAAATTCGTTCAACCTGCTGGACAACATGGACGGACTATCCGCGGGAGTCGCAATGACATCTTCCATTGTCCTTTTGATTGCCTCTCTCATTGCCGGACAACTGTTTATCGGGCTGTTTCTTGTGGCGTTCATAGGAGTTCTTTTAGGTTTTTTGAGATACAACTTCCCGCCTGCCAGTATCTTTATGGGGGACGCCGGTTCATTGTTTATCGGATTTATATTATCAATATTAACAATTATGGGTACCTATTATATAAAAGGTAGCTCCACGCTTTATCCGGTTCTTATGCCGGTCATCATACTCGGATTACCTATTTATGACACCATGTCGGTGATTGTCATTCGCACAAAAAACAGGGAATCCATATTTAAACCCGATAAAAATCATTTTTCTCATCGCCTTCTGCGATTGGGCATGACTCATCGAGGTACAGCGTTGTTTGTGTATCTGGTTACTTTTTGTGTCGCTATAAACGCAATATTACTTCCCGGCCTCAAGCAATTCGGCGTACTTACGACCGCGGTTCAAACATTGTGTATCCTATCTATCATATCGTTTCTTGAATATTACGGAAAACAACAAGCGGATAAAAAGAACAATGGAAAATAACACTCGGTTGGATTTTCATCGAATATCAACTCTTCTTTTTATTATATGCTCGGCGTTTACAGTGTTCGTTGTTCCTATCAAACTAGGATCGCCGTATATAGATGAATTGGGGTTATTTGTGCCGACTCTGATAGACATCTTTTTTTCCACATGGCCTACGCTGGCTGTCTGTACATTGGGTTTATTATTATTTCTGATCATATCGTTCCATGCGCTGTTGCGATCTTCAGTTCATTTTCGCATAACAAAAATAACTCTAATGCTGATTCTATTTATCGGGGCATGCGCGTTTTCCATAAGTACGTCCGTCAATCCTCATGCCAGTAAAGTCAACTTTTTTTTGTTGTGCGGTTCCGTCACCGGATATCTCGCGGCAAAATACTTGATCGAGATGAAGAATAAAGATCTTTTACTTCCTATAATTGTAGCTATTGTATCCGCGGCGATTTTCGTTTCGGTCAACGGCATATATCAATATTATTACGGACTGGATGAAATGCGCGAAATGATCAATATCGACCGTATACGGGAAAGCGCAATGCTTTATAAATACGACAATCCGCAAAACTACGCGCTATATCAGCGTATAGTAAGCAACCGTATCTTTTCCACCTTCGTATATCCTAATTCGCTGGCTGGATATCTTTGCATGCTTTTACCGTTCATATTACAGATGGCGTATCATTATAGAAAATCGTTTTTGCGCATTTACGCTTGGATATGTATAGTATCGTCCGTTGTATTATTTCTGTGGTTTTATATACAATCGTTGTTCTTTTTTATTCCTATTGCTATCGGATGTATCGTATTGTTTCCTTTGGCTATTGTGGCGGCGCTGATACTGACAGCTTCAAAAGGCGGAATTATAGCATGCATTCTAACGCTTATAGTCTACTTTATACTTTTTTGCAAAGATAAATTTTCTATGCGCAAACGAACCGTAGCAATTATACTTTTATCGCTTCTGGCGTTATTTGTATTGATAGAAAGAACATTGCTCCCGTCAAAAATGAAATCCCTGACAGCGCGTATCGATTACTGGAAATCTTCTGTCGAGATGATCAAAGATAAACCGCTATTCGGATATGGACTCGGCACATTTGGTATCGTATATCCAAAATACCGCATAACTAACGCGGAAGAAACACAGTTCGCACACAATACTTACTTGCAGATATGGGTAGAAACAGGTTTAGTCGGATTTATTAGTTACACGGCTATATGGCTTCTTGCGATAGGCGCTTTCATAAAAAAAACCTTTAAAAACGGCCTGTCTTTTCCTCAGACCGCCGCAGGGCTTGCCATTTTAGCATTTGCTATGCACAATATAGTTGATTTCGACTTTTCGATACCGGCATTATCGTTCATGGCATTTTACTTTGTAGGTTTGAGCGACACATATAACACCGATAAAACCTTCAATCTCTCTTTGCATAAAAATAAGTTAATCATATTGCTGGTATGCGCCCTGTTTACAATCATCACGCATAAATTTATCACCGGATATTTAGACGCGCAGGCTTACTACGATGCCGCTCGCTGTGTCTATAAAGAAACACGCGATGCAAATAATGCTCTGTTACTGCTGGACAAAGCCTTGAAAAAAAACAATGATAACGCGAAAATCCATTTTCTAGCCGCCACTATATTCCTTAACGAAAACGACATCGAAACGGCAATCGAATTTTTCAGAAAGGCCGTGGAAAGAGACTGGCATCGCGCGTCGTATCATTATCAGTTAGGCCTTGCATACCTTAAATCCTCAAAAAATGACGCCCGCGATAAAGCAATCATTGAATTTTCAAAAGCCATAGAGTATAATCCTCAAAAACAGGAATATAAAAAAATATACCATGAATTAACATCAATGAGGTAAACTATGCGTATATTAGTGCTTAACGGCCCGAACCTTAACCTTTTGGGAACTCGAGAGCAAACCGTTTACGGTTCGGAAACCATGCAAGATATAGAAACGTTCCTGCGCCAAACAGCTCAAACGCTCAATGCGGAAATCGTCTTCAAACAATCCAACAGCGAATCGGCTTTGATAGACGAAATACATGCCTCACGGGATGGATTTGACGGCATAATAATTAATCCTGCGGCGTACACACATACAAGCATTGCAATAATGGACGCCATCGCTGGTGTGGGCGTACCTGCTGTGGAAGTTCATCTATCAAATATTCACGCCCGTGAATCATTCAGGCACACATCATATCCCGCACGGGTGTGCGTCGGACAGATATGCGGTTTCGGTAAAATGAGCTACGAACTGGGATTACGCGCGTTGGTGCATCGCCTGTCTAAATGATTAGCAAAGACAGGTAACGCGCTGTTAATTCATTTGACAAAACACTCAATTATTCTTAAAATGACACAATTTCAACGGAAACTCACTGCTACTATACTGCAAAAATGGAGGTTGCAATGGATCTGAGAGAGATCAAGGAAGTGATCAAATTAATGAAAGCTAACGACATCACCGATTTTGAACTTGAAAAAGACGATTTCAAAATCATACTTCGAAAAGAAAAAGAAATAGTAACCCGGCAAATTACAGAAACACCTATGCAGGCATACTATTCTCCGCAACCGATCTTACCTCCTACGCCTCAACCTGTCGCTCAGCCTGTAGCACAACCAAAAGCACCTGAAAACGACCCGTCGGTCGATTACATTGTGTCGCCAATGGTTGGAACTTTTTACCTCGCGCCGTCTCCGGAATCTCCGCCTTATGTTACAACCGGTCAGGAAGTCAAACCGGATGACGTAGTATGTATCGTTGAAGCAATGAAGGTATTCAATGAAATCAAAGCGGAAATGAAAGGAAAAATCCTTGAAGTCATGGCCGAAAACGGAGCTCCTGTTGAATACGGCCAAAAACTATTCAAAATAAAAAAGTAGTAAAGGTGAATACCGATGTTGAAAAGAATATTGATCGCAAACCGCGGAGAAATCGCGCTGAGAATTATTCGTGCCTGTCATGAATTGAATATAGAAACAGTCGCCGTTTATTCCGAAGCAGATGCCGATAGCCTCCATGCTAAAATGGCTGATACAGCTATCTGTATCGGGCGCGCTCCGAGTTCACAAAGTTATTTACATATTCCGAGCATAATCAGCGCCGCAGAAATCGGCAATGTCGAAGCTATTCATCCCGGCTACGGGTTTCTGGCAGAAAACGCCCATTTCGCTGAAATCTGCGCAAGTTGCAATATACAATTCATAGGTCCCAGTTCCGAATCCATTAAATTGATGGGCGACAAATCACGCGCAAAAACAACGGTAAAAAACGCCAACGTTCCTACTATACCGGGCAGTGACGGCGTGGTAAAATCCGCTGATGATGCCTTAAAGATCGCCCGTGAAATGGGTTATCCGGTAATTATTAAAGCGTCTGCCGGCGGCGGCGGGCGCGGTATGCGCGTCGCTCACAACGATATCAGCCTTGCTAACGCTTACATGGCCGCTCGTTCGGAAGCGGAATCTGCGTTCGGCAATGCAGACGTTTACCTCGAAAAGTTTATCGAAAACCCCCGCCATATTGAGATACAGATTCTTGCAGATCAACTCGGCAATACCGTTCATCTATTTGAACGCGATTGTACGGTACAGCGCAGACATCAAAAACTCATTGAAGAGTCCCCTTCTCCTGTACTTCCCGAGGCCGTACGACAAAAAATGGGCGATGCCGCAGTCAAAGCGGCAAAGGAAGTAAACTATTCCAATGCCGGTACTATTGAGTTCTTATATGATAAACACGGCAACTTCTATTTTATGGAAATGAATACCCGTATACAAGTCGAACATCCGGTAACAGAACTTATTACCGGTATAGATTTAATTAAAGAGCAAATAAAAGTTGCCTCCGGAGAACAACTTTCATTTACTCAAAAAGATATCAAAATGAACGGCCATGCTGTAGAATGCCGTATCAATGCCGAAAACCCAGACAGGGGCTTCATGCCGTCGCCGGGTAAAATAACCGGTTATTATGCGCCAGGCGGCATGGGTGTACGGGTAGACAGCCATGTTTACGCGGGGTATTCAATCCCGCAATATTACGATTCGATGATCGCCAAACTGATCACCCACGGCAAAACTCGCGAAGACGCCCTTACCATAATGGACAGAGCTCTAAGCGAATTTACTGTAGAAGGCATTTTTACCAACATTCATTTTCAGCGGGAAATAATAAACGAGAAAAATTTCCGAAGCGGTAAATTTGCAACGAATTACATTGAAGAACTGTTAAAACACAGGGAATAAGGCAGGAGGAGAGATATCATGTCTACCAAAACGAAACAAGCCAAAGACGGCAAAACGAATCTTGACGGTTATGATGTCAAGTTATTAGACGATCAGGATCAGATCGGCGACTGCACCGTTATAAGCGACGATGTTATAGCTGTTATAACCTATATGGCAGTACAGGAAATTCCTGGCGTAATAGCCGCAGGCGGCGGTTTAGTCGGCGATATAGCTGAAAAATTCGGAAAACGCAGTCTTGACCGCGGCATTAAAGTCCAGACTAAGGGCGAAAATGTCATTATCGAAGTCAGCATTTTTGTCGAATACGGCGTAAAAATACCGGAGATGGCTATACAGATTCAACATAATGTCCGCAAACATGTTGAAGAAATGGCAGGTAAAAAGGTTGTTGCAATAAATCTAATTATTCAGGGAGTCAAACTGCCGAACACTGATTCAAAAGATATACTCGATGCATAAAGCTACAACATGCAAAAGGAATGATATGATGAAAAATTTTATTAGGTTCATTTTCCATTCGATTTTCGCGCTTACGTTTCTTGCACTCGGCCTACTTTTGCTCGATCTCTATTTTGAACGTTTTTTATCAATATCATTCGTAAAAGAAGAAATCGAACTGTTTTTTTATAACCGACTTAATGTTTTGCTTGCCAGCATAGTATTTGTCGGTATCCCCATACTTTATTTCTTTATAAATATATCCGGCAGACGAAAGGAAACCTTTCTGCATTACAATACCGGCGAAGGTGAAATTATGATTTCTATTTTCGCAGTTGAAGATTTTATACGCAAAGTCGGAAAAAATTTCAGGGAAATCAAAGATGTATATCCATCGATAACCCTTAAAGGCAAAGATTCTGTCAATGTGAATCTTAAAATCAAAATATGGGCGGGAGTCAATAATTTACCACTTGCTATCGAGGAAATACAGAAAGAGGTTCGTATTCAATTACAAAATATGCTGGGTATAGAAAATGTCAACGGAGTTAACGTGTTTCTTGCTAAAGATTCTTTCGCACAACGAGATATACCCACACGGCGTCACAAAACCCTAAATCCGCCTGATGTACGAGTTGTAACCCAGCCGATTCAAGAGACTCAGGAATCGAATACCGAAGCCGATTACAACCGTGACGAAAGAGAATTTTGAGGGATAACAAATGCGCTCCTCAATTACTAATTACATAAAAGAACACCAGCGCGTAACCGAAATAGTTTTAAGCACATTAACCGATTCTATATCAGATGTTGCAAAAATAATTTATAAACAAATTTCTCATGGCGGGAAATTAATGATTTGCGGTAACGGCGGAAGCGCTTCGGATGCCCAGCATATCGCGGCGGAATTTGTTAATCGTTTCCGCAGAGAACGGTCTCCCCTGCCGGCTATCTCTTTAACAACAGACACATCGGTTATTACATCAATCAGCAATGATTATTCTTTTGATAAAATTTTCAGCAAACAGATTGAAGCCCTTGCCAATCCGAACGATATTCTATTGGCTATTTCTACAAGCGGCACATCCCCCAACATTACACAGGCTTTGATTGCCGCCAAGGAAAAACAATGTGTTACCATATCACTTACAGGCAAAACAGGCGGAGATATGCTGGCTTTGTCCGATATGGCAATCGTAATACCCTCTGATTCGACCCCTATAATTCAGGAAATGCATCTAATGATAGAGCATCTTATCTGCGATCTTGTCGAACAAATGCACGTCTGCCATTCCAAGCCGGCAGGTACATGAGCGTCATGAACGGAAAAATATTCAACTGTTCCCAATTAGCTCCAATCCTTGAAGATAAAAAAAGACATGGCGCTGTTATCGTATTTACAAACGGCTGTTTTGATTTGATTCATGTAGGCCATATCAGCTATTTACGCCAATGTAAACAGCACGGTGATATTTTAGTAGTCGGTCTGAATACGGATTATTCCGTACAGCTTAACAAAGGCCCGCTACGTCCTATAGTACCTCTTGTAGAACGAGCCGAAATACTTGCCGCTCTGGAAATGGTCGATTACGTTGTGCCTTTCGACGAAGAAACACCTTATACTCTTATAACGACATTACGACCTAACATACTCATCAAAGGGGCTGACTATACGCTCGATACCATTGTCGGCAGAAACGAAGTTGAAAGCTGGGGCGGAATTGTTAAAACAATCGAACTGGTTCAAGGCAAAGCTACAAGAAATATAATACAGACAATCATAGAAAGATACTGCGCTAATGATAGATGACAAAATCAAGCGAATCATAGACGCCAACTGTAACAGAACACGCGAAGGCCTTCGCGTTATAGAAGAAATAGGCCGATTCCTTCTGGACGATAAATCCATATACGCTCAGATAAAAACAATACGCCATTCATTTTGTGAATTGGAAAAAGAGCTCCGCTCAGAGATATCCGGCATCACTGCCAGCAGGGAAAGCAGTGAAGACGTCGGAAAAGAATATATTCCCCATCTGGAGGGAAACCGTCAGTCCATAGATTCACTGGTTGAAGCCAACTGCCGGAGGGTTGAAGAAGCTATGCGGGTAATCGAAGAATTTTTGAAGTTGATATGTCCGCGTCCCGTAGCCGATATTAAAGAATTGCGGTTTGAAGTATATACACTGGAGAAAATGATAAAATATGCTCTCACTAAAAAATAGGCATCTCTATCTAATTTTGGACACCATGTACATCGGTGCAGAGTGTCTGTGCGAAATCGCTCGCGAATGCTGTGAAGCGGGGGTGGATATTATTCAATTTAGGGATTATTCACTAAGCGATGCCCACGCTTTAAATATCTGTTGTCAACTCAAAGAAATAACAGCTTCTTATTCGATACCGTTTATTGTCAACAACCGGCTTGATCTGGCTCTCGCGTCCGACGCGGACGGAGTTCATCTGGGGCAAGACGACTTGCCTGTCCCTGTAGCGCGTTCAATAGCTGATCAATATGGAAAAAAAATTATTATAGGTGCATCCACTCATTCTGCAGATCAGGCTCTACATACCCGTATTCTCAATCCCGATTACATAGCTATAGGCCCTTTATTCGCTACAGGAACTAAACCCGAATACACCGCTATCGGAATCGATGTCGCGGCACAAGTCGTAAATACCATCGATATACCGGTATTCGCCGTCGGCGGTGTTGCCCTTGCCCGTTTAAACAAAATTACCGAATATGGCATAAACAGAGTGGCCGTTGTTTCGGCCATACTCCAAGCCAATGATAAATATGAAAAAGTTACCCAATTTAAACAACAACTTAAAGGTGAGATAAATGGATAATAGTCTGCTTGTAGTAGGATCTGTCGCGTTTGATCATGTACAAACTCCAGCAGGAGAACGAGATGAATCACTCGGAGGCTCGGCGACATACTTTTCTTACTCAGCCAGTTTTTTCGTTCCTGTAAAACTCGTGGCAGTTATCGGCGAAGATTTTCCACAGAAACATATCGATATGCTTAAAAAAAGAAATATCGACACAACCGGTCTTGTACGACAACCCGGAAAAACATTCCGATGGGCAGGAAGTTATATGCAAAATCTCAACGAAGCGGAAACATTATCAACTGAACTGAATGTCTTTGAAAATTTCAAACCCGAATTGCCCGAATCATACAAAGACACTCCATACGTTTTTCTAGCGAATATTAATCCGGAATTACAACTTGATGTACTTAATCTTACTCGATCTCCCAAATTTGTCGCTTGCGATACCATGAATCTATGGATCAACTACAAGAAACCGCAATTGATTAAATTGCTCGGGAAAATCGATCTAATCGTGCTCAACGATGCTGAAGCCAAAATGCTCACGGAATCCGATAACATCATAAAAGCCGCCAGAGCAATTCAATCATACGGTCCTAAGTCTGTTGTGGTAAAAAAAGGTGAACACGGAGCATTGCTTGTACATGGCGACGATATATTCACAGTTCCAGCCTACCCTCTCGAAACAGTGGTAGACCCCACAGGCGCAGGCGACACGTTTGCCGGCGGAATGCTCGGATATATCTGTAAATCCGGCAAAACCGACACAATGACATTGAAAAAAGCAATGGCATACGGCACAGTTATGGCATCTTTCAACGTCCAAGATTTCAGCATGAACAATCTATTCGGGCTGACCGAACATGCTATCGAAGAGCGTTTGCAGGATTTGATTCGAAAATCGTCGCTACATGAATTTGTAAATCGCTAGCTAAGACCGGTAATTTACAGCTGATTTTTATTGACGGATAAACTTAATATAAATACTATATTGTATATATCTTTTGCAAAGCGAGCGTAACTCAGTTGGTAGAGTTCCAGCTTCCCAAGCTGGCTGTCGAGGGTTCGAATCCCTTCGCTCGCTTTTTCTTTTCTTAAAACCTCGAATAAAAATAGACCTTTATTTATATACCATCTATTTTCCTTTTTTGTAAAAAATATAGTATAATATAACTAAATAAAAAACATTATACACCAATAATATTTTATCGGGACACGCCGATGCTAATCAACATACCTAAAAAATATTTACTTACTGCTTGCTCATGGTTGTTCTTTTTCCTTTTGATGGAATCTTATTTCGATTCTTACGCATCAGATAATTCCAGAACTTTGAGCTCATTGATACCCGATAAATACGCGGCCGTACAATCTAAACACGAAACGCAAAGCGCTCATAAGTTTATAATTGTCAATGATTTCCATTACAACCACGAAGCCCAGCGCAATATAGCCAATCTGCTGGATTATCTTATAACCAACTTCAGCGTCAATCAGGTTTTTACGGAAGGCGGTTCCGGAAACTTAAATCTGAGTCACTTACGCCCGATAGCTACAAAAGAAATTAGGGAAAATGTATCTATAGATTATTTGAAAAAAGGATTTATTTCCGGCGAAGAGTTTCTTGATATTAATGCAGATTATACATTTACCATTACCGGAATTGAAAATCAATCGCTGTATCTCGATAACGTCAACGCACTGTTTGACACTCTCGCTGTCAGCGAACTACTCAGTCCTTTTCTTGATGAGTTAAACAACAAAGTCGATATCGTAAAAAAAGATGTCTTTTCGCCTCAATTACTGGAATTCGACATGCACTGTCGAAGGTATCACAGCGGAAACATCACCATAAACGATTTTTTGCCGTATCTTAATGACAAATGCGTTACAAATGGCTTGATGACAAAAGATTATCCCAATATCGGGCTGTTCGTACAATATATTGACTATTTAAAGAAACTCAACGAAATCCAACTGCGCACCTCAATCAATGAGCATCTGACAAAAATAAAAGAAGACAACCCCGATCTATACGAGAATTGGAACGACTTACACAAACAAGTCATATTGGAATCGCTCGATAATGTTGCCGATTTAATTACACAGATACAGCAACGATCGGGAAACCTTTTTGATGAACCTTCTATAAAAGAATTCTACGATGTATTCACAGCTATGGACGAAATAGATATGCTGTCTATAGCCGACGAAATGCAACTTCTGGAACTAAAACTCTACGATACCCTTATCACCACATCCGATCAGAGTTCCTTAAAACAGCTGTCAGATAATATTTTCACTTATAAACGGCTACTCACACTTCAGCTTACAAGAAACGAATATATCTACTATACAGATCACATCGACACATTTCAGCCCATGCTTTGGCCTGCAATATTACAGTCTATAGCCGACGATCATCTTATCCCATGCGATGTTCCTAAACCGCCGGTATTTTCTTTAGAGCTACTCGATAAAATCGATCGTTTTTATCGGCTGGCTATAGCTCGGGATGATTTTTTTATCCGCCAACTACATACTTATATAACCGAGTCTAAACATTCTGTTGCAGTTGTCATACTCGGTGGTTTTCACAGGGATTCGCTTATAAATTTTTTTAAAGAAGAAAATATTTCATACGCGGTTGTATCGCCTCACTTCGGCGCCGCAGAACCGACATGCGATTATATAGATATCTTCAGGAATAAAGCATCACATCAATTCCTTATTTCCCGCAACGAACAATTTCTAGATTTTCAGGCTACACGCGGTACGCCGGTTGAAACTGCACTGGCAAACGAATTACGAGATAAAACATTTGAAAAAAACTTAGTACCTCCTCAAATACAGACCGCTATCGCCGAAGGACGGGCAACTGTCATTTCTAATCTTGAAAATGTCGACATTGACGCGCTGTTCGCACTACCTGAAGAAATACTGGCCGCTGAGCTGTCTTCAGGAATCGACGGAATGACACAAGAAATAATTGACAATCTTGCGTTTCGTCTAACCTATTCACCATTGAAAGATAAACTCAAATCGGCATTCGCTTTGATACAAACTTCAATACGCCAGTTCAACGATCCCGATGAACGCTCCAAACGCTATATGATTATACTTGATTCCCCTCCAGACCTGCTGGCTTTTATACCTGAAGATATTTCGAAACAAAGTATCCGGCCTCCTTACGCATCAACATCATATTACGGATTGAATACCGTTGAATACGCATCCATGTCAGAGGAAAATCTTAAACGATTTAGAAGACTGCTTAAACGCGACGCGCTTGACAACAATGTATCATATTCAGAACCAAGCGGTAATGACTTACGATATATAAACCTGTTTTGGAAGGGATTGGCCGCGCATACTCTTGACATAAAACACAGAGAATTTTTCTTTCGCAGAACAGTGTCAAACGCTGAGGCAAGGTTTTTTATTACAGAAACAAACAGTCATATCATAGTTGAAGATATCAATGCCCCTGATAATATAGTTTCCATAACCAAATCAAAAATGCAGTCTTGCTATAGGTTCGAATCGCTAAACGACCGACCTCGCAAAAATATAGCGATTCTTCCATTTTTTGCGGATGGAGTGGGTTCTTCCATTCGCTGGATGCACGCCATCCGTGGAATCCGTAAAAAAAATCCTGATGAGTATCTATCTATTGTCTTATTCGATATACCGACCAATAGAAATTTTGTTATGCAACAACTTGAAGGAGTCATCGACGAGGTTATTTGGATTGATCCGATCAACCCTTTGGTACATGACCAGATGAACATCATGAGCCATTTCCGCCAAAAAGACCCTCCGCGCGTCTTGTGGGAATTGGTTATTCAAAACATTATAGATAACGATAAAAATATCTTGAAATCATATCCTCTGGAACTGTTTGTAGCGGGCTACGACTTTTCTAAACATCATCCCGAATTACCAAATGAAGCAACTAACGTCTACGCTTCATCTTTTTTTGATATGAAACAACCTGTGGATTTTCCAGTCTCCGACACTGACGAAAGGCTGGCAGATGAATTTTACCAATCACTTGATATAAACACAGATGAAGATATCATTATTCCGTTTAGTTTACGTCTCGATATGCAACTTACAGAAGCGGTTCGCAACAGCAATCTTTATGATACAATCCGTTTTATCAATCTCTTAAAAACTCTTACATTCCAGAAAACAGGAAAATCACCTAAAATAATCTTTTTCGGCAATTCGCCGCAAACTTTCATAGACCAATTGCTTGATGAACTCGCTCGCATCGAACGAATTCCGGCTAAAACATCGTATATTGATCGTATAAAATCTTTGACTTTCGATCTAGTAAAAATAGCCAGAGAATTACAAATTATGATCGATAACGACCCTGATTTGATTGACTTCACCAACGCATGGCAACTTCGTCACAACAAATTTCAAAGAACATTCACATTACCAGAGCAAGCCGCAATCCTTGGACGCGGTACATTCGCCACAGGAACCAATTCTGGCGCATTAGATATGCCGCTTGCAAGAGGAGTGCCCGGAGTACGGCTGACAGAATATCATTATCTTGGATATAACGAATTCCTCGTAAAAGACTTAACTATCAATCTCTTTACTCGGCAAAACACAAAATCCACCAAATATTCATTTGTAAACATGGTTGCCGACCGAGCAGGGGTAGAAACATACTTGAATTTTCTTACATCCCCGCCGCTCCAAAACGATTTCGAGGCGGCGCAAAAAGCGTATACCACCATGCTGGATTATGTTATGACTAAGAAATCAGGTCAAACTACGCAAATGCAAAAACTTTACTACGTACAACGTAAATATGATTTACACGCCTCAGTTAATAAAGAAGTAACCACAAGCGTAAATTCTGATAAACCGGCTCCTAAAAGTTTGGAGCCTCTGATTAAATCGTTTGCTAGATGGGGTATTTTCGGATTGGATTATTTCTTCGACTTGGATACTCAGTCCGCCCGTGCTGAACTGCAATCTCGGAGTATAGACTTTAAATTTCCAACCACACCATGGTCGCCGGATATCGACATATCCGTTTACTTTGGCATCCATTCATTCCCAAGACCGCCGTCCAAAACATACATAGTTGTCATTATGCCGGACGATAAATTACCTACTTCTAATGAAATGCTATCCGATCCAAACATAAAGGCGTATATCGCAAAATCGGAAAAAGTTCTTATCTGGAATAAGACTCAACATACTTCATTGACCAAACTATACCCCGATCTCGCGGAAAAAATAGTTCTGGCCGATCAGGAACAGCCGCCAACTACTCCGAGACAACTATCTTCTATACCGCATGTACAATCTGACAATAGGGCGTATCAAATCATTTTAACACTTGAAAATCTGGGCGGTAAAATTATGGAACATCTTAAAACAGAATACAGTGTACACAATTTAAAAGTAATACAGCGCGCCCTCGACCCGGATGACACAAATTTTTATATAAATCATATAGAAGATTTCAACTGGGGTCACGATATGGTAGAAAAGATATATGACTACTTCAAAAAGGATTCCAGAGATGTCAATGCTATCGATGACCTCAATTATGTCGGCATATGGCTCATATCCAGCAAAGGATGGACTATGGACTCACCTGTACCGTTCTTACTGCGATTCAATGATCATCTGGAAATTGAAGGTGAAAATATCAAACGCGGTTACGGTGCGAACTTATTTTTATCCAGCGAAGCGTTTTATAGAGCATATTTAGCTGTTGTTAAAGGAGCTTCCATAGATAACCTAGCGAAATTAATACGCTTTCAGGCACATGTAGTGCGTATTATGTCTACTACAGGTTACGAATATACTTCGCAACGTATTTTGCTTGATGAAATGGTTGAAATTGAAAATTCTCTAATCGCTTCCTTTATGAATGATTATAATGTTCAGTTCGAATATGTCGCTCCCGGGATCACTCCCCAACAACTTGCACCTCATCTACATCGCTTACAAATTATTAACAAAGCACGTTCTGCCTTTGCCGCAAGTTTATAAGTAAATATTTTATATCAATTACCTAGCTAATCAGGAAAAGATAATTATAGGTATACTGAATAATATAGATTCTTATCGGTAATGGAAGGCCAAATTTTGAAAAACCGTTTAATTTGATCAAGACATAATACGGCGGTTTGATATAAAAAAAAGCCGGACAGATAAAAGATCCGTCCGGCTTGTGATTCACAAAAAACTATATTATTTAGATAGAGTCATCTTCAACTGCTCGAGCAACTTTAGAGTTTCTTCCTTTTCTGGAAAATCGATGTTGATATCAATGGCTTTTTCAAGCGAAAACAACGCTTTTTCTTCGTTGTTTACAGCAATGAATGCTTTGCCAAGATGATAGGCTACCGTCGGATTACTGGGCAGATATGCGGCCGCTCTTTCAAGCACACTTATAGCTTTCTCGTAATCACCTTTCATGTATAGAATCCATCCGTAAGTATCGAGTACAGCGCCATTCTTTGGAGCCAGCTCAGCCGCTTGTTCCGCATAGTTTAATGCCGTTGCATAATCCTTCTTATGTTCAGTCAATAACCAAGCCAAATTATTCATTGCGCGGAAAGAGTTAGGCTGTAGCTCGATTACTTTGTTATACAACTCGACAGCTTTGTCAATCTGATTATCCCGCTCATACAACACACCCAAATCAAGTAGCAGAAAAGATTGATCGGGAGTAATAGTGTTGACCTTCTCCATATATTCGATCGATTTCTTAATATCCCCCCTCATCGCCTGCAAACGTGAATATCGCAAATTGGCAACAATGGAGTTTTCATTGACTACAAGCATCTTGTCGAGTATCTCTTGTGCTTTCGGCAAATCCCCATCGGCCATATAGACCTCAACAAGAAACGCCATAGGAAGTATATTGGCGGGGACAATATCAATAGCTTCGTTTGCCATGCTGACAGCCTGATCTGTCCATCCGCGAGTACGGTATACCTTCATCTGGTTTAGCATATAAGTCAATTTTTTTCCGAGCATAGGATCGGTCTGATTTAGTTTGATGACATCGTTATATGCATTTCTGATTTCATCTGACAACTCGGGAATTTTATCGAGTATTTCTTTAGCTTTTACTGTATCGCCCTTGGCGGCAAGAATATTTATATGTATGAAATATAAAGAATAGTTCTGCGGTTCGATATTTATCAGCCTAGACAAAGTCTCTTCAGCTTTATCATAATCGCCTGTGTGTTGTTGAGCTATAGCTAGATACAACATCATATCCGTCAAATTCGGATCAATTTTCAAAGCCTGTTTGTAAATCTCTATAGACTCTTCAGTTTTACCCTGATCCGTATAAATGAGTCCCAGATCATAAGCAGGACGAAAACGAGGGTTGACAGCAAGAACTTTTTTATACTCGCGTTCCGCCTTTTCCGGATCATTTAACTTGTAATACAATGTCGCCAGAAACGAACGTAACTGTACATTGTCATCAAACTTGGGATTCCTCTGAAACGGCTCTAAAATAGCTAACGCTTTATTAAATTCATCTTTAGCGTAATATGCCCCTGCCAAAGCAATATTTGTCTTTAAATCTTGAGGATTATTCTGCAAAATCCGGGTGTAATACTCTATTGACTTGTCATATTTGCCCTGAACAAAATAAAGGTTTCCCAGTTCCGCAAATACCTCAGTGAAATCAGGTTTCAGTTCGATAAGATTCAGCAGTTCTTCTTCCGCTTCATTAAACCGTTGTACAGAAGAATATATCTTGGCAAGATTCAAATGGCCGCCAATGTTTAGAGGATCAATTTCAATCACTTTTCTAAATTCAGTGATTGCATCGTCGATCTTACCTTGACGTAAATAACAAAATCCCTTGAGGCTGTGTGCATTCACGTTTTTCTCGTTGATTTCAAGAACACGATTGCACAAATCGTACGCAACATCTATATCGCCCTTGTTGATTTTCAGCGATGCCAGACTTAATATATCAGCGACATTGTCAGGACGATGTTGAACCAGCTGATCAAAATATTTTTCCGCTTCCTTAAAGTTTTTTTGGGCTATGCTTGCCTTTGCAAGAATCTCTACCCCTTTTATATTATTCGGACTCAACTCCAATCCCTGTTTACACAACTTTATGGCATCGTCCGCCCATCCTTCACGCAAATACGCAAATGCAAGCGTGAAATAAGCAGGCACAAAGTTTGGAGAACGCTCAATCATTTTTTTAAGCTCATTTATACCCTGCTGGGGTTTATCCATTTCAAGATAACACAATCCGAGTTTGTAAAACAAATCACCGTAAATAGGAGGCGGATCAAAGAAATTCTCAAATTCTATAGCCGCCTTTTCATACTCCTGACGAATAAAATGTACCGATCCTTTAACATAGCGTGCGCCAGCCGCCTTGGAATTAATAGCTAACGCTTTTTGAGCAGTAGACATCGCTTTTTCATAATCGCCTTGCTTTAAATACAATTCACTTAACCTATTTAAAAACTGCAGTGAATTCGGTTTATCGGCCAGTCCGCCTTCTATAAGCGCCACAGCTTCATTTATCTTACCTTCCATGTCATAAATCAGACTCAAAATTAAAATCGCCTGTACATTGCTTTTTTCTATATCGTTCGTAATTTTCAGGCATTGTTCTTTTGCTTTCTCTTGATCATTCATTATCAGAAACAAGCTTGCCTTCCTTAAGTAACCTTCCGGCTTGCTTGGGTTCAGTGCGATATACTTATCATAGTCTTTAAGCGCCTCTTCATTTTGACCCAGCCGTTCGTGAACAGCTCCACGAAACTCAAAAGCAACGGCATAATCATTTTTTATAGCCAGCGACTTATCAGCATATTCCAACGCTTTGTCATAAGTTTCCTGATCAGCATACACACGCGCCAACTGCAAGTATGTCTGATAATGGTTCGGATCGAGTTTAAGAGTAGTATTGAACTGCTCAATAGCCGCCTCAAACTTTTTCTGCCGCGCAAGAATATTTCCGTAATTAAAATGTAATTCGACTGAATCCGGATATTTTTCAAGAGCCGCTTTCATCACATTCTGTGACTTTTCAAACTTACCCAAATTTGCGTAAATCAAAGCTTTTTTAATATATTTCTGCTGTTTTGACTCAGGACTTCCGCAACCGACAAAAACACCGGTAATAACAAATAATAATAACAGGCACGCTATCCCGGTAATGCGTTTCACAACAGGTTTCAGAGATTCTTTACTCATGTTTCCTCCTCAGATCGGTTCATGATTCAGATTACCTATAATATTTCATTTCGATAACACTATCACAAGCAATATTTTTCGTCAAATATTTGATAAATTAGGATGCAATTCAAGGCCTTACGGAACGCATATTCCATGGGATAGGATCTTTCAAACCAAAGTTAATTTACAATGATTTACGGCAATTTTTAATAAAAAATTACTTAATATTTCAAATGCAGTTTATGAAATGTTTTTTAAACTATATCTCTTATAAATCATTTTTTCAATATATTTATGCACCCCAAAATTATACTTGGCATATAAAGCCTCAATAATATATCATGCAGATGTAATATCCAACATACCGATTTATATTTGAGATTAGATACTAGTAACCAAGGTGTACTATAGCAACTAAAAGCCCAAAACCGTAACCATGGAGGAGCCATGCTCAAAACTATGCTTTATAACGAAATCTCTGTCAAAGAGTGCCCGCTTGTAAAAAAAGGCAAAGTACGTGATATTTATAAAGCAGGCGATAATCTTATTCTGGTAGCTACCGACCGAATATCGGCTTTTGATTATATTCTGCCAAACCCTATACCGTTTAAAGGCGTTATTTTAACTCAAATATCCAATTTCTGGTTCGATTTCGTACGGGATATTATTCCGAACCATATAATTTCAACAGATGTCCACTCCTTCCCTCAAGCAATGCACACATTTAAAAATATGCTCCAAGGACGAAGCATACTCGTAAAAAAAGCAAGCGTATTCCCAATTGAATGCGTTGTACGGGGATATCTGGCAGGATCAGGATATAAAGAATATAAAAAAAACAATTCAGTATGCGGTATCAAACTGCCCCCGGGAATGGATAACGGCTCGAAACTACCGGAACCCATATTTACGCCAGCTACAAAAGCCGAAGAAGGCCATGATGAAAATATTACAGCAAAACAAGCCGCGGATATTATCGGGCAAGATAACCTCGCATACCTGCAAGATGTAAGTATACAAATATATTCCAAAGCTCAAAAATACGCTCTTACTAAAGGCATTATCATCGCCGACACAAAGTTCGAATTCGGTGTCATTGACGATAAAATAATCTTAATAGACGAGGTGCTTACACCCGACTCATCGCGATTCTGGCCGGTAGAACACTATACCGTAGGCAATAATCCGGTAAGTTTTGACAAACAATTTGTAAGAGATTATCTGGAACTGATAGACTGGGATAAAAACCCGCCTGTTCCGAAATTACCGGTTAACATTATAAGAAAAACAGCGGAAAAGTACCTAGAAGCATATACTTGGCTCACCGGCAAAAAAGATTTATCTCTGCCTGAAGAGTTTTTCTAAATTTAATATACAGCGGTCTTATGATTTTTGAATGATATTTCGTTCGCTTTAAGATCGCATGAATGACGATGGATTTTTAGCTATAACTTTGTATTCAACCTTATAATAAAAGCCGGCTTATGATAGACTCATAAGCCGGCTTTTCCGTTTTAAGATCGGTCTACTTTACATCAAATCAAGGATTCTTAACAGCGTATTCCGTACCGAAACGTGTTCCTGTAATATAATACAGATCGCCGTATAGATAGTTTCCTCCGGTCTTCCAACTCGACCCGAAAAATTCCAGAGTTATATTATGTTGTGTTCCAGATATTTCAGGTCCGTAAATGACAAGCTGTTGACTTAGTATGTAGTACGGATAAGTTGAATGACGTGTATAAGTCAACATATAATCCGGATGTGTCACATTATACAGATACAAACCGGGTATTCCGCCGTCAGGCCTGTATCCATATCGATAAACCGTATCGCCGTCTGTTACGATTACCGAATATGAAGTCGGAGTAGCATCGGAATAGGTTCGTATCGATCCCGACGTATTGTAATAATATTCGCTCAATCTTCCGGAACTTTCCGTTACGGACGATAACCGCAGGTTACTCGAAAAGACCTCATAGAACCGCCTCATGCCCAGTGTAGCGTCTTCCACGATTACACTGACAATGTTGCCGCCGCCATCTCTGTTATACGTCATAGTAGTTCCGTCAACATCGGTTACCGAATTGACCTTACCGTTCGAACTGAGTTGAACCAGACCGTCGGCAGTTGTAATTGATGTGACATTACCGCTACTGTCGTAAGTCTGAATATGACCTAACGTACTGACTGAAGTAGTCTTACCGGCGCTATTTATAGCAATAGTAGTATTAGTGCCTACAGTAATATCAAAACCGGTAATCGTACTGCCTGATCTGTTGAGTGTTAAACTTGATCCGTTACCGTCTACTACGGAATTAATTTCAAACAGGCCTCCGCCAAGACTAGCACCATAGTTTAAAGTACGCTGTACCGTACCGGTCGCATCAGACCAGACAGTCTTCTGCAATACTCCGGAACTATTGAAATAACGGTTGATTCCGTTGAATCTGTATACCGTAGTAGAACCGCTGTCTTCAGTCCATTTGTATACTTTCGAATTGTCCACAACATTCGTCGGCGTAGTACCGTTGTTCTGAATAGTCAAAGATACGCCGGCTGTTACGTTCTGAACAATATTCGGGTACTCCTGAGTAAAGAATACGTATTGGGTTGAACCCTCTAGCACATAGAAATAATTGTGATCCATCTCATAATATTGATATGTGGCAATGGAACCTGAGGTATCATAGAAACTGCCGTCAACGAATGTCTGACTCTGATAATAACCCGACGAATTAAGACGGGTAACCAACGATCCGTCTCCGGAATTATACCCTGCTATCAAAGACGGATATCCGGTATCGTGCCACTCTTTATATTCGCCGCCAGCCAGAATCTGTGCGTCTATATCGCTAGGATTCGACGGATTGGCTATATGCACCACACCACCGTTGTTTTCCAATACAATAGTCGTACCTGCGGATGTGTACTTCTTATAAGTAATCTGGCCTTGGCTATTTATCTGAGTAGCCAGCAATCCGCCGCTATATAGGTTATATGTTCCCGAATAGCTTCCATCGGTTTCAAACTCTTTATAATGTTTCATATATGAGCCTGATGTCGGGTCTATATGTATATAGTTGCCATGATAATCTATGATTCCTTCAGGATACGGATTACCTTCATTGTCGTAATAATATGTACTGCCGAAATACCTTGTTTCGCGCGTTCCCAAATAGTTCCCTTCATTGTCATACATATAATCGACCATGTATCCGCTTCCGAAGGTGTTGGATATGATATTCCCTTCGTTATCGAGTACTTGCATCATCGCGCCGTTATGACTTCGTTCATTGGGAACTCCGTCGTAACCGGTATCGGTTTCCGAACCGTCGTTGTCGAAAATACCATTTTTATTGGTGTTTTCTACATAAATATCCCACGAACCGTCGCTATTGTATAAATACAAGTTGCTGGTTGCCACATGTAAAGGATTATTGTAATCATAAGAGAATCCTGTACCGTTAAGCACTATTTTGGCACGCAGTTTACCATTAAATGTCGCATCGCGTATCTCTATAATATCGCCTCCGGCTTTAAAGATACGTGTAACCTCTTTGGTTTCATCCACGCTCCATTTTTCGGTATAACTGTACATTGTTGTCTCAGTGCTCGATTGCCAGATTCCATCCTTATTCGCATCGACATAACCGATTTGGTTGCCGCTGGTATCATAATCGTAGACTACACTGAGAATAATATTGCCGGTTGATTTATAACTCGAACTCTTGAGTATTTCCATATACCCGCGCAATTTATTTGTATTGTCGATAATCATCACAGCGTCATTATCATTCTCAGCTCCACCCGGTATAAGTACCGCGCGCCAACCGGACTGAGGCCAGTTCATCTCAGTAACAGTTTTCAGCCTGTGCTGATAAATAACCGTTTCCGTAACCAGATCGGATTGAGAGTCGCGCTCATATTTCACAATCGATATGATATCCTGCGTTTCAAAATCACGCTGGATCAACAATCCGTCAGCCCAATACTCGTTCTGTATCATTCTCCATTCGTTACCACGTCCCAGCGGTACGGTAAACTCATACGTAGTTATAGAGTTCAATTGATTATAATACACGGTGTAACCGGTATTAGGATCGGAAGGATCACCATACCACACTATCTTGTAACCAAGGTTATCTTCACGTACAAAATTACCTTCGTTATCATAATAATATATATTCACAACTTTCTGGTTATCCGTAGACTCTACCAGTTGTCCTTGTGAATTGTATATCTGTATCAGGCCTGTATCCGGATCTGTTACACGAACCCTGCCGTCCGGTAGCGTCTGAGTATTCTTATATATGACTTCCAACAACGCTCCGATAGTCACGTTGCCATCTCTGATCGGAGGTGTACCTGTAACTGTAATTGCGTATATCTCCGTCATAGTAACAAAACCATTCATTAAATAATCAGCGAACAGTTTACCCTCACTGATATCAAAATGGTCTATTCTATACAGATTACCATCCCGATTATAATTATAAGTGGTATAATCGCCATCTGCGGAGCCTTCCTGTGGCATCTTGTTTATTTTGGTCGAGATTGTACCATTATAATTATAGTGAGTTATCGTGCGGATTTCTCCCTGATTCCAGTACGCGCCACCACTTCTAAACAGAACCGTATTAGAAATAAGGTTTTCATTAGCATCAAACTTCGCACGCGATTCAAGCTGATCACCAGCGCTGACCGTACCATTGTTGTCATGATCTATATACCCATACCTCTCGTCTTCCAAGGGATAATCATATATAATATATGTCCAAGTCTGGGTTGCATTATCCCATTCACGTTTCTTTGTAAGTTTACCGTCAGGATTCGATACTTGAATCTGTTGATCTTCAGGTCCCGGATAATCAAACAACGTTGTCGTAACATACCCCTCACGAGTTTCGCCGAACTCCTTGTTGTATTCGTCTATGCGGAACAGCGACAATGTCTGGGTTGTTTCGTCATAATTCCAATACGTTGCGCTAACAACTTTACCATTAGAGTCAAACTGTACCTTATTCTCTAAAATGGTGTCATTATCGGCATCATAAACCCCGTTCTTAGCCACATCAGTATATCCCCAACGCACTGTATTCTCATAGACATAGACAGTACTCTCGGTAATTGTTTCCGATGCCGGCGGACCATCAAGCAAGGTTCCTTCAGTTGTCTGCGTCGCCCGTATCCTGCCTTCATTATCAAAAATCGTTATAGAATCACGTGTAAACGGATTATTTATTGACCTCTGGGTACTCCAATCCGGCATAGGATGATCATAAGTCACTATATATTCCATAGTTTCACCGTCAGCAAGATAACCGGTAATTGAAATTATGTCTCCATCGTTATCAAACAACATCACCGAATCAAGATTATCTTCACCAGCGTCGCGTATTGCGTTTTTGTTTGTATCCACATAACCGGTTCTGAGTCGATTATCTCCATCCTGCGTATAAACATAAATTGTGCTTTCAGATACATCTGCAGGATTAGTATAATCACCCCATAAGGATGACATAGTCATAATGGCGTATAAGCTATTATTATCATCCGATATCTGAATTGTGTCTTTCCCCGCAGGATTATTCACTATACGAGTAACTGTGTACTTTGTATAAGGCCAATTAAATTTGGTTACTGTAGATATCGTTGAACCGTCACTATCATAACTGGTTATGCTTATAAAATTACCTGAAGAATCAAACTCAGCTACAGATTCCAGCAACGTCTCCGTTACGTCTTTCAATCCGTTCTTGTTCGTATCAACGTATCCCCATCGGTAATCACCGTCATATACATACACAGACGAACTGTCAACATTTGACGCATTCTTGTAATCAACCCACGTGCCGGTCAACGTCATCATACCCATCATCTGCCCGTCTTTTGACAACTGCACCGTGTCACCTTCTTCATCAAGGATCCGCGTAGCCGTATACCCTGACTCCGGCCAGTCAAACTCGCTAACAGACGATATCGTAGCTCCGTC
>JAHDNF010000002.1 GCA_018435605.1 bacterium | reverse complement strand
GACAAAGGCGCTCAAAATACCGTTCAGGGCGCGGAAGGACTTGCGCAGGAAGCGGAGGTTCTACAAGCTATAGTGGAACAATTTAAGATATAATTTTTACGGCACAGCCAAATTCCCCCTCAATTTTGGCACAGCCTTAAACAGCAGGCCGGCAATTTTACCGATTTAGCCATAGGTAACCTTGCCGGCCTGCTTATTGTTTGCCGGTTTATAATTTATCATTCTAAAGAAATCATAGGATATGGAATACATATTAAAAGGCTATGCAAATCAAACAAACCGTTGCAGGCCTTTGTTGCGAAATTCCCGTTGTAGTTCACGCTGTTGTGTGCGTTTTTTGATATCTTCGCGTTTATCGTATAGGAATTTGCCTTTGGCTACCGCGATTTCCATTTTGGCGCGGTTGCGGTTATTGAAGTAAAGTTGAAGGGGCACTATTGTAAACCCTTTCTGGTCGACCTGTTGAGCCAGTTTCAGTATCTCGTATTTATGCAGAAGCAGTTTACGCACTCTGTCGGGTTCGTGGTTGAACCTGTTGCCGTGCGTATATGGAGTAATGTTGAACTGATGCACGAAAACCTCGCCTTTTTCGACTGTGGCGTAGCTGTCGTTGAGGTTGCCTCGTCCTTCGCGCAACGATTTGACTTCGGTTCCTCTCAGTTCTATTCCAGCTTCGAACGTGTCTAGTATTATGTAATCGCGCCGAGCTTTGCGGTTGGTCAATCTAACTTTTTTATTTTCATCCTTGATATTTTTTTTAGCCATCTTAGAAATCCGGTTTCAAGTGTTCGTGTTGACGCAAAAATTTGTTTGACAGATAACGCTTGTTAAGCGTATCATAACTGAACATTAAACGCTACGAAATATATTCGCAAATGCCGAAGTGGTGGAACTGGCAGACACGCTAGGTTCAGGGTCTAGTGGGCGTAACGCCTGTGCGGGTTCAAATCCCGCCTTCGGCATTTTTCTTTATCTTCACCGCAGACGCCATGACCGATTCCATTTTATTCAGATTGTTTTCCCAGTCGTAGAATTGATCTATAAGCATTTGAGCCGACCGCACCATTTCGTTTTTAAGGCAGGGGTTGTTCAATAACTCAAGTGTCCGCCGGGCGAACTTAGATTCATCGTCTTCCACATAAAAATCTATCCCGTTGCGAAGCGCAAGCCCTTCTGCCGCGTTGGATGTGCACACCACAGGAAGCCCCATGGATATCGCCTCGAGAATCTTGTTCTGTATACCCCGCGCCATTCGCAAAGGAATTACCGATATTTTCGCGTGCCTGATATACGGACGGATATCGTCTACCGTACCGGTTACTACAACATCTTTGTCGTCGGCCAGTTTTCTTACTTTGTCGGTGGGGTTGCTACCCACTATATAAAATTTCAGGCCGGGTGCATGCGGTTTGATAAGCGGGTATATATTCTCATAAAAAAACACAACCGCGTCTTCATTCGGAAAATAATCCATCGCTCCGGTAAAACAGACATAGTTTTCTCCGGCTAGAAAATCGTCGCAAGGGGTTTTATCAATATCGAAAAATCCCCTGTCTATCCCGTTGGGTATGGCGTATACCTTGTTGCCATGGGGGAGATGTGCGAAAAACTCCGTTTCCCGTTCGGTAACAAGAAAACTCGCCTGCGTCCATGACAAGATTTTGCATTCAAGTTTTTGTAGCAGTTCGCCTTCGCGCTTGAAAAGCCATTTTAGGGGGAAGCGGGCGTATTTTGCGTACTGAATCCATTTATCGGAATCGATGTCGACAAAATCGATCACTCTGGCGATATTCCCTGCATTGCGGACATAACTTGCCATAGAAGAACAGAATATGTATATAATATCGTAATTGCCGCCGGAAATAAGCTGATCTATTTGCCTTTGCAGTTTTTTTGAATGAAAAAATATTTCCGTACAGGTTTTCCCTGAAAAAATAGCAGACAGCACGCTGAACGCTTTTTTCAATTTCGCGTTAATTTTAACATAAGTTACTGTTCTGCAATATTTTTTTAGAGGCTCCACATGCCTTTCGTCAGCCGGCGTGTCTACCAGACAGCAAACGTCGACCGTATGTCGCCGGCTCAAAAACTTGATCTCGTTGAAAGCCCTGATTTTATCTCCTTTGTTCGGAGGATACGGTATTCTGTGCGCCAGATACAAAATATTCACGGTAAATTCCTCGCTATATGGGGCCCTATTGTATTCGCGACAACCACGGGCAATTTGCGCCACGCGGATATGGCAAGCTGATACTTCGGGTTTTGCGGGTTGATTTCCGGCATTGCCGAGCCGCGGGGTAGCCAGTACTGCCAGTGTAGCGTTTGCGGCACGGCTCCCCATTGTTCCTTGAATCTATAGGTGCCCGCGTCGGGCGAAGACCTTCCGAAATCGAACTTTTTAAATTTTTTAGAGCACGAGAATTCCAGTACGTTCCAGTACAACAGCATATTGGGGCTAAGGGTGTTGTATTTGCGCAACGACGATGCGAACGGTATTTCCATCGTATCGCCGAACCCCAGCAGAAAACCGGTAGCGACCGGAGTTTTTTTATAATACACCACACATATAAACGCAAGGTCGGATAACTGATCGAGAATATGATAAAACAACTTTTTCGGCCAAACGGGTGTGCCCAGATCGCGCATGTTTGCGGAAAAAACCCTGTAGAAATCGGTTAGCAGATCCATACCGCCTATGCGGACGCTCATATTTTCCCTTGAAGCCCGTTTGATCTGGCTACGCAGTTTGGATTTGAAACTGTCCCAAAGCATATCGGGCGTGTCCGGCAAATCCAGCACCATGCGGACTTTGTGGGTTTTTGACGGTACGTTGTCCAGCAAAAAGGTTTCTTTGTGGCGCAGTTCCATATATTCGGCGTTACATTCTCTTGCCGCTTCAATTCCTGCCTTGAATAATAAACCTGCTATTTCCTGCGAGTCCGCGGCTACACCGCCGTAATTGAAAAACGGTATGGACGTCAAATATGTTCCAAACAGAAAACTCTTTGAGCGGAATAACGGAAGCACTCCGCATATCCTGTCGCTACCGTCTACAGCGTAAAAATAATATGGGCGCAGGTAACACGCCTTGCAAATAATTTCTTTCCATTCGACCATATGATACACACTGCAGACAGGTTGATCGGCGACATAGTTGTTCCACGCTTCGTACAGATGCCCGTGATCTTCAGGGATGAGTTGGCGTATGTCTATCACTGTAAGCTCCTTTTAGCGGCAGTAGCATTATGGATATAACCCAGAAACACCTGCGATTTGTCTTCCCACGACTGGCCTTCAAGATATTTTTTAGTACGCTCAAGACGTTGTTTGCGCTGATCGCCGGTTTCATTATACAAAAATTTTTCGCATAGATCGACAAATTGACGGTTATCGCGCGCCCAGCCGATAACATCATCATACTGTTTGAGGTCTGGCAAAGCTGTGGTTACAACCGGCAGGGCGGTAGCTAGATACTCTTTGAACTTCAGCGGGTTTATGTTTTGAGTCAGCGCGTCTATCTTATACGGCAAGATACATATATCGAACGAATGTACCGCTTTGGGCAATTGCCCGTACGGTATTTTGCCCAAAAAATGCATGTTTTGATATCGGCGCAGTGAACTTACATCGCCGCGCGCCTCGCCGATGACCATGATGTGCCAGTCCGGTTTTTTACTCAAGATATGCTCTATAAGCGAAATATCGCTTCGTTCGTCGAAAAGTCCGTAATATCCGAGCAGTGGGTGAGGATAAACGTCGGGCGCAGGCGTATCCGTAGGCTTAAAATGTTCGATGTCAACACCGTGCGGCAGGCAATGAATCTCTTTTGAAAATAATTTTTTCGACTCGTAAAGCGTTTGCGATGTGGTAATAACCACGTCGGACTCGCTTAGCAGTTTTGATTCCATATTTTTCATGGTCTGCCGGTTGTGTCCCGGCCACTCGGAAAATTCGTCGACGCAGTAATACACTATTTTTTCCGCCCCGATTTTTAAAACGACATCCGCTACAATAGGAAGCGTGGTAACTACTACCGGCGAAGCGATGTCGGTGTTTTTCATATATCTTCGCAAACGCCGCACGATAAATTTTTCATTGATATATCGCCCGATACGGTTGAAAAACGGTACCATAAAAGGCCGTATCACTTCAACCGGAGAGCCTTTGTGATCGTCGGACGATTGCTTGACGCCGAATAATTTTTTAAATATTTTTTTTAAGTCCGCTACGGATAAATTAGGCACGCGCATGACTGTATTGACCCAGATAACCCTGTTGTCACGGGCAATCCGTTTGAAAAGGTGCTGGCAACTGGACGGATGCACTCCCCAGTCATCGGAAAAGACAATAAATGTATCGCTCATATATCCTTTATCGGCTGAAAGTTAAACTTTTGAAGAATTGTTTCGAGTTTACGTTCCATGGCTCGCAGGTTGCCGTAATGTCTTATTCTGGTTAACCGTGAACAGGCTATTTTAGGCTGATGCGGGTCTATCTCCCACGGATGAAAATAAAAGATAAACGGCCGGCCTTCTTTCCGGTTTATGCCGGCAAGCCCCCGGGTTATCAGCGCTAGAGGAAACAACCGTGCGTATGCGCCCCCGCCGACCGGTAAGTTTTTACCGAACAGGCGGACAGTAGAAATAGGGTATTCCCTTATTGATTCGCCGCCGTCTACAGGAATATCTACGGCGAACCTTGAAAAATCAGGTATGCCGTAACGGTGATGATGTATAGGAAAAATACTGCTGTCGTACCTGTACCCGCAACGGTACAAAATTTTCAGCGCGCTGAAATTTTTAGCGGTTATACTGTAGCTGGGCGCTCTGTATCCGATTACCTCTTTTCCTGCGAGGGATTCGAGTATTTCTTTTGTACGGGTGATATCGCCGGCGAACTCATTGTCTGTCATGTTGTAAACCAGTTGATGATGATAACCGTGCGAAGCAACCTCATGTCCGCGCCGGGCAATTTCGCGTACCAGATCAGGCGCTTTCTGCGCGACCCATCCGAGTATAAAAAAAGTCGCCTTTACGTTATGACGGTCGAACAGATCGAGCACCCGCAGTGTATTTTGTTCTACCCGCAGTTCGCAGGAACTCCATTTCGAGCGGTCGATTTTGTCCTCAAAGTTTGAAACCTGAAAATAATCCTCCACATCGACCGACATTCCGTTTATTATATTGTCTTTAGCGTGTATTTTGGCGTTTTCCATAAACCACCTTTACAATAGGTACTATGAAACGACAGGTTTATACGAAATTATTCTTGTTATACGTTCTTTTCTTGATTTATGCAAGCATTGTTCCTTTCGACTTTATTCGGTCGTACGCTGAATTCTCAAAGGCGATCTCGCAAATCAGACTGACACCATTTTTTTTTAATTCCCATAGGATTTCTATGCCTGACGTGGCGAGCAACATAGCCCTGTTTTTCCCGTTCGGGTTACTGCTGGCATCCGTACTGTTTGCCCGGTTGCCGGTATATATCATATTTAGCATATCGTTATTGTCAGGAGTTTTCCTGAGCTGTTTTCTGGAAACTCTGCAATTATTCGCTGTAAGCAGAGTCACATCATTATCCGACGTGATAAACAACGGAGTCGGTTCGCTTGCCGGAACGGCGGTAGCGTATTTATATCACCGTTACCTTAGCGGATACGTTGAAACGGCGGTATTGAATACGCTCAAACGACCGATTCTCGAAGTATACGCTGTTTTCGTATTCGCAGGGATACTTTTTTTCGCTCTTTCCCCGTTCGATGTTTCCATAGATATCGGCGATCTTAAAAACGCCGTAAAACATTTTCTCAGGTATCCTTACCCGATTGTTCCATGGAAGTACATGAAGTCATCCATAAACAATTTTCTGTTGTTTTTTCTGGCAGGAGCGTTTTTACATGCCGCTTTTTTCGCGTATCGGCGCCGTCTGCGGGGATCCTTGTATTCCTTTGTGGTTTGTTTTTTTTTCGCAGTGACGGTAGAGATACTGCAACTGGTTATTGTATCGCGCAGTACAAGCATTTCAAATGTTTTTTTCGCAGTGCTAGGCGCGTCAGGCGGTATAACGGTATCGTTAATATATATTACAAACAGGCGTATTATACTGCGGGCGAACAGGGTATTTTTAGCTGTTTATGCTGTTTATATTCTTTTCAATACGTTGTTTCCGTTCAGGATAGATTGGTCTTTGAGTTCCGGCGTTTCGGTTTATACGTTCATTCCGTTTTCCATGTATTTTATACGGATAAACATATTCAGCTTATCCGATTTGTTGACGCAAATAATTACTTTCATTCCGCTCGGCATCTGTGGTATCTTCAATAAAAGTCGCAAAAAGAGCATGGCATTTTTAACGGGATTGATTTTAGGCACGATTCTTGAATTATCGCAGGTATTTATTGCCACACGGTATTGCGACAGCACGGACGCCATCCTCGCCGGAGCAGGGGCGCTGGCCGGCAACATGCTTGCGCTACGCTTTATCGAATTTCGAAAAAGAGTAGGATCATGACAGGCGATGCGGATTTAAGCAGTCAGATATTTGGAATAATAACAAACACAAGGATGAATCCATGAAAAAAGAACAGGTATTTTTTCTCCTTTCAGCGATTGTTTTTGTCGCGGTGTATTACCCTATCTGGGAATGGATGTACGGACGGTATGTAGCTACCGATACCTACTACAGCCACGGTTTTTTGATTCCGCCGATAAGTTTGTTCTTATTGTACCGTAAAAGAGATGCCTTAAAAAAGGCGTGGGCAAACCGCAGTAGCGGAGGTGTCTTCTTTTTGGTTATAGGGATAGTTATGGCGTTACTTGCGGCAATGTGGCGTTTTTATTTTTTGGGCGGATTGTCCATGATGGTTGTTCTTTATGGCGGCGTGGATTATCTGTTCGGAAAACAAGTAAGAAAACTCTGTTTTTTTCCGATACTTTTCCTCTTTTTTATGGTTCCTATTCCCGAAGCGTGGATAGCGGTAATCAATCTGAAACTGAAATTTTTTGCAACCGCTATAGCAGTTAAGATTGTCGAACTGACCGGAATTCTGGTGGTGCAGGAAGGAAGCAAGCTATACATTGCCGACGACGTTATGACTGTCGGCGATGTGTGTAGCGGTCTTCGTTCGCTAATATCCCTTCTGGCTTTCGGAGCCCTGTTTTCGTATATGTGCGATTTGCCCTTATGGAAAAAATGGATATTGTTTATAATGGCGTTTCCGTGTGCTATCGCTTCCAACGTAACGCGGATAGCGGCGTTGTGTTTTGCCGCCGAATGGGCTGGCGTTCCGTTTGCCACCGGTAAATTTCACGATTATTCAGGGCTTGGCGTTTTTGTGGTAGCGTTCATGATCCTATTCGGGGTTGAAAAGATATTGCAGGGTAACCAAAGGCATAAAAAGGGGTCGTTAGCATGAAGACAACAAAACAGATCATAGCTGTTGCGCTACTGCTGTTTACCGGATTTATCATGTGGTTCGGTTTTTATTATAATGTAAAGGTATACAACAGACATTACGCTCAGTCACTTCCCATGATAATAGATTCCATGAACGCACGCGAGATCGAGATGGATCAGAAAACCTTGGATATACTCGAAACAACCGACGTTACGTTCAGGGAATATTCCGCGCCCGACCGGATACCGATTTATTTATGTATCATTTTTTCGGAAAACAACCGCAAAGTAGCTCATCCGCCGGAATTGTGCTTGTCTGGTGGAGGAAGCAACGTGGAGCAAAAAATACAGATAAACTTCGACACTTCTATCAAACGTAATTTTGACGCGCAGAGATTAATCGTCAATCACGGTTCCGGCAAATGGATGTATTTGTACTGGTATAAAACCGGTTCGTTTTACTCGTCCAAATATATGCTACAACAGTTTCTGGCCGCGGTTACCCAGTTGATACACCGTTCTAGCAGTTGCGCTCTGATCAGGCTGTCCACTCCAATACCTCCGGAAGAGGAGCCGCCTTATACGCAAACTCAGGAACGGTTAGTGGATTTTAGTTTGAAGGCGTTACCGTCAATAAACGAAAAACTGCCGTGATCTGATTTTATTATCCGGTTGTGTGATGCGTATTGCCAAACAGGTGATGACTGCTTTAAACCTATTGTGGTCTGTCCTCAATAAGCGCTACTTCCCGATACGGTCGTATTAAAACGTTTTTTCTGCGCAGGTATTCGGGATAATCCTTGTATTCGTTCCAGCCCAGATGCACCGCGCTTATATCTTGATGAACTGCGCATATACCTTGCGTGCGCAATTTTTTAAGGAACTCGAAATCTATGGTTTCAGCAGAAAATCCGCCGATCTTCCGGAACGAATCTGTTCGAATTAGCTGTAATGTGGTGTCCGCTGTGGCAGAGCGAAGTAGCGGATTTTGGCAAATACGTTTGCCTGCGCGAAGGCATAGGAAGCGAGCCTCGAATTTGTTCCAGCATGGCGGGATATTTTCACTGCTCAAAGAAACGCCCAGCCTTACCAGATCGGGTATGCGCTCGAAACATCCGGTCATCTGTGTAAGCCAGCACGGTGTAGTATCGGGCACGACGATATCCGGATCGCTAAGCGCGAATAGGGGCGATGTTATATGTTTGAGTCCGTGACGCCATCCGCCCATAAATTCGTTCACAGGATTGCATATCAGCACGTCTATCAATCCTTTTTCGTGCATACGGCGCAGTCGCATAACCATATCTTGTTCCGAGGCGTTATCTACCACGATAAGCCGGAATGGAAATCCGGTTTGCCGGCGCAGTGCGTTAAGCATTTTCTCGAAATATTCCGGCCTGTTACAGGTAAGTATAAGAATATCAACTGATTGTTGCATATATAAAATCCGGTTGGAATTTCGTAAGGTTTTGACCATAGTTACACAATATGTTGGTAACAGTATACCATGAAAGCAATGCTTGTTGCACGCAAAACGATCTATAATCGTACTTGTAAAGTGCTGTTTTTTATGATATAATTTAGAAAAAAATTGAAATATGATATTCATATAGTGTAAAATGACGCGCATATTCCGATATTAGTAGTAAAAGAAACAAATTTGCGCCATTTTGAGTCTATTTTACAGTCGGTCTTTAGAATTGTAAAAAGTATGGGGATGTATGAATCCTGCGGATAAAATTTTTTCATATCTTTCTGCAAAACAATACCGTCGCGGAACGGAAGACGAACTGTTCGATCTTTTTTTTACAACCAGTCCGCGCCATAAGTCTTTCCGGCATAATATATTGAAGAATGTGCTTTCCAACGACGGACGGTTTTCGTTCGATCCCTCTGAAGATATGTGGTCAGCCAGAGAATCTATGCTGGCCATAAACATCCACGAAGCTCAGTACTGCGTAATAGACGTTGAAACGACCGGTTTTAACAACCTGTTCGACCGTATTACCGAAATCGCTATTATTAAAATGCACAAAGGCGAAACCATCAGCCATATAGAATCTTTGGTCAACCCGAACCGTTCCGTACCGGTAAAACTGCAAAGACTCACAGGCATATACGAGACTATGCTGGTAAACAAACCCTCGTTTAGCGAACTTGCGCCTATCATTCGGTCTTTTGTGAAAGATACAATAATAGTCGCCCATCACAGCAGTTTCGATGTCCGGTTTATAAACAGCGAATTGCAACGTTGCGGTAACGATCCGTTGTCAAACATCACCATGTGCACCTGTGCGCTGGCAAAACGATTACTGCCCGACCTTCACAGTTATTCCCTAGACACGCTTGCCGAATATTTCGGTTTAAAATTTGTTTCCCGTCACAGGGCATACGGCGATTCGCTTATGGCATTGCTTATTTTTAAAAAATTTCTTGATCAGCTTAACAGTCGTTCAATAACAACAATTCAGGATTTGATCGCTTTTTTAAGCTCATGACATCTCTTTTGACTTCATCTCAGTGTGAATCTATAAAAAATATTTTACAAAAGACGTATCCTGACGCGCATACGGCTTTGCTGTATGACACGCCGTTTCAGTTTGCTGTTGCGGCAATTCTGTCGGCACAGTGCACCGACGTACGGGTTAACGAAGTGACAAAAAGACTGTTTGAAAATAAACTGTCTGTAGAAGATTTCGCAAATATGTCCGACGGCGAATTGATTTCATATATCAAACCTTGCGGATTATACAGGAACAAATCGCGTAACATACGCGCTTGCGCAAAAGCGCTTATTGAGCGTTTCGACGGCGTAATTCCTCAAACCCATGAGGAATTAATGTCACTTCCCGGCGTGGGGCGCAAAACCGCGAACGTAATACTCGCCACCATATACGGTAAACCGGCAGTTGCCGTTGATACCCATGTGTTTAGAGTTGCCCGCAGGATAGGTTTGTCCGACGGCAAAACTCCGGATGACGTAGAGCGGGATATTATGTCAAATTTCCCTCAACAAGCGTGGATAGCATTGCATCATCAGCTTATCCGTCACGGCAGGCTGGTGTGCAAGGCTCGCAATCCGATGTGCATATCTTGTAGTTTAAGCCAGCGGTGTTTATTTTTTCCTAAAAACAGCTGATTTAAGCCGGCTTAGATTTTAGCGGATGTGAAAAATGATGTGACGGAATCTATGACATAATCCTGCTGTTCGACACTGAGTTCCGGATACACAGGAATAGACAGAACTTCCTGCGCCGCCTGTTCAGCCGCCGGCATATCGCCCTGTTTGTAATTCAATCCGGAAAAACAATCCTGAAGATGCAGACATTTTGGATAATAGATGTCAGTGCCGATTTGCCGTTCAGTAAGATGCCGGCGTAGTTCGTCACGTTGTGCGGTCATAATTGTAAACTGGTTGAACACATGATAACAGGCATTATGCACGAAAGGAACAGTTATGCCGTCAATTGAAGAAAATGCCTCGATGTATCGTTGCGCGTGGTTTCTGCGTTTTGTTTCGTAGTCTGACAACCGGTCGAGCTTAACCAGCAAGGCCGCCGCCTGCAGAGTATCGAGCCGGCTGTTGGTGCCAACTATTGAATGGTAGTATTTTACCGGCGACCCGTGATTGCGTAGCAGGGTAACTTTTTGCGCTATGTCAGGATCGGATGTGGTAATCATGCCTCCGTCGCCTATACCGCCCAGATTTTTACTCGGATAAAAACTGAAACACGCAACGTCGCCAAGCGCGCCGGCAGGTGTATTATCATACCGCGCTCCGAGGCTTTGCGCCGCGTCTTCGATGATTTTCAATCCGTGTTTTTCAGCTATTCGCACGATAGGCGACATGTCCGCACACTGCCCGAACAGATGCACCGCTATGATACATTTTGTTTTTGAGGAAATTTTCTCTTCAATTTTTTTTGGATCAATATTAAACGTATTTCTATCGATATCAACGAATACCGGCGTTGCGCCCACATTGGCAACTGCTCCGGCTGTAGCGAAAAAGGTGAACGGCGTGGTGATTACCTCGTCTGCGTACCCGACATTGAGCGCTCGCAGAGCCAAAAGCAAAGCGTCTGTGCCGGACGCGCACCCTATGGCAAACCGGACGCCGACTCGCTTTGTGATACGCGATTCGAGTTCCTGAACCTCCGGCCCCATAATGAACTTTCCTGAATCCACAACATTTATGATCGCGTCCAGCATTTGCTGTCTACAATCATCATTTTGCGCTTTTACGTCGAGTAGCGGTACCTGCATGTCTTCTCCTGTAATACTAGCGGTTGCGCTTTACCAGTTTTTCTATTTGATTGATATATCTGTCAGCCTGAATAGTTATCTGTTCGCCAGCCTCTGCGCGCCGGTTTCGTTCGGCGGTAACGAAGGCGTGTTCGGTTTTAAGTGAAACCGGATCTTTAAGTTTGACAAACGCCTCCGCTTTAAACAATGACGACTGGGCGATTCGTTCGAAGCAGTGTAACTCAATTGCCATACACCGATCAATAATTTTTTGTTCGGTTTGTATGACATTATCCCACTGTTGCATCTGCCTGTAGGCGTATGACATTTCGTTAAGACAGAAAATATCGCGAGGAAATTTTTCCAGCAGGGTTTGAGCGAATACCAGTGTGTTGTCGTACATTTTTTCGTTGTTGTATACTCTCAGTAATGCGTATTGGGCTTCCACACCGGTGTACAGGCCTTTTCTTACGGCTGTAATAAGTTGTTCTATGCCCATCTGCCGTTTATCGCTGACGAACGGTAAAAACCACAACATGCGCGATTTGGCGCTGGTCCAGTAGTAGAAACATCCTAGCCCGTAGTATATGTCATATAATTGCGAGTCCTGCTCCTGACATTTTTTTAGATGATTAACCGCGGCCAGCCCATCGTAGAAAGCGCCGAAGTAGTCGTTGTTCAAAAATTTATATAAACCTCTAAATCCGAGCGCGCCTCCGAGATAAAAATATGTCCACGGGTCGGCTGGTTCCCCGTTTGCCGTAGCCTGTTCCAGCAGTTTGTTGCTAAGGTCGATAGCCCTATTGACAGCTACATTAAAAGGCACCTCGAAGCGTCTGTCGCGGTAATCTCCTAAAATGGTATCGTAGATAGCGGCTTCATAAAAATAACCGACTGGGCTTGAAGGATATATCTGGGTAAACTTTCCGGCAATTTTAAGCGCTGAGTCAAATTCTTCGTGATGAACAAAGTCTATCAGCGTTTGCAATTCTTCTGTATGATCGTAATGCGAGGAAGATACCTCAGGATCGGCGACAGCCGGTATTGCAATGCATAACATTATCAGACATTCTGCTGACATACGCGAAAAAAAGTTCATGGCGTAGATCTTTCAGTTTCCGGCGTCTGCCGTAGCGCAGATTCGGGAGCGGTCATATCTTTAAACTCAAAAGGAATGGCAATAGCAGTATGTTTCGAGCATGAAAAAATAAGTTTTCTGGATGAGCGGTCATAGGTAACTGTGTATATCCCTTCGGACGGGCAATGAGGAGTGGCAGAAACAAATTTCCCTTCTTTTTCGAGTACAGAGACCCATTTATCGGATTCAACAGCCGAGAAATCAGCCAAACCCATATTGTGAGTAGTCATAAAGTCGAATAAGGCCAATATCAGTTCCTGTATCGCATTTTTGCATTGTTTCAATTCGAACAACTGTTTGAGAATATCCTGCTGTTTCTGTTTGACATTTTCAATAAGACCCTCGACAAGTTCGCTGTATGTGGTATTAACCCACTTTCCGTCAAGATATTTCCAAGTCATTATATCAGCCATTTTTTGCAGATTGGCTTCGGGATAAATATGGACAGTAACCTGAAAAGCGCCATGTCCGATTTTTTTCACGGAATGAATTTTATACCGCTGAATTTTCGTCAGAGCGAACGCATTCAATACAAAAGAGACTGACTGCCCCTCCACGCTTTTTAGAAATTGTTCTTTAGTAACCTTAGTTGTGAAAGAATCTGGAAAATAACTATACAAGGCGCTTATATCCGCGGCAACAATCATGTCGTAAAATTGTTCCACTGCCCTTACAAGCTCTTTTTTGTCCTTGTACGGGCTGTTGTTGCATCCAATAAACATGCCCGACAATAGCGTGCATACAAATATAAAAAATGCAGTGCGAATAGCTTTCATTCCGTTTCCCACTTTGCGTTTTAATAATACCGGTTATTACAGATAGGCACCATATCACAAAACAACTTCTTCGCGCAACAGATTTCCGGTGTGCATGACGGATATGCCTTAAATCTGTTGCGCGGCAAATGGAAAAATTGGATTATTTTATATATTTTTTATAAAAAAACATTATTGTCGGCTATTTTTTTAGCATTTTGACGTGTTATTTTTCATTGACAGCGATATTGAGAAAATATTATGATTCCATTAATCGGACGTGCAGACACTATTTACGCTCTCCTGTAAAACCGCTTTTTACGTTTTATTGCATGATATTGAAGTTTATTATTTTATATATACAATCTAGCTTATACCGCAAAAACATACGCAAAGGGGGAACTATGCGAATTATCTCTGTGGTGAATCAGAAGGGGGGTTGTGGAAAAACAACAACAGCAGTCAATTTGAGCGACTGCCTTGCGCTTCACCATCGCAAAGTATTGCTGATCGACTTAGACCCTCAAAGCAACGCTACGCTTGCCTCCGGAATCAAGGACGATGAGATAAATAAATGCATGTACGATGTCTTGTGCAATAAAGTACCGTTGCGGTCGGTACCTGTAGAAAAATACCCTAACTTTTTTGTGGCGCCTTCACGGGTTACTCTAAGCGCCGTAGAACAGTTTTTGGCTGGTCAACAAGGACGCGAAACAGTACTGCGCGACGCTATACAACAGGTTAAAAACGATTTCGATTATATCATACTCGACTGCCCTCCAAGTATAGGTTTGTTGACATTCAATGCGTTACGCGCTTCAAGCGAAGCCATCATCCCTATTGAAATGAGCTGTTTTTCCATTCAAGGACTTGGACGGTTGCTCGGAACCATAGAACTTATGCAGGAACGTACCAACCACACCATCGCGTTTCGTGCTGTGCCTACGCTGTTTGATCGTCGGACGAAATATTCGTGGGATTTTCTGGACGAAATACGCCGTCATTTCGGAGACCGGATGTTTTCCACAAAAATCCACACAAACGTCCGTCTCAAAGAAGCGGCCAGCGCAGGCAAACCGATCAGCAGGTTCGATACCGGAAGCCTAGGCTTTTTCGATTACGACCAGCTGGCTAAAGAAATCATAGCCGAAGAGCCGAAAATCCAAAGCATCAAGACAGTTGAATCGCCGCTCAAAACCGAACGCGGTATACAGTTTCGATGTTTTGCGCCTAACGCCCAGAACGTACAACTGGTCGGCGACTTCAATAACTGGTCACCTAACCAGATTTATCTGGAAAACAAAAATGGTGACGGCGACTGGAACAAAACACTTCTGTTACCTAAAGGGCGCTATCAGTACCGGTTTATCGTGGACGGCAGTTGGGTGCACGATAAAAACAATCAGCAGGCGGAATACAGCCCCTACGGCGGCCTGAACTCCGTACTCGAAGTTTAGACGGTCGCCGGCAGGCCACAGCCCTAAAAGGTATCTGTTTTCCGGTTTTCATTGCTATGCGGTATGGGAATTATTTTGACCCTATACAGGGCGCAAAGTAATTATGAACTTGACCCGCAGACGCTATCTCCATACAATATGAGATATTGTTTTCCTGAAAAACAAAATAAATTTCATAACTATACGAAAGGTTGTTACTATGGGTGCTATTGAAAAACCGGAACAGCAGGTCGCCTGCAGTGTCCATTCCAATCAGGCGGTTGTTTGGGAATGCGATGAATGCGGCAAAAAAATGTGCGTCAAATGCAAAACTATAGGGTTCAAATATAAAATTTATTGCGAAACCTGTATCGAAAAGGTGGAAACCGTACCGATCGATAAATTGCTCCATCCTGCCGGATTTTGGAAACGTCTAAGCGCCCGCGCCATAGACGGGCTTATCCTTGCGTTTTTGTTTTCCATGATATTTCTTTTGCCGATTTTTTATTTTACCCCGATAATTACCATTTCGGCTTTCTGTCTGTCTTACATCGTTTTTTTTATATACCATGTGGTTTTTACATGGCAGATGGGACAGACACCCGGCAAAATAGCTCTGGAAATAGAGGTAATGGGATTCACCAAAAAAGACATATCTTTAGTTCAAGCCTTGTTGCGCCATATATTAGGTATCAGCATCAGTTTATTGTATGTAGTCGGAATGATCAACTTCTACCTCGCTCTTCAGTCCGGAATGGGAGTAGATCACTTCGCGTCGGTTATGGATTTTATAAGAGAATACCATCGCTACGGCATTACCACAAATACTCGATTCGTCTATACTTTGCTGTGCGTTATTATGTTCGGCGATTCGGTATTCATTTTATGCAATAAACGAAAGCGGGCGTTACACGATCTGTTAGCAGGCACGCGGGTTGTGCTAAGCTAAGGCGGACTGTGGAATCTAATTCGCGGGATACACAATTATATGGACGAAAAGAGAATAAGCGCGTTTACCGAATCAAAGCTGACATGCGAACAGATATTGTCACAGGGACGTGAACAGGCGCGCGAAATACTGAATTCGTTGTCTCACCAACAAAAAACACACCTTTTTCTGACAGCCGATCCGAAAAACCGTATGCGCCTTCTGTCTGCCTTGGATCGTCCGAAAGATATTGTGCAGGCAGTTCCTGAAGAAGAAGTATACTGGACAATCAAGGAAATAGGCGTCCGTAAATCTCTGCCGCTCCTTAAAATGACTTCCGATGACCAACTGCATTTTCTGTGCGATGTCGAATGGTGGGACGGCGAAACTCTCAATCTCAAACGTATGTACACATGGCTTAAAGCCCTTACTATGTGCGGCGACGCAAAAGTATCCCAATGGCTCAGGTCATTCGACTTCGATCTTTTGGCGTTGACGCTCAAGAAGTTTATACGAGTCTACAAACCTCACGACGATTATGTAGATGACTACGGCGAGTCTATCGATAACTTGCCGCTGGTTACATTTGACGGCGCTTATTTCATCCATTTCTTAAAAAAAGAATCCACGGATATCGTTCGGCGCATATTGGCGGTGCTTTGTTCGCTTGACCTCGACCTGTACAGAAAATTGATGGAATATATTATATGGGGCATTGACGCTGAAGTGGAATACGAAACCTTTCAAAGCAGTCAGGAACGCCTCGACTCGAAAGGTATACCAGAATATGACGAAGCACGCTTGATTTACCGCTTCATACCGAAAAACGAGCGAAACAAACTGCCGGAAAAAGATGAGATAACCAGAAAAACGGATAATATACAAAAAAGTTTTTATCCTCTACGCTTGTGCGGAAAACCCGACCTTTTCCTTACAAAAGTACTCGAACAGATCGATGATTACGCGGTTATCGAGGATTTGAGCATGGGTCTTGCACGGGTGGCGAACAAAGTGCTTGTTGCCGATCATCTTGGTATCAACAATATGACCACATTCAAGAATAAACTGGCAAAGACAAGCGGCATCATCAATATCGGCCTTGAAATACTTAGCGACAGTGATGAGGAACGCGCCGAATATGCCCTGCGCCATTTATGGATGGAACACATTTTTCAGGTAGGCTGGAGCGTGATAATAGACTTCAAGCGAACTATGGAACCCATAATAGACACGCTCAAAAGAAGTTCCGAGCGGGGATTGGAAATATTTGATTTTCCGCTAAAAGAAATACTCGTTGGGATCGACAAACCTGCGCCAATGTATTTTACAGGGGAAGATGAAGCACAAAACCAGTCGTATCGCGATTTTCAATCGGTCTTTGAACTTAACACTACACGTGACAGCGTTGAAAACGCCGCGTTTCTGGCCGATTTGATATTCCATAAACTGGGGCTTTGTTTGCCCGATACTGATAAACAGGCAATCGACTACTACGCCGAAGAAGCGTATACACTTAAATCAATGCTCATGACTGCACTTTCTAACCGGTATGTTCATAATGTATGGCGAGTCAGGCCGTTAGACCTTGAAACTATGCGCCTTTTCCTTGACGGAGCGTTCGTCAATGATGCCAAAAGCTGTGAAGAAACGTTTGAACGCGATCTTGCGCTGATGGTTGCGGATAGTGTTGCACAGATGTTTACAGATAGGCAGGCTTTGAGTTTTAATGGTTTTTTAAAGCAGTGCATTAAGCAGTTGGAACAGGAATACAGGGAAGCTACCGAAGAAGGCTATCTGGATATCATCGCTTTCAAGATAATAAAGATTCATCATTTCTCCGCTTAACTCCGGCCGGTTAAAAATTACTTTAAAAAAAATCGGATGACTGAAGTTGCCTATCAGTCATCCGATTACGCAAAAATATAATATCGCGGTAAAATCTGTATTATTCTGCCTCTTCGATTTCGACAATCTCTACGTCGAAATTAAGCGTTTTACCTGCAAGCGGATGGTTAAAATCGAGTACGATATTTTCTTCAGTGACTTCATGGATCTTTGCGCGGTGAGTAGTTCCGTCAGGCGACCCTACCGACAAAATCATTCCGACTTCCGGATTGAGGCTCGGATCAAGTTTGTCACGTGGAATTTCTGCGAACGCCTCGTTGTTTACTTGCCCGTAGCCGTCGTCAGGAGTAAGAGTAAACGATTTTTTCTCGCCTTTGTGCATGCCGATCAATTCTTTCTCAAATCCGGGTATGAGTTGCCCTTGCCCGAGAGTTACTTCCAGCGGTTCTCTGCCTTCGGATGAATCTATCACTTCATCATCTACTGTAAGTTTGTAATCGACTTTTACGGAATCGCCGTTATGAACCATGTCTGAGTCTCCTTGTGTCTGTTCCTGTGCGTTGCAGTTGAGTGTCAGGCAGGTGAATGCAATTGTTGTTACAGATAATAATAAGATGTTGCGGATCATACAGTCTCCTTCGGGTTGGTCACAAATATACGCATAATATTTGTGGTTTTTTAAGTTTATGACAGGATATTTTCGAAAAGCAATGGGGATGTCCTGTTTTTATCTACAATTAACCATAGATAATCCCTTAAGTAAAGATTTTTCTACACGATAGCGCATAAAATTTTGTACTACGGCGTCATGCCAAGCAGGCGTCGCGCGTTGCGATAAAGTAGTGCTGTTTTTCGTTCGGTGTCGAGCATGAGCTGATCTACAAACCTTGCGGCTTCGGATTGATCCATCCAAGGTGAATCTGTTCCGAACAGTATGTAGTCTATCGGATGTCCGTTTAAAATTTCCGCAATGCGGTTGTCAGGTATGAATCCTTTGCTGTAAGATATTTCCATATATATAGGTTTGCCGAACATAAGCCGTTCTACCTCGTCCCAGTCTTCCCATGCGCCAAGATGAGACGTAACAAGATTGAGAGCAGGGAAACGCTCCAAAACGTCCATAATTTTTTCAGGGTCGCAAATCCTGTCATGCGGAAACGCCAGATCGAAACCGGTGTGGCATAATAAAATAAGGTTCTGCGATATGATCGATTCGTAAATGGTAAACATACGAGGGTCGTTCAACACAAACTGCTGGTAATACGGGTGCAGTTTTATACCCTGTATACCTTCCTGCGCGGTTATGCGGATATGTTCCGTGGCGTCCGGATCGTCAGGATGGATTGAGGCGAAAGGTATAATCCTGTCGCTTCGAATTTTTTTTGACCATGCCAGAATCGGTTCGAATTGAGCGGGTTTTGTCGCTATGGACGCGATTACCGATGTGCAGATCCCAGCATTGTCCATAGACCGGAGCAGTCCGTTTATCGTGCCGTCGGTTAGCGCTTTGCACGGGCCTTCCGCTTCTAGCGCCGCTATTGCGCGTGCCGCAATAGAATCGGGAAAAGCGTGGGTATGAAAGTCGATTATATTCATAGTACAGTGATCTTATCGATTGATTGTCAATTAACGCCGTAGTATAAAGCAATGACAACAGATTTTAGCTATTTTACATATTTGCTCGGTTAATACCGTTTCACATTATCATATCCACGTAAAAAGTAAAATCTATTTATCGAGGAACCCGAGACAAATATATGTAACCTGCCTATTATAAATATTGTGGTTGCCAACATCTTTCTTGCATCAAATTATGTTTTATTGTGAAAGCGTAAACTGCCGAACGATAACATTAAAAAAATCATTTTTAAAATCGCTCAAGTTATTTTTTATAAAAACATATATCATCAATCCAGAGAGTTCCCTGACCCTCAAAAACATGGAAGTCAATAGCCAGAATAGCTTTCATGTTCAGGAATCCGGCGGATTCGGTTAGATCTATTGTAATACGTTGCCATTCTGGTGTAATCTCGTTTTTTAGAAAATCTTTTACAAATCCTAACGGTATACTGTCTTCATATCTGCTGTCATCAATCATATGAATCTCAGGGTTATCGATAAAATTTTCCCCTTTGATCATGAAAGTCATCGTCTGGAATTCTGATAAATCGGCAAAAACGGTTATATATGCACCTGTAGTTATATGGCGTGCATCATCAGCGATATACGAAATTTTAACCGATTTGTGGCGATCAACGTATTTATCCATGGATTGAGCATAATCTTTCCCAAAATAATCTTCAGGACTGAAATGATCGTTGTCTATGTCCAATGTAGAGACGAAATTAGTTTCGTTATCTGTTTCGACTGTCAATAGTATCCCGTTCGGTGATGAGTGTTGTTTCATCCAGTAGCCGATTTTTCCTCTTTTTTCCTTGTTGAAATAATGCAATCTGTTGCTATCAAATGGGGGTAGATCATAAATATTGTAACAATCCAAATTTTTAGTATTGATTCCATATTTCGGGATTTCCTCGTATTTAGAATCCATTGAAGAAAATATGAAAAAAAACATGAAAGAGATTAAAACAACAAAGAAAGTTATAAAAAGCGCGATTGTGCCCCACATGAAAAGCATTACCCAGAGGCATATTTTCCAAAAAATACTGAAGCCTCGCTTTAGAAAAATCATGTTTTTCATTATTCACCCAAAGTTCGCTATCATTTATGTGGCCGCTACAATATATATTCTAGCAAAAATATTTGAAAAAGCAATCGCTTTGATACTCAAAATTAATTTATTTTAGGAACCCCATAGATATTCGGGGCGCGTCGGTTTGCAGGTTCTAAACCGGAAAACGTCTGGATCGATAAACATTTTTTGCGCATAACATATTTGCGAGGAAGCACTTTTTCGAACAGAAACCCCGACAGGTATTCAGTGTCTTCGAGAATGACGGCTTCGAATTTTTGCAGTGAAATGGCTATGCGCAGTTCGTATAGAAGTTTGCCGTAATATTCTGCTATAGGTTTACCGTACATCCCTAAAAATTCTCCCATGCAGTACCAAGCTACCATGGTTTGTTTGCCTGCTAAAATCTTCAAATAAGGGTGCATCGGTACGAACACCAATCTGTCGAACGACTTGATCTGCTCGACAATATAATCTCCGGCCTGTTTATCCGCACGAGTAGGAATATATTTCTATGGATTGTATAGGAGCAAGGCGCATTGAGCTAAGACGAATATCTGTAAAAAGATAACCGATCTTTTGCGGAGAACTGTACGGCAAATATTGAAATAATCGATCCCGAACACTACTGGGATCGCGGCGCATGCGCCGGCATGAGCGTGTTGACATATCCGCCTCTATGCAATCTTCCAGCCCAAGACGCGCAGATGAATCCTATCGTTAAAAACAGATAAAAAAGTTGTATCTGTAATTGGAGCGTATGCAGGCAAGGCATAGCCCTGCTGACGCTGTGACACATGCTACACCAAGGTTGCCGGTTATATCGAAACCCCAGAATTTCCATGTCATATCCGTCATAAATCGTGTTGTTTGGGTAGCCGAATATCAACACGAATACCGCTGTTATACCGGAACGGTAAACTTGAAACTACTGCCCACTCCCTGTGCTGATTCGACCCATATACGGCCGTTGTGCATCTCAACAATCCGCCTGACAATAGTTAACCCCAAACCTTCGCCGTCAGGGTGAGATTTTACATGGAGCTGATGAAAAATATGGAAAATCCTTTCGTGATAGGGTTTATCTATTCCCATGCCGTTGTCTTCAATACAAAAAAGAATCTCGGAATTCTGTATTTCAGCTCGGATTTTTATAACAAGGTTACGGTTCGGATCCCTGTATTTGACGGCGTTTTCAAGTAAATTGGAAAATACTTGGCTGATCAGTTGTTTGTCCACCATGCAGTTTGGCAATTCATCAAGCTCGACTTTTGCTTTGGCTTCTTTAAGTTGATAAGAAAGACTGGTAACGATGTTGTCTATCAGAAGGTTCATGTTTTCCAAGGTTAACTGCGGTTCCTGTCGTCCGAGCCGGCATACCTGTAACAATCCCTTCAAAAGATTAGCCATTTTGTCGGTGCTGGAAGTTAGGATGCTTACAAACAACGTCATATCGTTGATTATGTTGTCGATTTCTTTTTCGGGCATGGAGTTATCACGGTGCATATTGTGTATCTTTTTGAAACAGTCTGAAAGTTCGGACACATACGCGCTGATATTTACCAGAGGCGCGCGCAGGTCATGGGAAGTTACGTAAATAATGCTTTCCAGCTCTTCGTTTTTGCTCTGAAGCTGTTTGAGAAGTTTTTCGCGCTCTTGCTCGTATTTTTTCTGTTCAGTGGTATCCTCATAGACCGCCACAATTTCGCCGGAAGGCAGTTTATAGACGTAATTTTCCCGCCATCCTGAAATTTTATTATCAACATACAGCTTCGATGGGAAATATTCCGGAACGCCGGTTTTCCAGACTCTCTTGAAAATGTCGAAGATACCGAATTCCACGACGCCGGGAAACGCTTCGGTTACATATTTTCCCACAATAGTTTCGCGCTTTATATTTTCTATGAGTTCTGCGCCTTTGTTGAAATTGAGAATAACAAAATTTTCGCCGTCATTTTCCGCGCGGTATACGACAACACCGCTTTTTAGGTTGTCGCATAATTCACGATACCGTATTTCACTTTGCTGAAGCGCCAGCTCCGTTTCTTTGCGAAACGATATGTCGCGTGTGACAGCGAAAATAGTATTTTCCTCTTTAAGCGGAAAAGAATTCCAAGAAAGCCATTTATAACTGCCGTCCTTGCAAAGGTATCTGTTTTCGAATTCTATGACCGGTTTGCCCGCGATAAGGTCTTGTCCTATTTGCAAAGTAGCGTTTTTGTCGTCGGGATGAACGAACTCTATCCATGGTTTTGCGATCAATTCTTCATTGCTCCACCCTAATACCCGGTTCCATGCCGGGTTAAGGCGTTTGAAATGACCGTCGAATGTTGCGATACATATCATATCGAGAGCGTAGTTGAAAAGCCTGTCCCGTTCCTGTTGCAGTGTTTTTCTTTCTGTTATATCTCTTCCGACCGCCATGATTTCCGTTACTCGTCCGGCAGAGTCGACAGCTCCTTTGTTCGACCATCCGAACCACCTCAAGCCTTGAGATGTCAGCATCTGTTTTTCGTGGTAAAATGAATAAGGCGGTTTATCAATATGTTTCAAAAACATTTCAAATTCGGAACGCTCGTGTGCGCTCATGAGCGACAAAAAAGATTTGCCGCAAATATCGGCTTCTTTTACGGAAAATACTTCGCAGAACGGTGAGTTTACGAATAATAATACTGCGCGGCGGTCGTATTTTACTATCAGATCGGTCTGATTTTCCACCAGCATCATGTATTCTTGTTTCTGAATTGTAAGATCTGCGGTTTTTTGGGCGACCTGTCTTTTGAGAAACCATATACCCATACCGGCAAATATCAGTAGCGCGGGTAGCATAATAGCCGTAAGGTAAAATAAAAATTTTTCCAAAGGAATTCGTACCGGTATTAACGGACTGAACCATTTTTCGAATATTTTATCGTATGTCCCGTTTTCAAATATTATCAAAAGTCCTTCGTTCAATCGGGATAACAGTTTAGTGTCACCTGCCCTTACCGCGAAACAAAACTTTTGTTCAAATCCGTCAAGCGTTTGTTTGGTCGGCTTAAATTCGTCCTTAAAAATAGGTTTATTGCCCAACATTTTTAGATTATTCAATCCGAGCGAATTTATCAGTCTCAGTCCGACAATGGTTTGAACAATTACAGCGTCATATTTGCCTTCGGACAGCATACGCATCGCATCTGTATAGGTATCGGTGAGAACAAGTTTGTCAGTGATGTTGTTTTTTACCGCGTATTCATGGGCGGTGTCGCCCCGCATCACCAGAACTTCTTTGCCTTTAAGATCGGCTTCGGTTTTAATACTGTCGTTGTTTTTCCTGACGACTATTGTTCCGTTGAGGGTGATATACGGAATGGTAAAATCGAAATAATTGTTCCGATCTCCGGAATACGACACGAGCGGCAGAACATCGAGTGTTCCTTGTCTCAACTGCTCTTTTATTTCATGCCACGGCCCGCTTGAAAAAGTAACACTAAAACCGGAGACTTCCGCTACTGCTTTAAGCAGATCCACCGAAAATCCGTCTACCGTGCCGTCGGAGTGAACAATAGAAAACGGCGGGTAATCGTATTCGGAAGCCGATCTTAAAACGCGGATATCACGCTCAGCCTCCTGCGCTTGGGAAGAATAAAAAGGCGTAATCATGCATGCAATGAAAATCAAAAGCATCTTTCGCATGAACACCTCCGAGTCCGGATTGTTGTATGAAAAAATTCAAAAATATATTACTTGGATAAACAGAAATATAAAAGATTTTATTTTACGAGGCACAAAAAATATTTATGCTAACTATAGCATGAAAGATGCCATTGCCGGAAGCGTAGCTCTAAAGTGGTTAGATTTAACTTGCTTTTAAACTTTGTTTGATAGCGGAGACTTTTTTTGGTATTTTAACAATAGCTCGTAAATTACATCGGATTTTATACTGTCGGGAGGAGTAATGCACAGTACATGCTTTGTATGCGGTAAAAAAAACTGTTCGGGATTGGGAATATCATACAGTCTGGATGAAAACGGCCACGTCAAAGGAACTTTTTGTATATCTGCGAACTACGTTGACGCGACAGGAATGTGCCATCGCGGCATTATTTTGACACTTCTGGATTCCGCCATGGTGCATACATTGTTACAGAGAAATATTTCAGGACTGACAGCTAAACTCTCAGTTCGGTTCTTAAAACCTATTCCGATAGGCGAGTGTGTAGAGATAAGCGCGCAAATTGTCGACCGGCAAAGAGAATTATATTATATGACCGGCACGGTATTTAGCGGTGAAACAGTATATGCTGTCGGATCAGCTACATTTTTTGCCGATGTCCGTTCGGTTGAGCCGGAGGATTCCTTTTCATCGACCCTAGATCAAGGTCAAGGGTAATAAATTTAAAGTTGATTTTAATACTCTTTACCGCCTATAATAACCGGACGGATTATGTACGGTCAAAATTTAAAAAAAACGCTTGAAATCGGTTGTCAGACTGTGCCGTTGAGTCCGTCAAAATAAGTGGTTTAACGAAATCACAGCTAATTGGAATGTGAGGCTACACTGCGTTTCACACCTCGCGATGACATGTTGATTTCTTTTGCCGGAATGAAGCGAATCAGAATGAATCATCCATAGTTACAACATATAATAAATAAAAAATATATGAGGAAACAAAGGCATGCATATTCTTATAGTAAACCCTCCGCGAATTAAACCCGACATGCCAACGCTTAGAGACGAAATTTGTTTTCAAGACGTTATTTATACACCGTTTCCAATACGCCTTGCACAGCTTGCCGCCGTTATACGCCACAGATTCGCACAGCATAAACTTACAGTAATCGACGCAAACGCAGACGGGTTGACATTGGACGAACTTAAAGAACAACTGCCATCAGCAGATTTGCTCATAATTCAGTCCGCCGCCGGCATTATCAGGGAAGATTCGCAGGTATGCGTAGCAATGAAAGAAAAATATCCGGACTGCAAAACCCTGATGATCGAAACGGTTGTAGCACCATGCTTTCCCAAGAGGTTTTTGAACGATTTTTCCGCTGTTGACATAGTTGTTCAAGGCCAACCCGAGCAGATCATTCCCGATATAGTAGCATCGTTTGGCAATTTGTCGGCAGTACGGGGCATCGCGCACAGAACATCCGCAGGAATACAGGTAAACCAGCCTGCGCCGGTAAATATCGATCTGGAAAATATGCCGTTTATGGCGTACGATCTATTCGATTTGGAAAAATATTCCATCAGTATGATAGATGCTCCTTTACATGAAAAAATCATACCGGGCATTCGCATGAGAACCACCCGCGATTGCCCATACGGGTGTCCGTTTTGCATAATCGGATCTACTCCTTTACGGGGATACGACAGGAAATGGAAAGCAATGTCGGTAAAAAGGGTGGGCGACGAACTGGAACACGTCATAAAGGAATACGGAGTATGGGGTGTTTTCTTCTGGGATGAAACTTTTTCGCTGGATAAAAAACGGACTATGGCCATGTGCGAGGAAATTATCAAGCGAAAACTCCGTTTCGAATGGCGTTGTTTGACCCGTATCGATTGCGTAGATAAAGATATGCTTCGGGCTATGTATCGCGCCGGATGCCGGCAAATAGAATTCGGTCTTGAAGCCGGAGACCCTGAAGTCCGCAAAAAACTGCACAAGAATTTTCCGGACAGTCAGGCAATCTCCGTTATCCGCGAAACACGAAAAACAGGTATCAGAGCGAATGTCGATATGATAGTAGGTATGCCTTGGGAAACCAAGAGTTCACTTCAAAAAACCGTGTCTCTCGCCAAAAAATTGAGCGCTGACAACGTGCACCTGACAATGGCGTTTCCTTATCCGGGCACGGAATTTTATGATTATGCGCAAAAAGAAAACCTGTTGATGATTGACGATATATACGACCTAATGATCAATCAGCGCGTCCGAATAGGAGCCAAATCATTCGTGCGAACCCGCGAACTGTCGTCCGAACAGCTCGAGCAGGGCTGGAAAAAAGTTCGCGCCGATATAAATAGGTACTATATACTCAATAAAATAATTTCCGAACCGGGAAGTTTTTTGAGGCTGATAACTTCGTGCCGCACGCCGGCTGAAAGCATGACGCTAATAAAAAAAGCTGTGCGCAGACTGCTTAGAACCCTTATGATGCGGACTTCATGAGCAACAAGATAAATCGTCCAATACTGCATATCTGCAATTCTCTCGTCTATGGAGGCGGGGAAGAACATGTGCGCACCATCCTAAAATACCTGCATCGGCGTGCAGTGCCGGTCGCTTGCGCAGTGCCGGAAGAATCGCCTTTATACGAGGTTTTAAAAAAAGAGGGTATAGCTGTGTATCCTTTTTATTCTTCGCATAAATTTGATCTGGCATCTTTAAAGTCCTTGTGTTCTCTTTTACGCACAGTTCGTCCGTCGATCATTCATACCCATAACCGCCGCGAGGATCTTATGGGGGCAATTGCGGCTAAAATTACAGGGGTTCCTGCGGTAACCACCATCCACGACCGTATTAACATGGATCAGCAAGGTAAAAAAATCCGGTCTTTGCGTTCATGGGTTTACCATCTGATTCTAAGAACGTGTTTTGAACAGATAATTACCGTGTCTAAAGCGACATACGATGACATACTAATTTTTGCTAAAGTACCGCAAATAAGATTAAGACACGTGGTAAACGGACTGGATCTTGACCGGATAAACGCGCCGGTAATGCGCGAAACTATGCGAAAACAACTCGGTATACCTTCTGACAGCAAGGTAATAGGGTTCGTCGCGCGAATCAGGGGCGCTTCGTTCGGTAAAAAAGGCATTGTATACCTGCTCGACGCTATGCGTATTTTGATAGACACTTTTCCAAGTGCTCGCCTTATTGTTTGCGGCGAGGATGTTCAAGCGGCTCAAATACTAAAAAAAATGTGTGACGAAAAAGGAATATCCGGCAATATTTTGTTTTTAGGGTATCGCGAAGATATTGTTTCCATAATAAATTGTTGCGATATACTGGTATGCCCATCTTTGTTCGAAGGATTGCCGCGCGTTGTGCTGGAATCGATGGCGCTAGGAGTACCGGTAGTCGGGTCGCGAGTTGACGGAATCCCTGAAGTAATAGAGGACGGGCGCAACGGACTGCTGGTCGAACCCCGTGACGTACAAGGTTTGAGCAGGGCTATGGGACGTTTGCTCGCCGACGACTCTTTTCGCGCTCAATGTTCGCAGGCCGCGCGTCAAACAATCACACAAACCTTTACCGCCCAAATTTCAGCGCAGGAAACCGAACAAATATACAAATCCGTTTTGGACTCAAAAAAATATGAAATCTAAAACCATGACCATTTGCATCGTAACCCGCGTAACGTCCGCCCACAGTTTTGGCGGTATGCAACATTATGTCGATCTGCTGGCTCAGGGGCTGGCTTTGCGGGGTAACAAAGTTATAATAATATCTACAGCGTTAGAAGGGCAACACGGCGAACAAGTTAGGCGTTCCGATGACGGAGCGGTAACAACTTTTTTTCTGGCAACCACCCGTCCCGGAAGCTATCGGCGCGGATTTTTTAAAAAGGCATACAAAAAAATTTTGGAGCTAAATAAATTAGAAAAGATCGACATCGTCCACGGGCAAAGCGCTTCGGCGTTTGCCTGTACCGGTAAACTGCCTATGCCGGTAGTTACGACGCTGTTCGGAGTAGGTTACTGCGAAACACCTTATCAAAGGCTAATTTATCCAAAGCTGTCGTTAAAAAACAAACTTTATTTCGCCGCCAAATGGCCTAAGATAGCTGTGTCCATGCTTTATATGTATAAGGCGGCGGAACAGTCCGATGAGGTGATACTTATAAGCCGGTTTTCTCAAGACGAACTGCGGCGTGTCAAACCGAATTTTCCTCATCGCAAAACCACTGTCATTCATTGCGGCGTCGAACAGCCGGAATTCGATTTAAAGAATAAAGCGACCATCAAAGAAAAACTCGGTTATACCGGTACGCTTGTATTGTCAGCAGGCCGGATTGAGGTTCAGAAAGGGGTGCAAGTATTACTTGACGCATGGCGTGGCGTGGATGCTCCTGACGCACATCTGGCGGTTGTCGGTGACGGCGGATATTTACCGTATCTTAAAGAATACGCGCAGTGCAATAAACTCAAACGATGCGAATTTACGGGCGCTGTGCCTCATGACCGGTTTCTTGAATATTTTGCGGCGGCAGATGTGTTTGTGTATCCCGAACTGACTCGCCCTGCATTCGGGCTTGTAGCCGCTCAGGCGATGACGCACGGCGTTCCTGTCATCGGCGCTAATCACGGCGCAATACCTGAAGTAATAGCGGATGCCGGTTTTTTATGCGAACCGGATAACCCTGTTGACTTGCGTGATCAATTGCAGTATTTTCTTTCTCATGACGATACGTGGGATTTTCTGCGTAAAAAAGCGCGCCAGCGGGTCGACGAATATTTTTCCGTAGACCGGATGGTCGCGCAGACGCTGGCAGTGTACCGCCGGCAGGTGAAACTAAAAAGGCACTCATCATGAATATCGTTTATATAGGGGGAGAACCGTATCCCGGTAGTCAAGGCGGGTCGGTTCACTTCGGCGAGGTGTCTACCGGTTTGGTTAAACTCGGTCATAAGGTTCTGGCTGTCATACCCTATGAGCCGGGTATGCCCTTGCGTGAACAACGAGACGGGATGGACATTGTCAGGGTTCCGATGAAATTCAGGAACCGGACATTTCCCTTGTTTGCCCTCCGCGCTTGGAGATGCATCAAGCGGTTTAAACCTGACATGATTATGGAACGATACGTTACCTTCGGCGGAGCAGGAACGGTTATCGCCCGGCGGTGGAATATACCTTTGATCCTCGAAGTGAACAGCCCTCATACCGAGGAACTCATTTATAGGATACCGGTACGCAACCGGTTAATGCAAAAAATAATGCGTTCTTGGCGCGATTGGCAGTTTAATAGGGCGGTAGCTATACTGGCTACCCTCCCTACGGTCATTCCCGAACGGTACCGCGATAAATTTATACAAGTGCAATGGGCGGCGAATTGCGATATGTTCGACCGCTCTGCTGTCAGTGAAACCGCAAAAAAACGCTTGAAAGAAAAATTAAGATTGTCGGACGAACCGGTTGTGGCGTTTCTCGGAACATTTAGAAACTGGCACGGAGTCAAACATTTGCCCAGTATAATAAAACAAGTGGTCGATGTTTTGCCTAACGCCAAATGCATTGCTGTAGGCGAAGGCGATGAACGCCGTGCAGTTCAAAAAGAGGTGAAAAGACTAGGTATCGAAAAATCGGTTATTTTTACCGGATCAGTGCCTTACACTGATGTGCCTGCGTATCTTTCGTTGGCAACAGTGGGTATCGCTCCTTACGATTGCGATGAATACCTGCCGCTTAAACAATTCGGTTTTTTCTGGTCGCCTCTAAAAATTTTCGAGTATATGGCCAGCGGTATGCCGGTGATAACCATAGACGTCGAACCGCTCAATCAGGTCGTAGCTGACGGCGAACGGGGATTTGTCGTGCCGGAAGGAAACTGGAGCATGTTTGCGGAAAAAATTATAAAATTGTTACAAAATAAAGATATTTGTTTTAATATGGGTATAACAGCCAGAGAATTCGCGTCGATCCATTATAGCTGGAACGGACATGTAAGGCAAATCGCCGCTATACTCGAATCGTTTCACGGAGATCACCTATGACTAAACATATAATTATTGATGCCCGCGTATGCGACGGGCATATACACGGAATATCCAGGGTTAGCGAACAATTCATCTACAATATTCTCGATCTGGATTCTTCAAACCGGTATACTGTTTTGTGCCCTAACGATTACCCCAGAGAAAAATTTCCGAAAAAAGAATCGATAACCTATCTTGACGCGCCTATACCGCTGTATTCAATCAAAGAACAGTGGGCAGTATGGCGGTTGGCAAGATCGCTTAACCCTGATTTATTTCATTGCCCAACTTTTACGGCGCCGCTTTTTGCCGGATTTCCCGTTGCGGTAAATATACACGATCTTATACCTGTAGTTTACCCCGAATTGTTCCCGTTCAAATATAAGGTATATTACAATACTTTCGTTCCAAGGATTTGCCGGAAAGCTGTGCGTATCTTTACCAGTTCCAACGGATCGAAGCAGGATATCATGAGGTTCTACGGTATTACCGAAGATAAGATAACCGTTGTATACAACAGCGCGTATTCTCCAAACGATACCATAGAACCGTACGTCGCTGAGTCGGTTTATCCGGATTACGTGATATTTGTGGGCAACCAGATGCCGCATAAAAATTTTATCAGGGCGGCACAGGCGTTTGACATAGCCCGCAAACGTCTGGGGAATAAAAATATTACAATGGTCACCGTCGGGATTTCCGAAGATTTTTTCAGGCAGTCGCAAGTTGGCGGTCTGGAGAATATCGTGTGCCTTCCATATCTGAGTCCCGGCAAACTGCAATCGGTTTACAAAGGGGCGGGCGTGATGTTGTTTCCATCGCTTTACGAAGGATTCGGAATACCTCCGCTGGAAGCTATGTCGTTTGAAGTGCCGGTAATAAGCTCGAACTGTTCATGTATGCCCGAAGTGTTGGGAGATGCGTATCTTAGCGTTGATCCGCTGGATGTGGAACAGATGGCGCATGCTTTGCATTCGCTCTATACAGACGAGAAACTGCGCGCGTCGCTGATAGCCAAAGGAATCAAACAGGTAGCCAAATATTCGTGGCGTGAATCCGCAAGAAAAATACTGGGTGTTTATGGAGAAATTTTATCATGAAAAAAGTTGCCATAATTCACGACTGGCTTACAGGAATGAGGGGCGGGGAAAAATGCCTTGAACTGTTCTGTAATATTTTTCCTCAGGCTGATATTTTTACGTTACTGCATATAAAAGGATCGGTTTCTCCGGCAATCGAGTCTCACCCTATTTTCGTATCTTTTATTCAAAATATGCCGTTTGTCAAAAAAAAGTACCGCCATTACCTGCCGTTGTTTCCTTCTGCCATAGAAAATTTTGATCTCACCGATTATGATTTGGTGCTAAGTAGCAGTCATTGTGTTGCCAAAGGAGTAATTCCCGGCGTGATGGCGCGCCATGTGTGCTACTGCTATACTCCTATGAGGTATGCGTGGGATATGCGCCATCATTATTTTCCGCTAAAAGAAATGCCTCTTTTGAAACGACGGATGATACCTATGATACTAAACCACCTGCGTATGTGGGATATAACCTCCAACAGCAGGGTCGACGAGTTCATCGCCATATCCGGATATGTTGCGAGGCGCATAGAGCGCAATTACGGCAGGCAGGCTTCGGTGATATATCCTCCTGTAGATACGGAATTTTATACTCTAAGCGAACAAAGCGAGGATTTTTATCTTATCGTCTCGGCTTTGGCTCCGTATAAACGGGTCGATCTGGCGATAGCCACGTTCAACGAACTTGGTTTTCCACTGGTGATCATAGGCACGGGACAGGACGAAAAACGGCTCAGGAAAATGGCTGGCAGTAACATCCGTTTTATGGGATGGATGTCTGACGATGATGTCCGGTCATATTACCAGCATTGCAGGGCTTTTATCTTTCCCGGCGAAGAAGATTTCGGAATTACCCCGCTGGAGGCCATGGCATGCGGTAAACCGGTTGTGGCATACCGCCGCGGCGGAGCCACGGAAACAGTCGCAGGCTATGTGCCGGGCAGAAAAGATTATACCGGAGTGTTCTTCAACGAGCAGACGGTGGATTCTCTAAAAGAAGCGGTTTTGCTTGCCCGGAAACTGGAGTTTTTTCCCGTAAAAATTAGAGAGCACGCCGAGAAGTTCGCCAAAAACGTGTTTGTCGAACAAATTAAACAAAAATTCAAGGCGTATCTGCCGGAATAAACATATTTTTCGATTTGAATTAACGACGAATACCGGACAGCCGGCGTTGTTCTTATTTTATGATTTGAATCGGCGCGTTATAAAGAGCGGGTATTATCCGAGTTGTATTCTTAACTTTATCTGACGATATATAACCGATACAATATATCCTCCGAATACCGCGTAAACCGGAACAAGCGGTATTCTATGCCGGTCTCCCATATAAAAGAAAAATGCGCTCATAAGGATGTATCCGGCCAGATACCCGTATAGTACGGCGAATCGTTTTCGCCCTCCGAAAAGGCTGGCTGTCAGGCCTCCCAGAAACAGTATCATTGTTAGAGGGTAATAAGCGGGCATGGGTATCGGCGAGCCGGTAAATCTTACTATATTGCGCCGTGCGCTGGGCTCAAACAATTGTATCCGTATTTTTTTTAGATACAATACGCAGGTACGAACCGGATTTGACAACACAAACCGCGACGCGACGGCGCCGTATCCTTTGTCGGCTATAAGTTGTTTTTCCTCAGGGGTGAATCGTTGTGATTCTTTCAAAAAAAAGCCGTCGGCGTTCTCGCAAAATCCCATAGCCAAATTCAATCCGCCGTTTGTGGATATGAATGTAGGTTTGCCTTCGATATAACTGTTTCGTATACACCATGGCGCAAGTACGATAAGCAAAGCAACAGTCATCACGGCAATTTTGCGTGCCGTAAGATTAACGTCACGGCAATACCACAACAACCCCAGAGCGATAAACGGATACGACAGAAGATATATGGGTCTGACCAGCGCGGCGTAACCGGCGATTAAACCTATAACTACAGGATACCCCCACTTTAACCGTCCACCGCGGTGGTCGAATGCGGAAAAGTTCATCAGCATATATATCAACCCGCTTATCAGAAACATGAACAAGGTTTCTGAATAATAGATGAGCGGAAAAACAACGGCGTCGTGATACAACGCGCAAATTGCCGCAGACGCCAAACCGGCTGATCTGCCTGCTACTTTACGGGCGATCAGGTATGAAAAAAGTATGGCAAAAGTCGAAAAAATCACCTGAAATACCCTGACCGTGTAATAATCTTTGCCGAACAAAAAATATACCGCTATAAGAAAAAACGGATATCCCGGCGGACGCCATGAGTCCGGTTGTCCGGGTTTATATCCGAATCCCTGTCCATTTAAGAAGTTGGAGGCTATCCAGTCGTAACGCACCCCGTCCCATCCTATAAGTTGCTCGTTGCCTTGCCCTATACCGCTACGGGGGAAAAAACGTAAAATTTCGTGGTCATCCGAATGTATATAATTCATCCGCAGGCAAAATCCTTCTAAAATGATTATTGCCAGTACAAGCAAATGCCATGGAAACCGTTTTTTGTCCGGTTGAGGTGTATGAGAAATATTTTTTTTTGCCGCAGATTTTTTGCCCATACGGATATTTCAACCTTTGTTAGATAATTTTATCTGAGAATAATATACATTGCTCTGTCATGCTTATGCAAGATGTAATGTTGAGCGATCTATGAAATAATAGTTTATAGTAATGAAAAAAATATTTCGTGATCTGGCTATATTTGTTGTATACTCTCTAAATAAGCCTGATAAACTCTTTAATTACGGGCATTATTATACTGCATTGCGCGAGGAGGATTGTTATATGAAAAAGATAGCCATTCTGGTAGAACGTGATTTTCAAGATTTAGAGGTGTTTTATCCGTTTTATCGTTTAAAAGAAGCCGGGTTCGATGTGATGGTTCTTGGTACCGGCACGGCGCACACTTATTTCGGTAAATACGGCATATCGATAACTGTCGATGCCGATGTCGCTGATATGGATCCCGCACAGTTCAGCGCGGTAATTATACCCGGCGGCTGGGCGCCCGATCATATGCGCCTGCACGATAGCGTCATAGAATTCGTGCGAAACCTGTATAGAGATCAAAAAGTCGTGGCGGCTATATGTCATGGAGGCTGGATTCTGGCGTCCGCCGATATTATCAACGGCAAACATGTAACCGCGTACCGTGCCATAAAGGACGATATGATCAACGCAGGCGGGTTATACGAAGATAAAGAACTGGTTAAAGACGGAAATATAATAACATCCCGTAAACCTGACGATCTGCCGGCATTTTGCAAGGCAATCATAGACGCCCTGGCATAGTTTTTGTTTAAGTGGGGGGTGGTAGTGTCGCGATACCATCATAAGATTGCGGCAGGTCGATAACCGGAACATATACGGTTCGGAATTAAGGTTACGGATTGATCTGTTCCAAAAAATTAGTGCGAGAAGATATATGAACGATTTATTTTCTGTTACAATTCGTGGATGCCGAGGCAGTTATGCAAAGCCAGGCAGTCAGACCATTCGCTATGGCGGCAACACAACCTGTATCGAGGTGCGTATTGCCGATTGCCTGATTATATTGGATGCCGGAACCGGTATTGTATCTCTTGGACAAGAACTTGTGGAGAAACATAAATCTACCGGAGTTCCGATAGTCGCCAACATATTTTTTACACATATACACCATGACCACACCGAAGGATTTCCATTTTTCGAGCCGGCATATTTTCAATCCACAACGCTTAACATATTCGGCCCCAATACATTTTCTAAAGCGCTTATCGACGTGTTGTCCCATGCCATGCTACCGCCGTACTTTCCTGTAGAATTTTTCGAGATGAAATCTAAAAAGCAGGTTCAGGAGTTGTCAGACGGCGATATGGTGGCGTTGTGCCCACACAAAGGGGTTCCGAAAGAGATCCACACGCACGGAGAAAAATATGACCGGTCGAACAACGATATTATATTAAGAGTGCTCCACGGGTATTCTCACCCGAAAGGCGGAATCTATATTTATTCAGTTGCCTACAACGGAAAAAAAATGGTATTCGCCACCGATACCGAAGGTTACACCGGCGGCGACCAACGGCTTATCAGGTTTGCAAAAGGAGCAGACCTGTTGATCCACGATTGTCAATTTACCACGGAAACTTATGTTAATCCTGCAACTCCGCGTCAGGGCTGGGGGCATAGCACTGTGGAAATGGCGGTAGACGTGGCCAAAAAAGCAGGTGTCGGACGGCTGGTATTGACCCACCATGACCCCAATGACAACGATGAAAAAGTCGACATGAAAGAATCACAAGCTAAAGAACTGTTCGATTCGGTCGAATGCGCCAGAGAAGGGGCTGTGTATAACTTATAAACAGCCGTATTATTGGGGATATGCAATCTTCATAATGTACGAAATTATCTCGTCTTGGCCTGACAACGCAAACGCTCTGTAAGTGTCGTCCGTGCTGAGCGTGTACGATGCTACAATCTGTCTGTCCTGCATATAATCGACACGTAACTTGCAATTAGTAAAAGATACCCCGCTTTCCGTAGTATGAACATACGCGAACAACCATAAGGACATTGCGTATTCAGACGGTATGGATATGTTGCGTTCAACCAGAAACAAAGGTTTGGAACTTCCTGCTTGATAATATGTCGGCAAAATGAAGGGCAATGCCGAATTAGGAAACAACCTCAAGAAACATTGCCATGCCGGGTCCGATTGGATGGATTTCTCAAGCGCCCGTATCTCTGGATCGGAAAAACGGTACACTTTTGGGTGATACAATATAGGAACTACGTAAACCCTAACCAGCGCGAAGGCTGTAATTAGTATCGCCAGCGCCCCTGCCATTTTATATAATTTTTTATTCATGTAAATGCCGTGATGTTGTTTTTTATATAAAACCAGTCCGGGTAAACTGACTTGGATCTGAAGGTTAAGGTTTGAGACTGGTTTTTGCTCCGGTTATCTTTACAAAGTGCTTTTTAGATAAATATTGTAATAACAAGCGTCGGTAGATGTTCTTGTATCATCCGAATCGCTCATTATGCCGATTGCTCCCGCTTTTTTCGGCGGATTCGAACCGAATACCTTGCGGTAATCCTCTATTATGTTGCGTTCTTCGGTTACCCATTTCCCCCTATTTTTTGTGCCGTTTTCCACAACAAGCAATTTGCAGTTTTTTGAAAATGAACTGGGTTTGACCGTATCCGTATCTGCCGCTCTGTCGTCCCACACATACACTAGAAATTTTGTTGTCCAGATAGACCATGACGGAAACACTACGCATAATCTTGCCGCGTAATCGTCGATGGAATCTATTGAATCCGTAGCTCCTTCGGAAGAATATTCAGGAAATTTGTTTACCATCCAGTGCCATCGTATAAGCTGGTATTCGTGCGGATTGAATTCCACCTGCTTAAGTAAAATATTAGCCGAATTTTTGCTGAATATATGCAGAACATTTCCTTTTTCTTTCTTGATGAACTGGTATTCATCTTTACCGACAAGACTTTTTATCTGCCATTGTTTCAACATCTCTTCAAGGGAACTGCCGAATCTAAGGCTGATGTCGCCTTGCCCTGCATTGCTGAATGTTAAATCTATGTCGGAACAGGCCAGTTGCCAGATCAATGTCATCGCGCTTACAAACATCCATTTCGTCATATAGGTATCTCCTTTGTCAAGATTCGACATATAATAAGCAAAATCAGTTCCATATTCAGATAAAAAAATTTCAATTCGGATCAAATTATTTTAATGCCCGGCATCAGGCAACTTTTTCCACATGACAGTTTCATATATGAAAAAATTTCTGTATAATATCATGACATGATATAAAATGCAAGTGTTTAATTAACGGATATAGCAGTATAACATTCTGATGATGAAGGAGATAAATACTAATGTTTGTAAAAGCGATACCGGTCGGACATCTTGAAACTAATAGTTATATCGCTGTATGCGACAGGACAAAGGAAGCGGTAGTCATTGATCCCGGAGCGGATATCCCGCTTATAATAGAACAGTTGGATAAGGCGAATGCGTCAGTATCGGCGATACTTCTGACTCACGGTCATTTCGACCATTGCGGGGGGCTTGGCACGATAAAAGAGGCGTTTCCAGTACCCATCTATATGCATAGAGATGACATACCTTATGTTGCGAATGCGAAAAGCCATTCGCGCATGTACGGTATATCTATACCTCAAGTACCTTTGCCTGAACAATTTATCTATGACGGGCAGGTTATCTCATTTGGGGATTGCTCTTTGCGGGTAATCCATACACCCGGGCACACGCCGGGCGGAGTGTGTTTTTATACGCAAGGGATTCTTTTTTCCGGAGACACTTTGTTCAGCGGTTCCGTAGGCAGGACAGATCTGCCGGGCGGAAATTTTGACGCCATTTATACAAGCATAAAGAATAAGTTGTATATTTTACCTGACGATACCACGGTTTATCCGGGTCATGGCCCTTGCACTACCATCGGCGAAGAGAAGTCGTCCAATCCTTACGTTACTGCCTGATAACGACGGATTGTCAGGAATTACACTTGATTTGAATTCATAAAATTTTATTAGCGGACGCTTTGATGGACACGGCGCGTACGAAATTTAGTTTTTATTCCCGCCAGAGCGGATAAAAGCAAGATACCTGATAACGGTTCGGGGATAGGCGGCGGTTCAGGTGTGGGAGGATATAAAGTACGGTTCACGTCGAAATAATCGAAATACGCGGTCGAGCGTACATTGTTGTCAGCTGTTCCTTCCGGATCAGGACCTATGCTGTCTTGTCTTAGAGCAAACAAACCGACACCTGTAACCGTGTAAGCAAGCGTTTTTGTGCCAAAAGCTATGAAAGATTCACCATCGAAACTGTACCATGATGTGTACTGGTTACCGTTTTTCTCTAACCGGAAGTATACGTCGTCATAACTGCCGTATACATTGATGGTCAAAAATTTTATGTATTCATTGGTATCCCATGGATATACCGCAGTGGTTAAGCGCAGGTATCCGCCCCATTCAGGAACGCCGTCGGTTACGGTTACAAATATACCTGCTTCCTGAAATGTCGATGTGGCGGAAAAATGCATTTTAGTTTCTACCATCCAGTTATCATTGCTATTTACCGGTTGATATAATCTTGGAGCATTCATATTATGGTTTGTCCACAGATCGTTGTTGTCTGTATTTGTCCGGATGATCAGCCGCCCATCGCCGGTAAGTTGGACAATAGTGCCGGGTGACGGAGTTTCCACAATCCATGCGGGATTAAGCGTAGCGTTGTTAAAATCATCGGCGACAAGCGATGCGTAAAGCGTCTGTGATAAACCCGCCATAATCATGCACAGTAGCGATATTATATGCATTTTCTTCATTAGGTTGTCCTTACAAAAATTTTATCGATAATAAATAGATAGCACACATATTTTTATTTTTCAATATGCATAATGGAAATATCTGTAAATATTTTTTATGCGGAGTGTCTTTTTGACGGCGGTATCCGGTAAATTTGCAAGCACATCACAAAATTTTGTTTTTGCGCCTTTCTTTTTTGTTCATGGCTTTTTGCCGTTCGAAATCGCGCCGCGCGGCTTTATCTACCTTTTTCGGGACAGATGAACAGAGCTCGTTTTCCGGTAATGCAACCTGCTGGGATGGTCTTGGCTGGCGTGGTTTGGGTGTTTTTTTATGCTGTGAGTCATTGCGATATTTCTGCGCCTGCTGGGATTCGTGGAGCGTCAGTTGTTTTTCCATCTCGCATATCGGTTTGATATCTGCGTTTTTCTTGCCCCCTGCCAGAATTTCGGCACGCAGTTTTATTTGGTTCATGTTGATCAATCCTTTAAGCCATTTATTCGGTATAGATTTCATTCCCCAATAGGCGCCTGCCAGCGCTCCGGTAAGCGTTGCTAGCGTATCGGTATCGCCTCCGCTGTTTATAGCTGTTATTATCGGTTCGTCAAATGATGCGGTATTAAACAGAAAAATCCGTATTGCAAGAGGAACCAAAGTCAGCGAAAACGGGACGGTTAGTTTTTGTATCGGCATAGACGCAAAATGGCTGGCGTAATCCAAAATATATTCGTCAACTGCGCCGGGGTTTTTCCCGTTCAGCAATTGCGCGAAACGGTCTATCATGGAACTGACGGCGTAAATCCCATCGGGGTGGCTGGCTGATATTAAATGTTTGTATTGAGAGGCCAACATTTTTTCTGCCTGTGCGCAATAGGTTTTGCAATCCGCCAGCAGAGCCTGCGCGTCAAAAGGTTCGCCGGCGCTGAGCGGCAGTAACCCCCGAATCAGGAAAGCCTGCATGACCGCTACCGATATGCCGATAGGGTCTTTATGAGTTACTAGCGATGCGTTGATTACCGCTGTAATAAGCCTTACAGGGTCGTCCGAAAATTTTATTGCTACCGCAGGTATGCGGACTGCGGCCATGCAACCTGCCGTATTGCCCGGTACACGTTCCCACGGTATTGCGGCTAGCAGATCGTTCATGGTATATCTAAAAAAACGTCCGGTTCCGCGGAAAACGCCGAATCCGCCGGCTGTATCATCCTTACACATCTCGATAAAAATCTGGGCAATATCATCGGTAGAAAAATTTTCTTTGGCGATTATAGCGTCGCATACTGCCAGCATCTGCTGGGTATCGTCGGTATACAGCCCTGCTTGGCGGTAATGCCTGATTCCTTTTTTAAGCAGTTTTTCGACCGGCACATAATCGTCTAGTATTTTGAACAGTGTTTTTATATGCGCGGGTTTCAAGCCTTCCACAGGAGCTCCGAGGGCGTCGCCTAACGTCGCGCCGAGCATAACGCCGCAAGATTTATCCGTATAAAAATCGTTTTTCATGGCACACCTTTTAGGTATAAAGAGTAACGTACACGCTGGAAAAATTCAATTTGTTTCAGCGCGAGCGTGGTGTATGTGTGATTTTGTATATCCGATTTATTACCGACGAATCTTGCGGATTAGGCGACGTGTTGCGTCCGTCGTCCGTCCATTCCATGGATGATGTCATGCCTATCCGGTACGGACCGGCTTTAATCCACTGTAGCGGCTGTCCGGTAAGTTCATCGCAGTAGTATATCTGATATATTCTGTCCACGGACACATCGAATTTAAGTTTGGATGTCGATGATGTTTTTTCAATAATAAATACATTCTTGGTTAACGGGTCTAGCCCCTGATCAAATTCGTAAAAGTTGTTGAAATTGTCGCCGTCCGAATCTTCATAACCGCTGATTGCGCCGGTTGAGCCGAAATACAGTATCTCCCAGTTATCTTCTATGCCGTCGTCGTCTGTATCGGCATAAGTAAACTGATAAAACGACGATATTGTTTCGTTGCCAGAAATGTCTTTAGATTTAACTTTGTACGAATAGAGAGTGTTTTCCGTAAGGCCGGTCAGCACGATATGGGCGTTACGTGAAAACCATCCGAGGTAACCGGTATCGTGTACAGGCGTGGAATCGATATACAATTCAACCGCGTGTTCGGTCATTTCGTCGGTAGTCCATGTAACGGCGTACGCCAAATATCCGGCAGGATTAGCGGAAATGTTGCTGACGATCGGAGCGGTTGCGTCGTCTGTTTCATCGTATGCGTACGGGTTGTATAACGGATCACCCACCAGAAGTACACGCCACCCCAGGTTGTTCGCGGCGCACCAGAAAGATTCTCCGATAGAAAATCCGCGCAAAAACCGGCTGTACATAATGCCCCCTACCGGAAACGCGGTGGTATAAGGTTCGTATATTGAACCGTAAACAATTGTCGCGCCGCGTGACAATAGATGCACACCCCAATTGTTGTCGCCGGTATTGTTGATGTTGTAAAAACTGGCTGAATCCAGATGTCCGGCAACTGAACCGGGTTTAAGGTATCCTGCGAAAACATCCTTGAAATTCCAATAGGAATACCATCCGTAATAAAATTGCGTGTCAGTACACGATCCTATGGGGAACAAGGCTTCTTTCGTGTCGCGCATATACGGTATTGATGCAGTCCGCGCCGGTTCGGCGCAGGTGGCGATGAACCGCTCGGCCTGCGAATACAAAGCGTTGTAAAGATTCGGCGCATAGCTTCTGTTGTCAAGCCACATTGTATTTTGAGAAATATAAGAACGATGCCGTTCGCCATAGACTGCGTGATCGACTATTGATTTTGCCAGATCGACTGCCGGCGCGTCGATACGGGCTGTGATAAGCATGTTGTAATCCGAAGAAAAACGGTTTCTGCTAAGGTAATAACTGTGAGGAGACTCGCTGATAGATGAGATCGTGGGAACATATTCGGACAGATTTTCCGGAGGTTCACGGTAAATGTCAGCCAGCAAAGCGTCTACGCAAACCAAACTGACCGCTACAGGCATCCCTTTGGTGGTAACCAGAAAGATAATTTTATCGGTCAGGTTGTTTGTTTGCAAGTAATTGATAATCGGAGCGCGAATCTGTGTCATATAATTTTGCAGTGAAATGGAATAAGCGGGATTTACATTTATGGTAACTACATTTTCATCAGGAATACCGCGGGCGGCTTTGTAGTATGCCCCGATTTCCTGCGATACTTGGCTTTGAGAATTAATTATCAGCAATGTCCGTTTGTTGTCCGGCCATCCTTTTGTGCCTGCGTAAGGTTGGGACAATACGCTTTCGTTGCCTGCCGTATCCAATGTGGATACTTTATATTGGCATGTGATATCGGTTTCGCCGGTAAAATCGTCATAAAAATCGGTCAGTCCGACGGAGCCGATTAGAATGCTGTTTCGGTATATCTTATATCCGGCGATATCGGGTATGCCTACAGGTTCCCATCTTATACGTACCTTGTTATCGAAATTGTATACCCTGATCCATTCCGGCGCGCAGGGGATTGTAGCGTCTTTGGATACAGCTTGCGCTCCTGACGATTGAGCGCCTTCGTATTCGGTTTCGTCGTAAGCTGATACGGTATATGTATAAGAAACGTTTTTAGAGGGAACAGTATCTATGTATGAGTTGACATAAGGTGTTTGAGCAAGCAAAACGCCGGAGCGGTAAATACGGTATCCGGCGGTATCCGAAGATGCGCTGTGATCCCACACGAGACACATGGATAGATAATCATGCGCGGTAACTTGCAGGTTGGAAGGTGCCTGCGCCGGCGCGCTGTCGGAAGAAACGCTTGTTTGTGCGGTAACCGAATTTGACAGGGGAGAAACATTACCCGATTCATCGGACGCAATCAAACATATATAATATGTAGTATCGGCTTTGAGATGATCAAGCGAGACAGTTTCTGACGAACCCGCGGAGGCGGGAGTTACAGTAATTTGCCGGATAACCCGTTCTCGGTAATTCGATTCGTCAAAAGGTTGTTCGTCGTAGACAATGGCGTAACCGGCCGCCTGCCCTAAAGAGCCGTCGCCGCCGGGCGCCGTAAAGCTAAGTATGATGGATTTATCGGTTACGGAGTCTAAGGCTAGGTCGACCACACCGGACGGCGGCATCACGTCGGTCTTTCCGTGCCAACTCAACCCTCCTCGAATAACTTTATAAGAAGAGTCGCTTAGAAACTGTGCCGTGCCGCTACCGTCGGCGTTAATCATTTTTATATGGAAATAGTATTGGGTATTTTCGCCTACGGTCACATCGTTTCGCAAAATAAACGCCAGTTTAGAGCCGTCCGGCGACCATGCTGGGAAATATTCGTTCGTCGATGTCCAGCCGGTAACGCTGAATTCACCTGTTCCGTTTGTACCGATAGAAAAAATTTCGTTTCCGTTGCCTGCCGAGTCGTATGCCTGATAAGCTATTTTTGTACCGTCCGGAGACATACGCGGATACCGCTCGCTTTTGGTGTTGTTTGTAACACGTGTAATTGCGGAAGTTGTAAGATTCAGGATATATATTTCGTCCTTATAGGCGATTCTGTCCGATACGAATACAATGGAGCCTGCGTCCGGAGAAAAAGATGGATAGCGGTTGTTTTTTGTATCCTGAACGAGCGCCCGTTCGTCCGCGCCGTCAAAAGAACAAATGTAAATCGCGTTTTTGCCCGACCATTTTTTGACATAAACGACAAATCGTCCGTCTGGCGATACTGCAAATCCTTTGTCGCTTTCTACACCTTCCGGCACAATGATAAATGTTTTTCTTGTCCGAAGAGACAGCTTGCGCAATGATACTCCATGCGAGAAAACCAGCCATTGTCTGTCCGGTGTCAACTGCGGTGTGCCGGACGCGCTGAAATCAAGCGAGGAATCGCCTTGATATACCAGGCTTTCGGTTCCTTCGGTCAGGTATAGCTCTTCTTCGATATGAGTATCGGACGGATTGCCGTTTGTATGTATAATCCACGGATTAAAATAGTAAATAAAATCGCTCCAACGGTTATATACTAAAGTTCCAGTGCTTATCGGCGATGAGCTGACTACTTGGGATTCTATGCTGTAATCACCCCCTGAAAAGGATATTATGTAATAGTAATATGTTACGCCAATAACCACGTTTGTGTCGCGGAAAAATGTGTTTGGGGTATCCGCCTGCAATGCAAACTCCGACGGCGGAGCGGTCGCACGATAAACCCCGTAGCCGGATGCGCCGTATACGGCAGACCAGTTTACTTCTATAACCCCGTTACCAGCAGTAAGAGATACAACCTGCGGAGGCGATAAACACCAGCCCTCTTGCGCTGATAGCGAAATTGTTATCAATACCATATAAAGAAATAACCGCATTAAAACACCTTATCTGCGCCCGCTTGAAATGGGCTGATTTAGGAATCTATTAAAAATTAGAACAACCAGTACAATTTAATTATATCGTCTAAACGGACAGTTCAGCAAAAATATTTCACCTAATTTTATCTAAATAAATACGTATGTCAAAAATAGCCTCAGTCGTGTTCTTATTATCGTCCGTTAACCAAAAACATTTTACGACGATAATAATAATGCGGAAAACCGAAACCCAAGACTACAAAGATGACAAAGCCGATGCGTATCGTTTTCTTTTCGGAAGGTATACCGTTTACCGGAGACACTGTTTTCAACAGGTGCCTTGGAGGCATGGAGAGCTCGTTGATCTATATGGCTCAGGCGCTTGCGGACAGGGGACATGATGTGTCGGTGTTCAATTCCTGCGTTAAGCAATATGTCTGCGGCAAAGTAACCTATTACCCTATAGACTTTTTGACGCGATGGGAACATATTCAGAATATAGACGTGGCTGTGTCTTGCCGGACGTTCGCGCCGCTTAGGGTCGCATTCAATCCGAAGTTGCTGGTATACTGGACTGGCGACGCATGGAACCAGCCGTTTGTAGAACCGCTCAAGAATCCGGATATCCGAGACCGGTTCGATTTTTTTGCGCTCAAAAGTCAATGGCAGACGCAAACATTCGTTTCACATCTGGGAATTTGCCCTGAAAAATGTATGGTAACCCGCAATGGATTTTACGCGCCGTATTACCGCGAAATTCCTCCCGGCCGAAATCGGTTCAGGCTCATATATACCAGTACTCCGTACCGCGGGCTAGACGTGCTTTTGGATATGTTTCCCAATATCAAGGAAACCGTGCCTCAGGCGGAACTGCATCTTTTCAGCAGTATGAAAGTTTACAATTATACCGACGACGACGACAAAAAACTATTCGGACATATATATGACAAAAGCAATCAGCCCGGAGTGTATCTACATGAGAGCATACCTCAGCCCGAACTGGCTAAAGAATTGATGCGCAGTGCAGTTATGGTTTATCCGAACCATTTTGAGGAAACCTCATGCGTAGCCGCTATTGAAGCGCAGGCGGCTGGTGTGCCGGTTGTGACCAGCGCGCTGGCGGCGCTACGCGAGACTGTAGAACACGGAAAATCAGGATTCCTGATTCCATCTGACAGCCGGTTGCCGGAATATAAGGAATTATTTATAGAAAAGGTTCTTGCATTATTGCGCGACGAACATCTTTTAGATGAAATGAGCCGGTACGCCCGCGAAAGGGCGTTTAGCTTGTATACGTGGGAAAAAATATCGGCGGAATGGGAACAGTTTTTCGCAGAAAAAATTGTTTATCCCTGCCAGCGATATATAAACTGGTTCGTCAAAACCGGCGATTACAAAAAACTACTAGCCATAACTGAAGAGACAATACAGCAAGGCCACGGGTCGCGCGATATGATGCTTCTTGCGGGGTCGTTGTACGTTAAATTAAATAAACTGGACAAAGCGGAACTTATTTTTAAAGAACTGCTTCGCAACGAACCGCAAAATGTCGAAGCGTTATGCCGTCTGGGTGAAACCCGTCGTCTGCGCGGAGAGGAATTCGAAGCTATACAGTGCTTCAGGCAAGCGCTAGATATCGCCCCGTCATACGAGCATGCATGGTTTCAGTTGGCTGGAATTTACGAAGCAAAAGGATATTTACGAAAAGCGCTGGCAACATATAGACAATGTTTCGATCTGAATACCGAGTACTCAGGTTTTGCCGGCCAGAAAATCCGCCAGATCACCGAAGCCATGCAGGCTAAACCTTAATCCCATGCAACCTGCTCAATGCTATTCACCTCAACCTCTTCCGGTACACCGCCATTTTTATTAATCTCGGTTGTATTAGTTTCATAAAAAAATGACTCACTGCGAAAATTTTACTTGAACGTCCTCGGACGCTGTGCTATGGTAATTCCCTGTCCGGTCATTTGGATAATCTGCACCATGCCTGTGGATAACTTGTGGATTAACTGTGTATTTATAGCGGATTGACCACAAACGGGGGTGGCAGGCGTCTTAACGAGGTATCCTGTATATCACGGAAATAATCATATTTCAGCAATCCATAATTTTCGTCGTATGACGTAAACTGGAAAATTTTTATAACCGCCTTTTTTATAGATAAATATATAGAGTCAACTGTTTTTTTTGATATCCACGATTTTCAATTTATTTTGAAGTAAAATGCGTTTCCGCACAGAGTTTTTTTGTTATCGTCTTATTGTGCCAGCATTAGGTTTTCATTAAGCATCATTGTGTCAAACCCTGTGGATAACTCTGTGGATAACTGACAAAAAAGGAGCATCCGTTGGATACACCTGAATTTTGGAATAATGTTCTCGATAGAATAAAAGAGAACATAAGCGATTTCAGTTACAACTCATGGTTTCAATGCATCCAGCAGGTGCGAAAAGACGGTAGCTCCGTTCATATAGAATTACCCAATAACCTTGCCCGCAACTGGATGCTGGAAAATTTCTCAGGGATCATAAAGGAAGCTCTTTTTCTTGAATTGGGCGAAGAATTGTCGGTTCATTTTGACGTCTCTGAACCAACGCCTGTTGAAGAACCCAAACGCGGGCAGAAATCAGCCAAGTCTGCTCCCAGTACGTTTAAAATATCGCGCAGTTCGCTTGAGTCGCAAAGTCCGGTTCTAAATAATAATTATACTTTCGATACCTTTGTCGTGGGGGCAAGCAACAGGTTCGCCCACGCCGCCGCGGTAGCAGTCGGGCGGTCTCCGGCTAAGGCATACAACCCGCTTTTCATTTACGGAGGTGTTGGACTTGGCAAAACTCATCTTATGCAGGCGATAGGCAATAAAATAATCGACGACAACCCCGATTTTCGTGTGCATTATCTATCCAGTGAGATTTTTACAAATAAATTGATTGACGCAATTCAAAACCGCAATACTGTCAAATTCCGTAAAAAATACCGCAATGTCGACGTTCTGTTGATAGACGATATACAGTTTCTAAGCGGCAAAGAGCAAACTCAGGAAGAATTTTTTCATACTTTCAACACGCTCTACGATGCCCACAAACAGATTGTTATCACCAGCGACCGTGCTCCGAAAGATATAGAGTATCTCGAAGACCGGTTAATATCGCGTTTCGAATGGGGGCTGGTAACCGATCTTCAGCCGCCGGATATTGAGACTCGAATAGCTATTTTACGCAAGAAAGTAGAGTCGTCCAACGCGGATATCTCCGAGGACGTGATTTATTTTCTTGCAAACAAGATAAAATCCAATATCAGAAAACTGGAAGGCGCGCTTATTCGTATATCGTCATACGCATCGCTTACCAAATCTAAAATCACAATTCCCATGGTACAGGACGTATTGCACGATACTTTGGAAGACGATCTATCCAGGGTTATAACCGTAGACCAGATACACCGGCTTATCGCTGAGGAATACGATCTGCGCATTCAGGACCTTATCGGCCCGAAGCGTACTAAGAACATTGTTTTGCCCCGACAGGTGGCAATGTTCATCACCCGCCGGATTACGCCCCTGTCTTTGCCGGAAATTGGCAAGGCCTTCGGCGGCAGGGATCACACCACTGTGCTACACGCCATCAACAATATTGAAGCCAAGATTAAAGAACGCGCTACGTTCCGCGCAACCATAGATGCCCATATCGATAAATTGCGCTCTAATAAGTATATATAACTTCCTGGAAAATATATTTAAAAAAATACCTGCCGGTTTTAGCCTGCAGGTATTTTTCTATCCAATTATAGAGGCTCTACAAATTAACCGAAAAACCTTATGCCATCTTTAGACGGCTAGCAATTTAATAGATTCCTCAGATGTTTATACAGAACGCTATTTTTAGACGACTCCTTGAGCTATCATGGCGTCTGCGACTTTTACGAATCCGGCAATATTTGCGCCCTTGACGTAATCTATATAGTCGCCGTTTTTACCGAATCTAACGCAGTTTTCGTGTATAGCCGTCATTATTTGGCGCAGTCTTTTGTCGACTTCTTCGCGCGGCCATGACAGACGCATGCTGTTCTGGCTCATTTCAAGTCCGGAAGTAGATACTCCGCCGGCATTTGATGCTTTGCCCGGCGCGTAGAGTATTTTTGCTTTCTGGAATTCAGTGATTCCCTCGGGAGTTGTAGGCATATTTGCGCCTTCGCCAATGGCTATGCATCCGTTTTTAAGGAGTTGTTTAGCATCGTCGCCTGAAATCTCGTTTTGAGTCGCTGACGGGAACGCGATATCGCACTTTATAGCCCACGGCCTTTTATTTTCGAAATATTCGCATTTGAATTCCTTGACGCATTCTTTAATTCGTCCGCGCCGAATGTTCTTTATTTCCATTACGATTTCCAGTTTCTTAGAATCGATACCGCTTGGATCGTATATAAAACCGTCGGAATCGGATAACGTAACCACTTTTGCGCCTAGTTCCAGCAATTTTTCTGTTGTGTATTGGGCAACATTGCCTGAACCGGATACCGTGCAAACTTTACCCTGCAAAGAGTCGCCTTTTGTCTTTAACATTTCCTGAACGAAATAGACGCATCCGTAACCTGTGGCTTCAGGACGTATAAGGCTACCGCCCCAATTCAATCCTTTGCCGGTTAAAACGCCTGTGAATTCATTTTTCAATTTTTTATATTGCCCGAACATATACCCGATTTCTCGTCCGCCGACGCCGATATCGCCTGCAGGCACGTCCGTGTCAGGGCCTATGTGTCTGAAAAGTTCGTTCATGAAACTTTGGCAGAACTTCATTACTTCGTTATCGGATTTTCCTTTGGGGTCGAAATCGGAACCGCCTTTACCGCCGCCCATAGGGAGCGTAGTAAGGCTGTTTTTGAAGACCTGCTCGAAAGCGAGAAATTTCAAAATACTTAGATTGACGCTTGGATGAAATCGCAATCCGCCTTTATAAGGGCCTATTGCGCTGTTCATTTCAATTCGGTAACCCCTGTTTACCTGAATAATTCCTTTGTCGTCAAGCCACGGAACTCGGAACATGATAACACGTTCGGGTTCGATCATTCTCTCTATAATTTTGGCGTCGCGATATTTAGGATTTTTTTCTATAAACTCTATCAGCGATTCCACAACTTCCTTTACCGCCTGATGGAACTCCGGTTCGCCCGGGTTTCGCTGTATTACCATATCCATGATTGTTTTTACTTTTTGTTCCATGTTTTTCCCTTTCATGATAAAAATTTAAATAAAACCGCCTTATAAACTCAACAAATAATCAAAAATTGAAACGGATGCTTTTTTTGCCATGCCCATAGCGTCGATTACCGTACCTTCTCCGCCTACAATATCGCCTCCGGCAAAAACGCCCTTGATGGAAGTTTCCATAGTGTCAAAGTTGACTTTTACGTCATTGTATTTGTCTGTTTCGAGATTCGGGGTGGTACTGGTGAGTATTTTGTTGGCGCCTAACCCGATGGCTATTATTGCTATGTCGCAGTCTACCTCAAAGGAACTGCCGGGTATAACCACAGGCCTTCGCCTTCCGCTGGAATCCGGTTCGCCCAATTCGCATCTGGAACATCTCATTTTTTTGACAAACCCTTTTTCGTCGCCTATGAACTCTTCTGGTTTTACCAGAGTATCGAATTTCACGCCTTCTTCTTTTGCGTGTTCTATTTCCAATCTCCGCGCGGGCATCTCCACTTCAGTACGCCTGTACGATATGGTGGTATCCGGCGTTATCCCTTTCATGTTCTGAAGCCTGATGGCGACTCGCGCCGAATCCATAGCTGTGTTGCCTCCGCCTATGATTATCATGTGCTTGCCTATATTTACCGGAGTATGGTATTCGGGAAACTCGTGCGCCTGCATGAGATTCACTCTGGTTAAAAACTCATTTGCAGAATAAACATTGCACAGATTTTCGCCGGGTATGCCCAAAAACGACGGTATGCCTGCGCCCAATCCTAGAAAAATTGCGTTATAACCTTCGCTGAAAAGGTCGTCTATAGATTTGACTTTGCCGATGATATAATCGGTTTTTATTTCCACACCGAGTTTTTTGAGGGAATCTATCTCAAAATCGAGAATATTACGCGGAAGCCTGAAAGGAGGTATCCCGTAACGAAGTACGCCGCCGGTTTTATGCAGTCCCTCGAAAACAGTTACCTTTACCCCTTTGCGCGCCAGTTCGCCGGCACAACACAACCCTGCGGGTCCCGACCCGACAACAGCGACTTTGAATTTCGACCATTTATCATCGGTAGCGACTTTTACGTCAAGTCCGTTTTCCCTGCCGTAATCGCCTACGAATCTTTCGAGAAAATGAATGTTTATAGCTTCGGCGGAGGCAAAAGGCTCGCCTTTTTTGGTGAATACACAAGCTCTGCGGCACTGGTACTCCGCAGGGCATACCCTGCCGCACATGGATGGAAAATTGTTTTTTTCGCGAATAGTGTAATACGCTTTAGCGTAATCTTTCTGAGTTATGCACTTGATGAATTCCTTGATGTTTATCCCTACAGGGCATCCTGAAATACATCGCGGGTCCTTGCACTGGATACACCTTGCGGCTTCCTCCAGAGCTTCCTGTTCAGTATACCCTCCGACAACCTCGCCAAAATTTTTTACTCTTAAAGAGCATTCCTGTTCTTTGATAGAAACCGGTTTTTTTTTCATAATTTCATGTTCCCATATCATTAAGGCGGCAAATATGTTTTTCTTTCTCATCATATACGCTGTTGCGTTTTTGCAATTCGTCCCAATCGACTTCGTTGGCGTAAAATTCAGGGCCGTCTACGCAAGTAAATTTGATTTCCCCGCCTACAGTTACCCTGCATCCTCCGCACATGCCTGTTCCGTCTACCATAAGAACGTTCAAAGAGACCAAAGTAGGAACATCAAAATTTTTGGTAACTGTGGAAACCGCGCGCATCATAGGTATGGGACCTACTGCATAAACTAAATCATATTTCGATTTTTCTAGATATTCTTTCAGCGGGCCGGTAACAAATCCTTTTTTACCGTAAGATCCGTCATCGGTCATGATGACCAGCTCGTCCGAATATTCAGTCATTTCTTTCTCAAGTATAAGAAGTTCTTTCTTTCGCGATCCGATAATGGCGGTAACGTTGTTGCCAGCGCCTTTCATGGCTTTGGAAACAGGGTATATCTCCGCTATACCGACACCTCCTCCCACCAAGATGACGTTTCCGTAATTCTTTATAGGCGTAGCATGCCCCAACGGGCCTACGAGAGAATAAAAAGAATCTCCCTTGTTGACCTTAACGATTTCTTTTGTGGAAAACCCCAGCGCCTGAATAATTAGTTCAATGGAGCCTGTTTTCACGTCGGCGTTTACAATTGTAAGAGGGATTCTTTCGCCTTTCTCGTGTGCCATAACCACAACAAACTGGCCTGCTTTTGCTTTGGCGGCTATGTCCGGCGATTCGACAATTATCGACACAATACTAACGCCGTCGCTTTCCACCAGTACTTTTTTGCTTAAAATTTTCATAATCTTTAGTTCCCTGTACAGTTTGTTAGCCCATCAGTTTTGAGTATTATCCTGATTTTTTGTGCAAATGTCTATAAAATTAAAGCGATAAATATATTTTTTAATGGATTCGTCGCACAGTGTTTGCAAAAAATTCTTTATACCGTCAGTAATACGTTTGGGCTTGATATCATTCGGGTTTCAAAAGAGGGTCAGTCAGATCGGTCTGCTGGTGTGCAGGCATGAAAGTTCGGTAATAATGAATAAGCAGTTTACCCATTTCCATGTCGTCGGGAAACAACCTCAAACCGTCTTTGAGTGTTTCTACGGCTTTTTGCCCTCTATTATTGAGAGCGTAACTATCTGCAAGCATAATATACAACTCTCTGTCTTGCGGCGATTTTACCAGAGCCTGACTGAGAAAGAAGCCTGCCAGCACATATTCCTGTTTTTTGATGTAGACATTGGCTATTCCCTTGTAGGCATTTATATTCTCAGGGTTTTTCTGAATACATTTGGTATACACTTCCGTAGCTTCGGTATACGCTTTAATACTGCTGTACGCATCTGCGATAGAGCATAATACGGAGTCGTTATCGGAGAAAAACACAAGGGTGTCGGAAAAATGCAGTTTCGCCTGTTGCATGTCGTTACTATAAAGCGCTCCGAGCGCGTGCATTAAATATACGGTTCCGATCATTTCAGCCACCACCGACTCTCTGGGCGACCGGCGTAAAATGGCGCCACATTCGGTAAAAACAGTCGAAACGGTTCGGAGTTTAGCGAAAGAAAGCGATTGGATAATTTTACGCGCCGATATGACGTGCAGAATATTTTGCTTTTTTCCTGATTTGGCAAGCGTTTTGAGTTGCGGATCGGATCGTTCCGCCTCAGCGACCAGTTTGCCCAGATGATGAGCCATGTTCTGCGAACCGGCAAATCCGCCCATCCTTTTCCAAGTTTCGATATCTTCGACTATTTGTTCGGCAATGCGCTGTACGATCAGGTCGATCTGCGATATCTGGCCGGACAGAAGATAATTCTTTATGGGTTTGCCTTCAGTCGCGTCAACCAGATGGGTAGATACCACAATAGCCCCGTTATCCAGTTTGTAAGTACCGAAAATGATGATGTCCGCATTCAGCAGTCCGCCGATATACTGCATGATTCTAGGACGGTTGAGATTGTCGAGGATATCCAAGTCGCGGTTTATTACACGCTCGTTTAGTGTAGCCTGATCTATCAGGTGTACGTAACCGTATTTTTTAAGTTCCTGAAACAACTTTTCCCGCAAGGAAAACTGCAGTATGTCCATGTTGGGCATACCGGTTTCGTTGTAGTATTGAAATAGAGCGGCGCAATATTGCTCAGCCGGTGTCTGTTGTTTGGTGTATCCGTTCGCGCGGCAAACCGAAACAAAAAAAATCGGTATTGCCAGCATATATATATATCCTCTAAGGAATTTCATTGTTGTATATCTCCTGCGCTATTGTCTTGTTTATTCAAAACGCTCAGCAGTTCGTCTTTTGTTTTTGAAATCAGACTCATAACCTGCGAATCCAGTTCTTCGACAGATATCCCGATAGCTTTTTGGACAGCGACTTCTATGGGTGTTCTGGTTCGTAGTTCCTCAAGTAATCTCATGCAACGGTTCATACCGTAAGTATTTATCATGTAATTCGTGGTGATTAACGATTTTATATATGCTATTTTGACCGCCAAACTTGAATCCAACTCATGATCCAGAACATGAGTTACTCCGGCAAAACGCCCCATGTTTTTTATATGAAACAGATCATTCTCAAGCTCAAGATTGGCAAGTATTTCAAGGTCTATATCCGTTACCGGACCGGATACGGCCTGCGCCAGTCCTTCGTTAAGCCAAAACGGACATTCGTCGTTGGTGAGGTATTTTACCAGTACATGGGTGTATTCATGAAACAATAATTTTCTCAACTGGCGCGGATCATTGGTTCTTTCGGAACATTTTATCCTTATTTTGCCGTCGTAAAGGCCTGCTACCGAATTCGGTGCGCTGGTTATATCCAAAAATTGGCCGGGGGCGTAAAATATTATGGTTATACGGGACAGCGGATAATGGTTGAAAATTTTCCCGACTTCCATGTATGCATCGGAGCAAATATCTACCGCCTGTCTGACAAGATGTTCATTTTGTGGTTCGTACATGATGACGAACGGATGCGCGGATTTTGTGGAAAAATTTTTCAAAAGTGTCCATTCGCGTTGTGCCTGTTCTATCTTACGTCCTATATTTTCGTTGTACGGCTGTTGTTCTTTTGTTTTAGACCAGCATTCCAGCGCGTTTTCCATATCGCCTTCTTGAAAATAAATTTCTCCGAGCATGGTATGGATAGACGCCCTGCCGGGAGCAAAAATACGGGCTATTTCCAGTTCGCCTTTGGCTCCGGTATAGTCGCCTATCTCCAGATAACACGCCGCCAGAATTATATGCGCATCGGCTATGGTATCGTCAAGCCCGATGGCTTCTTTTAGCAGTGCGATACTCTTTGAGACATTGCCCTTGTTTTTCTCAAAAATAGCTTCTCCGATAAGCGATTGAGCCAGATTGGCCTTGAGCGTATTACTGGCGGGGTTGAGGCTGAGAGCATTCCTGAACTGCGCTACCGCGCTTGAGTAATCTTTATCTTTAAAATACTGTTTGCCGTTTTCGTTTATAGTTTTTATTCTGCGCACTTCGCTAGGCGAAAGCGCCGATAGTTCCGACACAAAACAAAATATCATAATAAAAAAAAATACCGATTTCGCCATATTATCCAGCATACCGCGTTTTATTCCGATTCTTATCATTAAGAAACATCTGAAAACAAATTCATACTTTCTGATATTGTATAGTATGCAACATATATTAGAACACCGTAAACCGAATTTAGTTGCGCAAAATATTACCGTTATTTTTGTCGGATTGTATCAACATGCAGGTGAGCGTTTTCTTTCATAGCGATTTTTATGTATCGCCGCCAAAAGCACGGACAACAATACAATCCGATGCGCCGATTCAGAAAAATCGGTTTTTACAATTTGGAGCGGAAATACTCGATTGTGTTTTTCAAACCTTCTTCTACCGGAACTTTAGGTTCCCATCCGAGCGTTTGCTTTGCCAGCGAGATATCAGGCCGCCGCCGTGTGGGGTCGTCGACAGGCAGCGGTTTGTATATAATCTTGGACGCCGTGCCTGTAAGTTTGATGATTTTCTCCGCCAACTCTTTTATGGTGAATTCCGTGGGATTGCCCATATTGATCGGACCGGTTACGTCGTCCGGTGTATCCATCATCCTTATAAACCCCTCCAGCAGGTCGTCGATATAACAGAATGACCGCGTCTGAGAACCGTCCCCGTAAACCGTGATGTCTTTGCCTCGTAGCGCCTGAACGATAAAATTACTGACCACCCGTCCGTCATTTTCAAGCATGCGCGGTCCGAATGTGTTGAAAATACGAACTACCTTAATCTTAACCTTGTTCTGACGGTGATAATTGAAAAACAGCGATTCGGCTACCCGTTTGCCTTCATCGTAACAGCTACGAAGCCCTAAGCAATTGACGTTGCCCCAGTAATCCTCTTTTTGCGGATGCACCAGCGGGTCGCCGTATACCTCCGACGTGGACGCTTGCAGTATCGGCACACGTATTCGTTTGGCAAGCCCCAGCATGTTGATAGCTCCCATAACACTGGTTTTAACCGTTTTTACAGGGTTATACTGGTAATGAATCGGCGATGCCGGACACGCCAGATTGTATATCTGATCTACCTCCAGAAGAATCGGCTCTATTATGTCGTGGCGGATAACCTCGAAATTCGAGTTGTCAAACAGGTGTCGTATGTTATCTTTTCTGCCGGTAAAAAAATTATCCAGACATATAACCTCGTTGCCTTCCTTGAGCAGTCGCTCGCAAAGATGCGAACCGATAAACCCCGCTCCGCCGGTAATTAATATTCGTTTCATTGCGAATACCCCTTTATGTTATTGTTTATATATGTATATATAAAACTTATTCGATAGCCGAAACACATACCTTTACGCCTGTGTACCTGCATGGCAAGCCATGTTATTTGCAGTATAAAGAATGTTTAAAAAAAGTAAAGGAATTACTGCTCATTGTTGATCATTCCGTTGGGCATCCATCTGGATAAATGACGGGCAATGATAGACGTGGTTCGCTCGGACGGCACTTGCGATAACCGGTTAGTTCCCGGTACAGCTCCGTGTATCTTACGGGTAGTGTATCCAAGATAATGCGGCTTTACATCGGTAAATTTGCTCAACGTCTGAGCGATGGATGTGTAGACCCGCAACGCTTCGGGAACTGACGGCGAATCGCATACGACAATACCGCACCAGACATTGCGGTTGGCGGTTATCATTTCTTTCAAATCGACGTAAATCCTGAAAGCGTCCTCAGGGTTCGGGCGCGTAAAACAAATCAGATGCGCGGGATGTTTGTCATGCACACGCTCTTTTATATGAGCGATTGGAAAATCGGTGATGAAAACAGATTTTACTTCGTGCATATATTGTTCGATCTGAGCGCCGCAGTCGAAATGCGAACGCCCGACAAGAGTAATAGAAAAATCACTATTGCCGTTGGCTATATACGAAACGTCGATATCCGAGGCTAAAAGAGATTCGGTGTTCCGATGAACTTCCGGCCGTGCCCTAAGTATTGTTTCGGTCATTTTTTCTATTGAATCGCGTGTGCCTACAATACTGCATCTGTGCCCGAACATCCCCAATTCCAGCGACACACTTCCTAACGCCGCCATCATCGGTATGGATGATCCGTGGTTTACGGTGTAATATATTGTCGGGTCCTGTGCCGCCTGAAAGTATGGATGCCTAATAGGAGCTATCACTGCATGATTCGTTTGCCGGTTCGGCTCGGCATGCTTTTTAGCCGGTTTTACTGCAGGGGATAAGGTTGTCTGTTCAGTTTTTTGACGTGATTCATCCTGCTTGTTTTCCGAAAGAAAAAAATGCGATATTTCCCGAAGGTTTTTTACTATTGCATCGCGTTGTTCCATGATTATCCCCGTTATTTTACAAAAAGCACTGAATTTGAGCCGCCCATAGGCGACTGTACCCTGATCGGATTATTCGGATCAGGCATCCATTGCCCGTCAATTATAAGTTTATACTGATATAGTCCGGGATTTAAGTGTAAATTTTTACTCCACACTCCCTTGTCATCCTTGACAAACGCATCGTGCTCGGAAGGATTCCAGTTATTGAAGTCGCCGGCTATCCTGAGCGATTTGATATCATTGTTTTTAAGAGTAAACAAAATACCTCCGTCAACGAATTTCGGAGAGAACAGCTGTCCTTCCAGAGCCTTGTCGTTGAGTTCCTGTAATGTTTTCATTATGGTCTGAATTTCAATGGACTTTTCTTCGCTGATAATTTCCTCAGCTAAATTTAAGTAATCCTGCGTTCCTGTACAGTTCGGATCGTATTCCAAAACAGGTATTCCGAGTCCAACCGCTTCCTTGAGTTTTACATTCAGGTTGATTTCAGTTTTGAATGTATTCTTGTTGAATGTATTTCTGATTTCCTGCAATACATCCATCGATACCTTAGTTCGTTTGTCAACCAGCGTAGACAACGCTTTGATGCGAATAGAGTGGTTCAGCCGTTCATTGAGAAGCAATACGGTCTGAAGCAGTTTGCCAAGTCCGTGTAGCCCGAAGTAACTGGAATCTATGGGAATTATTACCTCCCTGCAAGCCCGTAAAGCGTTGAAGGTAAGCAGTCCCACGTTTGGCGGCGTATCTATAAGTATGTAATCGTAATCTTCATACACCGTAAAAATAGCTTTTATTAGCAGTTCCTCACGCTTGTCTACCCCCGCCATTTTCTGTTCAAGGGCGCTTAAAGAAATGTTTGACGGCGCGATATCTATATTCTCGCGTATAGGGATAATGATAGAATCTATTCTCTGTTCGGTTTCTGTGTTGCAAAGCACATCGTAAATGGTTTGGTTGATCTGATCGGCGCGTAAAACGCCAAGCCCGATTGCCACATGCCCCTGCGGATCCATATCAATGATAAGCACCTTTTTCCCGAAATGGGCAAGCGATGCCGCAAGATTGATAACCGTGGTAGTTTTACCACATCCCCCTTTTTGATTTGCAACAGTGATAATTCTCATATCTTAAGTGAATTCCTTATGTTGCCCTAATCATTCTGGTTACTTTTATACGATTCATCTTAGTTTTTCCCGCAAGGATTCTGCAAGGCTGTATAAATCAGCCGTCCATATTTTCAAGATCTTTAAAAAAGTCGCTTGGGTTTAACGCTTCAAGTTCTCTTTTAAAATCGTCTACTTCGCGTTGCGTAATCGGTTTTGACACCACAGGGCATTTATCAAGCACCTTCTGAGATATATATATCTCAGCTCCCGCTCTTAGTGCTATAGCTATAGCATCACTGGGACGCGCGTCGACAACAAGTTTCTTTTCGTTTTGTTTAAGGACTATTTCCGCGTAATAAGTGTTTTCTCTAAGATCGGTGACAACTATTTTCGTGATGTTTACATTGAGGTTGCCTAGCATGTTTACAAGCAGATCATGAGTTATCGGACGGGGAAACATTACGTTTTGAAGTTTCATTAAAATAGATTCCCCTTCGCTTCTGCCGATCCATATAGGCAGAAGCCGCGTTCCGTCAATTTCTTCCAGAAGCACGACAAACTGTCCTGTGACAGGAATCATCATTACAGTATAAACCTGTGCCCGTTTTTCTGTTTGCATCGGAATTAACCTTTACACGTTTACCCGATTTTTAGACTCAATTATTATGCGACAGGTTCTCTTCCACGTAATCCAGTATCAGTTTCTGTTCGTCTGTTCCGATATCGACAAAGCAGATACCCGCTTCGGTTTTCTGTTCTCTGCGCGCCCATACCATTTTACCGCGCAAGATAACCGGTTTGCCGCCGACAGTCAGTTCAAATTCCAGAAGCAGTTTTCTGTGGCTTTCCAGCAAATCGCTCAATAAATCTGACGATACGTCCCGCAGGCTGACTTGTATGCCGCCTCCGGATATGTTTATTATATCCGCCTGCCCGTAAAACAATTCTTCTTTGCGCAATGTTTTTTGCAGATAAACACGGTAGTTCGCTATGATTGTAAATGGGATACGCTCAAATTCACGGCGTTCTGAAGTCATCTGGAGAGCCTCCTTAGACGTATTTTGTATTAATTTTTATGGGAGGTTACTATATTCTTATGATAAGATAAGTTCACTCTATAAAAAAAGTTTTTTTTTGTCTACAACATTTTTATTATTTCAAATTATTCTGACGGAAACATTATCAAAATGATATCGCAAAATGCTACAGCGGCTTTGACCGCCTTTTACGACGCGCTTGAACAGTTTTACGGACCCCGCAACTGGTGGCCGGGCGATACCCCTTTTGAAGTCGCGGTCGGCGCTATTTTGACTCAAAATACCTCATGGAGCAATGTGGAAAAATGTATCGCCATGATAAAACAACACGATTGCATGGACCCGCGCCGGTTGACTGCCTTGCCGGAAGAAAAACTTAAAACATTGATCCGTTCATCCGGATACTACAATCAGAAAGCAAAAAAACTAATAGGGTTTCTGGATTTTTTAAATAAAGAATACGATTCCGATATGGATACGATGAAACGTGTGCCTCTTGAAAAACTTCGTAGCCAACTGCTGGCACTGCATGGAATCGGACCGGAAACCGCTGACAGCATCCTGCTGTACGCTCTTGACAAACCGGTATTCGTTGTTGACGCTTATACACGAAGAGTTTTGTCGCGCCATCATCTGATCGACCCGGCATACGATTACGAAACAATCCGGCTCTTTTTCGAGGATAACCTCGACCGCGACGTACGGCTGTACAACGAATACCATGCGCTAATAGTCAACGTGGGTAAAGATTTTTGCCGTACTAAACCCTGTTGCGAAGTATGTCCGCTTCGCCCGTTTTTAAGCGCCGGACAATAATAATGCTGTAGATTCTCTGCACATTGTATATCAATAATCTTTTTTGCGGATTTCTTCTATAAACCCGATCGTTTTCTGCCCTTCTTCGGTAAACGGTCCGAGTATGTCGAGGGCTTTTTGCAGGTACGATACAGCCTTGTCTTTCTGATTCATAATATTGTATACAGTACCCAGATTAAAATAGGCGCGCGCTTCCTGCGGATCGAGCTCCAGAGTCTTCTCGTAGTAAGCTATAGCTTCCTGATAATAACTCAGGTTGAAACACGCCACGCCGGTATCGAAATAAAAATCCGGTTTCGAAGAGTCCAGCGCTATAGCCCGCTTAAAAACCTCAATGGCGTTCTGATGCAACCCAGCCGATCCGTACGCCAAACCTAAGTTGTATACGGCCATAGCGTTATCCGGCTCAATGGCAACGGCTTTTTGCGCATGGTAAATAGCTTTGTTGGTCTGATTGATTTCCAGATATAGCGGGCAAAGCTCGAAATGATACTTAAACGAATCTGGAGAATGACGCAGGCCGGTTTCAAGTATCTGCGCGGCGTCGGCTTTTTTTCCTTTCTGAATGTATGCGTAATAAAGTTGGAGGCGGTAATCTTCATTGGATATGTCCGATTCCAGCTGTTTTTTGAGTTCGTCTATGGACGGAGCAGTTGCTTGTTGTTCCTCTAAGTAGTCTTGAGCGTGCACATTGATTGCTAAACACAACATGACAGATAAAATAAGGTTTAGTGAAAATTTTATCGCAGTCATTTTTACAACTCCTTTTCATGAATTGGTATCATATGATATTTCGCTGTTTTTATTACAGAAAAAACTAACACGAACAGCTACTGAAAAGCAATACGATTCCGTTTTTTAAGAAATTTGAATAAACTGATTTTGTCAGTTCAGATTTTGCGGAACACTGCGCAAAACCCGCCGTCCGGATCGGTAGGTTGCGCAGGTAGGAATGTTGTTCTTTCAAGTATTTCAAACGATCTGTTGATACTGATGAACGAATCGGCAACAGCTTCGTTTTCTTCTCGGTCTATACTGCATGTGGAATACAGCAAAATACCGTCTTTATTTACAAATTCGGCGGCGTTGTTCAATAATTTTTTTTGCAGATCAGCCAGCCGCGCGAAATCATCCGTGCATAACCGCCAGCGCGCTTCCGGACGTTTTCGCAGAACGCCTGTGTTGGAACACGGCGCATCAACCACAACCCTGTCAAACGAACCGGGCATTATAGATTGTTTTGTCAGCGCGTCGTAATCCGTGCCGTCAGCAACTACCGTTGTTACATTCTGCATGCGTAGTCGGCTTATGGTATCAGCCAGTTGACGCATACGCCGTTTGTTGGAGTCTGCCGCAACCACCCTGCCTGTTATACCGGTTTGCTGTGCAAGGTATGCTGTCTTACCGCCCGGAGCGGCGCACATGTCGAGTATGCTGTGTCCGGTGCGTACATCTATCCGGTCGATTACTCTGAGTGTTGTTTCATCTTGTACGGCAAACCAGCCGTCGGCGTATCCCGGCAGGTGTTCGACATTATATGATCCGACAATCCGAAAACAATCAGGGTGTACCGGAGATTTTTCATAATATACTCCGCAGTTTGACAACTGCTCGGCAAACGCGCAGACCGATATGTTTGCCGTATGTACGCGCACAACTAAAGGCGGTTTACGATTATTAAACTCGCAGAACGCTTCCAGTTTGTCAGCGTCCATACTTCCGCTCCATCGTTCTATGAGCCAAAGCGGATGTGATTCGCGAAACGCCAGTTTCTCAAGGCTCTGCAGTTGCGAGTAGCGGTCTTCGGCGGTTTGAGGACTGCGCAGGCAGTTTCGAAGAATAGCATTGACGAAACCCGATGCTCCTTTGCCCGCAACCTGTTTTGCGGTTTCCACCGATTCCGATACCGCCGCATGCGGAGGTATTTTATCCATATATCTAAGCTGGTAAAATCCAATCCACAAAACAGCCCTGACCGGCAAGTCTATCGAGTCTATATCTCTGTTGCTGTACCAGTGTATGAGGTAATCGAGAGTCAGCCGCCGTCGGATGCAGTTGATTACAATATCGTAAGCCAGACGGCGGTCGGGTTCGTTCAGTTGCGATTCGGCGATGCGGTCGCCCAGAGAATCGGTAACGATAGAGCCTGTAGCGGCTTCATGCAGAAGATGGTAGGCGAACATCCGCGGGTTGTTGTCAATCCGCTTCGATGAGTTCTTCAAGTGCCTGTTTGACTTTTTCAATGGATACTCCGGTATCAACACACGGACCGTTTTCTAGAATATTTTCTATAGCAACGACCGGTTTAGGAAGTGTAAAAAGTACTCCGAGGCATAATTCGCGCGGGCATGCGATAGCCACGATAATCTTTACTGACGGGTCTTTAGCCAGTTTAACAGCCACTCCGCCGCCGGTAGCGAACCGTAGTTGAACCCCTAATTCGCTACACAAACTAACCAGATCCATCACCTGACATTTCCCGCATTTTTTACACGTGTTAGGGTCGTGAGTAACCGGCTGTGCGCATTGATGATACTGCAAGCATCGCGGGCACAAGACCAGTATTTGGTCGGCTCGCGCTTTTATCTGCCGTTTTTTTACCTGCCAGTTATTGAATTTCAGTAATGCCGCTCTCATAATATTTATAGTATTCCTTGTTTTAGGTAGTATATCAAGACGCAACGGGCTTGAATGCGGTTCAATTCGTATGATCAAAAAAGTTCTTTGCGGCTATATATTTGAATATAGCGCCTATACCGAAAACTATACCCAGCGGTATCAACACATATATGCCGATAAAATCCTTGAGCGTGCCTCCCGCAATGATCAAGACCATGCTGGATAACAGATAAACCAGCGCGCTGACAGCGTATATTCGTCCTAGTTTTTCGCATAACTGAAGATGTCTGCGTTCAAATACCTCGTCTATTGCCGATATCAGCAAAGATTGCTGTTCTTTATTCCTGTCCGGCGTCTGCGGGTCTGCCGGTATACGAAACGATGTAGGTTGAATGTCATCCATAAAGTACCCTGCTTGTTTAGTCGGTTGCGGCAGTATCAGTGTACTGATACCGATTTGTATTGCAAAACATAATGATTCTGATCGCACATGAGTATGATAATATACAATTGACCGGCGCAATGCAACCTGATTTATAGCAGGAATAAAAAAATTGCCATTTTCTTGTAACAGCTGGATTGAAATGGATTTATGGAATTCATTCCACAGGGTAAACTATTTTATATTCACGGCCTGACACATTAGGATGTATCGGCGAACCGGATAGGCCGCCTTCCGGTTGCATTTCGGGGCACGCACCTGTATCTATCCAATAAAAAATATGGTTTTCACGGTCTTCGGTGATAAACGCCAGAGCCTCTGCGCACACTGCGTTCCAGTCGCCGTCATGGCCGGAGCGCCAGTATATGGTATAATCGAGGTTATTTCCTCCTTCCCACATGACTACAATACCAGTCTGATCGGGAGATATCCCTATATACGAGGACGCCAGATAAAACGACGTTCGGTCGCGAGGGTCGGATCCGGCGTTCAGTTCGTATCCGTCGCGCTGTGAATCTTCGTCGGTATCGTTTCTCGCAGGGTCGGTGTTGGTAACTGTGAGTTCATGGGCGTCGCCGAGCCCATCGTTATCCGAATCTGTTCCATACGGATTTGTAAAATACACCAGCAGTTCATCCAGATCGGAGAGGGAATCGTTATCGGAATCGATACCGGCTTGTTTAGAATGAACGAAATATCCAAGTTTATCGCGCGGCACTACAGCGCGCGTAACCCGTATATCGTCAAAGGAGCCGAGGTACTGAGATGATGTTGTGTTAAGATAGGGGAGCGCGTAAAACTGGGCGGTATTATCGCTGGATAAATTCTGGTAATATGTGCCTGTTTTGTCGTATACGCTTGTGGCGTCAAAAAACCGCAGTTTCCTTGTTGTGCTGAACGGGACTAGGTTTGCGTTTTTAGTATACGCGACCCGCTCTCCGTCGATATATAGAGCGAGCGTATTGTCTATCCCGTTGAAAGTGAAGGCAATATGATGCCATTGCCCGTCGAACAGCGATGTGTTGGGGTAAAACAGCGGCACAAAGTATCCTGTTTTGCCGGACGATCCTGTGTAATAGTATCTGAGAGTAACGTATTCGGTATGGTCGCGCAGGAAAAGAGAAAACCCTTTGTCCACATCGCCTTCAAAAACCAACGGTATGAAAGAGTAAGTCGACGCGGGATCGGGTTTGACCCACATTTCCACAGTAAGGGCGGTTGTGGATTGGGGAGTTATATCGTAAGAAACGCTTATGCGGTTGCTTGATGAAGAAACAGGGGTAGTCAGCTTAACGCACATATCGTTAGTATAACCGAACCTGCCGGGCTGAAAGGTTTTGTCCGCTGAGGGGGTTCTGTTCAATATAGGCTTGTTTGGGAGATGGTTGGCGTAGGTGTTGTCCATCTGGTAAATCCCTACTCTTGCCGAGTGAGGGTAGCTCGAAGGATCGGAACCGCCGGTCAAAGCCGTCCGTTCATCGGTATCGCTGATTCCGTCTCCGTCGCGGTCGGGGTCTATCGGGTCGGCAACGCCGTCTCCGTCCATGTCGGGGTAAACCATAACCGTAAGGGTGACGGGTTGAGAAACACCGCCTTCAGTAGCCGCCCATACAGTTACCGTTGTCAAACCGGACTGGCGAACCGGCAGATATCCGTACTCAGACCGGCTGAGAAGCGCTTTTTCCGGCTGGGTTTGATCATATAACGAATAATAGTATACAAGCGAACCGCCGGAAGGCGCGTTAAAACAGCCTTCCCATGTTATGAAAAAACCGTCAACCGGATACGCGGGATATATAACCGACGGTAAAACGCCTGTTGATACCGGCGGTTGTATATTGGGATTTTCCTTTGTTATTATGAATGAGTAATCCGACCGGTCGACTGTGGACAACCCGCCGGAATCTACGACAGTTATGCGCAGTTGGCAAACCGCTGTTTCGGAAGAATCCGGAAAAACAGTGTCGTAATCCCATGTGGATGTCATATCCCAATAAAAAACTTTTGGGGCTGTATTTTCGGTACCTGTAAATTCCTGATTTGAAACAAGCGGTATCCATGAAGAGCCGCCGTTAAGGCTCGCTGATATGGTGACATACACAGTGTCGTTGTCCTGATCGTATACACGATACGACATATTATGCGCAACCGAGTAATGCCATTGCTCTCCTCCGTTTGGAGAGTCTAAAAACGCTACGGGCGCGTGGTTGTTGTTTTTGAACCCAAGCATTCTGTAAGAAAATTTTCCGTTGCGGATATCTTCGTAATAATGAATCGCAAGCCCTCCGTAAGACGGATTGGCAGAGTACATTGTTTCCACATCGGCACAGCGTGTTTCCAGATATTCGACGCCGTAAACCCAAAATGACTGGCGGTGGTTATACATAGTATCCTTATGAGAATCGGTAAGCCATATATCTTCAGGCCAATCGATGGAAAGAGTTTCGTAGCCTACATAAACACTGCCGTGTTTACCGATACTGTCTGCGTAAGCGATTTCTCCGGCGGCGTCGCCTACAGCCCATGGCGCGGCAGAGTAGTTCATAATAGCTATGTAATCGACGATATCCTGAAGTAATTCATTATAATATTTGCCGCTTGCGCTGTCTACAAACCCGTTGTCAAACCAGCGCGGGATGGCTACTCCGTTAAGTATGGAATCGCTGTAAGTTGTGTTATGGGTATTTACCATATTTTGCATTGTATTTAGAAGTACCATGTATTGAGTCCATATAGCGTTATGCTGTTCTTCCCATTGGGTAAGGGTATAAGGTTCTATATCGAATTGTATAGCGTCGAACCGTTCTTCCGGCGAATTTACCGATGCGTTGTAATTGAGCACGAGTTCCAGTACGTCTATGGCTTCTTGATGGTATTCCGTAAGAGCCCAATGTTTATCTCCGGTCAAAAAATGAACCTCTATTCCTCTGCTGTGCGCGTCGGCGATAAATTTTGCAACCATATCGGGGTAAAGCTGTACGTCATTGTCATGGAAAGACATATATACGATGTCTATCTTTGCCGCAGTGTCGCCGTGAGGCGCGGCCAGAAAACTGAAAAAATCAGCTCTGTCACCTCCGGATTTATCTAGCAGAATATCGGTGCTCATGCTCCATACCCAAAGTGCTCGATTGGTTGCGTATGTGGTCTCGCAGGCGCTAAACAAAGAAAACATCAGTAATAATGCACAAAGTATTTTGTCTGTAAAATTTGATGTCATATAAGAATCCTTTTACTATATATATCAACTTTAACCGATTATATTCTACCATACTCCGAGCCGATTGTCTATACTTCGCATCAATATTTTATCCGGTCTTGATAGGAACTGTTTCTCGAAGTAATAGTTTCGTTTTATCGTAGCGGTTCATGTGATTAGATACGCAAAGACGAATACAGTGTAAATCTTCTTAGACACCATTTATTGTGGAATTCTGAAAAATTCATCGGTTATTAGGAAATACGAGGAAGTTAAGCAATTTAAAAGAAAAACGCGCCCAGCAGGAATTGAACCTGCAACCTACGGCTTCGTAGGCCGTCACTCTATCCAGTTGAGCTATGGGCGCGTTGGTACGGATTATATATAAAAAACAGCGGTATAGTATCATAAACGGATATCATTGGCAAGCATAGAGTGAAAAAATTAAGAAAAATTAATTTAACAACCTCAAATGAATCGTAAAATAATGTTTTTGTGATGCCAGCTGGATACAAATCCGAAATGTCAGTTTGTTGTTTTATCATAATCGTAATTTGTAACTTATGGAAAATTTAGTTCAAAAATTAATGAAAGATTTGTTTTTTAACATTTTACATGGTATATATATTATTGTTTGATGTTAAGGAGAAGTCCTTTGAAAGGTATAGAAAAATATATTTTATCGGTTCTTTTGGCAATTTTTGTCAGTCCTGTTTGCGCATCCCCTGTTTCACGCAACACAATATGCGGAAACGCGCTAAGGTTGGACGGATACATGGATTATGTGCGTTTCCCTGATTCCGCTTCTTTTGTTTTGGGAACCACGTATACCTATGAATTCTGGTACAAAGCGGACACATTATCCGGCGGATTTATTTTTAATAAATGGAAATCAGGTTATGAAGATAAACAGGTTGCTTTCGACGGGTACGGCAAGCTATTTAATTTTTCGTATAGATGGGATCCTTTGACAACAGTTAATACAGTAACTGCCATAAATGTGGGAACATGGTATCATTTTGCCGTTACATACAGCAATAATACCGTTAAAATGTATATTGACGGGGTACTTAACGTTACCGCAACAAGGACAATAAGCAATATAGCCGATTCCAACGGAGCCGTATACATCGGCAGAAACGCTGACAGAGGACTGGGAAATAATACTCTTGACGGCGTTATAGACGAATTTCGATTTTATAATCGGGCATTATCCGCGGCGGAAGTCCTGCAATCATATAATGACGGGGTGGCAGGTGTTAAAAGCACGGTTTCAAGAGCGGGTTTGCAAGCGGAATGGTCTTTCGACGAGGGCGCCGGAACTACTGTTGGTGATTCCTCAGGAAAAAATAATACGGGAACTTTCGGTACAGGGTCGTCCGCACCTACATGGGAAATTTACCGCGAGGAAGAGCCGCCTGAACCGCCCGATCCGGAATCGGTTGTCCCGGAACCTTCAACGTTAATTTTACTGCTTTCCGCGCTACTTAAAAAGATATGGAAAAGATAAAAAATCCTTCCGATAATGTTTTATCCCGCGAAATTACTTGACTGCATAATACAGCAGTATGAAAATGATGGATAAGGTTTTAAAAATCCACAAATAAAAAAGGATACCTCCATGAAAAAATCGCTGGGAAGTAAAACAATGAAAACAGTGGTATTTCCTACTGTCGTTATGATCGTTTGCACATACGACGAAAACGGTAAACCCAACGCCATGAATGCTTGCTGGGGAGGAATTTGTTCTTCTAGCCCCGCGTCGATGGCTGTATCTTTGCGCAAAGCCACATATTCGTACCATAATATTGTGTCCAGAAAGGCGTTTACCCTAAACATACCTTCTTCCAAATATATAAAGGAAGCCGATTATTTCGGCATAGCATCGGGTAAAGATACGGATAAATTTGCGAAAACAGGATTGACTGCGGTAAAAAGCGATCTGGTAGACGCCCCTTACATCAAGGAGTTTCCTGTAGCGGTCGAATGCGTGTTGACCCATACGGTCGAATTGGGACTTCATACACAGTTCATTGGCGAAATCATGGATGTAAAGGTCGACGAAGAAATGCTTATCAAAGGCGATGTGCCTGATACGGAAAAAGTCGATCCGATCTTGTTTTCGCCTGAAAATATGAATTATTACGGAATCGGACAGGTACTAGGAAAAGCGTTCGAGATAGGTAAGATGCTTTAATCACGGCGAAGCGGGTTTATCGTTTGCTCCATATTCTGGTGTTGAGGTTGAGGTCGTCGACTATGCTCATCACCATGTTAAGGTCGTCGAAATATGTCTGAATCGTGTCGAAATCGAGCAGTGTTTTAAAAATATTCGGTTCCAGTATATTTTTATTGTATGGAATAGCCACGAACATTTTCGAATTTTTAAATGATATCGATATTTTCCTGCCGGTTTTTTTGCGGTATTCGACGATCCTGCTCATCAGGCTGGTCGATAAAATATACCTTGCCTCTATTTGGTCGCCGCTGTACACAACAAACAGTTTTTCAAATTCCGGGTCTTCCAGTTTGACCAGTTCGGGTCGTGAAATATTTCGTTTTTGCATAAACGATCCCAGCCCACCGAACAATTTTTCCGCGGTATCCGGCAGAACATAGGTTGAACTGTGAAAATCCTTGTTGAAATCCGCGATAAAGAATAATCCCTTGAAAAACGTGTGATAGTGTTTGCGTCCTTTGCTGTCTTTTGTAACGGTTTGAGCTTTTAGTTCCGAAAAATCGATCTGCGTGACGCCCAGAATACCGGTTATGCGGTCTTCGCCGGAATACTCATCTGGGCGTTTGAGAAAAATATTGCTTTCGTTGAAATATGAAAGGGGTATGCGGTCTTCCTTGCGGTATTTGAATCCTTTATCGAAAAACAGAACAATTTTTCCGATAACCCGTTCCTTAAAATCGTTCACAAATTTTTTTGTCAGGACTGCAAAGGCAATCGCCATTACTGCGATACCGGCAAACAGCGCAAAAAATTTGCCGTCACCGGGAATAATAAGAAGCGCGCAGGCAGTCGCTAAAGCCAAAGGAACAATAATCAACGGAATACGCGACAAAACCGATTTGCGCTGATTTTCCAGCTCGGCTATATCCGGCAGTAATTCTCTGTCATAAAATTCCCTGAATTCTTCCGGCGTTTTCACAAAAAATCTTATCAGTTATTGAACAGGGTGTTTACATCAACGTTTTTACGTTCCGCTTCGGTAACTTCAAAAAGTTCTTTGCGGCGGTATCCCATCATACCTGCCAGTATGCTGGTGGGTATCATTTCAATAGCGTTGTTGTAATCGGTTACAGCGGCGTTATACGCTCGGCGCGACGCGGATATTTGTTCTTCTATTTCATTTAACGAAGCCTGCAAATGCATAAAATTCTCATTTGCCTTTAATTGAGGATAATTCTCGACGGCTACCATAATCCCTCCGATAGCGCGCGATATTTTGTTGTCCAACTGAATCTTTTCGTCGTCAGATAAATTGGACTGCATCGCCTTTGAGCGCAACTCGGTTATTTCCGTCAATACGTCTTTTTCGTGTTTCATGTATGTCTTTACAGCCGAAACAAGATTGGGTATCAGGTCGTACCGTTTTTTAAGCATCACGTCGATGCCGGCAAATGAGTTTTCAACCTGATTTTTCTTACCGATCAGGCTGTTGTACATGAAAACAACCATAAGCAATATTACTGCGATGATGATAATACCAGCCGTCATGATATTCCCTCCTGTTTGTATATGTTATGCGTTACGGCGAAATATTGCCATACAGGCGTCAATAAATCAAGATATTATAAATCAAGATATAGTCGCAAAAAAGAGGCAGGTTTTTAATCCAGCTTAGTTATGATAAAAAGAATAAAATAGTATTGCAAGTTCTCTCAACAGGAATTACTATTGATTTTGACGTAGGAATACGAAATGTACTTTTTAAAAAGGTGCGTTATGAAGATCAGAACTCGAGTAGCTATAATTATTTTGCTTGCCTCATTGGTACCCGCTGAGATATCTATACTTATAAGCTATATGGTATTTAAGCGGGCTCAGGAAGCTACTTTCGAAGATCATTTGGAGTATGTCGCGTCCATAAAAGAAGAGCGCATTCAAGGCACTATAGAGCAGATGATCGAACAGGTGCAATTGATTGCCCACAGAAAATTTCTTATTGAGTTTCTTGCCTCATATCAAGACACGCCTTTGGAAGATTACCGGCAAACATTGATGGAAATTCTGGAAAGCGCAAAAACACCTTCGGCTACCTTCACCGAACTGAGTATAGTTCTTCCGTCCGGAAATGTAGTTGCTTCGACAGGAAACGATTTGATCGACCAACCGTATGAGGATATCGGTTTTATAGGTGCATCTATGGTTTCATGCACCCTCATGACTTCTATAACACATGACAATCAGTTCGAAATAACCATCGGCGTTCCCATCGAACAGGATGAGTCCGTGCTTGGCGTATTGTTGGTTACCATCGATCCTGTCAGAATTATATCTACCATAAAAGATTACACGGGTCTCGGAAAAACAGGAGAAACTCTTCTTGCAGTTCACGATGGAAAAGGAGCTTATTTTTTTATTGCCCCGTCACGGACAAAAGGAAAGGGAAGTATTCTTTTTTTCGACAAAGACGACGTACAGGTAATACTTGATCGGGAAGAGTTTAAAAAAGAATTGCTGTACGACTTTGTACAATATAAATTGGTCGAATCGAAACAAAATACTCCTGTCATCATGGCAACCCGCTATATTCCTATAGTCAACTGGGGGCTTGTGGTTAAAATAGACATCGAGGAAGTTTTACAGCCGGTCAGAACAGTCCGGTTACTTACACTAATAACAACTATACTTATGTCGATGATCATCATTGTACTTGCCATAATATTCTCTCACTCGATTACGCGGCCTATTTTAAAATTGCATACAGTCTCAAAGAAAATCGATGCCGGCGATTTATCGCAGAGAGTCGCTATCGAAACTCAGGATGAGATAGGCGACCTAGCTCGCTCGTTTAATGCCATGGTCGATACGCTGGAAATAAAAAAATCCGAACTTGAACGGATCAACCGCCGCACTCAATCGGAAAATCAGGAATTGGCGGCGCTAAACAAAGAACTCGATAATCTTATTCATTTGATCGGGCACGACTTGCGCAATCCCCTTACTACAATCTCTGGATTCGTGGAAATATTTAGCATGAAATACACAGGAAATATCGACGAAGAAGGAAACATGTACATCGATAAAATCAAAAAAAGTTCCGACCGGCTCAACAGATTAATAGAAGACCTTGTAATGCTGTCAAGGGTGTCCAGACAGGTAAATACAATTGAATTAGTGAATATCGGCGATATCGTAAATTCCATACGCGATGACATGGAAATTAAAATAAAGAATAATAACGTGCATTTTGTCGTTAGAGGCAATCTGCCCGAAATATATGCGGACAGAGTTAAACTTAAAATCGTGTTCAGCAACCTGATAGCCAACGCCATAAAGTTTTCTTCCAAAGATAACCTTGCTCAACCAAAAGTTGAATTGGGATATATCAAAGAACAAAACTCCCATACCTTTTTTGTAAAAGATAACGGTATCGGCATAGACCCGCAATTCCATGATAAAATTTTTGAGATGTTCAAACGCCTTCATCTGCCCGACGAGTACGAAGGAACCGGCGCCGGCCTTAGTTTTGTGAAAAGGATTGTCGACGACTGGCACGGCCACATATGGATAGATTCTTCTGTGGGTAAAGGGGCTGTATTCTATTTCAGCCTGCCCTTAGCATCTCCATCCGAATGATCTAAAAATGGAACTAGCTGGTTTTATGGAAGTGTTAAGGTTCTAAGATTTATCCGTTTCTATCGGAACTCCAGTTCCTTTGGATATACAAAATCGTAGCCGTTTAGTATGCCGTTGCAGATGATATCTACTGCGGTATCGTTTCCCTGCAAAATTTTACTCAGCGATTCTATTTCCATGGAATATAAAGGCCAGCCTTTGACCGGTTTCATATACGATAAGGGTATCATCCGGCGGAAAAAAAAATGGAATGCATATTTTCTGGCTTCGCGCAACATCTTGCTGTCAAGTCGATTTTTAAGCGGAATGGTGTCTAGGATTGATCTGTAAGTCGGCTCTGACGTAGCGTCAATAGACAATCCCTTGTTACGTATCCATGCTTCTCCGGCTACTACTACAGGGATGCCGTAGCTGGCCAGTTCCACGCCGGTTTTTGTCCCGTAAATAATGACCGTATTGCATTGCATCATTACGGCATAGGTGCTTATTCGGGCTTCAGGCGGAATGACAAATACGTTAGGCGGAATGTTTTGCACATGTTTTTTCAATTCGTCCGTTACTTTTTGACGCGACGGCTGTTTCCCCCATATTTCCGCCGGATGCACCCTGATAATCAACTGTAATTCGGGGCGGGAACGAAAATATTCGATGGTGTATATCAACCACGCGAGCATATCCGGAAAAGCGCGGGCAGGGTAGTGTATTTGAGCGTCCCACATTACGTTTGTCAGCAATCCGACACACGGTTTGGAAAAATCAATGCCCATTTGCATGGCAAACCGGGTTACGTCGTTCGAGGGTTTTTCATGAAACCATATCCAGTCACGCGAGCCGTCCCATCGGCTTTTTAGATACGATAAAATCGCCTCTTCCATCCGGTCGTTCCAGCGCATTTCTTTCCATGAATCCACCGGTTCGGTCATCAATGTATGGTGATAAGTGTCGTTATGACTGAAAATAAACGACGATTTACGATACGCTATGCTCCAATTTACAACTGGAACCTTGTTTTGTCTGCATACTTCGCCGATAATACCTTGCGGTACGTAAATGCCGTGATGAAATACTGCCGTATCGAATTTAAACGTATCCAGCAGTTTTTGGGTTGCAATAGCGGTAAGCACAGAAGCGTTGAGGTAATGGCGGGCTATCTGTCCGGCATACGGTTCTTCGTTCAAATCACCCCGCGCGTAAAACCTTAGAGCGCCTGCCATTGCGTGATTGCCGACTGAAATCCCTTTGTAAGTGTATCCGGCTATTTTATCAAGAGAAACTGCGCTCGATACTTCACGGGCTTCCTGTTTATCTTTATCGCTTAAATAGTCGCTGTAGCGATGAATCTTCAAGCCTAGCGTGGAAAACATTTTGGCGGTATACCGAAAACACGCTTTGCACAGATACGCCTGCGCCGTCTCTTCGGCTAGTTTTTTTTCGCCGATGGTGATTCCCAGCGAACAATCCATGCATGCCGGCAGTACACCATCGCACAACAAAAAATGAACCTCGGTTTCTCTTAGCGTCAACGCTACCGCCAAAAAACTCTCAAGCGTCGCGCATGGCAGATGAGCTCCGACACTCGTCGCAATAAGCACCCGTTTTTTCTTTGGAGCCGATCTGGCGTTTCGCCAGATTTCGCCGTCGCGGGCGATGATTGGTTCCCAGTCCGGCTGTAAACAGCTTAGCCGCCAGCGCCGAAGAATTCGTCTGGCTATAATACTTTTCTTAACTAAATTACGTAGCATTAATACCCCCTTTTTGCATAACAAGCTCGGCGAATGAAAAGTCAAGCGGGGTATTTATATCTATCGATTCCAGTTCATCCATGACAAAAGGCACTATCAAATCACCGGTAGGCGATTGCTTGTCCCTGATGGTAGATGGTTTTGTTATATATATGCTCGCATTTTGTATATATATTTGCGGAAACAGCTGAGTCGATAACGTATGTGTGTTTTTAGGATTGTCTTTTACAAACGGATAAAGGTATCCGTCTTCTATGCGCCACATTTTGTACGGATGCTCCGAGCATAGTTTTACCGACCGCAACGAATCCGCCTGAGGATGTGCGAGAAATTCTTCCACAGCGCGGTCTATCGTTTGCGGCTGACGAAGCGGCGACGTGGGGTACAGCAAAACAATCAAATCCGGCGTATACTGCTCATTTTCTTCAAACCAGCTAAGGGCGTGCGTGAAAAATTCCATTTCCGTGGAATTACCCTTCGATATGGATTCAGGCCTGAGGAACGGAACCTCGGCTCCGTATTGTTTAGCTATATCCGCTATTTCCGGCGAATCGGTAGATACGACAACCCTCTTACATAGCCGCGATTTGAGCGCCGCGCTGATAGTGTAGGCTATAAGAGGTTTTCCGCATAAATTCTTTATATTTTTGCAGGGAACGCGCTGTGAACCGCTACGTGCGGGAATGAAAGCGAGTGTGTTCATACGGTATTGACCGGCTCCTTAAATGATTACAGCTTTGATATTATGCGGAAGGGCATGGCAAACAAAGTTGCGATACGATTTTTTCGCAGATACTTTCCCCGTCCATACGGTGAAAACGCAATGCTTCCTGAGGTGTTCCGCAGGCAGGTTGTCCTTGTATGGCGTATGAGAAAATCTTTTTCCCGCGAAGAATATCCGATTCCATATATGTTTTGATAAGAGCATCGCCAAGCCCGCCGTATGGCGCATGATTGTCAAGCACAAACACCGTCCCGAACCGTCCGAGTTCGTTTTCCGCCCATGTCTTATCCGGACAGTTTAGCCACGGCATATTTATAACCGCGCAAGAACAGGTTCGCGATTCCAGAAGATCCGCGGCTATAAGCGCTTCATTGAGCATTACAGGCCCGTATGCCACTATCGCGGTATCTGTTCCGTCTTTAAGAACGCAACCATTGCCTTTAGCTACAGCGTATGTCTCCGGCAGAACGATGTTGCGCGGGGACGGAGATATTATAAGACGAATCATGCACACTCCCTGTCCGGATTCCACAAGCCAGCGAAACAGTTTTTCAGTTTCCCATCCGTTAGACGGTTCGACTATTGTGCAATTGGGTAGTGCTCCGAACAATGATATATCCCTTAAACTCTGATGGGATTTACCCGGACCTGCAGGAAGCAGTCCGGCGTAGTGGCAGGCATAAATGATTTTAGTTCCTTCACATGCGTTGGCATAAATCTGTTCATTGGCGCGTGACGCCAAAAAAACCCCGAATGAATTTACCACAGGCAAAAATCCCTGTAACGCAAGTCCGCCCGCCATAGACACCATATCCTGCTCTGCTATTCCGTTTTCTATAAACCTTTCAGGAAAGGTTTGTTCGAAAGGACGCAGTCCGCAGTCGGCTGACAGATCCGCGTCTAATACCAACAGTTCAGGATGCTCGCTCCCAATGGTTACCAGTGCCGAGCCGTAAGCGGACACGACTTTTTCGGCAGTGTCTTTCAATCTTACACGATTTTTGGGTCGGGTTTCAAAAACCTCAAGCGAAAGTTCCGGAAGCGCCGCCTGTTTAAGCTGTGAGTTTATTTTTCCGATCAGCTCTTGACAACCCGCTTCATACGATTCGTCGTCCGGCGCGCCGGAATGCCATTTGTACAGTCCGTTGCCGGTCTGCAACGCCTGAGGGCCTTCCATGAACGAAATACCTTTTCCTTTTATGGTATCGGCAATAATACATTTCGGTTGTCCTGTAATGTTTCGGCAGTGGGCTAACGACGCGGTAATCTGATTGTAATCGTGTCCGTCGCAATGTGTTGCGTACCAGCCGAAGGATTCTATTTTTCTTTGCAGATCGCCCAGAGCGATGATTTTTTCGATCGGTTTATCGCTTTGTATCTTGTTGTAATCTATAATAACAGTTATATTTGAAATACCCTGATGCGCTGTGGTTTGCAGGGATTCCCAAAACTGGCCTTCCTGCAGTTCGCCGTCACCGGTAAGCACATATACCATGCCTTTGTCGCCGCGCATGGTTTTTCCAAGAGCTATACCTTTTCCTTTTGATACACCCATACCCAACGACCCTGAGTTAGCCTCAACGCCCGGTATTCGGACGTCAGGGTGGCCGTCAAGGCCGTCGAGGCGTCGAAGTAACAACAATTTTTCCAGCGGCAGTATTCCAGCGGCGGTAAGAAGCGCGTAGTAGCCGGGGCAGTCGTGTCCTTTTGATGAAAAATAAATGTCGCGGCCGGGCGAATCGATGCCTGCGGACAAAACGTTCATTTCATGAAAATACAAAGCGGTTACTATATCCATAGCGCTCATGCTTGAGCCAAGATGACCGGATCCGGCTTTTTTTACCGCTGATAATGTGTTTAGCCGGCTCATATCGGCTATAAGTCTAAGTTTGTCGCAAACAGCTAAGGCTGATTGGCGGACAAGAGAAAAATTTTCGTAAGGAATAAAAACAATTTTTAACATGATTTTAATTCTTTTCAAATTGGACGTTCTGTATTTTCGCGCTGTAATCGACGTACAAAGTTTTTATTTCTGAAAAAGCCTCGATGCCTCCCCAGCCGGCTTCTCGGTATCCCAACCCTGAGTTTTTAACGCCTCCGAAAGGCATGTGAGGTTCGGAGCCGAATGTGGGGGCGTTGATATAGCAAACGCCTGCTTCTATGTCGTCAAAGAAAGCAAACGCTTTGTTTATGTCTTTTGTGAATAATGACGCGGAAAGACCGTACGGACAATCGTTGTGCAGTGCTACCGATTGCTCGTAGCTTGATACCTTGGATACGGTTAGAACCGGCCCGAACACTTCGTCTCTCATTATTTCCATATCCGGAGTTACAGAGTCGAGGATAGTGGGCGCAATGTAAAATCCTTTGTCGTATATACCGCCCCGCAGAGGTTGTCCGCCGGTAAGCGTCTTTGCGCCCATCTGCTTAGCCCGCTCTATGTATCCCAGTACCCTGTCGAATTGTTTTTTGCTTATCAGGGGAGTGATATCCGACGAAGCGTCGTTTCCGGGGCCGACTTTTTGGCGTTCCGCGCGGGCGATAAGTTTTTCGATACATTCATCATATATTTTCTCGTGGATGATCGCGCGGCCGGTTGCCGTGCATCTCTGGCCGGATATGGAAAAAGCTCCGCAAATGATACCGTCAACAGCCAGATCCACGTCAGCGTCGTCCATGACTATCACAGCGTTCTTACCGCCCAGTTCAAGCGATATCTTGGCTAGCCTGCCGGTACAGTTTTTCGCTATAAGTTTTCCCACCGTGCTCGATCCGGTAAAAGATATCATATCTATACCTTCATGTAAGGTCATAGCCTCGCCGATTTCAACGCCGAAGCCGTGTAGCAGGTTTAGCACGCCGGCAGGCAACCCCGCTTCTTCCAGTATCTTTGTAAAATGATATGCGGTTTCAGGTGTATTTTCTTCGGATTTCAAAATTACGGCGTTCCCGCAAATAAGGGCGGGAAATGTTTTCCAGCATGTGATCGCCATAGGGAAATTCCAAGATGTGATGATCCCCACAACTCCTATAGGATACCGTTTTGTCATCGCAAACCGTTTGCGCAATCCTGAATGAGCAGTGTTGCCGAACCATCGACGTGCTTCGCCGGCAACGTAATACGCCATATCTATGCCGGACTGTACATCTCCCATAGCTCCGGCAACGGTTTTACCGTTTTCTTTAGAAATAACCGTAGCCAATTCCTTCTTGCGGGATTCCATTATTTTTGCCGCCTGATACAAAATTTTTGCGCGGTCTGCCGGCGGCATGGCTTTCCATGACGGATACGCTTTTCGAGCTGATGTAACAGCTGTGTCGAGGTCTTCTTTTTGCGACCGAGGGAAAATTCCGAGAATCTCGTCTGTATCAGATGGGTTTATGTTTTCAAACACCTTTTGTGACGAGGCGTTTATCCATGTGCCGCCGATATAATTAGAAAATATCTTCAAATCAGGGTTACATTCTGTTTTCATTTGATCCTCCGTGTATAAAGAAACTTACCAGCAACTGAATCCTCCGTCAATAACCATATTCGAACCGGTCATATATGATGATGCGTCCGATGCCAAAAACAACATAGCGCCGTTGTACTCGTTGTGCCTTGCCATTCGTCCGAGCGGCACTTTTTGAGCGTAATTGCGTAAAAATTCAGGGTCTTGATTATTATATACCCCGCCGAGCGTTACAGTATTTACCCGAACATTTTTGTTTGCCCAGTACGTAGCCAGATACCGAGTCAGATTATAAACTGCCGATTTGGATACCGCGTAAGAAACAGGTTTGTAAAAAGGCGGCGATTTGTATTCGTAAATGCGTTGGTCGGGAGACAAAATACCGTAAATCGAAGATACCAAAATGATGCTTCCTCCTGCGTGAGACGCCATGTGCCCGCCGATGACCTGACATGTAAGAAAAGTTCCTTTGACATTAACTTCCATAGTGGTGTCAAACAGTTCTTCAGGATATGTTTCCAAGGGGCCTGTGCCTGCTCCCGAAGCATCCGGCGGCGTATCTAGCGCCGCGTTGGCAATCAACACGGAAGGGTTTCCGAAGTGGCTGATAACACAAGCCAAACCTTCTTCAAGAGATTCTTTTTTTGTAATATCCGATTCTATCAAAAGCAGATATTTTTCATCTATATCATCAAGGTTCGCATTCGGTTTATCGAAGTCGATGTCAAACGCCGCCACACGGGCTCCTGCCTGCAGGAACGCCCGCACATAAGCCCCGCCGAGTTGGCCTGCCGCGCCGGTAATGATAACAGTCTTGTTTTTCAGATTGAACATATTCTCGAGATAATCATTCATGTTTCGCCTCTATCAAAAGATCGCAAAATTCGCGTACAGCTCCGTATCCGCCGTTTTTTCGGGTTATGAAAACCGAATGTTTTTTTACGTCAGGGTAGGCATCATTCACGCAGGCGGGAAATCCGACGTGTTGCATGCATTCTAAATCATTAACATCATTGCCAAGATACGCTATTTGTTCAAGATTTATACCCAGTTTTTGCGCTTCGATGCGAAGCGCAGACAGTTTGTGTTCGCAACCTTGAATACACGGCAGACCCAATTTATTGCATCGGGCTGTAACAACAGGATTCGTTTCTGTGGAAATGACTATAACAGGTATGCCCATTTGTTTGATTTTGGCGATTCCCAGCCCGTCGCTTCTGTTGCAGATGACTCCCTCGGTTCCGTCCTGTAAAACAATGACCCTGTTGTCGGTCATGACGCCGTCGAAATCCAAAACAAGCATTTCGATATTACGCAGTTGAGATAGTAAGCCGTTCGATTTCATCAGCCGTATAGCATTCTTTATGAGATTCGATGTGTTCGTAAGAAAGTAATGTTTCCGCCGGCATATCACATAGCAGTTTTTTGCCTAGAAAATCATCGAGTTTATAAGGCGGAACACCTTTGCCGGGAGATTTTATTACAATATCTTCGCAAGACAATATTTGTCCGCGTTCCAAGGCTCGGCTGGAGTATAAACTTTTTCCCATCTTGATTCGTGCCGCCAGTTCGTATTCGTTGAGAACCTTTGTTCCTGTACCTAGCGATAGGCCTATCCGGCGCAGGTTTCGTATTTGTTTGCGCAATCCGGTAGGTTCCAGTGAAAATTTGTGATCCGTTCCTTTCCATGAATGGTTGATCGTAAAATGTTTCTCGAATACCCGCGCTCCGAGCATAGCGGCTATTACAGGGGCGAGTATACCGTTGTCATGGCCGGAATAACCGATTATCGCTTTGGGGAACTCACGCTTGAGAGTCATTATGATGCGCAGGTTCAGATTTTCGTATTCAGGCGGATACGCGCTTACGCAATGGAAAAGCACCAGTTTATCCGTATGCTTGAGAACCGTTTCGTAAGCCATGGCTATTTCTTCCATAGTACAGGCTCCGGTCGAAATGAACACGGGCTTTTTAAAAGACGCTACGTAGTTTATAAGAGGTGTATTCGTGATATCGGCGGAGGCCAATTTGTAGCTCGATACGCCTAGTTTCTCTAAAAATTCTACGCTTTGGAAATCAAACGGCGTGCACATAAACTCCACGTTGTTTTCTTCGGCGCATTTTTTTAACTGTACATACTCATCCCATCCGAATTCAAGAAACTCGCGGTGTTCGCCGTAGGTAGATCCGAAGCTGTTCTCGTTTTCATAGGGAGCATTGTATTGCTCGCTTGTGTAAAGGGCTTTATTGTCGCGTTTTTGAAATTTGACAGCGTCCGCCCCGCATTGCGCGGCCACTTCTATCATTTCAAGCGCTTTTTGCAGGTCGCCCTGATGGTTGTGCCCGATTTCGGCGATCATAAAGCAATCGCCCGTTTCGCTGATAACACGCTTGCCAATTTTGATATCTTTCATATTCACCGTTTTGTTTGAGGTTGAAAGTAATAAAGATCAAATTGGATAAAGCACAATATTAGCATACAATGCAGAAAAATCAATTAATTATTCCGGTAAAATTTTTAACCCTAATCCAAGTATAATATTCAGGCTGGTATGGGTAGTAAACGATTGTCATATTTTGACATAAGTATAGAGCCGTTAGAAGAGAGATCCAGTGAAAATTATAAGCGGTTCTTATTTATAACAGGGCATTATGCCAATGAGATTTTCATAAATACTTTCTTTTGTTGTACAGAAGATAATTTTGTGCTAGTTTCTTAGAAAAATGTGTAGTCTAAAGTAATGAAAAATGCGCGGGTTTTTTCGTTATGATGCCTTTCTTTCGCATTCAAAAATTTTTTGCGTTCATGAGAATCGCCGGCGATCCTGCCGCTAGCGCGGGGTCTTTCAACTCCATATATTTTTGGAAGACCTTGCTTGCTCTGGCCTTGATTTTATGCGCGGGCACAGGGATTCTCCTTTTGTTCTACAATTCCGGACATGAAACGGCTCTTGCTTTGCCAATCGCATCGATGTCTGTTTTATGCGTTCTGCTGTCCGCGATCTGCGTATGGAGTATATTCTCCCATATAAAACGATGCAACCTGACTGCCGTGTCCACAGAGGGCATTGTTACGGAACTTCAGCGGCAAATCAACGGACTTCGCTGTTTATGCGAGTTGTCGGATATATCAAACGATACAGGGATGACTAAGGACAAGATACTGCACTGTGCCGCTACTAAAATTTCTTCCGGTTTTTGCAAACCGGAAAACACCGGCACAGCAATAACCGTGTACAATACGTCATATCGGACTGAAAACTTTATAAAAATTCCGAACTCAATATCCGCACCTCTGAAGATCAGAGGCGAGGTTATAGGGAAAATAGAGGTTTGTTTTTTAAACGCCTTGCCGGACAATGATTTTTCATCCGAAAAAAGTTTTCTGGCGGAAATTGCCGGACGCCTTGAAAATACTTTGGAACGCTTTGACACTTTGGAATGTCTGATACGATACCAATCCGAATTGAAAGAACAACATAAGGCATTAACGGAAAAAAACGTCGCGCTTCGTGAAATAGTGGAACAAATAGAATTTGAAAAGAAAAAAATAAAGGAAGACGTAGCGGTTAATGTTGAGAAGCTGATACTGCCGTCTTTAAAAAAACTTATGCAAAAATACGGTCAAAAAGACCGCGGGTATTTTGACATGATACAAAAAGACCTGCACGCTTTGTTGTCTTCGTTCGGAGTAAGACTTCACGGCATAGAAGATAATCTTGCTCCGCGCGAAATAGAGATTTGCGATATGATAAAAAACGGGTTACCTACTAAAGAGATATCCGAAATACTCGATATTTCTCCGGCTACAGTCGACCGGCACCGAAACAACATCAGGAAAAAACTGGGGCTTGTCAACAACAGCGTTAATTTATCCACATACCTCCAAAGCCTCGCCTGATGTATGACGCTGACAGCATTCGAAGATACCGCATAATAGCCGGATATTAAACATTCATTTATGTGCGCCAATAGTTTAATGACATTTTTTGTTGAATTTACTGTATTTTTTATTAAACTCCGTGTATTATACTATTTCTTTTATTGTCATTTACCGAAAATTCAATACAATCAATAGAATCAATGTAAAATTATTAATGAACTTTGAATGTATTTTAGTAACTAATATTATAAACAACAAGAACCGGATATCTGTATAAAGTATCTTATGAATAATCAATATTCCGAACAACAGATAACATTGCTTAAACGCGAACTTGAGGAGTATAAAAGGAGTAAACGACTGCTCGAAGAATCGTCCGGACGTTTGAAGGCAATAGCTCAAACGCATCCTAAACTGCTCTCTATCCATGAGTTGGATGGAACTATATTGTACCTGAACAACGTGTCTGCCGGTTATAAGCTGGAAGATGTATTAGGAAAAAATGTATTTTTCTATATTCCGGACGAATATAAACCGGATCTTCGTTGCGCGCTGGAATACGTCAAAGAAAATAAAGCGCCGTTTTTTATAGACCTTCCCACAATAGCGTCAACCGGCAGTCGAGTGTGGTGGGCTATGCGCATAGAACCGATAGAATACGACGGCGAAGTCCGTGAGTTTCTTATAGAAAGAACAGATATAACTACCTGCAAATCGGATAATTATTCACCTGCTAAAACCGGAGGCGAAGACCGCTACAAAACCCTGTTTGAAAATATCAGCAACGGGGTGGCAATAATGCAGTCCGTAGATAACGGCAACGATTTCTTGTTTCTTGATTTCAACAGGGCGGCGGAGAAAATTGATCAAATATCGCGATATGATGTTATAGGCCGTAAACTGCTTGAAACATTTTCCGGAATGCAATCTTGCGGGTTGATAAAGATTTTTAAAAGGGTTTGGAGCACAGGTAAACCCGAATATTACCCGATTCTACTGTACAAAGATAACCGTATTTCCAACTGGCGTCAGGGGTATGCGTACAAATTGCCTTCCGGCGAACTTGTGCATGTGTACTCCGATGAAACAAAAAGGATGAACGCTGAACGCACTCTTCAACTGACTGAATTGTCCCTAAAACATTCTGCTATTCCCACATATTGGGTATTGCCCAGTGCGCGGATATATCATGTCAATATCGCCGCTTGCAAAATGATGGGGTATACTTATGACGAGCTTACGTCAATGACTGTATTGGACATAGATCCGGATATTGACGCTGAAACATGGTCGAGAATCTGGAAAAAATTTCGGCAAGATAAATATTTTGTTTCCGAAACACGCCATAAAAACAAGGAAGGCACTTTATTTTCGGTTGAAGTTGACGCATCATACTGCAAACTGGGAGATGAGGAATTTTGTTTTGCGTTTATCAGGGATATGACGGAACGCAAAAAAACAGAAGAAGAAATTCACAAATTTAAACTTCTGGCCGACAACGCAAATTTTGGTCTGCTTATTTGTGACATGAAGAGAAAAATTTTGTATACAAACAATTATTTCGCTCAGTTGCACGGGTATACTCCAGACGAGATTATCGGAAAGGATGCGTTTATTTTGCACAGCAAAGACCAACGCCATCCTTTTGTCGAAATAAGCAAACAGCTTAAAGAACGGTTACGTTTCTCTACCATGGAAGTTTACCATACTCGCAAAGACGGTTCGGTATTTCCCATGCTTATGAACGGAACTTTGATAACAGACGAACACGGTCAGCCGCAGTTCATCGGTGTATCCGCAATAGATATAACGGAGCATAAACGGCTTGAAGAACAGCTTATGCAAACCCATAAACTGGAAGCCATCGGCAAACTTGCCGGCGGCATAGCCCACGATTTCAACAACTACCTTACAGGAATACTCGGTTACTCAAATTTACTGCTGGAAAAATGCGGACATGACAAAAAGACGGCTAACGCCGCACAAACAATTGTCAAGGCCGCCCAACAGGCAAGCGAACTGACAAAACAACTTCTGGGGTTTGCGCGTAAAGGAAAAAAGCAAAATATTCCGGTTAACCTGCATGATACGCTAAACGACGTTATTCGTCTGGTATTTAGAACATCCCATAAGAATATACGTATTTCTCAGAATTATTCGTCAGAGCCGGTTTATGTTATGGGCGATCCGGTACAGTTGCAACAGGTATTTTTGAATCTTATCATCAATGCGAAAGATGCCATGCCGGACGGAGGAGACCTTAAAATCATTGTCGATAAGAAAAAACTCTCTTCAACATATTGCCAAAGTCATTCCGATATAAAGCCGGGCATATATGCCATGGTGTCGATCAAGGACACCGGACACGGTATTCCGGACGAATTGAAAGAGGTAGTATTCGAACCGTTTTTCACCACAAAGCAAAAAGGCGAGGGTAGCGGCATGGGGCTGGCTGTGGTTTACGGTATAGTAAAGAATCACTCAGGTTCCATTGTCATGGAAAGCAAGGAGGGTTACGGAACGACATTCACGGTATACATGCCGTCTTCCGATATCGCGCGGGAAGATCGATCTATTGAAAAAGAAGCGTTAAAACCGGTTACCGGGTCGGGATTTATAGTGGTTGTAGACGACGACGAAATTTCGCTGGGCACTATAACCGATATGCTCGAATATCTGGGGTATGTAGTTGTCAGCTTCAAAAACCCGAAAGACGCCATAACATTTTACCAACATCACATCGACGAGATCAATGTTGTTATTGTGGATATTAATATGCCGCGCATGTCCGGCAAGGAATGTATCGAATCGCTTCTGAAGATAAATAAAAATGTAAAGACTATTCTTACAAGCGGTTATGATAAAAACGGTATTTTTCAGGAACTGAGAACAAAGGCAAACGTGGGTTTTGCTCAAAAACCTTATCAACTGGTCGATTTGTCACGCACCGTCGCTGAGATTATCCGCAAGTAATGCAATCGGAACCAAGTTAGATTGCGTAAAGAGGAACATTTAGTTTTGATGTGCTTACGGCATTTTCCATAGATGAAAGGCAATCTCGCAATTTGGCGCTTAATTCGGTTTCATCGTATTGAATTGAGCTGTCCCCAAACGATTCCAAACGGGATAATACAAATTGCACGGTCAGTTCGTCGATATTGCGTGCAGGTTGAAATGACGGTTCTTTTACGTTGTCGGTATGTATCTTTGCCAAAATTCCGGTTTTAACCAGTTCGAACAACACTTCCCGTACGATTCGAGCAGGTACTCCGATCTGATAAGCGATTACTTCCGCAGTATTGGCCGGCTTGCCATGCTGAAACGTATCGACGCAAACCTTGGTAAGAAGCAATGCGATCAGTTTTTTCAATCCGAACGGCAGAATGGTCTGCGAAGGATGTACATCGTAATTTTTGACATTTTGTACCGCATAGGAAATTTCAGCCCCTATCAGCATAATAACCCAGCTCAACTGCAACCAAAACAAAAACAGCGGCAATGCGGCAAAACTTCCGTAAATTGCGTTGTACTTGGCGGTAAAAAACTGAAATGTCACATAAGCCCATTGCGTGAATAGAAAAATAGTTCCCGCTATGACCCCGCCGGCGAAACCGGATTTGAAGCGTACTCGGGTATTTGGCAGAAACATATACAACATTGTGAACAATAACCAGATCATGGAGAAGGTAACCAGTTTCAAAAACGGGAAATGAGATAAAAACGGAATATGATTTATACGAGTTAAAATTTGCGTATTTAAAATAACCGACATACTGGTGGAAAGAACCAGAAGAACAGGACAAATCAACATCATCGATAGATAATCGGTCAACTTTCTGCCCAGAGACCTGCCTTGCTGAATACCCCATATATCATTGAACGATTGTTCGATGTTTCCGAAAAGTTTCACAACCGTCCAAAACAACACCAGAATACCTACTCCGACTATAACGCCGCTGTGCGTGTTTTCCAACAAGGAGTTGGAAAACTCCATAATACGGACAAACACTTCTTCGTGGCCGGAAAGCACTTCCTTTAGGTTTTTTTCCATCAACGCTTCCACTCCGAACCCGCGGGCTATACCGAACAACATGGCGACAACCGGAACGATAGATAACAGTGTGTAAAATGTAAGCGCCGAGGCTTTTATGTAACATTTATCATCCTTGAAGCCGCGTGCTACCAGCAGTACGATTCTCACCTGTAGCAGTAGAATAGCTTTCCATTTGGGCAGTTTTTCAATAGGTATTTCCCAAACATCTCTGGTAAGAAAGTGTGTTATGCGCAATGAATTTCTTTTGCTGTCACGCACATATTTTGCTATGGATTTTTCTTTTTCCACGAGACAGTCCTCTCACGAAGTTAATACGGAAACCTCAAAAATGTTATCGCGACCCGTCATAGATTGATCGGCAATCGGTTGTTTTTGAGATTTTGTTTTTACTTATTCTCCGGATGTAGATTTTTTAAGATTGAACAGATCATTTATTTGTTTTTTCGAATCCTCAATTTGTTGTTTCGCAGATTCGCTGAGTTCTTCGAGCTGTTGTTTTGAATCTTCGATACTGCCGGACATCTTTTCGCTGGTTTCCTGCATTTTCTGCTTGGCGGCGTCGATTTGCTCTTTGCCCTGTTGCATTTTCTCTTCAAGTATTTGTTTGCTTTGAGACAGAGCTTCGGTTACCGTGTTTTGGAAAGGTGCTAAATCTATACCGGCAAGCTGGGGAATACGTGTATTTATAAGAGCCTTAAAAGTTATAAACGCTACAATGGAGTTTAGATTGGTTACATTGGTAAACTCTTCGTTGATATTTATATTAAATACCTGCTCCGAAGGCTGGTCGCCTTTGGTGTAATCTTTATAAACAACCCTTCCTATGCGTAACTTAAATAAATCTATCTTTAGGGTTTTTCCGGGTCCTTCTTTTTTCTTTTCGGTTTTTTCCGGTGCTTTGGTTTCTTCGCTTTTCGGTATTTCTATTTCCTTGACGTTGACGCTACCATCTTGATTTTTGACAACCGTGAACTCGTCTACGTCAATGCGGATTTCCTCAAAGTGAATGGTATCCGTTAAAAAAGACATCAGCACATAGTCCACATAAACTTCGGGTATGGAAATCATAACAGGGTCGCTGTACGTTATAGGATTATACAGCTTAAGCGCATTTATCCCCACATAAGTCCCGCGCAAACCCAGATCCATATCCTGAATTTCCATTTTGAGCCCTGTCTGGCTTTTAACCGCTTGTTCCACGGCAATCTTTGTAAGAAGGTTTCTAAAATAAATCGCGCCGAATACAATAATTCCTACAAACACTAAAAAACCGAATAATTTTTTCATTAAAGACTCCCTGTTAGTTTATGGTTCGAAAGTTTGAAAATTGTCTACTGAAAAGACGGTTTTCAATAATAAAAATAGTAAATTACTTCTATATATATTGTCAAGATTAGTATATAATTTTTAAAAAACAATTAGCTTAATATTAAGGGATGCTTTGATTTGTCTGTCGTGCTTTGACCAATCTATACTCAATGATACATCTATAACATTGCGTAGCGACCGTTATAAAGACTTCATTTGCTTTGTTTGTCAGAGATTTACGTATATGGATAAAAAACAACAAAAAAATACCGGCAGGGCGCGGGTTCTGAGAATTGCGTTGCGCGCTATCGTAACTGCGCTGGCAATAATATGGCTGGCGGCTGTAATTGATTGGAAGCAGGTTGCGACATCTCTGATTTCTATTGACCGGCGGTGGGTTTTTGCTTCGTTTGCGCTGTATATACTGTATGTCGTTCCGTGTGCCATTCGCTGGCAGGTAGCGGCGCGCAGTGCCGGTTTTAGCATATCCTTCAGATCGGCTATGTACTGGTATTTTGTCGGCGATTTTTTCAACTCTTTTCTGCCTACCGGCCATGGAGGCGATGTGGTCAGGGCAGGCATGGTATCTCGCCGGTATGGCGTATCGTTAGGCACGGTAACAGGCACGGTTCTAATGGAGCGCATCGCAGGAGTTGTGCTTGCCGTAGGTATTTTTACGGCGATACTTCCTTTCGCGGAGCATGTAGCTTACAAAAATGAGCTTATTAGGGTATCTATCGTTTTGACTTCCGTAGCCCTGTGTTTTTTCATTCTCGTGCATATCCCTGTCTTGCGTAAACTCATAATAAACTCTGCAAAAAAAATTCCGAATGACTATTCGAGGCGGTTCGTCTGCGATATTATTTCCGCGATGGATATATGCAAAAAAAAATGGTCTCCGGTAGTTTGGATAGGGTTGTTATCGGCGTTAAATCAAGGTTTAATGATCGGTTCTGCCTACCTGCTGTCGCTGGGCATCGCCGGGTTTGAAGCGGATTGGTACAGTTATGTCCTTGTGGTTACGCTGATATTTTTTGCTGGGCTTATCCCGTCTATAGGCGGATACGGGGTAAGCGAGGCCGGATATGTCGTATTTTTCGGGTGGTTCGGTGTCGGTGAAACACCTTCTGCGGTATTCGCGGTAGTGAAGTTGCTTTTTGATCTTTCTGTTGCGCTGATAGGCGGGTTGCTTTTTTGTATAGGATTTTCAAACGCCAAAAAAGGTTTTTTAAATGAAGAAACAAGTTTATATACTCGGTGGAGGAATTAGCGGGCTTACGCTTGCAGTTCAATTTCTGCGAAGGTTCGGCAACAAATGTTCAGTTACTGTGATCGAAGGATCCGAAAACATAGGCGGTATTGCCGGTTCGTTTCACGTGGACGGATTGACATTCGATTACGGAAGTCATCGTATTCATCCTGCCACGCCGGCGCATATTTTCAGTGATATAAAAGCGTATCTCGGAAACGATCTTTTGGAAAGACCGCGCAACGGACGCATCCGTTTACTCGAAACTTATATTCCGTTTCCGTTAAGACCGGCTGAAATGCTACGCAACTTGCCGTACCGGTTTACTGCCGGATTTATATTTGATCTGCTTAAAAAAGCGTTAGGTTCAAAACAGATAGCTCCGTCTAATTTCGCCGACGCGCTTCGGCAGGATTTGGGCAATACTATATGCGAAAATTTCTATTTTCCGTTCGCCAGAAAATTGTGGGGCGTCGAACCGAGCGAAATAGCGCCTGTTCAGGCTCGCAGAAGGGTGGCGGCACAAGGTATGGTTGCGCTGATAAAAAAAGCGTTTTGCAATACCAATTCGACAAAGAATTTTTTTTATTACCCGCGCAAAGGGTTCGGTCAACTGGCTGATGCGCTGGCTGAGGAATGCCGAAAACTTGGCGGTGTTATACTTACGTCAACGCAAATCAAATCGATCAATACCGAACGTGGACGGATAACCGGCATCTGTATCGGCACGCCGTCCCCGCAATCGTATGACACAGACATGGTTTTTTCCACAATACCGGTATCTGCTCTGGTAAATCTGCTACTACCTCCTGTTGTGCCGCCCATACGGACTGCGGTCGATTCACTGCGTTACCGCAGTCTTGTATTGCTATATATGGTTCTCGATACTGATAGGTTTACGCCTTATGACGCCCATTATTTTGCCCAGCCGGACGTGATTTTTTCGCGGGTCAGCGAATCTAAGAACTACACCGATTCGCCGTGTAGCAGTAAAACCGGTATTTGTTTGGAAATACCGTGTTTTTATAATGACGACGTATGGAACGCCGATTCGCAGACCCTCGGAAAACAGGCGCTTGATGATCTTGAAAAAGCCGGTATGCCTGTCGCCTGCCGGATTGAACAGGTGTTCAAAAAGTCGGTACGATACGCATATCCGCTTTATGAACGCAACTACGGATGGAACATGACTATTATCAACACATTTTTAGAAGGTATAACAAACCTTATTTGTCTAGGGCGTCATGGATTGTTTTTGCACGATAATATACACCACGATATGGATATGGCTTATACAGCAGTATCTTGCGTGCAGAACGATTGTTCTTTTGATACCGGGCGATGGCTCGGCCAGTTGCCGCGGTTTAAAGATCAGGTGGTTGAAGATTGATAATCACTCTTTCAGTATACAAAATGCTTCTAGTAATGAAAATCTGGTAGTAAAAACTTTGGTCGTCCCCCCCGGTGTTTTTTGATGATTTTCGGATGGTTGGTTGTTACGCGAGAGGATGGTGCGGTAGAGGCGGTTGTTTTCATTATTATCTATAATCGAGTTGTTTATATCGATTTAGTTGTGATGATTTCGCAATATTTTCAGTTCCGATTCAATGCAAAAAGTGGTTCGCTCATACTACGACCCGAGGAGGGAATATCTCTGTATGATTCTTATTTATTTTCGAAGAATTTAGCGGGAAGGTTACCAACAATTTTACGCAGGATAGCAACCCGGGAGATCTTTCCTGAATTATTGCTTTTATCTCTTTCTCAAACGCAGTATACCTCCAGCCAGACTTACTGCCATTAAGCACAACGACAATGGTTCGGGAATAACGGTTTTCGGATGATAATTCGGATAAAAGGACATTCCTGTTCCCTGACTCTGGTTTTCCAATGCACTTGGCAATGTTATCGTGTTCAGTGTAACCGGATTACTAAAACTTGCATAACCGTCCCATTCCCATCGTTCAATAATGAGATTATCGGATGGATCTGATGCTCGTATTCCGAAATAGGCGTAATTTTCTGTAAAGCTCATTGTTGTACCGCTCGACATATTCCCCGGCATATTTAGTAGAGATAAATTTGCTATTATGCTATCCAGCTCAAAACCGGTATCACCATCCCATATCCATTTCTGAATGGTGAGGACATTACCATACAGCGTCCCGATATATAGATTATTATCAACGAAATGCATACATGTTCCGTATATACCCGAGTTCGAGGTAGCTGTATTGAGATGTATATCCCCAAGATACTCCATATCGGCAAATGTGTTTTCTCCATCATATGACCATCGTTCAATGTGAAGGTAATCAAAATGCCGCGATCCAATGTAGAGCGTATCTTCGTAAAATGCCATGCTCGTACCTCTACGTATCCCAGCGAGTCCACCCGTGTTATAAATGTTTAGCGGAGCAAATGTATCTACATAAGAAAAACCTGAACCGCCGTCCCAATCCCATTTTTCGATGGTCAAATCGTACGAACCCGACCTGATTCCAACAAAAAGGTGAGAACTCGCATAGCTAGAAGTAATTGCAATTATACAGATCGAAACCAAGTAGATTGAGAGAAATAGAATTGTTTTTAACTTTCGCATCAGCATATTCCTTTGTTTGCAGTTAAAATAAAAATATAGCACATAAATTGCTGTTTTACAAGATTACGCAACAATTTTTCTGTAAAATCTGTTATCCATGTTGACATAGTTTATTAAGCTGACGTTAAACTATATTCTGCCGGTAGTCCACTCGTCGTGGATTTCTACTGTCTGATGTTCTTTGCGGGAAACACGGCCTTGTGCATTCTGGCTGATATGAAACTGGCAACGTTGCTATAACGTACTTCCAAATATCGCTTTTCTTACTGCTTTGGGTCCGGGGTGGTCATCTCTTATAATCAGTCTGACTTTCCGCGATCCACAAGACTCTGCAAAAACGCACGCAATGCAGTTATTTTGGCTCGAATACGTTATAACCGTATTTTTTCGTATAAAGTTTATATTCTTCGGTTATAAATTGCCGGAAATTTTCCGAAAAAAAGCGACCGCCACGCACAAGCAGATATCTGGGATGATTTGATGTTATATCGCGCATTAATTCTTCTAGGTATTCGTTCCTATGTAAAAACATGCGGGAAAAATGCCGGCTGGAAGATTTTCTGTCGCTATAGGCAAGAGCTACTTGCCCTGTTGATTCATAAATATATATACTATCCTCAGGAGCGGTATGTTCCTTCAGCCACAACCCCATTTCTTTTTTTTCGGCAGATAACGGATTGTTATCGTAAAAAAGCGATTTGTGATTTATGTAGTCGCATATAGACGCAAACGGCATAAATACCGCAACCGTAGCGATAGCGCATAGGCAAACCGCTTTTTTATAACTGTCTTCCCGCAAAGAAAATGAATCCGCAAATACCGATAGCGTTAGAGCAATTACAAGCGACATCGGAGCGATGAACTGCTGAAGATGATGCCACCAGAATGTTCCGGCGGAGTTCACCGCTAAAAATGATATAGCCACCCATGCCAATACGCTAAAAACCGAAATTCGCTTGATTCGAAACGTTTTGTTTTTAACGGCAAACCAGTAAAATGCCACATAAAAAAAGGTCATCTCCGGTTGAAACCACACCTTCAAAGATCTTTTTACCGCGACTTCTTGCGGGTTTACAGTACCGGAGAAGAAAATCAGTTCCCATACACACTGAATATAATATTCAAGCGGTACGCCGTCTGCCAATATGGGCAAAATACTGAGAGCCGTTGTACACAAAACGCCTGTAGCCAAAAGAAGAATATCTCTCGGATAAGATTTATGGGTAGAATACCTGCTTTTGCAGTACAGGCAATAAAAAAGGAATAACGCTCCCATATCCGCCAATGCGATCTGTTTGAACGCCAGTGCGCATCCCATGCTCAATCCTGCAGTAAATATGCACGACACATACTGCCGGTAAGATTGCCGCGTTTGAGCATAAACCACAAACAAAAACGCCAGTGTCGAGAAGAAAACCATAAACGACTCTGTGGATACTGTATACGCGCCTATCATATATGACGACATCATCATTCCGAAAAACAACATGGAAAACAGCCCTGTTGTCTTATTGTGTAGCAACTTACCCAGCAAGTACATTACAGCCGACGTGGATACCATAGACACTACAGCCGCCAGCCTCGGAAACCATAAATTCAGCCCGAACAATAAATTTGAAATATAAAATATATAGAAAATACCCGGCGGTTTGTTTTCTACCAGATCATTGTACGGAGTCAGGTCATATAAAATCCGCATACGGGCAATATAATTCCATATTCCCTCGTCTGTTTCCATTCCGTATTTAAAAGGGATAAGCGCCATTGAAATAGCTATTAACGCCAACAACGGCACCGGAGTGCCGAATATCATAAAAAAAATTCGTCCTATACGGGTTTTGGTAACAAAAACACGCCGGAAACGTTTTTTTTCGGGGTTCATTACCGGTTCTCCATTCGATAAATCCTGAAATTGCGTTTGATCCATGAATCATTATGCAAGATGCGTTTGTACCCATTACAGCAGAAGCGGTCAAGCCATTGCGGTATGTCGCCTATCATGGGGGTTATAATGATTTGCGGGCGGTTTGTTTCCATATCGGCTACAATTTTATCTTCAGTATGCGGAAACGCCGTGAGATTTTTCCCTATAAATCGTGTCGGCGACCTGCGGTCTGAATAGACGTACAGTTGAGAGTCAAAGTTTCCGTAGACGAACAAAAATCCATCATCAGGAACCTGTTGCGTAAGCCATTTTCCGAAATCCTTGTACACATCCGGTTTAAATGACACGGACAACGATTGATTCCGCTTCTTACCTAATAATCCGTATGGAATTCCTATCACAAAGACAAGCAAAATCACAAGAGCCGTTTTTTCGCGCAGATCCCAACTGTTTTTATTCTCTATGAGAAATGTTACCGCCATTCCTGCCATTAATGCGGTTAGCGGTACAATCCGAGTAAATTCGAATTCGAAAATCAATCCCCATATTGCGACAGCCACAAGCTCACAAATGAATGACATAACTACCCCGCCGGAAACATTCAATTTCCATCCCAGCTTATTGCGGACGACGATAAACAGAAGAACAAACGGATACAATACGGCAATATTTCTGCGCTGAAATGAAAAGAAAAACGATTTGCTCCACTCGTACCACGATTGGGGTAACAGGGAATACAACGATTGCCACGCCCAATAAATATAATCTTTTAAAACGGTTCCTTGCGTTTTAAGCATCAACAATAAACAAAATACTGCGATTACACATACGCCCAGCACGTATAACATATCCGCAGATAATTTTGCGTAAGGCGATTTATCATTCGAACGGGTACTCAAATATAACGCAGTGATACCTGCTATGGAAAATACGGACATCTGGCTGAAAGCCAAAGCGCAGGCCAGCAGAAAACCTGCGGAAATCATACATATAACATAATGAGATTTTTTCCGCGCGCTGTATGACAGCATAAAAATATAAAGAGCGGATAGGTAAAATAACATGGAAAATATATCAGGACGAACTGTGAAGCCATTGCCTGTATCAGGCAGGCTCATCATTATTCCGAATACAGCCATTGCAATCAGTCCTGAAGTTTTACTGTGGATACGGCAGGCAATGGCATAAATAAACCACTGTGCCGCAAGTATGGCAAAAATACACATCACCCGTAGCGCCAATATATCTTTTCCGAAAAGGGAATAAAAAAAGGCAAACACAAAAAATATCGCAGGCTGGGAAGTATCGGCTATACCTGTATACAAAGGAACGCCCGCAAGCCATTGTTTTGCAATATACATCCGGACAGCCTCGTTTGGAGCAATGAAACCTTGAACCGATACGCCAAACAGCAATAATCCTGTAATTACCATTAATACTGAAGGTTTTATAAAAATGCGATAAATCACTTCGATCATGTGGATTCTCCGAACATACGGCATTGTATATGCTGTATAGGAATGTTATATCCTGTTACCGCGGATTGATCAAGATAAGTTAACTAACATTTTAAAAATATCATTTATTCATTGTATGCCGAATATATGGATTTTTGAACAAAATGTGTGTGTCAAATCGGCTGTGTCGGCTCTTATGACAGAAAAGTTTTAATTAGTTTTCAGATGTTTTTTTAATTTTATTACAAAAAATAGGTATTTACATAAAAAATTGCAATCATCTGTCAATCAAGCATTATTGATGGTGAAAAAATTTTTGTCAAAGAATTATACCAAATAAAGATTAAAGCGTATGAAAAATAATTCGATTAAAATATTAGGGGAATTTTATAACATTGTTTAAATTAAATATTTGCATTTTAATAGAAATAATATAAATTTTGAAAAAATTGATGAAAATGAATAACTTTATAAAAATTTCGCAGGCTGTTGTAGTTATTATTTCGGGAATTGTCGGGTATACGGTTTACCACAATAGTATAATGCCGTATGAAACTGTATTGGCGCAAAAGGGGATACACGAAGATTTGACTTTTTGCGAACAGCTTGTAAAACGTGAGATAAATTTGTTACAGCGTTATTGCAATGTTTGGTCGCAACGTTTAGAGCTACATTCTGCGGTAGCAGACCATAACAGTTCGCGGACAGCAAAGCTGATTGATGATATACGCGCCGATATTCCAATCGATTTCTTTGCAATACTAAATGAATCTTCAGATATTGAATACTGCGAACGGGTCGATAAGGCGGGGAACGATTTTATAGTTTCAGGCCTGCTACCGATATCCGGCATGCAGGCTTTATCCGGTTTTCTAAAGGGTAACCGCGATGTATATATGGTTGCCGTGTCTCCGATTATTAGCGCTATGACGTACAATTCCGCTAAAAGTCTGATATTTGCCCGACGTGTAGACCGTGAACTGGAAGGATACCTGCAGGCGTTCTCGGAATCGGATATAACCTGCGTTCCAGCAATCGCCGGTGAAGCTGAAGGAATGGTTAATGATGTTCATGATCACCTGCCGGCAGGCACACAGGTAAGCAGTTACAATCGCAGACAACGTATCGCGTCCGGCGCAGTATACCTTAACGATGTATATGGTAACAAAGCGTTGACAATATCAGCGGTAAAACGTGATTTTTTGTTTCAGAAAGTTCGTATTGCAGGGTTGCGAATGGCCGCGGTTATTGTACTGGCGCTACTTCTGGGATTTATGTTGATCAATACCGCCGTATCTCACCAATGGCTACGTCGATTTCGTGTTCGTACTAAAATACGTTCCGCAAAATCCGATATTCCCCAAGTGAAAAAGTATAGTATCGATCTTGACAAAATAGCGGCATCAAAATCGACTGCCAGCGAAAACCTGCATCAGAAAGAACAGTTTGTGCGGCTACAAAACAATATTTTGTTCGATCTTGTCCGCATGACAAGTTTCAGCGGGGAGTCGTTCGGTTCATTAATCAACAAAATTACCGAATCAACCGCCGAGTTTCTGGAAGTAGATCGTGTATGTATTTGGGTTTTTAATGAAACTTTTAGCACAATAAATCTGTTTGACCTGTATAACCATCGTTTAAACTTACATAGCAACGGAGATATTGTGGAGGCTGAAAAGATACCTGCTTTTTTTGAGGCGCTTCAGCAGGGCGACCATATTTCGGTCAAAGATGTTTCCAAAGATCCGAGACTAAAAGATTTCTTCGAGCATTACTTGTCTAGGGAAGGAATCAGCTCGGTGCTTGACGTCCCTATATCTTTCGGCGACAAAATACGCGGTGTGCTGTGCCACGAGCATGTAGGACCTCCGCGGGACTGGACAAAATATGAAGAGCGTTACGCAAGCTCAATTGCCGATCTTATATCCCTTATTTTCGATAAATTCGAACATAAAAAAATGGAAGACGAATATAATAAAACAAAACAAATCGAATCGATAGGGTTGATCGCAGGTGGTATCGGGCATGATTTCAACAATTTGCTGACCGCCATCTTAGGCAACTGCTCGCTTGCGATGATGTCCTGTCAATCAGATTCTGAGCAGGTTGAGTTTCTCGACAATATAGAGAAAGCTACAAACCGCGCGCGCGACCTCAGCCAGCAACTGCTCAACTTTTCACGCGAAGGCACACCGATAAAGAAGAGCGCCTCAATACTTGAAGTAATACGCGAATCGGCTAATTTTTCTCTTAAAGGTTCGAATGTCAAATGCGTGGTAAACGCGCCCGAAGACCTGTGGAATGTCGAGATCGATAAAGGACAGATCAGTCAGGTAATCAATAATCTCATTATCAACGCCGATCACGCCATGCCCGAAGGAGGCACAATAACCGTTATTTGTGAAAATGTTTTACTTAAAACGGCGCAAATAGACAATCTGCCCGGCGGTAAATATGTCAAAATAACTGTTCGCGATCACGGAGTCGGTATCAACCCTGAAAATCATAAAAAAATATTCGACCCGTATTTCACTACCAAAGAAAAAGGCTCAGGACTAGGACTGAGTATGTGCTACTCGATTGTGCAAAAACACAAAGGATACATTAACGTAAAATCCGAACCCGGAGTCGGAAGCGAATTTTTTATTTATCTGCCCACATCGGAACAGCAAGACAGTCCTGTTGAAATAAAAAATAAAACCTGTATAAAAACAGGTAGCGGAACTATTCTGGTTATGGATGATGACGAAATGGTAAGATCGGTGCTCGGTCAAACTATCTCAAGTTTCGGATATTCCGTTCTTTACGCTAAAGACGGCAGGGAAACCCTTGAAATGATCAAAGAATCGATAAAAAATAATAAATATGTAGATGCTGTAATCATGGATCTGACTATTCCCGGCGGAATGGGCGGCAAAGAAACTATCGCGCTACTCAAAGAGTTAGACCCGTCTATAAAAGCATTTGTATCAAGCGGTTATTCAAACGACCCCATTATGACCGAATTCGAAAAATACGGATTCAGCGGCGTCATAAGCAAACCTATAGATATTCAGTCTCTAAACATGATGCTTCATTCCTCGCTTTCAAAACAAGTCTGACTTTTTGCGGTATTGTGTTTATTGCATATGTGAGCTACGAAATTACCTTTTATAAGACGACGACGCGCGAATTGTTGTGGAATCTACCTGCCGAATCAATGCGTCTGAAAATGATTCAGGGACAGGAACTCCGAGAAAATAAGGGTATCCTGTGGCGAGCACTTCTAATGCCATATAATATGACGCGCCGGCGGCCATAGACGGAGTCGAATTGAAATAGTTTTCCGTGTTTTCCGTGGCATAGGGCATCCCGCGGGTTCTACAAGCCGACGAATACGATTCGTGGATGATCGAAAGCCCTTCCAGCAATGTTTCCATAAGCGACAACGCCTCCGCCTCGCGGTCTGGATCGGAAGTGGCTTGCGAAAAGAGATATAAAAAGATTATACCGCCGGCAGTCGCTTCGGGTTGAATCATGAGTTCTAACTTATGTCTGTCGTTAGCGGATATAGTTACATAAGGATCGTAAAAAGATTTTTCAAAGAAGATAAGCCCAGTGGCCGGGCGCGCAAATGTCAAACGTCTCGGTATGGGGCCTATAAGAATTTCCATTGAATCGACAGTAACGACAAATTTGTTACGAAGCACCTCAATACTATCCCAAGCTACAGATTCGTCAAGCCCGATAAAAGCGGATGCCAGCCATGTATAATGATCAACAGCCATAGACCGGTTGACAGATCCGCCGGATTCAATCAGAGTCGGCCAGTGCGGCGCGTTGCGTATTCGCATAACAGACTGCATGACAAGGGCGTGCCGGTCGGCGATTTCGTTTCGCAACGAATCGTCTGCAAAAGCGGAATAAGCATCGACCGCAAAGTTAATAAGTCTAAGTAAATCGATCAAATCCGCGTTATGCTCCATTACTGCAATTTCACTGCGTTTATTTAGAGCCTTAAGATTGCTGTAAATGCGGTATCCGCCCTGATCCATACCTTTCGGATGCGCGTAACCGGCTGTAATAAATCCGTACATAGGATTTTTGTCATCTAGGACTTGAAGCGGTAGCAGGTATTTGCGCACGCATCGAGTTACTTCCTCGAACACCGAAAAGTCGCCGGAAGTAAGCATGTACGCATAGAGAGCTTTGAACATCCAGATATTCGCGCCGGTGATTGCTCGGGGGTCGATGAAACTGTCTTCTTTTGTGTTGTATGAAAAATGAAGTAAGCCGATCTGCCCTACAGCCTCTTCACGAGCCAATAGCTGAAGAATGACGTCAACCGCCTGTCGAGAACGGGAAAAATCTTGTTTATAGCAATCGCTTATGATTGAAGTATACAACGCCAGCGCGGTGTCGTAGGTAAATATCCTGCCGTAATATGCCAGATACTTCGACCATTTGCTGGGTGAATCTTCGTAACTTGTCCACAGTCCGCGTACCGGCAGACCGAGTTGTTCTATATATCCATTCCGCACAGCGTGTGCCTGCCGGTCTATCCACTGGGCGAGTTCGTGGCGTATATTGTTGTAACGCGACGCTGTAACACGCGCTTCGGATGTGATATTCGGTTTATGCGTAACCGACACATCCCATGGTTTGAGGCGGCTGGCATCAAATTCGGGACGGTTGCCGCTTGTGTCTCCCATAGGGTATAGGCGCACAGGCAAGGCAATGGTAGTTATTATTAGAAATAAGATGCAAAAGCGCATATAAATATCCTCAAAAATACGGTTTGCGGGCAACTATGAAGTATCTTTTTGCCATAAACTGGTCAAATAGATGAAATGTCAGTTCGTTGAACAATCTGCGTTCGGATTTGATGTCGAACGTATCGATATTTGAAAAAATTTTTTCAACGACAAATCCGTTATCGGAGAAAAGCTCAATCATATTTTTTTTGCAGAAAAAACGAAGATGCGTGCGGTCGAGAATGCCGCTCTTAGCGTACCGGAAATCGCCTTTGAAAATAATAGTGTACAGTGTCTTCAGTTCTTTTATGTTCGGTATAGCGGTAATAAACAATCCGCCGGGTTTGATATGCTTTTTCAAGTTTTTCACCACTGCCCACGGGTCGATAAGATGTTCCAGCACGTCACCACCCATCACCACGTCGAAATAATTTTCAGGATAATCTAAATTTATAGTATCGAGATTGCCTATTATAAACCTGTCGATAAGCGGATTGGTCTGATTGCTGTCAGATACGGTTACTACGTCTACGCCGACAACTTCTTTTGCCAGTCCGAGCTCTTTGGCTTTGATCAGTGTGTTGCCGGTGCCGGCTCCTATTTCAAGTAGAACATTATCCGGATTGGGCGGTACTAAAGCGAGCATATCGGTTCTTATATTTTCAAAATAGCTCGATTCTTTTTCGCAATACCTGTCCATATAAAATCCTTTTACAGCCATTGTTCCCGTTCAATGGATAACTTTTCCCATTGGGCGGTTAGGTGTTCTATTTCATCTTTGACGAGTTTGTACTGTTCTGTTATACCTTTGGCGGTCTGTTCATCTTTATAGGTGGCAGGGTCTGCCAATTGCGTTTCTATGGCAGACTGCATATCCATCTTGGCTTCAAGCTGTTTTTCTATTTGCGCGATTTGTTCGTCATACTGTTTTCGGTATTTATACCGATAATTCCGGTCTTCGGCTTCTTTGCGTTTTTGGTCTTTTCGGGCGCAAACGGCTCGGTCTTCGGTGTCTTGGGAGTTGACGTCCAGTTGTTTAGCTTTCCATGCCTGATACTCTTCGTAATTTCCGGGATATTCGGCGATTCCCTCTTCCTCGAAATCGTATAATCGTGTGGTTACATGATTGATCAGGTATCGGTCGTGGGAAACAAAACATACTGTGCCGGAAAAATTTTTTATAGCCTCTATCAACACTGATTGGGTTGGTATATCCAGATGGTTCGTAGGTTCGTCCAAAAGCAACAGGTTTGCCGGTGAAAGCAGAAGGCGCGCAAGCAGAACCCGCGATTTTTCGCCTCCGCTTAGCACTCCGATTTTCTTGAATACGTCGTCGCCGGTAAAGAAAAAATTACCGAGCAGTTTTCTTACCTCGGTAGGAGGCCGGAATCCGCGCAGTTTTTCCATTTCGTCCATGATAGAATTATTTATATCGAGCTGTTCAGCGTGTATCTGTGAAAAATACCCTAACTGTACGTTAGCTCCGAGCCGTACTTTTCCGTTGTCCGGTTCGACGATACCAGCCATAATTTTAAGCAAAGTCGATTTTCCGGTACCGTTTTTACCGGTGAGCGCAATTTTCTCGCCGCGTTTTATGGATAAAGAGAACCGGTCGAGAACATGAAGAGACCCGTAACGTTTGGATATATCTTCCAGTTTGATTACCTCGTAGCCGCTTCGTTCCGGCTGAACAAAATCAAAATCTATATGGCGTTCATCGTCAGGCAGGCGTATTTCCTGTTCTTTTTCCAGTTCTTTTATTTTGCTTTGCACCTGTTTTGCCTTGGTATTTTTTGCCCTGAACCGTTCGATAAACCGTTCGGTGCGGGCGCGGTCTTTCTCTTGCTGAATTTTGGCGGATTTCAGGTTTTGCAAGCGCCGTTCTTTCATATCGCAATAACGTTCGTAGTTGCCGTCGTAAGTGGTTATTTTACCGTTGCTTATTTCAGCAATTTTATTGACCACATTATTCAATAATGTTTGATCGTGCGATACCATGACCAGCAGGCCGGGGTATGCCTGCAGGAAAGATTCGAACCATATAAGCGCAGGTAAATCCAGATGGTTTGTAGGCTCGTCCAGCAGAATTCCGTCAAGGGGAGCGAGGAGCAGTTTGGCTATGGATATTCGCATGCGCTGTCCTCCGCTGAATTGATTGCACGGGCGGTTCATCATCTCTTCGGTAAATCCCAATCCGCCGAGGATTTTTTTGCATTTATGTTCCAGATCGTACCCTCCGCCTAGCTCGAATTTCTGTTCGAGGTCGCTGTAAAGTTCCATATATCTGGCGAGTTTTACCGGATCGGTTTCTTCGGATATTTTTTTCTTGAGATCCTCTATATCCGATTCATTATCGAATACAGAATGCTTTAACATTGCCAGCGCGGACTGATCGGTATCTAAAGAAAATTCCTGCTCCAGCATACCGATACGAAAACCCTTACTGACGGCTATTTCGCCCGCGTCCGGAGCGACGTGCCCCGCAATAATCTGCAACAGCGTTGTTTTTCCGCTACCGTTCGATCCGACAAGCCCTACACGCTCGCCGGGTTTGAGCACGAGAGTGCTGTTCTCGTACAAGGTTCGCTGGGAGTATGATTTTGAAATGTTTATAAGTTGTATCATTATTGTCTGTCCGGTGCGCTATAGATATTTTTTTTCAAAAATATACCAAACGGGTAAAGAAGTCCACAGTATTCGTAGAATGGATTTTTGTATATTATCTAAAAGTATTTAATGAGTAAGCAGTACCTAATTTTGTTGTCTCTGCGGTAGCGCGGTACCGGCCATATTTTTATGCAAAAAACGCCGGAGTACTATGGATACTGTATAAATACTTTAGATAGAACAAAAAAATTGCACATTACGTTAAAAATTTGTTGCAAATAAAAAAATAATAAGATATGATTAATAGCGTTTTTGGGAAAGCCGATAACTTAATTAGAATGCAGTTCGCATTTTTTGGTTTCCCATTTGGTAATTAATGGTTTTATGTAGGAGGAAGTACCAGCATGGCAAAAGGAACAGTAAAGTGGTTCAGTAACGAAAAAGGGTATGGATTTATCACTTTGGAATCAAGCTCGGAAGATATTTTTGTTCATCATTCCGCTATCCAGGGTGACGGATATAAATTTCTGGAAGAAGGGCAGGAAGTAGAGTTCGAAATCCAGAAGACCCCGAAAGGCAACCAAGCGGTTAATGTAACAAAAGCATAGTAATACAATTTTCCGGCTGTACGGTTTATAACTTCAATCGTACAGCCGGTTTTTCAATAAGCCCGCCAGAAATTCTTCTATGGTAGTAGTGATTAGCTTTCAAACTAATAAAACTATAGTAAAAAATAAAATTTCTATGTCGGTTTTAAAAAGTATGCTATAATTACTTAAGAAATCTTGATAAGAAAGCCGATAAGTATTGATAGTACCATTTAACAGGGCTTATTTAAAATCTCGAAATATGATTCTATGACTCGAAACTTAAGATTAAGGCTATTTACAGGAAAACGTCATCATGAAAAAATGGACTCCTAAATTCAAAAAACAACAGAAGTTAAACAGTTTTTCTCAAAAAAGAGCTTATGAACGAGGTAAAGATATAGATTACTTCAAATTATCTGGATTTGAAGAAAAGAAAAAGGTTCTTTCGGAATAACTCCAACCTTTTATACCCCCGTTAAAATATTATTGCTGTATTTATGAAGTATTGGTAGAATCCTACTCTTATTTCACGGAATCTATTGATATCCGCAGGCGTTTTACGACGATTTTTTTATCTTTTTTTACATGTAAGGTGCTTTTGGGAGTAGGTAATGGGCGGTTTGACTTTCTTGATCATGTTTATGATTTTAATGACGCTGACTGCTGTTATACCGGCGTTGTTGCGCAGGTTTCATATTCCTTCTGTCGTATCAATGATGCTGGTCGGAATATTAATCGGCCCCAATATGCTCGATCTGGTTAAGAAACTAAATCACTTTTTGGGGCGCGGTTATCCTACCGCCGATATTTATCTTGTTATGGACGTGCTGGGGCTTTTGGGTTTGGTTTTTCTTATGGTTTTGGCCGGCATGGAAGTACATATCGGCGTGCTTAAGCTGGAGCGTCGTGCGGTCGCTTGGTTAAGCGTTCTGACTTTTATTGTACCGGCGGCGACAGGATACTTTGTTTACGCTTTTTTTGAGCCCAGCCATACCATAGGAATGATGGTTTACGCATCTCTTTTCGCATCACACTCCGTTGGGATTGTTTTTCCGGTTATCAAGGAACTTAAAGTAATGCACACCCGTTTTGGAGTAGCTGTTTTGGCTTCGACCGTCATAACCGACCTTGCCAGTTTGGTGTTACTGGCGGTGTGTATTCAGATGAGCCGCCACTCTATAGGCCTAAACATTCCGGGAAGCCTTTCGATATTCGATCATATAGATTTACCTTCGCTTGGCATTTGGTTTTTCTTATTATTCATAATTTCTATTCTGGCGTATATCGCGTTATCATTATGGCTGATTCCGGTATTTGCCCAAAAGGTTTTCTCGCGGATTCATCACAGCGACGATTCGCGTTTGACATTTTTTCTTGTAGGTGTGCTTACTGTCGTGCTTATAGGCGAGTTTATAGGCGTCAGCGTTATTGTAGGCGCGTTCGTTGCCGGCATGGCCATCATTCGCGCTCCAGGGTTTCACGATAACGACAGGATACTTCATCAGAAAATCGAAGGAATGGGATACGGTTTTTTGATTCCGTTTCTTTTTCTGACAATAGGCATGAATACCGATTTGAAAATTTTATTCAATGCATGGCAAAACATCGCTATAGTGATTTTGACTCTTTTGGGGCTTATATCAAGCAAAATATTTTCCGGTTGGCTGGCTATGCGGTTGTCCGGATTCAACGACAAAAAAGGTATCTGCGCAGGTTTGATGACCGTTCCCCAGCTTTCCGCTACTCTCGCGGCGGCTAACGTGGCGCTTCACCTAAAAATGATCACACCTGAATTTTTTAACGCGATAGTGTGCCTTTCTATACTTACTACAATACCTGTTCCGACACTGGTGAAAGTTCTGATTATCAACTGGAAAATTAAGTTCGACGAAATAGACGCCCAACAGACGGCATTTTCTATTGGCGACGATGCGGAAGAAATTATTTAGCGCAAATCACACATAACCAAAGAAAGAAATTGCGGTGTGAAATCTTTAGAGGAAATAGTTGTTGAAGTAATGGATGGCTCGGATGCCGGTTTATACCCGTTTTTACCTTATATAATGCAGGATTTATGGGGACTTGGCACATCGCCTGAAACAATCGTCTCAATAATTAAGAAACATACAGCTAATTATTCCAACCTTAGAATACTCGATTTGGGATGCGGCAAAGGCGCTGTATCTATCACCTTGGCAAAAGAATTCAACTGTAGATGTCTGGGTATTGACGCGATAGCCGATTTCATCGCTTTCGCAAACGATAAAGCGGAAAAATATGGTGTGTCCAAGCTATGCAAATTCGAAATTGGAGATATCCGGGAAAAAGTAAAGAAACTACAAAATTTCGATGTTGTCATACTCGGTTCAATAGGCCCTATATTAGGCAATTATTTTACGACGCTGACAACGCTGGCGCAAATCATCACCAATAACGGAATTATCGTGATCGACGACGGATATATAGAAGACGCCAGTTCTTTTCAACATCCGTTGATTGAGAAAAAATCAGCCGTTTTGGAACAGATAAATAAAGCGGATATGCGCTTGATAGACGAGGTTATCACCGGTAAAAATGAAATAACTCGGATGGATGATCAAATGTTTGCGTTTATCAAGGAAAGATGCCTCGAACTGACCGCTAAATATCCGGAAAAACAAAAGATGTTCCTCGATTACATAACGAAACAGGAAGAAGAAAGCGATGTGCTCGAAAATAAAATAATCTGTTCCGCCATGGTAATAAGCAAAAACGGCTAACATTACCCATCACTCCTAAAATTTTCCGTAGCTGAAATGCATGCCCGTTACCTTTAAATAGTTTTTATTTCGATAGTTACAAAGCAACTACGTAAAATTTGTTAACTTGATATCGCCGACTCGCCACATTCGATCTCAATAATAACTTAACTACGCAGAGATCTTGTTTAATAAAGGAAGAAAAGTTTTTATTGACAAAATGAATATTAATTCATTAATATGAACAGTCGATAATATATATGAATTTTTATTCATAAAACAGGAGGAATCATGGACACCTTTTACGAGAAACAGAAATCCCTGCGCGAGCAAATGGCCAAACTGGCTATTTCCGAAGCGGCGATAGACGTGCTTTCGGCAAAAAGTTACGACAGTCTGACAATGAATGATATCGCCGAAAAGGCAGGTGTAGCCATCGGTACAATCTATAATTATTTCAAGAACAAGGAAGACCTGTTTTATTATGTATACGAACAGGTTCATGTCGCCATAGAGGAGAAACTCGACGCAATTGTGAATAATCAGGATGATCCTGCTCAACGCATCAGGGTGTTTTTAAAAGAGGTGTTTGACGTTTGCGACAAATATAAAATTGTGCTTGCCATGGCCAAGCAGATCGGCATTAAAGACAGGATACCTGTTGAACAAAAAAAAGAAAGAGTCGCACGTCATATTCGGGTAACGCAAAGAATTATTGAAGACGGCATTGCACAAAAGAAGTTCAGAGAAATAGATACATGGCTGACTTCGGAAATGTTTTTGTTTGTCCTGATCGGACTTATAGAACTTCAGACTTTTTTAGGGGAAGACTATTTTGCCAGAGAAAGCAAATCTGTAGAAAAATTTTTCCTTAATTACCTGTTATTAAAAGAGGAATAAATGGAAATGAAAGTATCGTATGTTTTTAGGAGTCTGTTTTTTGTTATGCCGCTTGTTGTCTGTCTTGTTCTTGTGGCAGGTTGCGCAGTAGGCCCTGACTATGCCGCTCCGGACTTGGAAATGCCGCAGGCATGGTACGGGAAAAACTCTGAACCCGAACCTGAACAATATGTCAAGACAACAGAAATGTCAAATTGGTGGATTCTATTGAATGATCCTGATTTAAAGCAACTTATAGATCAGGCTCTTCATGGAAACATAACGCTTAAAGAGGCGTATTACAGAATAGTTGTAGCGCAGGCTCAAAAACAATACGCCCAAGGCGAATATTTTCCGCGTATAGATATGCAGACCGGTTACACGCGAAGCCGCGCGAGCCAAAACACATCGTTAAAACGAACCGGACAGGAAGCGGAACCTATGGACACCTATTCAGCCGGACTCGGAACATCTTGGGAACTTGATTTATTCGGCAGGATACGCCGGTCGGTCGAATCGGCAGACGCATCTTTAGACGCTTCCAAGGAAGCGTGCAATGATATTATGGTTTCACTGTCGTCAAGCGTGGCAAGCAGTTATATTGAACTTAGAACATTGCAGGAACGCATTGCTTTCGCGAAGAAAAACATCGATCTTCAGCAGGAAACATTGAAACTCACCGTAGCGAGGTTTGATTCGGAACTTGTTCCTGAACTTGACGTGGAACAGGCAAAATTGAATCTGGCAAACACGCAAGCGGCGATATCGTCTCTGCAAAAAGCGGAATCCGAGGTGTTTAACCGGCTGGCTGTTCTGCTTGGCGGGTTCCCGCACGGCCTGAGGGCGCGAATTACCGAGGGCGCTCCGATTCCAGAAATATCGCCCGAAATTCCAAAAATAGTTCCGCTGGAAATAATAAGGCAGAGGCCTGATATACGTCTGGCAGAAAGACAGCTGGCGGCACAAACCGCTAGAATCGGCATAGCTAAAACAGGTTTTTACCCTGTGGCTTCTTTTAAAGGTTCTTTTTTTCTGGAAGGAACGGAGCCTTCCGACCTGAAAGATATTTCAAGCCGAAGATATTCTTTCGGGCCGCAATTCGACTGGAATATTTTCGAAGGAGGCAGAACCTTAAGCAACGTAAGAATCGAATCCGCAAAAACCGAACAGGTAAAGTTACAGTATGAGCAAACAGTGTTGAGCGCCGTTGAGGAAGTAGAAAATGCTTTGGCGTTTTATAGCGAGGAGAAAAAACGCTATGAGGCTTTACAACAGTCGGCAGAATCATCGCAGAAGTCGGTGGAACTGGTAAGCTCGCTTTATAGAAGCGGATTGACCGATTTTCAAAATGTTTTGGATATGCAACGAACACTTTTTAAATCTCAAGATGAATTGGCTAACAGTAAAGGGCAAATCATACAGGACTGGATTCGCATCTACAAAGCATTCGGCGGCGGATGGCCGATGGATGCAGGGCGTAAAGAATAGTGTAGATTCATTCAATATTTTTAGAGGAGAATACTACGATGAAAAAGATATTTATTGTGTTTTTGGCAATGGCATTGATTGCCTTAGCAGGGTATTTCGCATTTCGATTGAAATCAAATGAAAGTCCCCAAGCGAGTGTGCCGGAACAACAGCTACCGGTTGTAAGTGTCATCAAACCGGTGGTTAAGGATGTAGAGGTTTACCGCGAGTTCACCGGTCAGACTAGAGCTGTTGAACAGGTGGATATTGTAGCGAGAATCGCAGGATACCTTGAGGAAATCAATTTTAAAGATGGCGCTGATGTCCGTAAAGGCGACACGTTGTTCACTATCGAGCAGGCGAGCTATAAAGCTCAATACGAACAGGCTCAGGCTCAAGTTAAATCAAAAGAAGCGGAACTGACGCGCGCGGAAGCGGATTTGCATCGTTTTCAGGAAGCTGTGCGCAACAACGCGGTAAGTAGACAAGATTTGACGACAAAACAGGCAGAATACGATCAGGCTCAAGCCGCGGTTATGGCAAGCAAAGCGGCGCTGGACGAAGCCGCGCTTAGGCTGAGTTATACGCAGATAAAATCCCCAATTGACGGGCGGATAAACAGAAATATGATCGATTCAGGCAATCTTGTCGGTGTTAACGGCTACACAGTTCTGGCAACCGTAGTCAAACTTGACCCGATGTATATATATTTCAATGTCAGTGAAACGGTTATATCAGATATTATCGCGCAGATTACAGGCGTTCACTCGAATGGTATCATATTCGATTTCGCCGTTATGGATGAAAAAGGGTTCCCTCATCAGGGTATTCTTACCTACATCGATAACATCGTAGATTCCGATACGGGAACAATATTGTTGCGCGGGCAGTTTGATAACAAAAAAGGCGATATATTTCCCGGAATGTTCACACGCCTGAAAATACCTGTCGGAACGAAGAAAGATGCATTGCTGGTTGAAGAAACCGCCCTTTGCACCGATATCGGCGGAAAATATCTGTTGATAGTCGACGCCAACAATATGGTGAAGCGGTGTCCGGTTGTTATAGGCGATTCCGAGGGCGCCATGCGGGTGATAGAGTCGGGTATATCGCCTGATACACACTATATCAACACAGGTCTGCAGTTTATTTTTCCGGGGATGACTGTGAATCCGCAACCGGCGCATAAATCCGCAGATACCGTGCAACAACATGATAAAAAGATAATATAATCAACATGTCAATCCGGCAGGAGTCATACAATGCTTAGCACCTTTTTCATAAACCGCCCTATATTTGCTACTGTGATATCGATTTTTATTGTGTTGATCGGTCTTCTTGCTATTCCGATGCTACCCGTAGAAAAAACACCCGATATCACGCCGCCTACTATTGTAGTCGAAGCAAGCTATCCCGGAGCAAGTGCTGAAGTTATCGCTGAAACAGTTACCCAGCCCATCGAAGAAGAAATCAACGGTGTCGAGGGTATGATATATATGTCGTCAAAAAGTAGCGATAACGGCACGGCTAGCATCACCGTTACCTTTGAAGTCGGTACCGATATAGATATGGCAACCGTGTTAGTGCAAGACAGGGTTGCAAAAGCCGAGGCGGTATTGCCTGAAGATGTAAAAAGGTACGGCATCACTACCCGGAAACGGACTACCAATATTGCTCTTATGGTCAACTTAATGTCGCCTGACAACCGGCATGATCAGGCCTATTTGAGCAATTACATCAATATATATCTCAAAGATAAACTCATGCGGGTTCCCGGCGTGAGTAGTATTACCGTATTCGGCGGTAAAGATTTCAGCATGCGCGTATGGCTTGACCCGAATTTATTGAAAGCAAGAAAATTAACCACCGTTGACGTTCTTAACGCCATTCGCGAACAAAATATACAGGTTGCCGCGGGAAAAATCGGCGCGCCGCCAACACCCGATACACAATTGTTTCAGTATACCATCCGGACACTTGGGCGTCTTTCAGATGCTGAGGAATTTAAAGATATCATTATAAAAACTACGGAAGATAACAGGATCGTGCGTCTTAAAGATGTCGCTACGATTGAGCTTGGAGCTGAAGATTACAGCGCGGAAGCGCAGTGTAACGGACAACCGTCTATAATGATGGGAATATTTCAGTTGCCTTCAGCCAATTCTCTTGAAGTGGCGGCTAATGTAAGAAAAGCCATGGACGAACTGTCAAAAAATTTTCCAGAAGGGTTGAGTTACGGAGTCCCTTTCGACCCGACTCTTTATATCGACGAATCCATCAAAGAGGTAGTTTTTACGCTGTTTATAGCTGTTTTGCTGGTAATCTTGACGGTTTATATATTCTTAGGTGATCTGCGCACCACATTGATTCCATCCTTAACTATACCGGTATCACTTATCGGCACCCTGTTCGTCATGAAAATAACAGGGATGTCTATCAATACCTTATCTCTGTTCGGTCTGGTGCTGGTTATCGGTATAGTTGTTGACGATGCGATTGTCGTAGTAGAAAACGTCATGCGCATTATGGACGACGAAGGCTTATCGCCCAAAGAAGCCTCGATCAAAGCGATGAAACAAATAACCGGTCCTGTGATCGCCACTACGCTGGTGCTCCTTGCCGTGTTTGTGCCGACAATGTTTGTCGGCGGCATTTCCGGACGATTGTATACCCAGTTTGCAATGAGCATTGCGACAGCTACCGTATTCTCGTCAATCAATGCGCTGACCTTGAGTCCGGCTTTGTGCGCTATTTTACTGCGTCCTACCTCATCTCTGAAAGCAAATTGGTATTTCCGGTTGTTCAACATATTTATGAAAAAAACCACCAACGGCTATATGTGGATTGTAAATAGAATATTACGCAGATCCATACTCACTATGTTGCTGTTTGCAGGTATCTGTGTATTAAGTCTACATGGATTTCGCACATTGCCGACCGGATTTTTGCCGGACGAGGACGAAGGCATTATTTTTTTAAGCGTAGAATTACCCGACGGAGCCAGCTTGGAACGCACTAAAAAAGTAACCGCTCGAATAAACGAAATGCTCAAAGAAACAGAAGGCATCGGCAATTTTGTTACGGTAAACGGATTCTCGATTCTAAACAGTCTCATGTCAACCAATTCGGCTACATTTTTTGTTTCTCTCAAGCCGTGGAGTTATCGAAAAACACCGGAATTGTCTTCAACTAACATGACACGTTCATTACAAATGCGGCTGTTCGGTATACGCGAGGCTTTTTGTCTGGCGTTTACGCCTCCGCCAATCATGGGGCTTGGCTTTGCCAGCGGTTTCGAACTGCAAATTCAAGACAGGGGAAACGCGGGATACACCCAACTTTATCAAATAGGTCAGAAGATAGTGTTTGACGGCAATTCCGATCCTGTGTTGACTCGATTAAACTCGTCGTTCAGGGCGAATATTCCGCAGTTGTATGTTGATATCGACCGTACTAAGATCAAAACGCTTTCCCTTTCCCTTAAATCGGTTTTCGATACGCTCCAATCGTACTTGGGCACAAATTACGTCAACGACTTCAATGTATTCGGGAAAAATTACAAAGTTATCATGCAGGCAGACAGCAAATACCGCATGAAGGAATCGGATATAGAAACCCTTGAGGTTCGCAATTCCGCTGGAAAGATGGTTCCGTTTAAAAGTTTTGCCGCAGTTAGACATACTACAGGACCACAAAGTATCACTCGTTACAATATGTATCCATCCAACACCATTACCGGCGTGGCTAAACCGGGGTATAGTTCCGGAGATGCAATAACGGCTATGGAAAAACTGCTGAAAAAAACATTGCCTTCTTCTATGGGTTACGAATGGTCTGGACTCAGCTATCAGCAAATAGAGGCCGGAGGCAAGGCTTCGCTGATTTTTCTTTTAGCCGCTTTTTTTGCGTTTTTGTTTCTCGCCGCTCAATATGAAAGCTGGGCCGCGCCTTTTGCCATCATTCTGTCTGTACCTCTTGCTCTGCTGGGAGCAGTATCGTTTAGTCTTGCTCGGGCTTTTGAAAATAATATATATATGCAGATAGGGATCGTATTGCTTATCGGACTTGCCACAAAAACCTCAATTCTTCTGGTGGAATTCGCCAAACAGCATCATGAAGAAGGGTACTCCATATGGGAATCTGCAAAAGAAGCGGCGAGACTGCGTTTCCGGCCTATCTTGATGACAGCTTTATCTACTCTGCTTGGCACGGTTCCGTTGGTTATCGCAACCGGAGCCGGCGCTAATTCGCGTAAGGCGCTGGGCACAGCGGTATTCGGAGGGATGTTGTTTGCAACAGTGTTCGGCGTTCTTTTCATTCCTGTTTTTTATTTTGTGGTTCAGAAAGCGGCTGACAAAATAAAATCACGGTTCGGCAAAAAGAAAGATGCTACCGTAGATACTGTGAAACAGTAAAACTCCGGCGTATAGTTTTGTAATACCGCCTTATCAAACACAACCGGAACTATTTTTCAAATAATAATCGTGAATAGGTCAGGTTAAAACCGTGCTTGCTTTTTTTTATCCAATATTGTAGTATAATAACCCGATTTATCCGAAAACTGAAAAACCGAATATTAAGAAAGGAATATTATGGCTACAATTAAAGCTATACAACTGCGCAGAGGCGCCGCTATCATGCTCAATGGTGAAATCCATATAGTAACCGAATGGGCACACCGTACCCCGGGTAACTTGCGCGCATTCGTCCAGATGTCTTACAAAAACATCAACAGCGGAAAAACATACGCTAACCGGCACAGACCGACAGACGAATTTGAATCGGTTGAATTGTTCACCAAAGCCGCGCAGTATCTATACAAAGAACGGGATACTTATTATTTCATGCTACTTGACTCCTACGAAACCATTCACATGGAAGCAGATGTTATCGGGGATGATGCAAAATATCTTAAAGATAACATGGACCTCAACGTTACCCTGCATGGCGAACAGCCCATCGGCATCGAACTGCCGGTAGCGGAATCATACAAGGTTATCAGCACTGTGCCGGGAGTCAAAGGCGATACTGTTACAAACGTGCAGAAACCTGCAATTCTTGAAAACGGAATGGAAGTAACCGTGCCGTTGTTCATCAAAGAAGGGGAGATCATTAAGATAGATACCCGTACCGGCGAATATCAGGGCAAAGCCTGATTATGGTATTTACCTCTAAATATATTACTGAAGGACAGCTCATTTCGAGCTGTCCTTTCTTTTTTGACACGATTTTTGATATATGATCGTCGGACAAAATCATGCGGCGCTCTAAACGCTATTTAAAACGAATACGTAGATACTCCGCAAGTTTTTCTTCAGGCAGATACCACTGCTTACCGATTTTTCCCGCACCTGGAATATCGCCTTTCTTAAGCATTCTGCTCAACGTAGTCGGATGAATCGGCAGTACTTCTTTCAGTTCATCGATTGTCAGATACCGTTGGCCTTTGAAAAAAAACGCCATTTTTCTCTCCTTTCTATTTGATATGCAATCGGTTCTTAAATATATGCCAAAACTTTTCGATTTTTTATCCAGCGCCCGTCTTTCCATACTCTTTTATATTTGGACGCCATGAAAAACAGTAGCCAAAGTTTTTCGGCAGAATAGTTCGATTCGCCGCCAAGATACTTGCCAAACTCGAAAATTCGCTGTTCTATATCGCTTTGGCATGCTAAGTCCGCCTCAGGCTGATTTTGCTGTGAATAAAGTCTCCGGAAAAGCTGATCCTGTCTAGGAAGCCAGACAATCCCGTACAGGCCGATATCGTGCGGCAATAAATATTCCGATTCACAATCTCTCCATTTGATTTCTTGACCGTATGTTATGCGCAAAATCGGCGAAAACCGCTCGCGGGCGCTTACATACCACCAATCGCCGCTTTGAGGCCGCCAGCCTTCCTGCAGATCCCTTGCGTATCTGCACATTTTTACATACGATTTCGTTGTGTCCATAGACGTCCTCCGTAATTCGGTGATGTAAAATTAAATCATACCGCGTATATTAAGATTAAATTATATTGATTCAGATGTTTTTTAATAAATCAAATAATATATATAGTGTAATAGATAAAACAAAAACAAGCTGTGTTGGGTTATGTTTAATAAAATCAATTATATCAGTTATTTACAACCTTTAATTCTAAAATAATAATCATATCATTTATATGATTTCAAGTAAAATAAGCAATTCGTCTTAGTGTGTTTGATTTTGAAAATATTACTTATTGTTGTTGAATTGTAAATCGATAATAATTAACATGATTCATCGCTTGAATTCAGTATGATAATTAATTAATTTGTGAAACATTTTTAATTGCTCTTTTTATGACAAACACGGCCTTATTGCCGGAATTTGTTTTAATATCCGTCATACTCCGGTTGTTATAATCAGGCTGACACAGGAAAGTAAAAGAAAAATGAAAATAATTTGACCATAATATAGTCAAATTATTTAGCCTTTTAGATAAATATTTGCGGATCAAAAAGTTATAGGTAAATAGCTTTTATATGATGAATATTTTATCTTTAAACTGCGTATATATGTATGAATCGATATATTGTGTTTGCCGTGTCGATAAAATATAATAAAGGGGATTATGTAGTATATCGATTAAAAAAATGATTTTTACTGAAACAAAATGTATCTCAAAGTGTCATAAATTGTGGCAAGAATACCTGTTTAGACACAAGATGTAGTGAGTAGGCCTGAAGTTTTGTTTTTTCAATAAAAAATCTTTGAAAAAAAAGTCTCGAACGATTACTATGACCTTTAACATTTAATGGTTTTTCAAATTTAAAACTTAATAGAAAGGAGTTATTTTGATGAAAACAAGAATGTTGTTTGCAATTGCGTTGGTCGGTATATTGGCCGGTGAAGTGATGTACGGAGATGCTACCGAAAGATTTCTTCTCGATGACTTTGAATCTTTCAGCAACGCGCTTTTTTCAAAAACAGCCACATATAAAAAGGACCCCAGCGACGCTAAAAAAGGTACTACAAAAGAACATGCCTACAGCGGCGAACAATCGTTGTATATAGGATTCAAGAAAGAAGCAACAGGTTTTTGCGGTTACTATACGGAATTGATCAGCATGGGCAAATATTTCGACGCAAGCGCTTATTCAAAGCTGACGTTTATGGTTAAGGGTAAACGTGGCGAAGAAAATTTTCAGGTCGGGTTGGCTGACAAGTATTGGTATGAAGCTGAGGATTCGGTTAAATCGGCCGATATCGGAAATTATCTGCCGGAGGGCAAAGTTACGCAAGAGTGGCAGAAAGCGGAAATACCTTTGAATGTGTACACCGGTCTTCGTCCCGATTTCGATCTGACGAAACTCGGATCAATGGCTATTTGTTTCGAGACCGCTTGCTTTCCTGACGGGACAGGCAAAGGTGTTATTTATATTGATGATATTGCATTCGAATAAAAAACAAACAAGGAGCGCGTTATGCCTGGGTTTTTTCATAAATCAGGGTATATCTTATCGGTGTTATTCTTATGTCTGAGCGTGTCATGCGGTAAAGTGCATTCCGATCAGCCTAAAACCGCTACAATAGACGCTTCCAGCCAGTCTGCCGTTGCTGTAACTATATACAACGACAATCTGGGGCTGGTCAGAGATATCCGGTCGGTCAAATTGAGTCCCGGTTTGTATACGATACAGTTTATGGACGTTGCCGAACACATTTTGCCTACTTCCGTACATGCGGCTTCGTTGACCGCTCAGGATTCGTTTTACGTGCTTGAGCAGAATTACGAATACGACCTGATAAATCACGAAAAACTCATGGATAAATATGTGGGCAAAGACGTCAAACTCGTTTTCAAAAGCTCCTATGACGGATCGGAAGAAATCAGGGATGCCATTCTACTGGCAAATAACCAGCAACCGGTTTTCAAGATAGGCGGCGAAATACATCTGGGTTTTCCGGGCAGAGTTATTTTGCCTGAACTTCCTGAAGACCTGCTGGCGCGTCCGACTTTAGTGTGGCTTGTAGACAATAAAACAGGCGACAGCCATGATATTGAGGTGTCATATTTAACAAGCGGTATATCATGGGAATGCAATTATGTTATGGTGCTTGACAAAACCGACGCTAATGCCGATCTGACAGGCTGGGTCAGTATTGACAACCGAACCGGCGCGTCGTTTCGCAACGCATCGGTCAAGCTGGTTGCCGGCGAGATAAACAGGGCGCTTCCCCAGACAAATTATGTAGCTAAAAGGTACATGATGGAAACTGCCGCTATGCCCGCTCCGGATCAATTTGAAGAAAAAGAATTTTTCGAGTATCATATATATACCCTCAACCGGCCGGCTACGGTAAAGCAAAATCAGATGAAGCAAATAGTTCTTTTTGAAGGAAACGACATCGCTACCGCCAAAGAATACACGCTAAGCGGCCAGCGGTATTATTTCACTTCGTTATATACGACTCCTCTTAAATCGTTGCCGGTAGACGTGGTGGTAAAATTCAAAAACAGCAAGGAAAATAATCTTGGAATACCTCTGCCTAAAGGAATAATACGGGTTTACAAGGCCGACCACGAAGGCATGCTACAATTTGCAGGAGAAGATTCCATAGCGCATACGCCTAAAGACGAGGAAATAACTGTAAAACTCGGCGAGGCATTCGACATCAAAGCCGAACGCAAACAAACAGATTACCGCAAAGTAAGAAAAGACCTGCAGGAAGTGGAATGGGAAATAGCTATCCGCAACCACAAAAAGGAAAATGTAACTGTGATTGTTAAAGAAACCGTGCCCGGAGAATGGGAAATAGTTGATCATACACATCCGTTTAAAAAAGAATCAGCGGACACAGTGTCTTTTTCAGTGCCTGTCGAGACCGATGGCGAGACTGTCTTACGTTACAGAGCGTCTATCAAGTGGTAATTTAGCAGTTGTTGATTTTCTTGAGGCTATTTATGATATTGCGGATAATTTCGCTGACTTCGTCGATGCGAAACGGTTTGCTGAGAAAATAGCACGACATTTCGTCTACTCTTGTTTTCTGTTCTTCGTTTAGTTCGTAGCCGCTCATGACAATGTATTGAGCCAGCGGATGCGAACCTCTGGCGTGGTCGATCAGGTCAATGCCGTTGCCGCCCGGAATGGTCATGTCAGCCATGATCAGATTATACTGTGCTATATCTAGCATATCCAATGCTTCGTCATAATCGCGTGCTATGGTGACTTCGTATCCTTCATCGGATAAGATATACCCCAGCAGTTCGGATAACGCTTCTTCATCTTCGATTACCAAAATATTCATGGCAGACTCGCAAATCCTTTCAAGAATCGTTTTGTGTTGAAGATTAAAAACTTGCATTACTTTGTATCGGCGCGATAAAAAATATCTTTAAGAATAAAAATTTGCTATGGTAATATGTCGGAATAGAATATCAACAACAGATAAAAGGAGTTATCATGACCAGAACAATAGGCGTTATAGGAGGCAGTGGCCTGTACGATATAGAGGGAATCCACAACATGAAGAAGAAAACGGTTTCCACACCGTTTGGCAACCCTTCAGGAGCATATCATATCGGTACTCTCGGTGATATGCAGGTGGTTTTCTTGCCCAGACACGGCGAAGGGCACACATTGCTACCCACTGAAATTAATTACAGGGCAAATATCTACGGGTTTAAGAGCCTTGGCGTGGAAGATATTTTATCGGTAAGCGCAGTCGGAAGCCTCAAAGAGCATATACATCCCATGGATATGGTAATACCCGACCAGTTTTTCGACCGCACCAACCGTTCTCGGGAATCCACTTTTTTTGGTAGCGGGATTGTAGCGCACATCAGTTTTGCAGATCCGGTATGCCCGTGCCTTAGCAAAGCGTTGTTCGCGGCTGGGAGTGGGCTGGGCGTTCCGGTTCATAAGGGCGGAACTTATCTGAATATGGAAGGACCGGCGTTTTCAACACGTGCGGAATCAATGGTATACCGCAGTTGGGGAATGGATATAATCGGCATGACAAATCTGGTTGAGGCCAAACTCGCGCGCGAGGCTGAAATTTGCTACGCCACCCTTGCCATGGTGACAGACTACGATTGCTGGCACGAATCACACGAACATGTAACACTCGAAACGGTCATAGAATATTTGACTAAAAATATCCAGAACGCAAAAAAAATTATCAAAGAAGTAATAACCAATATGCCCGATACATCGGACTGTTCGTGCAAAAAAGCGCTGAAAAATGCCATTTTCACCAATCCGGATAAGATAGACCGCAAAGTTGTGGAGAAATTGCATATAATTCTTGAAAAATATGTTAAAAAATAATGAGTAATCCCAATCAGCCGCCATTGCCCGCACCGGATTCTATCGTTACCGTCAAGGGAACGGTGAATAGCATTGTGTTTAATAATCCGCACAACAGCTATACCGTAGCTCGGTTTATAGAAGATGACACAGGGCATCAGTTCACCATTGTGGGAACGGTTGCGCAACTAGTTCCCGGACAGCATGCTGTGGTATCCGGTAAATGGGAATACAACCCGCGTTTCGGTCCCCAACTGCATATCAGCGCTTACAACGAGTGCAGACCGTCGACCACTGAAGGGATAGAGAGGTTTCTCGGTTCCGGTATGATCGAAGGAATCGGGGCGGAAATGGCCAAACGAATAGTTGCAAAATTCAAAGAGAAAACCCTCGATATTATCGATTCCGAACCCGGCAGGCTCAATGAAATACCCGGTATAGGCTGTAAACGGCTTAAAATGATATCCAATGCATGGAAAAAACATTACCAGACCCGCCATATTATGATTGCTCTGCATGAGTTCGGGCTACCGCCTGCGCTGGCGTTGCGTATTTACAATACCTATAAAGAGAAATCTCTTAGCGTCATTGAGGAAAATCCGTACCGGCTTGCCTATGAAATGCGCGGCATAGGGTTTCGCAAGGCGGACGAGATTGCCCTCTCGGCAGGCCGCCCTGCCGATTCGCCTGACCGGATCTCAGCGGCAGTCCTTTATTTTCTTCAGGATTATCAGGAAGAAGGCGATGTTTACACACCCTGTGTCAAACTGATAGACCGTATAGCCCGCGAACTGTCTTTACCCGTGCATGTGGTGGAACCGGTTGTAAACGCGATGGTGCAGTCGAATACCATAATCATGGAGAAAGATTATGACAACATGCCGTGCTATACTAAAGAGATGCACGAATTCGAGTCTACCGTGGCCGGCCGCATAGCCGGTATGGCTCGCCAAACTATCACGGATACCATTAAAATAACTGCCGATAAATTGTATAAGATATCCGAGCGGTTGAGCATCCGCATGGACGATGATCTCGCCGTTAGGTTACCGGAATTGATAAACCATCAATTGCTCGTTATTACAGGCGGGCCGGGAACCGGAAAAACCACACTTGTGCGGTTGCTTTTGGAGGTGTTCGCCGAGTCTAAAGAAAAAGTGCTACTCGGCGCGCCGACCGGACGGGCGGCAAAACGGCTTAACGAAACCACCGGCAGGGACGCCATGACCATACACCGGCTACTGGATTATATACCTCGTCTCGAACAATTTCAGAAAAACGAGTTTGATCCGCTCGACGCTGATACCGTTATCATAGACGAAGTGTCCATGCTGGATATGTTCCTCATGCATCACTTGCTCAAGGCAATCCGTCCCGGTACGCGGTTGATTCTGGTAGGCGATGCGGATCAACTTCCGTCAGTAGGTCCGGGCGCGATTCTGCAGAATTTGGTGAGTATTGAAAAAATACCTCTGATACGCTTGACCGCAATTTACCGTCAGGCGCAGGACAGTTACATTGTGATAAACGCCCACAGAATCAATCATGGGAAAAAACCGGTTTTTCCCAATAATCCAGAGTCGTCGGATTTTTTCTTTATTGAGAAGAACGAACCTGCGGGTATTCTTGAAATCATAAAAAAAGTTGTCGCCGAAAGGATTCCCGGTTCGTTTTCTTTTGATCCGATACGTGATATACAGGTTTTGTCGCCTATGCGCAAAGGACTGCTTGGCGTAGAATCGCTCAATACTACGCTTCAGACATTGCTCAATCCATCGCAGGATATTATAAAGTATGGAGATACAACCTACAAAACAGGCGACAAAGTGATGCAGATAAAAAACAACTATGATCTCGATATTTTCAACGGCGATATAGGCGCTATTACTGCTGTCGATGATTCTGCCGGCCAGATGTCCATAAACTTTTACGGAAGGGAAATATCCTACGAGCGCTCATGGTTCGATCAGATTTCTTTGGCTTATGCCATATCAGTCCACAAATCACAGGGAAGCGAATACCCCGCGGTAGTTATACCGCTGACCGACCAGCATTTTATAATGCTTCAGCGCAATCTGTTATATACCGCGGTTACGCGCGGTAAACGCCTTGTTGTGCTGGTCGGCACACAGTCAGCCCTTGAACGGTGTTTGTGTAACAACCAGATACGCCAGCGCAATTCTCTGCTGTCCGAACGGATCAAACAGCATATTATAATCAGATAGCGGCAATACAATAAATTTTTATCTGCTGAAAGCTAAACTAGGTTTATTGCTTTTGATCGAGCAGTGATTCAATGCGCGAGCATAATCCGTGTATCATCTGCATTTCTTTTTCTTCGAGTCCGGAGCGTCCGAAAATGCGCCGCATGGTTTTGAGTATTCTGTTGCGCAGATTGTAAGACCCTTTATTTGAGTATTGCATAAGATTTAGCGCGCGGTCGATGTGTTCATACATCTGTTCCTGCTGTTCACGCAGTATTAGGCTTATTTCTGTGGGATCAGGTTTGTGGCGTGTCAAAAAAAGTTCGTAACAGACAATAAGCACGGACTGAGCAAGATTGAGTGTGGGAAAATCGTCGCGGGTCGGAATAGCCGCCTGCTCGTCGCACAAAAGCAGTTCTTCATTGAACAATCCCTTCGACTCCCTCCCGAAAACCACCGCCACGCGGTTGGTCTGTGAAACAGATGTAATTTTAGGCAGAACTTCAGATACCCAGCGCACCGGTTTGCGATGTTTGCCTTTACGGCGGGTAGTTCCCACAACCAACGCTACATCGGCAACGGCGGATTGCAGGTCTGGATACGCTTTGGCGTTCAAAACCAGATCGTCTGCGCCGTAACACATTTTGAAAGTCTCGGGCGCTAAAATAGATACAGGATTCACCAGACGCAGGTCGCGGATTCCCATATTTTTCATGGCACGGCAACATGCGCCTACGTTGCCCGGTTCTTTCGGTTCAACCAATACTATAGAAATATTATCAAGACATGTTTTCATATAACAACTTGAATGCTCCGATTGTTTGTGTTTATCCGCAAGTATCTTTATAATAAGGGAAAAGAAACCTTTAAAAAATTAATCTATAATGTAACTAGCCGGTTAGCAGGAATTATAGCAGAACAGCATACCTGTTAAAAGCATAAATTACATCAGGTAGCTTGTGTCTTATGGCAAATGGCATATAGGAAATTTAACGGGTTCGGATAGCTCGGAAATCTCAAGCAAAAGCTCCGCGCTATTAGCTTTTTGAATCTCAATATTATGTTTTCAGAGTGTCGTTGTCCGAAATCCGGCAGAACTAGCTTTTTTCAGCCTTTACAAGAGGCAGGGTGAAAAAGAATGTGCACCCTTTATTGATCCCGCCGGATTCAACCCAGATGTGTCCGCCATGAAACTCTATAATACGCTTCACAAGCGTTAGGCCTACGCCTGTGCCACAGGCTTGAGCGTTGAGTTTGTTGAACAAACCGAAGATTCTATCGAAATACTGACTTTCAATACCGATACCGTTATCTTTAATGAAAAAAACCGTTTGGCAATCGATAACCTTTTTTCCTATATGTATTTGCGGGTTATCGACATTGGCGACCGCTTTTGCAGAGTTGTCAATAAGATTCATGAGAACCATGACAATTCGTTCATGGTCGACATATACGTCGGGCAGGTTGTCTTCTATTCGAATAGCGATATTGTTTTTTGCTATCCTGCCGGATACCAGCTCTACAGCTTCATCGATCAGGTGCCGCAGATCAGATTTTACGGGTGGGTTGATAAGCCTGCCCACACGGGACAGTTCAAGCAACCCTTCCATGAGCAGTGCCATTTTTTTTGTGGCGTTTCTCACACGGGTTATAAGCACTTCTATTTCAAGGTTGCCTTTTATAATAGGGTGGCGTTCTATGAGTCCCATAAAGCCTTCTATTGTGATGATAGGGCTTTTTAAGTCGTGGGATACAGTATAAGTGAACTGTTCAAGTTCGGCGTTTTGGTTCTCTAATTGTTTGATCAGCGATTCTCTGTCAATTTTGGCCTGTATCTGGTCAGTCACGTCGATTGCGGTAAAAATAAGTCCTTCGGACAAATTTTTTCGGTTAAGCGCGGCGGATTTCAAATGAATATCACGGATAACCCCGTCTTTTCTTCGCCAGCGGGTGTACACCTCGCCGATGCCGTGTTTTTCCACTTCCGGATGTTTTATTTTAGCAACCCGCAGATACTCTTCATCGGATTCATAAAGCATTCTGGCGTTTTTGCCGTCCAGTTCGTGAGGTTCATACCCTGTAATTTCGCTGACACGATTGTTTACCCATCCGATTACCCTGTTGTTGACCATGCCGATGCCTACAGGCGCCGCTTGCAGGATAGCCATTAAGGTTTTTTCACTTTTCTTCAGTTGTTTTTCCACAGTTTTTAGAACAGTGATATCGCATATAAACCCCTCAATCGCTACAAGGTTATCTGCGTTGTCAAAAACCCCTACCCCGCGTTCCCAAACCCATTTTACCTGTTGGTTTTTGCATACGATTCGGTATTCTACTTCAAACTGTGCATGCAGGCTGAGTTTATCATGAATCACCGTACGTAGCATCCTTCTGTCCGGTTCATAAACAAGGTCGTTGTAAGATAATGAATTGTTACCGATAATGGCTGACGGCGGATATCCGGTTAATTTTTCGCATCCGTCACTTACAAACTCCATAGTCCATTCATCCGTATTCAAACAACGGTATGCCATACCCGGAAGATTTGACAGCAAAGTAGCCATCTTACGTTGTTGTTCTTCGAAATTTTCCTTTAGTTTAACCTTTTCCGTTATGTCATATATTACGCCGCTTATACCGATCGGTTCGCCGTTTTCGCCGATAACAGCTTGCTTTACAGTCTTTATTACACGCCGCCTGCTGTTGTGGACATATTCTTCAACGATGCTTTCACTGCCTTTTGTTTCAAGTATACGCTTGTCGTCTTCCTGAAATTTTTTTGCCAATTCGGGTGGGTAAAAATCAAAATCGGTTTTGCCGAACATATCCTGCGGTTCGCAGTCCATGTCCTTAGCGTAAAGACGGCTTACCACGCGGTAGACTAAAGAGGTATCTTTAAAAAAGATTTTTTTTGGAAATTGATCCATGAACAAATCGATGGGAAAATCAGCGTGCGTCTTGTCGTTTTGAGGTTGTTTGCCGAACATTGCCAATCCAACTCCCAGCGCGGAGATATATAATTCCATACTGCAGGCGAAATCAATGGCATACAACATACCGGCAATCAACAATGTGCCGGCAAAAATCTTTCCGGTATTTTTATTTTCCCTGAAACGTAAAATAAGAGCGCACGCACACAACATCGTTATATAATGAATACATAGGAATTGATGTAACTGATAAAAAGCCTCTTGAGCATATACCACAGAAATCCCTCCCCTATTTGAGCGCGCAAACGAATATCTGCAAAGCTATGGTATATTAGCGTTAGTTTTTATTTTTATTAAAGGTTACATAATAATTATTTCTCATTATATTTTAAGTTGATATGATTATGCAATTAAAAGTGTTCACTTTTTTAATATTTGTATAAAACTTTAATAAATCGATCTGGTTAAAGGAAAGTTTTGTAGATCTGTTATGGGAATCATAGTCGTATCCAATTGGAAAACGCGATGTTGACAAATATAATACTACGTGTTATCTGTCTGTATAAGTTAATATTGCAAAAATAAACCGGATTTTACTGAAAATCGATACAAAGAGATAGGTAGCTTTTTGGGGAAACAAATAGATGAATGCCGTTGTTTCAATAATAACAAAGTTGTTCGATGTTATCTTACTACCCTTTTATTTTCTGCCGCCGTCTATTGATTTGATACTATTATCAGTCATTGCGGGGATAGTATTTCTAAAACTGTTTGGTATAACGTCGAATCAATCCGCAATAAAGAACGTCAGGGATAAAATAAAGGCAAATATTTTGTCAGCGGTTATTTACCGCGGCGATTGCTCGGTTTCTTTCGGTTCGATAATGAGAATGATCGGCTACAATTTTATTTATTTGCGATATGCTTTTACACCGCTGGCGGTACTGCTGGCGGTATTTGCGCTTGTCTACGGACAGCTTGGCTTGCGCTACGGCAATCAACCTCTTGTCATAGATGAACCTGTAACCGTATCTATTTATGCAGAAAACGGATATGATCTGCATCTGTTCTCGATAAAAACCGGTAGCGCAATACAAATTGACACGCCTGCTTTACGAGTCAAACAACGAAACGAAATCAACTGGGTAGTTACGCCGGTTGAGACCGGAATGCATGACGTTGTTATAACCTACGGCGACTCGGAGGTATGTAATTTTCCGGTTTTCACCGGTAATGTCAATGTAAGAAAAATACCGGACGGGGTTTATAAAAACTGGACAAAAAGACTGTTGCATCCGGGCGCGCGACAGCTTGACCGCTTAAATCCTGTAAGATCTCTGGCGATTTTTTATCCGACCAGCCGAAAATATTTTTTAGGTTGGCAGTTGCACTGGCTGGCTATTTTCCTTATAGTATCAGTTGTATCAGGATTTGCGGGCAAAAGGTTAGTAAACGTCGAAATATGACATACCGGCCTCGAAAAGGTTTTATATGGATCATTTAAGCTGTCTTGAAAATCAAAGCATTTATATCATACGCGAAGGATACAACCGTTTTCGCGACGTGGCTATGCTATGGTCGATCGGCAAAGATTCGACAACGCTACTATGGCTGATCCGAAAAGCGTTTTTCGGAAACATCCCGTTTCCGTGCCTGCATCTGGATACCGGTTACAAATTTAGGGAAATTTACGAGTTTCGCGACAGGATTGCTAAAGAATGGAACCTGAATCTTAAAGTGCACAAAAACGAAACTGCCATCGCCCGCGGAGTCAGCCCTCATACAGGTAAACTGGAATGTTGCACCGAACTTAAAACCAATGCGCTAAAAGACGCTATCAACGCATTGAGATTCAAAGCGCTGTTTCTCGGTATACGCCGTGACGAGCACGGTATTCGCGCAAAAGAACGTGTGTTTTCTCCAAGGGATAAACAATTCGAGTGGAATTATAAATCACAGCCTGCGGAACTATGGGATCAATATAAAACAGAAACATTGGACGACGAACATATACGCATACACCCATTGCTTGGATGGACTGAACTGGATATATGGGAATACATAAGGCGCGAAGGCATCCCTATTGTGTTGTTGTATTTTGCCAAAAACGGAAAACGCTACCGCAGTATCGGTTGTGAAACCTGCTGTAACCCTGTCGATTCTGACGCAGATACGGTCGATGCGGTCATAGAAGAACTTAAAACCACCACGCTTACCGAACGAAGCGGCAGGGCGCAGGACAAGGAATCAGCCTATATGATGCAGAAACTACGCTCGCTGGGGTATATGTAATAACAGTTGAATAATAAAGGTTAACAATGAACGATTCGGATGTTTTGAGTTTTGTTATTGTCGGGCATGTCGACCACGGTAAATCTACACTCATAGGCCGGCTTTTTTACGATACCGGCTGTCTGCCTGAAGAAAAGTTAGTGGAAATCGAACAGGCTTCAAAACAGCTTGGACGACCTGTTGAGTTCGGATTTGTTATGGATCATTTACGCGAGGAGCGCGATCAGGGCATTACCATCGACACATCACAGGCGTTTTTTAAAACATCTAAACGCAAGTATGTTATCATCGACGCCCCCGGTCATGTGGAATTCATGAAAAATATGGTCACCGGAGCGTCGCAAGCGCAAGCGGCTCTGTTGATAGTCGATGCGCAGGAAGGCGTACGCCCTCAAACCAAACGACACGCGCATATCCTGTCTCTCTTGGGTGTGGGGCAGGTAGTTGTGCTTATCAATAAAATGGATCTGGTATCTTACGATAAATCGGTATATGAGCGGTTAAAACAGGAACTTGGCGATTTTCTTGCAACTCTGAACATCAATCCTTCACAATATATACCTATATCCGCATCTTACGGCGATCAGGTAGCAAGACGATCCGCTTCAATGCCGTGGTACTCCGGCCTGACTGTACTGGAATGTCTCGACACTCTAACTAAAAAGGAGTCTCTAGAAGGCTGTCCACTTCTTATGCCGATTCAGGATGTCTACAAGATCAACAGCAAACGCATATATGCAGGGCGGGTCGCCGCGGGTACGATTTACGCCGGCATGGAAATAAAAGTTATGCCTCAAGAACAGCTTGCTTCAGTCAAGTCTATCGAAAAATTTTTGGAATCTCCGATACAGGCAGTGGCTGGAGAAAGTATCGGAATCACCACCACGGAAGCAATTTTTGCCGAACGCGGACACGTTATATGCACCGACGGGCACGAGCCGTCTTACACAACACGTATAAAAGCAAATGTTTTTTGGATGTCGAAACAACCGTATGTAAAGGGTGGTCAGTTAATCCTAAAATGCTCTACTCAGGAAGTTTTTGCTACCATACAAACTATTTGCCGGCGTATAGATTCCGCAACGCTCGAAATCATTGCCGAAGATGCGGATAAACTAAAAAACCTTGATGTCGCAGAAGTTATAATAACCGTAGAAAAACCGGTTTGCATCGCTCCTTTCAACGATGTTGAGGAAATGGGCAGGTTCGTATTAATACGCGATAACGATGTATGCGCTGGCGGAATAGTCATTGAACCGTTACCGGACCCGGATATCAGGGTGAGATAATGAATCTTCCTAAAACCGTGGTTATCGGTATTGACGGGGTGCCGTTCGATTTTTTAATACAACAGTGCGATAAAAAGATAATGCCGAATTTGGCTGATATCATAGCTAACCATCCGCACAAAAAGATGAAGTCCGTATATCCTGCCATTTCTGCAGTGGCATGGACGTCTTACATGACCGGCCGGAATCCTGCGGTACACAACATTTTCGGGTTTATAGACCGCAACCCGAATCCGTTGGAACTGATAATCAACACGGGCGCAATGAGAAAATGCGAGACCATATTCGAATCGTTATCCAAAAAGGGATATAGGGTAATATCTATCAACGTTCCTATGACATACCCGCCATTTCCGGTAAACGGTATCATGGTAGGATGTTTTATGACGCCGGAAATATCGAAAGTTTCGTATCCGGAAGAATTCTACCGGTACCTCGAATCGCGCGGTTATGTTATAGACCCCGACGCCCGTTTGTTTGACGAGTCGCCGGATAAATTCATGCACGATATCCACCGTTCTCTTGATGCGAGGCTTGCTATAGGATTCGATATTCTCGAAGACCGTCAGTGGGATTTTTACCAGCTACATATAATGGAATCCGACCGGTTGTTCCATTTTTTTTGGGATTCCGCAACAGGCAACGGTCAGTATAGCGACGCATGCCGGCTTGTGTTCAGGAAAATAGATGATTTTATAGGGCGGGTCTGCTCGTTCATTCCAAAAGATGCCAGACTCCTGATTCTGTCCGACCACGGATTTTGTAAAACGCGCCGTGAAGTACAGCTAAATACTCTCCTCGAAAAGGCGGGACTGCTTTCGTTTGTTTCCGGCAAAATAAAATCGTTGGCAACCATGCACCCGTCAACCGTATGTTATTCTCTTATTCCGGGAAGGATTTTTCTTAATTTATCCGGACGCGAACAGTACGGAACTGTCTTGCAACGGGATTACGATACCGTACGGCATCAGATTAAAGACGTATTGCAAAACCTCAAAGATCCGGAAACCGCAGATATGGCGATAGATAAAATATTTTTTCGCGAAGAAATTTACAGCGGCCCGTTTTTACACCGTGCCGCCGATATCATTCTTCATCCCAAAAACGGTTACGACCTGAAAAGCCATTTCGACAAGGATCATGTCTTTATGATGTCCAACATCAGCGGTATGCATACCTATGACGATGCGTTTATATGCGGTATCAACCTTCCTATAGAAAAAGTGGACGAAATAAAAGATGTTCGAGCCATATTGGAATCATAAGGCAACCTTTTATTGATTGGTTCCGCCCGATTGTGATACATTCTAATTGTATTTTGAAACTCAACTTACCATACATAAAGGATAGAAATGTGGAGCACGTCAAAACATATTTCGAACAGGACAAATTCGCGAAACATGCCGGAATAAAAATACTCGCCGTCGGCGACGGTTACGCCAAAACTGAAATGCCGGTTCAACAATTTCATAAAAACGCTACCGGATCGATACACGGCGGGGCGTTGTTCACTCTGGCCGATTTTACTCAGGCAGTTGCCGCAAACAGCCGCGGACAGGTGTCTGTAGCGGTCAATGTGAGCATCACCTATTTAAAAGCGGTATCTGATGGCACTTTGACTGCTGAAGCGCATGAGGTATCGGACGGTAAAAAACTCGCTTCTTATAGGATCGATATAAAAGATACTGCCGGCGATATTATATCGGTCGCTCAAGGCATGGTGTATCGTAAACATTTATCCATACAGGGATTTGACCTTAGAGAATAATTTTTTGGACAGGTATTGTGTGAAAAATTCAAACGAACCTATAAAAATGCCGGAATTGCTACGGTTGCGGATAACCGGAGCAATCCGCTATTGCCTGATCGCTGTGGCTGTATTTAGTGTTACAGCCCAATTGTTTTTCGGGTGCGTTACGCCAAGAGGCTTTATCGCGATGGGTTTATGCGGTTTGTTTATTATGTTTATGATTAGGATCAGAAAACGCACATTTTTACCCGCGGAAAAATTTCATAAATATATACTGCCGGTTTTAATCTGCATCGGAATTGCTGTTCGCGTAGTTTCTATTGTAGCCATACCTAACAGGCAGGTCAGTGATTTTCAGATTTACCATGAACTAGCCAGAGCGCTGGCGCGCGGGCATGGTTTTGCTTATACCGGAACTACCGGCTTGCTGGAAGATTTGCCGATGTATCTCAATAAAAAACCGGCATTAGAGGTTACCACAGCTTTTCGTCCCCCGGGGTTTCCGTTGATGTTGAGTCTGGTTTACAGAGTATTAGGATCAAATCCGGTTTATGGCAAATGGTTGAATCTGCTGATCGGCATGCTTGCGGGAATATGCGTATATTATCTTTTATTGCCTGTCGGTTTAAAAGCGGCTTTTTTCGCTTCTTTGCTGTGGTTTATTTACCCTGCCCATGTTTTAGCTACCAATCTACTTGGTACGGAACTGCCGTTCGTGTGCGCATTGACAGCCGGAGCATTGGCGATAAATCACATCCCGTATGTGAAAAGCCGGTTTGGAATCCTGCTTGCCTGTTTTGCCGGATTGGTCTTAGGATTCGGAACTCTGATACGACCTGAAATTTTCATAGCCCTATGCGCCGTCTTGGCTTTGTGCATGATAGATATACCGTTGCGGCGACTTGCGTTGATGATTTTTGTGTTTACAATATGTTTTGCAGTAGCTCCGTCGTTGTGGGGATTGCGAAATTACCGCCAATTCGGCGTATTCCATATACAGCCCACCAACGTAGGTATGGAACTTATGACCCGGTCGCCGCTTGAGATGGGCGAAAAACTCGGATCCTCTTGGCGGTACAGACTGCTGGTAGGCAAACTTAACCGATCGTCCGACGAATTCGAACGCTCGGCTACCGCAAAAAAAATAGCGTATATGCATTTTAGAAAGGCATTACGGCATTACGGTGTCATCGGTTTTTTTTCAAATATAATCATACCTAACTGGATCGGTGCATGGGAAGATGATGAAGCTATACTTACATGGTGCTGTAAATCCGAATACATGGCCACACAACGCGACGGCTCGCCAGTGCCTGTTTCGGATATTATAGAAGATATTTTAGAGATTTTCACTGCGTTCGGGTATCTGTCTGTTACCTTGTTTGCTTTAGCCGGAATAATTTTTTTTAGGCCTGCACGGTGGACACCGGGTATTGTCTTTTTATCTTCTTACGCCATTGTTTCAAGCATACTGCTTTCGATATTTATCAGTAAACCGCGGTTTCATTTTGTTTCCATAACCGTATTTTGTATCTTTGCCGGTTATTTTATTAATGTTTTTTGTTCTTATGAAACCGGCAAAAAGATCGGTCGCGAGCCGGATGAAATGTCTGTTTGACATCCCGATATCGAAACATTTACACAAGTTTTTATAAAGGAAAATTCTTTTCCGATGACGGTAGTTTTTCGAAGTTTTTCCTGTAATTCATTTCGTCCCGAATTTTATTGAAAAAAAAGGTCTGTGTACTATAATAATTCCGAGCAGAAATAAAAATTCTAACATGGAGGATTCTATGGCTGACAAACCTCAACCAAAGGGATGGAACCCGTATTTGGCAGGATCGCTTGCAGGGATAGTGGCTGTATTGTCTGTTGTTATCGGTAAAAATTTTCTTGGCGCTTCAACCACGTTTGCGAAGTCGGCGTGTATGGTTGAAAGCGTGTTCGCAAAAACACACGTCCAGTCGCTGGAATATTTTCAGAAGTTCACAGGCACCATAGACTGGCAATGGATGTTTGTATTTGGCATAATGATCGGCTCGTTCATATCGGCAATAACGTCAAACAGTTTCAAATGGCAAAATGTACCGGATATGTGGAATGGAAGGTTCGGCAACAGTACGGCTAAACGGGCTGTTTTTGCGTTTATCGGCGGTGTTATAGCCATAATCGGCGCACGGCTTGCCGACGGATGCCCCAGCGGGCATGGGTTGAGCGGTATTATGCAGTTATCCGTAAGCGGGTTTATCGCCATGATCGGGTTTTTCGGGGGCGGTATAGTTATGGCTCAACTGCTCTATAAGGGGAGGAAATAATTATGAACCAACTTATAATCGGGCTGATTACCGGCATCGCATTCGGTTTTTTACTTCAGAAAGGGCGTGTCATACGCTATGATAAACAACTGGCCGCGCTCCGTTTTATCGATTTTACCATAGTCAAATTTATGTTATCCGCCATAATTGTGGGTATTGTCGGAATATATCTGTTGACCGATTTGAGCGTGATAGAATTGAAAATCAAATCGGCTTCAATCGGCGGTAATCTGCTGGGCGGCATCATCTTTGGTGTAGGCTGGGGATTGCTCGGGTATTGTCCCGGCACACAGCTCGGAGCGCTCGGAGAAGGACGCTGGGACTCCATCTGGGGCGTACTTGGTATGATTGCTGGCGGAATGATCTTCGCCGAGATGTATCCGTTTTTTAAGAAAACCGTTCTTACATGGGGTAATTTCGGTAAAATAACATTGCCGCAGATACTTCATGTGAACCACTGGATTGTAATTCCGGTTGTTATACTCGCGTTCATATTCTGTTTTGTTTGGATAGAAAAGAAGAGGTTGTAAACTTCCGGACTGTCTCAAGAATTGTTAGGATAATTGTTCAGTGGTTTCCTAAAATATAGATGGCAAATATTATGAGATTAAAACGTCAGGGTTTAAAACTGCTCGTCATAACCGCTCTGGCAGTAGTGTCATGGCTGGTGTATACATACCTTATAGATCAGGAAAGTATCTGGATCGATGAATGGTTCACCATACGGTCAATTTCACAGGTTACGGTTTCGCAGGCTGTGGCGATGGTTGTAGACGGTGAAAATACCCCGCCCGCGTATTTTTTGCTTTTGCGGTGGTGGGCTGGAAGTAACCCCAACGATCTAAAACGGTTGCGCTGTTTTTCGGCTTTATTCGCCACAGGCTCGGTGGTGCTGGCGTATCTGTTCGGGTCGGTTATATCCGGTAGCGCTGTGGGAATAGTGTTTGCACTGCTTACCCTGTGTTCGCCCTATGTGTTGTGGTACGCTCAGGAAGCCCGCAATTCGTCGTTTGCTATGTTTCTGGCGTTACTGCTGGTCAGTTTGTTTTATCTATACGCCAAACGCAGACGCCTGCTTTATCTTGTAGCGGTAGCGGCTTTGCAACTGATAGGGTTGTACACTCACTACTTCTTTTTGTTTTTTATACCGGCGCAGTGCCTGTATTTGTTGTTGCGTTCTACGCGAGGACAGCTTGTCCGCTGGCTGGCGGCTATGGTTCCCGTAGGAGTTATTTTTGTCCTCTGGATACCGCGTCTGCTGGAACAAATGGCGATGAACCGTGCCAACTGGCTGACAACGCCTACAACATATTTTCCCCTACAAATTTTAGGTGCGTTCAGTTCAGGCATATTTTATGAACTGAATCAGTCTGCGGCGATCATGACGACATGTTTATTCGGTGTCTTGTTTATCTACGGTTTGTTCTCAATGCTCTGCTCCAGACGCAGGATACAATGCGTTCTACGGTTCGATGACGAAAATTTGTTGCTACTTATATTTTTTTTCGTGCCTATACTTTCTGCGTATTTTATATCGTTTGCAAAACCGATACTTTATGAGGGAAAACGATACTTAATAGTCGTTTTACCTTTGTTTCACTTAATTGTCGCCCGCGGGGTTGCCATGAACAGGCGCAGATGGACTGCGGTATTGCTAACCGTATTGCTCATATCTTTCTCGGTTTTTTTTATGCAGGAAATATACACTAAGATACAGAAACGATATTGGAAACAGGCGTCCGCTATCATAGAAGCACGCAGTAAACCCGGTGACGCTATCTATTCGACCGATTACACGCAGGGCGGAGTTTTGTCTTATTATGGCACAGGATATGCTAAAAATGTTGAGATATCAGATTTTACGTTATTTAAAAAGCATCTGCGTCCTTATGAGCGCTTGTGGTATGTCGCTTATGTAGAAAACACCTTCGAGGAACGAACGTTTAATTCTAACCTTCGTCTGATCGAAGCTAGAACGCTTACCAACTCCGCAGGGTATCAGATACGGATCGCGCTTTACGATTGCAGTATGCTTTAATCTCTATGATTAGGTTTGTGTATGCTCAGCGTATGCATGATTGCAAAAAATGAGGCGCGGTGTATTGCTGATGCGGTTTTATCGGTTAAACCCGTTGCAGATGAAATAATTGTAGTGGATACCGGAAGCACCGACGGCACTGCGGAAATCGCCCGCGGACTCGGCGCGGTGGTAATACCGTACGTCTGGCGCGACGATTTTTCCCATGCCCGCAATTTTTCTGTAGAACACGCCGGCGGAGATTGGGTACTGTTCCTCGACGCTGATGAGGTTATCTCTCTCATCGATGCGAAAAAGATTCCCTGTTTGTGCGCCTCGTCCGTACCGGTCGCAGGCTATATGATTACTCAGCGCAACTATACAAACGATACACGAAGGGTAGGTTTTGTTCCTTGTAGTGGAGACTATCGCGAAGATCTGGGTTCCGCCGGATTTGTGCCTGTGGATAGAATAGGGATTTTCCGCCGTGACCCGCGTATTCGGTTTACCGGTATTATTCATGAAACAGTTGCCCAGTCCATTCGTGAAATAGGCGGGGTTTTGGGGGCAACTGATATTGTTGCCCATCATTACGGACACCTAGATATGGCCGTCCGTGAGAAAAAAACCGATTATTATCTTGAACTTGGATTGCGCCAGATCGAATTGACCCCCGAATCGCCTAAACCTTATTACGATGTGGGTATAATATACCTCAATCGTGGAGATTTTATATCCGCGCAGAAATACCTGTTGAAAACCTTTGAGCTAGACAGTGAATACATCGATATATCCCTGAATCTGGCCTTGTTGTACTTTAAATGGCTTAAATTCGACGAGGCTTTGCGTTATGCTGAACATGCCGATAAGCAGGGGACTCATTCTCCAGCCGTGTTGCTTCTTAAAGGAGTTATTTACGATGCGCTTGGACATTTTGATACCGCCTGTTCTATTTTTCAGCAGGGGATGGAGCTGTATTCTGACAACATGGCGTTTAGTGAAAATATGGCGCTTTTGGCGATGAAAACCAATGATCTGACGACAGCTCAAAAAATTTTTTTAGATATATTGCGCCGCGATCCGGCATGTCAAAATGCGTTTGCGGGATTGATTCAAATATATTATACCGAAGGCCGATACGAACAGGCGGCTAGACTTATTGATATACGCGAGTCCGAAGGATATTACGACTTCGGGTTGACCGTTTGGAAACTTATTCTACATGCCCGCACAGGGCGTATCGATCTATTGCCTGCCGGAATTGACCGTTTGACCGCTCAGGGGTACACCGGCGGAGAACTTCAGTATTTGCGGGCTGTGGTGGCACAGGAACGGGGTGACATAGGTTCTGCCGTGGGATTATTTTCAACTGCGTTGCGCTTGTGTCCTTATCTTGCCGACGAAATTAAATCGCGGGTAGCCTCAATATCGTTGCGTCGGTAGCAGTGGCTATTGCACCCTCATTTTTTTGTAAACCTTGTAATACAAAGTATCCGGAATAATACGTATCAGCCATGATAATAAAATATAACGGCGGGTTACGTATGCGACCTTCTTTTTGCGGAACATCGCATCAAGTATCTGTCCGGCGGCTTTTTGCGGTGAGGCTACCCAAAATTTACTGGGTATATCTGCAATCATATCTGTATCGACGAATCCGGGACGGATATCTGTTACTGTTACGCCCGTGCCGATACATTTTTGCCATAGTCCGTTCAAATAAATAGATACGAATGCTTTAGATGCGTTATAAGCAGGAGCGTTAGACGTGCCCCGCAGGCCGGCTATGGACGAAATGCCTGCAAGATAACCGTGTTTTTTTTCAAGAAAATGGTTCAATGCAACTGTAGCCATGGCCACAAACCCCTGTACGTTTACCGCTATGGTATCGAGCTCAGGTTTTAAGGCCAGATCTTTGTTGGGATTCCGGACACCGGAGTTAATTACTATAACATCTACGCCGCCCATCTGTTTTATCAATTCCTCAAGGCGGCTTGCGGCGGATTCCGGACTGGATATATCTATTGTACGGACAATTGTCTTTGTGGGTATTTCTTCCGCGGCTTCCCGCAGTAAATTTTCGCGGCGCGCCGTAAGGCCTACTTGGTAACCGCGAAGACCAAGTTCTACGGCAACTGCTCTGCCGATACCGGAACTTGCTCCGATAACAATAGCTTTTTTAGGTGAATCTGCCATAAATGTGTAACTCCGTCTTTAATTTATGAATACCTTAAATATCCCGGATTGCGGCATATTGCGTCAGACTATTGATATGATGTCAGCCGGGGAATATGCCGTATGATCGGGCTTGTTCGCTATCAGGTCATTATGGTCGCCGTATCCCCAGAAAACGGCGCAACACGCTATGCCCGCCGAGCGTGCAGTATGAATATCGACCGGCATATCACCGATTATAATGGTTTCCGACGGTTTTGCCCCGCACTGTTCCATAATTACCCGTACCGCGTCCGGTAACGGTTTTTTACCGTATGGGTTATTTCCGCCAAGATATATGGAAAAATATGAGTCCATACCCAGTTTTTGCAGGACAGGCTGTATAAACTCGGTGTTTTTATTGGATAAAACCGCCATTTTACGGCCGCCGTCTATAGCTCTGAGCATATCCGGTATACCCGGATAGTAGATGGTTTTGTTAGATAAATTACCGGCATAATGTTCGACAAAATATTTATGAACAGCTTCGAACGTTTCCGGAGGGGTATCTTCGCCAAGCGCTTGTCGTAAGAAACTCAACACACCTTTGCCGATCATACTGCGTACCTGTTCGATGCTCAAAGGTTTTCTGCCGCATTTTCGTAATGCTTCGTTAAAAGAATCGGTTATATCGGCAAGAGAATCGATCAGCGTACCGTCAAGATCGAATATAACAAGTTTATATGCCACTTCATTACTCCGGTTTTTGTTATGGTCAAATGCACTGCCATTCAATTTAATGTCAGATACAAAAAACATGTCTTCGTTCAATGTATAAAAAAACTCTTTATGAGGGTATCAAAATAGCATGCGTTATGGGGTATGTCAAGACGAATGACCGGATAAAATCCTGCTCTACGATAACATGCCTGAGTATTAGTGAAATAAGACTTCTGCGTAACCTATTTTGTATTATTTTGAGCGAAAACAGTTAGTGCGGTGAAATCAAATTAGCGAATCTGAGATTTTATACGCAAAAGTCACCAGTTATACAGGTGTATAGAGTTGTATATTTTAATATATGCGGATATATGATTCCTGATATCAAAAAAGCAGTCGGACGTCTTTATCGGTGAAAAATATAAGTGTATGCCGAATCAATATTTACGTAGCCTCTGGGTAACCATGTAATGCACTCCGGCAAAAGGTTCGGTGGTGCGCTGGAGTACGCCTTGCAGATAAGAGATGGCTATTCCGTAGTTGGTTATAGGCACTCCTTGTGATTCGGCAAGAAGAATGCGGTTTAGCATTTCTCGGCGGTTGAACATGCATGACCCGCAGTGGATGATCAGTTTGTAGCCTGATAGGTCGTCGGGATAGTCGTGTCCGGCGTGTTTCTCAAACACGATATTTTTTCCGGTATACTGTCTAAGCCAGCGTGGTATTTTGACTGTACCGATGTCGTCTGCTATTGAGTGATGCGAGCATGCTTCGCCGATAAGCACTTTGTCGCCGTCGCGAAGTGAATCTATGGCGAACACACCTTCAACGAAGCTGTGCAGGTCGCCTTTGTATCGGGCGAACAGAATGGAAAAAGTGGTTACTTTGACGTCGCACGGCACATCGGCGCAAACTTTTAGAACCGCCTGCGAATCGGTTATGACAATAGCAGGCTTGCGTTTTGATACTTCAAATACGTCTACCAGCTCGCGTTCCTTTACAACCAGCGACATGCCGTCGTTGTCCAATATTTCTCGTATAACTTGCACTTGGGGCAAGATCAACCTGCCTTTTGGCGCTTCAAGGTCTATGGGTACTACCAGTACCGCCAGTTCGCCTGCACCGCACAGGTCGGCTACCAGTGTAGGCGGGTTGATCCAGTCGTCGGGCACAGCTTTAATTATAGCCTGTTTGAGTTCCAGAATCCCTATGCTGTCTTTCGCGTTGCAGGTAACTACCCGTTTATGTGTTTTTTCCAGAGAAGCGATATGTTCGGCTGAAGGCGCGCATACGTCTATCTTGTTTATTACAATAATATAAGGAACGTTAAGCTCCGCAAGACGCCCGACTATTTCCTGTTCGAATTGATCGAACCGGTTTCCTTCGCATATCACGAGAGCCAGATCGGTTCGGTCGAATATTTTTTTTGTTTTTTCGATACGCATCGCGCCCAGTTCGCCGGTATCGTCGATGCCTGCTGTGTCGATAAAAACTACCGGCCCAAGTGGCAACAGCTCAAGCGGTTTTTCTACAGGGTCGGTTGTAGTGCCTGCCACATCGGATACAATTGATACCTGCTGTTCCGTAAGGGCGTTAAGTACGGTTGATTTGCCCACGTTTCGCCTGCCGAACAATCCGATATGCAGTCGCAGTCCTTTAGGAGTGTTGAGCATTATTTTCATCTCCATTCCTTGAGGGCGGTTCGAAACCGAGTTTCGAAAATTGTTCGGGGGTCAGAAACGAATCGAGTTCATTCTGTGACATTAATCCTTGTTCAATGATGATTTGTGCAGGCGGTTTGCCGCTGGCATGCGCGGCGGTGGCTATTTTTTCTACCGTATCGTATCCGAGCCGAGGTAGCAAGCCGGTGAGTATACCGAAACTTTCCGTGACATATTTCCTGCAAATCTGCTCGTCAACGCTTAGAGTGCTGATACATCGGGTGCGCAGAAGGTTATCTGCATTGATGGTTATTCTTAGCGACTCTATGAGCGAGAATCCCAAAAGAGGCAAAAATGCGTTCAGTTCCAGTTGTCCCTGTGATGCGGTTTCCGTAATTATAAAATCGTTAGAGAAAATTTTCACCGCACATTGTTCTATCATTTCCGGTATGACCGGATTGATTTTGCCGGGCATAATAGACGATCCGGCCTGCATAGGTTCGAGGCGCAGTTCCTGTAATCCGGTTCGGGGGCCGGATGAAAGCAGACGAAGGTCTGCGGATAGTTTGCGCAGGTTTACCGCGTGAGCTTTCATAATACCTGATACTTCAACAAACGGGTCATGGTTTTGCGTGGCATCGATTAGATTTTCACTGCGGCTGATATTTAGTCCGGTGATAGATCGAAGCGTATCGCATACCATAAAAATATAGTCGCGCGGTGCGGCAATGCCTGTGCCTATCATTGTTCCTCCCAGATTAACAACCCTCAGGCGTTCTCGCGATTTAAAAATCCGCCACCGGTCACGGCTTAACGCATCGGCGTATGCGGCGAAGGTGCGTCCCATGGAAAGCGGCACAGCGTCTTGCATCTCCGTTCGTCCGGCTCTTAGAATATGGGCGAACTGGTGTTCTTTTTTCTGCAATTCATTCTGTAATTCCGATACTGCGGTTTCCGCTTCGTTGAGCAACAAAAGCGCCGATACTTTGATTGCCGTTGGGAACACATCGTTGGTAGACTGGTGCAGGTTGATATGTCGGAGCGGATGAATGTAGCTGTATTCGCTTTTTTTCCTTCCTGCCAGTTCCAAAGCACGATTGGCTATTACTTCGTTGATGTTCATGTTGGTTGAAGTTCCGGCTCCGCCCTGCAGTGGATCAACCGCGATATGATCGTCGAGCCGGTTTTCTATAAGTTCCTCAGTAGCCTGTAAAATCACTGTTGCCCTGTCGGAGTCCAGATAGCCTAGCTTCAGATTAGTCATGGCGCACGCCTTTTTTACCAGTCCGAACGCCTTTATAAAAATCCGGTCAAAACGGTAACCGGATACGGAAAAGTTATCCAATGCCCTGACAGTATGAATACCGTAGTAGACATCTTGCGGAATTGTTTTTTCGCCGAGCGCGTCGAGTTCTTTTCTGGTCATGATGTTTGTCCTGTTGACGATTCAAATCGCAGAGAATGCCCGTAACCGGTCGCAACCGTTCGTCCTTCGTTCTCTATCATCTTACGGATGCATGTGTTGCATTTGTAGCCGTCCTCGGTTATGCATCTTTTGTTCGGATATATTGTGTAATGCATGCGATAGTTAAGCGGAGTGAAATTGGGCATAACCACATTAGCTCCTACCGCCAACGCCTTTTCGCGTCCAAAGCGGTCTATACTGCCGGTAGCGGTTGTGGCAGGCAGGTGAGAGCGCGGGCAAACAATCCGCGCTAGAGCAGTCATCTTTAGAGTCTGCTCGATTGTGCCGGACAAAGCTCCCTGCAACGGTGTATCCTGATTGCAGATAAAGGGTCCCATGCCGATCATATCGGGTTGTTTTTCCTGAAGAAGAAGAATATCGGCGGCCATATCGCTGTGAGTTTGGCCGGGCAAGCCGACCATACACCCTATACCCACCTGAAACCCGATAGAGAACAGATCGTCGATACAATTTAGTCGTTCTTTAAGTGTGGAATCAGGGTGCAAGGAAGCGTACAACGAAGGAGATGCCGTTTCGTGACGTATGAGGTAACGATCAGCTCCGGCGTCGAAAAACGCCTTATACTCATCACGGGTTTTTTCTCCGATGGACAAGGTTATCGCTGTATCTGCGTTTTTTTTGATATCGCGAAGGATGTTACATATTATATCCGTTGTATAATACGGGTCTTCCCCAGATTGAAGTACAATGGTTTTTATTCCGAACGACGCGATTTGAACCGCGTTTTCTACGATCTCGTCCGGAGGCATCCTGTACCGGTACTGTGTTTTATTATCTTTACGCAATCCGCAGTACAGGCAATTGCGTTTGCAGTAGTTGGAAAACTCAAGAAGTCCGCGCAGATGTACAGCATCGCCGAAATTTTTTTTCCGGATATCGTCTGCCCGCTCGAAAACTTGCGCCCACAGAGTTTCGTCCGGCGAATCGAGTAAAGCGGTAATGTTCTCGTGCGTCAGCGTTTTTGCGTCTTTTATGTCTTTTATTATTTTATCTAACATAATATCAACTAGTTAAGTTAAACGTAAATATCTCTTTCACCATCTATTATCTGCTGAAATTTTTTATGGATACGCTCCGAGTCGATTTGCGCCATTTTTTCTTTGACCAACTGTAAGCCTGCCTTTTTTGTTTGCTCCGATGCGTAGTCTACCAGATATTCAGTGAAAGTTAAAAGCGCGTTCGGGTGACAGAATTTTCTTATTTCGCCCGGTTTCGCCAGTTCCATGAAATCTAGTCCTGTCCTGCCGCTACGGTAACAACTGGTGCAGAACGACGGGATATAGCCCAGTTTGACAACGTCGTAAACCACTTCGTCTAAGGGACGGGTATCGCCTAGTGAAAACTGATCCGCAGTGCCTTTTTCATCTTTGGAATCTACCCTGTACCCCCCGGGATTGGTACGGCTACCCGCGCTAATCTGAGATATACCCAGAGATAAAGCCTCGCCGCGCATCTTCGGGTTTTCTCTTGTGCTCAATATGAGTCCTGTGTATGGCACGCTGATACGAAGCACAGCGATCAATTTTTTGAAATCACGGTCGGATACCGGCGAAGGCGGGTTGGAGGCCACAGCCGATTCATCCGCAGGTTCAAGCCTTGGAACTGAAATCGTATGCGGTCCCATACCGAAATATTTTTCAAGATGCGCGATATGCTGGCGAAGAGCGATTATTTCGTAGCGGTAATCATATAATCCGAAAAGTATGCCGATACCAACATCGTCAATCCCTGCCTGAAATGCGCGGTCTATAGCGTGAAGGCGGTATTTGTAGTTGCGTTTTCTGCCGCCCACATGCATCTTTTTATATGTATCGTAATGATAGACTTCCTGAAACAGCTGATATGTGCCTATTTGAGCGTCTTTTAGGCGTTTGAACTCGTCGACTTCTAAAGGAGCTAGGTTAACATTGACCCGCCTGATGTTTTTTCCGCTTCCGCGATTTACGGAATAGACCGTTTTTATTGAATTTAACACATAATTGAGGCCTTCTTGTGGATAACTCTCTCCTGCAACGACAAGCAGTCGTTTTTGTCCCTGATCGATGAGAGCGGCCACTTCCTCGGCAATTTCATCCTGAGTCAAATATTTTCTTTTCAGATGTTTATTCGTGGCGCGAAACGCGCAGTAAAGGCATTCGTTGGCGCATAAATTAGATATGTATAACGGCGCGAACAGAACAAGCCGTTGCCCGTAAATTTCGTCTTTGATCTTTCTGGCGGTTTCGTAGACCGATTCGAGCAGGTGTTCGTCTTCGATCATGAGCAGTTTTGCTGTTTGCTCAATTGAAATTCCTTTAAGAAGTAAAGCTTCCTGCAGGATTTCTTCTATTTCTTTAGGATCGATATCTTTGCATGACTCAAGCGTCTGGCGTATCTTTGAGTCGTTTATAATAAGCGTGTCCCTGTCGTCGGTATAATCCAAACTCGATTTCATAGTTCGCCTTCCTGTTATATGTTGCCGCTTTTGTGCGAATAACTCTAATTTGAAGGATATCATTTTTGATACAAATATTTCAATCAAATCAAAAAAAATTTTTGGAACAGAAATAAAATTCGGGGGGAAATCCTGCGTTGACAATACCGGTATTCAAGGTTAAAATCGTCCCAAAAATAAAAAAAAGCCATTTTTTTTTGCCGTACCCTTTTATTATTAATGATCATGTGGTATATATAGAATAGACGCGCTGGTTACAAAGATAACATGATCAATAACTTAAAGGTATGAGCAAACGGCTTGAACGATAGTAGGGAGGCTTGCAATGGATAATCCGAAAAACGACAATAACGGCGAACTCAAACCGAAGAATAATATGGATCAGTTTATCGAAGCGTTGCGTAAAAGCGCGGAAAAGTTGCAGGAGAGCGCTGAGAAAATCAAAAAAATTGCTCAGATTCAGAACGCTAACAAAGAAAAATTGCAGGATATGAACGAAAAACTCGCTGGCGCCATGAAACGGCTTGAAGAAGTACGACGAAAATTGGCTCTTGCGCGGCTCAATCAGTTGAATGATAAGATAAAAAAGATCAACGAAGAGAAACAAAAAACGCAGGAAACGGAACGAGAGAAAAAACCGTTCGCATTGGAAAATAAAGAAGTTCCAAAAGAGAAAAAAACCATTTTTATATCCAAAAGCGAAATTTTTCTCAACAAAATCGACCGTCATTCCTTGCGAGAATTTACCGATTTCGCCGAATTCCTTAAGTTTCATAAAATGAGCGATATATCGGAAGAAGAGATCACCGCCTGTGACGTCAACGATCTCGTAATTAAAATCCTCGCCTAAACGGCGGTTCGAAAAGAAACGATATAGCAGTCTGTCAGTAGTTTTTACCGACAGACTGCTTTTTTTTCATAAATGTTCGTTTAGAGTATGCAAAAAAAATATTATCCCAATACCGGCGCTTAATTTTTTAAACCTTACGCAGTGATAAGTATCTTACATGTATGAAACGAACATTTTTTAAGAAAGATATAACTGTTTGATTTTGAAAATAAAGTGTAGTACTTTATTAGATATTATAGAAAGGGGTTTCATGTTATGGGACTGTTAAAAGATGAAAAAAGAGTTATAAAGGAATGCCAGAAAGGCAATATTGACGCTTTTGACATACTTGTAGACCGATATAAAGAACGGGTCTATTCGCTTGCATACCAGATGATCGGCGATCATGCCAGCGCTGACGACGTAACACAGGAAGTGTTTATCCGAGCTTTCAGGGGATTGCCTAAATTCGAGGGAAGGTGCTCTTTTTTTACTTGGCTATATCGAATAACTATAAACTGTTCGTACAGGTATCTGCGTAAAAATATGACCTTCCTTAAAAAGGTTACCAACGAAATCGACCCGGCTGTTTACATGGACGATACGATAAAACATAAAATCACCGGAAACTCTCCGTATAAGTCGCTTGAGATGAAAGAAACAATGGATATTCTGTCGAAATCTATAGACAACCTGCCGGTGAAACACAAAACGGCTTTGATTATGTTTGAATTTCAGGGGCTTAGCATACAGGATATATCGGATATCCTAAAAACTTCGCCGGGCACTGTAAAATCGCGACTGCACCATGCGCGCCTGAAGTTGAAAAATCAAATGAACGAAGTATTCAATAAAGATAATAGAAATCAACTAAAAAATATCGTTCGCGGGAGGTAAAAACAATGAAGTGCTCAGATTTCAGCTATTATATTTCTGAATACATCGACAACAGGCTTGATATGGCTATGAAGAAAAAAGTGGAGGCTCATCTGGAAATATGTAAAGACTGCAAAAAAGAGTATAACGACCTGAAAGAACTGAGGGCTCTTTTTACAATAAAATCTTACGAACGTCCAAGCCCGGAATATTTTGAAAACCTCAAAAGCGTTATAAAACGGCGTATAATTGCCCAGGACGTAGTTTCATTGCGCGAAAGAATTATAAAATTTGTCTCACAACCGTCCTGGGCAATGACAGCCGCCATGGTAACCGCACTGGCGGCTTCGTTGTCTTATAATTATTCGTTATATGTCCAAAACCAGCAGTTGCGAAGCGGAAGAGTAATTGCCCAGACATTTTCTCAACCCACCGCTCAAACTTCTACAATGGGATTCGCTTTCACACCCGCTAAGCAATCTTATATGCCGATAGGGCAAAACAACACGGCACAAGGAACTCTGTACCAGCAGAAGCCTTATCTAGTGAACACGGCGACGAATTCCGCGCAACCGCAAAGAAATTTCATCCTTACCACAATAAAAGCGAGGGATGTGGATTCGAGTAATCAGGCCAGAATTTTTCAGTAATTCTCAATAATATGTAAAACTTATCTGAAACTTACAAATGCGAGTATGTTGTATGAAAAAATCGTATGTGGCTATGATCGTAGGCATAAGCGTGATTTTATTTTCGGTAAACCTTTATGCCCAAGATAATGATTCGCAACCGGATATGCTACGGCTACTGGAAACAAGAATGGCTCAGCTTTACGCTTCTGCCGCTCAATCTGTAGTGAGGATCATCCTGTATCCTCATAACAACCACGGCGGGGATTACGTCAAAACCGCGCCGGTTGCGATGGACGATCGTATAGCTACAGGATTTATGGTGAATTCCGACGGGTATATAGTGACAACCGCGGAAATATCGGCGCAAACCGGCGCGGTAGCGGTTAGGACCGGTGACGACAGACAGTATACCGCCGAAGTGATAGCCGTGGATGAAAAACTCGATATTTCTCTTCTTAAAATAGATAAAGCAGGTTTGCCTGCTCTTAAACTCGGTTCTGCCTGCTCAACCAAACCCGGTCATCTGGTAATGAGCATATCCAACCCTTACGGTTTGACAAACTCCATGTCGTGGGGATTTGTAAACTCGCGGCGACGTACCGGACTGCGTCCCGGATGCGTTGAAAATTATATTCAGACCACACTGCCTATGAATCCCGGCGACAGTGGAAGCCCTTTGATCAATACCAGCGGTGAAGTCATAGGTATTATGATTGCCGCGCTGGTCGATGATTTTCCTTTGCATAAACAATTTGACACTCCTATTCAGGCACAGGGCATTTCTTTTGCCTTACCGATAGATCTGATAAAAAAACATATACCTTATATGATCCAGCATGGTAAGGCAAAACACAGCTGGCTGGGCATTGAGATAAAAAACGCCACTCAAAACGACCTTCAACGATTGCTTGCCGATGATAACAGCTCTGTATACGGAATTGTAATAACCCATGTGTTTCCCGATTCTCCCGCCGCAAAAGCAGGGTTGATAGAAGATGATCTGGTAACGGCAGTCGGCGACACTGAAATAACGAAAGTATCCGATTTACAATTTTTGATTTCTACTTTTCCGGTTGACAGTGAAATTCAGATAAGTATCATAAGAAACAGTAAGCCGGCTACAGTAACGGTCACGACCGGTGAAATGCCGGAAAATATTCTTAATGACAATTGATATATACATCTTTTCGAATTGAAAGAATAAAAAAGGGCATTTTCTCTGTATGAAACGATTGATTTTGGTTTTTTTGATATTTTTCAACATTGACGGCGCGCATCTACCCGAAGCAAACGCCATACAAGTAGAGTTGTCATCCGAACTTAGCAGTTCCGAAGCCGCGCAGGGAGACATTATAACTCTTACTGTCAGGCTGTTGTGGATTGGAGACCCTCAGGCACTGCAGATCGAACCGCTCAAAAATATTGATACATATCTGCTCGAAGTAACCGGTGTCACTCAGGAAAACACCTTCGATATGTTCAATGACCTCAGCGCAACAACCGTGCTTTTAACTTACAAACTCAAGGCAGTGGAACCGGGTAAAGGACGTATTAGTTATATCGCCCTCGAAACCACCGAACAGCAAACAGGAATCAAACGTATACGCAAGACGCAACCTTATGACGTAACTATTTTACCGAAAAGCAGATATTTATTGCGTCAGGCCGCCTATGTTATTTGGTATGGGCTTATCATCCTTGGCGCCGGTGTTGTTCTTTGGATATTGTGGCGTCTATACGCCCGCCGGCGAAGGATGCGGATATCGGAACAACAGGATCAGGAAACCGTTGCCGTCGGCACAGAAAACGCAATACTGCTTGAACTGAAAAATGCCCGAAAATACAAAATTGCCGGTCAAAGCGATTCGTTTTTCAGCGCAGTCATATCAGCGCTCAATAATTATTTCGAACAAAAACATTCCATGCCTATGACACGCACTGCGGTTTTGAGCGAAGATAAAATCGAGTCAGAATACAATATACCGCGAAAGATTCTTATCGAGTATAAGGAAATCGTGGCTACGGCAAACCGCGTCAAATTTTCAGGCGTTCAACTATCTGCCGACGAACTCGAACAGTGGGCTCGTCGCGCGGAAAAAATCATCCGGTTTTTTATAGAAAAATCCAGAGAAGATCAACGAAAAAAGCAAATCGATACCATAACAATCGTATCAGACGCAGGAGGCAACTAAATCATGGCAACTGATATTAACGAAATCAACGAACTTGTCAAACGCGAAAGCTCTTTTGTCGAGAAAATCTATGGGGAAATCGGAAAGGTTATTGTCGGGCAAAATTATCTTATAGAAAGGTTGCTTATAGGACTGCTTGCCGATGGGCATATTTTGCTCGAAGGTGTACCGGGATTGGCTAAAACATTATCAGTCAGCACGCTGGCCAAGGCTTTGTCTACAAAGTTCCAGAGACTGCAGTTTACGCCCGATCTTTTGCCCGCCGACCTGATCGGCACATTGGTGTATAACCCTCGTTCTACGGAATTCACAGTCAAAAAAGGGCCTATTTTTGCCAATATTATTCTTGCCGACGAAATCAATCGCGCGCCGGCAAAAGTTCAAAGCGCCCTTCTCGAAGCTATGCAGGAACGGCAGGTTACCATAGGCGACAGTACCTTCAAACTCGATAGGCCTTTTCTGGTTCTCGCAACACAGAATCCCATTGAGCAAGAAGGAACATATCCGCTTCCTGAAGCTCAGGTTGACCGGTTTATGCTTAAACTTCATATAACATATCCTAACAAACAAGAAGAAAAAGAAATTCTAAACCGCATGGCAAGTACCGCGCCCGCCTTAGACGTTAAACCGGTTGTTACCGCAGACGATATCTTTCAGGCGCGAAACGTGGTAAACCAGATATATATCGATGATAAAATAAAAGATTACATAATAGACCTCGTATTCGCCACCCGTGAACCGCATGCTTATAATATAGATGTAAGCGATTACATAGCTTTCGGCGCGTCTCCGAGGGCAACTATAGCTTTGACCATGGCGTCCAAAGCGTATGCGTTTATCCATGGTCGCGGTTACGTTACGCCGCAGGACGTGAAATCCATAGGTATGGACATACTGCGCCACAGGGTGATAATTACCTATGAGGCTGAAGCTGAGGAAATGTCATCGGAAGACGTGATCCGCAAAATATTCGATGAGGTCGAAGTACCATGATCCCAAAGGAACTGCTTAAAAAAATACGCAGAATCCAGATTTTTACGAACCGCATGGTTAACGATATCCTTGCCGGCGAATACCACAGCACATTCAAAGGTAGCGGAATCGAGTTCGACGAGGTGCGCGAATACCAGCCCGGCGATGACGTCCGGTCTATCGACTGGAACGTTACGGCGCGAACAGGCACGCCTCATATAAAAAGATTCATCGAGGAACGCGAACTGACGGTGATGCTAATGGTGGATGTCAGTTCTTCAGGATACTTCGGCAGTACAGATAAACTCAAAAACGAAATCGCCGCCGAACTGTGCGCCCTGCTGGCGTTTTCAGCCATACACAACAACGATAAAGTCGGGTTGATCATATTCACCGACAGAATAGAACAATTTGTGCCGCCGAAAAAAGGAAAAAAACATGTACTTCGGGTTATACGCGAACTGCTGTATTTCCAGCCTCAACGGCGTAAAACCGATATTGAACTGGGAATAGCGTATCTAAACAGGGTTCTTACAAGAAAATCCGTTGTGTTTCTTGTGTCGGATTTCTTGTCCGAAGGATACGAGCGGGCGTTGCGGGTGGCTAACCGCAAACACGACGTAATCGGCGTGAATATTGTCGACCCTCGCGAATTCGAACTTCCTGCGCTTGGATTCATTGAGCTGATGGACGCCGAAACGGGCGAGTCGATCATTGTAGATACACACGACGCCGGATTGCGCAAAGGATTTTCGCTTCTTAGCTCAGAACAAATGACAAAACGCAAAGAGCTGTTCCGGTCTATGGGAGTCGATCTGATCGAAATACGAACCGATCAGCCGTACTCCGACCCGTTATTGAGATTTTTTAGAATGAGGGAAAAAAGACATTGATCGCAAGGAGGCTGTTCATATCATGGAACAAATGAAACAACGAAAACCGAAACCTATATTCGACAGAAGGACTGCATTTTTTACGGTCGCTTCGCTTATACTGTTCGCTGTTGTTTTCTACATGCTCCATTCGATAGCCGGGTCGGTTGCCGTGAAAACCGGTGGCGATGGTATTGACGCCCGTATATACAGGGACCTTGGCAATAAACTCAAGTCCGAAAAAATGTACGATCAGGCAATCTCTGCGTATGAAAGATACCTTGCGGTAGCGTCAGCCGATAATCAGACAAAATCCAATATTTTCTATCTTATAGGTGATCTCCATTTCGAAAAATACCGTTACGAAGAGGCAATCGCCGCGTACTATATGGCAGATATCATGGGTCCGTCGGAATTAATAAGAAACGATTTGAATATTAAGATAGTCAACTGCTTAGAACGTTTGGGAAGAGGTTTTTCAGCAGAATACGCGCTTAAATCCCGCACATCTGTGGATTTATCTGCTAGAAAGGAGAAACCGGAAGGTACAATCGTCGCTCAATACGGCGATACCTATGTGTCCATGCGTGACTTGGATGAACATCTTGAAAAATTGCCCGAAGAACAGCGTAAAGAATACCGCGACCCGCAAAAAAAGTTTCAGTTCCTGCAACAGTATCTTTCTACGGAACTGCTCGCTCGTAAAGCTACTAAAATGGGTTATGACCGCGACGCCGATGTCATGGAACAACTTGATGCGGTCAAAAAGCAACTTATGATACAAAAAATGGTGCAGGCGCAATTCAAAGATAAGGTAAAAGTTGAGCCGGAAGACGTAAGACTGTATTATGACGCGAACAAATACAAATATACCGATCCGCCGGCGGTACAGTTAGCCGTCATCAAAACCGATTCCGAAGAACATGCTGAGGATTTGCTTGAACAGATCAAAGAAGGCATGGATTTCAGTCAGGCCGCTCTTGCCGAATCGATGGACGAAACTACCAAAGACAAAGGCGGAGTAATAGACCAATGGCTTTCGCCCGATAATCCGGTGTCCGCAGGCGAAGACCGTACGCATCTGATCAGAACCGCAATGGAATTGCAGGAAGGCGCTTTGTCCGGTGTTATCGAGGACGGACAGGGATTTTTTTATATTGTCAAGCTGATAGCTAAAAAACTGGAACGTCAGAAACCGTACAATGAAGTTGTACAGCAAGTAGCTCAGGATTACCAGATATTCAAAGGACAACGGCTATATCAGGAAATGATGGAAGATATCTTGAAGGTTGAAGGTGTTCAAATCAACCATCAGGCTTTTTTCCCTCAACAGGACGACCAGCAAAACCGTAAACCAAAAGTTGACATTAAACCGCTCAACCAATTCGGTCAGTAAATTATGAAAAAAGTTCTGCTGTTTTTTATAATTATATACTGTTTTGCCAATGTTCACATAGGCATACCGGCGCTTCATGCTCAACCTGACCAGCCCGCCGCTTTACCTCAGCTACCCTCCGGCGTTACTGGGCAATATCCTGATTCCGAACAATCTGTGGATCAGCAGTCTCAGATAATACCCAAACCGATGCAGGAGGAAGAAACCGGCAGGCAGGATGAGATATCCGTCCGAGAACAGCTTGACCGCAAAGACTCGCTTTTGCGGGTGACAACGTCGGTGGATAAAGCGAAAATCACTATCGGAGAAAAGATCACATATCGTATAGATGTGGTTGCCGATAAAAACGTAGTTGTGGAGTTTCCACAGTTCGGAGAATTCTTAGGCGGGTTTGCCATTACCGATTACAGGCAGGACGAACCGCATCGAACAGGCAAAACCGTCCGCTATGGACGCGAATATGTATTGGATATGTACGTTACCGGAACATATATAATTCCGCCTGCTCGGATTACATATAAGCTGGGTGACAACTCGGAAAGCCAAGCGCTGTTTACCGCCCCGATTTTTGTGACAGTAGAAAGTATGCTCACCGGCGCAGATACGGCTCTGCGCGACATCAAACCTGTTGTAACGCCTAAACCTATAATAAGAAAATTGTTTGTATCTGTGGTGTTGGCTGTAAGTTTTGTGCTTATTGCCCTGCTTGTAGCGGGTTTTTATTTCTGGCGAAGACGCCAGCAGTACATATCTCCCGGTTTGCCGCCCCATCTAATCGCCATTCACGCGCTTGATCAGATAAGACAGCAACAACTTGTGGAGGCTGGGCGCGTCAAAGAATATTATTATTTGGTGTCAAATGTGTTGCGCCATTATATAGAAGGGCGTTTTGGCCTGATGGCGCCGGAACGTACTACAGAAGAATTTCTGCAGGAACTGCAAAAGACCAATGTGCTCAATGAAGATAACAAATCTATTTTAAAAACGTTTCTCGTTCATTGCGATATGGTGAAATTCGCCCGGTTTTCGCCCACAAAGGAACAAATAGAGGAAGTATTCGCTACGGCTGTGCAGTTTATAGATCAGACTAAACCGGCTGATGTTCTGCCCGAAGAAGGAGAAGAATATGACGATGAAGAGGAAGAATAACAGATGATTTTCAACGATACATGGTTTCTTTTGATATTGCTCATTATTCCGGTGATTATACATTTTTACCGGAAACGGACATTTACGACCAGTATAAAATTTTCCGATATCAGCAACCTCAAAAAACTTAAGCCTTCTATTATGTTCCGTATGCGTTATATATTGATTATACTGCGCCTAGCGGCGATATTTCTTCTGGTGTTAGGGCTTGCCCGTCCTCAAAAAGGTGTGGAAAACTCGAAAATTACTACCGAAGGAATAGATATCATGCTCGCGATCGATGTTTCAGGAAGCATGCGCGCCATGGATTTTACCATCAATAACAAGCGTACCGACAGGCTGGAAGTTGTAAAACAAGTGGTGCACGATTTTATAACTCGCCGTGTCAACGACCGAATCGGAATGATCGTGTTCGCCCGGTACGCTTACACCCAGTGCCCGCTTACACTTGATTACGGGGTGCTTCTGCAATTCCTCGACAAAGTGCAGATAGTAGACCGGCAGGAAGAAGACGGTACCGCTATCGGTTCTGCTATAGCCCAGAGCGTCAAACGGCTCAAGGATACGGAATCAAAAAGCAAGGTGCTTATCCTGCTGACCGACGGCATGAACAACATTTACGACATAGACCCGCAAACCGCCACGGAAATCGCCAAAACTTTGGGTGTTAAAATATATACCGTAGGGGTGGGTACTCACGGAGAGGTTCCTTACCCGATGACCGATATGTTGGGCAGGCAGGTACTGCGGCCTGTACGAATCGATATAGATGAAAATTCCCTCAAAGAGATTGCATCCAACACCGGAGGCATGTATTTTCGCGCTACGGATACACGGTCGCTCGAAAAAATTTATGAGCAGATAGATAAACTGGAAAAAACAGAAACAAAATCAAATATTTATATGGAATATAACGAGGCGTTCGCGTATTTCGTATTGCCGGCTCTTGGATTCCTGCTTCTGGAAATCGTGCTGGCTAATACACGTTTTCGTAAAATACCGTAAGGAGTCGATATGAGATTCGGTAACTTACATTTTCTATGGCTTTTACTGATACTGCCTGTAATGGTGTTGTTTTATACATACTCCTTTAAGAGCAAAAAAAAGGCGCTGGCTCTGTTTGCACATAACGAGGTTTTGTCCAAATTGCTGGTATGGGTGAGTTTTCCGCGTCAATACCTGAAAGCCGGTCTGCTGTGCGCCTGTGTGTTTCTTATAGTTTTAACCCTTATAGAACCGAAATGGGGCTATAAATGGCAGGAAGTCAAGCGAAAAGGGATTGATATCATAATCATGCTCGACGTATCTCGCAGTATGCTGGCTCAAGACGTAAAACCCAACCGGCTTGAACGCGCCAAAATGGAGATAAGCGACCTGATAGATAACATACACGGCGACAGGGTTGGACTTTTGGTTTTTGCCGGTACTTCGTTCATGCAGTGCCCGCTGACTTTAGATTATGCCGCATACAAGTTGTTTCTCAATCAGGTGGATACCAACAGTATATCTCGCGGAGGAACGAATATCTCAGACGCCATACGACGCGCTCAGGCATCGTTTATGGAAGGGGAAAACCGTTACAAGGCAATAATGCTCATTACCGACGGTGAAGACCTCGAAAACGATCCGATGGATGCGGCAAAAGAAGCTCAGAAAAACGGGATCAAAATTTTTACAGTAGGTATAGGATCACAGGAAGGCGTCCCGATTCCGGTATTCGACGAACAGGGCAATAAATCTTATGTGCGCGACAAACAGGGCAATATGGTTTTGACAAAACTTGACGAACAGACTTTGCAGAAAATAGCGCTTCAAACCGGCGGCGCATATATGCGAGCTACCGGAGCCGGCGGGATCGGATTACAGAAACTGTACGACGAAAAAATATCGGATATGGAAAAACGCGATTTACAAAGCACCATGCAGAAACGCTATGAAAATCGGTATCAAATACCTCTTTTGTGTGCTATCATACTTGTCATACTCGAATTTTTTGTCAGTGAAAAACGAAAGGCTCGCAGTTATGAAATGTAAGACAGTATTCGTATCTGTAACCGCCGGATTGTTTATAGCAGGATACGTGCAGGCACAGCCGGCTAGAATTGCTGTCAAAGACGCCAACATGCTTTATGACCAGCAATTATACGACGAGGCCCTGCAAAAATATATGGACATTCAAGTAGAACATCCGGGAGAACCGATACTGGATTTCAATATAGGAAACACACTCTACAAACAGCAGAGGTTTGACGAAGCTCTGGAACATTATGAGAAAGCCGTACTGAATGCCGATCAGAGCCTGCGTGCCCGTACCAACTATAACATCGGCAATACTTTTTACCAAAAGGCTTTACAGACGGAAACCACAGGCAAATTAGACGAGTCCATCAATCTTATGCGCGAAGCTGTGGAGTACTTTAAATCCGCCCTAAATCAGCAACCGGATGATCCGGATACAAAATATAATATCGAATTCGTGCAACAGGAAATAAAGCGTCTGCTCGATAAAATCAAAGAACAGCAGGAACAACAGCAAAATCAACAGGGACAACAGGGGGAAGGCGAACAGCAGGAACAACAAACCCAGCAGGGACAACAAGGACAGAATGAGCAGGAACAGCAGGAAGGGAAGGAAGCACAACAAGGACAGGAAGGACAACAAGACAAAGAAAGCGATGATACTGACAAGCAGAGCGACAGCGCTTTTAAGGCTGATCCTGATAAAGATAAACAGCAGAAGGGCGGTAAGGAAGATAAAAAAGAAGCTCAGGAGCTTTCAGAACAGGAAGCGGGACGACTGCTCGATAAACTTCCTGACGCGGATAAACGAAAGACGACACGCCAGCCGCAAAAAGGATATCTTGGAGAGGTAGAGAAAAATTGGTGACAAAATTATATGTACTATTCCTATCAATAATTACGGCGTTATTTGCCTGTCATCCGGCGAGCGCTCAGCAAGAGAAGAAACTTGTCGCGTCTGTTCAGAAAAACACCATAACAATGCAGGAAAGCCTGATTGTTACCATCACTGCCCATGGGTTCCGTCCTGAAAAGATGCCTGAATTGCCGGCGATAGAAGGTTTTAAGGTGTTATATCGCGGCGAACAGGTTAGGGAATCGTCTCAGGTATCCGTAATCGTCAACGGTAAACAGCAGGTGGTCAAAAACGAAGCGTCGGTCATTTATCAATTCGAGCTTATTCCGACCAACACGGGTACTTTTACCATACCGTCCGTGTCTGTAACCGCCGACCGCAACCAGTACCGTACTCAGCCTATCAGGGTAACTGTTTCCAATGAAGCGGCTGACGACGAACGCGACGTATATATAGATGTATCGCTTAGCAAAACTACTTGTTACATAGAAGAACCGGTTGTGCTTGAAATAAAATGGCGTTTTTCACAGAGCATAGAATCCTATGCGCTTGACATTCCTTTTTTGCCGGCATTGAAAAATGTTATCGTCAAGGACATTGAAGAAAAAGACCCGCGTATTAGCTACGAGCAGATTCAGTACAACAACCGGCAAGGGATAGACTATTTTACGAAAACTAACGAACTGTACAACGGTGTACAATATGTCGTGCTGACTCTTAAAAAAATATTGATACCAGCTTCGACCGGCACAATAATTCTCGATCCTATAGTGCTTCGTTGCGATATTATTAAGGGTTACCAGCGCAGACAGGATCCGTTTGATGATTTTGGGTTCGGCGGTTTTTTTTCGTCTCGCAGGCCTATTGTTGAGCGTCGCGTTGTCCGCTCCAAACCGCTTTCTTTAACCGTGATGGCATTGCCGCCAAAACCGGCTGGGTTTCCCGATAATGTGTCTGTGGGAGTTTATACAATGCAGGTAAACGCATCTGCGCAAACGGTTAATGTCGGAGAACCAGTCACCGTCTCCGTAGCTGTGTCCGGAGCAGGAAATATAGAAGGCATGATTGAACCTGTGTTGTCAGATACATCCGATTTCAGGAGATTTACAGAAGACGCTAAAAGCGAGGTGTCTGTCTCAGCCCGCGGAGTAACCGGCAAAACCACATTCGAATCGGTATTGATACCCACCAGCCACCGTGTATCACAAATACCTCCGTTTATCTTTCATTATTTCGATCCGTCCTCCGGAAAGTACAATATGCTTAAATCCGAACCGATCCCGATTACAGTGAATCCGGCGCCTGAATCGCAACATTCGGTAATAATTGGCGGCGATGATGAAACAGGAGGCAAAAAAGAAGTAAAGATTATATACCGCGATCTGCCGGGACATGTCATGTATTCTTACGGAACACTTATAAACGGCGGCGGATATGTTTATACAAGATGGTGGTATATCTTACTATTTATTGCGCCGGTTATATTTAACTTTCTGCTTGCTTTCCAGATGAAAAGACGCAGACGCCTTACCGAGGACAATGCATTCCGCAGAAAGGTGCATGCCCGTCGAAAAACTCTTGCCATACTGAAAACGGCTAAAAAATCCATGCAGAAAAACAATATAAACGGGTTCTATTCCGATCTTGTGCACGCATTAAACGAGTATATAGGCGGTAAACTCAATATACCTTCAGCCGGCTTGACTTGCAATTCTGTAAAAGATTTACTGGTTGGCAGACGTATAGATGTTCAGATTATAAAGCGGCTGGAGGCCTTGTATCAATCTGCCGATATGGCGCGGTTCGTGCCGGAGTCCAATCAGTCTAAACATAAAATGAACGATGATTTTCAGGAAGTCAACGATTTGATAGCGCAACTGGAGAAAATAAAATGGTGAAATTTATCAAACTCTGTTTTGTGATATGCAACTTGTTTGTGTATTCCATTCACGCCGGCGCTACGGACACCGCGGATACCACATCGTTTGGCGATTGGTTCGAAAGAGGTGTTTCTCTGTATGAGTCGGGGCATTTTGCGCAGAGCGCGGCATATTTCGAGAAGATACTCAACGACGGCGCTGTTTCAGGGCCTGTATATTATAATCTCGGCAATGCGTACTTTAAACTTGGATCTGCGGCAAAAGCTCGGTTGATGTATGAACGTGCTTTGCGGTTCATGCCGCGCAACACAGACCTTGCCGGAAACCTTGCGTTTTTAAAAAACAACCTTGAAGATAAAATCGAACTGCCTACACCGTCTTTGGCCTTTAAAATATACTATTGGGCAGGTTCGCTGTTTAATCGAACCGAACTGGCTTATCTTTTGATTGGATTATACTTGCTGGGCATGCTGTTATGGGCTTTGTTATTATTACGTACGCCGTTTAGGCATGTGATTACCGGTATACTAGTGTGTACCGCTGTTATTTTTGTTTGGTCAGGCTCTGTATTTATATATAAGGTTTATATTGAAAATCAACCTGTATACGCCGTAACCATGCCTGACGAAGTTCCGGTTCGCTGGGGAAACACCGAACAGGATAAGATCGCTTTTTACCTGCATGCAGGTACGAAAGTTATTATCCGGCAACAACGTGGCAACTGGATGCTGATCACAATCGGGGACGATAAATCCGGATGGGTAAACCGGAAAGATATGGAGGTCATTTGATGAGGATATTCGATATACCAAAATTGGGCGAACCGAAATTTTTGTCGCCGCTTAAGCTGTCTTCTATTGACGGCGATGCTGTATGCAATTATGTATCCGATGACCGGCGGATACGTTTCAATATATACTATCCCCAAGAGGTTCTCGATTACGAACTGAAATATTCTCTGCGTGGAGACGATGTAACGAAATACATCAACGAAACCATAGAAGTCGCAGGCCCGCGGGAACGTATTTTTTTCGACCCTGAACACACTTCCTGCGCAATAGTTACCTGCGGCGGATTGAGTCCGGGACTGAACAACGTAGTGCGGGCAGTTGTTTCCGAACTGTACTACAGCTACCACGTAAAACGGATTTTGGGCGTGAGATACGGGTTTGCCGGATTGAACCCTGCTTCAGGATACGAGCTTATGCCCCTTCATCCTGACGAGATTAGGACACTATCTAATTTCGGAGGTACGTTTCTCGGTACTTCAAGGGGTAATCAGGATGTAACTGTTATGGTTGACGAACTGGTAAAGAATAAAATCGACGTGTTGTTCAGTATCGGCGGCGACGGCACACAGCGCGGTAATTACGATATATTCAAGGAAATACAGCGCAGAAACCTGCCGATCTCGGTCATCGGTATTCCAAAAACCATAGACAACGATATTCATCTGGTCGAAAAAACATTCGGGTTCGAGACCGCTTTTTCCAAGGCCGCGGAGTCTATTATCTGCGCCCATTCCGAAGCTCAGAGCCATTACAACGGAATCGGTCTGGTTAAGTTGATGGGCAGACATTCCGGATTTATCGCAGGATATGCCGCGCTGGCGCTCAGCGATGTAAACTATGTGCTTGTCCCCGAAGTTCCTTTCGATCTGTACGGCCCTAAAGGTTTTTTGGAAGATCTGCGAAAGCGGCTTGAAAGACGGCAACACGCGGTAATTGTTGTTGCCGAGGGAGCTGGTCAGGAGTACCTCACTGAATCCGGCGAAAAAGACGAGTCGGGAAATAAACGTCCTTCCGATATAGGTATGTTTTTACGTAATGAAATAGAAAAATTTTTAAGAAAAAATAACCTTGGCGGAACAGTTAAGTATATCGATCCCAGCTACATAATACGCAGTATACCTCCAACTCCGGGCGATGCGTTGTTCTGCAGTCAACTCGGTCAATACGCCGTTCACGCTGGGATGTCCGGCCGGACAGGAATGCTTGTGGCATGGCGAAATAATGTTTTTGTGCATCTGCCGGTGTCAGCGGTCGTGAACAATACCAAAAAGATCAACCCCGAAAGCAGTTTTTGGCTTTCCGTTCTAGGAGCTACAGGCCAGCCGCACAATATGGTAAACCGCCCGCGTCAGTATTTGCCTGTTTAGACGTTTAGTCAATCAAAGGGTTCGCACGGATATTAATTGATACACTATTTATGCGGCTGTAAGTATCTATGCTGGGCGCGATATAGAATATTTCGAATCCGAGGTAAGATATGAAAGTATCTTACGGAGCTTCACTTTACAGGAAATTATTATGTCTAAAATAGTCCGATGTCCAAAATGTGGCTCTGAAGTGCCTGAAGATAATCTGCGGTGTTTTTTCTGCGGAAGTATGCTCGATATTTCCGTAGGCCCATTGAGTTTCATTGCGAATAAAAAAGGCGGGCTTGTCATATCCATCATCGCTATAATCACCATTTTGTTTCTGCTGAAATGGTTTTTTTAATTGGATGTATGACACGCAGTTTTATCTAAAAACTGCGTCTTGGTTCGGCTTTATTATATCACAAAAATATTGGCGAGAATTTTTATATAAATTTTTATATAAATTACGGTAAAAAAATATTGTAATATCCGGTCGTTTTATGTATAGTATTGATGCTTTCGGAAACAGGCATATTGTGCTTTATGTCCGACTAAATAGCATTATCATTATAATAATAAATTTTCAAAACGCAATTTTAAGAAAAACGGCGGAAAGCGTGTATTTTTTTATTGACGCGCTATCGTCGCGCATGATATAGTTGCGCCCCATAACTGAAATTGACGAGGATTTTTTTTGGGAAGGTGAGTAATGAAGACGTATACAGCGAAACCAACGGATATAGAACGTAAATGGTATTTGATTGACGCTACCGACCAGATACTTGGGCGGTTGGCTACCAAGGCGGCGGATATACTCCGCGGTAAACATAAACCGATGTATACTCCGTCAATGGATACCGGAGACTATATTATTATCATAAACGCCGAAAAAGTACGGGTAACCGGAAAGAAGGCGGATACTATGGAGTATCAACGTTTTTCAGGGTATCCGGACGGTTTGAAAATAGAATCGTATAAGCAGATGAAGGTTAAAAAACCGGAATACATTGTACAGCATGCTATCGCAGGCATGGTTCCTAAAACCAAGCTCGGTAAAGCGATGATAAAAAAACTCAAGGTATTTGCCGGTCCCGAGCATGATCATGTCGCTCAGAAACCGGAACAAATAACGGTATAATACGAAACAGGGATTTGGAGGATTAGTTAAGGTGACTGGTGAAGTTAGATATTACGCGACTGGTAAACGGAAAACAGCTGTAGCCCGTGTATGGATTTGGTCCGGCAAAGGATCGATCGAAGTAAACGGCAAAAATTATTCCGAATATTTCAACAGGCCGTTACTGCAATCAATACTAATGTCGCCGCTTGAAGCTACTCAGACGACGCGAAAAATCTCTGTGAAAGCTACTGTCAAAGGCGGCGGGGTCAGCGGTCAAGCCGGCGCTATGCGTCATGCTTTGGCTCGCGCTCTTGTTCAATACAATGAAGATTTTAAATCCATTCTTAAATCGGAAGACATGTTTACCCGCGACTCAAGAATGAAAGAACGTAAAAAATACGGTCAGCCCGGCGCGCGCAAACGATTCCAGTTCAGTAAACGTTAAAATTCTTATTTTTTATGCGGGAACATTTTGCTTTTCTTCTGTTTAATATCAACAGATTCCTTGTCTTCCTGCATAAAAATCCTTTTAATCGTTTCACCGTGTACAGAACCAATATATTCCGCGACATATTCATTGGATGAAGAAGGTTTCATGCGTTTCAAGACTAAACTCCTTTTTCGTTAAACGGTTTTGATTTGCTGGTGTGTATCTTATTTATAGTAATCGGATTTTCTTTTGTTCCGCATTAGATTCTTTATTGTGTTTATTGTGTTTTTTAGCAATTTTTACATCCCGTATATTCTTTGTTTTTATGTCATATTGATAACCTACTTATTATATATGATACGCTATTAAACACACTCTGTAATAAGCAGGCATATTCCTTTAATGTTGTTAATATTGAAAAATACTCCGGCAAAAAAAAGTTGACGAAATCCTACAAACATTTGATAATTACCAAATTTGAACTTACTGGGACACAACAAAACGGCCGTTGGAGCGATATGAAAAATTATCTTATTCTATTATTCGCCATTATCTGTAATGCCTGCGCAAACATATTTATCAAAATCGGGATGACGAAGTTTGAGATGCCGTCCTCAATTTTTGCTTTGGTCAAACGTGTGTTACTCAATCCCGCAATTATCGGCGGAATATTTCTGTTTGTCCTTGCGTTGGGTGCGTATGCGTATATTCTATCTAAATTAAACTTAAGCATTGCGTATCCGATTATGACCAGCCTCGGATATATGATAGTCATATTAATCTCATGGCTTTTTTTAAAAGAGACCATCACAATGATACAAACCGTAGGGTTTATACTTATAATACTCGGAGTATGGTTTGTCGCGCGGTAATCCGCGAAAGGAGATTTTCGAGATATGCTTCCTAAAAAGATAATGCCTATAATAGGAACTCGTCCGGAAGCGATAAAGCTCGCTCCGGTAATTCGCGAACTGGAAAAACATCCGGATTTTTTTTCTGTTATTCCAGTTGTAACTGCACAGCATCGCGAGATGCTAGATCAGGTGCTTGAAGTATTTCGCATTACGCCTAAATACGATTTGAATATTATGGCAAAAAATCAGACGCTTACCGAAGTTACGCAAAAAGCGATCGGCGGTATTCATGAACTGATTAAAAAAGACCGCCCTGATATGCTGTTAGCCCAGGGTGATACGACAACCGTTTTTTCTGCGGCGCTCATGGCGTTCTATGAGCGTATACCTTTCGGGCACGTTGAGGCAGGGCTTCGTACATATAATAATTACGACCCATTCCCTGAAGAAATCAACAGACGGCTTACAGGTCCTTTAGCCGAACTGCATTTTGCTCCGACCAAAACAGCTGAAACACATTTGTTGAACGAAAAAATACCGGCGAGAAAAATATTTGTTACCGGAAATACAGTTATAGATGCTCTGCTTTATATTCTCGATCATGAAGATATTAACGAAAAACGACTTTTGGATTCATTGCAGGTAACTCCGAAAAAATTTATACTCGTTACAGCCCATCGACGCGAGAGTTTCGGCGAACCGTTCAGAAATATATGTCAGGGTCTGAAAATGATTTCCGAAACGTACCCCGACTGGAAAATTGTATATCCGGTGCACCTGAATCCTAATGTGCAACAACCCGTTCATGAAATACTTGAAGGGTTACCTAACGTCGTGCTTACGCAACCTCTGGATTATTTCCGGTTTGTGCATCTTATGAAACACGCGCATATTATTTTGACCGATTCCGGCGGCATACAGGAAGAAGCGCCGAGCCTCGGTATTCCTGTGCTTGTTATGCGTGAAGTAACCGAACGCCCTGAAGCGGTGGAAGCTGGAACGGTTCGTATTGTAGGCACGCATCCGCGCAATATTTTTGGCGAGGTAAAACGGCTTATGGATAACAAAGAAGCCTATTTACAGATGGCGCGGGCGATAAATCCATACGGAGACGGCAATTCCGCTTATCGGATTGTGGATATTATTCGCGATTATTTCAAGATACCTTAAGTCGTCAGCGCAGGTATAATCACTCCGAAGTATCGATTGCAAGCTGATCCAGCTCGCGCATGACTGTCGCCATATCAGGCGCGTCAATGATAATGTCCGTCCGTCTATCGTCTATCGCCTTACCTGCCAGTTTCGCGCTCCATCCGCCGCTGTTGCTCAAGGCCACTATCTTTTTGTCGTAATTCCACGCGAACGCCAGTTCGTTGAGAGTACCCGACGCGCCGCCTATGCTTATTACCATGTCTGCGGCAAGAACATTGATTGAGTTTCTCATATATCCGGCGCCGGTTGGAATGATCACGTCGCAATACGGGTTGGCTTCCTCAAAATACCGGCTGGGCAAAATGCCTATAACCAGTCCGCCGTGTTCTTTGGCACCTTTTGACGCCGCCTCCATTACGCCTGTACGTCCGCCTGTTATCAGGGTAAAATTACGCAGGGCTATCTCTTTGCCGACCTGATAAGCTATATCGAGTTCCGTTTTTATTGAATGACTGCTACCGATAACTACGACCTGTTTGCGACGAGTAGTTTGTTTGCTCATATCAGTTTTTTTCTCCCTTTTGATCAGGTAATTGGTATTGTTTTCCCCGTAATTGTTCAAGTTGCAAAACAGCTTGTGAAAGTTGGGCGTTCAATGCGACCGCCCTGCTCAGATAATGTTCTGCCGGTTCGTAATCGTTCCTCTCAAAATAAAAGATACCCAGCTGATAATAAGCTCGGTAATCATTTGGAAAAATGTCTGTCATACGGCGCCATATTTCCAGCGCCTTATCCGGTTCGCCAAGATTAAGATAAACTCTTGCCAAAGTATCGTATTCCGCAGGGTATGCCTGCTGTTTTTTCAACCCCTGTTTGACGTACTGCTCTGCTTGCGCATAGTTACCTGATTCCAGATAACATACGCCTATGTTATACATTGTGTCCGCAGTTGTGTCACCCAGCATAACGGCGTAATTAAGCCATTTTAGCGCTATACGGAATTGACCCTTTTCCTGATATGACCGTCCAAGAAAATAAGCCGTATTTTTAGATTTCGGCTGTTTTTTAATGTGTCTTTCAAAATCGGCTATCGCCTCGTCGAAACGTTGTTTGTTAAAATACATCATGCCTCTGTTATAAACCGACTGCGTTACGAATTGATCCTCGAAACCTTTGCGCACTCCGGGCAGATTCAGAACAAGCAGAAGTATTCCTAAAATTACAATATATACACTACGCATACGCCAGCGCGGTTCTCTTATCACAGTTACAGCGCAATAGCCGGCGAAAAGGCAAAACAACGGTATAGCCGGCTGGCGAAACCTGGCTATTATATAAAATATTACAACAGAAAATGTTAAAGCCGCAGTATAACCGACGAGAACCAATGTTTGCCGGCAACGCTTTCTTGCTAGAACAAGATAAACTCCAAGCAAGGCCAACGGCGACAACACACCGTACGGGACAGACGGAATACGCAACACAGGTATGGTTTCACGCAAGAGATAAACATTAATGAACTGGGAAAACTCGAACCCGAAAAAATAAGCATATATTTTTCCAATCTGTTTTATAAACCACGATGTAAAATTACGCGATATATCATCTGACAATATAGAAATGACTCCCCACATGCTACCGCGTGATTTTAATAAAATTTTTTCTTCGAAAGCCGAACGATACCAGCCTATACCGGGACAATCGTGAAAATGGCTGTTGATTAGAACCAGCTTTCCCTGAGTGGTTACGCATAAAAGGTCGCCTCCCGCAAAAAAATTTCGCATAATTAGGGGCAGGACGGCGATCAACATACCTGCTGTAAAAAAAAGTAGCGGGAAAATAGCTGTCTTTCGTGCAGTAACCAGCAGATACAAAAGTAATACGAAAGCGAGGAGAATATTGTTTGGACGGCAGGTAAACGCCCAGCCGAACATAAACCCAGATGCGCAAAACATTATGCGCCTGTTGCCGTCGGTAGCGTTATAAAATAAGAGCAGGCCGCAGGTTATCAAAAATGTAACCAGAGATTCCATCAGCAATGTCGATTCGTATGACAATATCGGAAGATAAAAGGCGTAAAAAGCCAGAGCCGCTAACCCTGTGAACGCGCCGAACAGGCGTTTCCCTATATGATATAAGCATACGCCGGATAATACGCCCAGTAGCGCTTGTACGCCTTTGACAAAAACGATGCTTTTTCCTGAAATGGCAAAAAGCATCGCAAGAAAATACATGTATCCCGGCCCGCGCATTAGATTACCGCTGTTTCCGGTCAAATTGCCGTCGGCAATACGTGAAGCCATCCGGTAATAGTATTCCTGATCGTCGGGAAATAAAAACTGATCGAACCCCGGATCATGCCGCGCCTGAACTAAATATATAAACCTGAGCGCAATCATTACGCCCGTCAGTAGGAAAAACGCTGTTTTTCGGAACAGAGTTCGGCGTTGCGTTGAATCGATCATTTATTTTCCCACAAACATTTTAATTGCCATTATGAACATCAATACGGCAAACAATTTTCTTAGTACATACCCCGGAAATACGTTAGCCAAATTCGCTCCGATAAACGAACCGAGCATGGCGGCGATCAAAAATAAAAAACCGTACGAAAAATGTATGTTGTTTACCCTGTAATGAACCAGCATACCGACCAACGCCGTGGGTACAATCACGAACAACGACGTTCCCACCGCGATTTTAGGTTCCAGCCCCAGCAGTAATATAAGTACCGGTACAGTGATAACTCCTCCTCCTATTCCCAGTAGACCGCTACTGAGACCAGAAACCAATCCTGCAACGACAATAATGAGAGTATTGTACATAGTTTGTCTCCGCTATATTTTTCTTGTTTTTGAGTATAATCTGTATTAAGGTAATGAAATTCTTGAGGATGATACGTTGATAAACAAGAAATTTCAATTACTTGGACTATATGCCGTATATTTCACCTTCGTATAATACTGTATCCGAACCGGAAATCATAGTAAAAACATTTACCCGGCAGGTTATCCCCGACGAGGTATTCGGGTCGCCTAATCCTGTGTGGCTGGAGATAGGTTTCGGCGTAGGTAAATTTTTTTTAAACCTTGCCGAGCGGTTTCCAGACATAAACATCCTTGGAATAGAGCATAACCCGTATCGATATTTCAAGATGTGTGAGAAGATCTTAAGACTCAATATCCATAATGTCAGGATTATCAATATCGACGCTCCTATGGCTGTGCGATATCTTCTTCCCGCCGGTTCGTTGAGCGGCGTATTCATTAATTTTCCCGACCCGTGGCCTAAAAGCAAACATGAGAAAAACAGGCTGTTCAGTTCATTTTTTATCAGAGATCTTGCGCGTTGTATGGGGCCGGGCGCTGTCGTCAGAATCCAGACCGATGTGGATTGGTACGCCGAACATATCGCAGAATATATGCTCTTGGAAAACCTGTTTTACTGCGTCGAGCGTTTTGAACCGGACATCAAGTTTCCAACAACCACTTTTCAAGATAGATTCATACGGCAGGGAATTCCGTACTACACCCAGCTTTTTAAAAAACGGCTGGATTGACAGGGATACTGTAAAGCATGAAAAGGTATGACGTCATAGTTATTGGAGCAGGCCCTGCAGGGCTTATGTCTGCGATATACTGCAAATCCTCATCTACGCTTGTACTCGAAAAAATGCCAAGCCCGGGTATAAAACTGCTGATCAGCGGATCGAATCAATGCAATATAACCCATGACGGCTCTGTGGACGGTTTTTATCGCCGGTACGGACGCGCAGACAATTTTGTCAAATATACTCTAAAAAATTTTTCAAACAAAGATTTGATATCTTTTTTCGAAAGCCGCGGCATACAGTTTACCGTTACCGATCACGGAAAAATATTTCCCCGATCGTCAAGGTCTAAAGATATTCTCGACGCAATTATTGACGAATGCCGCAACCGCTTAGTTACCTTAGCGGTAGGCGAACCGGTTAAGACAGTCGAGCCTATGCCTTCGGGCGGTTTTCACTGCACAACCGCTTATAACAACTATCGTTGTAAGTATCTGGTCATTGCTACCGGAGGCAAATCGTATCCGAAGACGGGTTCCAGCGGCGACGGCTACCGTTTGGCGCAGTCGCTGGGACATTCGATCGTTACACCCAAACCCGCTCTGGCGCCGGTTATCGCGGAAGATTACGACCTCGCCGGTCTGGCAGGCGTTTCTTTGCAAGATAAAACCGTATCCCTGTGGCGCGGTAACAAAAAAATTGCATCCGAGCAAGGCAGTATCTTGTTAACTCACACAGGTCTGTCCGGTCCTTGTATACTGAACATTTCACGATACGCGCAACACGGCGATATTCTCCGTATCGATTTGGCAGGCTCTGCGTGTCTTTCTTTTACCCAGTTTAAGGATATTCTTTCTAAGTCAAATAATTTGCAAATATCTACGGTGCTCCGCAATATGAATATACCGCGACAACTCGCCTGCGCCATAGTTACGAAAGCGGGCGTTCAGCCGTCGCAACAGGTCAATTCCATCAAAAAAGATATGCGCAGGCAGGTTTACGAATTGGTCGGAGGATTGCCGTTTACGGTGAAAAGCACAGGCGGTTTTGATGAGGCCATTGTAACCGCCGGAGGAGTGGAACGAACGGAAATCACCGCAAGAACCATGCAGTCTAAACTAAACCCGAATTTGTTTTTTGCCGGCGAAATTATCGATGTGGACGGCGATGAGGGCGGCTATAACCTGCAGTTCGCTTTCTCAAGCGGCATGCTTGCGGGGTCGTCTATTTCGAATCTATTGTCTAACGAAAAGAACTGTCGGGCTGAGTAAGATAAATATGATGTTAAACATTGCGTTGATATAGGCAATATTATATGTTTGACTGCGAAAAAGTATATTGTCGGCTGATAGCATAAAATATGGAAAGGAAAAAATATGCGAATCATGCAGTTGGGCAAATCCGCGGCTTATCCTACCGGCAGAAACTGGAATGTCAGTTATCTTATCGATCTTGATGGAATTTATTTGTTGATCGAAACGCCGCCGGCTATAGCCAACCAACTGAATTATGCGGGTATACTGCCTGACCAGATAGATTGGATATATATATCCCATAGCCACGGCGACCATTTGCTCGGATTGCCGATGATACTTGTAGAAAAATACGCAAGGCGTTCGGAGAAAACGATAAATATTGTTACTCATCCATGCCTGCCTTCGCTGATTAAGCAGGTTGTGACATTGGTCTACCCTGAGATGGAAAAATATGTTACCGAACATACGCGCTTTATAGTTCTCGACGAAACTAACGATTTTTCTATCCCCACCGGTTCAGGGTTTAAGCTGAAAGGAGCCTATGGCGACCACGGTGTGCCGAGCATGGCTGTACGTGTTGAGGACGCATATAAATCTTTAGTTTATTCAGGAGATACCGCCCCAAGCGGGTCTGTAACAAGGCTGGCAGACGGCGCTACAGCGCTTATCCACGAAGCAGGAGCCGCATCGCAAGAGATGCGGCTACGCGCAAAGAAAAATCATACCACACCCGCGCAGGCAGGTGAAATAGCCGGTTTAGCAAAATGCGGGCAGTTGTGGCTTACGCATCTGGAAAAAACTTCACCCGATTTCATCACAATGTGTGTCAATGAAGCTATGGAATATTTCGATGGACATATATGCGTAGCTCCCGATTTTCAGTGGATCACCATATAAAACAATTAGAAATTATTCCGTAGCGGTCTAAGAATTCGGTTGGAAAAATAAAGTCATGCCTGAACAATATCCGCCGCAGGAGCGTCTAAAGGGTATTGATTTTTGAAAATGAAAAGTAAATAATAAAACAGACAATTTTTTGTTTGAAAAATTTAACGGAAATAGTATTATTGGGAAACATTCATTGGGGCGGAATACAACGATTTCTCATAATATAGGAGATGTGATAATGAAACAACATGTAATGAAACGAATTTTTGCTGTTATTACCAGTTGTGTTATCGGAACGGCAGGCATGGCGTTTGCCGCCGGTAACGTGGGTATAGTCAATACTGTATCGGGCACTGTGCGCAACTACCACAGAAACGAGTCGCAACCGGAAATAGTTCAGGTTGGCGGCAAGGTTTATATCGAAGACAGAATAGTAACCGACAAAGATGGATCCGTTCAAATCATATTTCGCGACGACAGCGCCGTAACACTTGGCCCGTCTTCGGAATTGGTTATCGACTCTGATACATACAACGCCCTTACAGGTAAACGGGAAACCATACTGTCACTGGTTCGCGGTAAACTTCGGTCGGTGGTGGGCAAACAGTATTCACGAGGCGGATCCAAGTATGAAATCCGCACTCATACCGCGATTGCCGGTGTACGAGGTACGGAAAATATCGTGGAAGCGAAAGATCAGCCTGCGCAAACTTTGGTTTACGGTATAGTCAATACTACCTATGCTAAAAACAGCGACCCGAACGTAAAAGGCGAATTGAACCTCGGTCCCAATCAGGGCGCTCGAGTCAATCAGGGACAGCCTCCAGAACCGTTCGACTTCGATTTTGAAGACCCTGCTTTTCTTGAACTTATCAACCAGACAACAAATTCCGGCGGTTCCGAGGTTGAAGACGATATACTCATGGATACTCTGGGCAACGATATGAGTGATATTCCGGGTGCGGAGCAACCTTTCGAACCGGACACTTCGCCGTCTGCGGACAAACCTCCGTTGGATCAAACTCCAGAACAGGAACCGCAATCACTGTATCCGGAAAATGAACGCCACGGATATTATTAAGGCTCCTGATAACTCTAACACTCTGTCATGACTAAACTTATCTGTGAAAAATCATTAAAGACCGTTTCATACATAACAGGATGCGTCTTACTGGGATGCATCCTGTTTCTGTATTTTGTAAGTCCGTCGTTTTTGACCATGCTCAATAACAAAGTACTCGATACTTTTTTCCGCTACCGCGGCACAGTAGAAACCGGCGGTCAAGTGGTTATAATCGCCATCGACGAGAATAGCATCGCTCAGAAGGGACGCTGGCCGTGGTCGAGGGTTACTTTATCGCGGCTGGTTGATTCTCTTGTTCGCGCCGGATGCGCGGTAATCTCTCTGGATATTTTGTTTCCGGAACCGGAGTCGCTTATCTCCAACGATATCGCGGACGGGATGAGAAATTCGGCTTCCGAGTATATATATTTGGGCGAAGGCGAAAATGCGATTCCGCCGGAATATCTTGCACCGTTGATCGGGAATAATATGCCTGACCGAATTTTTGCCCGGTCACTGGAAGCGGCCGATGAGTCGATACTGGGCTTGTTGTTTTTCGATGGGGCAGTTTCAGCTACAGACAAGACTGCTGAATATAAACGCAATGAGGATACCCTTCACTCACGTCGCATAATTCAGGTGTTCGAAAGCGGTCAGAGTCCTGACGATCACGTGTTTTTTACTCCGTCCGGGTATTCCGCAACTACGGAAGTAATATCTCAAAGCGTTACAGGGGAAGGTTTTTTAAATGTACTACCCGACAGCGACGGGGTTATCAGGCGAGTTCCTCTTATATGCAGATATAAAGGTTCGTATTACCCGTCGTTTGCCCTTGATATAGTGCGGGCATATACCGGTGAACAAATCAGGCTGGAACTCGATGACGCAGGAGTCGAATCGTTATCAGTAGGATCCATTTCACCTCCGCTAGGATTATCGGGCATGCTACCTGTGAATTATGCCGGACCCTCTAAAACATTTCCTTATATTTCCGCGGTAGATGTTATTGACTCTGCTCCGGAAGGTCTTGCCGGAAAAATCGCTCTGGTAGGCCTTACCGCAACGGGATTGTACGATATCAGGACAACGCCATTTGAAAACGTTTATCCCGGCATAGAAATTCATGCCAATGCGATAGATTCTATGTTGAACAGCCGTTACCTAGTTACTCCGTGGTGGAGCGATCTGGCGGTGTATTCAGGATGTGTATTGGCGGCAGTTATGTTGACTTTTTTGTTGCCGTGTGTGAGCGCGATATTCGGTTTTGTATTCGCGTTCGGCATGGCTGTTTTGCTACTTGCGGTCAGCTTAATATTGTTTTTGAAGTTCAGTATATGGTATCCGCCGGTTTACCCTCTTCTGTCTGTGATAACGATATATCCGGCGGTAACGCTTATAAAATTCGTCCGTGAAGAACGTCAACGCCGGTTTATCAAAGGCGCGTTCAGTCAATATATCTCGCCGCAATTTGTCGACCGGCTTGTAGATGAACCTGAATTGCTCAAACTCGGAGGTGAAGAGCAGGTGCTGACAGTCCTGTTTTCCGATATTGTCGGGTTTACAGGTATCTCGGAACGATTGAGTCCGGCTAGGCTGGTTGAGCTTCTAAATACTTACACTACCGAAATGAGCGATATCATAATGGCTCACGGAGGAACCATCGACAAATATAACGGCGATTCGATAATGGCTTTTTTCGGTGCGCCCATCTATTTTGAAGATCACGCTACAAAAGCCTGCCGTGCCGCGATAGAAATGATCAACCGAATAAATAAAATGCAGGACGACTGGAAACGTGCAGGCACACCGCCTTTTTTTACACGAATAGGCATCAATACCGGTAAAATGATTGTCGGGAATATGGGGTCGCGCAGTAAATTTAACTATACTGTGCTTGGCGATACGGTTAACCTAGCTTCACGCTTAGAAGGTGCAAACAAATATTACCGAACACAGATAATTATCGGCGATCACACGTACCGGCGTCTGGACAGACAAATAATTACCCGTGAACTCGATCTGGTAAAAGTGGTTGGGAAAAGAAAACCGGAACGGATTTTTCAGGTCGTTACGACGGCGACCCGGAGGTATCGCGAATTTCTTAAGCTATATCATAAAGGACGTCATTTCATGCATAAAAAAGATTTTAAGAACGCGCTGGACATCTTCGGCGAAGCGTTGAGAATACATAAAAACGATACACCGACAGAATTGCATATGAAACGATGCAAAATGTTTCTAAAAAATCCTCCGGATAAAAATTGGGACGGTTCGTTTGAATTGCATAGCAAATAACCGTCTGTCCGCGGAATAACCGGCTTACCAAGGAGAGTTAGATATGACCATCAAAGAGCAGATTCAAAACGATACTAAAATCGCTATGAAAGAAAAAAATCAGTTTAAAGTGGGTGTGCTTCGCATGGTTTTTTCGGAAATTCGCCGGTTTGAAATAGATAACAAAATCGATATTACCGATGACGAAACGATAAAAATTATCAAGCGCGGCATAAAATCCCGTGAGGAAGCCGTTGTGTTGTATAAAAAAGGGGAGCGCGGCGAACTCGTTCAAAAAGAACAGGACGAAATTGATATATTGACCCAGTACCTGCCCGCCCAGTTGAGCGTCAATGAACTCGAACAGATAATCGACGCGATTATAACCGAAAAAAAACTCTCGCAGGCGAAAGATATGGGAATCGTCATGCGTGAAGTTATGTCCGAATACGGATCACGTACCGACGGGAAAACCGTTCAGGAAATTGTCAGGGTAAAATTGCGCGGATGACAACGGCAATGTATGCTGTAAAGCAATGATTTTGAAATGTTAAGGATGGTGTAATGGGTCACGGAAACACATTTTTCGAGGTATCTGCTATTCTCGGTTTGGCGACGATTCTTGGAATAGTCGGGAAAAAACTGCGTCAGCCTTTGTTGATAATGTTTCTGGCCACAGGTATTCTCAGCGGCCCGTCTTGCTTGGGGCTAATCGGCAGTTATGATCAAATCGAGTTGTTAGCCCATATGGGGATATCTCTTCTTTTATTTATCGTCGGACTCAAGCTCGATTTGAAACTGATCCGTACTACCGGCCCTGTGGCTTTGGCAACAGGACTCGGCCAGATTATTTTTACCTCCGCCATCGGATTCGTGATCGCCTTATCGCTGGGAATTCCTGTTTTAAGTTCAGCTTATGTTGCCGTGGCTTTGACATTTTCAAGCACGATTATCATTGTCAAACTTTTGTCGGATAAAAAGGAAATCGATTCTTTGCACGGCCAAATAGCTATCGGTTTTCTGATCGTTCAGGATATTGCCGCAATTTTGGCGTTGGTAGGCCTGACCACGTTCGGACAACAGGTTTCGGGTGAAACTTCGTTTTTCGTTTCTTCGATTCTCATCACCCTTAAAGGACTGGGGTTCCTTGCTGTTATAGCGTTGTTGATGAGATATGTTTTACCGCGCCTAGTCGGACGGCTGGCACATTCTAATGAGCTTCTTACTCTTTTCGCCATTGCTTGGGCTGTTTTTCTCGGCGCTGGCAGTGAACTGTTGGGATTCAGTAAAGAAGTAGGCGCTTTTCTCGCCGGTATATCTTTAGCATCAACTAGTTACAGGGACTCTATAGGCGCTAGGCTTACAAGTATCCGTGATTTCCTGCTTCTGTTTTTTTTCATCGCTCTCGGAGCGCGTTTGGACTGGTCTACCGTTGGATCTCAGGTCAATTCAGCGGTGCTGTTATCTTTATTCGTTCTTATCGGCAATCCGCTTATTGTTTTGGTGATAATGGGAATTATGGGATATCGGCGCAGGACAGGTTTTCTTGCCGGCCTGACAGTAGCGCAGATAAGTGAATTTTCGCTGATAGTTGCGGCGTTGGGGTTGAGCATAGGGCATATAAATCAGGAAACCATGGGGCTTATTACCCTTGTAGGCGGAATAACTATTTTCGCATCAACCTACATGATTTTGTATTCCGGCAGTCTTTACCGCATTTTGTCCGGTCCTTTGAAAATATTCGAGTTGCGCAATCCTTACAGGGAAACATCTATAGACGAATTGAAAGATGATACATCCGTTGACGTGATTCTCGTCGGATTGGGCAATTACGGTAGCGGCCTTGCAGAATACCTTTTACGGCGCGACAAAATAATAATAGGGGTGGACTTCGATCCCGGGGCGCTTGAAAAATGGCGTTCGCGAGGCATATCAGTTCTGTACGGCGACATGGCAGACCCTGACATTCACGACCAGTTGCCTTTGCGCAAAGCGAGATGGATAGTCAGCACTGTGCGGTCTAAAGAATTGAATTCGGCGTTATTGCATAATCTCAAGAATCTCGGATATACCGGCAACGTGGCTTTGACAGCAACAAATAAACATGAAGCGGCCGAGTTTGAGAATATGGGCGCTAAGGTTATATTCCGTCCGTTCGCCGACGCGGCGGAACAAGCGGCGGATACTTTGGTGTACGCAATGGATTTCCTGCCGGAAAACGTCAATTGGCCTATCGCGTTTCGCGAGGTGCTAATCCGCCCTGACGTGTCTGTAGTGGGTCAGACTATAAGGGATATTCCCCTGCGCTCTATGACAGGAGCCTCAATATTGGCGATCAGCAGGGCAGGCCGGATATATTATGATCCGGACCCTGATCACAAAATATATCCTGGCGACCGTGTGGTTATAATGGGATCCGCGGATGAGTTAAAACAAGCCGAAATACTCTTTAGGGAATTTAATAAGACCAGTGATACCGAAACTCAAGACCGTTTTGCCGTTGCCGAAATACAGGTCGCGGATAATTCGGACTTAGCCGGCAGAACTTTGGCGGATATAAGGTTCCGCCAGAAACACGGGGTTACCGTAGTAGGTATACGTCGTGCCGATAACCGGATAGTTACACCCAGTCCGGCTGAACGGATTTTCGGCAACGATATTCTTGTCGTTGTGGGAAACCGTCAAGCAATAGAAAAATTGAAACTTGCCGAACCGTTGTAAGATGTTTGCGAAACGCTTGCTCCGTATGATATATCTACTCTGAAAATGAAAAACCGGCCTTAGAGTTGTCAGGTTAGTGATCGGATATGGTAATAGGATTTTCTAATTATAACCATTATGCTTGGTAATCTGCATTTTTTCTTTTATTATCGCGCCGGTTTTTTTGATCAAATTTTCAGTTTGCGTATCTCATTAAATGACAGAATATTCTGTAGCCTCCGTACAAGTGTTTGAAATTATTAACCGTTTTACCGTGAGATACGGTTAAGTTTCTTAGAATATCGGTCGATTGAAATTGTAACGCGGCGCAAAATACCCGGCAGAAAATAATGACTGGATTTTCTCACTTTTTCATGAGATTATATACGATTGCTTTATCCGATATACCGCCAGTACAGGCCGCTAACCACGCGCATGGAGTGCATATATGAATATATCCGCGTTTTCGGTTAGAAAACCGGTTACGATAACTATGTTTTATTTCGGAGTTGCACTGCTTGGGATAATTTCGTATGCCCGCCTTCCGCAGGAACTGTTTCCGCCGATCAACTATCCGCGCTTATCCATATTGACCCAGTATGCGAATGCCGCGCCCGAAGAAATAGAAACTCTAATAACCCGGCCAATAGAAGAAGCGGTCGGCGCTGTTGGAAATATGCGGGGTATTACGTCGGTATCCAAAGAAGGAACCAGTATCGTCACCGTATCGTTTAACTGGGGAACCAACATGGATTTCGCCTCGCTGAATGTACGCGAAAAACTCGACATGATCAAAGACCGGTTTCCTAACGAGTCGGAAGACCCTGTGGTAATCAAATTCAATCCCTTCGATCTTCCGATACTGCGTTTCAGCGTAACCGGAGAACTCGACCCGTACGAACTACGCAAATTATCGCGCAGTATACTTAAAGACGGACTGGAAAAAGTGGAAGGGGTGGCTTCGGTTTCAATAAGCGGCGGTTTGACACGCGAAATTCTAGTTGAGGTTGATCAGGGCAGATTACAGGCATCGGGCATCTCTATCAATTCGGTAGTAAACGCTCTCGATCAAACCAACCTGAACTATCCTGCCGGAACAATCAAAGACCAGACATACGAGTACTTGATACGAACTATCGGTGAATACCAGCATGTCAGGGAAATAGGGTACACGCCGGTAACCATAGACAAAAGAATAGGAACATCCGACGATTCCTCGCCGATGCTAGAACCGTTGCCGCCTAGCGAAAGACAGACAATGAGCTACCAGCGTAAAGAGGAAGAAACCAAATCCAAACGAAGAGAAAACCGCCTTGTATTACTGAGGGAAATCGCCGATATAAAAGATACATTTAAAAAAACGACATCTTACTCACGTCTGAACGGCAAATCGGATATATCGGTTACCATTCAAAAACAATCGGCTACAAATACCATCAATGTAGTTCGAAACGTACTTAATGAACTGAAATTTCTGCGGGAAGATTTTCCGCCGGGTATGAGGCTGGAAATTATCTATGATCAATCGGAGTTCATCAGCCAATCAATCAACGGAGTCCGTAATGCCGCGGTTCAGGGAGGATTGCTGGCGTTTTTGGTAATATTGTTTTTCCTTCGAAATATGCGTAGCGCCATGATAGTTACTTTTGCGATTCCGATTTCGGTTATGGGTACGTTTATCATGATGTATTTCAAGGGCGAAATATTTCAGCCTATGTCTCTTAACATGATGTCGCTCGGAGGGCTGGCGCTCGCTGTGGGCATGCTGGTGGATAACGCCATTGTGGTGATCGAAAACATTTTCCGGTACCGCGAGATGGGATACTCTCCTGTTGATTCCGCCGTACAGGGCACTAATGAGGTTACAAGTGCAATTACATCGTCCACATTTACCACTGTGGCGGTGTTTTTTCCTCTTATTTTCGTGCCGGGGTTGGCGGGGCAGATATTTAAAGATTTGGCGTTTACAGTGTGTTTCGGCCTTGTGGCGTCTCTTGCTGTGGCTGTATCGTTAATACCTTTGCTGGCTACAAAGATCAAGATGAAAAACAAAAAACAGGCACAATCGCTTGATGCGATAAAGGAAAAGTTGTTTTTCCTGAAAAAAGGCCGTCGGCGCGGCGTTTATTTCTTTTTTATAATGGCACTCGTTAGCGTTTTCTTTGTCATGAGCGCTATGCTGATGCTCAACATTGACCGGGAGTTGTTGCCTAAGGTCGATCAGGGGCAGTTTCTTATCAAAGCCGATATGCCGACAGGCTCTAAACTGGAAATTACCAACGAAGCTGTTTCTAAAATAGAGCAGTATATACTGCGAATGCCTGAAACCAAATCGCTGGCCGTGTCCATAGGCTCCGATCAGGAAGCGGCGCGCGAACAGGCGGAAATAAATATACTGGAATCGCATCAGGGCGAACTGTTGGTTACATTGAAAGAAAACCGAGCTTTGTCTACCGAACAGATAATACAGAATATCAAAGTGGGCATAACAAACATGGATCTGGGCGATTTGAAGGTACAGTATGTGCTTCAGGAAAGCGTGTTTAAATCGCTTATGGGAACAGACAGCCCTGTGGTCGTTCAACTATCGGGTTATAGCCTTGATGTACTTAATGAAATGACCGAACAGGTGCAGACCGGGCTTAATCGGATCAAAGGCATATACGGCGTCAAATCGACCCGTTCGCTGTCCAATCCGGAAACAAAAATTACTATCATAAAAGATCAGGCGGCAACCTACGGCGTGTCAGTCGATCAGATAGCCATAGCCGCGCATACCGCCCTAAAAGGGACAGTAGCAACCAAATTTAAGGAAGAAGGACGGGAATACGATATCCGCGTTCAGCTTAGAGAAGAAGACAGAAAAGATTTTCTCAATATCCGCGAACTGCTAATCAAATCCGACCTGCTCGACGTGACAGTACCCCTTAAACAGGTAGCTGTGATTACACGCGGTTACGGGCCGAGCGAAATCAAAAGAATCGATCAAGAACGAACCGTTCTTGTAACAGCCAACATATTCGGGCGTGACCTGAAAGATGTTAGCGAAGATGTTCAAAATATGGTCGACAACATGGTTCCTAAACTCCAAGACGGTTATCAGATGAAACTGGCAGGAGAAAATAAAGAAATCAAGGAATCTTTCAACAACCTGTTTATGGCGCTGGCTTTATCTATTCTGCTGGTTTATATGGTAATGGCGTCTCAGTTCGAATCGTTCATCCAGCCGTTTATAATCATGTTCACAGTGCCGTTGTCGTTAATTGGTATCGCTGTGGCGTTATACGCCACTCAGACACCGGTTAGCGTGGTGGTTATGCTTGGAGTGATTATGCTTGGTGGAATTGTGGTCAATAACGGTATTGTGCTAATTGAGTTCATCAATCTGCTAAGAACGCAAGGGTACTCTGCGCTTGAAGCGGCATTTCTTGCCAGCCGAATACGTCTGCGACCTATCATGATGAGCGCGCTGACCACAATTATCGGATTAATTCCGCTGGCTGTAGGGCTTGAGGAAGGATCCGAATTACGGTCGCCTATGGCAATTACCGTGATGGGCGGGTTGACTACGTCTACCTTTTTGACACTGTTTATCATCCCTATCGTCTACTATTATGTGGAAAGTATAAAAGCGTCGTTTCAACGGGTTTTCGCAAATCGATTGGCAAAAGACAATGGGACTGCCAGCTAAATCGGTCAGCAGACCGGTATCCATAATTATGTTGTTCACAGGCGTTTTGCTGTTCGGGTTTATAAGCCTGAGCCGACTGCCTGTGGAACTTACCCCTAACCGTGATATGGGACAGATCAGCATCATGGTTTCCGTGCGAGGCGGTATGCCTCCAACCGAGGTGGAATCCATGATTACCAATATGGTTGAGGAAGCGGTCGGAACCGTAAGCCACTTGACCGCCATCTATTCAAATTCCCGTGAATCCCTTTCTATCGTAGTTCTTGAATTTGAGACAGGAACCAACATGGATTTCGCATCTCTGGAGGTGCGCGAAAAATTTTCCCGCGTAAAAAACAAACTGCCTCCGGAAGCGAACAAACCGGTCATAGCCAAATGGGAATATTCCCAGAACTCGAACGTTATATTGTCCGTTACCAGCGATACCCATTCGCCCGAAGAACTTCGCACAATAGTTGACGAGAAACTAAAAAGCCGGCTTACTCGGATTGATGGGGTCGCCAACGTGGAAGTATGGGGCGGCAGGGAACGCAAAGTCCTGGTCGACATCGATCAGGCAAAAATGCTCAAATACAATATGTCTTACAAAGAGATTATGGACAGCCTCGGAAGAAACAATTTCAACCTGCTGGTTGGGGAAATGGAGGAAATCCGTGAAAAATACCTCATTAGGACAATGGGGCTTTTTAATACTGTAGATGAAATCAAACAAATCGGTATCGGGCTTACCCGTCAAGGCTCCATCATCCGTCTTGAAGATGTCGCGGATGTGCAGGACGGCTATTTGGAACCCAATGCTTATGCGCGTATAAATTTGTACGACAACGTGGGCATTTACATTTCCAAAGAGAGCAATGCCAACACATTCCATCTTTCAAAAAAAATACGCCATGAGGTAGACCAAATCCTCGACGACCTTAAAAAAGAAGATGTATCCATCACTTTTTTGTACGATCAGGGAGAGTTTATCGAGGTAGCCATCAATTCGGTTAAATCGTCATTGCTTATCGGCGCTATCCTTGCCATGGCTGTGCTTTATCTATTTTTGCGCGATTTTGCCGCCACCGCAGTCATAGCTCTTTCAATACCTATTTCCGTAGTCGCTACATTCATTTTTATGAATTTTTCAGGCATTACGTTAAACATTATGACATTGAGCGGGCTTGCCCTCGGAACCGGTATGCTGGTCGACAACTCCATAGTGGTGTTGGAGAACATATTTCATAAACGCCAGCGGGGTGTTGATAAACGCACCGCCGCAATAGAAGGCAGTGAACAGGTGTGGCTTGCTATTTTGTCATCCACAATAACCACGATTGCCGTTTTTTTGCCTATGATTTTCATAGACAAAGATATCCGTATATTGTACAGCGGTCTTGCGCTTACGGTTACGTTTTCGATTCTTGCGTCGTTGTTCGTATCGCTGTCGCTGGTGCCGATGATGTATTATCAGATATCCAGAGTGTGGCGGTTCAAGCAACGTGTTCATACTGTTCAAGGGTTCATGCAGAAACTCTATATGGAGCTTCTTTTGGTATCTATCAGGTATCGTTACCTGTTTTTGCTTGTGGTTATGGTGCTGTTTGCGGTTTCCATGTTTCGTATAACCAATATGGGTATGGAACTGAGCGGTACATACAGCAAGGATCAGTTTTCCATTAATTTGACTCCGCCGTCCGGAACCAAGCTCGAACGTGTAGACGAAGTAGTGCGGACTATAGAAGGGTGGCTGGCTGAAATCCCAGAAGTACAGACAGTATCTTCCAACGTCAAAAAGGGCGACCCGAAGATTATTGTAACCTTGGAGCCGCCGGAAAAACGGCACCGGACGAAAGAAGAGATAATCGACGGCCTGCGCAAAAAAACATCGCAGTTTCCTCGCTACTTTATCTATTTTTTTACCGGCGCACAACAGAGCGAGTCGAAAGAAGTGGTTATCGATATATACGGACATGATTATGAAAAATTGCGAAAACTGGCCAACGCTGTCGGCAAAACCATAAGCATTCTGCCTTTTTTGTCCGATATAAAACTGCGCGCTCGAGACCCTCAGCCGGAATACAGCCTTGTGGTAGACCGCCAGAGGGCGGCGCTGTACGGATTTACGGTACGAAGTGTGGCCGATACCGTACACGGACAAATGCGCGGTATGCGTGCCACTAAATTTCATACCGACGCCATGGAAATAGAAACAATAACACGTCTTCAAGAAGAAAACCGAATGACCATTTCCGATCTGGAAAATCTGACTTTAAAGACTAAAAACGGTGAACCGATTACCTTAAAGCAAATAGCCGGGTTCGTGCCGTCAAAAGGTCCAACGGAAATTTACCGGCGCAATAAACACCGCTTTATTCAGGTTACGGCCAATATCGGCGACAAGGATTTGGGAACTGTTGCCTCATCAATAAAACTACTACTGAAAGATGTTAAATTTCCCAAAGATTACTTTTACCGGTTTGGAGGCGATTACCCACTGCTTCTAAAAAGTCGCAACCAGCTGTCATGGGCGGTTGTTGTTACCGTTATTCTGGTGTATATGATTTTAGCGTCGCTTTTTCAGTCGTACTACCAGCCGTTTATCATTATGATATCAGTGCCTTTGGCAGGAATAGGAGTAGTTATGGCCTTACAGATAGCCAAATACCCTCTGTCTACATCGGTTTTTATAGGGATGATTATGCTTGCGGGGATTGTGGTAAACAACGCAATTATTCTGATCGACCACGCCAACAGCCTGCGAGATAAAGGGTATCAGCGTTTCAGAATAATAATTCAGGCGGGCAAAGACCGGTTGCGGCCTATCTGCATGACATCCGCAACTACCATCCTCGGCCTTATTCCTATGGCTTTCGATACAGGCAAAGCCGCCGGACTGTGGGCGCCTCTGGCTATCTCAGTGATGGGAGGCATGATTTCATCAACGTTTTTAACATTGATTGTTGTACCGAATATATATATACTCTTTGAAGATGTAAGAAGCGGGCTGTTCGATATGTTCTCGAGAAACAGCCGACAAAAGGAGGTTCCGGCTTATGAACAGTAAAATGGCGTACTGGAGCGCTGTTGTCTTTTTTTTGTTTTTAATCATTCCGGTTACAGATATATATGGAGAAGACAGCGCAGATGAACCCGTACAATCGGCAAAGGGTCTAAAGCGAGCCGTTAGGTTTTATCAGGACGGCACGATAAAATCGGTTACGGTAACGTATCCGGATGGAACTACATCCAAGAAAGAATACAATGAATCCGGTCTGCTTGTTAAAAAAATAAACGCCGATTCCACTATAATCGATTATTCGTTTAGGATTGACGACGGAATCAAAATTGCAACCGAACGCCATCCCGATTACATGGTAATACGACAGTTCGACCAACAGGGGTATATCGTCATGTCCAAATACTTTGATCATACGGAAAGTTATGTCTACGAAAAAGACAACTACGGTGATATCCAGTCGGTAACCATCGAGTACGATAACGATTCTAAGGTTACTCTTCCCACTGACGATAAACGCTTGTCGTTTCTGTGGGATTATGATATCATCGGTTCCGATGATATACCGCTTTACGGGAATATGGAGGACAAAGAGTATCTGTTTAATCCAAGGCGGTTCAAAGAAAGAATGGAAATGCACAAACAATACAGGTAGTTACAATACAATCACGGAAAAAGAGAAGAAAGGGGATTCATGCAATGAAAAAAGTAGTGGCAATCATAGCTGTTATAGTTGCTTTTGCGGCTGTAGCCGTCGGCGTGCTGATGTACCGTCAGGGCAAAACTCCCGGCGAAATGGTCAAAATGTTGACTACAGTAACGCCTACAGTTCCTGAAAAAACACTGGCTACTGTCGTGCCTCAAGACGCAGTGGCGTATATGGGTATATACGATCTAAAAAATCACTGGAAGTTGTTTACTAAAAGTAAAACATGGAAGGCTATAACAGGACTGCGTCTGTGGGAAGATTTGGATTTCAATACCGCGCTTGCAACATTTCAGGAACAATTCAAAGAACAAGCCGGCATAGAACTTAACGAAGCGACAATAATGGAGTTTTTCGGACGGCAGTTTGCAGTTGCTCTGTTCATGAAAAACGACCGCCAAAACGAACCGTCTCTGATGATTCTGGCTCAAGTAGGCGCTAAAACCCGTATTTTATCGGGGTTGATCGGGCTGGCACAGCAGACTGATTCGCAGTTTACAACCATCGAATACAACGGCGTGAAAATATATCACGTAGCCCCTACACCCGAAACTCCGACCGCCATGTCTTACGCCCTAGCCGGAGATATACTTATCCTTGAAGTCGGCCAATCGGTTAAAAATATTAATGCCGTAATAGACATGGTAAAACAAGGATCACGCAAGGGCGCTCTTTCAGAACTTGTTCAATTTAAAGATGTAACCGATGCTAACAACGGCCCTTTTTTTCAGGAACTATTTGTAAATTCCGCCGAAATAATCGCCAAAATGGATCAGACAGCATTACCGGAAGCATTTCAGGATGAAACTGTCCGCAACAGCCTGCGTTCTTCACTGGCTACCATAAGCATACTCGGCGGCGCGTCGCGGTTTAACAACGGTCTCTACTCGCGCCTGATGGTTATTCCTAATTATCAGACCGATAACGAAGCTCTGCGAAAATTATGGGCGGCGGCTCCCGAAAAATCCAAGGCAATGCGCCTCATACCGAAAGATTCCATCTTGTTCAACTCATCTCAGTCTCTCGACATACCGGCGTTATGGAATGTATGGCAGGAAAGCGTGATAACACAGGATGTCGATCAGGCAAACGCTATTATGACTAGTATCAGCGCCTTGGAAACAAGTCTAGCCATCAGCCTTAAAAATGATGTGTTCCCTGTTCTGGGATCGGAAGTGGCTTATGTGCTGTCCGACCTGAGTATAGAAGGATTTTTACCTATACCTAAAGCAGGTATAATATTGAGCGTAAAAGACTCGGCGCAGGCCAATACGCTTATGAGCAAAGTAATACAGTCGATCAACAACTATTATTCAGCGGCAAACCCTGAAGGACTGCCGATGCTTACCGTAGAAACATCCTCCTTTATGGACGTACCTATTGTGCAGGCTAAAATAACCACCCTGCCGATCGCCGGCCTGACTCCGTCGTATATGGTTATCGACGATCAACTGGTTATAGCCACCAACAGCATGATGCTTCAAGATATGGTACGGGTGGCGCGCGGTAAAGATGCATCGCTTAGCAAATCTGATAATTACAACAGAGTAAAAGATGTTATAACCGACCGCAACAATCAGGTTTCCTACATCAATGTAGAAATGACAGTAACCAAGCTGATCGATATATGCCAGTGGCTGATAGATTTGCAACGCTCTGTCGGCGAAGCCGGCGCGCTCGATCAGGATACCCTTAACCTGATTACAGATAACCTGATACCGTTTATCCGCACGTTTAATTCAATCAAAGCCCTTGCCGCAAACACCGTTTATACAAAGACAGGTATCGAAAAGACAATTGTGTATAGAGTCGAGGATTTTTAATGAAGAGTTATGCTTTTAGAAAACTTAAGTCGTTTTTAGTCTATAACTGGATAAAAATAGTCATCGTTATTTTTGTTGTCGGATTGCTCGGACTGTGCTACTGGGGGTTGATGAGTCTTGAGAGTTTTTACCGCAAACAGATGCTGGCCACGATCCCGATTCAAATATTCATCGCGCTGGTACATGTCATTATCTTTGTGACGATACTGATCAACGCTCAGGGACGCGGGTTTACGTCGTTAAAAAAGAAAAAAATTAAAGCTCAAGATGTGAACGTAACCTTTGATGATGTTATCGGTATCGACGAAGCTAAAATTGAAGCATCGGAAGTGGTGCAGTTGATCAAAGACCGCAAACGTCTTGATAAAGTAGGCGGCAAGATAATACGCGGCCTGCTGATGATCGGCCCTCCCGGTTGCGGAAAGACACTGCTTGCCAAAGCTATAGCCACCGAGGCAAAAATACCGTTCATCTCCATTTCGGGAAGTGAATTTGTTGAAGTGTTCGTGGGAGTCGGAGCGTCGCGTGTTCGTAAACTGTTCCATCAGGCGCGCCAGCAGGCGTACGATTCCGGAGCGTGTATCGTATTTATCGACGAACTCGACGTTATCGGAAGGGGGCGAAGTTTCAGCTTTTACGGCGGCGGAGGAGAAACCAACAGCACTCAGAACCAACTTCTGGTCGAAATGGACGGGTTGAGCGGTAAACGGGAAAATATCATTGTCATAGGCGCTACTAACGCGGCGGAAGGCGTGCTTGACGAGGCTCTGCTTCGTCCGGGACGGTTCGACAGAAAAATATACGTGGGGAAACCGTACGAAGAAGGCCGGGCTAAGTTGTTCAAATATTACCTTGCCAAAGTGAAGCACGACGCCAATATTGACGTCGGACGCTGGGCGCGAAGAACGGTTCAGAAAAGTCCTGCCGAGATTGAGTATATTGTCAAAGAAGCCGCGCTTATAGCCACGCGGGAAAACAAAGACATCATAGATCACACCTCCATGTCGCAGGCTCTCGAACGTGTCGAACTCGGATATAAACATCACCGCAAAATAAACGACCGCGAACTGGTCAATACCGCGTACCACGAAGCCGGACATCTAATAGTTATTTATTTTCTTCATCCGACTCACGATGTGTTCAAAGCGTCCATAGCCACCAGAAAAGAAACGCTGGGTGTGGTGTATCATCTTCCCAAAGAAGAAATTGTCGGTTGCGATAAAGAAATGCTTCTGGCGGCAATCAAATCATCTCTGGGAGGATATATTGCGGAAAAGATCAAGTTCGGAGTGACATCCAACGGAGTATACGGCGATTTTCGCAACGCCATGAGCATCGCTTACAGCATGGTATGGCATTACGGAATGTCGGAAAGCGGGTACCTTGGCGATTACTCAATAGTTGAATCGATGTTGTCAGATGCTCAAAAGTCTCTGTTGCATAAGGAAGTAGAAAAAATATTGACCGACTGCTCAAAGGAAGTCGAAAATTTATTGCGAACCGAGATAAAACTACTCGACCGGTTTGCCATGGAGCTTCTTAAGCATGAAGAACTCGATTTTGACGATATCGATTCGATATTCAAAGAATACGGAAAAACACCGAACGATTATATCAAGAAAGAAAAAACAAAGGCGTCTATATTGGAGCAAATTATAGCGGAACGAAATAAGTTTGTGGAACAAAAGATTGAAGAGATAAACCATCAACACGAGGCGGCGGAATCCGGCGGCGATTCTTGCTCCGGTACGCCGGATACACAGGCGTAAACGTCGTCGGAAGTGAGATGGATATGAAAACAAAGCTGGCTGTGCTATATTTATTTTTGAGGCATACAGCTATTTGCAGGCAGATGCCAGTAATTCTTGCAGTGTGCGCCGGTATATTCGCCATGAGCGGTATGTGCGGGTGCGAGATTCCGACATATCCGAAAGAAAATCTGGAGAAGCGGGTCAAGGACCTTGTCGAAAAAGAATACGGGCACAAAGTCAAGGTGAAAGTAGTCGGCAAAACATTTGGAATATATCTGCCTTTGTCGCAAATACAAACCTATGATCAGTCCATAACCGAATCGTTCGAAAAGAAAAGCCAGAATATTTTTTTGACGGCTATCCGTGTATGTCTTTCTACCGATGCGGATATAGATTATTTTGTCACTATCTATACCGACAAATCGAAAGGTAGCGAATACTGGATGGTCAGATCTGTGGAAGATAGCAAACGGTTGCTTCTGGGAACCATATCGCGCAACGATTACTATGAGCGCACTGTTTATAAGGCTATGTATTCCATGCCGTATCTGGCGGAAAAAATAGTTAGAGCCATGTTGCAGGATATACCTGTCAAGCATTCCGGCGCATCGCTGTATTTCCTTCCCGGAGACGAATTCAATAATTCTTTCTGGTTTAGATACCTGATGGAAAGCGAATTGAAAGATGATATCAAGTATTCTGTCATAGACCTGAAAGCCAAACAGCTTTCCGCTCTCGAAACGCTGGTGTACGTCAAAGCCCGCGAAACATTTATTCCTAAGGCGGGCTATGAGCAGTACCCGTTTTCGTTTCCCTCTGGAACGGTGCATGAGTGGATGTTTGAGCTGAGAGCTATATTCAGCATTATCCCGATGATCGTTAAATCCTATGTTTATAAAGATGTTGTCAACGGCCGGGTAATAACTCCGGCTATGATCCCACCATTTTCCGAGCATTCTGATGTAAGTTTATGGGAAGATGATTTTTATATGACCGATATGACCCGTACCGAGTTTATAATCAATCAGGTATCCTCAAAACTTAATAAAAAAATACGTGAGGCGGAAGATCCGGATACCAAACCGCGTGAAGACGATTTTGAGCGTCTCGAACCGCCCATCGAAGTAGCCGTAATCGAAGCCCAGTTTGTCGACGGCGACAATGAGTATACAGGTTCTTCAAAATCATTTCAGCTTATCTACCGGTTCAAGGAAGGGATTGCCAATCCGGAACTTACCGACCAGATACGTGATTATTCATTGAAAATTTTCAAACGTGTGCTGAAAAAGTATGACTATACCGATTATAACGAGCTTTTACTGCTGTCCGGTGACGGCAGACTGCTAAATTCATTTGATAAAAAGTCGATAGATGCGTTAGAATTATCCGATTCAAGCTGGAAATCGTTACTGCGTCCTACGCAATATTAAAGGAGAATACCGGTGAACATATTCAGATCATTGTTAACAGTGTTGTTATGTGTTTTTTGCGCCGGATGCGCGCATGATGAATCCAAAAACAAAGATGACAATCCTCTTCTACGGGTACAGTCTGATGCCGTGGAAGTCACTGAAGGCGTTACAAAAACAGTTATTGATGTGAGCGAAGAAGGTATTAGTTCTCTGCACGACGCCGGCATGAAAACCGGAGTAACCCCTGCAGTGCGCGGCGTAAGCCAGGCTATTGTCGAGACATCTGAACAGATCGGTCAGGAACAGCGAGGCACGGTTATGGGGCAGGAAGTTATTCTGTTCCCGCCGGAAACTGAAAACGAAGGCAAGATATTACGAATTGAGTTCTGATCGACTGATGAAACAATTTTTGTACCCTATTACTATTATACTGCTGGTATCAGTGGTCTTGACCACATCCGGTTGCGCAGTCCTGCCGTCTCGCACTTACGGGGCTAAGAGCGCAGAAACGCTGTATTTCGATACGGAAGACGGATGGCGGCTGGCAGTGCACCACTATACACCAAAAACAGTGCGCAACAACGGTAATCGTCCTCCCATAATATTATGCCACGGGTTGGGCTATAACAGCAATTTCTGGATACTCAAGGAAGAGACGAGTTTTGCGGGTTACCTTGCCGAAAATGGATACGATGTGTGGGTATTGTCGCTTCGCGGGTCGGGTCTGAGCACTAAACCGGGGTTAAGTATAGTCAAAAATATCATGGGTATTCGCCGCGGCGAAGTGCGAAACATATCGTTTCGCCCGTCTCAGCTAAATTGGAATATTGACGATTATGTCAATTATGATATCCCTGCCGCCCTTGATTTTATAACCGAAAGAACAGGAAAAAAACAGGTAGTGTGGATCGGACACAGCCTCGGCGGTATGATTATGTATGCGTATCTGACCCAAAATAACGACGACAAGCTGGCCTCGGTGGTTACTATAGGTTCTCCGATAATAGAACCTCGTCCGCTGAACTTAATTCTACAGGAAATCTTGCGCAATAAAAGATTATTCAAAGCGTTTTTAGTTGTCAATACACGTACCGGCGCTTCAAGTATAGCTCCTTTCCACCAGTTTATTATCACCCCGGATGCTGTGCTTTTGTATAACCGCGATAATATCGAATCGGAAACAGTTACCAAAGTATTCCGCGATGTGGTTGAGGATATTCCCCTAGGAGTGGTCGAACAGGTTATAGAAATACTGCGGAGCGGCGAATTCAAATCCTTTGACGGAGAGATCAATTATACGCAGATGATAGACCGTATAAAGGTTCCGATCCTGCTGTGTTGCGGTAAGGCGGATAACCTCGCGCCGCCGGAAAGTGTGAGATACGCATTTCACAACGTTTCTTCGGAAAATAAACGGTTTATGCAGTTCGGCAGAGCCGATGGACACAAAAACGATTACGGGCATAACGATATGATCCTTGGAAAACACGCTAAACAAGAGATTTATCCTAAAATCTTACAGTGGATTAGAATAAACGCGGTTATCAGAAACGGCAATAACGATTAAAAAATGGTTTAGACTGATTTTTCAGCGATTGCTACGGGAAACATGCAACTAATATAGGTGAGGTTATGAAAACTTTATTAAAATGTGCGGCATCGGCTATTATTATATTGACTATAACAACGTGTTTGATGGGGCAGGAAATGCGAAATCCTAAGTTTTTTACCGACAAAAACAGATATATCTCGTTTATCGCTCCGCAAGACTGGGAGCTAAGGCAGGTTAACGAAGATGATCCGCGGACAAAACTGGTGTTTACCCATACAGACCTCGGTACACAGTTGAAGGTATCCCTGACAATACTTGCTTATCAGGTGGAGACCCCGCGTACGCTGGAATCTCTCAAATCCTTTTTGACCCATAGGTTGAATACGCTAAGAAAACATGGGGCGGTTTTTTCAGATATCGAGGAAGTATCTGTGGCGGATACAACCTGTGTGCAAACTCAAATTAAGGCCGACGGCAACACTTCCCTTGTCATTCTCGGATATCCGGACAATTCACTGTGCCTTGACATTGTTTACCACGCGCCCGATTCTCTTTTTGACAGTTACCTTTCCACTGTCCGCGATTCCATTGACTCGCTTGTTACTCTCAAAGGCGCGATATTGGATGATCCCGAACTTAGGGAACAACAAAGGTTGTTTTGGCTTAAAAAACAGGTGTTTTTCAATATGGATAACGGAGATTACGATACTGCACGGGAAATGCTCAAAGAGCTTATCATTGCTGAACCGGAAAATTTTTCGCTTTATTTTCAAGTCGGCATGACTTATATGCAACAGAAGTATTACACTGCCGCCACGGAATATTTCGATAAAGCAACACAGTTGTTTCCCGACTACTGGGAAGCGTATTTCCAAAACGGTGTTGCCTATATGCACAAAGAAAACTATGAAAAGGCGGTAGAACAGTTTGAAAAGACTATTGCGATTAATAAGCAATCGGTTGAAGCAACAGTCAATCTCGCTATAGCCTACCGTAAACTTGGCGAACCGGAAAAAGCGGTTGAGCTGTATAAAAAATTGCTCGAACTGAACCCTACAAATCAAGTATACTTATTTAATTTGGGAAGGACATACAGCGATATCGGTAATTTTGAACAGGCGAAAACATGCTTTGAAAAATGTATAGAAATAGATCCGGAAAATGCGTCTGCTATGGTGAATCTTGCTTATGTGTACATGAGTGTCTCGAATTTTGACAAAGCGCGGGAGTTATGCGAACAGGCGTTGTTGCGTGATTCAGAGCTCGAACAGGCTAAAACATTGCTCAATGAACTAAAACAGGTAGAGGGACAATGAACTTAAAACGAACCAAAACAATTGCGACTATCGGTCCGGCTTCGGAATCAAAAGATATTCTGACGGAGCTGATCGGACAAGGAGTTGATGTGCTTCGCATCAACTGTTCGCACAGTGACGAATACGAGATCGTCAATCATATCAAAACAATACGGAATTGCGCGCTAAATGCAGGCAGGCAGGTGGGAATACTACTTGACCTGCAAGGTCCTAAAATACGTACCGGCAAACTGGAAAACGGCGCGCCGGTAATGCTTGTGCGCGGACAGGAAATAACCATTACCTCAGACGATATACCCGGTAATTCGTGCATGATATCCATTCCCCACCCTGCTGTTTGCGAAGGGTTCAGCGAAGGAGATAAAGTGCTTCTTTCAGACGGTATGATCGAACTGAAAATCAAACGCCGCGAAGGAGCTATGATTATCGCGGAGGTTATAAAAGAAGGACTGATCGGAGAGCAAAAGGGAGTCAACCTGCCGAGCGTGCGTTTCAAGATGTCCGCAATTACCGAAAAGGATATTGCCGACCTCCATACCGGATTGGCATGCGGAGTGGATTATATAGCGCTGTCTTTTGTACGAAGTGCGCAGGATATTCGTACACTGCGCCGTCATATGGGAGACAATAAAAAAAATGTGCAGATAATAGCCAAAATAGAAAAACCGGAAGCGATTGAGGTTATAGACGAGGTACTTACGGAGTCGGACGGAATTATGGTCGCACGAGGTGATTTAGGTGTCGAACTGCCTTTGCAGATGATCCCGTTAATCCAGAAAAAGTTGTTGGCTAAGGCGCGCGATGCATCTAAACTGGCCATAGTCGCTACTCAGATGATGGAATCGATGATTACCCAATACACACCCACCCGCGCGGAAGTGACTGATGTCGCCAACGCCGTTCTTGACGGTGCGGATGCCTGTATGCTGTCAGGGGAAACCGCTATCGGAAAACATCCTGTAGCTACTGTCGCCATTATGCATACAATTACCACTGAAGTCGAATTAAGCGATACTTTAGTAGACCGGCTCGACGACTGGCATGACTGCGGGTCAAATTATACCCATGCGTTGGCGGAAAGCGCGTGCGTTCTGGCTAAAGTAATCGGCGCTAAGGCTATTTTGGCGTTTACCATGTCGGGAAGGACTGCTTTGTTGCTGTCTAAACATAAACCTGCCACACAAATTTTTGGTTTGACTCCTGACCCGCTGACGTTACGGCGTATGGCGTTATATTGGGGCGTACGTCCTGAACTCACACGCGAATGCCGCGGGATCGACGAGATGGTATCCGAAGCGAAAACCCTACTGCTCGATAAGAAATTGCTTAAAAAAGGGGATACCGTGGTTATTGTGGCTGGTAATGACCCGTCACCCGGCGGATCCACATTTATCAAACTAGATCACTGTTGATCGAGGCGTTACGATGGGAAAATTGATCGGTTCGATCGTGCTGTTAGGATTGCTTATATATCTCGCTACGAGTTATTTTCGTGGAGAGGATAGACCGGATACAGCGTCTAACATTGAAAATTCGCAGATACAATCGAATCGGTTTGAACAGAAAGATAATACAGGACATAATATACCTAAAAATTACTTTTCCATGCCCGGTACTGTGAACGAAGAATCAATTGAAATACCTGAAGAAGATCCGTACGACTTTTACAGTCGGGAAGTAGAACGAAAAGATAAACCTTAACATATTGAGGATATGACAATGCGAGTATTATCAGGCGTTCAGCCATCGGGTAAAATACATCTGGGCAACTATTTCGGCGCCATGAAACATCATATCGAACTACAAAAGGAACATCAAGCGTTCTACTTTATCGCCGATTACCATGCGCTGACTACTCTCAACGATGCGAATCAATTGCGCGAAAATATTCTTGATGTAGCAATGGATTACCTCGCTCTCGGCATCAATCCGGAGAAAACAGTTTTTTTTAAACAATCAGATGTGCCGCAAGTTATGGAACTCGCGTGGATTCTAACCACCATCACCCCTATGGGACTGCTTGAGCGGTGTCATTCGTATAAAGATAAAATCGCCAACGGAATATCACCCAATCACGGAATTTTTGCCTATCCGGTTCTAATGGCCGCGGATATACTTATATATAACTCTCAGCTTGTTCCGGTAGGCAAAGACCAGAAACAGCATATTGAGGTTACCCGCGATCTTGCTATGAAATTTAATAATGCCTACAACGAAGAAGTGTTCACCGTGCCTGAAGAATATATCATGGAACAGTACGCTGTCGTTCCCGGTATTGACGGACGGAAAATGAGCAAATCGTACGGAAATACCATAGATATTTTTGCAGATAAAAGTTCGTTGAAGAAAAAAGTCATGAGTATCGTTACCGATTGCACTCCTCTTGAAGATCCCAAAGATCCGTCATCGTGCAATGTTTTTGCCCTTTATTCGCTTTTCGCTTCGAAAGACGAAAAAAGTGAGATGGAAGATATGTACCGCAAAGGCGGGTTCGGTTATGGTACGGCGAAAAAGATGCTACTTGAAAAAATTAACGCTCATTTTGAACCTTACCGCCAAAAACGCGCTGAAATGCAAAAAGACATCTCTAACGTCAAAGATATTTTGTTCGAAGGAGCAGTTAAAGCGCAAATCATCGCGCAGGAAACCATCGAAAAAGTCAGGTCTGTAGTGGGAGTTACACTGTAAAAACATTTAAAAATTTTGTTTTTTACGGGGCGCATCACAGTATCTAAAAGGGACTGTGTAACCGTTTTACTGGAAATGACTTTCTATAAACCCTGCACCTACCACAACATCGTCGTCATAAATGACCAGTTGTTGACCGGCTGTTATAGCTCGTTGCGGCTGGTCGAAAACAAATTCCAGTTTGTCATCGGCGTAGCTAAGAATGTAACCCGATGATTCGCCGTGGCGATACCGAATACGGGCGAGCAGATGTTTGCCGGCAGGAAACCCCTGTGGATTCAGGCAATTGAGGTTTACAGCGCGTACTCCGATGTGGAACAACAGATCGTCATCGCCTATGACAAGCGTGTTTGTTTCGCTGATGATATCTATCACATACTGTGGTTTGCCCAGCGCTACGCCTATGTTCCTCCTTTGTCCGATAGTGTAGTATGGCAATCCGCGGTGAAGCCCGAGTTTTCTCCCATTGATATCTACTATATCCCCTGGCTTTGCGGTGGCAACTTTCGATGCCATAACAAATTCAGCATAGTCGCCGCCGGGTACAAAACAGATTTCCTGACTCTCCGGACGACCGGCTACAGGCAGTTTTTTAGACAAGGCGATAGACACGACCTCCGGTTTGGTGTATTTGCCCAGTGGAAAGATCGATACCGCCAGTTGACCGGGTGTGAGCCTGCTCAAAAAATATGATTGATCTTTCGTATAGTCAACCCCTTTAAGTAATCTGCATACATTGCCGTATTCGATACGCGCATAATGTCCGGTGGCTATCATGTCCGCTCCGCGAATAGTTTTTACATGATCGAAGAGGGCTCCGAATTTGATTAAAGGATTGCAAATTATGCACGGGTTCGGCGTCCTTCCCTGCATATATTCACTGCAAAACGATTTGATCACTGTATTTGAAAAATTGTCGGATAGATCAATTTCAAAATGCGGTATGCAAAGATAATCGGCTACCTTTTTGGCGTCACGGACTGCGCTGTCTGCGAAACTGCAATTGTTTTGCAGTTTCATTGTAACACCTACAATGTCATAACCTTGATCTCTAAGTAATAATGCGGCGACAGAGCTGTCTACACCGCCGCTCATGGCAACGGCTATTTTTTTCGCGGGGTATACATAATCGTTCACCGGTTGCACCTCAGGAGAAATGATCAGTTCAGGGTATATTCCACGCTGGATCCGGTCAGTCCGAGCCCGAGGTCGCATATATCCTGAATATCAAGCGTATGGTTCCTGCCTGTAGTTGTCAGGTAATTACCCACCATTGTGGCATTTGCTCCGGCTATATACATAAGCGGTTGAAGCCCTCGTAGGTTTACTTCTCTACCTCCGCATACGCTGATATCTTTGTTAGGCAATACGTATCTAAAAAGTGCTATAATCTTAAGTATCTCAAGAGGAGACAGGCGTTCGTTTTTAAATGCCGGCGTGCCGGCGACAGGATTGAGAAAATTAAGCGGTATTTTGTCTACGTCAAGTTTTTTTAGGGCGAATGCCAATTCCACATGATGATGCGATTGTTCGCCAAGGCCGAATAACGCGCCGGAACATACTTTGAGGCCAACCGATTTAGCCGCTTTTATAGTGTCTACTCGCTCTTGATAGGTGTGTGTGGTACAAATTTGAGTGAAAAAAGTTTCCGCGGTTTCCAAATTATGATGATAGCGTTCGAGTCCCGAGTCTTTAAGACGTTGTAACTGGTGTTCGGACATGATTCCCAGCGATGCGCAACGGTGTATGGGAGTGGAATCTTTCAGCGCCCTTATTGCCTGACAAATCATACTGAGGTCTTCCTCCGATTTGATTGACCTGCCGCTGGTAACGATTCCAACCGATATTGCCTGTTGGTGTTCCACATTTTGCGCCCGCCGGACAATCTCGTCAAGCGACAGTAACGGAAATTCGTCTATGTTTGTTTTGTAATGAACGGATTGAGCACAAAAACAACAGTTTTCCGAACATTTACCCGATTTCGCGTTGACGATACCGCACAACTCGACTTGCGAACCTTTGAAATGATCTCTGATCCGGTTCGCCCCGTTCAGGAACGAAAAAATATCCGTAAGTTTTATTGCGGCAAGCAGTGAGAGAGCTTCGTCAATATTTATTAGGTAGCCATCTATAATCTTGTCTGCCAACTTGTTATATAATCTATGCATGGTATCCTCCTTAGTGCGAAAATATATCCATATATCCGAGTTTCTTATTATAACAAAATTATTTTTAAAACACTACTTTTAAATCATTCCGCAGAGTTTACCTTGATACGAATCGCGCCGGTTTAGTTCGGCGTTAATCGCGTCGATAACCTGTGTTTTATTCAGACACCATTTTGGCGCCACGAGAATATCCGGATGTCGTTCACCTGTAAGGCGCTGTACAAGTATGGTGCTTGGAATTATCTCCAGAAAATCACACACAGTTTCCACGTATGTATCCTGATCCATGATTTGTATATTTCCGTCCAGAAAAGGTTGTTCCAAGGCAGAGTGTTTGACTATGTGCAGTAAATGAATTTTTACGCCGTTCACTTTGAGCTGTGATACTGCTTGTGCTGTGTGTAGCATATCGGCGCGGGTTTCTCCGGGCAGTCCAAGAATTACATGAAGACAGATGCGTATTCCGCGTCCCTGTGTCATCTCTACAGCCCTTTTCAAATCGGCGAAGGTATGCCCTCTCCGGATAAGGCGCAGTGTTTTGTCGTTTGCGGATTGCATACCGTATTCGACCCACACATATTTTTCCTTAGCGTAGCTTTCTATCAAGTCAAGTTTGGATTTGTCGACACAATCCGGACGGGTTCCGATGGATAATCCGACAATGTCAGGATACTCAAAAGGAATATCATATAACTCTTTAAGTTCCTGTACCGGTTTATATGTATTTGAAAATGCCTGAAAATATGCGATGAATTTTTCCGCTTTATATTTTGCCCTGTAGCGTTCGATTCCGGATTCTATCTGATCGCGGACAGATATCTTTTGAACCGACGCGCCTGTTCCGGAGCCGGACGGGTCGCAATAAGTGCAGGGAGTACCCTTCAGGCGGTTCGGGCAGGTGAATCCCGCATCGATCGGCAGTTTATATACCTTGCATCCGAAAGTATCTTTGAGGTAGAGATTGAAGTTGTTGTAGCGCAGTTTATTCATTGTAACGAAAGTCGTCCGATTTGGTATATTTTCTGCTTATTGACCGTTCGACGATCACCTAACAGTTTATCAGCAGTTGAAAAATTATGCAAAACATAATGGTTCGGGTATCACGAAAATATATAAGGTTTAGCCGAGTATTTTCTTAACCTAAACGAAATTCAGCCGATTGATAGAATAGATACCCAAAGTGGACTGGCTTAAACGAAACTAAGAAAACTTTTCAAAAATTGAGGTTGACATGTTCAAAATTTTGTTCATCATATTATCGTTATTGGCAATTATGAAATTGAACCACTGGAGCGAAACCAAAAAGTGGAACGAAATACGTACTATCAACGAGGAACATGCTTCTATCGAAGAAGCATATTACTATCCAGACTCATATAACGCCGCATCCGTCAAAAATTTTTAATCCAGAACCGGACGCATGAACTATATTATTGAAAACGGTGATATATATACCCCTGAAGGTATTGTTGAATGCGGTTCGTTGGTTGTGAACAACAGCCGTATCGAATCGGTGATACCATACGACAGTATTGAAGGTGTGAATGTTGCTTCTCAATCTTATACCCGTGTCGACGCATACAGGTGTGTGGTAATACCCGGTTTTATCGACTTGCATGTTCACGGCGGCGGCGGTGCGGATATTACCGATGAATCGCCAGAACAGCTTGACAGGCTGGTCAATGAGCATCTACGTAGCGGGACTACCAGTCAGATACTTACCACGTTTTCGGGAAGTACCGCCAAATCAATCCGCCAACAGGTCAAACGCATAGCGGATGCGATGGATTTCTATCCGTCGGTACGCGGCATACATCTTGAAGGTCCGTTTCTCAATCCGTCGTTCTGCGGTATGTATCCTGCTGAATCTTTCATGCTTCCCGATGAAGATTTTCTTAAAAGTCTAGTTGAGTTATCTCAAGACAACATACGAATGATTACTATAGCGCCTGAGCTTGAGGGGGCTTTGGATTTGATCGGCTATTGTACTCAAAACGATATAGTCACGTCGCTTGGGCATTCCAACGCCAGCTACGAGCTGGTTATGAAAAGCATAACTCTAGGTTTGTCGACGGTTACCCATGTTTTCAACGCCATGCCGCAACTGCATCACCGCAACCCCGGTTCCATAGGAGCGGCGTTGATGGATGACCGGCTTTCAGTGCAGGTTATCTGTGACGGCATTCATCTGCATCCGCTTATTATAAACATGCTCATAAAACTAAAAGGACACCACAATATATGCCTTATTACCGATGCTATGCGCGCCGCAGGCATGCCGGACGGCGATTACCAACTGGGTGAAATCGGCACGGTTCATCTGGAACACGGTTGCGTTCGTGCCGATGACGGTACTCTTGCAAGCACACCGTTAACAATGCTCCAGTCGTTGCGCAATATTTTGGGGTTTGGCGACGTATCGTTCATCAAAGCGGTTCATATGCTTAGTTCCACTCCGGCGCGGGTTTTGGGTATGGGTGAGTATCTGGGATCGATAAAAAAGGGATACGACGCGGATATTGTTGTGCTGGATAGAGAGCTTAATATAGTACACGTGTTTCTCAAAGGCGAGAAAGTCATCTAATCACGTTTCGAATCGTTCTATTGAAATCCAAAAAGTATTTAAACTTATGCCTGCAACTTAATTTCATATACGTAACCGGTCTACATCTTCCTGCGGCATGCGGTCGACTGTAATAACAGTATCCACAGCGTGACGCTGGCAACGTATAATCATTTCTATTTCGTGTTCTCCTTGTTTGCAGTAACGCGCTACGATACGTGCCGCAAGAAGTATCTCGTCCGTGTCATAACAGTCGATATTTCGTGTTACAATTCCGACAGGTCCTTTTGTGTCCTGCGGGTATATGAATACGTCTTCAGGCTGAACTTCCAACTCCAGACGTTCATTCTCCGATTTGTCTTTTCCGAGGATCAGTTTTGTATGACTGGATAAACGAAAATGTCGCCCGTTTTTCAGCAAAGAATAATGACGCAGGGACGCAGACGGATAGTGGTCGAACAGATCTTTCAGTTTGCTACAATAACCGGAGTACGTCAGCAGACATCCTCCGGCTGGGGTTTCGTATTCATCTATTCCATAATGCGTAGCAAGGCGCATTTGTTCTTTTCTTCCTCTGCCAGATATGGCAAGCAGTTTTGAACGGTCTATCAACCCTGCAGATTCAGGTTTGGTTGTAGGCAGGAGCTGTGCGCTCAAAGGTCTTACAACCAGCGATTCGTAACCGGAATCTTTTGCAACCACAGATAATGCCCATCGGTTTTGAGATTTCGGACGTTCTCCCAGTACTTCGCCGGTAAACAGGAAATCCGCTCCTATCTGTTTCATGTAGTCGCCCGCGCATTTAAGCATAAACGCATGGCAGTCTATACAGGGATTGAGGTTTTTTCCATAACCGTTAGGCGGATTCTTTAGTAAAGGTATGTATTCTTCAGTGATATCGAGCACCGTCAGCGGCAAATTGATGCGTTGCGCCGCTTTCTTTGCTTTTTCAGCAAGAAAAAAAGGGGTTTCGAATGTGATGCCCTTTACATCTATACCCTGATCCCTAATAACCATACAGGCGAGGGTGCTGTCAAGCCCGCCCGAAAACAATCCTACACCGGTAACCATGCTAAATAGCTCCCTCCGCAAAAAAAAAAATTCAAACAGAACGGTTTTTCTATGGTGTTATATAACAGAGATTTTACTAAAACGCCAGATTATTTATCGGATATCGCGTCAATATGAGATAAAGCCGTGGTATATCGTGCCGATAATTTATAATAAGAAAAGTGAGACACACAGCACACAAGGGGGCTTTCTGATGTCGGACGAATTGGAAAAACACATTACAAGGCTTGAGAAGCTCATTCAGGAGCGGCTTTTGGATCACGAAGAATTCCATGAGATTTGTCACGAGCTTAAAGACGCTGAATACGATATCGATATGGGAATTTTTGCGCTACTGATGAACTACAAAAACGACGAAAAAGGATTTATCTCGTTTCCATTTTATCTGGATTTCGGCGAGAAAAAAGAAGAAGTGTTCGAGCTTACCGAGAAGGACAAAAAATTTCTCGACGACCTCGGAATCAGTCTTTAATTAAAATCTCATAAATCTACGGATAGCCTTCATCATCTTATAAACAGGATTATTCTTAGATAGCCATACCCGTTTTACTGCATATGATTATCAACCTTAATTCCTTTAACATGCCAAAGTCACGACATCTCGCAAAATGCTGGTAAATAAAATAATCTGAATTTGATTTGTTCGCGGTGAAGCGAAATACTACCTTGCTTTTCAGATACGCCTGAGTAGAGGATTGCAACTTTTTCGAGTCATTGTCGTTTGTTAAGCGAGATAATGGAAAATCACATTACGATAATATCTAATGTAATTGAAAATTCGGTCGATGATAGCAATAAGATGACTAAACCGATTACCATGGATGGTAAATATGGAAGATCAAATTTGTAATATCAGAGTATTGCGGGATAATGAGAGCAAGGAAAATTTTTATATAGAATACTCGTTCAACGGTATTACATCTCATAAGCGTTTCTGGCTGTCGACCGACAAAGAAATGAAGCCGTTTAACAAAGAAGTTATTACCAACATACTCCGAAAAACTATTCTTGAAATCACCACTCATCAACGTTTCTGGGAATCTTTTCAAGATTTGTTGGCGAACGTATCCCCAAGGCGGACAAAAAAGAGAAAACGTCTTCCGAAAGCAAATCAAAATCCTCATAAACCGCAGATTTGAAACGTAGCGAAAATTAAAGTTTCGATATAAGTTCCGAGGTCTTATCGTTTAAAAAATGATTTTATGGCGTCGATTACTATCAGCTGTTCGTCTTCGGTAACCCAAGGATTTAAAGGTAATGATAGAATTCGTCCTGTAACCGATTCGGTAGCAGGCAAGTCGCCGGGTTTATAGCCTAGTCCGCTATAAGCCTCCTGCAGATGTATCGGTAACGGATAGTGTATAAGTGTGCAGATTTTTCTGTCTGCGAGAAATGAACGAAGTTCATCCCGCCGGTCGGTTTGTATGACATATAGATGATAAACATGTTTTGCGTTGTCGCGGCATTGCGGGGTGCGCAGAGCCTGTATAAGCCCGAGTTGTTCGGTATATAATTCCGCTAATTCGCGACGTACATCGTTCCAGTGGTCAAGATGCGATAATTTGACTTGTAAAAATCCTGCCTGCAATTCGTCAAGACGGCTGTTGTAACCCTGACGTACGGTTATGTAGCGGTCGGTAAACCCGTAGTTTCGCAAAAGACGGCATTGTTTGTCTATTTGCGAATCATTTGTGACAACCATACCGGCATCGCCGTACGCACCTAGATTTTTTGTGGGATAAAAACTGAACGCCGCCGCATTGCCGAACGATCCGACCTTTGCGCCTTTGTATAATGCTCCGTGCGCTTGCGCACAATCTTCAATCACATACAAAGAATGCGACTGCGCGAACTCAAGCAGAGGCTCCATATCGACAGCCTGACCGTAAAGATGCACAGGCACAACAGCGCGAGTTTTAGGGCTAAGGGCGTTTTTGAGTTTGTTTACATCCAAAAGACAGGTTTGTGCGTCTATATCCACAAATACAGGAAGGGCTCCGGTAGCGCAGATGGCACTCACTGTGGGTACAGCGGTATTTGCAACGGTGATCACTTCGTCGCCATGCTTGACGCCGCATGCTTGCAAAGCTATCTGAATGGCGTCGGTGCCGTTGGCTACGCCGATTCCGAATTTACACCCGCAATATTCTGCAAAAGATTGTTCGAACTGTTCGACCGCTTCGCCGAGAATATATTTTCCACGTGCGAAAAATGTTTCCAAAGACGCGGCTATAGAATCTTTAAGTTCGTCGTATTCGCGGTGAACATTGATAAACGGTATTTCCATAGAAAAAATCTCACCAATAATTTTCTCGGTATTGACGGTAATATTCTACTGTTTTAGCGAGTCCTTCTTCAAAAGTAACTTTAGGACTCCAGCCGAATTGATTGGAGAATTTAGAAGCGTCCGCTATATAATCGCCAACCTCTATCACCTTTTTGTCCGGCGGATATGTAACGTGTTCTATCCTTCCTGATCCGACGGCATTTATAACCGCCTGCGCGGATTCAAGAATGCTCACGCCCCTGCCGCTACCGATGTTGTAAAATCGACCGTTGGTATCTTCGCTGGCGCATGCTATGATTATCGATTCCACGGTATCGTCTATATAGGAAAAATCCCTTTTGGGAGTACCCTGATCGTATATGGTAATCGGTTTGTCTTCCATAGCCAGTCTGATAAACCAGTTGAGATACCCTTGTTTGCTGTGACGCATTTGATGTCGAGGGCCGAATGTGTTGGTCAACCTGAGCGACGTGCAACTTATACCTTCATACACATTGTTGTATACCAAATGGTAAAGCTCGCCGGCTATCTTATTGATTCCGTTAACGTCGGTAGGTAGTAGCGGATGTGTTTCGTCTACCGGAACTTTGCAGGTTTTGCCGTATTCGCCGCGCGTTCCGGCGTACACAATTTTAACAGAGCGGTTATGTTTGCGGCAAGCCTCAAGAATAGTCAGTTGGCTACGGCAATTTATTTCAAGGTCTTGATAAGGGTTGGTCATACTGTCAATATGGCTTAATGTGCCTGCCATGTTGAAGATATAGTCTTTGCCCTTTACCAAGGCGTTCATGCTTGCCTCGTCGCGGACATCGGCTATATTCACGTTGACTTTGTCTTTAACCGGTTCTATGTTGAACAGGTTACCCCCGTAATCCTCAATCAAAGAATCTACCAGCGTTATTGAAGCGGCTATGCCTGCAAGACGGATGGCTATAGTGCTTCCGATAAACCCTACTCCGCCGGTGATTAGAATATGCTTGTCTTTGAACGTTTCTATATATCGTTCCATGTCAGGAACTCCTATTGAGGCAATTTGAGAATACGTCTATATATTGTCGGGCAATTGTAGCATAACAGCGGTGTTCGGCAACCCATTTTCTTCCTGCCTGTCCCATTTTTTTAATCAGGTTTTTGTCCGAGGCGAGTTGTCCGATACATTTCGCTATGATGTCTCGGTCGTCTATTGGAATAAGATAACCGGATATTCCGTTGTTGACCGAATCACGCATTGCTCCGCAATCGCTTAGCACAACAGGCTTTTCAAACATCGCCGCCTCAAGAGCGGTTTGAGATACTCCTTCTTCAAAACGCGGCAGTTGCACGTAAATATCCATAAGTGGGTATAGTTCCAGAAGATTCTCATAAGTAACCGCTCCCAGAAAAGTAACCGCATCGCGGATACCGAGTTTAGTTGCCTGTCGCTCAAGCGATTCCACATCGCCTCCGCCCACTATTGCAAGATGATAGCGCGGCTGACTGTTATTCAGACGAGCAAAAACGTCCAGAAGAATATCGTATCCCTTTCTATGGGAAATACCGCCTACGCTTCCAAGAATCAGCTTGTCAAGCGGTAGCCCGTATTGTTTTTTACGGGCGATAACTGTATCGGCGGAGGGCATGGCAAACTTTCCGACATTCACGCCGTTATATATCAACTTTGAGTCACTGCGAAGGTTTAATTTACGCAATCCTTCCACAAGACTCATACTCGAACATGTAACCGCATCGGCACGTCTGTAAATATACCGGTTTAACTGTTTTCGCAGAAACTGTTTTACGGCTGAAAGTCCGTTTTTACGTTCTTCCAATAGCCTAAGCTCCTCACCGAACAAAGAAATTACCACCGGAATTTTTTTTAACTTTCCGTATATCAAAGCCGCGTATGTCAGATGTGTTATTCCAGCTACATGAAGAACATCGCAGGCAAGATCTTTCATGGCAGAGCAGAAAACGAACGGAAACACAAAACGCATGAAAAAGCGCCCCAGTCGGGGATACCTGCTACTCATTATATGATTTTTTAGCCGGATGACAGATACGCCTTCAATCTGTTCACGTTTAACATCGGTTTCCTTCCACGGTTTCCACGGAAAATAACATACTACCGAAACAGTGTGTCCAAGTTTGATTTCTTCCGCCGCTATTTCCCTGTAAACCGTAGTAAGTCCAGCAAAACTCGGTAAATAATGTGGTGTCAGATGACAAATATTCATGTTGATCCTATTACTTGTATCCTGCGCCTGATTTACCGGCGGTCGGATACAGTTTATAGATTGTTTATATTGTGCTATGTTGATTTCACATTCGGACAAATTGAGAGTTTCTCGCATTAACGAGGATTTACGATCATCATAAATAGAAAACCGCAAAATATTATCTGTCGTCTGCATAGGAATGCGAAAACAAGCTAAACATATCAAAAAAATATCAACGCATAAAGGAATTTATATGGGAATTTTATAATCGCAATGTCTGCCCAATGGGGTGGTGACGCTGGATTTTTGATAAACAAGCATGCCGTAAAGCCGATATACAATCTAAAGAGATGTACAAGGATTTTTTATCCATTTTATTGACAGTTATACCGGCTATAATTTACTATGAGAATATGTATACCGATGCAATAATCAACCCGTACCTAAGGACGAGATTATGAAGGGGACAAACTGTATTGCGCTACTTGCTGTATGTCTTATGTTGTGCGCAGGCGTTGCGCCTGCTTTTGCGGCAAAACATCCCGGGGAAAAAATGGCGCGTGGTTTCATTAACGTATGGAACGGACAGTATGAAATGACCGATCAACTCCATGAGTCGGCGTATTACGATGGCCCTGCCGGCGCGGTCACGGGATTTTTTGTCGGCGCGGCTCGTATGGCCACACGCATGGTAGGCGGTGCATACGATATTATTACCTTTATAGTTCCGTTTCCCGCAAACTACAAACCGGTTGTAGAACCGGAACTGAATTTCTAATGATTTTTAACCGGTTTATACATAATCAGATTTTGGCATGTGTCTTGATCGCTTTGATAGCAGGGGGTTGCGCAACCCCCTCGAAAAAGAAAGCCGACAATACCCAGCAGGTTCCCGGTGAAGAAGCTATTGAAGCGACTCTAAGTGTGTTTACGCAAACCGCCGATTTTGCCAGAGGAGTTACCGAAAAAACCGGAAATATAACCGAAGGAATGCTCGAAACATCGACAGGCGCTATCAAGCATATAATAGTATCCCTTGAAAACCTCCGTAAAAAGACAGTGGAAACATTCGGGAGGCATGAAGTCAGTACGGAGGTTGTCGGACCAGCCTTCATAGATTGCCCGTATTGCCATAGACGCGCTAAAATATCCGATCCGCCTAAAGAATCGAATGAGATTCAATACACGTGTCCGTACTGCAAAAAAGATTTTATAGTAAATTGGGTTGAGTAATTACGCGGTTGCGTTCATCTACGAACACAATAACCGGTTGGAATCCATCCAGTTCGTCTTCAGTAACCAGACAATAGGAAATTATAATCACTTTGTCGCCGGGTTGGACCAGCCGCGCCGCCGCGCCGTTAAGGGTAACGATACCGCTGTCGGCTTTACCGCAGATGACATAAGTTTCGAAACGGGCACCGTTGTTGATGTTGACTACCTGTACTTTTTCGTATTCGCGTATTCCGCAGGCGTCCAGAAGGGTTTTGTCAAGGGTTATGCTACCCATATAATTTAGGTTCGCATCGGTTACTGTGGCCCGATGGATTTTTGCTTTGAGCATTTGTCGCCACATAGTTATAACTCCCAATAGATCAACGCTATTGCACCGGATCAGGTGTTAAGCGGTTCGACACGAAACTTGAACGCGAATTTGTGTTCGCCCACATTCAGTGTTAAAAGCGTGTTCATACGTGTCAAAAGCAGACGGTATGGCAATTTTACTTCGTGTCCTTCTATATTGATTCCCACATAAGTATCGCCCAGTATGTCCTGAACTTCCCGCACTGTCATAACCAGTTTCTCAAATTTTTTGATTTTTTCGATCAAGGTTTTATCAAAAATGTACTGTTTTCCGCATCTGGAACAAATGATAGTGTGACCCTTTTCGATCATCAAAACGGAAAACGGTATCGCGTTTTGGCATTCTTCGTTAAGGCAAAGAAACTCAAGTGTATCATAATCGTTCAAAGCTCGTCCTCCTCGTATATGATAGACGGTGTAGCATGTTGCGAACACATCGGGCAATATTTTTGCGGATTTTCATTGGCTACTCCGATACGTCCGGTATAGCCGGATGTGTTTAAATCGGGGCGAGAGGATTCGAACCTCCGGCCTCCTGCTCCCAAGGCAGGCGCGCTAACCAGACTGCGCTACGCCCCGTTCTGTAAATGCCGTTTTTTAAAAATAAAGGGTATTCTATGTGAAATTATGTAAGAAGTCAAACATAATCTGTTTTTATTGATACATTGATATCGTCGTTGCCGTATTTGTATTATTGTTCCTTTTTGGATATAAAGTAGTGATGAATATGCCCGTACATCATAAGCAGAACGATCGGACGGGTAAGCGTTCTTGTGGGAAATGAATAGATATCGTCAAGACTCGACCGGTAGAAAAATTCCGCCCGTTCCTCGAACCGTTTTTGTTCCGCTCCTGTTTTTGCGTATATGGACGCATAGTTGAATACCACACTTTTGCGCATCTCCTGCGCGCCCCACGTTTCGTTGGGGTATTCGAGTTTTTCCGGTTTACTCAAAAAAGGATATTCGTGATCGGCCATGTACCGCGCATAGTTAAGAAGCGATTTTCTTGCGTAATGATATGTGTCGTCGCGTTGTTCGTATTCTTCCTTCAGAATCATATATTTGATCAGCGCAATGAGAAATACAAGGTACATCCATCGCATTTCCGTACAAAACAGTTTTCTGCGGTCAAGATTTTCGTCAGGGCTGACACACTTGCGAATAAGTTTTTCAGCCAACATTAAGTAACTATCCTCCCCGGTAAACGTCCACCCGTCGAGCAGTGCGCTAAGTACATTGCCGCTTGCCCTGCCAGGCCCGTTGAGTGAGTACGGCTCGACAGGTTCGCCTGCTACTATTTCTTTTAGCGTCCTTAAGATATTTTTAACCATTGATTTTAGTTTGCCTTCAAGCGTTACGGGAGATGCCGTAAGGCAGACAGTCCAACGCATCAGTTCCATGAATGACTCTCGCGCCAATGTGTTTCCGGTCATATAGTAGTAAGTCAGCAGTCCTGTAGTGTAATTGTGGCTTGGCGACGGTCCTCCTCCGTAGGAAGTTAAGCCTTTGGCGATCATATTTTTCTTGGAATAGGTACGGTGTGTACAGGTTGCCGCGTCTGTATAATGGTCGGTATGCCAAAACAAGCCGTGGTTGTATTCCTGCCTGTCGGCGTCGGTATGATATATGTCGACGTCTATCACATGGCGCGCAAGTTCATCCATAAGGCGGAACCACCGGATATCGCCTGTACGCGCAAACTGTTTTTGAGCGCCGTAGATTACGTCATATTGATTATTGTAGTGTGATATCAGCATGTCTTTACCGGTGTGACCTACAGCCTCATGGTCGGCATACAGGTCGCCGAAATGACGCCATCCGTACTCGTCGGTAAGTTCGCGCCGGTCGAAAAATGTGGATTTACCCCTGACCGCACCCATAACAAGTTTATCGCACCGGTCGAAACTTTTTTGCGTTACAGGTGTTAACGATGGAAACACACCGCTTGCGCAATACCATTTTGTGTTCGCGTGGACATTGATCGGATGATGAATAGATCGGATGCTATCGGCGGAAGGCGTCTTGCCGAACATAAACGTCATGGTATGGGTTTTCTGCTCTCCACCCTGTAGTTCGTGTAATGTCTTGCTATGCCGTGCAAATAGCTCGATGGTGATACATGAATCGTCAAATCCCAGAGCAGTAGGAAACTGTTGCCAGAATTTATCGATAGCCGCTACTGCACAAGCCTCTTTGCCGGACATTATTACCGCAGGTTCTATGCGGTCGCCGCGTTTTACCGGCAGTCCGTCTGTACTTATTCGATATCCGCGAAAAGATACGGTTGTCTGCCCGTCACTGCCTATATGCGCTGGACTGTTCCATTGCAATCCTCCGCTGGAATCCTGATATATGAGCAGTCTATGGATATTTGGCGCTATAGGTTCTTGTCCCGATTGGTAAACATAAGCGCGTTCGTGCGCGCATTCAGGACGAATCCCCAAAGTAATGCTCAATTCCCGAAACAAAAATGAACCCGGATCTCCCAAATCCCATAGGTTTCCCTGATGATGCGCCGCGCGTGTGTTTCTGATGGTCAGCGAAACAGTCGCCTTGTCGCTTAGCGCATAGAATGTCATCCTCGCGATGAAGTCTATAGGGGAATCTACGCCGTCCGCTCTGAACGTACCGTCCTGTCGTATTGTAACACGCAAAGAACCTTCGGTTTCCACTGTTGTAGAGCGAACATAAGGCTGGTAAAGGTTTGCGGCGTGATCTTCGAGCATGGTCATAGTCAATTCCGAAGCCACGATTTCCGTATCGTCCACAGCTACTCCGGCAAACGGTAAAAAGGTTCGTTTACTGCAAACATACCGCCGGTTGATTGATTCCACAGTGATGGTAGCGTCGGTTTGCGATATGCTCAATGGTGTAGTGATCTGAGATGCCGGTATGGTGTGGTCGGCTGTGAGAAACCATACTTCGCTTGTATTGGGGGCCATACTGACAGTTGTGTCTATAAGTAACCATTTTATACTGCCGTCAGGCCAGCATGCCGTGGGATAAAACTGCACTGGAATACAAGCGCCCGCAGGATTGATTAACCGCAAATCATCGGTATCGGATAATAGTTTTTGCGGAAAGGGGATGCCTATCGTTACCGGTTCATTTTTTCTGGCAAATCCGTCTGACTCGTTTATGGACAGAGGAATAGACAATTTGTTTCCGGATGGATTTTTTTTCATGACCGCCTGTGATGATTTATGTAACTGTATTTAGATTAACATGTTATTACAAAATATTTTTAATACGAAATATTTTATATTGGTTTTAAAAGATCATAAATGTATATCGTATTTTAAAACAAATAATAATACTTGTATCTAATAAACACGCTCAGTATAATAGTCATAAATATATGTAAAGTGTCAATATTTAAAATAAACGATTGTTGTAACCTCCGAAAGGTACAAAAATAAACTGTCGTTACAAAAGCAGTATCCAAAATATAAGATCATGTCGTTTGTCAGGTTGTTTTATCTCTATTCTCCTTGAAGTTAGAGGTGTTGATTTTAATAGTTGCCTTATTCAACCTTGTGGCAAGTAAATAAAACCGACGCCATACAGTGTGATTATAAGGTAAATGACGAATTAGAGTCAACTATTGCTTTGACATACAGAAACCAACCACAAAGGGGGTAAAGTATGAAGTTGGAGAGCCGCAACAACCAAATTGCACAGGAAGTGATTGAAATTGTAGAAAAATACAATTTCCAGCGCGAAAAACTCCTGCAAATATTGGAGGAACTCAATGATTCATACGGATACCTAAGCGAGTTCGTCATGAAAGAAGTTGCCAAAAATCTGCAGTTAACTACTACGGAAGTATACTCGGTGGCAACGTTTTATTCGTTTCTCAACACACGTCCCAAAGGGAAATATATTATCCGGTTATGCAAAACTATTTCCTGTGTTTTGGCAGGTAAAAACGCGGTTGCCAATGCATTGCGAAACGAGTTGGGAATCGATTTCGGCGAAACAACCTCCGATGGAAAATTTTCTCTTGAATTTACCAATTGTATCGGGATGTGCAATCAAGGCCCGGCGATGTTGATAAACAACGACGTGTATTACCACCTCGATCCTGAAAAAGCTGTTGAAATAGTTGAAAAATATCAATAGACAGTGAGGTTAAAATGGTTGGTCATAAAATACAGATTTTATTTTCTCCGGCTGAGACCGGAATCGCTCTTCGGTTGGCTATCGGTAAAAAACCTGAAGATATTATTGCTCAGGTTAAAGAGTCAAAACTGCGCGGGCGTGGCGGCGCAGGTTTTCCAACAGGGCTTAAATGGGAATTGGTGCAACAGGCTAAAGGTGAACGAAAATTCGTTGTATGCAACGCTGACGAAGGCGAACCGGGTACGTTCAAAGATAGAATTTTGCTTACTGATCACCCATGTAAAATTTTTGAGGGAATGGCTATATGCGGATACGCCGTTGGAGCCCAGAACGGCGTAGTATATCTGCGCGCGGAATACCGTTACCTGCGCGAGGGCTTGGTTAACGCGATCAAAAAAATGAAGGAGTCCAACTATCTTGGAAAGAACATAATGGGTTCCGGCTTTAATTTTGATATCGAAATTCATCTGGGAGCCGGAGCCTATGTATGCGGCGAGGAAACCGCTTTGCTCGAGTCGCTCGAAGGAAAACGGGGTGAAGCGCGCAACAAACCGCCCTATCCCACCGAATGCGGTTACATGGGGTGTCCTACAGTAGTAAACAACGTGGAAACGTTTTGCTATGTGCCTGCAATAATGACTAAAGGCGCCCAATGGTTCAGCGAGATAGGTACAATGGAATCGACCGGATCGAAATTGTTCAGTATATCCGGCGATGTTGCCAAACCGGGTGTTTATGAATTGGCTATGGGTAGCACTGTAGATGTAGTCCTGCAACTGGTCGGAGCTAAAGATACCAAAGCGGTGCAGGTAGGCGGTGCATCGGGCATTTGCGTTGCGGAAAAAGATTTCAACAAACCTATATCATTTGAAAGCCTGCCTCCGGGAGGATCGATTATAGTATTCAACAAATCGCGAGATATGTTGTATGTATTGAAAAACTTCATGGAATTTTTCGTGGAAGAATCTTGCGGACAATGTACACCTTGCAGAGAAGGAACATACCGCCTTTTACAGGGCGTAGAGATGATGGAACAGGGCAGATGTTCTATTCATTACCTGCATACTTTGCGCGATCTTGCCCAAACAATGCTCATATCGTCAAAATGCGGGCTTGGGCAGTTGGCTCCGAATCCTTTTTTAAGTATTATAGACAACTTCAAAGGCGAAATTCTCGCCCGCGACAGAGTGGCGCGTAACAGTAAAAAAACGCCGGTAGTAAGATAGAGGAGAACTGCTATGTCGATGGATATTACTGTAAACATAAACGGCAAAGAAATTACAGTTAAACGGGGAACCACGATACTTGAAGCGGCGAGAAACGTCAATATACATATACCCACCTTATGCTACCACGACGATCTGTGCATAAGCGGTATATGCCGGATATGCCTTGTCGAGGTTGACGGAGAACGGACTTTACAGGCCGCATGTTCCATACCGATTACCCGTCCGGTGACTATAAAAACCCATACCGAAAGGGTTCGGAAAGCACGCCGTAACGTGCTGGAACTTATGCTTGCCAATCATTACGGCGAGTGTTATACCTGTTTTCGCAACCAGAACTGCGAACTGCAGAAACTGGCTAAAGAATACGGGGTCGATGCCCTGAAATTCGAACATGTGACCGAACCGCGTTACGAGCAAGACAAAACATCCGCCGCGGTAGTCCGCGATAAAAATAAATGTATCCTGTGCAGACGGTGCATAAGGACATGTCAGGATTTCCAAGGAGTAGGCGCTTTAGACGCCACTCATCGCGGTTATGATACGCAGATTCAGGCATTTTACGATCAGCCAATGGCCGATGCTGTGTGCATAAACTGCGGACAATGCATAACTCGTTGTCCGGTAGGGGCATTACGGGAAAAGGATTTTTCAGATTCGGTATGGCAGGCAATAGACGACCCGAGCAAAATTGTGGTTATCCAAACCGCTCCCGCTCCTCGAGCGGCAATCGGCGAGGAATTCGGACTGCCTCCGGGAACCAGTGTTACTAAAAAATTGAATACTGCGTTAAAAATGATCGGTTTCGATTATGTGTTCGATACCAATTTCACCGCTGATCTTACCATTATGGAAGAAGGCACCGAACTGCTGGGGCGTCTGAAGGACTTGCTTGTGGATAGAAAAGAAGCCGTATTGCCAATGGTTACATCGTGTTCGCCGGGCTGGATAAAGTTCTGCGAACATTTTTATCCGAAGTTATTGCCTAACCTTTCGACATGCAAAAGCCCGCAACAGATGTTCGGCGCGATTTTAAAAACATATTTCGCTCAAAAAGCCGGCATCAATCCGGCCAACATGGTTGTGGTGTCGCTTATGCCTTGTGTAGCCAAAAAATTCGAGACCGACCGCCCTGAAATGACTTCAAGCGGTTTCAAAGATGTGGATTTCGCACTGACTACCCGCGAAGTGGCGCAGATGATCAAGGAAGCAGGTATCCAACTTACACAACTGGAAGATTCCCCCTTCGACGACCCGTTGGGACTCGGTTCCGGCGCGGGTTTGATTTTCGGCGCGACAGGAGGTGTCATGGAAGCGGCTATCCGAACAGCATACGAAATAGTTACAGGCGAAGAAGCGCCTTTTGAGAATTTGCGGGTTACCCCTGTACGCGGCATGGAAGGCATCAAGGAAGCGGAAATTTTTATTCCCAAGGCTTTGGAAGAATGGAGTTTTTTAGAAGGGAAAACATTGCGAGTTGCTGTCGCGCACGGAACCGCCAACGCAAGGAAGTTAATGGATATTGTCACTCAAGGGATTGCTCAATGGCATTTTATAGAGGTCATGGCATGTCCGGGCGGCTGTCTTGGCGGGGGCGGACAACCGATACCGACCAGCGAAGAAATACGCAAGTTGCGCGCTAAAGCAATATACGGCGAAGACGAACAGCTGACTTTGCGAAAATCGCACAAGAATCCGCAGGTACTTAAACTTTACGAAGAATTTTTAGGCACGCCAAACAGCCATAAGTCGCATGAGCTTCTGCATACGACATATACTCCCCGAGGAGTGTTTTGATATCAAAGCAATTAGGGGGACGGGTAGACCGCAGTCCCCCTTTTTTTAGTATATGTTTTTAATGAATGCGGGTATCGGTCTGAAAAGATGTTTTTTCGAAGATTATTATTTAGCCGGCAAATAATATTAAGTAGCTCAAAAAGGTTAAAAAACTCCGGCTATTTTATGACCGCATGCGCCGCAGTTGCCGTCTTTCAAATCGGTAGAGCGGATGAAATAGCCGTAACGGCTGATTACAGGTTTAGAGCATGAAGGGCAATATGTGTTTTCATTTGGATGCCCCGGCGCGTTTCCCACATAGATATATCTCAGTCCGTGCTCTTTACATATCTCTACACATCTGTTGAGGGTTGACATTGGCGTTACCGGTAGATTTTTAAGTTTGTATTGCGGATGAAACCTTGAAAAATGTATCGGCACGTCAGGGCCGATCTCGCCTGCTATCCATCGAGCCATCTCGTCAATTTCTTTAGGGTTGTCATTTAGAGTAGGGATTATGAGCACCACGATTTCAAGCCATTTTTCGCGTGCTCGGATTGTCTTTATCGCATCCAGTACAGGCTTGAGCTCACCTGCGCAATATGTTCTATAAAATGAATCCGTGAACGCTTTAAGATCGATTTTTATGGCTTTAAGATGATCCAGCAATTTTTCCAGCGCCGGTTGAGCTATATAACCGTTAGATATACTCACGCTGTCGATTCCGGCTTCGTTGCCTATCTTTGCGGTTTCGTACATCATCTCATAAAAAATGGTCGGTTCAGTATAGGTATATGCGATTGATTGGCATCTTTCGCCCTTTGCGGCGGATACCACATCGGCGGGAGATACGTATTGAGATCGGATATCTTCCGGTTTTGCTTGTGAAATCTGCCAGTTCTGACAAAATGTGCAAGTAAAATTACATCCGGGTGTGGCAAGTGAAAAAGCGGATGATCCCGGCTTGAAGTGAAATAACGGTTTTTTCTCTATGGGATCGACATGGGCGGCGCAAACTCGCGAATGAACTAGAGTATAGTAGGTTCCGCCAATGTTTTCTCTGACTCCGCAAATACCGCGCATATCGGGCGCGACGATACACATCTTAGGGCAAAGCGTACACTGTACCAGTCCGTTATCTTTGGCTACATACTCCATGGCTTCGCGCGTAAAGCGGGATAAAGTTTTGCCGGATTTCTGGTCTTTGTCAGGCGAAACGGAAAGAGGAATAGCTGTATCAGTTCCTGCAAATGAATCGCTATGCCTCAATACCGCCGATCCGGCTACACACGCGCATAATCCTTTTATGCAACCGGTTAAAAATGTTCTACGTCCTAATTCTTCCATGCGTTTTCTCGTAAATACACTATTTTCTAAAAGAAACCGGTTTAAGGTGAATTACTCGCTTCTAAACATGATATCATAACGTTTGATGATATTATCGGTAACTTTGTTCAAAGTGGGTCGAAGGCCTTCTTCGCCTCTGCAACTGGCGCTTTCTGCAATCAATCCTTTTCCGGATTTTGTCTCTATGAAACGTATGTCGATTTCAAATAGTGAACCGAGCCGGGCTACACTGCCGACAATCAGATATTCGACGCCGAGAATTCTTCCGAGTTCTATAGCCGTATCGGAGTCTACGGAGCCGCTGACGCTGAATTGCTGTTCTTCCATAATTTTTTGTATCTGAGAGCGTTCTATCACATAAAAGTAGCGCGATTTTATAAATGCAGTAGTAATCATTTCCGAAAGAGCGTCGCCGTAATTTGCGCCGCTAGTAGTGGTGTCTCTGAATGACAATACCGCTATTTTTGCCACAGGCTGATCGGGAGGCTGTAAAGTCTGCGAAAAAGCGGGAGCGGGGGCAGGAGGAGCGATCGCTTGCGCGGGCGCAATTGCAGGTTGAGCGTATTGATCGACAACTACCCGTTCTTCATACACCACTTTTCCTGTATTCAGGCGGCATTTGGTCAGAGCGTCGTTGACAACTCCTTTAAGGAAAGGATTCCAGTCGGTTGCCAGTACGTTTTCCAGCGCAGGTATTGCCCTTGGGTCGCCGATATTGCCCAATGCTTCGGCAGATGCGCCGCGCACGCTGGAATCGTTGTGGTTTAATTTGGACATCAACGGCAGTACCGCTACGGGGTCGCCGATAAACCCAAGCGATTTAGCCGCCTGTTCGACAACCTCGTCTTCGCTGTCATTGAGCGCGTCGATCAATGCCGCTACAGCCCGAGGGTCGCGGAAAGCGCGCAATGCGCTTGCCGACATTTCACGCTGTTTTTCATCAGGGCTTCTAAGCATCATTATATTTCTATCTACAGCATCTTGGGCAAACAGGACATGACAATCCGTCCAAAGTATCAATATACTCGACAATATTATTACAACAGTTAATTTAATCATCTTGCCCTCCGCGTTGTTGAATTTTTTTCAAATTATTCTTTATATCGAAACTTTTTTAGTTTAATCTTAGTCTAACTTTCAGTTTAGTCTTAAATAGTTTTAATTTAAAAGTATTTTTACTGTTAACTGTTAAAAATATTTACTTTATGTGTTTGTTGGAAAAATGATAAAAACTTATATCAAAATATTTGTCCTGTTGTTGAGCACAATTTATGCCAATTCTGTGCAATCAGAACCCGCTCAAGAATTTATAGAATACGACAATCAGCCGTCAACAACGGAAACACAGGATGAAGACAGTTTGTTCAGTAAGGGGTATTATTATTACAGGAACCGTCAGTTCGACGAAGCCGCTTCGATTTTCCAGCAAATCATAAACGATCAGCCCGACCATTACGGCGCGAATCTCAATATGGGCAGTATTTATCATAAACAGAATCAGCTCGAAAAAGCCATAGAAAAATTCAGTTTGTGTAAAGAATTACAGCCTGAAAACGCGCAGGCGTATTTCAATATCGGATTGGTATATATGGATATGGCACAGTATGACCTTGCGTTAAAGGCGTTGTTAAAAGCTCATGAATTAGACCAGATAAACGCTCGTATATTATTTTTTATCGGTGATACATATTTTTTGCTCGGTGACTATGAAAAAGCGCTTATATATTTCACGCAAACGTGGTCGATAGCTCCTGCTATGACGATTAATCACTTGCGTATAGCCGACTGCTACAGGGCGCAAAAAAACTATGAGGCGGAAGCCGATGTCTACAGGCAAATGATACAGCAGAATCCGTCGGCTCAACTCTATTACAGCCTCGGTATCGCTATGGGAAAGGCTGGTAACATCACTCAGGAGATAAGATCATATCAAATGGCTTTGGCATTGCAACCCGATCATACCGATGCTCGGTTCAACCTAGGTTTAGCTTACTACAATTCGGGTAATATGGACGAAGCGAAGAAACAGTTTGAGTTAATTACAACCGATACCGAAACTCCTGACCACGAAGGTCTGTATTACCTCGGATTGATAGCTTACACCCAAGGAGACACTTTTACGGCGTGGTCATATTACGAGCGTCTTAAAGACCTTGACCCACAGTTTTCCGACAGACTTCATTCAATCCTTAAATAGGTTCATTTAAAGAAACAGTTCGGTCAGTTTTTCCAATCATTTTTGACATCAAGATAAATATCGACTTTCGCATCTTTTTTCAGTTGAGCTACGATTTCCATGATTTTTCCCTGATATTGCTCGCGGAAGGCTATGCTTTTAAGGGCAGGGAGCGCTTCTTCATAAGTGAGGTATCCGCCTTTAGGCTTCCGATCGGTTATTTTTACTATATGGAATCCTCGTTTTGAGCGGATAATATCGCTCACCTCGTCTATCTTTTCCGGCACGGTTCCTTCTAAAATATCGTTTTGAAAAATAGCCATGGAATAGTAGCCTATATCTCCGTCATTTTGTTTTTCAGGGTCTTCTGAGAATTCAGCCACGACTTCGTTCCAATCGGCCCCTTCATCGAGTTTATTCTTGGCTTGCTGAATTTTTTGACGTTTGTTCTCGATTTCTTCCGCGTCGCCAGATGGGTCGACCATGACACAAATATGGCTCATACGCAGGCTTACCGATGTCCGCTTCATTGTTTTTTTAAGTTCGTCATAATATTTTTGTACCAGCTCTTCATCGACATCATCTTTAGACAGATTCATTTTAGATTCGACTACATGGTGAATAAGCAGGGTTTTCTTGACGGAATTTCGAAATACGCTCTCGTCTGTAGATGCGACTCTGCGCTGATAAACATCCTGGGGAGTCTGTTCTTTGATGAGTTCTATTTGTTTATCCAAATCTTCATCGGAAATGTTCAGATTCATTTTCTGTGATTCCTGAAAAAGCAATTCGTTTGCGATTAGAGTATCTACCGCTTCTTTCTGCAAATAGGATTCCGGTAAAAGTTCTAAGGTCGCTATCTGGCCGCTTTCCATAATCATATTTTTCAGGCTGTTAATCGCCCTGTTCAGATCCGATCCTAGAATAGGTACGCCGTTTACGCGGGCGACAATTAGTTCCGGCGCGACTTCCGCTTGAGCAAAGTTCTTTGTTTGCACAGATCCTACCGGAAACTTTACTGTTCTGGTGTATTCTTCAGAAAAAGCGTTGGTTACAAAAATAGACTGTTTGTGTAATGCCGGTGCCGCGGCAATGATTGCTACAAAAATTCCGATAAGATAAGTTTTTTTCATGGTTACTCCAATCGTTTTATTTCAGGTTGAAAATATAATTATATTTTTTGATTGCGTTTGAGGCATTTTAAAATAGTTTCTCATATATTTAGATTATATACGCTATCACGTCCGGATAAAAATTTCCAACCGTATTTCCATGGCTCTTAAAAAATTAACGTAAATTAGATACTTTTACCTTGACATGAGTTCATGCTACTGGTACATTGAGCTGAAATGAGTTCAAAATCGAAATTACGAAAAGGTATGCTATTTACTACCTGGTTTCACAATCCAACCCATCAATTTCTAAAGGAGGTTTTATCTCATGACTCAAGGCTACTGTGTGAAATGCAAAGCGAAACAAAACATTAGCAATGAAGAGCGCATCACCATGAAAAACGGAAAACCGGCAGTCAAAGGTAAATGTCCTGCATGCGGAACCGGTATGTTCAAGATTCTACCCAAAAACGCATAAATTATAGTTTTGTTTATTTTAAGGAAGATAGACATCCTGTTTATCTTCCTTTTTTTATCTGCCTGAATCGCCGTCTGTCTACCTCAAAACAAATTTATCATACCATACGGCATGCTTAAAATTATTTGAAATCCGACCGCTTACGCCGTATAATTCAAGAATCGAACACTTCAAATATAACCCTGACCGCGCAAATGGAGAAGACGGAATGGAACGTCATCAGCGAATAACCAAAGAAGAAATGTATATGCGTATGGCAATTATCTTATCCGCCCGTTCAACCTGCCAGCGTATAGGGTCTGACGGACAGGTCAAACGTGTCGGATGCGTGATTACTAATTCCGATCTTAGCAATATTTTATCCGTAGGCTACAACGGCAATGCCGCAGGACTGCCGGACGAATGCACCGATCCGAATATGCCCGGCAACTGCGGTTGTCTGCATGCGGAAGAAAACGCTATATCAAAATGCCGCTCCCACGAACGCGACAAAATAATGTTTACAACAGATTCACCGTGTCCGCGCTGTGCCAAGTTTATAATCAACAACGGGTTTTCAAAAGTATACTTTCTGCGTGAATACCGCGACGCCACAGGACTTGATCTTCTTCGGCAGGTGGGCATAGAAACATCGCCGATAGAACTTACAAAAAATTCCATACTCAACCGGATGTTTACAGATATTCAAGGCTGGCAACCGTAACCGTTTAAGGACTGATCATGGCCGATATAGCGCAAACGTCATTATTTTCTGCGAACTTACCTTTATTCGGACTGGTGTGCTGTGCGTTTTTTGCGGTCAATTTAGCTACAATGCCTTTAAGAATGTCTGTACACCGTATTGCCGGACAATTCGGCTCGCCTTCTTTGGCGTTTGCTGTGCGTATACTGATTTATGCAGTCATCCCCGCCGTGTCAGCTGGAATGGTTACGGTATACCTGCTACCTGCACTGATGCACAGCGGATATCCGCTGAAACTTGTTACGTTGTTTCATTTTGTCATTCCCATTTCAAAGGTTGCCTTGTTGTTGGCAGGTGTTGCGGTCATAGGTATAACACTGCCTTACGCCAACCGTTTTTTATACGCCAACCCATATCTTATTGAAACAATATGCGCAGTAGTGTTTTTTATGTTTTATGCCCACCACACTCTATACTCAGGGTATCCTTCCATACTGGAATCGCCGGCTCACGCCGATATTTTTCCATGCGCAGGTTCGCTGATAGTTACTGTTACAACTGTATTTGCCGCAATGCGTCTTTTATTATACGCCGCAGATCGTGTAGCAGGTCAAAGCTATGCTAAGAAACATTTTTTAAGAAAACGATTACTTCCGGCGGTATGCGCCACGCTGACTCAGCTTATGCCTTTGTTTATGATCAGTCAGAGTGTCTTTAACCGATTTGAAACCGTTTGCAGGCAATACGCTAAACAACCGTACTTCAACGCGCCGTACAGCCAGTATGTCGAACTGTACATGTATGCCGAATTGTATAAAATGATTGACTCAGGCGATTTGGGAATCAGACTGTTTGAAGCTGTGAAATCGAAACCGTATTCTAAAAGATACAGCGCCGTTACCGCCAGATTTTACAATTTACCTGAGCACAGCCCGCTTACGGTACAAATTACCTCTAATAATTGGCGGAACGTTGCTTTATGGTATAATAAGCAATGACTATACTTGATATAAGCGCGTCAAGCGACTGTTTGCACAGGAAATCGTCAACAGGACTGGCAGGCGACAGCAATTCTTCTCTTAGCGACTGCGCCGCACTGCATATTATGATATACGGATTTTTTATTTGCGGGTCGCTTTTAAGGTCGCTGGCAAGGTCTTTACCCGTTCCGTCATCCAACTCATAATCACTTACCACCACTACTGGAGAAATGGTTTTGGCCAGTTCGACAGCTTCTTTACGATAAGACGCTAAAACCGGCTGAATATTTTTTTCACGAAGGAAATTGGCGATCATATTTTTCTGGTAATTGGAATCGCTGACTACTATTACCTTTTTTTGTCCCAGATATGACTCGCTGTTTGTGAGTATATCTCCGATAACCATAGTGAGGGATGACAGTTTCTGTTCCAACTCGGCCAAGGATGTTTTAACGGCAACGCTTTCACGCTCTATTTGGTGTAACTGTTTTTCAAGGTTCTGAACTCTGTGTGCCAATCGTGATCGTGAATCATGGGTGCGCACCTTGCGTTCAAACAGGGTTAAGATTTGCGTTTTATCTAGGCTACCGGTAATAAATCCATCCGCTCCTTCGTTGAGAGCGTATACCAGATGATCATACGAAACCTCGCCTGAATAATAATATACGACCGATATGTCAGGATACCGCAACTTTATTTCGTACAAGTTCTTGATGCTGGAACAATCGGACGGTTCGTAAGGCAAAACAGCTAAGGCAAAAGGATGAGTTCCCAATTCGTCAAGAAGTGCATCGGATTTTTTGCCCTTAATGAGTTTCCAGCCTTTTTCCTCAATCCATAGAACCAGTTCTTTGACCTGCGTGCTTGTAGCGGGAATAGCGAAGTAAACAAATATCTCATGCTGTGATGTTTTCATATATCATACCCCGGTTACGTGGTTTGTATAATTTCATAGTCGGTTACATCATAGTACGGTATCAGAATTCCGGTAATACATTTTTCTACAATCTGTTGTTCATGGACTGTAGCTATTACTACCTTCAGGTTATTGGAGCATATACCTTTTTCGATATCGTTGATGCGCGGAAAAGTCGCGAGTATATCGAATGATTCCGCCATTTTCCGCAATATCAGGTATGCCAGCACGAAACTCATCTGTTTTGATGTATCGCAATGCAGGTATACCTGAAAAATATTCAATCCCGCCCGTTTTTTCGCCTGTATGGAAAATTCCTCGAAAGGCTGTAGGATAAAATCCTGTCCGCTGATGTCAACTTGTTCTTCAGCTTCTGGCAGACGTTTGTATTGATCGACTCGTTCGGCAAGAGCGCTGTTGATGCCGTCGGGCGTTTTATTGTTGCCTATCATCTCGATGAAACGAGTGAGTTCTTCCACTGTATCCAGAAGAATGTCGATTATCTGTTCCGATATCTCTATTTCTTTTTCGCGGATACGGTCGAGTATGGTTTCAACCCCGTGAACGAACCCTGCAAATTTTTCGTATCCCATCATAACTATATCGCCCTTGATAGAGTGCAGGTATCGGAATATGGAATGGACAAGATCTTCGTTTTTCGGGTTTTTTTCCAGTTTAAAAATATGGTCGTTGACATCGCTCAACAACCCCTTGATTTCAAAGAAGAATTCTTTATTTTTCACAAGAAAATCTTCACCTGCAATGTTACCTGTCGGGACATCTTCTGGAGCCGGCTCGGATACATCGTCCGTAGTTTCTATATCCTGCGCTAAAACCTGCTCCTGCTTCTGTTTTTTCGGAGTATCGGCTACGGAATCGTCGGCCAGTTGTTCGCGTGCGCTGAGTGTCATTTCTACCAGATCCACCGGATTTAATATCAATCCCAAAGTATTTCCGCCGATAATGGTGCTTCCCAATAATCCTTTGACCATATATAGATCATCCCACGGAAACACAACAAATTTTTGAGGGCTCAGAAGTTCGTCGACCTTAAGCCCGATAGTGCCGATTTTGTGGGTAACGATAATCACTTTATATATACGCTGGGTATCGTCATTCTTTTTCGTCCGGCGCGATTTCCGGTCTGCGTTCTGTTGCGCATCGATTTCATCATCCGAAGAATAATCGTTGAGAATATTGGATGTATCTACGCCTATTCTTCCTTCCAGAAGATCAACAAGGTCGTATACGGGTATAACTTTTTCATAGTACTGGATTGTCGAATTTTTACATATATTGGTAATATCCTCGTCTTTAACCTCCAGTGTAGCTAATACCGACTCTATAGGTATGGCGTAATATGTACCGTCAGCCTGTACGGTCAGAGCGTCTGTAATATTCACAGCGCTCAATTGAGGAATTTTCAGCACGAATTTAGTGCCCAAACCCGGTTCAGATTCTATATGAACCGTACCGCTGAGTTCTTCGACAACAGTTTTCACCACATCAAGCCCTACTCCTCGGCCTGATATATCTGTGGCGGTTGTAGCGGTAGAGAAACCGGGCTGAAACAATAGAGCGAAAACTTCTTCATTAGAAACAGAACTTGCGTCATTAGCGGAAACCAGCCCTTTTTCAACAGCTTTAGATATTACTCTAGACGGGTCAATACCGCGTCCGTCGTCAGTTACTTCTATATAAGTAGCTTTCTGTTTTTGATACGCCTTAAGAGTGACCGTGCCTTCTAACGGTTTGCCGGCTTTCTTCCGGTCGAGGGGATCTTCTATTCCATGATCTATAGCGTTGCGTATCAAATGATCAAGAGGGTTGCAAATTTTTTCGACGATGGTTTTGTCGATAGGTGTGTCTTCACCCTCTATAATCAATTGAATTTCTTTGCCCATAGCTTTGCTGATAGATCGCACCGGACGTCTAAATCGCTGGAACGCTTCTTTTATTTTTATCAACCTGACATCCATTACCAGATTATGCAGGTCTTGAGATATACGCCGAGACATAAGCGAGGCGTTTTTAATCATCTCAAGACAGCTACCTGATATCCGTGTATTAGATGCGTGGCTGTCGCGTATATGTTTACGGATTATGTCAAGGTTGGTGCTGTTGATAATGATCTCGCCCGTAAGATTTAGCAGGCTGTCGAGATGAGCAATGTTAACCACCATCTGCTCTATTTCGACGCTATTTTTTTCAGGAGATTCGGCGATGTTAGTCATAGTTTTATATCCTCGCTTAAGAAAGCTCTCTGTAAAACTTTATCAAGTAATTCACCCTGTACCGGCTTGATGATATAATCGTCCGCGCCCGCTTTCAGCGCTCGCATTATGAATCGCACATCGGTTTGTGTGGATACCACGATAACCGGAACCGAACTCGTCCGGCGGTCGTTTTTTATCGACTCGCACAGCTCGAATCCGTCCATCTCCGGCATAACCAAGTCGGACACTATCAGGTCGAAAGAATGGTTTTTGAGTTTGTCCAGCGCCTCTATACCGTTACATGCTTCCACCACACCGAACCCTCTTGTTTCCATAAGTTGCCTGATGGAATGGCGCATGGCAGGAAAATCATCAACCACCAGTACCGATCTTTTCTGTTGTGTTGGCATAACACACCTCTTGTCAGTCGTATGATGTCTCTTGTTTTTTATGAGGGTAATACACTATTATTCATCGGTACAGACAGTTTAAAGGTAAGATTTTTTTTTGAAAAATATACGGATTTTTAAGCGGAATTATTGTTAAATCACCATAACTTCATGATATTCAACGATGATAGCGATTTATAAAACACGGCGCGGATAAATCTCAAGCAGGTATGTCATATTTTGTCAGTAACTCTAAACGAAAAGTACTATAGGGAGTGATAATGCGCAAAACCTGTAAAGCCTGCGCATTATCATCGACAGAAAGCGTGCTATTCGTTATATGTACAGCAACCACGAATGTTTATCTTCAATCATCCCGTTGATAACAGCAAAAAAGTGATCTTGTATTTTCTTAGTGATTTCACCTCGTTTGCCGTTGCTTATAACGATGTTGTCAATTCTTGTAACCGGAGTAACTTCCGCCGCTGTACCGGTCAGAAACACTTCGTCCGCGATATATAACGATTCACGCGGCAGAATATGTTTTTCTATTCGTATGTCAAGATCGCGGGCTATGGTAAAAATACTGTGCCGTGTAATACCCGGTAATATAGCGCTGTTTGTGGGCGGAGTATATATAACGCCGTTTTTCACCATAAAAACGTTTTCGCCTGACCCTTCCGATATGTATCCGAAATAATCGAGAGCAATACCTTCGTCATAGCCGTTTTTAAGAGCTTCTATCTTTATAAGTTGCGAATTCATGTAATTGGCGGCAACCTTAGCCATAGACGGTGTGGTATTAGGGGCATTGCGATGCCACGATGATATGCACACACTGATTCCGTCTTCAAGAGCCTTCTCTCCCAAATACTTGCCCCAATCCCATGCCGCAAGGCAAACATGAACCGGACATTGAAACGGAGTGATTCCCAAGGAACCGTACCCTCGGAACACGAAAGGCCTGATATATGCCGCTTTAAGGTTGTTTTTTCTGAGCAGTTCGATGGACGCCTCGCACAATTGTTCTTTGGTAAATGGAACATCCATATAATAAATTTTACACGAGTCGAAAAGGCGTCCTATGTGCTCGTCCAACCTGAACAACACCGAGCCTTTCTGTGTATCGTAACACCTGACAGAATCAAACGCGCATGTTCCGTAATGGAGAGCATGGGAAAGAACATGAACTTTAGCGTCTTCCCATTTAACAAAATTTCCGTCAAGCCATATATAATCGGCTTTAAATGTCATATATTTTCTCCTAATTATTAATGTAGATAATTTTATTAACAAGAATACACGTTATTGATAAAAATTTCCATAAAAATGATTTTGAAAAATCTATCAATAAACTTTTACAGCGGTTGTATAATCACATTGAGCTCAGCATACAAAAACAAACTTTATTTTTAATGGGCTCAACACCACGATAATAAAAATTATCAGATCCTCTTTAAATCATATTTTTGACAATCTCTTGCCCGAACTGTGAACATTTAAGCAATGTCGCGCCGTCCATTTGCCGCTCAAGATCGTATGTCACGGTTTTGGCAAGAATGGTTTTCTGTAGCGCGTCGACGATCATTTTAGACGCCTCGCGCCATCCCATATAATCCAGCATCAACGCGCCCGATAAAATAAGCGAACCGGGATTAACCTTATCCATATTTGCATATTTCGGCGCAGTACCGTGAGTTGCTTCAAATACCGCGGTGGTATCGCCGATATTCGCGCCGGGACCGAGTCCAAGCCCTCCTACTTGCGCTACAAGCGCATCCGACATGTAATCGCCGTTGAGGTTTGGCATGGCAAGTACGCTGTATTCGTCAGGCCGGATTAGAATCTGCTGGAACATGGCGTCCGCTATGCGGTCGTTGATAAGTATTTTGCCTTCCGGCAATTGGCCCTTGTATTCATTCCACAGGTCTTTTTCCGTTACGGTAACATCGCCGAACTCTTCTTTGGCTACTTGGTAACCCCAATCTCGGAACGCCCCTTCGGTAAACTTCATAATGTTGCCTTTATGAACCAGTGTAACAGATTTTTTACCGTTTTCTACTGCGTACCGGATAGCTTGTCGAACCAACCTCTGTGTGGCAGTAACACTGATCGGTTTAATCCCTATTCCTGAATCTGTCCGGATAGAACAGTCGAATTCACGGTTAATAAACTCTATTATTCTCGAAGATTCCTGCGAACCGGCAGGCCATTCTATTCCTGCGTAAACATCTTCGGTATTTTCCCTAAAAACTACCATATCGACAAGATGCGGTTTGCAAACAGGAGACGGAACTCCTTTGAAATAACGCACAGGACGAACACACGCATATAAATCGAGTTTCTGGCGTATCGATACGTTGAGGCTACGGAAACCTCCCGAAACCGGCGTGGTGAGCGGCCCTTTGATGGCGATATGATACTTTTCTATAGTATCTAAGGTCTGCTGTGGAAGCCAATTGGACAACAGATTGTTAGCTTTTTCACCGGCAAACACTTCCATCCACGCTATTTTCCGTTTTCCGCCGTACGCTTTTTTCACGGCGGCGTCGATGACCGGCTGTGTAGCTTTCCATATATCCGGTCCGGTACCGTCTCCCTCGATAAAAGGAATTATAGGGTTGCACGGCACTTCGTAATGTCCGTCTTTTATTGTTATAGGTTCGCCGTCGGGCGGTATTTTGTAAAGGTTACTTTCGGTCTCCATTGTTTTCTCCTGTGATTTCTATTATGTAAAATTCTTATGAATTCGTAAAATTGAGCAATCCTCCGGCAAGAATGATCTTGCGCTGACGCTCGGTCAAGTCATAATTCAACGGCATATCCGTTTTTTTAGATGTATTCTTCAAGACGAATTGACCGTTTTTCAAAAGCGTTTGGCGTACTCCGGATAGTTCGACGGCATCGCCTTGTTCGATTTTATCATAATCGTCCGGATTGGCAAATGTCAACGGCAGAATACCGAAGTTAATCAGGTTTGCCGTGTGAATCCGCTCGAAAGATCTGGTTATAACCGCCTTTATTCCCAAATACATAGGGCACAGCGCGGCGTGTTCGCGGCTCGAGCCTTGCCCGTAACTTTCAGCGCCGACAATAAAGCCGTATTTATTTGAGTCTCGCAATTGTACCGCCCTTTGAGCAAATGTCGGATCGAGAGGTTCGAATACATGCTCGGAATATTTAGGTATATTGGACCGGAACTTCAGTAACTGTCCTGCCGGCATAATGTGGTCGGTAGTGATTTTGTCTCCGACTTTGATAAGCACATTGCCGCACAAATCATCAGGCATAGGATTGTTGTTAGGCGGGTCGCCGATGTTCGGGCCTCTGAATATTTTGACATCACCGGACGGCTTGGACGGAGCTATAAGAAGCGTATTGTCGACAATATATTTATCCGGTATGCACAACTTCGGCGGATTGCCAAAAGCTCTGGGGTCTGTAATCTCTCCTGACAAAGCTGTTACTGCGGCAACTTCAGGGCTGACAAGATAAACTTCTGCGTCCTGTATTCCGCATCGTCCTTTAAAATTACGGTTTACGGTGCGGACACTAACCGAGCCTGTGGAAGGAACATGACCCTGCCCGATACAAAACCCGCAGTTGCTTTCGGTTATACGCGCGCCTGCTGTAATCAGATCGGTCAACGCTCCGTTTTTGCTTATCATTTCGAGCGTCTGGCGTGAAGCGGGACTGACAATCAAACTTACATCCGGATGCACGGTTTTGCCTTTTAAAATTTGAGCTACCTTCATAAGATCTACATAAGAAGCATTGGTGCAACTGCCGATAGCAACCTGTTGAACTTTAACACCTTGAACCTCTTTCACAGTAACGACGTTATCAGGGCTGTGCGGCTTGGCAATCATCGGTTCCAATGATGAAAGATCTATGGTAATGGTCTTGAAATATTCTGCATCCGGGTCAGCGGTTAGCGAAACATAGCAGTCGCCGCGCCCCTGAGATTCGAGGTATTCCTTTGTACGCAGGTCGCTGGGGAACACCGACGTAGTAACTCCCAACTCGGCTCCCATGTTTGTAATAGTCGCGCGTTCCTGAACTGAAAGGGTTTTCACGGCGTCTCCGGAATACTCTACCATGCATCCTACGTTGCCTTTGGTTGTCATTATTTGCAATAATTTAAGAATAATATCTTTAGCCGAACACCACGCAGGTAATGAACCGGTCAATTCAACCCTGACGATTTTGGGGGCTTGAATATAAAACGCCCCGCCGCCCATGGCAATAGCTATATCAAGCCCGCCCGCGCCTATACCGATCATGCCCAACCCGCCGGCAGTAGGGGTATGGCTGTCAGACCCGAGCAGTGTTTTTCCCGGCTGGCCGAACCGTTCCAGATGCACCTGATGACAGATGCCGTTGCCAGCTTTGGAGTAATACAAACCGTACTTCTTGGATATTGTTTCAAGGTACTTGTGGTCGTCGGTGTTCTGAAACCCGATCTGCAATACGTTGTGATCCACATAATTTACGGACAATTCTGTTTTTACCCGCGGTTGCCCCATAGTCTCGAATTGCAGGCAAGCCATAGTGCCGGTGGCGTCCTGAGTCAATGTCTGGTCGATACGGATAGATATTTCCGACCCGGGTTCTAACATTCCTGTGACCAGATGGTTTTTCAAAATTTTTTGTATAACTGACAATCCCATTTTACGCCTCGTTTCTACAAGTTGTTGACGAATTTATCAATCCGGTCAAGGCCTTTTTTAATAGCATCCATTGAAACGGCATAAGATAACCGGATATTTTCATCGTTGCCGAAAGCAACGCCGGGAACTGCGGCGGTTTGATATTCTTCAAGCAGTCTCTGGCAGAATTTCATAGAATCCATACCGATCTCAGCAATAGATGGATAAGCGTAAAACGCTCCCTGAGGCATAATGCAACTCATTCCTTTGATGGAATTGAGCCTGTCTACCATATAGTCTCGCCTTTTTTTGAATTCGACGCACATGGTACGGACAAAATCAAGCCCGCCGTTGAGAGCCGCTATTGTCGCCCATTGCGCTGTGGTTGTCGGATTCGATGTACTATGCCCTTGGATTTTGTTGACCGCTTTTATTACGTCAATACTGGAAGCCATGTACCCGATACGCCATCCTGTCATGGAAAACGATTTAGATACGCCGTTTATCACCGTGGTAAGCTGTTTTATATCGTCGTTAAAGGAGGCTATGCTCACATGAGGAAAATCATAGCTTATATGTTCGTATATCTCATCGGAAATGACAGGGATATTTTTCGCGACAAAATAATCTGCGAGCGCTCTGAGTTCATCTTCAGTATACATCATGCCCGACGGGTTGGACGGACTGTTTAGGATACATCCTTTTGTTTTCAGGGTAACATATTTATCGAGCAGTTCAGGAGTAATCTTGTAGTCTGTTTCGCTGTCTGTAGGAATGTATACTGGGATTCCGTCCGCCATTAATATCTGGGGCGGGTAGCTGACCCAGTACGGAACAGGTACAAGCACCTCGTCGCCGGGATTTATTACTGCTTGAAAATAGTTGTACAACGAATGTTTAGCGCCGCAAGATACAGCTATCTGATCTGGGATGTATTCAAGGCCGTTTTCATCTTTGAATTTTTTACAGATAATTTCCTTAAGTTCCTGCAATCCTGTAACAGGGGTGTATTTAGTCTGACCTTTATCGAGAGATTCTTTAGCGGCTTGTTTTATATAATCGGGAGTATCGAAGTCGGGTTCACCTGCTCCGAACCCGACGACATCAAGCCCGCTTTTTTTCAATTCTTTTGCGCGCGCAGTAATAGTGAGTGTCAAAGATGGAGCCACTTTCTTAACCCGTTGTGCTATTTGCATAACCAATCTCCCATTTTGTTGATCTGTGATAACGTACAATGATTCTGATTCATATTAAAATTATTTTGGGTTAGCATAATATAATATTTCAGGTTAATAAACAACGACTTTTTATTTATTTCGGGCAGGCTTACAAATTCTTTTTAACTTTATTTCTACCTATCGATATTGTAAAATATGCATATACATATATTAAGAATATATTTACCTTTGAAATAAACCTGTTTGATAGAGGTGTATAATGATGCCAGCCAAACATAAATACATCCTGTGTGTATTTTTATCTACCCTGATACTGCGTTTATCCGCTGTATCCGTCTTGCCGGCTCTAGCCGTGCAGAACGATGCCGACAACAGCGTATTGCCACCGGAAACTATTTCAATATCAGAAACATACGGGCATGTTTCTGAAGCAGGTAAAGGTACTAAGCCTTATCTGATTATCTGCATACGCGACCGACATGTCGATCCCAACGCCCAATTAAATATTTCACATATTTTATACGAATTGAATACTAAATTTAACGCGGGGCTTATATGTCTTGAAGGCGCTTCCCGTGAGCTGGATACAGAATATTACGAAGTTTTTTCAGATGAGTCCAATAGGGAAAAAGTGGCAAAATATTTCTTACAACAAGGGTTTTTTACCGGTGTGGAATATTTTAAGATAAGCAACCCGCAACTTGATGTAACTGCTGTCGGCGTGGAAGATCGCGATCAGTATTTGGCGCATATCAGGATGTTCGAGGAAAATCAATTTGGAAAACCGGTTGCGAAGGCGTATATCGACAGCTTAAAACGGAGTATGGAAAATCTTAAGTCGGCTGTTTATACTGATTCGCTCAAAACTATTGACGGCAAAATAACATCTTTCAAGACGGGTAGCATCTCTATGGCGCAGTTGATAGACTCTTTAATGCCGGTAGCTATGAGTGTTTCGTTGTCGCTTGACGACTATAAGCATTTGTCGCGGTACCTTGATTACCTCAAACTGGAAAAGACCATAAACTTTGCCGGAGCAGATTTACAACGTGAAATGCTCATACGGGTATTGGCTAAAAGTCTTGACAGAGCCTCAGCCGATAAACTTATGGCTCAGACAATGCACTTTAAACTGCACAAAATCAATCCGGAAAATTTTTACGGATACCTGTATGCGCTCTACACGTATTTATATTATATAAAGCAAAATATAGACGGCGATGCGTATACGGATTTGATGGCGTATATAGACTATATAACATTGGCGCGATCTATAGAATTTTCTCATGTTTCCGCAGAGTTGGACAGGTTTCTATCCGATCTGCAACGGAAATTTTGTGAGAACAAAACTCAGGAACGTCTTGTAGCTTATACTGCAGGATTGAGGATAATAGAAGAGTTTTACGACCTGAAATCAACCCATTATATGCTCGATTATCTCGACCGCAACCCTGTTGCCTGTGATATTACCGCCATTGATGCTTTTGTCAGAGAAACAGCCCAATCAGAGGGGGTATATGTTCCGATAAAATTATCCCCTATGGTTACGCAGTCAATGCGGACTGCCGGCGACTATTACCGTCTTGCTCGGGATCGCGACCGCTCGCTTGTGGATAATACCGCCGCCATTATGACAGATAGAAAACTTTCTGTTGCGGTCATGGTAACAGGCGGGTTTCATACGCAAGGTATAACCGATATTTTGCGAGACAGGCAAATCCCATACGTAGTTATTTCACCGCATCCGTCTTCAGAGTCATTTGATCAATTATATATAGACCGTATGTGCGGTAAAAATTTGAGTTTCGAGGATATTGGAAAATTTTTATCTCAGACGCTGGTTGTGCCTTTGATTACATCTGATACCGCTCCGCAGGAACGTGTAGACTACCTCAAAAGGGCTTTTGCAGTTATGATGGGGCTTGAGCAAGAAGCCGCACGCATACGCGCGGCGGATCCGTCGTGGGCGCCTTTCGGTGCGGATCAGTTGGCTGTTATCATGAACAGGGTTGATGCGGCGCTAGACCTGTATGAAGGCCTTTCGGCTAAGGATATACTGTATATCGTTCATGATGTGATGATAGATTCGTCGATGAAAGATTTCAAGCCGCTTGACAACGCGGGGTACACACATATTCTAAACGAGGCGATAGATCAACTGGATATGGAATACGGTACGCGCGGCGCTCAGATTGCCGATATAGCGCGTAGCCTTCGCGATCAGGGTAAGATATACGTTGTCGCCGGATTGCCCCCGGGTATAGACGGTCATGCAGGCAAACAAGGCATTTATATAAAAGAAGGCAAGGTTTCTGTAGAAAATATCATACATGAAGCGCTCGCTTATGCGTTAGAAATAGATCACAGCGAAATAGATTCCATTTTGGATCGGGGTGTCATACCTGACTATGTAGCCGTCAATCCCATACCTTTGCGTTCTGCTTCTGCAGACCGCGATTTTGCCGCCGGCAAAGGGTTGCCTGTTGTTAACGCTTCTGAGGTTTTTAACGATATTAACGAAGCCGCGATGTTGGGAAATTACGATCGGGTCAACCAATTGGCCGCTATGCTACTGCGAAGTATAGGACGTAAAATCGAACGCAACGACATGACTGCCGCGGCAAACCTTTTTCACGCCCTGCTGAACAACATCGATTCCGGCGCGCTCGCGATGATTACCGATCCGCGTATGGGCGTTTATAGGCAATTATTCGATATGACCGAACAGCAATCGCGTCAGCTTGAACACAAAGAATTCAACGCATTGTATATCGCATTGAATGATCTTGCACGCCAAGCCGGCCAGCGGCAATTACCGGTTTTTATAGAATCCGCTGTAAACGCGGTGAGAAATTCGTTAAATTCCGCAGAAGTATTGCGCGCCCTAAAATCTTTGAGCGAATACGTTGATGAACTCGGAACAGACGACCGGCTTGCGTTCGGATATTTCGGCAAACAACTTGTTGACGCCATGTTGTACCGCAGGGGCGCAAGCAGGGAGCTTGATCATCGGATTATGAATATGGAAGACGCTGTTTTTATTCGTCTGCATGATATGGCGTTTGCCAATGTTTCCGAACCGCAAAATGTTCCCGCGTGGAATCTCAATCAACCGTATACGGAAAATCTTCAGATATACATAGAGCGTTTGAAACAAGCAGACGTGCCGGAAGTGGGTGTCATACCTGACGTTCACGGAGATGCGGATGGGCTTGAACGACTGCTTGATTATCTGGTGTTGACCGCAGGCGTCAGCCGTCTTGTATTTCTGGGCGACTTGTTCGACCGGGGCAAACAAAATATGCGTGTATTCGAGATGATTAAATCGATCAAAGATACCGGTTTTTACAAAGGAGTCAAATTAGACGACGTACAGGTTATTTTAGGCAACCATGATATGTTTGTACTTCTGGCAGGCCTTGGTGATTTGTTCAATTTTTTCAACTGGGTCAGGAACGGCGGGCAAGAAGCGATAAAAGAGTTTACCGGTATTGATCAAGAATTGTATCCGAAATTTGAAGACTACCAAAAGGCTGTTTTCGATCATCCGAAGATGAAAGAAATCTTTGATTGGATGCAAAACAATATGAGGCTTTTTTACGTTGACCCCGATCACGGCATGCTCTATATCCACGCAGGGTTACCTCTGGATGTCGAGGCGGCCGTAGACCTGCGATATCGAGGGTTAAGCGGTATGCAGGCATTACAGCAGATGCAAAAAGACATCAGCGCTGTTATGGCGGATACTTCACAACGTCAGCAGGCGTTGCAATACATGCGGCAACGCAAAGAAATCGAATCCAAAACCGCTGAAGATGGATTGTCTGAGCAGGATATCCTGCTTAAAGAAAACCTAGACCGGATTGCTCAAACACCGGTTGCAATATTCCATGCTCTTTCCGATCCGGAACGGTCGCCGTTGTGGGTTCGCGGCGGAGCTTGGTTCGATCATTTGGAAAAACTCGAACGGTTCAAGCAATACCTTGCAGTAATTCGAGACGAGTTGCCCGCGCAACTCGATCTTGCAATACTGTCCGCCGAACTTGCCGAGCGTGAAGAAGAACTATCAGGAGAAAAAGAAAGGGTCCCGTTTTCAGATATTGCACAGCGTGCCAACGTGGAAAAAGTAATGGCGGTTGTCCGTCTTATGCGAAATATCATCGCCGTTGCTACCGGAGAAAAACAGCCCACATCGCAGGCCTTTATCGAGGGAATACCCGATTATGTTTTTATGAAATATTTCGACAAGCAGATACTACAGATAATCTCATCCGTATTTTACGGACTGTCCGAAAAAAACTTTGAAACACAGGCAGTGTTCTCCGCACTCCAAGGGTTTATACCTGCTTTAATAGGCAACATCGATTCACGTTTTGATAACCTGTATCATAATATGGGGGTAAACGGCGTTATTTTCGGGCATACCCCCGGCAAATTCGCCAAAAATATAGATAACAATATTTTCGGTATGGATTTGGGTCTGGTAAAAGGATTTGGCGGCGAACTCCATATCGGCAGACAGGGTGTCGACGTGAGAGGGTTCCCTGAAAAAGGGGCAAGACAGCAAATGCAGGAGTTATATGGCGGCGTAACAATTACCGACCGGATAAACAATCTGGAACAACGCCTGCAACGCCTGCAGGAACATCAGCTTGCCGATCAAATACAATCGCCCGCTTTAGATAAAGGGGTCGATCCCTCTGTTGTCGCTGTGCAAATTCAAGAACGAACCGATTTGATAAACAGACTCGATTTTATGATCGACCAAATCTCAACACCCTCACAACGCGCTACCGTACTTGACCGCATGCGTTTGGCAGTCGACCCTTCCGGCGATGTTTTAGCGTATATCGAAGATATTCTGGACAATAACCGTATAGATTTAGCTGTTAACGACAACCGAATTATAATGGCTGAAGCTCTGTTGCAGGCTATACCGCGTATTGACGATGACTCGTATGGAACGGTAGTGCGCGATTCAAATCGGTTAGCGAAGGAAATAGAGGTGCTCGGAAAATTCTTTGCTAAACTCGACATGCTCCCTGAATATCAGCAAACAGCAACAGCCTCTGCGCAGGCAGGGTTTCATCCGGAAACCATGGAGCTGATGCGCCAGCGCGACGTACTGCTACGTGATGTCATTCCTTTGATGGCTAATGTACCTGCGGATTTTATCGAAGGGATAGATATACGATACATAAATTCCGAAACATTGTTTAACCGTATCGGTATATGGATAGAATCGCTAGATTTTGCTCAGCGCGATAATATTCAGACTGTAGCGCTTGCGTTGGTATTAGCTATCCAGCCCTCGTATCTTATCGGTATGGATCAGCAGACATTATTTTTTGATTTTAGCATAGACCGCCTTAATGGAGATATAGCTCTGCTTAAGAATTTTTTGGATAGAGTCGAGCAGGCAGGACAGATGGAACAGGATATAACACCGGCTGTAGATTATGCAGATCGGCGTGTTTTATATGAAAGCAAGAAACAGGAAGTTTTACAGTCACTCTACACTTCACTAACCCCCCTGCAGGTAGTATACATTCACGCAGTCGTCGTAGCATTAAACGGCGACTTGAATGGCGCGATAAATATCCTGATAAACAACAACGCCTATGACTTGACACCGCAAGAAGCGGCAGTGTTTGTCAACGCGAGAAAAGCCTACGATCAGGCTGAAAATAAACAGTCAACCCCGTTTTATACCGCCCGTGCGTCAATTATGTATCATCTTGCCCAGATGGGACTGACAGAGGTATACGACAGGAATTTCAGAGGGAATAACGCGGTTATGAATCAACTTGCTGTATTTGATCAGGCGGCGTTACTGCAACCGCTCGCGGATTTGGCGCAATCTGATCCTGTGCAATCTGCAGTCCGTTCGGTCCATTCTCCGGAAAACTTGCGGGTCGTTATGGTTGAGGATAGCGACGGCAACATATATACGCTTATTCGCAATCTGATTGATTCGGGAATCATAAACGAGCATGGCGTATGGACAGCGCCGGAAGGCATGCGTCTTATTCAGATGGGGGTAAAGTCGCAGGCTGTTCATGATTTTATGGACTCGCTGGTCAAACAAGCGAGGCTGTCCGGTGGAGAAGTAGTGCGAATGTTGGGTAAACAGGAACTTTTTATTTTACGCGAAAATCCGCAAACACCCAATCCGCCTCAAGCACATGGCTGGGATATGCCTGCTAAAGCACGCCGCGAGCTCATTGAGGGCATTATCGACGGTACAATACAAGCTGTACAGATCATAAATGACAAATTGTTTATCAACGGAATATTACGTACAGCAGTCAAACAACGTCTCATTTCAGAAATCGCTTCAGGCTATAAAATCGCCCCATCACTTATCAGCGATCGGATCATAGGCGAGTATATAAACAGACTGTTGATTCATGCGGCTAAGACGAATGATTTTTCACATCCTCTTTTTCAGGAACCTAGTATGGGCGGCATCATTATCGCTGATATAGGAATTGAGGCGGCAGGACAGGAACCTATTGTGCACAGGACAATTAACCATGCGGCAGACGAAGGTACTTTAGAACTGTATCCGAAAAAGATACTTGGCAAGTCCATTTATCTGGTGGGCGACGAACGAATTCAGGAACTGGCTCCCGGCCAGCGGGGCCACGCTGGTATAAAACGTAACGCCATATATATCTCCAGAGGCGCAGTAACCGTAAACGGGCAAGTCGACGAAACCATTCTTCAAAAATATGCCGCTCACGAGGCGGTTGAACTGCAGTTATGGCAGGAAGAAGCAATTATGTTGTATATGAGCGGTGAATACGAACATCTGTTCGCCGCAGGTTTATTGTCTGTGGGGAAAGACGGCAGAGACGGTTTTGCCCGCGACTATACACGCCTTTCGCAGGAACGCCAGATAGACGAACGCATACAAACTATGGCTCAATACCGTGAACAGCTTCTGCGGGAATATTCGGAAAATTTGAGCGGATGGAGTACTATGAACCGCAAACAACGCGCGCACGCATGGAACAAACTTTCTCCATGGATGCAAAGGGAATTACGTAAAATGATCCGCGCATGGGCGGTCGCGTATCCTAACCGTGCGCAACAACTGTCCGAAAAATTTCACGCTCAAGCGCAAAAAATTTCGCCCTTACCTCGCCAACAGGAATTGGTGGTCGATGCAGGGCATGCGCAAAACGGTATACCTGCTATGCCGGCGCCTATGGAGTCGTTTCCTGCAGACGATCACGAACAGTCTATTCGGGACAATATATCGCAAATAAAAACCGGTTCAGATATTGAAGTGGGTATGCTGATATTGCGTTTCAGCCGGCTCGACAGATCGAAAATGCCTGATGAACAACAGCAGGCTAAAATTGAGTTGAGACGAATTCGGGATGATCTGCATATACTTGTTGATCGTGCTGACGAATATCAGATAGATCAATTGAAAAAATTGACTGAATCACGCCGTTCTATAGTGTCTTATTATTTCGGAGATACGAACACAGAACTTTTGGATTTATTAAATACAATAGAAGCTATGCTAAACGGAGAAAAGCCGGTTATACCTGTAGACTCTTCGATGCTTGAACATATCGCTCACGTACTCAATACATCCGTTGTGCCGAACCCAAGCGTCATAGACCGCATAGAATCACAGATCAATCAGGCTACCTTGCAGGATATGTTTACCGTCCGTTTGTCACAGATGATAAGCACAAACAATTCTGTTGTCAATTTATGGGATGATAGTGTGTTCGACCGTTTTTTTGAAGGACTTAAATCATTTTTAGAGCAACGTGTTATGAATGAAGTCTACACATACGGCATAAGCGACAGGAGTACCGTGATCATACTTGATTATTTCAAAGATATCATGCCGCTTGTGCTCAACCGCGCTACCGCTGACCAACTTGCCGTACTGAGAGAAGCATTCCGTGATCTGCAAGCGCGTAAACCGATTGAAATGGCTGACAGATGGCTACTTGACAACGTGCTTAGTTTGATACGCTATTATGAGGACATGCTTTCTGTATTTGATATCGGTGTGCTGACAGGAGGAGTATTTACAGATCAAACTAGGCTAGCTGACGTGGCGCAATTAATCGATAATCAGCCGGTCTACCGCAACACCGATGTTGTCGCCGTTGATATAGGCAGGGAAACTGTGGCTACAATTGTCAGGACAACCGACGGAACAAAGCGGATAATAATCCGTTCAACCGACGTAAACAAAGGCAACCTAAAAGCTGTAAACGACGAAGACGCTTCGCCTATACCGGCGGATGTGATAAAAGAATGGCGCCGGCAAGCCCAATCGGCTACACTTCAATCCGTAAATGTTGCAGGAACGAATATTGAGGCAAAATATATTGTCGATTCACAAGGTATGCCGAGTGATGTATTTGCATATCATTTTACTGACAGTCAAGCAAATCTGGTTATAGTTACTCGTATGCCGGTTACAGGTGAAGGGCAGATATCGACCATAGCGGTTGAAGCGGTTTACCACGAATACCGTGAATCTCTGTGGGTCGATCGGTTGACCGGTTTGTACACTGCTACGACAGCAGAAGAAATAGCCCGAATACAACATATCGCCCATATACTTGCCGCAGGCGATGAGGTTCTGGCGTTCGGGAAAGAAGGGCTTACTCCTTTCCATGCGCAACAGGCTGTAGAAATAGCTTCGGATAAAGAATTGCTCACACGAATATTGACAGAAAACAGAGACCCCCATTATGAAATACTTTCGATATTTTTTGAGGAAGATGCTGTCGCCAAGATCATTGAATATGAAAAACGCTTCAGATTACATCTGTTCGAACTGCATATAGGTTCCGACCGTGTATTCATGATTCATCAATTTCTTAGGTCGATTAATCTGCACGATCAGCCGGAACTTTTGTTGCGTATTATGGCGTTGATCGACACCACTCTGAATATGAAAGACCGTTCCTCTCAGACGATTCTTATGGAACTGGTTTCAATGCAGGGGCGCAATCGTATTGTCGTTTCGGATGACTCCGTTCTGTATACCGGCCTGCGAAATTTGGTTGCGGGCTTAATCAGGTCATCAGATGAAGATATATCTACATCAGGTCTTCTGTTTGTCGCCCTGCAAAATATGGTGATGAACTATATGGACAACCTGACCACTCAACAGCCTGTCGATTTTGATACTCTTTACAGAGATATACGTCTTTTGAACGAGAGTATTTGATACGCTATGCATTGTTGCGACAACGACAAGAACATTCCGTTGAAATTTTTTATTGACAATCCAAGCGTGGTTTTCCTATTATGATGTTAACGGTGTATTGTGCTTGTGATTTGACTGTCTTAGAGTGGGCATATTTCCCACTCTTTTGTTTTAATGGAGGAGATAACCTATGAACGGCGAACTTTTGATTGTGCTCGAACATCTTGAACGGGAAAAGGGAATAGACCGTCAGGTGCTGATTGATGCTATTGAGTCGTCATTGCTGACAGCATCAAAAAAACGGTTGGGTAAAACAGATAATATTACTGTATGCATCGATCCGCGTACAGCCGAAGTTCAAGTATTTGAAAAATTATCCGTCGTGAAAGAAGTTGTCGAACCCGGTGAACAGATCAGCCTTGAAGAAGCGAAGAAAATTAACCCTAAGGCTAAAGTAGGTACCGAGATCACAAGGGAAATAACTCCTGAGGATTTCGGGCGTATCGCCGCGCAAACCGCCAAACAAGTTATTATTCAAAAAATTCGCGAAGCAGAACGGGAAATAGTCTACACCGAATTTAAGGACAGGGTGGGAGATATCGTCAACGGGATTATCCGGCGCAACGAGCGGGGCAATGTAATAGTTGATATAGGACGTACCGAAGCTGTTCTGCCGTATAAAGAACAGTCCTCTCACGAAGAATACCGCAATGGTTTTCGAATGAGATTTTATATACTGGATGTCCGTGTATCTTCCAGAGGTCCTGAAGTTGTTTTGTCCCGTACGCATCCGGGGTTGGTTCGCAGGCTGTTTGAACTGGAAGTACCGGAAATCAACGAAGGGTCAGTGTCTATAAAAGGTATTGCGCGTGAACCCGGGTACCGTTCTAAGATATCCGTGGAATCTCAAATGGAAAAGGTTGATTCTGTGGGGGCGTGTGTAGGTTTGCGTGGAGAACGGGTGAAAAATATCGTCCGCGAACTCAACGGCGAAAAAATAGATATAGTAAGGTACAGTAATAATACTTCGATGTATGTGGAAAACGCCTTGAGTCCCGCGAAAATAGATTCCATAAAACTCAATGAAAAGAAAAAATCTATGCAGATAATTGTCCCTGAAGATCAGTTTTCGCTTGCCATAGGCAAAAAAGGACAAAATGCACGGTTAACATCAAAACTTATCGGTTGGAAAATAGATATCAAGAAAAAAGGCGAATTGCTCGATGACGAGACGGAAGAATCTGTTTCTTTCGATTCTATCCCTGATGTCCCGCAGAAAATTTGCGACGCTATTATTGAAGCGGGATATTCTTCGGTGGAATCGCTCAAGTATTTTGACGAGGAGTCTATTAAAGAGATAAAAGGTGTGGGCGAAAAAAGCGCACTGAAAATTATCGAGGCAATCCGGAAGTTTATCAATAAAGAACAGTCGAAAACTAAGCTCGATTCTATATTGGCGGAAAAAAGCAAGGAACTTCAGAATACTAAATAGCGTTCGGAAGGGGTTTTATGCGTGTCCATGAATTAGCGAAACAACTTGAGATACCGGCAAAAGATCTGGTCGAACAGCTCAAGGCACAAGGCGTTGATGTGAAAAATCACATGAGCGGGTTGGACGATGATGTAGTCGAACGCTGGCTGAATAAATCTTCCGCCAGTGCGACGAAAAAGGTTGCGCCATCAAAACCGGCGGAGCCGGAAGATATCTCTGTGGTGAATCCGCAGATACTTGATATAGAGCTTGATGACGAGTCGGATTTGCGTGAGAAGAAAAAAGATAAACCGAAAAAAATCCGACGTGAAATTGACCATGAAGATATAGTAGTCCGTAAACCGCTTAAAGTATACGGAGATATCGACGATGATGTCGAGGAAGAAGTAGTGGACGTTCCCGCTATCCGTTTGTTCGGCGGTAAAAAACGTAAGAAAAAGTTCGGAGATAAGAAAAAGAAAGAACGGTCTTTTGATTTTGATTATGACAATAATATTGCCGAACAACCTGCACCTACTCCTAAAAGCACTGATATTTATGTCGGAGAAGAAATAGTCGTAAAAGAATTGGCTGATCTGATCGATATACCGGTGGCTAAAGTTATAGGAAGCCTGATAGAACTTGGGGTTATGGTTACTCAAAACCAAAAGATCGACCATGAAACTGCGGTGATAATTGCCAATGAATTCGGATATGAAGTCATGGCGGAACCTAAAGATACACACAAAGAAGAGCCTGTTACTGCTACCGTTAGTGAAGAACCGCCTGTCGACCGCAGGTATCTTGTCGAAAAATCTCCGGTCGTTACTTTTATGGGTCATGTCGACCATGGAAAAACATCTCTGCTTGATTATATACGAAAAGCCCAAGTCGCAGAAAATGAAGCCGGTAAAATTACTCAACATATAGGCGCATACGAGGCAAAGCATAATAATAAGCGCATTGTTTTTCTCGATACTCCGGGTCACAGCGCGTTTACCGAAATGCGCGCCCGCGGCGCCAGCGCTACAGATATCGTTGTACTCGTCGTAGCCGCTGACGATGGAATAATGGAACAAACCCGTGAGGCAATCAGTCATGCGCAGGCCGCCAAAGTACCGATTATCGTCGCCATAAATAAAATAGATAAAAACAGCGCCAATGTCGACAGGGTGTTGCGCCAATTGTCGGAAATGAACCTCATGCCTGAAGATTGGGGCGGCCAGACAATCTGCGCGCGCGTGTCCGCAATAACCGGCGAAGGCGTAGACCATCTGCTTGAAATGATATTGCTTCAGACGGAAATTATGGAACTTAAAGCTAATCCCAGAGGGCTTGCCAAAGGGGTTGTCATAGAATCAAAAATGACTAGGGGACGAGGCCCTACAGTTACCGTTCTTATACAGAAAGGAACACTGCGGCGGAGCGACCCCATTTTTTGCGGATCCTATTCCGGTAAAGTAAAATCTATCATGAGTGACCGCGGCGAAACTCTTGACAGCGCAGGACCTGCGACGCCGGTAGAAATACTTGGACTTGACGGAGTGCCGGATGCCGGTACCCTATTCGAAGCGCTTGACACCGAAAAAGAAGCTAAGATTCTAGCTCAGGACCGTGCCGCGCAAATTCGGAAAAACGAACTTGAACGGGTAACAAAGCCGACGACTCTGGAAGAACTCTACGAGCAGATAGAGTCGGACGAGAAAAAAGAACTTAAATTGATCATTAAAGGCGACGTTCACGGATCCATAGAGGCGCTGTCAAAATCCCTTGAGGAATTGTCCACGGAAAAAGTCGTCGTGCATGTTGTGCATAACGCGGTCGGCGATGTCAGCGAGTCGGATGTAATGCTTGCCGCCGCATCGGATGCTATTATCATCGGATTTTGTATCAAAATAGATAAACGAGCCCGTGAAATTGCACGGAAAGAAGGTGTGCAAATTCGTACCTACTCGATAATCTACGAGGCGATTGACGATGTGTATAAAGCTATGAGCGGGTTGCTTGAAGCAAAACTGGTTGAGAATATTGTCGGTACGGTAGAGGTGCGGGAAACATTTAAAATATCTCGACTCGGTGTTATCGCCGGATGCTATGTGAAAGACGGCAAAGCTCTGAAAAACGCTAAAGTACGGGTGTTACGCGATAACGATACGCTGTTTACCGGTGAGCTGTCATCTTTGAAACGCTTCAAAGATGAGGTCAAAGAAGTTAAAACAGGCATGGAATGCGGAATCAAAATTCAGTCTTTCGACGGTATTCAGGTAGGTGATATTATCGAATTTTTCGTATTTGAGAAAGTTGAGCAGACCCTTTAAAACCTATGGTGAATCCATGGTTATCGCGTTTATGCAGGTAGAACTGCGTATTCCTGAAAGCAGGTCTTTAAAAGCGAAACGAATGGTTGTCCGAAGTATCAAAGACCGCACACATAATAAATTCAACGTATCCATCGCCGAAATTGACTATCAGAATATCTGGGATTCAGCAATATTCGGTATAGCTTGCGTCGCTACCGACCAAAAATATGCCAGCCAGGTTTTGGAGAGTGTTGTGCAATTTATACAATCGTTTCCGCAAATTCAAGTTATAGATTATTGCGTGGAAATGCTATAATACTTGCTTAGCGGCCGGAATTCGGGGAGGATATACCTATGACAGAGAGAATAGAGCGAATAAATTCACTTGTGCAACAGGAAGTCGGATATATACTGCAACATGATATTAAAGACGCAAGGCTTGGCTTTGTAACCGTGTTGCGCGCTGAAATCAGCAAAGACCTTAGAAACGGGCGTATTTTTGTCGGTATACTCGACGACCCCGATAATCCGGAACGAAAACAGGAAACAATAGATATCCTTAATAAATCGGCAGGGTATATACAAAAGATGCTGGGCGCGCGAATACGCCTGCGCTATATGCCGAAACTGCGGTTTATCTTCGATGACGTAGTAGAACACAGTATTCATATCCAAAAGCTACTCAAACAGTTGAAAGAAGATGACCAACGACGTATAGACATGGAGTAATACACATCATCATGGAGCGCCGTATACAACCAGCCGTACAAGGTATTTTGCTTGTCGATAAACCTATTGATTGGACATCACACGACGTGGTGAACTTTATCCGCCGGCGATTCAATATAAAAAAAGCAGGACACGGAGGTACCCTTGACCCGATTGCAACCGGATTACTTGTGTTGTTTGTCGGACAGGCCACCAGATACGTGCAGAGCTTCGAACACGACGATAAAGAATATATCGCCACAATGGCCTTCGGTTGCGAAACTTTCAGTAACGACGGTACAGGCGAGGTAATCAGTAAACATTCTCTCGAATATATCCCTCTGGCTGAGATTCATAAGGTTTTCGCGGAATTTGTGGGCGATATAATGCAGGCGCCTCCGCAGGTATCAGCGGTAAAGATCAATGGGAAACGGCTATACAAACTGGCTCTTAACGGTCAGACCGTTACTGCCGAACCGCGCCCGCGTACTATTCATGCTTTAGAGATTCTCCATTACAGTTTTCCGTATGTAATGTTCAAAATGGTATGTTCAAAAGGTACTTATGTACGCAAACTGTGTTCCGATATCGGAGCGCGTTTAGGATGCGGAGGGTATATGTCGTCGTTGATACGCACACGTTCCGGCGATTTCGGATTAGGCGGCGCAGTGACCATCGAACAACTGCGGTCGATCGGGCGCGACGATTTGAAGTCATACCTAATTTCTCCGTCATCCGTTGAAGCGATTAACCAAAAACGGCTTGCGCAATGAATGTAATTCAGGGATTCCCGAACGATATTCCTCTTAAAAACGCTTTCATTACAATCGGAGTCTATGACGGCGTGCATGTAGGTCATCAGAAGGTGCTTAATACTTTGATAGCCGATGCCCGAGCGGTCGGCGGTTGCACAGCGGTCATTACCTTTCATCCGCACCCGATGCGGGTGCTGAACCCCGATTATGCACCTCCTCAGATTACCTGTACCGGCCACAAAATGAGGCTCATGGAACAAATGGGCATCGATAATTGCTATGTGATACATTTCGACGCGCAATTCGCTACTCTCACACATGAACAGTTTTTCAACGATCTTATTCTTCCTAATTTTTGTGTGCGTGAAATATGTGTAGGCTACGACGCTTCCTTCGGGCGCAATAAAGAAGGTACACTAGCTTTTTTATGCGACATTAGTGCTAAGCATGGGTTTATTGTCAAACAGGTAGATGCAGTAACTGTTGATGATCTGGTGGTCAGCAGTACCTGTATCCGCAAACTTGTAATCGCCGGTGAGTTCGAACTTGTGGAGGAGATGCTGGGCAGGCCGTATTCGCTGTTGGGTACGGTTGTAACCGGACAGACTTTGGGGCGGCAGATCGGATATCCCACGGCAAACCTTGACCCGCATCACGAAGCAATTCCTCCGAGCGGAGTTTATATAGTGAAAATACATATTGCCGGTGAAACCTTTTTCGGAATGCTTAATATCGGCTATAGGCCTACATTCGAACCCGCCGACGGACTGAGGGAATCTATAGAAGTTCATATTCTCGATTTTTCGCGCGATATTTATAATCAGGATATGGAAATTGTTTTACTGAAAAAATTGAGGGATGAACGCAGGTTTCCCAATGCCGACGCGCTGATTCAACAAATACAACATGATGAGTTTGTTACCCGCGAGTATATTAAAAATATGTTACGATGAAAAAATCTGTTGCCTTTCCACGGACCGTATGTTATAGTTGTCCGACAATTGTGTAGAAGGAGATTAGGGAAGATGGCATTAGCAAAAGAAACTAAAGAACAAATCAAAAAAGAATTCCAGATGCACGAATCTGATTCGGGGTCGGTTGAAGTACAGGTGGCATTGCTGACCAGACGGATTAATGATCTTACCGCGCACCTGCAACGGTTTAAAAAAGATCATCATTCACGCAGAAGTCTGCTTATGATGGTAGGTCATCGACGGTCATTGCTCGACTATTTGAAGAAAAAAGATTTCGATCGCTACACCGATTTGATCAAACGATTAAATATTAGAAGATAATAGTGCATACCTGCAAAACTGTAATGTATCGTAATATCAAAAACCTCCTTATTGTTTGGTTAAGGGGGTTTTTGTGTTTTGGTAAGGCTCGAAGCTCGGTTTGTAAGGCTTTATGACACGAAGAGTTGTTTAAAGTAAAAGAATGAAAGTGAGGAGAACTAACGTGTATTCCAAAGAAATAGAAATTTCAGGAAAAAAACTGATCATAGAAACCGGTAAAATGGCTAAACAAGCCAACGGCGCAGTTCTTGTGCAGTACGGCGAAACCATTGTACTTGCGACTGCCGTAATGGCAGACGAAGTTCGTGAAGGCACAGATTTTTTTCCTTTGACGGTCGATTATCGTGAAAAAGTGTCTGCGGCAGGCAAAATACCGGGCGGATACATAAAACGCGAAGGCCGGCCGACTGAAAAAGAAATCCTGACAGCCCGTCTTACCGACAGGCCTATCCGTCCATTGTTTCCGGACGGGATGTTTAACGAGGTTCAAATTATGATATCCGTTCTTTCCGCTGATACGGAAAACGATCCGGATATTTTGTCCATGATAGGCGCTTCAGCCGCGCTTGCAGTGTCGGACATACCTTTTCTAAAAGCTGTCGGAGCAGTCAGAGTAGGTTTGGTAGACGGCGAGTTTATAATTAATCCTACCTCATTGCAATTGGTGAACTCGAAGATAGATATAGTTGTCGCCGGTTCACATGACGGCGTTATGATGGTAGAAGGAGAAGCCAAAGAAGTTTCCGAAGAAACTATGCTCGATGCGATCGACCGCGCTCATCAAGAAATCAAACGGATTATCGCATTGCAAAACGAACTGCGTCAGTTGTGCGGCAAGGAAAAACGGGAAGTTCCTCTGATAACTATAGACGAATCACTAGTAAACATTGTAGGCGATATCGCCAAAGACAGGCTACGCAATGCTGTGTGTGTAGCGGATAAAATGAAACGCCAGAATGAATTGAAGTCATTGTGTGCGGATGTTGTCGCAACCGTACTTGCCAAATACGAAGATCAAGGCGAAGAATCGCCTTATAAAGAAAAAGATATCAAACAGGCGTTCAGGGTAATCGAGAAGAAAATGATCAGAAAGTTAATTCTCGATGAAAACCTGCGAAGCGACGGACGCACTTGCACAGATATAAGAAATATCACCTGCGAAGTCGGACTGTTGCCCCGCACTCACGGGTCGGCATTGTTTACCCGAGGCGAAACTCAATCGCTGGTTATGACTACTCTCGGAAGCCCCGGCGACGAACAAAGATTTGAGGGGCTTGCCGGAGAGGCGACTAAAAAGTTTATGCTTCATTACAATTTTCCGCCTTTTAGCGTCGGCGAATGCGGTCCCATACGCGGCCCGGGACGGCGTGAAATCGGCCACGGCATTCTGGCTGAACGGGCTATTAGCTACGTCATCCCTGATGAAAAAGATTTTCCGTACACTATTCGCATAGTATCCGATATTTTAGAGTCTAACGGGTCGTCGTCTATGGCCTCCGTGTGCGGCGGTACGTTGTCGCTTATGGATGCCGGCGTTCCCATTAAATCGCCGGTAGCAGGTATAGCCATGGGACTTGTCATAGAGGGTGAAAAGGTTGTTACTATATCGGATATTTTAGGTTCGGAAGACGCTTGCGGCGACATGGATTTCAAAGTGGCAGGTACTCGCGACGGTATTACAGCTTTCCAGATGGATTTGAAAATCGAAGGAATTTCCCGCGACGTCATGAGGCAGGCTATCTATCAGGCTCGCGACGGAAGATTGCATATACTTGATATTATGTTGCGCACTATCTCCGAACCGCGCGCAGAGTTGTCTGAATACGCTCCGCGCATTGTAACCATGCAGATCGACCCCGATAAAATCGGCGCGGTTATAGGACCCGGCGGTAAAGTGATCAAAAAAATCATAGAAGACACCGGCGTGGCTATAGATATAGACGACGACGGGATGGTACATATATCATCTAATAATAAAGATGCTACAGATAAAGCTATACGTCAGATCGAAGCTATTACCGCCGAAGTGGAAGTCGGCAAGGTTTATGAGGGAACAGTAAAAAATATTCTCGATTTCGGCGCGTTTGTGGAAGTCCTTCCGGGTAAAGAAGGATTGATTCATATTTCGGGTATGTCTACCGAACATATCGAAAGCCCGACCGAAGTTATGAATACCGGCGATAAGATCATGGTTCGTGTTGCTGAAATCGATGACCGCGGTCGCATCAACCTCGAGTATCTGGTCGACGGAGAGCCGGTAGTGCGCCACACGTCTCGTTCCCGCGATAAAGGACCAAGAGACGGGCGTCCACAGCGTGGCGGCGGACATCACAGGAATAATGATCGACGTCCGAGAAGATAAAGACCGGTCTGTAGCTTTGAACATAATGGTTTATGGGCAAGTATGGCAGGTATAGAAACAAAAAATGTTAGACGGCAGGACATCGGCTTCTCAGGCTCTTTTAACAAATTGAAAGAAATCTGGGCGGCGATGATCCTGTTTGCCGCAGTTTTCCTGCTGTTGAGTCTTTTGACTTATCATAAAAATGATATAGCTGGTCTTACCACAACTAATTTGCCGGAAGTCGCATACAACTTTTTTGGATTTGTCGGGGCAACAGTCGCGTATTATTCGTTGCTTGTGGTAGGTATGGCGGCGTTTGTTATACCGTTACATTTTTTTGCATGGTCTATTAGGGCTATGATTGCGGGTTTTCAGCTTGGATGGATACGTTTTTATCTAAAAACAGCGCTTTTTATTTGTGTTGTGTTGCTTTGCTCGGTTTTTTTACATTTTCTTTCCATAGAACCTTTTTCTATTATCCGACAGGAACAATTAGATCAGTTTGTTCCAGTTCCCTATCCTGGTGGTATAGTAGGAAAATTCCTCACCGAAAGGTTTTTCCTTACATATTTGGGAGCAAAAGGTTCAATTCTTATTATCGGTTTTTTGATTGTCATAGATACTTTACTGCTGACAGACGGATGGCCTGTAAAATTTGCCAAATGGATAGGCTATCGTCTGTTGCATTTGTTTATGGTAATATATAATTCATGTATTACCATAATAGCTTTTTTCAATCATGAGATGAAAAAACGCGCGGGAGCTACTCCCAAGTCTTCTAAAGTATCTGTTAAAAAGACACCTGTACCGCCGAAAGAGTTGCCTGCGGAACCTGTCGCATACCCTGAAAAAAAACTTGAGCCTGTGGAAACAAAAATAAACCGTAATGAAGCTGAATTCGATCATCAAGTGTCGCGCCGTCCATCTTCGCCTCACAGTCAGGCGTATGAGTTTCCTCCGGTTCAACTTCTTGATATGGCGCCTAAAACGAAAGACGGCGACGAAACAGCTACTCTGAAATATAAAGCCGAGCTCCTGCGTCAAACCTTACAGGAATTCGGAGTTGAAGTGAATGTATCGGAAATTACACGCGGTCCGGTTATCACCCGATTCGAGCTTACGCTTGCACCGGGGGTTAAGGTACAACGCATCACTGCTCTTGCCGATGATATCGCTCTTGCTATGAAAACCGCTCATGTACGCATAGTGGCTCCGATTCCGGGTAAATCCGCTGTCGGGATTGAGGTTCCCAATGACAATAAATCTATGGTTACGCTTCGTGATCTGTTGTGTTCCAAAGAATGTATCGAAACCAAAGCGGCTTTGCCTTTGCTGTTAGCTAAAGATATTTCCGGAAAACCGATTATTTCCGACCTTACCGCCGCGCCCCATTTACTGATCGCAGGCGCGACCGGTTCGGGTAAAAGTGTGTGCATTAATACCATCATTATGAGCCTCATTTATACATGTCCCCCCGACCGGCTTAAATTCCTCATGGTTGACCCGAAAAAAGTTGAGTTGTCGCTCTACAACGATTTGCCTCATTTACTGGCTCCGGTCATCACCGATGCTAAAAAGGTGTCTATGGGGTTAAATTGGGTCGTTCGTGAAATGGAGAACAGGTATCAGATTCTTGCGGATGCAGGTGTGCGTAACATAAAAAGTTTTAACGAATTGGAACGTGAACAGCGCATTAAATTTTCAGCCGAAAAACCTTTTATCGATGGTATTATGCCGTATATTGTGGTTATTCTTGACGAGTTAGCAGACCTGATGCTGATAGCACAGGCTGAAATAGAAGACGCCATCGCCAGACTGGCGCAGTTGAGCCGGGCTGTGGGCATTCACCTGATTTTAGCCACTCAGCGTCCTTCGGTAAACGTCATTACCGGTGTCATCAAAGCGAACTTTCCGGTTCGGATTTCGTTCAAAGTATCTTCAAAAGTCGATTCCAGAACCGTTCTAGATGCCAACGGCGCTGAAGCGCTACTAGGCAACGGCGATATGTTGTTTTTGCCCCCCGGCACCTCCAAACTTATTCGCGGACAGGGTGCGTATATAAGCGAAAAAGAGATCAATAAAGTGGTTGAATTCGTTAAAAATCAATGGGAAGAACCTGAAGACGACCTCGAGGATATTTTCGCGGTTGAGTCGGATTTGCCGGATGAGATCGATACGAGCGACGACGATTTGTACGATCAGGCAGTGGAAACAGTGCTCACCATGCAACAGGCTTCGGCATCTGTACTTCAACGCAAACTGAGGGTTGGATACGCCCGTGCCGCGCGTTTGATAGATATGATGGAAGCAAACGGAGTAGTCGGTCCTCATCGCGGAAGCAAGCCGAGAGAAATTTTGATCGAAGAATAAGTTGACCTGCGCTTTGTATCCTGCTATTCTCACCCTGCGATAAACCGGATACAACATAACTTTGGACGGGATTGGAAATGATATCAGTTGCCATAAGTACTCTGGGTTGCGCGAAGAACATAGCAGACTCGGAAATTTTGATGGATCAGTTGCGTTCTCAAGGGTTCTCTATTACCAACGACGTGGAAAAGGCAGACGTGCTTGTATTGAATACTTGCGGGTTTATAACGCCGGCTGTAGACGAGTCGGTCAATGTTATCTCACAGTATGTGGATTTCGTAGCGCAACGCCCTGTATTGCTGGCAGTGGTCGGATGCCTTGTTCAGAGATACCGCGACGAACTTGCAGAGGAAATTCCGCAAGTTGATATTTGGCTGGGAGTAAGCGATTTACAGGAATTGCCCCGCCGTATCAAAGATATACTTCCCAATAAGGCTATAATCCCGCAAAAGAGTTATACGCTCGGTCAGTCGCGGATTACGCCAGAGTATTTCGCATACATTAAAATCGCCGACGGATGTAACCATCGGTGCGCATTTTGCGTCATTCCGGCGATACGCGGCAAATATAAAAGCAGAGCTAAGGATGAAATAATCGAAAACGCTCGCGCCGCCGCGCAAAACGGCGCTAAAGAGGTTTGTCTTGTAGCTCAGGACGTGTCCGGATACGGTTTCGATCTTTCCCCTGCGACGTCATTGCCCGAACTGCTACGGTCTATCGAACAGATCGACCCGATTCGCTGGATTCGTCTTATGTACCTGTATCCCGACAAAATTACCGATGAACTTATAGATACGATTGTAAATTCGGAAAAAATTTGCAAATACCTAGATATTCCTTTTCAACATATAAGTACGAAAATACTTAAAAGTATGGGACGGCGGGAAACAATGGAAAAAATATTTTCGCTGGTTGAGAAACTGAGATACCGGATTCCCGATCTTTCTTTACGCACTACGGTTATAGTCGGTTTTCCCGGCGAAACGGATGAGGATTTCGATCTTTTATACGAGGGCGTCCGTCAGTTGCGGTTCGACCGAATGGGTGTGTTTATGTATTCCGATGAGGAAGGTACGCGGGCGGAACGTATGGCAGGAAAGATAACTTCTGATGTCATGGAACAAAGATACCACAAGCTCATGCAATTACAGAGAACTATATCCGAAGAAAACCTTAAAAAATATGTCGGTAAAGATATACAGGTTATAATAGAAGATTCGCGCGAAACAGGAGAATACGTCGGAAGAAGCAGGTGGGATGCACCTGAAATTGACGGTTCGGTGATTGTTCGGACAAATACTGATTGCAAATTACTCCCCGGTGACATTATAATGACGCGAATAACAAACAGCTTCGAATATGATCTTGAAGGATTGTTCAATGAATATTGCCAATAAACTGACCGTATCACGCATTTTTGCCGCAGGCGTATTTGTTGCCTTGTTGCTGGCGGAGTTTCCCCTGTCCAATTTGATCGCATTGGTCGTTTTTATTTATGCGTGTATAACCGACTGGGTAGACGGTAAACTGGCGCGCCGCCTTCAGGTCGAATCCGACTTCGGCAAGCTGATTGATCCGTTGGCAGACAAACTCCTTATAATATCCGCATTCATCGCGTTTATAGAGTTGCCTCAGGTGGCTTTACCTTCTTGGGTGGTTATACTCATCATCGGAAGAGAATTCACAATAACCGGATTACGTCTGCTAGCCGCTAATAAGGGAATAATCATACCTGCCGGATGGTGGGGTAAAAATAAAACCATATCTCAGATCGTTTCAATTTTAAGCATTCTAGTTTATTTGACAGTAATCGATTTACAGACGGCTTGCGCGTTTATGGAAATCCCTTTGTGGGCCGGGGCCATTTATTACTACTATGTTGTGTTTGTGGTTCTGGTCACTGTTGTTTTGACGGTAATGTCCGGATATGTTTATATGAAAAAAAACTGGCATTTGATATCGGAGTACTGAAAATATGAAGAGTAATATAGTCAAATTTATCGCCAGTTGCGGATATGCGGGTTATATACCCTTTGCTTCCGGCACATTCGGTACAATGACCGGAGTCGTTGCTGTATGGCTGGTTCATCGGTTTGTCGATATAAATTCATGGGACGGCAAGTTTTGGTATCTGGCTGTTACTTTAGCTTTCATTGCCGTTTCAATACCTGTTTCGACCCTTGCGGAAAAGGCGTTTGGAAAAAAAGACGCCAGCCAGATTGTCATTGATGAAGCGGTAAGTTTTTTCCTGACAATGTTTTGGCTACCTTTTACGTGGAAATACGTTTTGATAGGTTTTATACTTAATCGCGCTTTCGATATAGTTAAACTCGAGCCGGCAGAGTTTTGTCAACGCCGGTTTCCGGGCGGATATGGGGTGGTTTGCGATGACTTGGTGGCAGGTATTCAGTCGCATATTGTATTGCGATTGATTATTTTGTTGACGGGAAAATTTCTTTTATCCTAAAATAACTTCACCCTCAAACAAATTTAGCCACAGTCAATCGTCAATCTTGTTTAACTGCAACAGTTTGTTGTAAAGGTTATTGTGAAGAATAAAATATTGTTTTCAGCTCAATTTATGTCATTTGTCTGCTGTGTTTTTGTATTGTCTTCCGTTCTATTTGCGCAGTCCGAACCCGGACCGCCTCAGGCGGGAGAATTAAAGGGGACAGATCCCAAAAAGGCCGCATCTTTATACAATAAATACGTTAAAGATAATCCTATGGCTTCAGATGCCGCGCAGGCGAAGTTTCAGGAAGGTTTGTGTTACGAGGCTGTCGGAGATTATTACAAGGCTTATAAAGCATACCAGCATATTATAGATAACTATCCTTTGTATCCGCAGACTGATGAGTTACTCGACCGACAATACCGAATCGGCAACTATTATCTGCTTGTCGCTACTCAGCCCAAAGGCGCCAATCCTTTTAAAATATTTTTTCATGACAATGAAAAAGCGGTGGAAATATTCTCTCAGGTGGTCAAAAATGCGCCGTTTACCGAAATCGGCGCAAAAGCGCAATACCGACTTGGATTTGCTCATATGCAGATGAAAGAATATATTGAGGCGGTAGACGAGTTTATCATCATTTTGGAAAAATATCCGGGTAGCGGTTTTGTCGATGATGCCACGTATGGTTTAGCATCGTCCTATTTTAATTTGGTGCAAGGCCCTGAATACGATAAATATTCTACCGAAAAGTCCATTGAATATTTCAATAGGTATATCAATGAGTATCCGCACGGCAGATATGCGGGAGAAGTAATGCCGAAAGTCAATAAAATGAATCAGGATTTGGCAAAGGGAATATATCTGATCGGGAATTTTTATGAGAAACAGTACCGCTATGAAGCCGCTCTGGTTTATTACGATGACCTCGAACGGCGTTACGGTGATACTTTTTTCGCGGAAAAAGCAAGAGCGAAACGATCGGTACTTGAAGGAATCGTAAAGTCTGAATTGCCGTATAGGTCGATCAATCAAAATTATAGAGACGCTATCGGCGTTTATTACGCTATTAGACGAAAAGATACGAGAAATCCATGGGAGTTCTGGAAACGCGACCCGCTTACTCCTGAAGAACGGGGCAGGCTTAATTGGGCGCGTCAACTTATCGAAATTGCCAAACAACACCGAAAAGAAGCCAAAGTACTCTTCGACACGGAAAAAAAGCTGATTATTCTGGAACTCAAAATTCGTGATCTAAAAAAAGAGACTCAGCGTCTTAAGGCGCAGTTGCCTATAGAACATGCAGTACTCGACCAGCTTAACAGCGGAGTGGTTCCTGAAGACACACAACAGAATCTTATGCCCGACTGGTTATATTCGCCCGAAGAGCGTAAAGACCTTAAACGCCTTCAGCGCAAACAACGAATCCATGTCAGAAATATGGAGAATCAGATAGTCGATAATGAGAAAACCGTTGAACAATTGGCTAAAAAACTGGCTGTTAAAAGCAATGCGTTTGAGGCTAACCGTCCGGAATTTGAACGCCGTAAAGCTGATTTGCTGGATCGGGCTCAAAAATTACGCAACGAAATCGATATGCTTCTTGCCGGCTCGGACGAATATGCCCGCGTAGAATTAGGGGATTTTACTTTGGCTCCTAAACCTCCTTCCGTTCCCGCGGAAAAAAAGGTTGCAGAACCAAAACCTGTTGAAGAGAAGCCTTCTGTACTTAAAGAATTGACCGAAGAAGCCGCTACACAGAAAAATATACTCGTACCTTATGAAAATCAATTGCGCGACGCTTCTTGGAATTACTGGTGGAATATTATTGTAGGTGAAGAAGACAGAATTCGCACTCCGGCTGATGCCGTCGAATTTATTATCAATAAATAAGGTGATGTCATGAAACAGTTATTTGTATGGATATCGTTACCGCTAATGATCATATACTTTGCAGGCTGTGGTTATCAGTTGGGGTTGGTAGGAAAAGATACCAGTATCCAAAACGTGTATTGCTATACGGTAAAAAATAAAACACGGATACCGGGTGTAGAAATGCATCTGACAAACGCCATAATTCATGCGCTTCAACAGTACGGGGAACATATAAAAGTTGTGAAAAACAAAAATGAGGCGGATACTTTTTTATATGTTGAGGCGACATCTTATGAGCGATCACCGGCACGTTTTAACGAAGCGGATTTTCTACAGCAGTCTATTGTTGTGATGTTTGCCGATATTTATTTATTCCGTGCCGATGTGGAAGAACAAATTAAGCGACCTGCCAATAAGTCCGATGAAAAGGAATCTACAGAACCGATCGTAAACCCGTTTTTCAAAACTACGGTGTCGGCTGATTCGCGATATTTTATTGAACCCAACCAGCCGGAAGGCGAAAATTCCATACGCCCGCAATTGTTCGATAAACTTGCCCGTGAGATTGTCCACCAAATGGTCAACCGCTGGTCAACCCCTTCGAACAGCACATCGTCACCTTCTAAAGCGCCAGTCGTGGATAGCGAGTCATGAAACTTGTAGATCTGGAACGTGAACTGAAAAAGTTTCCGGTAAAGCGCGTATATCTTTTGGTCAGCAGTGAGTCGTATTTAAGAGATGCCGCTTTATCATCGTTGATTCGCGCAATACAAAAAGATACAGTGGATGGAGAAATAGAAAAAAATGTTTTCAGCGCTCGCGACACATCTGCCGAGGAAATTGTAAATCATGCACTGACATATCCTTTTTTGTGCGCCCTCAGGCTCATAGTCGTTAAAAACTTCGATGCCGCGCTCAAAGAGGATTTTTCAATATATGAAGAGTATTTCTCTGACCCTGCCGATTGCTCTATACTAATTTTAACAGCCGATAAGGTCGATGCCAGACTCAGAGTTATCAGGCAGGCTAAAACCAGTGGGTTTTTATATCAATTCGATCTGCCGAAGGAATGGGAAATACCGGGATTAATCAAACGTGAATTTTCGGTTCGTTACGGAAAGCAGATGGATGACGAAGGATCATTACTTTTAAGTGAATTGATCGGTATGAATCTTGACAGTATGTATTCCGAACTTGAGAAGCTGGATCTTTATATCGGCAACAGGTCGCAGGCCACTATAGAAGATGTAGCCAAACTGGTTGGTCATACCGCAGTGATAAATACATTCAGAATGAGCGACGCTCTGTCGTTAAAAGATGCCAAAAAGGCGTTATCAATGCTACTACAACTTCTAAATCAGAGTCAGGAAGCGCCTGAACTGCTGATCGGAGGCCTGAAATGGCATTTTAACAGATTGTATGCCATCAAAAAGGCTCTTTCTCTCGGGAAAACTATTTCAGATGCGTTTAAGGAGTTTAAGGTATTTCATAGTCAGCAAGATACTGTTCAACAACAGGTGAATACGTTTACTCTCGATCAACTTTCAGGAATATACCAGTCGTTATATATTACAGAACGTAAAATGAAAAGTACAGGCGAGAATCCTCAGATACTTCTTGAACGATTTTTCTTCAAAACTCTTCTTGCATAAAAAAAACCGCTTTTTAGTAAAAAAGCGGTTTTTTCGTTTCATTACGCAGAAATAAAGCTATTCTTTTTCGGAAAGCACCGTAGAAGCTAATTTTGTGATAAAGGATTTCTTGCGGTTGATATTATTTTTATGAATAACACCGCTTTTAGCCGCTTTATCCAGTTTTGAAAATACCTGCGGCAGTAGCTGTTTTACCGCATCGGCATCTTTATCGGAAATAGCTTGAATCGTTTTCTTCAAGATCGTTTTGACGCCGGATTTACGAACTTTGTTGATCATACGTTTTTTTTCATTTGATCGCATTCTTTTAAATGCTGATTTTGAACTTGGCATTGCTACCTCCACCTCTGTTGAATAAACGAATTTACGAAAAATATCTGAAATTTATATCATGGCAGACAACTGCGAGTCAATCTTTTTTTGCAAACTATCTGAATATCCACGTTTTTTTGCGATTCCATAGTGGTTAAAAGTAAAAACGCGGTAGTTATTTTTCTAGATCCGAATCTTAGGCGCTCACTTCGATCTATCAGAATCCACTTTGATTTGAGTTGCTCGCGTAATAGCAAAGCCTCACCCATTACTTGTTCTTCATGCGTTGTAAAACGATCGAGAAACATCCGGCAAGCAGACAAATAATGGAAGTCGGTTCAGGTATGGCGTCGTCGGTTTGAGTGGTGGTATACATTTCTACTCGATTAATGGCGTAATAGTTATGGTCAGGCTGGGTAATATTTTCAAAAATATATTCTACTTGCGTGACATATCGATTGATTATTAAATCCACGAAATCCATTTCATGAGGGCTATCATCTACGCGAATATCGCCAATATCATACTGAATTCCTTCTGATGTAACAAATAAAGACGATTCTGCCCATCGATTCCCATAGACGGGTGCCGGCCCATAATTAGCACTGGTCATGCCGATATTATATGTGCGAATCTTCGATATATAAATCGGTTCCGGAAATGTTATCCTTAAATATGCCGGCATTCCAATAACTAGCCAATATGGAGCAGTCGGGCCATATCCGTTAGCGACTAATCCAGATATAACATGATAAGGATGAGAAGGTGTTTTATTTGTACTCCACACTATGTCTCCGGCTAGTTGTTCGATAGATGTATGGAGTGTCGTGTCGCTTATATCAACCGGTTGTGTTACGGTAAAATTCAATTTTATTTCTGAAGCATGTGCAGTATTTATAATACAAAACAAAGCTAAAAAAATCTAATCGTAAGCATAACTAAATTTTTCATAGACGTTTCCTAATAATGCCTATTTGTTTACATTCGTAATAAATATATAGCACATAAATTTCCGTTTTACAAGATGCAGAACCTTTTTTTTGCAAACTATCTTTTGTGATATAGTGAAAATTTTTGAAATAAAAAATGTAATTCTTCATGATATGTTTCCGATAAATTTTATATAGAAATCCTGAATATAACATGGGTCTTGTAACGATTAACCTGAAACCGAGAGTTGAGTATGCAGTTTGTGATAGTCGGATTTGGCGTCGCCGGTTTTTGGGCGCTAAAGACCCTTCTTAAAGAACATAACGAGATTCAAAAAATTAAAGTAACCGTTATCAGCGAAGAGCCCACGCAGACATATTACAAATGTCTTTTATCGGATTATATCTCGCAAAAGCAACCGCTTTATAATTTATCCGTATCGGAACCGCTAATAAATGACGAGCATGTAAATTTCATGTGGGGTAAGAAAGTTGTCTCGCTTGATGCGGATTCACGAATCCTGCATCTGGATTCAGGCGAAACGGTAAGGTATGATAACCTATTGTTATCAAGTGGATTACGATACGCAGGCGACAGCGTTACCGATAAAAAAATAAACGGTATATTCAAACTCAATAACTTACGAGATGCAAAAGATATTAGTTCATACCTTGACGCAGATTGCCGCAAAGCCGTTGTGCTTGGCGAAAATATTTTCGGATTTGAGATGGCCAGAGCGTTGTTGAACGCAAAAAAGCAGGTCAGCATGATCTGCGAAGGTGAGTACGTAGCTCAATATCTGTTTGACAAGGAAACCGCGTCGCTGGTCAGCAGTCAGCTACCAGATAATCTCGAATTGTTGACGAATGCCAAGTTGACACGGATTATCGACAAAAACGGAAAAGTTGCCGGATTGGAACTCGCCGACGGCAGGCTGATTGAAACCGATTTTGTCGGGATATGTGATCCGCTTATTCCCGGGACGGATTTCATTGATGCCGGTTGTCTCGATCATAACGGGAAAATTCTTGTAAACGAACAAATGATGACTGAAATACCCAATGTTTTTGCCGCTGGCGACCTGACCTGTATGTGCCATGAGCCTCATGAGTTTTCCTATGGCTGGCGTCGGGCGTTGTTTCAGGGGCAAGTTGCCGCGCGTTCAATGCTCGGTATTCCTTCATATTATTCGCTTGCTCCTTCTTTGCGAATTCAGATTTTTGGGTATCCGGTGATATTGATTGGAATGCCGCCTGTAATGTTGACAGGCGAGAATACGTATCCGATTGAATACAGCGATAATTTGAAGAAAATTAAAAAACGGGTTGTGGTTCAGGACGGACAGTTGATTGGTGCTGTTATATGCGGAAATATGGATAAAATTTCTGTTATTGAGGAATTAATTCAGGAAGGCGCCATATACGATTCGCAGGAGCTAACTTCTTTTATAGAGTATCTTCAGCCGTATACACGAAATAACGGAAATCCGCTTGAACGCTGTTGTCCGGTATGTAAGTCGGTCATCGATTTCGGCGCTTCGGTTGATTGCGGAACTCTCTTTTCATGTCCGGTTTGCGCAGAAACTTTGCGTATCGAAAATACTTTCAGATATGCGCGCGATCTTGTAGTTCATCACGCAATGGATAACGATGACAAAATAAAAATATAAAACAAAATCTTGTATGCCTGCCTCCAATTGACATATACTATAAAGACTCTGAAAATAAAAAAGTATTATCACGCGAGATCTAGTGGCATTGTGACTAGGTTGATTTTGATATATTCGCTTGCTTTCGGTGGGTTAAAGCTTGTGTAGTATCATTTATGACTAGATAAAGGGTAATATATGAAAATATTATTGTGTACATTGCCGGAAGTTTTTGTGTCCAAAGAATACTTGCCTCCGCTGGCGCTTGGTTATCTTGCCGCCCAATTGGAGCAGGATAAACATACTGTGCGAATTATAGATTCGCACATAGAAGGGTTGGACATAGATTTTCTTATAAAGACCATTGTCAAAGACCGTCCGGATGTGTTGGGGCTAACCGGAACCTGTCATAACCGTTTTAATGTGATACGGGTTATCAAAGAAGTCAAAAAAGCGTTGCCGGATACATTTATTGTCGCCGGCGGAATTCATTTTACCATAACGGCGCAAGACGCTTTAAACTGTGTGCCGGAACTGGACGCTGTCATTATATGGGAGGGCGAATACACCATTTCACGCTTGTGCGGCATTCTGCAGGATGGCGGTTCGCTGGACGAATTGACAGGTATAGCTTATCGTACCCCTGACGGCGAAATTGTCCGCAAGGAACCGCAGTCGTTTATTCATGACCTCGATAAACTGCCTGTACCCGCTTGGCATCTACTCAACCTCGATAAGTATAATGCCAAATTGGAAGGTACTTATGATGTACGCGCAATAGGGGTAATGAGTTCGAGGGGGTGTCCGTGTTCATGCGTTTTCTGCTCCAACTCATCTTGGGGAAAACGAAGCCACAGACGTCGTTCTCCGGCCAATTTTATTGATGAAGTGGAATTTCTACATAAAAAATACGGGTTCAAAGGATTCGATTTTTGGGACGATACCATCACTATCAGTAAAGATCATATACTGGGCATTTGCGATGAAATCAATCGTCGCGGGCTGGATATAAGGTGGTATGCCCGGGCGCGAGTGAATACTGTTGACCGCGATATACTTGCCGCTATGCGCGATGCGGGGTGTGTAGCGGTGGCATACGGTATCGAGTCCGGAAGCCCGAAGGTACTGGAAGCTATTAAGAAGAATATTACCCTCGATCAGGTCAAACGTGTAATCAAAGATACTGTAGACCTCGGTATGGTTTCAAAAAATTGTTTCATGTTCAGTTTACCTGAAGAGGAAGAAGAAGATATCCTCATGACCATTTCTCTTATGAAAGAGCTTTCTTCGTTTGCCCCGAATAAAGTATTGAATCCATACGGCTTGACACTCATTTATCCCGGCACGGAACTTGAACGGCTTGCTAAGGCGGAAGGAAAACTTCCGGAAAATTTTTCGTGGAATACTTACACCGAATTCAATAAATCACGCCTATACGGACAAAACAAGACCATCCCGTTTTATGAAGGCAAAATGACTATTGAGCGGGTGAAGTCTGTTTTACGTAAACATTTGGTACCCCGCGGCAACTTTTTTATCAAGGCAAAGCGCAGACTTTCCAAAATTAAGTCGTTTGAGGATGTTAAAAGTTTGTTTGAGTTTTTGCGTTGACAAAAATTGACACACTTTAGTTTATAACCTTCGTCCTTTGTGAATTCTTGGCGTCTAAGGGAATCTATTCGAATAGATGATACAGGTATATGACAATGCATTATAAAAACAACAAAACCGTTCATTTTATACCGCGCAATACAGAGAGTATAGGCAGTTCCAGGTTGCGTGTCTTTGCTGTCGCGCGCAGGTTAAGGAATATGGGGTTTGACTGCAAGGTGTATGAACCGCCGCGCCTGTATACTAAATATGATCTTACTTTACGCAGGTTTAAGGATTTATGGCGCAATGCCGTATTGCTGTTGAAAATCTCAAGACGTGGAGATGTTCTGTTCGGCCAGAAAATACACAGCCAGCCCGATTTTGCCTATCTTGTAATTTTGTTTTGTAAATTATTCGGCATGAAATTTATATTTGATTTTGACGATGCCATTTTCGACAGACCGCTATGGCGTACTAAATCATTGGTTCGATACGCCAGCCATGTCATAGTAGGCGGAGAGTATCTCAGGCAATACGCTACGAACTATAATTGGAGGGTAACTGTTGTCCCTACATCCTACGATCCCGTTGTTTACGATATTTCAAAATACAGAAAAAAATACCGCGGTAGCGCGGTAACTGTCGGCTGGATAGGATACGGCACTCACCACAGAGATAATTTGTCATTGCTGGCAGAACCGTTGCGGAATTTGGCAAAGCGATATTCACTGCGGTTCGTGTGCATAGGAGTGCTGGGCGATCAGCCGATTATCGATATGTTTTCAAATATAGAAAATCTTGATTTTGTGAGGGTAGACGCCATCGATTGGGTTGATGAAAGGATAGCCGCAAATGAGATTTTTCAGTTTGACATAGGAGTAATGCCTTTGCTCGACACGGTACGCGCTCAGGGTAGCTGTGGCGGAAAGGCTCTGCAGTATATGTTATTGGAGGTGCCTACCGTCGCAAGTCCGGTCGGTGAAATACAGTATTTCATCAAAGACGGCGCAAACGGATTGCTTGCAAGGTCGTCTGAAGAATGGACGGATAAACTGGCGTCGTTGATAAACAACAAAGATATTCGTTCAAACATCGGAAAAGCAGGCAGGCAGACCATTTTGTCCGCCTGTAATATAGATACAAACATAATTGTTATCAAGGATATCATTTCGAAATTGATAGGCTGATGCCGCGCTGGATTATGTTGCCGCCTTTGTGATGAAAAACAAACCTTCGGTAGCCGCTAGATTGGCTACAGCCTTGAATCTTAACGACCCGCCTCGGCTTGTAATGCTGATTTCACGCAGTATTTTTATATCGTGGAGTTCGCAAAAAAAACGGAAATCCTTTATAGTCAGCAGGCGGATGTTAGGGGTGTCGTACCATTCGAACGGCAAGGTTTTTGTTATGGGCATTCGCCCTCTGAATAACATCTTGAGACGGATAGGGAGGTATCCGAAATTCGGAAAACTGACAATAACCGTCTTTCCGACCCTCAGCATCTCTTTGAGCACGAATTCCGGTTTATGGGTAACCTGCAATGTCTGATTTAAAATCACATAATCGTATGATTGATCCTGATATTCGGCCAGACCCTCGTCGATGTTGCCTTGAAATACCGGTATTCCTTTGCCGATACACTTCAAAATATTCTGCTCGTTTATTTCAACGCCCCTGCCGTGAACATTCTTTTCGGTGATGAGCCTGTAAAGAAGTTCGCCTGTGCCGCATCCCAGATCAAGTACTTTGCAACCCTGTTTTATATGTTCTATAATCCGTTCGTAGTCGGCGTGATATATGAATGTGCTGTCTTTTTTGGCTATCATGATATCTCCAGAGCGAGATTAGATAAAAAACTGTTGATTATATTAGATAGATGTTCCACCTCAAGGAGGAATGCGTCATGTCCGTATGTGGAAAAAATTTCTACGTAAGACACGTCTTTATCGTTGTTCATCAACGCTTTAACTATTTCTTTAGATTGGTATGGCGGAAACAGCCAGTCGGAGGTAAATGATACGACAAGCATCTTTGCGAGCACATTTTCAAACGCTTTGGTCAGCGAACCGTTTCCCTTGCTTGCCGCCAGATCGAAATAATCCATAGCCTTTGTAATATATAAATAGCTGTTCGCGTCGAATCGTTCCACGAACCTGTCGCCCTGATAATGCAGGTAGCTTTCCACCTCGAATTCAGAGGAAAAATCGTAACCGTAAGTATCTCGAAATTGAAGCCGTCTGCCGAATTTCGCGTGCATGCTCTCATCGGATAAATAAGTTATGTGACCGATCATGCGAGCAATAGCCAGTCCGTGGCGAGGTAGCGGTTTTCCGTAATAATCGCCGTTATTCCAGTTCGGATCGGATATTATGGCGTTACGGCCAACCGCGTCGAACGCGATGGCCTGAGGCGACAACCTGCTGGTCGAAGCGATAATGCAGGCTGAACGCACACTTTCCGGATATCTGGTAACCCACTCCAGCGCAAGCATGCCGCCCATTGAACCGCCGGCAATTGCCAGCAGTTTTTTTATGCCGAGATGATCGATCAACTGTTTCTGTACGGTAACCATATCCGTTATAGTTACCATAGGAAACCCCAGCCCGTAAGGTTGATTTGTCCGTGGATTGATAGATGACGGTCCTGTAGTTCCTTTGCATCCGCACAGATAGTTTGCGCATATTATAAAATACCGCGATGTGTTGAACGGTTTACCCTGACCGATCATATTATCCCACCAACCGGGGTTTTTGTCGTTGGGAGAATGGTATCCTGCGGCGTGAGCATCGCCGGTCAATGCGTGAAAAATCAAGATAGCGTTGTCCGCGGCAGGCGATAATTTGCCGTAGGTTTCGTAAGCTACGGTAATAGGACCGATCAGTTTACCGCATGTCAGCAGTAATTCCTCGGGAGGTTCGGCAAACGTATAATATTGAGTTTTTACCAACCCGACTGAATCGTGTTGTTCATAAGGTTTCTCGGGCATGAGTCGCTATTCCTGTTTGTCTGACGTATCTATGCGCTGTTTTTCAGGCTTAGGCCGGAGCGTCTCTTCGAATGCCTCATTGATTTTAGTACTGTTGAGTTTTCGAAGTTCACATTCCTGATTGAAACATTTCAAGTGGTCTTCGATACACTCAATCTCAGCCTGTATATTGGCAAGCCGAATAGCTATGGGGTTCGGCAGATTTGCATGGTCGAGGCTGAGCTCCGGTACTTTCTCTCCCTCGCGCCGTACAATTACACCGGGCACACCGACTACAGTGCAGTTGTCCGGTACGGATTTAACTACAACCGAACCGGCGCCTATCCTTACGTTGTTGCCCAGCTCTATATTCCCAAGCACTTTAGCGCCTGCTCCAACCACTATATGATTTTTAAGCGTAGGATGTCGTTTTCCTGTTTCCTTGCCTGTTCCGCCAAGTGTAACACCCTGATAAAGAGTAACGTAATCGCCTATAATCGTTGTTTCCCCGATAACTACTCCCATGCCGTGATCGATAAAAAATCCTCTTCCGATCTGCGCGCCGGGATGAATTTCTATTCCGGTAATAAAACGGGCGATTTGAGAAAGCAACCTAGGTATCAACGGAATATGCAATTTAGCGTGCAGAAAATGGCATATCCTGTGACTTATGATAGCGTGAAACCCTGAATAGCTTAATAATACCTCCAAAACTCCCCAAAAACCGCGGGCGGCAGGGTCGCGTTGGAATATTGCTTTAAAATCTTCTATGATAATTTTCATAACAGCCTCCATCGGACGAATGTTTTCATACATGAAACGAAAATCTTAACATATAATGCATAAATATCTAGTATATTTTTCAATTATATTAATTTTTCAGTTTTCATGGAAGATAAAATTTAGTATGGTATCTATTCGTTTTTTGTGAAAAACAAAAGTATTGTAGAACAGGAGGACACAAACGAAAATGAAGAAAGAAAAAGCGCCTGAGCAGAATAGGAGGGTTAGCATGGTTCCAAAGTATATGTTTTTGACCAAGGGAGTTGGCTGTCATCGTGAAAAACTTAGTAGCTTTGAGCTAGCGTTGCGTGAAGCCGGTATAGAAAAATGCAATCTAGTGACGGTATCGAGTATTTATCCGCCACAGTGTGAGATAATTGAGCGCGAAGAAGGATTAAAAATGCTTAAACCGGGTGAAATCGTTTTCTGTGTTATGGCACGCAATGACACCAACGAACCCGACCGCCTTACCTCGGCATCAATCGGTCTTGCTGTCCCGAAAGATAAAAAACAGTACGGTTATCTTTCCGAACATCATGCGTTCGGAGAAAACGATCAGGTAACCGGCGACTATGCCGAAGACCTTGCCGCCGCTATGCTTGCCTCAACGCTGGGCGTGGATTTCGATCCGAACGAAGCATGGGACGAACGGAAAAAACTATATATATCAAGCGGTAAAATCATTCAAACGACACATATAGCGCAAACCGCACGCGGTCACAAAGACGGGTTGTGGACAACCGTTATGGCCGCCGCTATTTTTATACTGTAATGATTTATATGCGTGAAGGAATGATATTTTTATGATTGAACAGGAACTATCAGGATTTCTAGGGTTACCTGACGAACTTACCCGTTTTCAGTCTTCGCGGGTTGTCGTAGTCCCTGTACCGTTTGAAGCTACCACCAGTTATGGCGGTGGAACGAAATATGGACCTGATGCGATCATCGAAGCATCGCATCAGGTCGAGTTTTTCGACGAGCAACTGGCTTGCGAGCCGTGTAATATGGGCATTTTCACCGAAGACCCCATTGACGTCAGCGGCGGATTTGACACAGTCGCCAGGCTATTGCGCCAAAAAGCTGTAGATCTTGTCAAAGCCGATAAATTCGCCCTGTTTCTTGGCGGTGAACATTCTATTACAGCTCCAATCGTCGAGGGAATATTCGCGCAGATACCGCAATTATCTGTACTACATTTCGACGCACACGCAGACCTTCGCGATTCTTATGAAGGTTTGACTTGTTCTCATGCCAGCGTGATGCGGCGGGTGTTCGAAATGGGCGTGCCATTCTGCTCGGTCGGTATACGCAGTTTCTCGAAAGAAGAATACGACTTGATCAATAAACATGACCTCAATATTTTTTATGCACACAATATCAGATCGGACTGCGGATGGATGGACGAGGTGCTGAACCGCCTGTCCGATGTAGTGTATATTACATTTGATATCGACGCGGTAGATATAAGCGAGGTTCGCGCTACCGGTACCCCCGAACCGGGCGGACTGCTTTGGCATGAAATAATAACATTTCTCAAGAAACTGGCTGTATCCGGAAAAAAAGTCATCGCGGCGGATTTAGTGGAACTGGCTCCGCAGGACCATGATCATACATCCTCATTTTATGCCGCCCGACTTGCCTATAAGATTGTCACCTATTGTACGTGGCAACATCACAAAGTAACTTGATCCGGCGAGAGATGTTTTTACGATGTGCCGCTGGTAGATGATATAAGGCTAACCGCCATCCGACGAAAGGGCATGTCCTTGTGAAACGGATTATTATGCATGTGGATATGGATGCGTTTTTCGCGTCCGTAGAGCAGTTGCGATATCCCCAGTACCGCGGCAAACCTGTCATTGTCGGAGCTTTGCCCGGGCGTAGAGGCGTTGTGTCGGCGGCCAGTTACGAAGCTAGAAAGTACGGCGTGCATTCCGCCATGCCGATCAGTACAGCTTACTCATTATGTCCGAAAGGTATTTTTTTGCCGGTAGACGGTAAGACTTACAGGGAAGTTTCTTCAAAAATATTTTCAACGCTTCAAGCATTCAGCCCGCTTGTTGAAATAGCCTCAATCGATGAAGCCTACCTTGATATAACAGGATGCCCGGTCGTTCGAGATGGATTACATAATGCGGGTGTTGCTGTCAAAAAGGCAATATACGATGCAGTTTTACTTACCGCATCTGTAGGTATTGCTCCCAATAAATTTTTGGCGAAAATCGCTTCGGATACTCAAAAACCGGACGGTCTTACCGTTGTGCCTGCAGGAGAAGAACTGGTTTTTCTAAAACCGCTTACTGTAGAAAAATTGTTCGGAGTCGGTAAAAAAACCGTGCAGTTTATACACGACCGCGGTATCACAACCGTCGGTCAGTTGCAGAAATACGAACGCGATCAACTCGTTGCAATGTTCGGTTCGCTCGGCGATTCGCTGTATTTTTATTCACGCGGGCAGGATTCCAGCGAAGTATGCGACGAAGCTCCGCCCAAATCCATAGGCAAAGAAACGACATTTCAAGAGTACCTGCAGGACGCAGAGTACCTGCAAGCCGTTCTTGCGCAATTGTCCGAAGATGTCGGAATTAGATTGCGGAGGAATTCTATGTACGCTTCGCGCGTTACTTTAAAAATACGCTTCGATTCGTTTGAAACGATTACTAGAAGTATTTCATTCCAAACTCCGGTGAATCAGGATCATATACTCTATTCTTATGCCCGTGAGCTTCTTGATGCGGTTCCTCTTCATAAAAAGGTGCGTCTGATAGGAATTACCGCATCCAATCTTTCCGAAGTCTCACGGCAGTTGGAACTCTTTGAAACGGACTTAATAAATACTCAAAAACTTTATTTTTCACTGGATAAAATTCGCAGTAGATTCGGGGAAAAGTCTATAACTTTGGGCGCAAGTGTAGTTAAAAATAAAAAAAATAAAAAAAAACAGGATTTTGAATCTATCTGATAATAAAACGGTTAACGTAATTGTTTTTAGCGCCTGAATATTATTAGTAAAATATTTATTTTGTTTATTTTGATAAAATTATATTATAACTAACGTTTTTGTATAGTCTACCTCATTGAAGTATTGTTTAAATTCTAATAAAAACGATTACACTGGGGATCAAACTAAATGCTAAGGAGGGGAGTTATGACCAAACGTGATTTAGTTGTACGTATCGCAAACGAAACAGGGTTGACACAACAAAATGTATATGCCATTATACAAAAAAGTTTTGATTTAATCATCGATGCGTTGCAAAATGGTGATGCGGTTGAATTACGTAATTTTGGCGTTTTCAAGGTTACGAAACGACATGCACGCACAGGAATCAACCCCAACCAGCCGACGCAGAAGATCGATATCCCTGCAAAAAAGGTAGTTGTTTTCAAACAGGGAAAACATATGAAAGAGGTCGTCCGAAAATAAGTACGTGCGTGCATGCGGCAATATGGAGTGAACTGTGGCACGGGTACTCGTTTTGTATTACACCAGATCAAAAAATACTAAGAAAATGGCTGATATGATCGCGTCCGGAATACAACAGGCAGGCGTAGAGGCTGTTGTTAAGGATATTTGCGAGACGTCTGCGGAAAAGATGCTTGATTACGAGGGAATTGTTATAGGATCTCCGACTTATTACGGAGCCCCGGCATATCAGGTAAAACAATTTCTCGACGAGAGTGTTGTGTATCACGGCCGGCTGGCCGGCAAGGTGGGGGGCGCGTTTGCTTCGTCGGCAAATATCGCCGGCGGCAATGAAACCACTATCCTTGCATTGATCAACGCATTTCTTGTTCATGGAATGATAGTAACAGGACTTGCGACCGGCGACCATTACGGACCGGTTGCGATAAATTCTCCCGATACCCGTTGCAAACAAATTTGTACCGAGTACGGGGCAAAACTCGGAAACCTCGTTAAAACGCTGTACCCATAATGGGCATTTCAAACAAAAAACTGAACTATATTAAAAAATTTGCCGCATCTAAATCGGTTAAGGAATTGTCTGCCGATACAGGGTTGCCGCCTGTACAAGTAGAGCGTGTTCTCAAAAAAATAGGCGTTGCTGTACGCAGTGACGGAGGACAGCAATGCGTCTTGACCGGAAAGACTCCTGCCGGAAAACTGCCGTCGACTGTGAATGATAGTCGTAATATCAGTTTTTTCAGGAGCGCTTTTTTTATATGTCTCGGCACGGCTATTCTTCTAAATCCTCTTTTTTTTCTGCCAGGTCTTTACGATATGTACAGTCTGCCGAAGATGGTGTTGCTGGCTGTCTTGGCTCCGCTTATGACCGCCTTATTTCTCTTGGAAACCATCCGCGCGCGAACTATCGCTTTTTATCAATGTTTTAAGTTTCCGTTAATGCCTTTGTTTCTGTTAGTCGGATGGATGGGCATGTCGTTATTGTGGGCTGTAAATACGTATGCCGCTACTTTAAATCTGACTATATGGATTAGCGCGTTGTTATTCTGCATTGTCCCGATTCAGATGTACAGCGGTATAAAAAATATTCGGATTTTATCCGTATTAATTACCGTAGCCGCTTTTTGTGTCTCTGCAATGGGCATAGCTCAGTTTTTCGGGCTGAATTTTGACGTTATTTATCAGGCTTCCGTTCCGGGTTCGTTTTTCGGAAACAAAAATTTTGCCGCTCAGTTTGTTGTGGGAGCAGTTCCTTTCGCCGCTTATACCGCTTATGTTTATCGCAAGAATCTAGCCGGCCCGCTTTGCGCGGCAGTATTTTTTCTGCTGATATTTTTTCTGATTGTTACCCGCAAGCGCGGCGCATGGGTGGCGAGTACTACGGCGTTGTTAGCCGGTTCGATATTATTATCGTCGTATATGCGGTGCAGGCCTTCTTTGCTACATGATATAAGCCGGTCAGTGATTATAGAAAAATTCAAACGATTCGTTTTGCCGGGTTTGATTTGTTTTACCGTGTTGATGTGTAGTGTTTATATATTACCTCGGTTTGGACAGTCCGGAGCGAAGATCAAGCCTATGAAACTTGATTTTCGCGAGGAGTTGAAATCCATCGCGGAAACGGAAAAAGGGTCTGCTAACTGGAGGTTGACTGCATGGCGAAACACACTGCTCATGATTGCTCACAATCCTTTTTTCGGCGTAGGACTGAACAACTGGCAGTTCAATTATCCGCTATATGCGCGCAAAGGAAAAATCGATACCGATTTTAACGAGGAAAGACAAGCCAAACGTGTTCATAATGATTACCTGCAGTTTGCCGCTGAACTTGGTATTGTAGGGCTAGGTCTTTTCCTGTGGTTTTTGGGTAGCATGTTGCATACGGCATGGATACTGGTGTTCAAAAGGGATGACGCCGAGTGGTCGTTTATAGGCATTACGGGGATTACCGCTATCATTGCCATTATGATGGACGCTCTATTCTGTTTTCCTATGCAGGAAGGGTTGCCTCCTTTTTTTCTCGCAATAGTCTCATCCATGATTGTTTTCGGGTATGTACATCAGGAAAACCGGCAAGCAAAGGTTTTTAAGAAGATACCTTTATGGGTAACCTGCGCACTTTTTGCGGCGGTATTATGGTTTTTGTTTACTACTGTATGGGGTTATCGGTTATGCAAGGCGGATTATTTTTTCCTCGAAGGCAAACGTCTTAACAAATCCGAAATGTTCGAACAAAGCCTTCGTCCCCTGCGTACCGCTGTGAAACTTAATCCGTATAATTTCAGGATATATTCGTTGCTTGGGAGGTCTTTGAACGAACTTCAGCAGTATTATGAATCCGTTGATGTTAACAAGCGTGCTCTTGAACTGCATCCGAACTATATAAACTGCATGAACAATCTTGGCAATGCGCTACGCGGCGTACACCGTATCGACGAGGCGATAGAAATGTATCTTCATGCTCTGGATCTTTTTCCTGATTTTGCTGAAGCGTATAACAATCTCGGTATCGGATACAAAGAAAAGGGTGATAACGAGGCCGCTCGCAAGCAATACCTCAAAGCTATTGAAATCGATCCTAATTACGAAAAGGCGTATAACAATCTGGCTAATATTTGTTTGGCTGAAGATAGAATCGACGAGGCAATCGAGTATTACAAAAAGGCTATAGAGTTCAATCCGTCGTTGTCGGATGTATACAACAATATAGGGCTTGCCATGCTGAAAAAAGGACAGAATGAACAGGCAATAGGCTATTTCGATACTTGTATCAACCTGAATTCGCGGCTACCCGATCCGCACAATAACAAAGGTACTGCACTAAAGAATATGGGCAGGGTAGACGAAGCGATAGTTCACTTCAAAAAAGCGATTACTGTCAACAGCGCGTATCTGCCTGCATATAACAATTTGGCTGATATTTATCTCAAACAAGGCAAAATTCAGGACGCAATAAATCAGTATGAGATGATGATAAGTATAAACAGCGATTTGCGCAGTATATATCAGCGAATTGGCGACCTGTATATTCAATTGTATCAGCAGACCAAATCGGCGGATTATATAGACAAGGCGACAGCTTTCATAGAACGCGGTATCGCATTGTATCCGCGTTCGTCGGCTTTGTATACTATACTGGGTAAAATATATATGGAATCCGATCAAAATCAAAAAGCGCTCGAAACTTTTAAATATATCGTTGAACTTGAACCCAATAAGCCGGAGTCTCATTTCAATATGGGTGTAGCGTACCATAAAACCGGCAATTACAGGGAAGCACTCGAAAGTTATGAAAGAGCGCTTCGTCTCAACCCCGATTTTATTTTCCTTTATTTTGAGATGGCAAAAATTTACGAATATACAGAGGTATACGATAAGGCCATCGAAAATTATTCCGTATTTTTGGAAAAATGGAAAGGTGAGGAAAAATACAGCCAAATGGCTCAGCAGAAGATTATTCTGCTTAAAGAAAAAATTTCGCGGTAATTTTCAAATAAACAGTTACACCGAATATTATAAGTATTACAATGACATTGATAATATATGCTTGAAAAGAGGAGTTATAGCATGCTGATAAAAAGCATCCACGCGGTTTCCATGTGTTACAAAGAACTGGCAATAATACCGGTATTCGAAAACGACCAAAAAAATGTCGATTGGCTGGAACCGATTGACCGGAATCTGTATCAATCGGTGAAAAAGGTTTTAGACAGCGGCGATATGAAAGGTAAAGCGGGTTCGTCATTAAGTTTTTATTGCGAAGAAAAACCGTTCGAGCGCGTTCTTCTCGTCGGAGCAGGTAAACGGCGTGATTTTACCTGCGAGAAACTTCGCAGGCTGGTTGCCGGCATCGACAGCGTAGCACAATCGTTCAATATACGGGCATATACAATATTTGTTCAGCCGTTGCTTCCGTTTCCTGTCAATAATTACAGCGCCGGAAAAGCTACTGCTGAATCCATTAGTCTGTCGCGGTACGAATTCGATTGTTTCAAAAGTAAAAAGGAAAAAAACAAAAAGGAGCTGAACGTAAGGTTGTTCGGCGCGCCTAAAGGCGCTTTTCAAAACGGATTGCATGACGGGGCAATAATAGCGGCGAACGTCAATATGGTTAGAAATCTGATAAACACACCGTCCAATGAACTGACACCTGAATCCATAGCCGACCGTTCAATCAAGCTATGCGAAGGCAATTCGCGTTTGACATGCACAGTCATGGATGAAAATGCCATGCGTGAACACGGTATGAACGGTATTCTATCTGTGGGCAAAGGGAGCGCTAATCCGCCTCGGTTCGTGATTATAGATTATGCCGGTGAGAACAAAGGAAAACCCATAGTTATCGTCGGTAAAGGAGTAACTTTTGACAGCGGCGGCATTTCCATTAAACCATGGAACGGTATGGAAAAAATGAAGTACGATATGGCTGGCGCAGGGGCGGTGCTGGGTATAATTAAAATTGCCGCGGAACTGAATTTTCCTCATCACATTATAGGACTTATTCCGACTGCGGAAAATATGCCTGCGGCAACCGCTTATAAACCCGGTGATGTAATAGCCATGGCGTCGGGCACTACCGTAGAGGTCATATCGACCGATGCGGAAGGGCGACTGCTTTTGGCTGACGCTTTGCACTATGCAAGCGATACCTGCAAACCTCAAGCATTGATAGACCTTGCCACTCTTACCGGAGCCTGCATGGTTGCGCTCGGAAATAAGGCTATGGCTATAATGGGCAACAACAAGGGTTTGATTAGACGGTTCATTCAAAATGACGAAGGTTCGGGCGAGCGGGTTTGGGAACTGCCATTGTGGGAAGACTACGATGAATTGATTAAAAGCGAAACCGCGGATATTAAAAATGTCGGAGGCCCGGGGGCAGGCACTATAATAGGCGGCATTTTTTTGAAAAAATTCGTAGGTAAAAATATTCCTTGGGTGCATCTTGATATAGCGTCCACCGCATGGATGGATAACAACGAAAAAGGATATTTTTCCAAAGGAGCGACCGGAGCCGGTGTAAGGATAATTTGCGAAGTATTGCGCAACTGGGATAAGTAGCGGCGGGGATTGTTTTGATTAAGCCGAAGGACGATTCATATTTTAAAGTCGTTTTTTTAAGGATAATGCATGGAGTTTTGACGCTGTTGTAACGGCGGACATTTTAAGGAAATTGTATAGATGAAAAAAATAGAGTTACAGAAGTCTTTCGTATACGGGCCTATACATTCAAGGAGACTCGGCGTCTCTCTGGGTGTCAACCTGTTGCCCACCGATCATAAGGTTTGTTCTTTTAACTGTGTTTATTGCCAGTATGGCTTTACAAAAGAGCAGGTGATCGATCCATCTGCGGCAACATCGTTCCCGGATAAAAAAATGATAGTGGACGAACTGAATTCCACACTTCTTCATTCTGTCGAGTGCGGACAAAAATTTGATTACATCACTTTTGCAGGAAACGGGGAACCCACCCTGTATCCATTTTTTGCACAATTGGTCGATGAAGCGATAGCGCTACGAAACACACATATGCCGTCTGCCGGATTGGCTTTGTTATCCAATTCATCGTGTTCACAACTCCATGAACAGCCGGTGCTTGAAGCTGTCCGCAAGTTCGACATGAAAATTTTTAAACTGGATGCCGGTGATTCCGACTTGTTCGCTAAAATCAATCAACCTCATCCGGGTATTCAATTCGATAGAGTGATCGCCTTATTGCGGTCGCTTGACCGGCTTATCATTCAGACTTTGTTCATTGATGGAGCTGTATCTAATTGTACAGATAAAGCTGTGGAAAGCCTGATAATATGTTACAAGATAATTCGGCCTCAGAGCGTGCAAATTTATTCTCTGGATCGCGAACCTGCTGATATGCGTTTAAAAAAAGTATTGCCCGCACGGCTGGAGCAGATCAAAAATAAAATTTTAAAAGAAATTCCTTCGTTACCAGTCGAAGTTTACACATGATCAATAATAAAAACAAGCGCTATGAACGCTTGCTCTCTCAGATACAAAAACCATCACGCTATATCGGACATGAGTGGAACAGCATCGTAAAAAAAGCGTCTGACGATGCGGTGCATATTGTGCTCGCCTTTCCCGATATGTACGAAATCGGTATGTCGCATCTTGGAATTCGTATCCTTTATACACTGCTCAATAAAGATCCAAGTATAGTGGCTCAGAGGGTTTATGCGCCGGCACGCGACTATGTCGAGGCGCTCAAGGCTTCGTCTCTGCCGTTGTGTACCCTTGAAACTCAAACGCCTCTCGGGAAAATGGATATAGTCGGTTTTTCTTTTCAGTACGAACTGGGATACACTAATGTATTAAATATGCTGGATGCGTCGAATATCCCTTTACGCTCTGCAGACCGGAACGAGGCTGATCCGATCGTAATTTCCGGAGGACCGTGTGTATATAATCCCGAACCGATGGCCTTGTTTATAGATGCATTTTTGATAGGCGACGGTGAAACCGCCGCTGTGCAGGTGTGTCATTGTGTTCGTGAAGGACGGCTAAACAGATTGTCCCGCAAAGAGATACTCCAATCGCTCACTTGTATATCCGGTGTTTATGTGCCTTCTTTGTATGAAACGCAGACCGAAGTGGAAACAGGGTTGGTCGTTGTAAAACCCGATTCAGGGTCTGCCCCTTATCCGGTTGTCAGGCGTATAGAATTTGACCTAAATCAGACAATTTATCCGGATTCGTTTCCCGTACCGTTTTGTGAAATGGTTCACGACCGCATTAACGTGGAAATTTCACGCGGATGCAATGCAGGGTGCAGATTTTGTCAGGCAGGAGTCATTTATCGTCCTAACCGCTCGCGACGGCCTGACGATATAGTAAAAACGATTTGCGACAACCTTCGCAATACCGGACTGGATGAGGTGTCTCTTACTTCGCTTGACGTAAGCAGTTACCCTTGTTTGGAAGGACTTGTAGGGCATCTGATGCAAATTTTCCGCGAAAAAACCATAGCGCTTTCACTGCCGTCCATGCGAACCGGCGCTGTATCAGAACATATCGCCGAGCAGATACAATCTGTCCGCAAAACAGGGTTTACCCTTGCTCCGGAAGCGGGTTCGCAACGGTTGCGCGACGTCATAAATAAAAATGTCAGTATGGAAGAAATAACATCTGCCGCCCGATTCGCATTTTCCCAAGGCTGGCAACTTTTGAAATTGTATTTTATGATCGGTCTTCCGACAGAAACCGATTCTGATATCGCTGATATTGTCGCTCTTGCCGATTCCCTGTCGCGCATTGGGCATTCCATTTCTGCGCGAGGCGGTAATATCAATGTCAGCGTATCGACTTTTGTGCCTAAACCTCATACGCCGTTTCAATGGCACGCTATGGAACGCCGCGACTCTGTTTTTGAGAAACAGCAACGACTTCTGGATATGATCAGACGCAAACGAAAAATAAAGCTGAAATGGCATGACGCCGACGCAAGTTTCCTTGAAGCGGTGATATCGCGCGGAGACAGACGCATAGGCGAGGTGATAGAAGAGGCTTACCGAAGGGGAGCGCTGTTTGACGCATGGACGGATGAATTCGATATAAGTATATGGCAAAAAGCGTTTGAGGTTTGCGGGATAGACCCTGAAAAATATGTGTACCGTCCATACCGTTCGGGCGTTTTACTTCCGTGGTCTCATATAGATACTGGAGTTCGAGAGTCGTATTTGATCAGCGAGCTTGAAAAAAGTATGCGCGGGGAATTGACATCTCCGTGCGGACAGCAGCAGTGTCATCAGTGCGGTGTTTGCATCCCTGAATATTTTTCGTCGAAGCAAGGTTCGTTATCCGCGGTTAAAGTGCCGGAAAACCCCGTGCCGGCTGACGGCAAGGTTTATTCATATCATGGATTTTTTCGAAAAAACGGTATTTATAAGTTTCTGTCGCATCGCGAAGTAATAAATACTCTTATTCGCTCGTTCCGCCGTGAGGGTATTCGGATCAACCATAGTTGCGGGTTCAATCCGCACCCGAAATTTTCTTTCGGCCCTGCATTGTCTACAGGTATGGCAGGGCTTCGAGAACCTATACGTTTTGAGTTGGTGGAAAATATACCGCCCGCAGAACTCCAACAGCGCATAAGCCGTCAGTTACCCGAGGAGCTGGCAATTTTTGACATTGCCTGCGTTACTGACAGGATCGAAAAAATGGAAGCGGAATGCGCTTATGCGGTATATAAGATGCCGCACAACTTATCACAGGAAAAAATTGATCTTATGGGAGAACGTGTGTTACAAGTGATGGCCGATTCGTCTTTGATCTATACCCGCACACTTAACACCGGAAAAATAAAAAGCGTTGATCTGCGTCCGTTTATACTTGCCATGAAAGTTGATGAGAGTGCCGTAAAGATGGCTCTGCATAATACAGCAAGAGCGCAGGACGTTATCTTAGCGGTATTCGGAGATGACGTGGATTGCGGCGATCTTGTTAGGATTTGTTTTTTTATGGAAGGAGAAAAACAGGATGCGATTGATTACGTCGCTAGATGAACTAAATCCTGTTATCAACCGTATGCGGGCACTTAAAAAGCCCCTGACTTTGGGGTTTACCGGAGTTCCGCCTGAACCTATTTTACGTGAAGCAATCGCTGTCAGTAGCAAGGTTGTCGACCTCGATATGCCTGCCGGCCATGATATTTCTGTGGCAGAAACTATTATTCCTAAAATAAGTTGTGCAACACTTCGAACTATTGCGTCAAACGCCTTATTGTATAAGGATTTGGACTGGATAATACTCAGCGCCGGTTACGATAAATGCGACGGAGGCAGGTTTCTGGGTATGCAATTGCAAAAGGTATTGTCTATCCCCGTGCTACTTACGGAAAACCGTTCTCTTGAACGGCGGGGAAATCCCATTTGCGAAAGCGGACTGCCGCTACTTGAAAAAATGGAGCGTATTGTCAATGGACTTATATCAGATACACTATCCGGCGATATAAAGAAAACCGATCCTGCATTCGGATTTTGGGGAGTGCCGCCCAACGATTTTTCCGTGCTTGAACTTTTTCCCGATAACACGCATATATTCGGATGGGCGCGGTGCATGGAAAACAGGACTCCATCCGATACTGAACTGGAAGAACTGGTTGATCCGGCTATCCCCACAATATTTTTCGCGCAGGCTTTTTGCCCGAAAAATATACTGGCATACCGGCTTGCATCGCAGTATAACGGTTTATATGTCGAGGTGGATTCACGGGTTGATCATTCGATAAAAGCAAAAATCGAGGCGTTTCTTTGGATTCACGGAAAGAAATTGTAACTATGGCTAAGCAAATAAAACCGCAGATAATTATTGACAGCGGGACATCATACAGTAAAGTCTATCATTTAAGTTCACGCGCTTATGAAGTTATACCGTCGAATCGCATTAAAGAGTTAACCGCTGATTATTCGGTAGCGGCGGCCACAGGGCATAACGCGAACCGTTTGAGCGGTTATGTTGTAAATGAACTTATAGCGTTGGCAAAAGGAGCGGAATCGTATATCAAAGACGAGGATACTTACACTGTCGTCGATTGCGGTTCGCGGGATATAAAATATATTAGTGTATCTCAAGGCGTTGCGACCATGGATTGGAACGCCGAATGCGGGGCGTTTTGCGGGCAGATAGTCGAACTGCTTCAACGCCATTTTCAGTGCAACCCGAATAGTATACAACCCGCAGACCGACCGTTGTCTCTAACTTGCGGTATCTTGGGTATGACGCGCATGTTCGACCTGATCGCCGACGACTGCGATCCCGATTATGCGTTCGCACGGTTCATGAAAGGTCTTGCTGACAACGTTCATGCGTTCGCTAAGAAGCCGGATGTATTGTATATTTCCGGCGGATTATGCGACAATCCGCTTTTTCTGCGGAGTTTTGATTCGGTTCAGGTTATCCCTTTAGGAAGATTTGTGCTTGTTGACGGACTTCGTATGATGATCGGCGAGAACGATTCGCAATGAAATAAGTTATGAGGAAATATCCTTGTATTATGCTCCGAACGGTGTTTAAATATGTTGACAGAATACGATTTTTTATTTTAGATGTAACTTTGCTTAAACGGATTTACAGACCGTCAACTCATGAATCTAAGCATTTAGACGATATATAAAAGACTATTATATACGCAACCCATTATCCTTAAGGAAATTCTGAAAAGTAAAAAATGTCTGGCCGACTGTCATGGATAGATTACCTTGCAGGGCATAATCTGATTGAAATGACGGAACTCTTTGAGCCTGATTTTCAGAAGCCCCTTAACTAAAAGGAGAATTTTCTATGAACAAAGTTATGAGATGTACTGTATCCGCTATATTAATGATTTTATTGGCAACCACTGTTTTCGCGGTTTCTATGCATATGGACGTGCCTCGGGCTATGTCAGAAAAAAGTGATCAGGGGCAACTCGACCAGCGGATCAGTCAGGCAATTATGCTTATAAATCAAGGAGATTTTTACAAAGTGCTGTCTATCGCCAAACAATTAGGTGTGGAATTTCCTGAATACGCGGTTGTAGCTATTTTGGAAGGTTTAGCTTATGAAGGGCTTGGACAAGCGGATCAAGCTATAGAAGCCTTTGAACTGGCAATAAAGCGCGATCCTACTGAATCCAGGGCATACGCACGCCTTGGACGCATATATTACCTCATGCTCAAAGATACTGAAAAAGCAAAAAAATATCTGTACAAATCTATTGAACTGAATTCGACCGATATGGATTCGCATAAGATTCTTACATATATATATCTTGACGAGAACGACGAACAAGCCGCTATCGAGCATATCAAAAAAAGTATTATCAATACGCAAAATATAGATGAACGAATTGTCATCGCCTCCTATTACCTTGATCGAAAAGAATATCAGCGCGCCATAGATAAATGTGAAATTGTGCTTAGTTCCAATCCTAACTCCAAAGAAGCTCGTAATGTGATGGCGCAGGCTTATCTTTTGAGCGGGAAAACAGAAAAAGCCATAGAGATTCTCGAAGGCACTTTAAATCAATTCCCGAAAGATTATACCTTGTATATCGCTTTGAGTCAGGCTTACAATAGTGTCGGCAAAAAAGACGAACTGGCGAAGATTCTAAATAAAGCGAAATTGATTGAACCGGAAAACGCGCTTTCTTTTTTTATTCTCGGTGAATATTATCTTGAAAGCGAGCAATTTGATAAAGCATTGTACGAGTTTCGCGAAGCCGAACAACGCGATAAAACCAATACTGAAATAAAATCCAGAATCGCAATGACTTATCAAATGCTTAACGAACCGGAAAAATGCATTCAGATATGTGAAATGATTCGTAAAAGTAACGGGTTTGTCGTTCAGAATGAGATAATGATTGCGTTCAATCTGCGAAAATTGAAGAAATTCAGCGAAGCGGAGAGAACACTTAAAAATGTTATAGATAGAGATCCGCATAATCTACAGGCGCTTATCAATCTAGCAGATCTTTATAACGAACAAGGCAAATTAGACAGCGCGAAAGAAAATTATAAAGAAATCGTGGCGTTGCGTCAGGGAGGCGTCATAGAGCATGACGCATATTACAAACTGGCCGCTGTGCACCGCATGAAAAACGAACTGGTAGAAGCCGAGATTCTTCTTAAAGAAGGTTATGAGCGGTTTCCAGATTCGCCGATTATTCCGCTTTCGCTGGCGAATATTCAGCTCGCTTTGAAAAATTTTGACGAAGCTAAAAAAATCTATGAAAATGGAGCGGAGAAATATCCTGAAGAACCCAACTATATTTACGGGTTGGGTATAACAATGTTGTATCTGAAAGAATACGACAGCGCCGCGGAGCAGTTCCAAAAGGTCATCGATTTACGACCCGGTCATATAGATTCAATATCACGGCTGGCATCCATATCTATATTGAAAGGCGATAAAGATAAAGCATTTGAGCTGTTAAGAGCCAAACGGGTGCAATATCCTGAAAATATCGATTTCATAATTTTGCTCGCGAATTTTCTTGAAAACGACGGTCAGAAACAGGAAGCAGAAAATCTTTATATCCAAGCCTACGACATAGCACCGCAAAACGCAAACGTATTGTTTACGCTCAGCTCGTTTTATATGGCTCAGGGCAATAATGATAAAGCTATCGAGTATTTATCTAAGGTGATAGAAATAGACACCACTTCCCCTGAACCGTATTTTAGATTAGGTATGATGTACGAGCAAAACGGCGATGAGGGCAAAGCTATTGAAGTGTACCGTAAAGGAGTAGCAGTCAATGATACGCATCCGTTTATGCTCAACAACCTTGCGTGGCTTGTCGCATCCCATGAAAAAAATTACGAAGAAGCCATGTCTTATGCCGGCAAAGCCAACGAACTTATGCCCGGCAACGGCCCGATAATGGATACTCTCGGATGGATTATCTATCTAAAGGGCAGTAACTTCAAACAGGCTTTCGAACTGGTCAAAGAAGCAGGGGAAAAAGCGCCCAATGTCGCGTCTATCCAATATCATATCGGTAGAATGTATATGGATATGAACAAACCGGATGAAGCTAAAAATTACCTTGAAAAAGCGCTACAGCTTGCCGGTGAAGACCCATTCCCCGAAAGGCAGGATGTGCTGGATTTACTAGATCAAATCAAATAAAACTGTATTCGGAGACACTAAATGACTCAGGAACATACTACAACACTGCGCGTTCGTTACGCCGAGGTGGATCAGATGGGATTTGTGCACCATTCCCGTTATCTTGCATATTTTGAGATTGCCCGTACGGAATATCTCAGGGAATCGGGGTACACGTACCGCGAGTTCGAGCAACTCGGTCTTTATCTGGTAGTGGCGAAGGTATTTTGTAAATACAAATATCCGATACGATATGACGAGGTCATACACATCAAAACACAGGTTACCGGTATCAGTCCTGCTAAAATAGAACATGCTTACGAGATTTGGAACGAAACGAACACCGTACTGCATGCGCAGGCGCAGACAACCTTGGCATGTGTGGATACACAAGGGCATATACAGCGCATACCCGATTTTTTACAGAATCTGGTCGAAGACGGCGCAAGCGGTCTGAACGAGCAATAACATTATTTACAGGCGAATAATCGAAAGGGTTTTATATGGACGAACAGCCGCGGTCGTTATTTCCTCAGTTGAAAAAACTAGACACCATGACTAATCTGACGTCTCAAGATGTCATTGAGGCTTACAACGCTATGGTATCCGGAGAGATAGACGCCTCGCAGGCGGCGGCTTTGCTTACCCTGCTTCATGTCAAGGGTGAAACGTCGGAAGAAATTTATGGGTTTGCACGGGCAATGCTTGACCACGCGGTAATCATCAATCCTAAGACCGAAGAACCGTGCATGGATACTGTCGGAACAGGCGGCGACAGGATGAACACGATCAACATATCCACTGCGACCATGTTCGTGCTTGCAGGCGCGGGTATCCCTATAGCCAAACACGGAAACCGCGGTATTACCTCTAAGTCGGGTAGCGCTGATGTGCTAACGGCATTAGGAATAAAAATAGATTATCCGCCTCAGTCAGTACAAAAGTGTATTGAAAAATGCAATATAGGGTATATGTTTGCGCCGCTGTATCATCCTTCTATGAAACATATTATGCCGGTGCGGAAAAACCTGCCTTTTAGAACGGTATTTAATGTGCTGGGTCCGTTAACTAACCCTGCGAGAGCATCGAGGCTGATACTCGGTGTGTGCCGGCCTGAGCTGGTGCGTCCGATGGCTGAGGTGGTTTTGAAACTAGGTGCAAAGAGGGCGTTGGTGTATTGCGGTTACGTACGGCAGGCGGATTCGTATATGGATGAAATATCGCCTTTCGGCAAAACCGCTTGCGCTGAAATAACCGATAACGGGTCGATAGAAGAATACGAAATTGCGCCTGATGATTTTAAATTGTCTGCTTTTGCACTGAAAGATATACAAGGCGATACCGCCGAATATAACTCCGTTCGAATACTCGATGTGTTGCAGGGCAAAAATACCGGCCCGATGTGTGAAATGATATGTATGAACGCCGCCGCGGGGCTATATATAGGAGGTAAATCGCCTGATGTTGTATCCGGATTCGATCTGGCGCGGGATATAGTCGCTTCGGGCAAGGCTTATACCGTGCTGGAAAATTGGCGCGCGTTCAAAGAGTAATGTTTCGCGCGGTCTGATATGTATTGACTAAACTAACCTATATGCGGTATTATACCGAAACTATAATCTGATATTAATCGGAGAGGTGACTGAGCTGGCCGAAGGTGCACGACTGGAAATCGTGTGAACATCAAAAGTGTTCCGTGGGTTCGAATCCCACCCTCTCCGTTATTCTTTTTTGATGAACCCTCGGCTATGATGGAATAGAAAATCGACCCGCAAATTCTGTACGTGAACACTGAGAGATGATAGGAGTATGCGATGAAGCAATGGTACGAATCATTGTTTGAGAATTACGCCCGCAAATACGACGAGGAAAGTTTTGTCCACGGAACAGTGGGTGAATGTAATTTTATCGAACAGGAGATTAATTACGATAAATCCTTAAAAATCATCGATATCGGCTGTGGCACAGGCCGTCATTCTATCGAGTTGGCAAGAAGGGGATATCAGATTGTTGGTATCGATCTATCAGAATCACAGCTTAAAAGAGCTAGGGAAAAAGCACAAGAAGTTGGTGTGGAGATCGACTTTCAGAAACATGACGCGAGGAATCTTCCGTTTAAAGGCAAGTTTGATCTGGCGATCATGCTCTGCGAAGGCGGGTTCTCTCTCATGGAAACTGATGAGATGAATTTCGAAATTCTCAAAAACGCAACCGAAGCTTTGAAAGACAATGGAAAGCTGATCTTTACCACATTGAATGGTTTATTCCCGCTGTTTCATTCAGTCAACGATTTTTATGCTTCGGTCGCTAAAGAAGGCGGTTCTGAATGTCGGGATTGCAAATTTGATCTGATGACTTTTCGTGATCACAATAATGTTGTTATTGAGGACGATTCAGGTAATAAAAAAGAGCTCAAATGCAACGAACGTTACTATGTTCCCAGCGAGATAACATGGCTCTTAAAGATGCTTGGTTATAAGAAGATAGATATCTTTGGAGCAAAACTTGGTGCTTACTCGAGAAATGATAAGCTGACCACTGATGATTTTGAAATGTTGGTTGTTTCTGAAAAAAATGAGGGTTAGTTTTTTAATTTGGCTACCCAATATTAAATGAAATAGTTTTGATGAAATCTGACACAAGAGGAATAAAAAAGGTTACTCGTTCAACGGAAAATTAAAGTTCTGCAAAATTTTAAGGAGACCGCATAATGAAAATAGGAATTATTATCGCTAGCAACGACGCCGAAACATGCTGGAATGCTTTGCGGTACGGTAATTTCGCTATCGGTCAAAAAGATCAAGTCAAAGTTTTCTTTATGGGTAAAGGCGTTGAATATCAAAAGATTAGTACCGATAAGTTCAATACCGTCGAACAGGCGGAAAAACTTATGCAGGCCGGCGGTAAGATTTACGCTTGCGGCAGTTGTATTAAGTCTAGAGAACAGGAAAGTTCTGAAATGTGCCCTATATCAACCATGAAAGATATGTACGACATTGTAAAAGACAGCGACAAGGTTGTTACGTTTTAACAATATAATCCCTTCTTGATCGGCAAAATTTGACAATATCTTAAGACGCTTCGCTATACGGTATTAAATTTCCACTTTTCGGATGGGTTGAGAAGCGAAGGTGAGAAACTCGAGATTGTCGAGTTTCCGGTTGAAAATCAGATATCCTACGAGCAGACAAACAAAACATGCCGCAAAAAAACCATACCCGAACGATCTGAACCCGAGGTGTATGGATGCGAGCGTGGCGGCTATATTTACAGCCATAAACAGTACTGTCAGCCATAACGCCTCTTTTCTGAATTCGAAGTACAGCATGATGATTATCAGTAACTGAAAAAATATAAGCAGGAACGCCGACAGCAGTCCGATCTTGAAAATAAACAGTTGCGCCCATTGTAGTTTTACTATAGTTATCACGTTGACCGCGCCGATCAACATCAATATGCTGATGAACCCTTGTACTTTGATAAGAGCCATCATACTCGCTTTAAGATCGATGATTATAGATTCTTTTGCCTGTTCGATACGTTCAAGCGACGCTTTGCGAATTATCAGCGCGTAGAAATCTCTATATCTATGATAAAAGCTGGTTTCCACCTGCACGAGGAATATGGACAATGCGGGCACAATCGAAAGGTACGCCAGAAAAAACGCGGTATCGTATAGCGGACAATTATGAAAAAATCCCTTTATCTGAGTGCCGTACGGCGAAAACCAAAACAGGAATTTGTCAATCCATACACCCAGATTGATCGCGCATCCGAGGGCGCACAGTTCCGGATATTTTTTGAAATAATGTAAAAAATTGAAATCCATCGGTTTGAAAAAATCGAACTCGCGAAGCAGGCTGGCCAGCAGAAACTGAAAAATTGTGAACTGCCCGATCTCAAATCCCAGAAGATACCCTATCAGTCCGAACCGCTCGCCAAGATAATACCCAGCGAAAAAACTGACCAGCGATCCGATTATAAATCCCCATACGATGATCATATAATTCTTTGTCGCGCTGATAAAAATCATTGTATTCCACAAACAGCTTATGGTCACATACAGCGAGGTTGCTACGAGAACGTATCGCCATTGTGGGACGACGTGGTAAAAGAAAATACTTCCCAAGACGGATTGTCCGATAACCGTAATGACAAGCAATCCCACGTAACACGGAATCAGACTGCCGGGTTCTTTTAGAAATAGGCGGTCTGCAAGGTAGCGCGTGACAATCATCTGAAACATACCTGTGAAAATAAGCGATAACGCGAATATATGTACTATTGTCGAACGGAACAGAAGGTAATCGTCCGACGAAAGTACAGGCAAACTGACAATGCCCAGCAGTGCGATACAGATTATCGACGTGAGCATCGGTCCGGATGAAATTATCGCGGAGAAAAGATAACCTTTCAAGAGACCGGTGTAACTGTCTTCCTTGAGCAATTTCTGTAAGCGAAACCCTATTCCTGCCATATATGAACTCCGTTAATATAAATATTTTTCGTATAGATTCAGATAATTGGCGAACAAGTCGTCCTGATTGTAAAACCGATAAACCCGCTGGATTCCCGCTTTGCTCATTGCATGATACATGGGCGGGTCGCTAAGTATTTTTATCACACTCTGCGCCGTTTCACGAGGGTTTGCCACACCTGTTATAAGCCCTGACGCGCCAAGCGATTTATCTTCGCTAGTCCTGCCGTTGAGCATCTCGTCGCACGCCCCGACATCCGACGACACTATGGGTATCCCCATGGCGTTTGCTTCCAGAATCACCAGCGGTTGCGCTTCGCTTTCACTGGTGAGCACTACAAGGTCGATTAACGGGTAATACTCTTTTACAGGGACGATACCGGTAAATGTTATGTTGTCGTTCAGATCTAACATTGCGCAAAGCCTGACGCATTCTTCGTAATATTGTTCTTCCTCATCGGTCGGACCGAGAATAAGGATTTTTGATTCCGGAAATTTTTCCACAATTATTTTGCATGCTTTGATAAATGTTTTTACGTCTTTTATAGGCACAACACGTCCGACAAAACCGATGGTGAACCGGGTCTGTCCGTATTCGATCGTTCTTTCGATAGGTGAAAATTTGCTGACATCAATACCGTTGGGAATTATGATCGACGAATCGGGCGCCGCTCCGGCGGCTATCTGGAGTTTCCGGTTATCCTCGTATAAGGTAACAACCTGACGCGAATGCTCATAGCACAAGCGCGCCATGCGGTTGAACATGGTAATCCACCATTCTTTAAAAAAGCTCATATTTTTCTGAGGCCTGCTGTCCGCCTGCTTTTCATCGTAAATCCATGAGGCTTGAGCAATTTCCATTTTGCGCTCTTTGGCGTATATACCGTGTTCTGTCAGAAGCAAAACGGCATTATTTTTTATTTTGGCGACTGCCCCTATCAGTCCTGCGTAGCCTGTAGATACGGTATGGTAGATTTCAGCGTCCGGTATGTCAGTTTGGAACAAAGGAATAACCGGCAGTATGCTGAATCTGAATGTCCAGAAAAAATCCAGAAAAGATATGTTCAGATTGTAATGTTTGTACATGTTGCGAAGCATATCCCAGCTGGGCAGTGAAAACAACAGGTCGTGTATGGTCAGATGCGCCGGCCTGTCGGTATCGAACAGGGTTTGTATTTTTTCGAATACCGTGGTATTGCCGGCAATAAGCTCTTTTGCGTATTCCTCCAGTTCGTCGAATAACTTTTGTTTTGCACGCGACGAATTTGCCGACTGTTTACCTAGATCGTGTTCGTGTATGAATACCTGACGTATATCGACCACATTAGAAGGCAGTTTGTATTTCATTTCCCGGATATGTTCGCGATTTGGCAGTAGAATCAACAGCGAAAACCGGATATCTTTAAGCGCACAGATAAGTTGATGTACCCACGACGATACGCCGCCCGATATGTACGGGTATGTGCCTTCTAACACCAAACAGACATCGCTTCTTCTGCTCATGCGGCGGTATCCTCGTTAAGAATTTGATGCAAAGATATTTTAGCCAGTTCGCGCAGTTTCATGGATTTGTTTGTTATAGCCAGTTTGGTCAAAGTTTCTATAGCCCTTTTTTCCGACAGAGCGCCAACCATTATTACCGCAATTTCCCGCATCTGATCGTTAGGATTGTTCAGATTTTTGAGAAAAATCTCCGACCCGAATACTTTAAGCTCGTTTTGACCTGTATATTTTGCGCATTCCATAATAATTTTAATCCAGTTCCAGTTTTCTTGTTCGATCAGTTCAGGTATGTTTTCGTATTCACGCCCGAAAATATTCATTACGGTTACTGCGAGGCGTTTTTTCATATCTTTCTTTCGTTCGCTGATGAATAAAGCGGAAAACTGCAAGATCATTTCATAGGAATGTTCAGGCGCAAATCGGATTTTTTCAAATAGTTCCATGACCGCTATGAAGACATGCTCGTTATGCCGTGACTGCAACATGAACGAAAAAAGAAATTCAGGGTCGGAATATGCGATTTTCTGAATAGTCTCGATAACAAGCAGGCGCTCGTCTTCGATTTCGGTTTTCATATAAATATCTATCAGAGGAACGATTGCCTTTTTCTCATTAATAATTTTGATGATTTCTATGCTCAAATACCGGATGTTTACAACTACGGAATACAAATTGAACATTATGCGTGCGCGAAGTTTTTCCGGTAATTCCCAATGGTCACGCAATATACGTTTCTGTAAAAAGCGTAAGATTATCTGCTGAGACTGGCTGTACATATCCTCTGGAAACTCGAGAATGCTGAGAATAGTTTCCCAGTCGCCGGCACGCCATAGAGCGGTCAGGGCAAGCAAAGCCGTATATCGCACTGTTTGCGACTGGTCGAATAGAAATGAGTGTTCCAGATGCGGTATTACGGAATGATCAAAAACCATGCCCAGCGATTCGGCGGCAATGGCGCGCACCGGTTCTGCAGGATCGTTGCGCAGTGCGTCTACAAGCCATTTGGCAGTGGAATTGAAACTGCACACAGAGCCTGCTTTTTCCATAATTACCGCGCGTATTCTGTCATCTTTGTGCCGACGGTATTTTCTTACCAAAGCGTAGATCATTTTTTTAGGGAACCTGTCCAGAGCCGATTCCGCCAGAAGCCTCATAGTGAATTCTTTTCCGTGGGCGGCAGTATCGAGCAAATACAGCATGATTTTTTTATCGCGGTATCGGGCAAGTATGGTGATTATCTCGTTTTGCACTGTTGTGTCGGATTCGGAAAAATATTGATCCAGCAGACGGTTGCGAATGGTTTTGATGCGGTAGTTGCCAAGCGCCCATATAGCCGCTTTGCGTATTGCGGGGTCGGGATGATCGGAAAATACAATAAATTTGTTCCAAGAAAGATATTTATGAAACAGCCCGACCGTTAGCAATACCTCATACAATAAGTGGGTGTCGTTTACTTCCATTTCTTTGATTAACCACGGGATGCACGAGGTTCCTCTAATATTTCGGAGTTCTTTTAAAATATATATTTTACGTTTTATATCGGAACGCCGGTAAATTCCGAAAAGAATGTCTATTGCGCCGATCATGCGCCGTTTACCGGCTTCACGGATGGCATAATCCATGACATGTTCATTTGATCCTTGTAGCAGATCGATAATAAAATCTTTTTTTCCGATACATTCTATTTCAGCGCATGCGGATAATGCCTGTTCGCGTACTTCGGGGTTGTCATCGTCGAGAAATTGCCGGGCTATCTGTAAACCTGCGCGTGAATTATTGTTTATGGAGATAAACTTTAAGAACCGGATTTTTACGATTTCGTTTTCGCTACGGATCAACGACAGATATTCTTTGTCCGTAGATGAACATGACACAGATATAATTGAAAAACCTTCGTCGCGCAGTTTTTCACTGGGGCTGTTTATCATAGATTTGAGTTTGTTAAGTTCGTCGTTACGCATGAGCTGTCCAATATTGAGTTATATCGCGCACCGAATCCCACGGAGTATTCAGGTTGGATATCTGGGCGCAATCATTTTTAATTCGTTCATATTTACGAGCGCTGTAATGTACTTCGCATCGCCAGATAAGTATCTGCCAGTTTTCGGGATTGCAGGTATGCGCTTTGTCAAGGCAATCCAACGCCGCGTCGTAATCTTCCAGTTGCAGATAGACTTTGCCAAGCGATAGAAGCGACTGTTCGTTGTCACGTTCAAGACAGACAGCTTTTTCCAGTGATTTTCTTGATTGCTCATAATAGAAATTTGTTGTTGTGCGGTCTAACATTCCAGACCGGGCGAATCGAAAATATTCATTGCCGAGCAGTAGGTTGTTTTCGAATGAATCGGGGTTGGATTGAAGTTTCTTTTGTATAGCCATAAGATATTTTTGAAAATTTTCTTCAATTTTTTTCAGGCCGGCTGATGCGTAAAACCGTATTTCTGGGTCTTGATCTTTCAATGCTTTTCTCAGAAGCCGTATATTGTCTTTCTTGTCATCTTCCGATAGTTTTTCGATTACGCTTCGTTTCAGGTTCAGATCAGTTCCGTTTAGAATATCGGCGAATGATTCCAGATCAAGGGTGGAAAGCAAAAAATCTTTTTCGTCACCATTTTTTGTAAGTAGTGTATCCGTAACCTCGTTTTCTTCAAGGGCGACATCCCAATCCTGCGCGCTCTGACGTTGTGTGTTGCATATTGTACGGTATACAAATATTGCGCCGGTAAATAAAATACCGGCAGTCGGCATTATCAATCCGGAGATGAATGATAAATAGAAAAAGACGTATCGCGACACTGTTTTTAGCTGAAAATAAACAGTAGCCGCGAAAAAACTGCCTGCAATATGGCAAAGTGCCGGTATGATTATGGGTATTTTTGACGGCAATAAGTTAAGCAGTGCGCATACCATAACCGCCTGCAAAGCTATACCGATTGTCAATCCTAATGTAGTTACGATTATGTGTCCTGCCGTACGCATTGTATAATATTTTCCTCTGCTTGCGCGATGAGTTCTTCCATAGTCTCTATGGTCGACGTAAACCCGCCGATTCCGAAATAAACCTCTAACGGCTTGCCGTGGTCCATCGTGTCTATTCCTAGATTTTTAAATATCTTTGTCAAACGTTCTACGGCCAAACCGGCTTGTTCGTTACTTGTCATCGTCAAGATCATGGCAAATTGAATAGATTCTTTGTAACTGGTGACAATATCTGTCAGACGAAGCGATGTGTTGAGCGTTGTGGCAAAAAATTTCAACATGTTCAACTGCCAATCTACAGGGGCTTTTTCAAGTACAGGTATTTTTATAAGTATAATCGAAAGCGGTAATCCGTAGCGTTTTGAGCGGTAAAATTCCTGTTTCAGACGGGTATGCATGTAATGGTGCGTGTATACATTTAACACTTCATCAAGAATGTTTTTGTTTTGTACCTCTTGAAAATACAAAGCGTTTTCAAGGTCTCCGCTGACCCAGTCTGCAAGGAGTGAAAAAATTTTCAACGACGAACCGGTAATGTTGAAAAACGGCATCCGCTCTATGACGAGCGCGCCTAAAACGGTTCCATCGGTTTTTATCAGAGGAGCGGTCATAACGGGGTAGTCTTGATCACTATTCGGGGTGATTTTGTTTTCGAGAAAATCGCGAATGCTGTACACTTTCCGGCGAACAATGCATCTTGCAATCATATTTGATTCGTCATCAAGCGTTATGACTTCCTGACGTTTCCTATCGCCGATAGATTCTTTCAGCATTAGTTTGTTAGATTCGAAAACGTACACTGAACAATGGTCTGCTTCAAGATACTGCACAAGGATGGAAAGAATTGCGCTGTATATTTTTTCAATATCGAATGACTGTAGCTGTTTGCTGGTTTCGTACAAGCTGGAAAATGTCGATACTTCGTCAAGAATACGCCGTTCCATTTCTTTATTGACTTTGGCGAGCAGTGCGTTCTTTTCCGTGAGTTTTTGAACATTGTTTTTTTCATGTTCCAGTTCGCGGCAAAGCCTGTTTGTACGGTTGATGTACATCTGCCGGATTTCGCCTACAATCCATCCTGTGATGAAAAATAATGTTACTAACTTAAAAACAATAGGGTCTGATGACGGCGACTGCCCGGCGTAATAACGAAGAATTGCGCACAGAGAAACACTAGCTACACCGGCAGAAAACAGACCGCTTAATGTTCCGTATCTGGTTGCGATAAGGATTATAACGGCAAAATATGGATGAGGGTTTATGCCGTAAAAAGCCGGCGATTCACGCCATCCAAGATAATTCGCTACAGCCAATCCGGCAAAAGTAAAACATGTTTCGCTTATGATTGTAAAAGCGCTTTTCTTCATCGTACGATTTTCTTGATCTTATCGCATACCAAACTAGGCATACATGGTTTTTTTATGAAAGGTATGGAACGTGACAGCAATTTTTTTCGTTCCGTATTGCTCAAGTCGCGTATACCGGTCAAGATCATGGAAATTTCTCTTTTATCGGCGATACTTTCCATCAATTCCTCTATAGACATACCAGCCATGATATCGGCTAGCACAACAGAAACAGGCTGGTTGTCCAATACATTTGCCAGATTTTCGCTTTCATCCAGTCGGATAACTGAAAAATCGTTGAATTCGAGCAATGCTGAAATCATTTTTACGAAAGATGTATCGGTATCGACAAGTAATACAGCCCGGTTCACATAGACCCTTTCATCTCAGATTGTTCTTAAGGTTGTTTATCAGTTGTCTGCATAGCTTTTGCGTAGTCTCGTTTAAAGATCCTTGGTAAAAAAGAAAAGCTATTTCCTCGCGTGTTATGCTTTCAGCCCAAATAGTTTCGCCGGTGACTGTCACGACTATCTTTATGTCAAGCCCGACAACAGGTGTTTCGCGTATTCCTTTCTTGTAGTAATACTCCGTGACCGACCCTATAAGTATCGTATCGGCTTCAAAAAGCGTTCCCAATTCCTGCATGCTGTGTGCCGACAAAATATCCGTAGCGTCCAGAATGCGGTTCAACGAGAGCGTATCGTAAACCTGAATAGGAGTAATTACATTGAAACAGTTTTTGCTCAACAATTCGGTAGTGAACAGATCGGTGGCGATTGCGCCTGCCTGAGGATGTGATGTTCTGTTGTCAAATGGCAATACGGCCATGGTTCCCAGTTGCGTACTGTATATGTGCGGTTTGGAAAATTGACGAGAATAGTTACATCCGTTGTATAAAAATAAGACAATCAGCAAATAGACCGCGATTTTCGGACGCATACAGGCCTCCTTTTAAAATAATCTCTATAGCAACGGTTTGTTAAAAGGCAATTGAACTGAAGATATTGACGTACGACGCTCGCCCCGGCTGTGAATCAATACCTTTTTCGGAGAAAAATGTGTAACTGCCGCCTAATTCGATACTGTCAGTTACATCGTACCTCAAACCGAACTCAATGCCGTACTGTCCCATGCGTGACAGAAACATATCCCGTTCGTCGTCGTTAGCAACAAATCCCGTGCCATATACGAAAATATTGTTGGATATCTGTTGCTCGCACCTTATTCCGAACTGGTGAGAACGATTTTTTGTAGATATATTGAATAGCGGGTTGTAGTCGCGGTCCATGTGAGAATCAGACCAGTAATATCTGTATGTCAGAGATATGCGCGGATCGTACAGCAACGTCAGGTCTGCGCCTGCGACCATGCGGTTATAATAGCCCGGACTAGTAGATAACCCCATACGGCGCACAGCGGATGAGAAATTGTATTCCCCGTGGACTCCTTCAGCCATAAACCTGATATACGGAGCCGCCTGCCACTCTAGCTTTAGGTCTACGTGATCGGATGTCCCGCCAAGCGGTACGGCTACGCGCGGGTCGATTATCTTGTCCCTGAACGAATACCTGACGGACATGGATAAATTTTCGAAATTATTGTAAAGCAGTCCCATAGAGAATGAGTACACATCTTTTGTGCTGTTGTTTATAACCAGCGGGCCTACAGCTAAAGACCAGTGCCGGTCGAAAAAGTATTCGAGTTCCATGCTGTACTCCGTCAGGCGGTCATCTACATTGGGTATGTTAGAGAGTGATGCATCGTGGAAATAGTACCGCGATACGCCGGTTCTTAGCAGGAGGTTGTGTAAAAGATACATCTGGAAATTGGAGTAGTATACCTGCGTATCTTTTTTGATTTCATCGATCAACAAAAATCCGGCCGTAAGTTTGGGAGCGTATTGTTTTTTGATCGATTTACGTTCGTTTTCTATTTCTCCATATCTTGACCATGACGGAGGCTGGCGTTTCAAAAGATCGTCGTATAGCTGGATAGATTTATCCCACCTGCCTTTTTTCTGAAAAATGAAAGCCAAATCAGCATTGTAATCGCCGTTGTCGGGGTTTTGCGCTATAATCTGCTCCATCAACTCCACGGCAGAGTCATACTGTTTCGTGCCGGCGTATGCCAAGGCCAAATAATACCGCGCCGATGTGGTTTCTCTGATTTCCTCAGGCGCTTTTGAGAACATAGTTATGATATGGTCATACAGCTCCAGTTCCAGTAACATGCCGAGGTATTCCGAATACAGGTTAGCATCATCCGGAGCGTTGCGTATCGCCAATGTATACCAGTAGATCGCGTGGTCGTATTGTCTGAGCTGATGATAAAGCCGTGCGTACATAGCGTAATTTTCGGTTGATTGCGGTTGTCTGTTCAAAGCTATTATCGCTTTGACAAAATGAGTTCTCGCCTGCCGGTCTTTTTTTAGCTGGAGGTTGATGTATCCTGCGCTGTAGTGCGCCTGAATGTTGTCCGGATCAGACTCCAAGAAAGTGTTAAAATAATGCAATGCCTGCGCAGGTTGTCCGAGGTTGTTGTAAGCGTATGCAAGCTGTTCTACAATGCCCATATCCGTTTGATTTTCTCTGTGAATTTCCGTAAGGTAGTCGATCGCTTTGCGGTATTCTTCCTGCATTATGTACAGATAGGCAAGCTGGCGAATAAGCGTGACTCGCGTTTGCGCATCTGTTTTCCCAATAATCGGTTCTATGACATCTACCGCGCGGTCATATTGTTTTGTGTCTGCATAAATGTCCGCAAGGAGCAGTTGTAACTGCATATCTTCATCCGGCAGGAGGCTGTATTGCTCTATCAGCATCTGAGCCTTATCCGTCTGTTTCGTTTCTAAGTATAACCTGCCAAGTTCCCGCACCCAAGCTATGTTTGGCTCAGTCTCGGTTATCAGTTTTTCGTAATAGCCGATTGATTCGTGTTTATTCCCAGTTGCTTGAGATAACCACGCCAGATTTCGAACAATTTCGACGTCCGGTTCTTGAAATTCTTTGTACCGCAGTAGCATTTCGTATGCTTTTGCCGTGTCGTTGGAATCCATATAAAAATATGACATTATTCGTAAAAGTTCGGTATCATCCGGATGGAGTTCGAGAAGTGCAATTCCGATGTCTCGCGCTTTATCGGTTTCGCTTAAAGATTGATATGCTGAAATCAGAGATTTGCCGTATTCTATTTGATCCGGATATGCTGTTGTGAGCTTGCTGAAATATTCTATAGCCTTGTGCTGATTGTTTGCCCATTGATATAAACGCGCTGTTCGTTTGACGATATCCAAGTCGTCCGGTCTGTGTTTAAGCGCTTTTTCCAGTGATTCAGCGGCTTGACTTGGCAGGCTGTTCCATTCATATAAATCCGCCATTCTCAAAATAAGACGGTGATCGTTGAGATCGCTTGCTATCAGCGCGTCTGCCCGTTGTTGTGCCTGATCGTAATCTTTTAAATGAAAAAGCAATGTAATAATATTCTCTTCTATTTGACGGTCGAAATGAACATTATTTTGCAGTGCAATAAAAATCTCAAGAGCTTTGTCGTAGCGTTCGCTTTGTTCGTATGCATCGGCTAAAGCCAGCTTGAGCCTGCGGTTATCCGGATTGTCTGCGAGCAGTCCCGTATAAAGTTCTATTGCCTTGTCGTAAACTCCGATTGCAAAAAACGAATGTGCCAGCCATTCACATGTATCTTGATCATGGGAAAATATGTGAAGCATATCATCGTATATTTCCGCCAGTCGTGCGGTTTGTTTTGTGGTTTTCAAAAACGATATCATATTCAACCAAGATTCCCTGTAGTCGTAATAGAGAAAGACGAGTTTGTAATATGAGCTTGTAGCGGTTTCAAGATCGCCGGCCAGATAAGTAGTCCATGCGGATTTTTCGAGTATTCTTTTACTGTCCGGATATTTATCTCGTGCTTTTCGGCATGTGGAAATTGCCATATCCGCTTTGCGTTTGCGTACATATAGATCCATCAGGTCGATATAGGTTTGTTCCGTTTCTAATCCGAGTTCACATATTAACTCCAGCAAATCTATCAGCTTGGGCCAATTTCCGCGAGCAGAATATAAATTATGCAGATTAGTCAAAGCCTCATTTCGGTACGGCAGTTCTGTAGGCGAAATTTCTGAGGTTGACACAAAGCGGCTCACGAAACGTTCATATTCTTTTACCAGTGAATCTGGTTTGCGGTTCCACTGGTATAATCGAACAAGATTGATATGCGCATCAAGGTCTTTAGGGTTGCGGGCGATTATCTCGTCATAATAATAAATCGATTTTTCCGCTTTACCCACCACTTCATATAACTTTGCCGCCTGATTAAGGACAGGCAGATCAACTTGACGGCTGAGCGCCCGCTCTACTTCATCAATTGCCATATAATACATACTGCTTTTTTCGAACAACGCCGCCATCTCAAGATGGTTAGGGTATATCTTGCAAGCTAACGCAAGTATAAGTCCGAAAAAGAGAAGTACCTTCCAAAGTTCTATTTTCATTAGCGGGACGAAATCCTTACATGTGCGTTGGTTATTCTAGGATATGACGGAAACGCAACTTTTAATGCGCCCTGATCGTCCGACGAAATTTTATTTGTGTAGGAATCTATGACAACAGTATATTCGGTATTTGGATACATCTTTGCGAACTCAATTTTGATTTTGCCGAATCCATTCATGGTAAAGGAAATAGAATCTTTTGAGCAATTGAATTCAGTCAATTCGCCAGTAGAGGATACGAGGTACGGATGATCGTCCGACGATTGGCCGGTCAACCATAGTTCGGCGATTGGGGATTCGTCCAGATGAGCGTATAGCGAACCCTGATAATGTCGGTAGCCGATTACACCCTTACTTCTGGTAAAATCAGGGTGAATTAAACAGTTGTCGATGCGTATTGTTCTACAGTCGCCGTTGTTGCTTATTAGAAATCCTTTGTTCGCCTCAAGTATAGTAATTTTTGTGGCAAACCAATCGCGGGCGATCTTAAGATACTTGGAAGTGAATATAGGGTGAAAATCCTGCTCTATAACATAATCGTACACGGTTTTTAGCGCATCAACAGATGCGTGGCGTTCTCCGGAATAAAAATGGTAATAGATATTAGCCGGTTTGATGCGAACGGGCGATTCGGTTCGTTTGAATGTTTCAATTACGTCTTTAAATCCGTAATAAGGTCCTTGCCAAAGGTTTGTATAAATATTCTCGTTGCATGCGGCGGTATAAAACTGCCATCCGGCTTTGGACGCTCTTTTTATGGCGCATAAATTGGTATACGAATTGTATTCCTCGTCAAACAAAGGGTCTCCGCCGTTGATAGATGAAATATTATTATTCTCGCACAACTCTAACGCTTCATGGGGAGGAAGACAATCGCCTGTCCAAAACATTGTGCCGGCAGGTGCGGCATTCTCAGTGATTAGATTGGCATTGATATAATCGATCGAACCTAGTATTTCCTTATCCAACATTTCTTCTTTTGAGACATTTATTACAGCCATATCCATACTTAAACTTTCGTAAACAGTATCTTCAATGGCGTCCATATTATCCGCAGATATTGGTTCGGAGTAACCCTCTACAACTATGGCAGTCAACTGATTTACCCAATGCAGTGGATGGGTATATCCATGTGCCGCCGCCTCAATGTTCGGTAATTCGAACATCTTTCTTATAGGTTCTATCAATTCTGTTTGAACATCTTTGATCCATGGTTTTTTATCGGCAATAATTATTTCGCCTACGACAATAGATACGGAAACCGGAAACGGGTATTTTGAGAGTATTTCGTCTATGACCACATGTCCGCACAGTTTATTTGGAGTAGTCATGGATAAGCTGATAAATGCGTCTCCATCGATATGGCTGAATGCCATACGACTTCCGTAATAAGTAGTGATGTCCGGTACCGGCGCTGTCTCTATATCAAAACTTTCCTTGAAAAAACGGAACGGATCGATTCGCCATTGAGTCCGATATGTGCTGGGATGAAGATAATATACATAAGGGCTTGTGGCGATACCTCCCGTTTTGCAAGTAAAAACCATCGGCGATTCACTGTCTGGGATATCAGTCCGCCGCAGGATAAGATATGGGCGTATGGAATCGTCTTTTTTGGTAAAATGCGAGTAATAGGTAAGTTCCATGTCGATTGATCTTTCAAATTCAATCATTGAAGAATCTTTATACGCAACTTCTATGAGAAAAGGATTTTTTGTTTCATTATATGACATGCTTATGCCGAACAAATCGAACAGCTCGTTTAGTTCTGTAAGCTCTATGTTAGCCCCGTTTCTGTCGGAATATGCCCCCAAGTTTCCTAATATTACCACTTTGATACCCGCGGTTATTTGTTTTTTGAGCCAAATTAAGTACTCGGATGCATTCGGTATATTGTCGTCCTGAAACCAACTGATTATACCTCGGCAGTTTTGCATCATTGCGCTGTCCGGCAATCCTGATGCAATGTCATGGTAATCGACTATAAGTCCCAAATGATTCAAAATTACCTCGCAATGCTCATGAATCAAGGTTTTTTCCGCTGAGGAATCTTCGTCGCTGTCGTAGAGCGCAATAATACGCCGTTCGAATTGCTCCGGTTGCGCAGTACAGATGCTAATTTGTAAGGCGTAAAATATGTATAAGAGTATGTATATATGCAGAAATTTCTTCATCTATTACCTTCCTGTTTAACTTGCCTCGGTAAAACTTCCAAATTTATATCGGCTATGTATGGAAAAAAACCGTTATCCTTGCTTTTACGTTCTATGGATAGCTTTGTGGTGCTGTCGTCTGGATGTACATAGTCGAGTGTAAGTATAGGTACACGGTAACGGGCGGAAATATCGTGCAGAATCTGACGGTTTTCTTTGGTGATGTTTGTATCTTGCAACCCATAAACGCCTGTTGCGAAATCGTATGCGGTATACAAGTCTTCGACCAGCGCGGCGTCTATGTACTGTGCAATTCGCGATAGAAGCGGGTATCCGTTATTTGATATCATAATGATTGTCGGGTATCGCCGCCGTATGTCTCGAACCAGTTCTACCATTGCGTCTATAGAACCTTCGTATTTGTCCGGATCCAGCCACTCAAGGTATTCCGCTGTATCCAGAGTATCCATGAAAATACCATGGTATCCGCAGTTTAGTACCCTTGGGATGACCTCGTCTATAATCACAGATTTCCATCGTTCGTTGCGCGGGTCGATGTAATAGTTTCCTTTCCAGTCGGCATTTTCAGCTATGATGAAGCCTTCATTTTTTATTTTTTTCCAGTAAAAGCGGTAATCCTCAGCTTCCCCGATACTCACATAGCCTACACACATAGTCCCTTCTCTTGTGTATTTATGAACATTAGGCACGTTATCCGGATCGAGAATCGCCAAATCAATGGATTTGAGCGATGCCCCCCGAGGGATTTTACCGTAGTAACAGATCCATGATTCAGGCTGGGTTATCATCGGGTTATACATGGTTGCGCATCCTAAAGCTATAAATGTAAGCCCCATTATGAACAAAGTAAGCCGGCATATCATATAACCTCCTATGATAGTTTTAAAATCTCTGAAACATTAATCAAGATTGCTTCGGCGTTACTCTTTTCGCAATGACATCTTTTGATTTTCAGAGATTCCTTTTATATAATTTTGAGTTTAAAATCGGTCACTCCCGATCGATCGTGTATACATTCATCCATCCATAATTTTCGGTATAAACCTGTAAAACTTGAATAACGGGCAAGATAATGTCCGAAAAAAAATAATTTTTGATTGAATTTAAACAGAGACATATTTTACAATCACGTTTTACCTAAAGGGAATACGATTTGTATCATATAGACGCAATTTAAGAAGGAGGAATACCAATGATTAAAGTGAAAATTATCGGAGCGGGCGGGTACGGCGGATGCGGTTTGCTTGAACTGCTACTGCGTCATCCGCAGGCGCAGGTTACCGGTGTGATCGATATAGCCGATGTGGGAAAACCTATAGGAACCTTGTTGCCGCATTTGAAGGATTATTATACGTTGCCTATCTGCGCTCCAGACGATCCATCCAATTTTACGGATGTGGATGTTGTTTTTTGCGCCACACCCGACGGAGTCGGAATGACACTTGCACAAAAATTTCTGGATAAAGGAATTAAATTTATCGATTTCAGCGGCGATTTCCGCTTCAACAACCCTGCGGATTACGCCGGATATGCGTCACGTATCGGCAGAGACGGCAGTCACGCATCACGCCATCTGCTCGATTCAGCTGTGTATGGGCTTGCGGAATTGCATCGGCAGGAACTAAAAACAACCAGCCTAGTAGGCAATCCCGGTTGTTTTGCAACAAGCTGTATTCTTGGCATGGCTCCGGCGCTCAAACACAGGCTTATCGACAGTCCGACTATTATATGCGATTGCAAAACAGGTGTTTCCGGCGCAGGCAAAAAGCCGTCGCCGGGATTCCATTACCCTGCGCGCTATGACAGCATGAATGCCTATAAATTAACAGGGCATCAGCATGTTTTCGAGATCAAAAGGGAACTGTCCATTGTGGGTGAGACCGATGTGAACATAGTTTTTACGCCGCAGGTTGTGCCTATGTGCCGAGGTATTTTGTCTACACTTTATGCTACTGTCAAACAGGGTATTACCGCTGAAACGGTCATGGACGCTTATTCCAACTTTTATCAGGATGAACCGTTTATACGGCTTTTCTCATCGAACGATACAGTTATGACCTCATCCATACGCGGCACGAATTTCTGTTACCTTACTATCAAGGTTGATGAGTCATGCTCGTCACTGCTTGTCGTATCTCATATAGACAACCTGATGAAAGGACAGGCCGGCTCAGCTATTCAGGCCATGAACGTAATGTTCGATGTTCCTGAAACGCAAGGATTGAACTTGCCGGCACAGTATCCGTAATACCTTACTGGTATTTTACTCTGCGAAACACATCTCGTTTGAATGACCTTACGTTATCGAGAAACAAAACGCCGTTGAGATGATCGATTTCGTGCTGTAAGACGATTGCCTCGAAACCGTCTGCCGATATTGTACGCTCCTCAAACTTTTCGTCTCGGAAACTAACCGTCACGGATTGAGACCGTACGACATTTCCGGTGAAATCCGGAACGCTCAGGCATCCCTCGCGGAACATTATGGACCCTTGGCTTTCGACTATCTGCGGATTGATACAAATAAGGTTACCGTGAATGGAACTGTCCTTCTTCGCTTTTTTTGATGCCGAACGGGTAACGTCAACTATAATTACCCGTTGTAAAACGCCAATCTGCGGAGCGGCTATTCCCACACACCCCGGCGCGGCGGTAAACGTATCGGTCAGGTCGGTTATCAATGAGCGTATCTGTTCGGTCATTGTTTCCACTGGCAAAGAGATTTGTTTCAAACGCCTGTCCGGATATGTTAAAATAGTTTGTATAGCCATATTTACATCTCTTCACAGAATGTGATCGGTTCCAGAGAAAAATCGACTTTTATCTCGTTGCATAACTCTGCAAGCATCCTGCTTAAAAATTCTTCACCGAGCGATTCCGGAACGGTTATGTCGAGAACCATGGAGTATAGCGGCTGTCGCGAGCGGGTACACTGAGTTTCAAGATCGATGATATTGATTTTGTGTTTTGCCAGCAAAGATGTGATGCGGTATACAATTCCCGGTTTGTCTGTGCCGTATATAGAAAGCGAGTAGTTTGGCAAAGATTCTTGATTATGATCTGAAATCTCACGCTCGGACAATGTTCTGAAATTGACGCTCAAACCCATTTCATGCGCTACCGGCTGTATTGCATTTTTTAGTTTTTCCAGCGTCGTCGTGTCGGGCATACTTATGAGTACAATCATTGCAAAATCGTTGTGCAGTAAAGTCATACTTGATTCTTCAAGGTTGCACCCCGATTCGTACAGTACCTTGGTTACCGCGGCGACGATTCCAGGCCTGTCAAGCCCCAATGCTGTCAGCGCTACTATCTGTTTCATAATTAATCCCTTTTTAGTTTTTCAGGCGTTGTTTTCCACCGGTTATGCATCCACACCCACTGGTCGGGATAGGCGCGGATATGATCCTCAACCAGTTTAGACCATTTTTGTGTATTGATGACAAGCGCGTTGCGGTCTTTCTTCGAACCGACCAGTTCGATAGGCGGATATACCTTTATATGATGACGGTATTTACATAAAGGATCGCGTGTTATTATCATAGGCAGTAACGGGCAACCCGCAGTCTGAGCGATAATTACAGGAGCTATCGGCGTATATGCGCTGTGTCCGAAAAAATCTACAAAAACACCGTCAAGTTTTCTTATGTCCTGATCGGCGAGAATACCAAGCAGTCGGTTTTCCCGCAGGCTTGCAAAAATGCTCCGAGGCGAATCGTCACGGTCTATTACTTTACACCCTTTTGATTTACGTAACTCGACCAGTAAATCGTTGATTCGGCTGTCATGAAACGCCCGTGCAATTATTGCCCCGCAATGTCCCCTTGCGGCGAAGTAAGGAGGAATCAACTCGAAATTACCGGAGTGGCAGGTTAGGACAACCGCACCTTTATTTTGTTTCAATATATCCCAAGCATATTCTATATTTGAACAGGTAATCCGCTTTTTTAATTCGTCATCCGTTAACGAATCCCAGCGAAGAAGTTCCGCAAAGTTGCGCCCTAGATTGACGAACGTTCCCCGTGCAATCGCAAAAATCTCTTCAGGTTTTTTCTCACTGGAAAACGCTTTGTTCAGATTATTGATTGTCTTGCGGCGTTCGCGGGCAAACAGATAAAAGCAGGTCAAGGCAAGAAGTTCGCAGGCGAAAAAAACTAACGATTCAGGCATGTAATTCGCTAATTTCTGTAAGATTCGCAACAGATAATACAAACAACCGTACTGAATAGTCCGGCGGAGATGTTTAAATTTCTTTTTCAACTTGTGCATGGCTGTATTCTTTTTTAAGTGATTTTAGTAATTATATTATGGTTGAATTGTTATAATTATGTATGCAAACGTACCGCTTACATTGTATTCTTCAAAAAAAAATGATACAATATATTATATGGAATAGATAAAAATTTATAGCTTTTTTATGCAAATTGAATCTAATAGTTGATTTTGAAATATTTTTATAAGGCTTTCTGAAAAATCGAGAAATGCCGGTGAGAATGTATAGGCGAACCAATCTTACAGAGATACGAGCTTAGATTGGTTGGAGTAATTGTGTGTCCTATCGCCTGATACTTTCGTTTTGCATAAGGTTTTTCGGTTGATTCTTAAAGACTTTGTTATATTAAAATAGTTTTATTTTAATATGAAGTTTTTTGCGTTTGAATGAAAATGATAAGCTCCGGCACATGCTATATTGCTGGCAGAAAGGATATTATGTTTTTCGGAAATTATAGAAATAAAGAATATACAAATATATACAAAGGAGCTGTACGCCATGTTTTTTAAACTAAAGAACAGATTTGTCATGCGTATCATCGCGTTGATAGCGCTGGAATCGTTGCTGTCAACCTCGATCGTATCGGCGGACGACCTGAAAATATCCAGATTTTCAGGTAGGGTGCTTGAAAAATTCACCGGCGTGGACGAGCGAGTCGTAGTGCATATCAAAGACGCTCACTGCAATTATGATGCTCAAGCAAACACATACAACATCATCAAAGAACTTTCACTTCAGGGGTTTTCCCTGATAGGACTGGAAGGCGCGCAAGGTCTTATTACCGCTCCGGACATAACCTCGTTTCCGGATAAGGAAGCCTTGTATGATGTTACTACATATTTTATGAAAGAAGGCGTTATTTCAGGCGCTGAGTTTTTTATTCTGAACGAGTTCGATGGCAATTCGCGTCTTGTCGGAATTGAGGATAAGAATCTTTACCTGAAGAATTATCAGGCTCTCATGCGGTCGCTGGAAGTACGCCATAACGCAAAGAAATATTGCACCAGCCTTAAAGATGTGCTCACCCGCATCAAAGAGCAGTTGTTTACCGGCGACCTTGCGGATATCGACCGGATAGCCGAGAATTATCGCGATAAAAGTATCAATTTTTATCAGTTCAGCTCCTATTTGAACAAATTCATCGAAAAATACGAGATCGATTTATGGCTTTACGAAAATTATAACTCTATGCTTGAAGCTCATAATCTGGAAAAGAAACTCGATCTGGATGCTATAAGCCATCAAAGAAGAACGCTTGTGGATGTTTTGGTCGAAAAGCTGTCCGGCGAAGAAAGCAGTGAACTTCTAAAGCATAATTTGGCTTATAAGCTGGAGTATATGAAGCCCATCGATTACCATCATATCCTCACACGCAAAGCACAGGAGTGCGGAGTGTCCCTTGATACTTATCCGGCTTTGCAGAACTACGTGATGTATCTTGATCAATATGAGAAAATCGATATGCAGGAGCTGTTTCGAGAGTCCGAAGAAATATTGAATGAAATAAAAAATAAATTATATGTTTCGGAAGGCCAACAGGAACTCGACGCATATTACCGTACTGTGACAATACTTGAAAATTTCTTCGAACTCAAACTTTCATCCGACGACCTCAAATATTATATAGATAACAAAAAACAGTTTCAAACATCCAGTATCATAGATTTCATTGAGCATTATGCCAACCAATTCCAATTCATGTATTTTATCGATTCCAATACATCCTTGATCGACAACAGCTTGCCTTTGCTCGAAGAGTTTTATACCCTGTCGAAAAAACGCGATACCCTTCTGCTTGACAATATGCTCGCAGAAATGGAGTTGGAAGGAAACAACAAAGCCATTATGATCACCGGAGGCTTTCACAGCGAAGGCATAGCCAAAGAACTTAAAGCGCAGGGTATTTCCTATTACGTTGTCGCTCCGGTAATTCACAGTAGCGATGACAAGAGCGCCTATATTTCCATGATGATGAACCAGAAATCGCCGTTTGCCAAGCGCCTTGAAAACATCCTCGAAAAAACCAGCACACTGGCCGTAGCGTCACGCTTGGGCAACCCTCCTTTGATCGACCAGAAGGGCGCGGAAAGTTTTAAGGTGGAGATGAAAAGCCTGCTGGTGGCATACGCTGTCGGGAAATTCGCTAAAATGGACGGACAGATAGTTTCGTCGGAAGAAGCCATAAAAAGTTTCACCGATATCGTTAACAATTTTTTTCTCAAAGGATGGGCGAAAGGCTCGTTCGACGAACTTACGAGAATCAATATTACCCAGTCTCCCGACGGAGGTCTCGATGTGTCGCTTGTGATCGGCGATACCCCGTTTGTATTTTTTGAAATCGCCAAGGAAGAAATGGATGATCTAAATCCGCTTCTTACAGCCACAATCAACGGCAAGCCGATCGATATAGTCGATGGCGAGGCCTATCAGGCAAAGATGTTTGCATTGCGAGCCAGAACCGATAATGTCATCGCTTCTCTTATGCCGCTGTTTGGCAATTTCGATTCCATTGACGAGGCAACCGTTGCAGGGATTATTAAACGGTTACAGCAACCTCGAGCACAACTGCTCGCATCCGAACAACAAATACTCGACCGGCTGGCCGGACTGAATATATCTGTCAACGATTTGGCTTCTTTGAATCCCGGGTCGTTGGTCAACCGTATGATTACTTTTGGACTTGTTACTATGTCCGATAACCAACGGTTTGAAATCGCTCCGCCGGCACGTTTGATCGCCCGGTTGCATGAGCAAACATCTCAGTCGCGTTATGAATGGCAGGTTGCCCAAGACCGTAGCATATTGCCCGCGGCAGTGCGCAATTTTATAGATCGCAACGGGATAACTACTATAACCATAGAAAACGGAGTGCCACAGCAATTCTGGTTTTCATTTTTCCTAAATCCGCCTGCAGATTTGACCAAACCGGTTATCGTTGATATGCAGGCGTATTCGCTGGATTTGTTCAATGTACTGGGAAAAGGAACTACTCTTGCAGTATCGCTTCTCGAAGCAACACCGGAACTGCTTGAAAAACAAATACAGGTCGCCGAACAGTTACGCCAGTTGCGCGAACAGGCTCAAAAAGAGCAAATACTCGACGCCGCTTCAGGATATACCGAATTTAACGAACCTTCCGCGCCGAGCGTTTCGCGTACGCAGGACATAATTGATATGCGCGACGGTAACCGTGTTGAGGAAAATGATTTTTTCTTCATACATAAACATGACGGCACTCGTGTCACCGTATTCAGCAAGCAACTCGATCGAGAGCTCATAGGACTGGTCGATATTGCTACTGTCCGGTTCGAAAGCCCTCAGGTATTGGTTGCGGTTCACTCGGACGGCAGTGTGTCGCGTATTCATCAAAACGGTACAATAGAATTCAACGGCATTATTATGGTTGCAGGACAGGACGCAGTGCCTGCCTATACACCTGCTCAACCTCGGCAGTCTCAACCTACGGTTTCTTCCGCAGAACAGATACAAACTGCGCTCAATGTCTTGGCTTCATATAAAGGAAAAGAACTCGCAGGCTCGGAGATTGACGCGCTTAAAGGACATCTCAATGCATTGCTTTCTCAAGATTACCGTACAGCCTCTGATTTTATCGCGATACGCAGTGAATTGGCATATTGGGCTGTGGCGTCGCGTAACACCGAATTGGCAAATTTGGCTACCAGCCTGATGGATTTGTTGAATAAATCTCTGACATCCGGTTCGCTGTCTATGCCGGACGTATCTGGCAAGATAGAATTCATAGGAAATATTGATGCTAACCGGCAGTCTATTGTACGGAATATGCTCGAAAAAACGAGCGTTTTATCGGATGCATTGTTCGTATTACACGGACTGAGAAATATCGAACCAGAATCCGTATCTGGTTTTACGGTCGAACAGCTTTTTGCGCCGACAGGCCGGATGGCGTATAAAGTAACGGCTGTCGTTGCAGGTAAAGAATACAGTTTTGTTATCAAAGGAGTAGAAAATCCTCAAACGAGCATCGGGCAACAGGCGCGTATGCGCCTTGCAACGGGCGTTACGGCGGTATCACCTGTGGCCCAGTTTGTTAACGCATATTCAATGGATTCCGCGCTTACCGGCGGTTTTCAGATGTACGCCGAGAAATACGTTCTCGACAAAGGATATCATGCATTAACCCAAGAAGTCGTGCCTCAAGTGGGAATTATACAACGGTCTCCGTTTATCAAAGACGCTGAAGAAACCGAAGATCAGTATCTTAGCCGTGTACAGGCAATGACAACAGCGCTTGTAAATGCCGTTTTCTCATTTGCCGAATCTAACAATTTTCAATATATGATCGGGTCGCTAAATTTAATAGACGTCTTTTTGGAGGTATCAGGCCGCGATTCGTTTAGAGCCTTGATAGAAGATATAGGCGGTGCTGTACGTACCGGTAGAGCTTTCGATATTCTTCTGTCGTTTATCAGTATACAAACAGCGCTGAGTAATATGATACAGGGCGATAAAACTTCGTTTGACCTTGCAGGAAATGAGGTGACCCTCGATGCATTCCTTCAGCTACTCATATCTAACGCTTCACGCAACGGCATAGATTTTGTACGCCAGGCGTTGACTGATTTGACGGTTTTTCTCGATCAAAATAGCGCCAAACCTGACAGTGACCTCGGAGTTTTAATAGGTGAAACCGGAATATCCATGGGACAGTTGCGCGATTTCAAGTCGAAGCTGGAAAAAGCTTTTGACGATGTGAATATAGCGGATATCGGAGTAAATGCCGCTTCCCACGCGGCTGTCAACGCGGCAATTCGAGACGCATACCGCAATAATGCAGTCGAGCGTAAACCTGATGTTACCGTAGACGGACAGCAAATATCTGTATACGTAATCAAAGGCGTTGACGTGTTGTACGGCGACCAAAAAGCGCATGCCGGAATACGCAATAATGCGATTTATATTGCCGAAGGGGCATACAGCGAACAGCTTGTAATGCATGAGGCCGTTGAACTTAGATTGTGGCAACAGCAGGCGCTTGTGATTGCCGGGCTGTCTTCAGGCATGGATTGGAATTCCTTGTCAGGCGGTATATTCGGTGGTCAACGCGGCAGTATTGCCAACCAGCTTCGCGCATGGATCAAAGACAATCCCGATCTGGCGCGGCAAATGGAGCAGGAGTTTCACGAACAGGCGCTTCTTGTAGGGCAGGTTACCGCTACAAGTGAACTTGTAAACGATAACAGGGTACAGTCGGTACAGCAGGCGGCAGAAGGCCGGCAGGCTTTTACTCTTAGTCCTGCGATCGCTTCAATTCTCGATCAACTTAATCTTATGAAGCAAACCGGGCTTGACGATCAGGGTATTCGGCAGGTACTAGATCTGCTGGGGCAATTACGCAACCAGCAGTATGCCAATGCTGAAGAATTCAGGGCTATCCGCCGTGAAATGGTTTGGTGGAGCGTGTACGCCAAAGACGATTCTCCCGTTCGTTCGCAGGCAGAACTATATATGGCAGACCTGCAAAATGTCCTTAGGAAATCTTTATCCGACCCGTCAGACGCTCAAGCGCGTGCCAATTGGGTAATAAAAGCCTCAAATGAATACTACGATCAATACGGCCCGTTTTACGATATGGGACAAAACCACGGACCCGAAAAAATTCGCGAAATATCACGATTTCTGCAACAGAGCGATGTTGTTAAAGAAATGTTGTTTGTCATTCACGGATTGACCGATATCAATCCGGCGGATATTACCTCGATCGAAATCGGCTATCTCGGTACGGGCAATTTCAAATATGTACACAGCATTACAATCAATATAAAAGGCCACAACAGTCCGTACCGGTTTGCCCTCAACGAGTCAAAAAAATCTTATGCGATGTTCGAACGGGAAGCTCGCGATATAATGCTGGTTTCCAATCTTGACGGAACCGGCGGAGTTGTTCCTGTTTTCGGAAACCTCTACCCTCCCGGAACTCCCGGAGTCAGCACGCCGGCGGATGATTTGTATGCCAGCGACAGGTATTATACTGAATCGCTGGTGCCCGGCAGTAAAGTTGCATCACGCCATACGTTTGAAAAAGAAGGCGAGATTTTCATGCGGGAAGGAGAATCAGCTACTCAATACCGTAGCAGACTTGAAAATATGATATCCGCAGTATCACAAGCTATATACAAACAAGCCGCCAATTCCGGTTTTTCAAATATCTATAACGACACCAATCCGGATAATATCTTTTTGCATAGAAATCAGGACGGTTCATACGAGGCGACAATTGTCGATTTCGGACAGTCGCGAACGCTCACGCGCAAAACCGATATCCTGCTGTTTCTGGACACTTTTTTTAGAAGACTGGCGACTCATCAGGTAGCTTCTTCAGAACAGATGAACACTATTTTCAATGAAACATATTCCGTAGACGTTTTGTTGAGCGGAATTGCGAAGGCCGACCCGCAAGGCGCGTTACAGTTTATAGAGTCGGTTCGCAGTGAATTGAAAAACGTATTGGAACAGGGCAATACCAACCCTGACGCCATATTGATCGGAACGGAATTAACTAGCGGGCAATGGAGCCGCCGGCAGGTTCAGACCGCGTTAGAGCGAATTGACATATATCTTGCCGGTCAGTCTGGTTCCGCGGCCGCCTCTGTACAACTATTGACAAAATCCGCTGTTGAGTCGTCTACTGCGTATGCTAAACGCATGGGAGAAACCGTTGTTAGAGCGGCAATGACCCTGATCGACCAACTGGAACGCAACCGGTTTGACCTTGCTTCTGTACAGGCCGATTACGCTGATATAATTAAATCAGTCGTTAACGACGATTCTTTCCGCGCATACGTAGACACGCTTTCTTTACCTCAAACGCTCGGACAGCCGTTCGAGGCGTTACTGGTTTTACAAGCTTTGCTTGTGGACGGAATTAGAAATCGAATCGCCCACGATCAGGAATCGTTGGATTCATTCGACAGTACAGTATCTTTCGATAAACTTATCTCTGCTATTTTAGGAGTAGCCTCACCGCAAACTGTCGCCTTTATTCAGGATGCTTTCCGTTCGCTCGAAACATATCTTAATTTCCTCAGCGGACGGCCTGATTCAGCAACCGCGATATCCATAGGTTCCTTGCAATGGACTGTTGCCGACCTTGTGTCCGTTTATGAAACCCTTAAAGCATACTTAAACGATATAAATATCGCCGATATCGGCACTGACGCCGCGACACATGCCGCAGTCAATGCCGTCATCCGTGAAGCAATATTTGATGAGCGTCTCGAGCGCAAAGACGATATTTTGGTACACGGGCAGACAATAGAAGTATACGTGGTTAAAGGGCTAGCCAGCCTGTACGGATCACAGAAAGCCCATGCCGGACTACGCCGTAACGCAATTTACATTGCCGAATACGCCTACGATGCAAACATGGCGCGCCATGAAGCCCTCGAAATGATGTTGTGGCAGAAAAAAGCTATGGAGTTGGCAGGATTGCCGTCAACCGCCCGATGGACTGATGTGCCTGTAAGCGGTTTGGGATTAACCCGTGCCAGAGTGGTTGAATCGCTTCGCGAGTACATGCGTGCTAATCAGCAGGAAGCTATACAGCTGGAGCAGGAATATCATCATATCGCCAATATGGAAGCTCCTGTTGACAAGAGGTTGGAGCTTTTTATCGATAAAATTTCGGCTGTGCCCCTCGCTCAAGAACGGCTTGAACAGCTACTCGGCTTAGCCAAAATTCAAATTATATCGCTTGTATCTACTCTCGATCTTCTAAAAGATAAACCTTTAACCGGAATTTCCATAGAAAATACACAATCGCTCATGGATGCGCTTGCAGAGGCTCGTTTCAATGACGCCGATGATTTTCGCGCAATCAGAAAGGAACTGCTGTGGTGGGCTGTCAATTCGGAAAACGATGTATTGCGCGAACGAGCACGAGTTCATCTTGAATCCCTTACTAAAAGGCTTGATGCTTTTGTAGCCGGAACTGTAGATAAATCCGCTCAGATGAATTGGAAGATTACCTCAGGAGCCGAATATACCGACCAGTACGGCCCATTTTACGATATGGGCGAAAATCACGGTCCTGCAAAAGTACGCGAGATGAAAAAGTTTCTGCAAGACACGAATGTTATCTTTGAAATGCTTTTCGTTCTTCATGGTTTGACCGGTATTAACGCGGCGGATATAACCGGTATTGACATCAGGTATGTCGGTAGCGGTCATTTTAAGAATGTACATAAAATTACCGTTACAATTGATAGTCACGAAAAACCATATTCCTTTGTTCTTAAAGAACCAAAAATGCCTCATACTCGGTTTGACGAAGAGGTCGCGAAAATTATTCTTTCCTCGCCTGTGACCGGAAGTGAAGGGGTTGTTCCTGCGGTAGGGGCGTTGTACGATCAAGGCCGCGGCGGATATCATTACTATACCGAACAACTGCTTGAAGGTACGCAGTTATTGCAACTGGAATACGGCAAAGCATCCGGCGGGTTACTGTTTATGCGCGAAGGCGAATCCGAACAGGCCTATAAAGAACGTATACGCGCTGTGGTGCAGTCGGTCGTAAAAACATTGTTCGAACAGGCGCAAAACGTTGGTTTTCAGTGGTATATGTCTGACTCCAAACCGGAAAACTTTTTTATCACACAAAAAGAAGACGGAACTTACTCGGCAACAATAGCCGACATGGGGGTAACCTCCCGTCTTGAGACGCCGTTGGAAATGATTATGTTTATGCACCAGATGTTCGAGAAAAACATACCTTCGTATATGGATGAGAAGGCTCGGGCAGTTTATAGCGATGCATATTCATTTGATATCTTGCTTGCGGGCATATTGAAGGCCGATCCGGTCGCCGGTCTCGATTTCATTCAAATCGCCCAGCAACAAATCAACAAGATAGTAAGCGAGGAATCGGCAAAACAACGGCAGGACGGACTGGTATTGCTTCACGGTTCGCCTAACCCCAACATGCAGATGACTGATGTGCAAGTATTAGGCAGAGAAGGTCAAACCAAACAGGGTAAAAAAGGCAGAAATTACGGCGGTTTTTATACACTCGGACAGGAAAATCTCGACAAGGCTCAACGATATGCCAACATGGCTGAAGGTACGCCGACGATTTACGAAGTGGTAATAAATCCGCAAGTGAAAATATATGAGGCCGAGCGCAACGGCGAGGTCGAACGTTTATCCGAACAGCGCATAAATGAACTGCTCGCTCAGGGGTATGGAATTGTCAGAGGTAAAAACATTCTCGGCACTACTGTGGAATGGGCAATTATAGATAAGAGCGTTATCACGCAAATAAGAAAGAAAACCGCTGAACCGGTGTTTTTAGAGTCCGGCGTCACGCTAAGACAATTATCGGATTTGCAGGGCGTGTTAAACGAATATACTTCAGGATTGCATCTGCAACAGGAAGGAGAATTGCCGGTAATCGACGTGTTTTCTTCAGAAGAACGGGTGCAATTCGCTTTTGATCTGGCAAAACTGATCAATTCCATAAATACTACAGAAGAAGTAACTCAAGATATGCGTGATCAGTTGGAACGCTTTGCACGTCTGATAGAGTCACGGGGGTTTGCCAATGCCGCCGGACATTTACGTGAATATGCCCTAAATGTGGAACAGATTAAAACTTTGTCCTCCAGCGAGAATCTGGATGACCGACTTGAAGGCGCTTTACTACTCAAAAATTTTCGTACCCGCATCAACGCCGATTTGTTTTTCCATACAGGATTCGTATTTAACGGAATAGGTATTGTCGATTTTTACAATGACGCTGTGGAAGAACATGTGGTCGATATAGAAGGACGTAAAGAAACCGTACTGATATTCCGAGGCGACAGGGTAAAAGATCCATTTGCGCCCATTGCGCCTGCTCAGTATATACTGCGCGGCGAGGTGTACCCCATACCCGGATATCCCAACGGCGCTCATATTATTTATATGGAAACCGGCGAATCTTTGGAACGAAGTATCGACAGTATCAAGAAAACCTTGGAGAAAAATCGTGCCACCAACGAAATCGTAGCAGTTATAGAAAAACACATCGCTGATGTGTCTGATAAAGACCTTGCGGCATTGATGGAGCAGTTGCATAAAAAACACGAACTAGGTCATTTCCTCGATGATCAGTACGATAGCCCTGTTAACCAGAATGTTAACTCCGCGGAAGCGTATGCAGTTTATGCCCCGCTGATGGCTATAGTAGCTCGGTTGGAATCGGAAACTACACTTACCGAAGCAGAGCGTGAAACTCTTTATAAAAATATCGACACACTTTTCGGAATAGATGTTATACAGCATATGTGGGTAAAAAATCAGTTGTTCAAGTATTACACGCCGAATAATCCGAAAATTCGATATCAGTTGCCTATGATTCTTTTGATTCTCGAACTTGTTTCGCCTGAAACGGTAGATGCTGTAGTCGATAAAATCCGTCAAATGGAAAAAGATCATGTGACATCGGATTTTAGCGTGTTGACTCAGGAAGTCTACCGGATTATTGAAGATCGGAGTGATAAAACCGGCCTGAGGTTGCCTTACCTGTGGATAACTGAAGAGTTCAAGCAGAAGTATATCGACTTTATTACAGAGCGGTTTCCTGACAAGGTACAGCGCGGCAAAGAAATAACCCGCGCATTGAGCAGTCTGACTGCTAAACTATCCAAAGACGAAAATTACGCTCCTTTCGCCGATATGGAAAAATGGGAAAAACTCAATGATACCCAGACACAAAAAGACGTAAAGATATTCAAAGGATTTATTTTTGCCCGTGGTACAGTGGATTCCGGACTTATTTTCAGCAACGACAGCAATACCACTTTGCGTCAGCGCACTGCCATTCGCGATACCCTTCTTTCTGTCGGAGAACGTCTTGAATCGCTTCAGAAGGTATCGGAACAACAGTACCGCGCCCTGAAGTTTTCTCTTGCTGATCGTCCGACGAATTTTCAGAAGTCGTCTATGGAAGCCGGATCGGTGTTGTTGGATTTTTCATTATTCAAGGAAGCCAATCCCGATTTGCTTGACCTTGAGGTTGAACAGGCTGTCGTTAGGTCGACTTTAAAACAGTTGAGCGCTACCGATACAATGATGCCGTTGTCCCCAGCGGCTATAGAATTGTTCTCGTTAACGCAGTATGTAAGGTCGTTTATCGACATAGTTTCTCATTCCGCCTCAATTGAAGAAGGCAGAACACGCCAGCAGGCTGTAGTTGATCTTATGGAAAAGACTTTGGGCGACCAATATACCGCTATCGCTAAGATACTGCGCCATGTTATCGATAACAATATCCAGTACGAAACCGCCGTACAGCCTTTGTTGATCGAGATGATAACTAATCAAGGTCAATTCTCAGGTTTATCCAATTATTCCGTAGAAGTTCAAAATGAGCTGGCATCTATGACTCCCATGGATGTTCAATATAATCTTGAGCATATGAAAAATCTGATGGATTTTAATTTGCTTAGGAATATGGTCGGCCAGTCCCGAACTTCCAAATACGCAAGTAACGTCAGAGCCCATAAAGAGCAGACCATCAGCCGCATACTTGATGGTAAAGATGTGCGGTTGGCATATTTGAAGGTACAGAACTTTAAAGGAGTATTCAATACTTTCGGGTCGGAATTGGGTATCGGGCATTTGCTGGGCGATGTGGGTATTATGGTTATAAGCAAAGTACTTAAAGAAGCTCTTGAACAACGTTTGTCCCCATACGGCATAGAGGTGGAAATAGGAAACGCCGGCGCGGAATATTTTGTCACTTTCTCAAATGTTGGAACCGTGGATATAACCTCTGTCCTCAACGATATGATTGTAAATCCATCTTCCGATTTCCGCAAAGAAGTTGTCAGAGAAACCAAACAGGCTCTGCGCGAGATGATGTCCCCACAGGCGTACTCGGCAATAGAAAGCGCTCTAAACACGGGGTTTTTGCCGGCTAATATACATATGTACGGAAGCCTGACCGAAATTGTGCGCGGCGTGACGTCTGAATCCGCGCTGACAGAGACCGAATTGATAGAAAGCGCGGCGCAGAAAACCGACATGCTTTACAGTCAGGCGTTCCAGCTTGCAAAACATCAGCAATTGAAATTCTCTCAACAGTATGAATCTGTGAGGGCGCGTTTGCGTATGGCCGTTTCTAATGCCACTGAGGTGCAACTGGCGGATATGTTCAAACCGGTTGTACAGGATGCGGCTAAGGTAATGGAAAGCGCTATCTTGCCCTATTCTAACAAGGCTATGCAGGAAATTAATGAAAACAGTCAACTGGGAATGAAAAACGAATACCAGATATTTCATCTGCCAATTGCTCCGGGATATGAGCACCATAGGTCTATCAACGCTTTATCCGAACAGTACCTTTATGCGATTGAAAAAGGGTATCTGTACGGGCATACACAGGAATTGCGCGGCCGTCTGCTTGAAACTATGCTTAGGTATCAATCCCCTAATATAACTACCGAAGATATTTGGGAAGGCAACGAACATTTCAAACGGGTAATTAATTATATTCTAAAGACCCAGCCCGAAAATGATGTGAATCTTACTTTTCGCGTCGGTGGCGACGAATACAGCAAAGTGACATGGAACGCCGTAACAAAAAAACTGAACATATACCGTTTTGACGGCAACAATGTTGGCGCTACTAACTTTGAATGGGGTATGGCTATCGGCGATAAGCTGATTGACGAATCTCTGCGTATCATATCGGAAACGGAAGACATAGCCAAACTTCAAGACAATATAGCGAGTTTTTTCAATGATATGGGTAGCCGTGCTTTGAAGCTGAGCGATGAAGATCTGGTAATGCTACAACGCAAAGCGCCCAATTTTCATATAATTTCACAGATCGATTATCAAATGATAAGAGGCACGGACGCTTATTCTCAACTCGTTGCCGATAAATCGGCTGTAGCGGTAGAAAAAGAAGACGGGTTTTATCTTGTTAAGTTCCCAGATATTCACGTGCCTTACATTCTGCAAAAAGATAACCTGCATTTTGACAGCAGTAAATTGCCTTTATCGCCGGACGCTGAAGGCGCTATGCAGATTACCCTGCGCGCTGAGGACGATGTAGTCGATTTTACGATGGTGCGCGACGAAGTTACAGGTGGGGTTATTCTGACCTCCGTCAACCCTAGGGCTCCTCCGTCAACCGTCATTTCTCTGGAACAAATACAAAACGGCGCTGAAATATTCATACCTATTCAGGGACGCAAGCCGCTTTCCATTACGATCAACATGGAGCAGGAATACGGCCCTAAATTTATCTTATACGGCGATATCATGCTCATCAACGAGCAGGCTTACGAAGTACGCCGCGACAACCTGATCGAAAAAGACGGCAAACCCGCTTTAATGGTAACTTCCCGTCCGGTGGTAAGCACGGGATATATAGAGATAGATGTATCTAAAATCGCTCCGCAGTATCTTAATAGAGATATAGCCTCTATACAGGGACGAGCCGATTCAGCCGCGGATATAGCCAAAGAATCGGTGAAGACATTTCAAATACTCTACGATGGACAGGTAAATACAGCCCTTGCCGTTCGTCATGCCGCGGATTTGTTTATAGGCACGGCTGAAGAACTTGTGTCTTTCAAAGAAACTGTTTTCTCATCGTGGGATACCATGATAGCGCAATTTCTGCTTGAAAATCCGTCTGAGAAATTCAAATACCGCCTCAATTATCTGCTTAATCCTGATATTCCTTTGAATCCTACGGACATTTCAATGCTACGCGAATATTCCTTAAATTTTCATAGCCGAATGGATGATGAAACCAAACTGGCAGTAATTAACCGCCTCATGGACGCATGGGTGCCGGACGTGAGTTATCAAACCCGCCAGCTCATCAGCCGCGCGTTGACCGATATCGTAGAACATCCTGAGTTTGCCGCTCTAGTATCCACACGTCCGTCTCAGTTGACAAGGATTATAGGCAATCCGGTTGTTGCGCGTGGGTCAGCCGGAATAGGACTATTCTTTAATGCGGAAAGTAACATAAACTCACAAGAAAGCTATCGTATCCGAGAAATGCTCTTAAAGATTGGTGAACAACTCGAACTGAGAAATAAAACCACCGAATCTGTCTATAACTCGGTTCAATTCGAATTGGTGAAAAACCCGACGATTGCTCAGCGTGTTCAATCCGCTACCAATTCGCTGGTACTCGATATAAATTTGTTTGAAGACTCGGTTTTTAATCAAGAACTCCTGATGATGGAAATTGAATCGGGTCTTATACGCATGCAATTGGATAAGTTGTCCATGCAACCTGAAGTAGCCGATATCGACCACGGATTGCGCGAGATGTTTATCTTAGAACGATATGTGCAATCGTTTATTGATATCGCCAATATTCATGCCGATTCTTCCGTTGGAGCCGCTAAACAGAAAGATGTTATTGCTTCGCTGGAAAAATTAGGCGGTATATATGAGGGTCTTCCTGCTTTATTGCGCAGTGTTCTTGATAACGAAATTTCATCTGCCTCTTCAATCAGGGATACCTTAATAGACCGGATAGTGTCTCCGAAATTACAGGAAAATACAACATACCCCGAACTTGTTCGCAAACATTTGTCGTATTACGGTTATTCGACAGCTCTGGATATTATTCCTCAGGAGACTCAGCGTCTTGCCAATCTCCTTCAGTACACTCAAATCGGCGATTTTGTAAGTCGCTCTAGAACATCCAAATATGCTTTGAATGTGCGGGCTCATAAGGAAACCACTATCGATCGTATATTAGATGGTCGCGACGTGCAGATGGCATATCTGAAAATACAGAATTTCAAAGATGTTTTCAATACTCTGGGAGCACAGCTTGGCGTTGGACATACATTAGGCGACGCAGGCATTTTTGTTGTCAGCAAAGTATTGAAAAAAGAACTGGAAAAACAATTGGCTTCTTATGGCGTTACCGTTGATATCGGCAATGCAGGAGCTGAATATTTTCTCACGTTTTCCAATGTCGGCGTAACCGATATTGAGTCGGTACTTCGCAATATACTCGAAGACCCTCAATCGGAATTCAAGCGAATGGTCGTTCAGGAAACCAAAGACGCTCTCAAAAGTATTATCGGAGCCGAACAATACGCCGGTATCGAACAGGATATTGACTCTAAATTTATGGCTGAACGGGTAAACATGTACGGCGGTCTTACCGCAGTGTTACCCGGTAAAACCGGTTTTACCGGGGTTAGTACCGCGGATTGGACTCGGCGTGCGGCAGAGCTTACCGATGAGTTATACAGCCAGTCGTTCGCTTTAGCCAAACATCAACAGATGCAGTTTAGCGATCTATACGCGACTGTCCGCGATCAAGCGAAAATGCAAAGAGACGTTGTCAGCGAAAATGAACTGGTTAACCTTTTTAAGACCGTGGTTCAGGATTCCGCTAAAGTCCTGAAAAGTGGCTTGACTGTGTATTCTTTGAAAACATATCAGGATATACAGGAAAACCTGAAACTCGGGTTGTCCAACGAATATCAAATATTCCAACTACCCATCGCCCCTCGTTTTCACAGTTACACCAGCATTGACCAGCTGGTAAAGAATTACCGCGACGCAGTAGACCAAGGCGCGAATGAGCTGACACTGCGGGAACTCAACGACCGTGTATTGGAAACTATGCTAAGATACGATTCGCCCAATCTCGTTTCCGACGTTATCTATGAGGGCAATGAAAATTTCAAGCGTGTAATAAATTATATTCTGAGGGAATCGCCCGCTTTTGATATTGACCGCACATTCAGGGTAGGAGGCGATGAGTACAGCAAAGTTGTATGGTCTGCGGCGACTCAAAAGATGTCTATTTATCGTTTTGACGGCAACAATGTCGGCGCAACGAACTTCGAATGGGGTATGCGAATAGGTGACAAACTCATAGATGAATCTTTGCGTATCATTTCCGAAATAAAAGATGTCAGCAAACTCCAGTCTGCGGTAACAGACTTTTTCAACAATATGGGCGACCGGGCGTTAACACTTACCGAAGAGGAAATGCAGACACTACAACGCAAAGCTCCCAATTTCCGTTTGATGAACGAATCCGAATATCGCGCCTTGGTAAAAGCGGGTACTTTTGTCAGCGATACTGCCAATAACAGTGTTGTTGTGGTTGAACGGGGCTTGAATTTCGATCTGGTGAAGTATCCGGATATCCATGTTCCGTACGTTATACAGAAGGATCAAGTCAAGGTTGACAGCAGTACGTTACCCCTTGACTCGGAAGATGCGTCTGCCATGCCGGTAACTCTCAGGGCAGGCGACGAGGCGGTCGATTTTGTCATAATCCGTGACGATGCGACCGGCGGTGTTATTTTAACATCCAAAAATCCTAGAGCTCCTCCTGCAACCGGCATAACCGGAGAACAGATTCGACAAGGAGCAACTATTACCATTCCTGTCGAAGGAAAAACACCTATCACCATCTCCCTTACCCTTGAACATGAGTATGCTACACGTTTCTTTATTCACGGTGATATTATGACTGTCAACGAACAGGAGTTCGACCGCCTTCGCGACCGCCTAACCGAGAAAGACGGCAAACAGGCGGTGATGGTTACATCGCGTCCTGTTGTCAGCACAGGGTATATAGATCTGGATTTATCAGGAGTTGACGATCAGTTTCGCAATAAAGACATATCTGTAATACAGGGGCGCGCCGACACAGCGGCTGATCATGCGAAAGAAGCTGTCAAACACTATCAAATATTGAACGACGGACAAGTTAACGCGCAACTGGCGTATTTGCATGCCGGTAGTCCTTTTGTCGCTTCAGCACAGGGAATGGTGTCATTTCAGGATATAGAGTTCTCTTCGTGGGATTCTATGATCGCCGATTATATTCTTGAAAGCTATCAGGACAAAATGGCACGGCGTGCGGCGCTGTTGCTGGCGCAAGACGATTTACTCAATACAACCGATATATATATGCTCGGTGAAATATTGACTTCCTACCCTCATCTGCTGTCGGCAGAACAAAAGAGTAAAGGCGTATATTTGCTTGCTCTTGCATATAACAAAACCGTTAATCCGGATATACGCGAAATTGTTCGCAACGTTGTGTCCACGATTTTTACAGACTCCGATTTCAAAGAAGCGATCAACGCGCGAATGAATATGGTCATTCCTATTCTCGGCAGACCTATAGTAGGCCGGGGACGGATTTCCGGCAATATAGTTTTCAGCGCAGAATACGGTTACGATTTTGACCGCAGGGACGATATACGTTCGCGGCTTCAGCGTATATCTCAGGAACTCGAGCAGGTTCACAAGGTTACGGAGCAGGAATACAAAAATGCTTTTTTTGAATTTGTAGACGGTGTGCAGATGCGCCACAAAGTGACCGCCCAGCCCAATACCGTAGTGGTCGATATTAACCTGTTTACGGAAGGTATGCTAAACGACGACGTACTGCGCATCGAAGTCGAGCAGGGCATGCTCCGCCAGCGTTTGCGAGGCATAAGCATCAATCCTAAAATTACTCCTATCAATCCGGCGGTTCAGGAACTGTTTATATTGGAAAATCAAGTTCAGTCATTTATCGATATATGGGCAAAAAATCCTGACCCGCAGGCAGGCAAAAACCGTCAGGCGGCGGCTCTGAATGTCATTACTCAACTCGGTGATGGGTACACGAACCTTGCTACCATTTTAAATTATGTTATACAAAACGATATACGCGACGCGGGGTATATACGAAGCTCTCTTATTGATCTAATAGCAAATCGCGGTGAATTCGAAGGCAAGTCTACATATCCCGTGGAGTTACAGCAGGAAATGCAGGCGTTACCCAGAGCGGCCGTCAATTCCGATATGATTCGAAGCGACCAATTGTGGCGGTTCTCGTTTGTCAGTAATGTTGTCAACGGTTCTAGAACATCGAAATACGCCCAGAATGTTCGTGCTCATAAAGAAGATACCATCAAAAAAATATCCGAGGGCAGAGATGTCCAGCTGGCTTATCTTAAAGTTCAAAATTTTAAAGGGGTTTTCAATACATTCGGTTCCGAACTCGGGGTAGGTCATATGCTCGGCGATGTAGGAATTGAGGTGATAAGCAATGTCTTGCGTCAGAGTTTAAATGAAATGCTTTCGCCTTACGGAATTACAGTAGATATAGGAAACGCGGGAGCGGAATATTTTGTTACGTTTACTAATGTGGGCAACGTCGATGTGTCGGGGTTCTTGCGCTCTGCTATAGAAAGTCCGGATTCGTCGTTTAAAGAACGGGTAGTTGATGAATCTAAAAACGCCTTGCATGATTTGCTCGGCAATGAACGCTACGGCGCTATAGCTTCCGCAATGAACGAAGGATTTTTGCCTGCCAATATACATATGTATGGAGGAATCACCGATGTACTGCGAGGCGAAAAAGGTATCGTAGACGAAGCGCGTATACATAGAGCGGCCGAGTCTACCGATCAGCTGTATAATCAGGCGTTCATACTTGCCAAACATCAGCAGATGCAATTCAGCTCTTTATACGAGACAACTCGCGCTCTGGCCTTGTCCGGTAAAGACAAACTTACCGACCGCGATCTGGTAGATATGTTCAAACAGGTAGTACAGGATGCCGGCAAAGTAATGCGTAGCGGTATCATGACCTATTCTGAAAAAGCAGAAAGCCAAATACTGGAAAACCTCAATATCGGACTTAAAAACGAATACCAGATATTTCATCTTCCCATTGCGCCTCGGTATACAAGCTATACCAGCATAGAAAGCCTGACCGACAATTATCTGGACGCCATTGAAAAAGCACAGAAACCGTGGCTACTGGCGGAGCTCAATGATCGAATTGTCGAGACCTTTGTGCGGTATGAGTCACCGAATATTCAGGCAGAATATATTTTCGAGGGCAACGAAAATTTCAAACGGCTGGTAAATTATATCTTGCAAACACAGCCTGACGAAGATGTCTTGCGCACATTCCGCGTAGGCGGCGACGAATACGCAAAGGCAGAGTGGAATTCTAAAACAAAAAAACTCACTATTTACCGGTTTGACGGAAACAATGTCGGCGCAACCAATTTTGAATGGGGTATGGCGATAGGAGATAAGCTGATTGACGAGTCTTTGCGTATCATATCAGAAACAGAAAATATCGCAGGACTTCAAGCCGCTGTGGAACGGTTTTTTAACGATATGGGCGACCGTGCGTTGCGGTTATCCGATGCCGATGTTGCTATGTTGCGCAGTAAAGCGCCCGGTTTTCGCATGATGTCTCAATCCGAGTATGACCGGTTACGCGAGCAAGATGGGTTCGTTCAAGAAACCGCCGGCAATTCCGCTGTTGCGGTTGAACGGGCTGACGGAGTGTATCTGGTGAAATATCCGGATATCCACGTTCCCTATGAATTGCAACAGGATTCCGTTAAAATCGATCGTAGCAAACTACCCTCAAGCCCAGATGCGGAAGGCGCTCTGGATATTTCCTTTGTGGCCGGCGAAGATGTAATAGATTTTGTTATCAGCAGAGACGAAGTTACCGGCGACGTTATTTTGACATCCGTCAACCCACGCGCGCCCCCACGGACAGCCATATCGGTAAAAGCCATCAGGGATAGGGAAACAATAGTCATTCCCGTCGAAGGAGCGCAACCTCTTGAAATTTCCTTGGGACTCGAACCGGAATACGCCGCGCGATTTTTCATACACGGCCCTATCATGAAAGTCAACTCCGAACAGTATGAACAGTTTCGAGACCGCTTGACTGAAAAAGACGGCAAACCGGCTGTAATGGTTACTTCCCGTCCTGTAGTCAGCACAGGTATGATCGAACTCGACTTCTCTACCATTGAACCGCAATTTAGAGCGCGGGATATTTCTGTTATTCAGGGACGTGCCGACAGCGCCGCTGACGTTGCAAAAAGTAGTGTTAAATTACACCAAATACTTAACAATGGAGAGGTCAATAAAAAACTGGCTGTAGCTACAGCCGCCGAGCCGTTCGTTGCGTCTCAGAAGGTTATAGAATCTTTCAAACCTATAGAATTGTCTTTCTGGGATACCATGGTCGCAAAACATATAATGGATAGTCCGAAAAACAAAATTTCACGGCGCTTTGATTACTTGATGTCGCCGGAAATTGAACTGAACCGGACGGATGTTTTTCTGCTAGGTCAACTCAGTTCACGCTATGCATCCGCATTGACAGAACAGCAAAAAGAAAGAGTCGTCAGGCGGTTAGTTCAAATCACTCAGACCAACCGTGACGCTGAAATCCGTAGTATTGCTAGATCATCTCTTGAACAGATGTTGACAAACACATCCTTCGATAATGCGATAGTGTTTTTTTCTAAAAGCCTCGAAGATGTGTTCGGTAAAGGCGCAATGGAAGATGTTTATCTGCGTCAGGAACAACGTAGAGTAGAAAATATCGTTGCGCAAAGAACCGGCTCTGATTTAACCTCTGCCGGCATTGCGCTGAAGTCGTATCCTGAAAATTCCCGCTTAGAAATGGTTCGATTGTTTGCCATCGAACAAATTACAGACCCATCCGGCAAAAGGGATATACTTACATATCATAACGAACATCATGCCAATGAAATGCTCGATTTTATCGACGCTGTTATGAAAGGGATTGCGCTTAATGACGCCGAACGCTCAAATACAGTAGCGCGTATGGCGGCTTATTTGCAGGCCGTAGGGTTTGCAAAATCGCAGGGCACAAACATTCTTGACGGAGCTGTTTCCGCCGCTGACGGCGCGGTTCTTGCAGTTTATCGAAAACATATTGACCGGTACTGGTCTGAATTGCTGTCACTGAGGGAAGTCGGTAGCCTGCGTTATGCCATCAGCCGAACCGAACATCTAACCGGTTCCGAACTAGCCGCGCAAATTCGGCATGATAACAGCATATATCAGATGCTCAAGGGAGATATTCCCATAACCGGCGAAAACGCGCAGATTTTGACACAGTTTCTTAGAGAATATTTTCCGGCGCTGAGGATTGAGAATCTTACTGCGCAATATAAAGAAGCTGTAATGGATGCCATTGTTACTGCGCGCGTTGTTGCGGTCGCAGATATTTTCGGGCAATCGCGTATACATCCTTATCAAATGGGGCTGTTGCATGACGAGTTGCTTCATGACTCACAAGTTTCCGCCGGCACTCGACTTGAACAAATAGCCCAAACCCCGCGTAATTATTCCGATTTATTGAATGAACGCCTTTCCGCACTTCTTAATGATAGTGTCATACCGCTTAACAGGTATATTCCGGATTCTTTGAAGCAGGCTCAACAGGACAATCTCAATATAATGAGGCAGATAGGAATATGGATAGAAAATATTCGAGAAAACCGGAATCCGGAAGTTGTGCGGGAATCTATGCAGAACTTGAAAAACTTTGTCGATTCCGGAAGTACATATACGCTTGACGGCGAAACTGTAATAACGCTTTTCGATAAGGCTGTTGTGCAACAGATGTACAGTGAAATCATACAGTTTGCCGGAGGACGTCATGCCGATATCGTATCGGCTGTATTCGGCGACAAATCTTCGTCGGCTATACAGCCGGAAAAACAGGTTTCTTCAGATCAGTTGGACGCTTTTCAACTCAAAGATGGTTTGGAACTCGGCGCCTTGCCCGATCAACAGGCTGATATAGTACAGGATATAATGGCGTATCTTGTTCCTCTGGGTTATCCGCAAAAGCAAATTCAAGCGGTTATTGAAACGGTACAGCATTTCATGCCTGATATCAGCCGTTCACAGTTGCTTGCCGATCTGGAGACTATTCGTGTATCTAAACAAAATAATGGTAAAAATATTCCGTTGGCTGGGCTGGCGTTCGCTGTTTTCGGCGTTTCGAAATCGGAAGACCGCGTTATGGATCAGGCAGTAATACGTCATGAAATAGATATGCTTCTCAATTCCATGGACGGCATAGAAACATTTACCGAAGCCGAAGTCAAAGAGCTTGTACGATTGCGAAGTGACAAAGCAAAACAATTCTATCCTGATCATGCCGGTTTTATAGATCGTTTCAAAGAAGGATTCTCAAAATTTGATTCTTATGAGCAGTCTGCTAAACGGGTTGGAGACTTTATCGAATCCATGCTTTATAACACCCCGGGCGAAAATGTTACTCCGGTATACCTCACCCGCGACGGCGACATATTTTATTTGTATCAGCGTGCGTTGCGCGGCGATGTGGATGGTTATCTGCTTCCAGCCGGAAGGACATTTCTCGAAGAACACGTGCCTCAAATACGAACAGTTGTAACTATGATATACCATGAAATCCAGCGAACCATGGCGCGCGAACAGGGTGTGAACGAATCGGATATGGAAGCAGACTATGCTGTTGAAGGTAAAGAAATGGCACGGCGCTTCATGGAAATGTACAAAACCATTGCCACAGCACAATCCCCTGAAACTGCGCTCGCCCAATTACAGGCGCAAAAATCGTTTTTGCGGAGCGAAACCATAGTCAACCCTATTACATCCCAACCTGAAAAGGTGACGCCTCTCGAACTGATCTCTAATATCAGAGAAAATATTCTCGCCGCGCAGGAGTTGATAGCACCGATCATATACGAGTATTCCGGAGTAAATGAAGGAGTATCCTCTATACGGTTTGTAGATATCGGACATAAAGGGCTTGCGAATCTGCTGTTTATGGGAATGATGGCAGTAGACCATCCTGATATCGATGTATACTCGTATCTCTATAATACTTCGCGGTTTGCCGCCGGTGAAGAATGGGCGTTCAAACAGGATCGGATAGATGACGCCACTGAAATAGAAGTAATGGGTAAACTCGAAGAGTACATCCGAACAGAAAATGGACGTGTGTTGTACCGTGCAGGCAGAGTGTTGTATGAAGAAGGCGACAGAACTACCAATCTTGCGGATTATAGCGGCGCAAGCCAGCTTGACGCTTATCTAAGCCAATTGTTGGCTATACGTGACGCCAAGGAACGCGCCAATTCTGCGGTTGTCAGAGTCGAACCTGCTGTAAAAACACCGGACGAATTGATCAAGTCAATAGCGGTCGATAATAGGCTTATGACTCAGGCTGAACTACAAGCCGTATTTAGCGTCTCGGCAGACCGGATACCGCCTGCGCAACAGGAATATATAAGTAATATAAACAAACTTTTGCGGGGAATACCTCTGGATATAGCACAACGCTATACGTTGAAAAATGAACAGGATCAGCCGTACAACGCATTCTTATTGATGATCGATAATATGCTCAGCGGTAATTTGCTTGACGCTACGGATTATAATCTTGATCAGATCAGATCGGCAGTCGGCTCAGATGTGTTCGACGCAGTGATAAATCGTTATAAACAGCATGTGCGCGATTCTATGTACAATGCGGTGGTGTTAGATTTTGACGGCACTTTGGTTGGTGAAGGACAAATGCTTTCTGCGGAAATGAAAGAGCGTATCAGCCGGCTTGTAGAGTCGGGTGTTCCGGTAGTTATCCTTACCGGCCGTACGCAAAATCAAATCGATCCGGATATTCGCGGTATCGAACATCCTAATTTATACGTGTTTGTCGAAAACGGGGCTTACGGTTATGCGTCGACCGATAAAGAAAAAATGATCGAAACGAGCGCGTTGAATTTGAGGCTGGCGCACAATATGAAAGAAAAAATTGCCGGCGATCTGCTGGGTGAATTCGGAATTCAACAGGAAGAATTGTCTGCCGCCCGCTATTCGTTATTCTTAAATAGGAATATTGATGACTTTAAAACTCTTCTCGATCAAAAACCGGAACTTAAAAACTATCTTAGCGCTAACAATGTAGCGGTAAGACGTCATTCCGGCAATAAAGTCGAATTGTCTCTTACCAATAAGGGCGCTGTTCTAACCACAGTAGCGGATTTATTGAAACTTGATGTCCAGCGATTACTTAAAATAGGTGACTCTGCCGATGCCGACGGTAACGATTTTGAATTGCTAAGGAGATTCGGAGGATTCTCTGTAGGAGCCCAACAGCATCAATTTGTGGTATCTGTTCAGGATTCCGACGGAAACATTTTGACCGGCCAGCAGGGGACTATGTATCTTTTAGACACACTTAATATAGTGGGTGATCCTGCACGGGTTAACGACAGGATATCGGATAACGTCGTAAGTCAGCTACCTGATGGATTGGATCAGGAGATAAAACAAATTGCAAAGCTGATAACCAGCGATACCACTGACGCTTTAAACCTGTTTGGCGATCTCATAAATCTTTTCTTCAATGCCCATGGGGTCGAAGCCCGTGAAGCTGTTATGGATGCGATATTGGCGCAGACCAACATGACTTTCGACCGATTTTCTCAACTGTTTCGCCGGAAAGTAGGTGTGCCTCCACACATTGCCGCCATGGGATTCAAGCCTATATACGAACTTCTTGCCAATAGATACCGCCAGTCGCTACTGTCGGAAAACGAAAGACAATCACTAAGCGATATAGCATCCGGTCTTGCGCGCATTTTCATTGACGAACGGACGCTTGATCCTGATATCGGCGCTAATCATATTGACGCAATAGTAAACTTCCTTAGCGCCATAAAGGATGGCGCGGCTCAATATGCCGCACTCGAACAATTGACAGCCGCAACTTCTAAAAAGATAAGTATAGAACTCGGAGAGGATATTGCCTTGAGTTTGGCCGATTTCAACCGGCTTTTCAAATCGGTTACCACTTATTCTTTGCCTGAGGTTGTACAAAGTGTGCCGTTTATGTTCAGAGGCCCTGTAGTTACAGAGGTGATGAGTTTAAGCGCACAAATTGATACGAAATCGTTTGCCGGTTTGTCCGAAGCTGTGAACAACATCATTGCCCAGAGTTTAATGCCGGAAGGGATATTCGACCATGATTCGTTGATCCAATCTACGTCTGTTTTGAGGGATGTATTGCAGATGTATCCTCAACAGGCTGATCTGGTATTGCATTATATGGCGTTGATAAGCAACGATACATTCGGAATCAATATACGGACACTTGCCGAAAGTTTTTCTAAGCGGTCAGATACAATAAGTCTATACGACATTTTTACCGGTGAATTATTTGACCGGTATTTAAATTCTGAAAATGATATGGCGGTATACGGGCGGTTTGCGGATAAAGCAATATTTTTCGAGCTGGATGAGCCGGTTGTACCTATCAGCGTCCGGCTGTCGCAAATTCAGACACAAGCTGAGGACGTGGACTTGGATTTCGATCTGGGATTCGGTATGGACGAACCGTTGCCGGCGGGCAGAGATATCGATGTCAAATCTAAACCGGATATGGACTTGGATTTCGATCTGGGAATTGATGAGGCGGATACCGATCTTAAACGTAAATATGTTGTCAATGTCAATGAGATCATCAGGCAGAACATAGAGGCAGGCAAGGCTGTACGTTTGGAGCTCAAAGACCTTCAACGCTCTATAGCCGAGGATATTGTCAATCCGCTGTTCGAAGGTTCGCCTCAACAAATGGCTAAAAACCTTCAGATGCTTTTTGACGAACTTCCCGATGCGGCACAACAGCGGTTAACCCGTGAATTATCCGAGCCTGTCGCCAAAGAACGTATTCGTAATGCGTTGATTCTGGGATTAGACGTGCTTCGTTCGTCGGCGTATATTGACAAATTAACAGACTTTTCTCTTACCATGTTACTAGATTGGGATGGGGTTTTCCATAGCGGTGAAGCTTTGGCTCACGCAGGACGTACAAGAAGCACCTTTTATATGAATCTCAGTACATTAATGTATGTCGCTGAAATGGAGCCGTTCGAACAGGCTAAGGCCAAACGTGTTCTTCAAGCGGTGTTTGAACACGAATACCGCGACTGGGAACGCGGGTATCACGAAGAAGATATAGGTACGGCCGATAATGTATATTATCAGAACGCACCCATTACATTTAAAGATGTGGAATCGTTTTGGGATTCGTTGCAGAACCGTCCCGCAGAAACCCGTACCATGCGGATACTAGATGGTAAATTGCAGGAACATTTGGGCATAAAAATGGATGGAATGGCGCCGATTCGTGTCTCGTCACAGGTTCTTGCGGATATGGGTATATATTCTGCCGGAACTTTCCTAGCTCTTCTTAGCAGGGCGGCGGCGCTTAAGAGGAAAAATATTCGCAATTTGCTTTCCGAAAACAAATTCAACGCTATCAATATCACCAATCTTGATGCGTTTGAAAAACAGTTCGGCATAGATGTCAAACAGTTTTCACGGAATGTTCCGGTTGAATCGCTCGAATCGTTCGAACCGCTGGAAACTCACGAAGTCCAAAATGCCGACCAGCTTAAAAATCTTGAGTTCGGATCCGATTATTTCATCATATCGCCGGTGTTTAATCTGGAATCACGGCTAACCGAACAAGATCGTCAACAGGGCAAAAGTATGATCCGCGACATTATCGGTAAAGCCTATGAAGGAGGATATCTCGATAAACTGCTGATTATAGATGATGCATCTAAAGACGGAACGCAGGAAGTATTAAAAGGATTGAATCGCCGGTATAACCTGAAACGGATCACAGATCAGATCGCGGGTATAGATTCGGAACTGGCGCAGACCACTATTTTGAATGTGCACCGAAACGATTTGATGATCAAAAAAGCGCAATTGCAAGAAGAATATCGTTCATGGGAGCAGTACATCAATCCACATACCGGTGAGCAGGTTTATGACTTCAATATGATTTTACGAACAGTCAACGGACATAGAACCGGCGCAATACGTGACGCTGTACTCGGATTATATTCCCTTTCCGAACGCGGAGAGATAGGAAAACTACCCGAAAAACTGTTTATCATGGACGGCGATTCGTATATACGCGGAACGGATATAGCCGGCAGTCTCAAGGACGCCGCCAATTTGATCGGCAGTGTGGACAAGCAGGGAAACAGGGTCATCGCCACCATATTGCCGTTGTCTACCCACTACGGCGATTTGCCGTGGCAAGGCACAAGCCTCATGGAAAAGATAAACTATGTATATCTTGCATGGCTACGCGGATTGAACACAATGTTTGCCAAATCTGTGCCGGGCGGCGGCGGCGGATATTCGGTGCCGTATCTGGTGCGCGCGTTAACCAAACACTCAGGCATTTTTGAAACCGATGACGCCGAACTTTCCGCGCTTTTACGTGAAAATCCGAAAACCAAATTCCAGTTTTTTACCCGCAAGGATTTCAGGGTTATCACCGATATGCCTGAAACATTGAAAGATAAATGGAAACAAAGCCGGAGGTGGTCTGGCGGATTGTTTCAGGTAATGCAAAAATATGGGCGTGATCTGCCGAAAGGCATGTATAAGACCGCTCTTATGTCGATGGTTATGTTCACCATTCTCGGTGTTGCCATTCCGATGTTCGTTGTTGCGCCCATAGTCGGTATGCTCATGACTGAAGGTTTGTCTATTTTATTGCCGCTTAGTATTTTTGGACTTATAGTGTCATACGCGCTGTATGTTTTGCCCATGCTTTTCTTGAGTAAAGACACCGGCTGGAAAGAAAAAGGTTACGCTTTTGTTCTTGCTCCGGTCATGGGGCTTAATTTCTTTATCTTTACTTTTGTCACCGCGTTTTACGAGTATTATCTTGCTATGGTCAACCTTGTTATCGCTCGTCCGTTGGGGGCGTTGTGGAATAAAGTCAAACCTCCGGAGGTACCTGAGTACGACGACGGTTATCGGCCTGTCGGTGTAATGGCACGATTGGAAAAAGTCAAATCCGTGTTCTTGGCATCTTTCCCTACAGAAGCACATGCGAAAGCGGCTGGCGGAATGTCTATTATAGTCGGAGCAGTTGTCGGATCTATGATCGGCAAGATGATGTCGTCAGGTTATGATGGAGTTATGTCGTCCGCCATGCAGGGGTTATTTACCATCATAGGCGGTTTGTCCGGTTTTTCGTTACTTAGTTCTTATTTGCAGGCGAGATTGTATATGTTGATATCAGCGCGTACCACTCGTAGTGATACTCCGGATGACAAAGATAAAAATCTTGCCAAACCCAGCGCCGCAAAAGATGTCAATGACGCAATACTTAAAAATATTACTTCCGGCAATGCGGTTAGAGTGCCGATTTCCGATCTCAAAGATACCACTTCAAAAGAGATTATAGCCGACATTTTCGACGGTACGCCGGATAGAATTGCGGATAATTTGCAGGGGTTATTCGAGGATTTACCGGATTCCGGCATCGCAAGAAATAATCTGATCAATGAGTTGTCTGTTCCTTTAAATCAGGAACGAATCCAACAGGGGTTGACATTGGCTTTGGATGTGCTTAGGTCTTCGCGAATTGCTGATAGTCTCGACAATTTTTCTTTGACTGTTCTGTTTGACCGTGACGGTGTTTTTTCCAGTGGAGAGGCGTTGATGCACGCAGGCGGTCAAAGACAGACGTTTTACGTGGATCTGAGAACCCTGATACACATCGCGGAAATGTCGCCTGAAGATCAGGCTAAAGCAAAACGAATTCTGCAAGCGGTTTTCGAACACGAGTACCGTGATTGGGAACGCGGTTACCATGCTAACGATATAGGCTCCGAGACTCCGGTATATTTCCAGAACAGAAAGATTACATTTAAGGATGTAAAAGGTTTTTGGGATAACCTTATAAATCAGCCTAAGGAAACCCGCCGGCAGGTTACCGGATCAGATGGAATTGCTCGGGAAATGTGGAGCGTTCAGATTCCGGATGCGGGCGCAATAGAGGTTTCTTCAGAAGTGCTTTCCGAATTAGGTATTATGTCTTCAGCGACGTTCCTTGCCCTGTTGAGTAAGGCGGCGGCATTGGAGCATAAGTCGCTGAAAAAATTGTTCCCTGCCGACGATTTGGTATCTGTAACGGATATCGATGCGTTTGAACAAAAATACGGACTTGACCTGCACAAAATCTCGCCCAAAATTCGAGCCGATAAGTTGAGCGATTTTACACCGCTTGAATTAGAACAGGTTGTGCACGCCGATCAGTTGAAAGATATGGAATTCAAAGCAGATTATTTTATCGTATCGCCGGTATTCAATCTTTTGTCTCGCGAAGATCCGGGGCTTATGCACGAAATACTTCGCAAAGCCTATGAGGGTGGTTACAGCGAACAGCTGGTTATTGTGGACGATGCCTCGACCGACGGTACGCAAGATCTGCTCAAACGGCTTAACCGGCGGTATAATGTGAAAAATATCGAGGCTACACTGGCTCAGATTGCAAATGACTTGCAGGATCCTAACCTGTTTGCCGAACGGAAAAAAGAACTGCTTGACCGCCGTGAAAAATTGATTTCAGACATTGAATCGTGGAACAGCTATATTAATCCCGATACCGGCGAGCAGGTATATGATTTTAATATGGTACTGCGCACTGAAAACGGATATAGAACCGGAGCGATTCGAGATACGGTGCTGGGCTTGTATTCGCTTGCCCAACTGGGTGAAATCAAGCAGTTGCCAGAGAAAATGTTTATTATGGACGGCGATTCGTATATCGTCGGCGAAGATATAGCCGGCAGTCTAAAAGATGCCGCCAATATGATCGGTCATGTGGATACCGACGGCAAACGTATTATTGCTACCATATTGCCGTTGTCTACTCATTATGGGACATTGCCTTGGCTGAAATCGGGATTGACGCAAAAGTTGAATTATCTGTATTTAGCGTGGTTGAGAGCGATGAACGCTACCATAGCCAAATCGGTTCCCGGCGGAGGCGGCGGGTATTCTATACACTATCTGGCGCGTGCTTTACAGCATCATTCCGGTATATTTGAAACGGATGACGCGGAATTGTCCGCGAACCTGCGCTCACATCAAGATACCAAATTCAAATTTTTCGGAAGAAAAGATTTCCGCGTTATAACCGATATGCCCGAAACCTTGGCGAACAAATGGAAACAAAGCCGTCGCTGGGCTGGCGGTATGTTCCAAGTGTTACGAAAATACGGCAGTAACACTCCGAAAGATATGCTCATTACTACCGTAACCACCATGGTTGTATATTCAATACTCGGCGCGATATTGCCTGTCTTTGTGGTGTATCCGTTGGTAGTTATGGGGCTTTCAGGTGGTCTTATGTCGCTTGCTCCTATTGCTTTGGGCGCTGTGCTGGTATCTTACGTCCTGTTTACGGTGCCAATGTTTTTCTTGAGCCGTGACGCAGATTGGGGAGAAAAGGCTTACGGTTTATTGCTTGCGCCGATTATGGGGGTGAACTTCTTTGTATTTACTTTTATAACATCATTTTATGAATACTATATAACTATGTTTCATTTCCTTGTGAAAATACCTGCAAGGTTTGCGTATGACAGGTTATTACAGCCGGCATACGAGAGTCTAGCCGCTACCGGTTCGGCGATGAAAGTGTCGCCTTCAGAGCTTTTTGCTCCGCTGATAAATAATCTGCGCAATGCAGTTGCGATGTCGGGCATACAAGATTTGTTTCCTGAAAAAGTTGGGTATTATCCTGGTACCTCTGATGGCTTGGGAATTCTGGGAAGGTTTGCCCGGTGGATGAATTTTTCCGCTCCGTTGTCATTTCCAGCGACACGTCTTGCTCCGCTGGGGCACTATGACTCCAGTACGTTCAATACAAGCCTTGCCCGAACAGCCGTTCAAAAACAGGTTGACGAAGAGATATCGAAATATATCAACAGGGGCGATGCTATACGCATCAATCTTAAACATTTGCAGTCTGTCGATTTGGATACTAAAGACCTGTTGTATAAACTTTTTTCGCGTAATACCTCGCCGGCCCGACAGGCAAAAGAATTGCAGAGATTACTACATCTGCCTCGTTCTGCTCGGGATAATCTGGCAAAACAGATGGAAAAACCGCGGGTGCAAGCACAGGTTCAGAGGGCGTTGGAACTGGCTTTCGAGGTACTCAAAGATTCAAAATATAAACAATATTTATCCGATTTTACTATAACCGTCCTTTTGGACTGGGAAAGTATTTTTTATCGGGGCGATGCTCTTGCCCATACCGGATTGCGTAGAAAAACCCTGTATGTGAACCTCAGTACGCTCGATCATATCGCCTCCATGGAGGGAAGTTCACGGGAATTCGGTAAAGCCATATTGCAAGCGGTTTTAGAACATGAATTCCGTGATTGGGCTCGCGGACAGGTAGTTATGCAAGGTATAAATGATATAAACGCTCATCCTATTTTGAGACAGTTAAACGGTGACCCTCGTTTATTATGGTTTCAGAACTGGGTTGACATTATACGTAAAGACGGCTTTGTCGATCCGCATCAACCGGATATTGGGGTGCTTGATCCTGTAGAATTCAGAGGCGAGGCTATTGATTTTGAAAAACTCGACGCATTCTGGAGACATCTGCAACTGACAAAAACACCTACCATCGAGCTTATGGGAGATGTTATCAACATTGAAAACGCTATAGAAAGATTGGCTTATGCCGATATTCCGCAGGAACTCAAAGAAAGGCGGATCGGCCGTTTTGTAGGCAGGTATCTGGATGCGTCTTCCGAGAGAATTACAAAAGCATTGTTCATTAATTACGATCTGTACGCCACAATGTATGACCGCGGGCCGGCTATCACACGTGTCAAGCAAGACGCGAAATATTTTTATGACAATCTGATCATGAATTTGATGAAATTCCAGACCATAAGCAAGGTCGATTTGAGTAGCGAGATCGCTGATATAAAAACAATGATACGTTTGTTTGAAGAGTACCATTTCGATCTGGGTACTCAGTATTATGACTCCGATTTTGAAAGGCCGCACGCCCTGATCAAGTCGCTAGATTACAAAATGCTAAAACATAACGGTATTATGCCTTTGATTACCAAGGCTCAGGCAAATGGAATCAACGCATCGGTGTATCTTGATTCGCGAGAACTGAACACAGTCGACAAAAACACCCTTATCGATCATATAAAAACGGTGTTAAACCAGCTTCTTATGCTACCTGTGCAATTGCGCCAGTTATATCCGCAATGGGGAAATATTTTCGCTTTTTCCGCACGGCTTAAACCTCAGACAAAGCGTGACGGCGAAGTGGTCAAAAAACTCGGATGGAGGCGTCCAAAGGAGATTTTTGTTTCTACGATAACTCCTGAAACAACATTTGTGCATGAGTTCGTTGGACATCATTTACTGATGACTCTTATGGAAAATGCTATGATGTCCCCAAAACGCATGGACGAACTGGAAGCCATTATGCCTCCAGACGATATAATTAAAATACTGCTGGTTTGTTCTGCTCAGCCATCGTTGGAAAGCGCTTGGGCTAACGGCAGGTTTACCGCTAATCTCACTTCTGTTGTAGGATCGTTCTATTCTATCGAAGGCACTATAAATAAATATAATCAGCAGTCGGATATCGCCGTACAGGTAACTGCCCGAAAAGTTGACTCCACCACATTAAATATAGAAAATATAACCTTTGATTTCCTAAAATGGCTGAAGAGTAACGATAGAACCTTATTCTGGGAGCTTATCTACAACAGACTGTCGTTTCAACCCTCCGAGTTGAACAAACAGCTTCTTGCCGCACGCAACAAAGAACCCGATAACTATTATTCCAATATTCTGGAGATAATAGCTTTTGCGACAGCCAACCAGACCGGTCCGTCCGCAAGCAATATAACAGATTTCAAATTTAATAAAGACGGTGTGCGTAAGATATTAGCTCAAAACTACCTGAAAGGGTGGTTGTGGTCTGCTGATAAAGGTTGGGCTTCTTATGCTGACGGATATGAAGAGTCGGAAGTGGCATTCAACCCTAATCAGGAACTAAAGGTGGCGGCTAACTGGGTAGCTAATCCTCCTCAGGTCAATCCGGTTCTTGCCGGTGTAGTAGCGGCATCTTGGAGCAAAAAAACGTTTCAGCCATATATGTCGTATTTCTTCAACGAATTTCATGAAAAATTCAAAAGCGCGCTCGACAATGACCGCGATCAGTTGCGCGATCTGCTGGATCCGGTAATAGGCTGGGAACACGCTCATCTCGACGATTTCAGCGCTGTTGTCGGCCAGATACTCGAACAGGTGAATAATATCAAAGACGGAAAGGAATACCTTACACTTAATGTACCCGGTTATCCGCGTCCTGTTCGGATATATCTGATTGAAGAACAAGATCTGTCTCAACTCGGACTTGACGCGCTTACACTCAAAAGAGACGATCATCTGCAAATATATCTGCCGGTCGATTATACCAGTGGGACAAGCACTCATATTTTCTTTCAGTTGCTCAAGCACGAACTGAACGAAGCTGTATACGGTATTCCGCACACGGTTTCGGTATTGATGGAATCGCTTTTTAACCGCTCTGCCATGCGTATTGGCGAAACCAGCGACCGTATAAAGAATACCTTTATGCAACAACTTGAGCGGACTACGACTCTGGATGGCCTGTATGAATTGAAGGATTATTTTGCCGGAATCGTGAAAAACGAATCGGATGCCATAAAGAATATCAATACCCGCACCGACCTGACCGCTATGCAAAAACAAAATGCGGTACAAATGGCAAAAGATATTTCGTTGTACGGTAAGTTCGCAAGCATGCTCGTTGAAAATAAGATCGCTAAAATGGGCGGGACGTTGCGTGGATATAAGTTTATAAATGCCATTGAAGAAGATATTATCAGTTTGACTTATAGAGCGAAAAACGAGGACGGAGAACCGGTTCTTATTCGTACTCTCAAAAACCCGTCGTTGCTGTATGCCAGCGTTGAAAAGTTGTCCGCCATAATCGACCTGTGGAATCAGGAATTCGATGTGCTCCGCAAAGCGTATCCGGATACTGTTAAACGTTCCGGCGATGTCGATGCGCTTGAGAGCCCATTCATAGTTATATCCGAAGTACAAGGAGAAAAATTTGGCGTGGTTATGAAGAAACAACTGGATTCGGATCGTAAATTCGACCTCGCCGCTAAAATAGCTCAGAAACTTCAGCTTCTGCATGACAACGGCCTTGTGTATAGCAATATCAAACCTGCCAATATTGTTGTAACTCCCGATGAAAATGTTATTATACGTAACTTGGGCAGGGCTACCAGTTCTGATTCGCCTGCCATGACTTTCGAGTACACTATAGGAACGGCGGACGCATCTTATCTTTCACCCGAACTGATCAATGTCGAAGCGGCGCAATCAACGCTGAAATCGCTTATAGAAAGTATGCCCGCCGCGCAGACTTCGGATGGCTTGCTGGATATCATTAGTAAAATAGAAACAATGTTTTACACGATCTTCAATGCGGCTGATCTGGCAGGTAACAGCTCGTATCAGGAATTGATGTCTATAGTCATACCTGATATAGAGAATCAAATCGCATCTGCAACCGCACTTCCTTCTGCGGATGCCCTTCGTTCCATGCAGGAACGTCTCATGATGTTTTCAATGAAGACGTTATATGAATCACTAACACCGCAGTCGGATGTTTATTCGTTCGGACTTTTGCTTTATGAATTATTTGCCGGAGTGCATCCCGGCTGGGAAAAACTTCGTTCTATGCCTCGTGAAGCGTATATGAAGATAGACCGCAATCAGTTTATGCGCGATATGATTGTCAATTCCAGATTTGATTATGATTCCCTTGAAACTATAGTCGGACCGTTTTTGACAAGGGTTATACGCAAGGCGCTGGCCTTTGACCGTCAAAACCGTTACGCATCGTTGGCGGATCTTCTTGCCGAACTTGAAACAGCAAGACAATACGATTACGATTTTCCACCGGTGCAAATAGCTGTAGGAGGCGGTGTCGGAGTGGTTTACAGCGATGACTCATCCGTACGTCCTGACGATACGGTTGTATCTGAAGATATCGGGAAAACGGATGATCCTACACAGCTGGCTTTCGGCAATGTGGAGCAGGTTGACCGGCTTCAGCATGCCGCTCTTAATAAACAGATTAGGGACGCCATATTGCAAATACCGCAACTTGCCCAAGCCCGTACCCCTGACGACAGGCTGTTGTATGACCGCATCGCACAAAATCAGGAACCAGCCGCGCGCCAGATTGTTAGGGATAAAATCGGAGAGCTGGACTACTCTGCTGTGATTCGAAATGTGCAGATCGCCAAAGCTCTTGCTAATATTGGTGTAACGTCTTCTGCCGAATTTACAGATTTTATTGGGCGTCTTAACGACCGTGTCGACGGGTTGCTTGTTCATCGACTCCCTGCTGACGGATATTTATTCTGGGTTGGCAACCACTACGCCGCGGCGCATTATGGACATGGTCTGCGCAAAGACAGCGACAATATTTATATGACGGATTCGTTTGCTAATATGCTTGATGATTCCGAAAAGGCGGTTATTATCTTACATGAACTTCTGCATCTGGCCGGTTTTACGCATACTCAGGCAGAGCAAATGCAGATCGTGATGGACGCTCATAGGTCGGCATATGAAAACGTGTCTAATTTCATGCATGTCGTCGCTGATCTGGAATCTTCTAAATTGAACAAAGAATTGCTGGGAAAATTCTTGCCTGTGTTTGCTCCTGCAATCAAACAGGCGTTGACTAACGGACAGGTTTTTGCAAATAAAGAGGCTTTTGTTGTTCTGATGCGGCAACATGGGTTTACCTTACCGTCTTTTGTAGACGGTGTGTATGACCGTATAAACGAACTGTTGGCTGTCAATGCGGCAAATCAGTCGCTTGAAGAACGGGTGCTTACTCGTCCTGTCGATATCCGTGAGACAGAACCGTCCTCAATACGGCGGTATGTGCGGCAACTGGGCGTTGCGGACGTCTTGGTTCAGGCAAATGCCGTAGCTAAACTTGTTGCTATTGGTTCTGATGCGATTCCGTTTGTTATCGAAGGACTGCGTGATTCCGATAAAAATATCCGTTCTTTATCAGCTTTGGCACTCGGTCAGATCGGGGATCCGTCGGTTATGGAAACTTTGTTCGGTGTGGTAAACGATTCGTCCGACGAAGTACGTATTGAAGCGCAAGGAGCTATAGTGAGGCTGGCGGATAATACCCACAAACCTCTTTTAAATAACATGCTCGAAAGAAACAGAAACGACAACGAAATATATGCCGCGCTATCGGCTTTTGAAAAACTGGGAGACGGCATCAATGTCGATTCGCCTCAGTATCTTGAACATCCGGACGCGCGAATCAGGGAAACAGCAGGACGGATACTATCCGCGCAGGGAATAGACCGCTCCGACATACTGCGCCTTTCCGATAAGGCATGGGAATCGATTTTCTATCTTGCCAGACTTGAAGATACCCAGTATTTCGACGCCGGTATGCAACAGGTTAAACAACTGGGACAGCAGGCGAAACCCTATCTTATACGCGCGCTCGATATAGGCGATTCACACGTAGGCGACTGGGCGGCAATAATGCTCGGAGAAATGGGTGATGTTGCGGCAATCGAACCGCTGTTGCGCCTTGCATACAAAGAACGTGCATATTTGAGCGACAGAGCCCGCGAACTGCTCAATAACGAGGCGTATAATGAACTTCTTGTAAATATATTCCAGACCGGCCCCAATATAGAAAAAGAACAGGCGGCTCTGGCTCTTGGGCGCAACAACTATAAGCCTGCTTACGAGATGCTCAACGAAGCGGTAACCAGCGTGCAGTCGCCGTACGCATTGTATGTACGCAAGGCGGCGTTGTACGCTGTCGCCGATCTTGCCGGAGAAAATTTTCCGGAGGCAATGAACCGCGTTGTGCGTCAGCTTCGCCGTATTAACATAAAAACAGACGACCGTTACTTGCTGGTAGAAATCCCAGGTATTGTTCGCAGTAAGGGCAACAAAGATGCGCTACCCGCTGTACGCGAATTGTTATGGGAAGACAGGGCAAGTATCAGAAAAGAAGCGCTTCTTACCCTTGGCCAGCTGGGAGATTCTAAGGATGTCAAATATATTAAGTCTATCGCGGCGCGTAATCCTGAGTACCGTTCTACGGTGGAAGAAGCGTTGAAAAATAGAAAACCGACATTGCTTGAACGGCTTATACCCGGTCATACCGCCTATTTCCTTGGGGGTATACCGGTTGAGTCTAATTTGACTACCGGCGACGATATATATAAAGATAAACTTACCGGCATGCAGGAAATTTTAGATAATACCAGATACCAGTCAATACCGATATCAGTCACAATAGCAGGCAATACTTATGAGTTTACTTTAAATGTTGATGTGGATTTCAGCGATCCGCAATGGTCGGTGCCGTTGTATGGCGCTACCATCGGGAAATGGGTCAACGAAATCTTGTCTGATCAGGAAGATGTGTTGAAAAATATTCAGGGGCGCGAAATCTCTCTTGTGCTACTGTCTCATTCGTTCCGTATCAGCGAAAATCATCTCAACGACGACTTCATAGGCATAAATCAATCACTATTCAATATTACCGATATCACATCGTTGGAGATATTATTCAAAGTATTTTTACGGCACGAATTTTTGCATGAAGGCGGTCAAGCTCCCGAATCGGACGAAGCGTTGCTACGTTGGGAAAGCGAAGAGTTTCGCTTCGGTATCGAAGCCATCATTAAATCGATAGACGGCAAAATGTCACTTACCGATTTTATACGTCAGATAAAATCCGCATTCTCGCAAAATTCATTCTTTATCGACGTATTGTCTCTGATAGATGCCGAATTTATATCGCCCGACCGGTTGTCGATTCTTGATAATATAGATTTGACACTGAATTACAAAATGTTGCTAAATGAACTTGCGGATAAGGCGGGTATCGACATAGGCGATCTGTTTGACACTAAAAGCGAACTAGCTCAATTGCAGAATACACTGCAGGAATTGGATTCCGAAAAATATCTAATGGCTACCCGCGACCAGTTCGATACGTTGAAGGTAATGTCTTTATTAGAACGGCTGGCAGGAATACCATATAAAACACCCGATCATTTCGTTCAGGCGCGCTCTGAGATGGTGTGGTGGATGATGAACACACAAAATACCGACGTGTTTGCCGTAGCGGACAGGAGTATCGATAAGATGCTGTCCGTACTCGATTCGACACTTGACAATACCGCTCAGATGTATCAGATGAACAGAGGCTGGAGATTAATTCGAAAAATACTGCCTCAATCGATCATAGCTAGACAAATGCAAAAAGAGCGGCAGGGGTGGCAGATATCGTTCTCTGAAAAATACGACGGTTTGTTTCCTGAAATGAATCGCGATGATAAAATGGTCAATTTCGGGCCGCTAATACGAGAACGCCTAACACAGGTTTTTAAAGAGACAAATTTTGTGCGGCAAACTATTTTCTTACTATACGGCAGATCAGATATCGCCAACGATATGATAGAAAGCGTCAACGTGGATTATCTAAACCGCGGGTATTTCAAGATCGCCAATATGGTGACCGTATCTATAAAGGGTGAAAAAGAACCGCTACAGTTTGTCGTTAAAACCAAGCGGCATCCCAGCGCGTTATTCCGGCGTGAAACATCGGATCTTATATCGGCCTACAATGACAACGACAAAGTCAGTCCGGTACCGCTTATGGGGGTATATGTCAACCACGGCGTGTCTATGGACGACGAAGTGTTCAGCGAATCGCTTACCGCCGGAGAAAATATTCTCAATTTTGATTCGGAAGGATTTATCTCAAGCGGATTTCTTAAAAAAGCCGCGGACGAATCTATCGAAAACTATTTCAATAGATATACCGGTGCGGTTCGCGCCTCTGCGCGCGCTCTTCTAGACGTATTCAAAAATAGTGGCTATAAAAGATTTTATTACGACAGCCATCTTGAAAATATAATGATTTCCGGAACGCCTCAAACCGGCTACACTGCCACGCTGGTCGATGTGGGCAAATTACAGCAAAGCGATAGGTATTCGGATTTCATGCTGTTTTTAGTGAGATATTTCTATATCGACATGACCGGCGCTATCAGCAAGACATATCCTGAATTTAAGGACTACTTGCAGAAAAATCCGCCGGCGTATTCGGCATTGTTCGACGGAATTATGGATGTCGGATATGAAGAAGGCCGTAACTTTTTGACTCAGGGGTATTTCGATTTTCTCAGGATCTTGAGGGAAAATCTGGATGCGGAACAAATAAACCGTATAGGGTTATGGAATCGAGATACAGTTGTATCTATAGCAACAGCTATCAATCGCTACCTTACCGACCGCAACGTATCGCTGGATTCAAGGCCGGCTATTGCACAGGACGCAGGGATAGAACGTCTGGTTCCGATTCTGACACAGGACGGATTGCAGGCTCAGGAAATTTCTGCGTGGATTACCCAGGATATGTGGGATGCGTTTACTTCGCTTAATAACGGGATAAGGCCTAAGGGTATTCATCTGACCGGCGATACAGGGTTTAATGCCAGCGAATTACGTTTACAGTTGGAACTCTATGACAATCAACAACAGTATCTTTCTGTTATGTGGTTTGACGGGGTTTCCGGTGAATATCGCCTTGTCATTGATACTGTCGAGCATCTGAAAAAACATATCAGCGTTATTGTCTCCGGTGATTTCAATGAAGGAGATTTCGAGTTTTCTCTCTCGTTCCGTACATTTTCTGCGTTACAGCAGACACAATTGAACAACATATCGCTCGGACGCATTCACGCCGACCAGTTGCGCGGTAAAGGAATGCTTGACCGAATGTTCGCTAATTTCGCCGGACTTCTGCGTATATATTATCCCGGATTGATTCAGTCGACTGTTGCTTCCGAAGATGTAAGACACTTGATGCGCAAATATTTTGCCGCTGTGGATATCGGTAGCGGACGAATGGAAGGTGTTATAGCCGGACGGGACATAAATATAGCCGATATCGGTCTTGCGGCATTGCCCCATGAGGCTGTAAACGATATTATTTTGTCAGCCGCTTCGGAAGGCCGTCTTGAACCACGCGGTGAATTTGAAGGCAGAACCGTGTTCGTGGTAAAAGGAATAAATGCATTTCTCGGAGGACAAAAGGCGCATGCGGGTATCAGACGAAACGCCATCTATGTAGCCGAAGGAGCTTATTCTGAACCTTATGTCCGGCACGAAGCAATCGAACTCGGTTTGTGGCAGGAAAAAGCTCTCGAATTGGCGGGCATGGATATGTCTACTCCTTGGAATACCCTTGATTATGATGTCCGAACTCAACTGGCACAAACACTGCGCTCGTGGATATACAATAACTATAAATCGGCTCTTGAACTGCAGGAACGTTTTCACAAGCAGGCTCTCGATCAAACACCGGAACTGCGCCACGAAGAGTCCTCGGATTTAATCAACATGTTTGTACAGGCCTATACTGCCAGTCGGTTCACTCCGCAGGATTTAATAGAACAACCGGATGAGGTATTACATTTATGGGATGAAAAATTCGTAGCCCTTGAAGAATCTATACCGGCTGAAGGTAACATTTTGAAAAGAGATGATGCCACGGGCAGGTTGCATTTTTCGTCAGGCGAGTTCGCGAAAGGCGAGTCTTATCTGTATTCCGGACCGGTTTTGATGGCTCACGGAAATACTAAAGACGGTGTGTTGTATATTGGCGATATTCCTGCACGCGAAGTAGTTAATCGCCTTGCAGGCGAACGGGGTTACAAGAGTTTACTTCTAGCCGTGTGCAATACTGATAATGGACAGTTGGGCAATACTGATATACCGGTAGTTTACGCTAAAGGAGTTGTTCAATGGGATTTGACAGGATACGTTGTTTACGGAAGATGGGTAGCTAATGGACAAGCGTCTCTTGAAAGTTTGATGTTCCAATTCGGTTTTGACGATATCAATGTGGCGGATGTCGGGTTACAGGCGGGCGCTCATCAGGAAGTAAACGTAGCAATCAAACAGGCAGGCGAAGACGGCAGGCTTGAACAGATAGGAGTTTTCAACGGTAAAGTAGTTTATCTCGTCAAAGGTGTAGATGTTCTTACAGGACAACAGAAGGCTCATGCCGGAATAGCCGCCAATGCGATTTATGTAGCGGAAGGAGCATACAATTTTGCTCTTGTCAAACATGAATCGGAAGAGCTGGAACAATGGCAGAAGTTCGCGCTGGAACTAGCCGGACGCGAAGGCGAAGATTGGGGGGCTATTGCGTTATCAGACCGTAAACAACTTACTCAGGAATTGCGTACATGGATGCGTGATAATCCGAGAAGAGCGGTTACTATGCAACAGCGGTTTCATGATCGGGCTGAGTCGGTATCAGCTGTAAACGGTTCTGTAGAACTTATCGCGGATTCATGGATAGATTCGTTTATCGCGCAGGGTGTACAGCAAACACAGCGTCAGATTGATAGGGCGAGTACGGAGCAAGCACAACATACCGAAGTGCAATCGGTTATGCCGGTTAAACCCGATATGCCGGCGCAAGTAGTCTCTGTAGAGCAACAACCGCAACCGGTTGTGTTTACTTTTGACGATATGCGCGGATACATTTTGCTTTATTCGGATATACCTGTTAACCGGTTGTTTGCTACAATCAATTCTATAGATAGTCAAGGTACGTTTGATTCGTTCGCCAGAGATTTATTCGCGCAGATTCAGTCCAAATTCGGATTGACCGATGCTTCTCTTGTAGACCGGACTACACTTGCGAAAATACAAAATTTTATCAGCAATAGCGTGCAGGAGGTGATCACAAAAGCCGGAGAACGGCAAACCGATCAACCCGTTGCTCTACAACGTGTCGACATGAAAGATATTGTTGCCAGGGCTATCGAACAGGCTGGTTCGCTTGACCAGCTCCGGCCTCAGGGACTCAAAGAAAAAATGTTCCAGATAGGGATAGAATCCATACAGCATAAAATAAATCAACTTCGGAATGCTGATCCTTCAACTGCCGTGCTACTACAGTCTGTTCTTGACAGGATCAAAAATGCCGTTATAGCTGTCATACCTTCTCAAGACGGTTCTTATGGAATAACCACTACGGAAAACGGGTACCAGTTCTCACATGTGGCAACCATTGACGGAAAAGAGGTTATTTTCCTTGGAGAGGGATTCTACGATACCCTTTTGACCGGCGGACTCGAAGAGGTGCTTGCCCATATAGGGACACAACTTTATTTGAACGATCAATCCGCTACTCGTCCGGATGAAACATCCGTCAATCAGCAGGCGTCTTCACTCCGCGCACAGTTCGGTAACCGCCTGCCGGATATAATAGAAGACCTGACGCTCAAGGGAATGCATAATCAGCGGTATAAACCGTTGATAGATTATATCATGGATTTAGGTAGCATCAAGCCGCAGTATCCATTGTCGCCGGCCACTATCAACGAAATTATTCCGCGCCTGCAGGAATTGTTCAAAAACGCATGGGCTGATCTTGACCTAGATATAGAAATATCTAACCTGCCCTATCGCGCGGATATAAAGATATCTATGGATTTGCTTGGCAAAGCGCTCGATATCATAAAAGTAGCCATGGCAAAACCGGACATATACCTGTTCCCGAAAGATCTGGTTATGGGAAAACTTACGCCGGTGAACTTTATGCTCAGAGAAACATTCAGGAAGTTCAAGGAAGAAAGCGTACTAAACGAAGGCCGCCACGCGATTTTTGTTGCGGTATCGCTGGAAGACCGTACACCCGGCCAGTTCAAATCCGATCTCGACTCAAGTACCTTGCGGCGTGAAGGGGTCAAGAGCAACGAAATGTTTGATTTTATTGTGACAGTCGAAACTATGGACGAACTGCTTGAACTGATCAGGCTGGAATATCCGGCTTTTACCATGACCGATCTGGTCAACCGCGTGAAAATTCTTGATATACCGCAAGGAGCTTTATCAACCTATGCGGTTGACAACGGATATAGATACCAGACCGTCGATCCGGACGCGGTTATGGATGTGATGCACACAAGCCAGAAGGCTGTGTTTATGATCGATATATTGCGTGCGTTCGGCAACAAAAAAGTTCCCGAAAATATCAAGGTGCTTGACATAGCCGATATGATAGTTCTGGATCAAACCTATCAACAGAGCATAGGCGACGTGATAGACGTATTTATGCAGTTTGTCAAAGAGGTAGAGAAAACCCGCAGACAGGCATGGCCTGCTGAAGCATTGCTCGATATTTTCTATGGTTCAGTGTACCCGCAACTCGATTCGTCCGTACAGGCGAAATTTCAGTCAAAGTCTGACGCCATGAAAGATATGCTTACAGGAGAAATGCAGTATACCGATCTGCCGGCAGTATTTTATCAGTTCGTGTCGCCTAATGCGGTTGGTGCACAGAATATGCCTTATCTGCAGGAAAAACTAAATGAACAGCTCAACCTGTATCGAATCAAGACAGTATTTCAACGTCTGAAACAGATCAATAAGAATCCGCCTACTATCGGCGAATTCATGAAACGGCTCGATTCGATTCCTGATCTGAGGATGGATCAAAGTTTCGCTCGGTATTTGCAGGTTCAGGTCGATTCTCGGTCGGTCAACAGCAACGTGATGGATATAATAAATCAGAGTGCGCGGTTCGACGAAGCGGCGTAACGATTGCATGTCAAAAAGATGTCATACTCGTTTGTTATGAGTTAGCAGAAAGAAACGGGCGGGGTTGTGTTTCGCTGATTAATGTTTCTGATATCTTTATTATACAGCGACAGATGATTTACGGAAATCAACCGGCAAATCGGGAACAACGTGGTGATCTCAAAATGAATAAAGTTGAGATTACAAAGTTTCCTAGTGTCCTTGCAACGACATCCTTTTTTTGACTTTTCGTAAATACTATACGTGATTATTAGGCCTTCTTTGAGATAAATAGCCTTATACATATCGAAACAGCCAGTAACAATATTGACATCGGTTCGGGAATAACGTCTTCTATCTCTATATTGTCCCATTCGACAAGGAAATATGTGATTCTGCTGTCATTGTATATTGCGTCATTCCAGCCGCCGTTATGATTTTGCCATAAAACAAGATAATCCTGATTTTGTCCGCTGAAATCGTTCGGTTCACCCGGACCCCATGCGGTGTAATCCCATGTTTCTCCTGTAACCCATTGCCAACCTGAGTCATAGGGTGGTTCCGGATGGCTGGGGTCTTGAAATCCGCCGATCCAAATATATTTTGAAGTGCCGAATGTGGAAAGTATCCAGTCCTGTTCGCCTGCTGATAAAATTGTGGCAAGATGCCCGCCGAGAGCGATAGCGGCGTTATTAGCCGCGTGCCATGTAATCGGAGCCCCGGCAGATATCAGCTCATACTGGTTGTTATTGACATCCCATGTATACCTTTCGGCATTTGCTGAAGAAGAACACAATAATATAATAGATATAGAGGCAATAAATAACTTTTTCATAACCAAAATCCTCAACTTTGATATTTTTATAAGTTTAAACATCACTTATATTTGAAATATATCACACAAACCGTTTTTTGTCAAATTCGTATAATCAATTTTTCGAATTAACGATGTGCGAGATCTCTAATTCTATTTTTCAGTGATAAACCACTTATCTTTTTTCACGTCGCAGTATCGCCAATCCGCTCAAAGTAAGCAGAATGATTGTTGTCGGTTCCGGAACAGTTTCGGATGGCCACGCAAAATTTTCTTCGCAGTTGAAATTTGGTAATGTAAATTCAGTTAAATAAGCGTTTGTCGGTCCTCCAAGTAAGTCGATACTAGTCGTCAGGTTGTTTCCAAAATAAAGATTATCAGCGCCTGAGGTATCTCTGTTCCATAAATATTCAAACTCTGTGATTCCATTTTCAATGTCAATGACCCCCAGAAAACCGGTTATTTTTCCACTCGGAGTGAGAATTTCAGTGTAGTTATACCTAAATGTGCCGGCGTCGTTACCTAGGGTAACTGTAATGCTACCGCCCGAACCTCCGTCATATGGTTCACCATTGGTACCTGCCACCGAACATAAAAAAATTCCGGCGGCTTTGACGGGTGTGTTGAAACGGACGGTAATTACGCCTTTATTACCATGTAGACGATGTGTGGGCGAAACGTAGTACGCTCTCTCCTGAATCACTGCACCCCCGAAATCACCACCGACAAGATTGGCATTATAGGCTGAAAGGTATGAATTTATTTCCGAATAAGATGTTTGATTTTCTTCAAAATCGATTAAAGCGAAGTTATGGTTGTCAAAAACCATTACGTTGTTGAATAAAATTGGAGCACAGTAACTGTTGGTTGCAAATAAAAAAATCAGCCCTAAAACCAGTGGTGAAATATGTCGCATTGTATTCTCCTTTCTCGCGATATTAAGATAATATACTATATAACATGGATTGTATATTTATGCAAGTCTAATTGCCTTAGTTAGATATAATTTAAAAGAGTTATATTTTTTATGGCGATATTTATTGTTTTTTATACCGCACAAAACAGTTTTACGCAATAAATAACAAACTTGAATAAATCTACTAAAGAATATTTGCTTGATATATCTAATATATTTTAATGAAGCAATATACAAACTAATTGTATATATTACATTACATTATAAATGTAAAAATAAAAATGTCTGAAGGATTAAAGATCATCAGAAAAATAAAAGACCGTCATTTACCAAAACAGAGCGTTTACTTATAAAAATATCGTATACTATTTTAATCTAATCTACCTTGCATCAGCCTTGCGGTAACCCTATGCGAAAAGAAAATTGCAAACTGCGCGCTAAAACAAGCTGTCTTGCATTGACATCAAAACCGGCTTTGTGCTATAGTCTGAAATCCTTTTATTTTGGAAGAAAATTTTTATGAGAAGGGTTGCTATATGTCGGATACAGAAAGCTTGATACAAATTGTTAAACCGAAATTGGTTGACGCGCCTGCGATCAAAGAATTGCTCGATTATTACAGCAAACAGCAAATCGTACTGCCTAAATCTTTGCCGGATATCTGCGAAAAAATTCGGATTTTCTGGGTGGCGCGTCAGGGCGATGACGTGATAGGATGCGTGGGATTGCAGTTTTTTTGGGGTGGTTTGGCTGAACTGCGTTCTCTGGCGGTTAGGGAAGGATATAAAGGCAAAGGAATCGGCAAACAACTTGTCGAACACGCTATAGCAGAGGCTAAAGATTTCGGCGCCAAACGTATTTTTGCGCTGACCTACGTAACCGATTTTTTTATCAAAATGGGATTTGCTAGAATCGATAAAGAACTACTGCCGCAAAAAATATGGACTGAGTGCGTAAACTGCTGTCATTTTCCTAATTGCGACGAAGATGCGGTTGCGCTCGATTTGTCGGCGGAATAATATCCTTAAGGAGGAGACCTAACGCATGGGAATGACCATTACTGAAAAGATTCTTGCGGCACATGCCGGAAAAGATACGGTTTGCGCCGGTGAAATTATAGCCGCAAAGGTCGATATCGCTCTGGGCAACGATATTACCGCTCCTATCGCCATCAGAGAATTCGAGCAATTGGGCGTGGACAAAGTATTCGATCCGACGAGAATCGCCCTTGTGCCCGATCATTTCTGTCCTAATAAAGATATCAAATCGGCGCAACAAGCAAAAATATTACGCGATTTCTCCGCTAAATACGGTATTACCCATTATTACGATGTCGGAGAAATGGGCGTGGAACATGCGCTACTGCCGGAACAAGGCGTTGTCACTTCCGGCGACCTTGTAATAGGCGCGGACAGCCATACCTGTACTTACGGTGCTTTAGGCGCGTTTTCCACAGGTGTCGGAAGTACCGATCTGGCCGCCGCTATTGCCACAGGCGAGGTGTGGTTGAGGGTGCCTGAGGCTATCAAGTTCGTATATAAAGGTACACTGCAAAAATATGTCACGGCAAAAGATCTTATTTTATATACTATCGGCGATATAGGGGTTGACGGCGCTTTGTATAAAACTATGGAGCTTACAGGACCTGTTATAGACCGACTGCCAATGAGCGGAAGGCTGACTATGGCAAATATGGCTATCGAAGCGGGAGGCAAAAACGGTATTATCGTTCCCGATTCGGTTACCAAAGAATTTGTCGAACCGCGTAGCGAACGGTCGCCGCGTTATTTTACAAGCGATCCATCTGCGTCCTATTGTATGGTAAAAGAATATGATGTGACCGATATGGAATTGCAGGTCGCTTTCCCGCACTTGCCGGAAAACACCCGACCCGTGTCGCAGGCAGGCGATGTCCGGATTGATCAGGTCATCATAGGTTCGTGCACCAACGGATTACTAGACGACCTGCGACTGGCGGCAAGTGTGCTCAAAGGCCGCAGAGTTGCAAAAGGTGTCCGGCTGATTGTTATACCTGCAACGCAGACTATATACAGGCAGGCAATGCATGAAGGTTTATTCGATATTTTTCTCGATGCCGGCGCGGCTATTTCCACGCCGACATGCGGGCCTTGTCTAGGCGGGCACATGGGGATACTCGCTGAAGGTGAACGTGCTGTCGCCACGACAAACAGGAATTTCGTAGGGCGAATGGGACACCCAAAGAGCGAGGTGTATCTATCCGGTGTGCCTGTAGCGGCGGCATCGGCTGTAACCGGAAAAATCAGTAGCCCGGCCGAACTGTAACGATATAACAAATTAACCGCATAGAGGTACTGTCATGAAAATTCAGGGAACCGTTTGGAAGTTCGGAGATGATATCGATACCGATGTCATAATACCCGCCCGATACCTCAATACGTCTGATCCGCAGGAACTGGCAAAACATTGCATGGAGGACGCAGACCCGGATTTCGCAAGTAAAGTCCGGATCGGAGATATTATTGTGGGCGGCAAAAATTTCGGATGCGGCTCCAGCAGGGAGCATGCGCCTATTTCTATCAAAAGCGCTGGCGTAAGTTGCGTTATCGCAGGATCGTTCGCACGGATATTTTTCAGAAACGCATTTAACACCGGACTGCCTATCTTCGAATCGAAAGAGGCGTCTGAAAAAATAGCAAACGGCGATAAAGTGTCTGTAGATTTAGAAACAGGCGTCATCACAAATATTACCAAAGATGAAACTTATACAGCGCAACCAATACCGCCTTTTATGCAGAAATTATTGTCATCAGGTGGGTTGATGAATTACGTAAAAGCAAAACTATAAAATATTCCACAAGGAGAGACGAATATGACAAAGACATATAAAATAGCAGTCATACCCGGCGATGGAACAGGCCCTGAGGTAATAAACGAAGGGTTGAAAGTAATCAACGCGGTAAGTAAGGTATCCGGTTTCAAATATGAAACGATCAATTATGATTTTGGCGGCGAACGCTATATGAAAACAGGTGAAGCTATGCCTGAAAGCGCTGTCGAAGAATTAAAGAAAGCTGACACCATTTATCTGGGGGCAATCGGCCATCCGGATGTCAAGCCGGGTATATTGGAACACGGTATATTGCTCAAATTGCGGTTCGCACTCGATCAGTATATAAACCTGCGTCCTGTGAAATTGTATCCTAACGTATACACGCCGCTTCGCGATAAAGGTCCGGAACACATCGATTTCGTTGTTGTCCGTGAAAATACCGAAGGGTTGTATATCGGCAACGGAGGATTCTTCAAAAAAGGAACTCCCGACGAAGTGGCTACACAAATTATGCTAAATACCCGTAAAGGCGTGGAACGCTGTATCCGTTATGCATACGAGTACACCAGAAAACGCAATAAAAACAAAACTCTTACGCTGTGCGCAAAAACCAATGTGTTGACCTATGCGCACGATCTGTGGGACAGGGCATTTCATGAAGTTGGAAAAGCCGATTACCCTGACATCAAACGCGAATACGCACACGTCGACGCAACATGCATGTGGATGGTGAAAAATCCGGAATGGTTTGACGTTATCGTTACATGCAACATGTTCGGGGATATTATAACCGATCTGGGCGCAATGATTCAGGGCGGTATGGGGATCGCCGCGGGAGGTAATCTGAATCCTGAAGGCGTTTCCATGTTCGAACCAATAGGCGGCTCTGCTCCTAAATATACCGGGCAAGGAGTCATCAATCCGCTGGCCGCTATTTCCGCTGGTCAGATGTTACTTGAAGAATTGGGCGAAACAAAAGCCGCGGCAAGAATTGAAAAAGGCATAATAAAAGTGCTTCAGAATAATCTCAAAAGTTGTTCAGCCGGTAAAATGGGGTATTCTACTTCACAGGTGGGCGACCTTGTAGCCGGATATGCCTGCGAATAATCTGATGTTTACGCGCGGGCGTTTTATTTAAACGTCCGCGCTTTAATTTTTACAATTGCTAGGAGCAGTCCGGAAATATGGAACGGTTGACCGTAGATCGCGCGCAGGAAATTATAAAGCGCTTTGAAAATAAAAATATTCTGGTGATAGGCGATGTTATCCTTGATGAGTATATTTGGGGATCGGTACATCGGATTTCCCCTGAAGCGCCGGTACCTGTGGTTGAAGCTACCCGCCGTTCGTTTATGACCGGCGGAGCCTCCAATGTGGCGCGCAACCTTCGCGATCTCGGAGTCAATGTTTCGCTTGTGGGATGTATAGGCAATGACGATATAGGCAGGCATCTGCAATCGCTTTTGCACGGAAAACAAATAAATGTCGACGGATTGCTTGTTCTGGATGACCGCCCGACTACTCTCAAAACCCGTATAATCGGACAGCATCAGCAGATAGTTCGCATCGACTGGGAAGATTGCAAATCTCTCAGTCAGCAACAGGTAAAGCGTATCGTGCAGTATGTATCCGATATCAAATATAAACTCGACGCGATCGTTTTTGAAGATTATGGCAAGGGTGTAATATCCGACGAACTTGTGCGCGCCATACTCGACGAAACTGCCGGTTCGACGATGATAACCTCATTCGACCCGAAACGGGGTCATTTCATATCGCTCAATGGAATGAACATAGCTACTCCCAATCATGCAGAGGCATTCGACGCGCTTTCGATACCGGAACGGCTTGACCCTGAATCCCTGAAAAACGCGGGTTTTGCGTTGCTTGACAAATGGGGGGTGAAATCGGTTCTGATAACCCTTGGCGAACATGGTATGGCGTTGTTTGAGCGTCCTGATGTCATGCATCGCATATCTACGGTAGCACGTGAAGTGTTTGATGTTTCCGGCGCTGGCGATACTGTTATCGCATCGTTGACTGCCGCTCTTGCCGCTGAGGCGACAAACCTTGAAGCGGCGGTTTTTTCAAATTTCGCCGCCGGAGTCGTAGTCGGCAAAGTCGGTACAGCATCGGTTACTCCTTCGGAAATACTCAATGCCGTAAAGTCGTACCATATTGACCGTCAATCAAAGAAAATCTGAGGGATTGTTATTTTATGCGTCAGGCGCTTTTTGTAGATAGGGATGGAACGATCATTCATGACCCCGGTTATTTGTCGCGAGTGGAACAAATTTCTTTTTTTCCGGATGTGCTGAAAAAACTTGCTTTAATAAAAAAACAGGGATTATTGTTGTTTATCATAACCAATCAGTCCGGCATAGGCCGCGGCTATTTTACAGAAGATCAACTGCGAGAAATTCATGAAGCGTTATGCGCAATGATGATTGACGCCGGAGTTTCCGTTGACGCCATAAAATATTGTCCGCACGCGCCTGCGGAAAATTGCCCGCATCGTAAACCGTCGCCTAATATGGTACTCGATCTTGCGGCGAAATTTGACGTGGATTTAAAAAAATCGTTTTTTGTAGGCGATAAATTGAGCGATGTGCAGACCGGCAAAAACGCCGGATGCAAAACAGTTCTTATCACTCATGGGAAAGAACTTATTGATTTGATTGAAACCAACAAGTTCTGGGTTGAGGCCGATATTAACACCGATACGCCTGAACAGGCGTTCCAATGGGTGCTCGATCAGGTGTCTGTGGATGATAAGAAGGAGACGGCACTATGACAGGAAACTATAAGGTGTGCGGTGTTATTCCGGCGCGCTATGATTCCAGCAGGTTTCCCGGTAAGCCACTGGCGTTAATAGCAGGCAAGCCGATGATACAGCATGTGTATGAACGCGCCTTGAAAGCCTCTCTGGTAAACCGTCTAATCGTCGCTACCGACGACGAGCGTATTTTCGATACGGTTATCCAGTTCGGGGGATCAGCGGTTATGACTGATGCATCTCATCCGTCGGGAACAGACCGTATAGCGCAGGCGGTTGGTGCGATAGATTGCGAGTATGTACTTAATATACAAGGCGACGAGCCTCTTATAGACCCTTGTGTCATCGATAATGTAGCCCAAGCGCTTATCAGTGATCCGCATGTAGTTATGGCAACCCCAATAGCCGAGGTGACGGATATGTCCGATCTGGATAATCCCAACGTCGTAAAAGCGGTTGTCGACTGCAACGGGTTTGCGCTGTATTTCTCCAGATCGAAAGTGCCGTTTTTACGTGATTCGGCCGATACTCCTAATAAAAAATGGTATAAACATATAGGTCTTTATGGATTTCGTAAATCTTTTTTGCTACAATTGATCAAGTACCCTCCATCGACACTGGAGAAAATGGAACGGCTCGAACAATTGCGTGTTCTTGAAAACGGGTTTCGTATAAAGACGGTGATGACGCAGTATGTAGGGATAGGGGTGGATACACCGGAAGATGTTAAGGAGATTGAAAAACGCTTATGAAAAAGTTTATTTTTATTACCGGCGGAGTAGTTTCATCGCTTGGCAAAGGATTAACTGCGGCATCCATCGGCAGATTGTTGGAAAGCAGAGGGTTGCAAGTTACGCTACAGAAATTTGATCCGTATATCAATGTTGATCCGGGAACTATGAGTCCTTACCAGCACGGAGAAGTGTTTGTTACCGACGACGGGGCGGAAACCGATCTTGATCTAGGGCATTATGAGCGGTTCACGTCGTCTAAACTCACTCAAAATAATAATGTTACTACCGGTCAGATATATGAATCCGTAATAAAAAATGAACGCGCAGGGAAATATCTCGGTAAAACTGTTCAGGTTATCCCGCATATAACCAATGAAATCAAGAACCGCATAAAAATTCTGGCTCGCGATAAAAATACAGATATCGTAATCACCGAAATCGGCGGTACTGTCGGAGATATAGAAAGTTTACCGTTTCTTGAAGCAATCAGGCAGTTTCGCTTAGACGTGGGGGTTCACAATACGCTGTATATACATTTGACGCTGGTTCCTTATATCCGCGCCGCCGGTGAAATGAAAACAAAACCGACTCAGCACAGCGTGGAAAAATTACGCAGTATCGGCATTCAACCTGATATTCTTATATGTAGAACTGAAAAACCCCTCAAAAAAGAACTCAAAGACAAAATATCGCTGTTTTGCAATATACCGAGGGAAGCGGTTATAGAAGAACGCGACGTGGCGGTTACTGTATATGAACTGCCGCTTATGTTTCAGCGGGAAAAAGTCGATCAGATCATTCTCGACCGTTTGGTGATGGAAGCTCCTCAAGAATCGGATTTGACATCTTGGTCGAAAATCATAGACTCAATAAAAAACAGTAAAGATAAGGTTACCATAGCTGTCGTAGGAAAATATATCAATCTTCAAGATTCTTACAAAAGTATTTACGAGGCAATAGATCATGCAGGTATTCATCACTGCGCTAAAGTCGATACGCTTCGAATAGACGCCGAAGGTATTACTTCGGAAACAGTCGGAGAGTTACTAGCCGGCGTGGACGGAATATTGGTTCCCGGAGGATTCGGCGACAGGGGGATTGACGGAAAAATAAAGGCAATTCAGTATGCCCGCGAGAACAAAATTCCTTATTTCGGTATTTGTCTTGGAATGCAGTGCGCGGTTATCGAGTTTGCGCGCAACGTAATCGGCCTGTCAGGCGCGCATAGTACCGAACTTGATCCCGAATGCGTCGACCCTGTTGTATGTCTTATGGAAGAACAAAAACAGGTAGCGAATCTCGGAGGAACCATGAGGCTTGGCGCTTATGAATGCGCTTTATCCGAAGGAAGCAAAGCTATTCAGGCCTATGGCGGGAATCAAATATTTGAGCGCCACAGGCATAGATACGAATTTAATAATTCTTATCGTAAACAATTTGTAGATAACGGGTGTCTGATATCGGGGATAAATCATAAAAACGATCTGGTGGAAATAGTTGAGCTGGCAGATCATCCGTGGTTTGTAGCCTGCCAGTTTCATCCTGAGTTCAAATCGAAACCGGATAGAGCGCACCCTTTGTTTAGAGATTTTATCGGTGCGGCTTTGACTTATTCTAAAATAGTCGATGAGGAGGTGATTTCTTGCGGACGGTAACAGTTGACAACAGTATATATATCGGAGCCGGACATCCGTTGGTGTTGATCGCCGGACCATGTGTTATCGAGACCGAAGATACAACCTTTGATATAGCCCGACAGCTTTGCGATTTGTGCGAAAAGCTGTCGATGCCCCTGATATTTAAAGCGTCGTTCGATAAGGCAAACAGGAGTTCTATAAATTCTTATCGCGGTCCGGGTTTGGAAAAAGGCCTTGAAATATTGCACGCAGTTAAACAAAAGTTCGGTGTTTCGGTTTTGACTGATATACACTGTGTAACTCAGGTCGAACCTGTCGCTCAAGTGGTGGATATATTGCAGATACCCGCGTTTTTGTGCCGTCAGACCGACCTGCTGGTTGCCGCCGCTTCTTGCGGAAAACCTATAAATGTGAAAAAAGGACAGTTTTTGGCGCCTTGGGATGTAAAGAATATTGTCGAAAAATGCATACGAATCGCACAGGATTCAGTTACGATAACCGAGCGTGGGGTAAGTTTCGGTTACAATAATCTCGTAAGCGACATGCGGTCATTGCCGATTATCCGCCGTATGGGTGTGCCTGTAATATTCGACGCTACACATAGTGTTCAGTTACCCGGCGGCCAAGCTACTTCATCGGGCGGTCAACGCGAGTTTATACCGCATCTTGCCCGAAGTGCAGTAGCCGCAGGATGCGACGGCGTATTTTTTGAATGCCATCCGTGTCCTGAGTCCGCATTGTGCGACGGACCAAACGCATTGCCGCTCGACCGTATGGAAAATTTGTTAAGACAATTGCTTGCAATAGATGCTATTGTTAAACCGGAACTGAATAGAGAACTCTAAACAATCGATAATTGTGTCGTTTTAAGTATGAAACAACATGCCGAACGAGGAAATGAATGAATATACCTGCTACTAATATAAAACTGCTCGCACTTGATGTTGACGGAATCCTTACCGACGGGCGCATCATGCTGGACAGCAACGGAAACGAACTTAAGGTTTTTTCCGCTCACGACGGTATGGGTATCAAGGCGGCGTTACAAGCTGGCATCGTTGTGGCGTTTGTGACAAGCCGGTCGTCCAAACCGGTTGAGGTCAGAGCTACTGAATTAGGTGTGACCGAACTATATCAGGGAGCTCAAAATAAAATCGATGTTGTAAAATCTCTGGCAATGAAATATAATGTGTCACTTGACGAAGTGTGCTTCATGGGCGACGATCTTGTCGATTTACAGCCTATTGTCGCCGTCGGTTGGGGAGTCACAGTTCCCGATGCGCCGGATGAAATTCGCAAGTATGCGGATTACGTTACCGACCGGCGGTGCGGTTGCGGAGCAGTAAGGGAAGTGATAGAAATCATTCTTAAACGTAACGGATTATGGGATGCGGTGATTAAAAAATATCTCGGAGAGTAATGCCGGATACGAACGGATATAATAGCGGGGTTGGCAGAAAGCTAAATTAAGGTGCTCTATACGAAAGATATGATGAAATATACTTTGGTTCGTCACATAACCGCGGTAACCGTTTTTTTGGGAATACTGTTGATCTGTGCATGGGTACAACATGCCAACGGGGAAAACGGCGTGTCGATAGGTACTGTCGAAGACGGAGTATCTATCTTTGATATGAACAAACAGGGCAAACGGGCATGGGAAGTCCATGGTAAATCGGCGAAGTTTATTGAAGATGGTTTTGTGGAAATTTATGAGGTCAAAGCAATCTTTTATGAGCATAACGACGGAGTATCGCAGGTTGTTATGACATCCCCGTCAGCTCAGGTAAATCAGACGACAAAACAAGTTCGCACCGATCAGCCGGTGACCATAACGACTAAGGATATGATAATTACCGGCGACCAGATGGAAGGCAATATGCAGGATAAACAGGTGCAGTTGAAAAAAAACGTGCGGGTTGTTATCACCGGTGAAAAGAAAGATTTTTTATTTTGAATTTGGATATGATACGGTATACCCCGTCAAACGAGGAGATAAAAGAATGAAACAGATTATTTGCGGTTTGCTGACGGCCTTTGCTCTAATAGGATTTGGCAGGGCAGACTTACAGGCAGAACAACAGCCTGAGCAGACCCCGACTGTAATTACCTCAGACGGTCCTCTGGAGGTGGATTTTACGAAAAATATGGCTGTTTTCAAAGAGAATGTGTGCATAAAAGATGAACGCGGTGAAGTATATTCCGACCGGATGGATGTTTACTTCGATAACGATTCCAGACAGGTTCATTTTGTCGAAGCTCTCGGAAACGTCGTCATATATGTGAACGATAAAATAGCCAAAAGCGAAAAGGCTACCTATAAAGTCTCCGAAGGACTGTTGGTGTTGACCGGTAATCCGCGAATAATGGAAGATAAAAATATATATTCTGCGGATAAAATAACCATTTTTCGCAAGGATGGCCAAACTGAAATGAAACTTGAGCCACGGGCCAAATTGATCCTGTACCGCGACGAGAAAGATAACGGAAGCGGCCTGTTGTTTTGACGCGAGACGAGTTGCTATAAATGGAATTACTTCGAACGGAAAATCTAGTAAAGATATATAATCGTAAACGGGTTGTTGATGAAATCAATATCACGGTTAAACGCGGGGAAATTGTCGGTTTGTTAGGTCCTAACGGCGCAGGCAAAACAACAACCTTTTATATGATTGTCGGATTGGTGCGTCCGCATAAAGGTAAAGTAGTGTTTGATAACGAGGATATTACAAATATACCTATGAGTTATCGCGCCCGCAGGGGAATAAGCTATTTGTCGCAGGAACCGTCTGTATTTAGAAAACTTACCGTTGAAGAAAATATTATGGCTATTCTTGAAACCCTCGATATATCTCGCCAGGAGCGTAAAGACAGACTCGAAAAACTGCTCAATGATCTGGGTATCTCTCATGTAGCTAAAAGTAAAGCGTACACACTTTCCGGCGGAGAACGCAGACGGCTTGAAATAACCAGAGCTTTGGTAACTTCGCCGTCATTTATTTTGCTCGATGAACCGTTTTCAGGCGTAGACCCCATTGCAGTTTATGATGTACAAAAAATTATAGACGATTTGCGCAAACGCGGATTGGGTATATTGTTGACCGATCACAACGTCAGAGAAACACTGTCAATCACCGACAGGACATATCTTATTTATGAGGGAAAAGTATTGAAACAAGGATCTGCCGAGTATCTAGCCAACGATCAGGAAGCACGGCAGTTATACCTTGGAGAGCGGTTTCAAATGTGATGGTTTTTAATGTTATTTGCTTGACATGGACAGACTTTTTTTGATACATAAATGCATTTTTACTTTACTGCGCTTTTTTATTAAGCGGGTAAGTACTAATTTTATTATTTGAGACATACAACTTTAACACGGGAAAGGAGTGGGTGACTTTGAATATCTATATAATAGCCAGGGATGCTCGTATTACAGACTCTATGAAAGAGTATATGCAGGATAAACTCAGCAAAATAGAAAAATACAGCAATAAGAATATCGATGCTCATATTTCGCTGGATATGCAGAAATATAGGTTTATTGTCGAGAGTCATATCAATACACAATTGACCTCTTTTCACTGCAGGGAAGAAGACACGGATATGTTTGCCGCCATAGATAGGAATATAGATAAGATAGAGCGGCACATGCGCAAATCCAAAGAAAAAATTCAACACCATAAGGTGAAAAATCTCGACCCCCGTTTTACGTCGGAAGAAGCTACGCTGAAAGCTCAGATCGAAGATGAGGAAATAGAAAAAACTATTATACATACCGATTTGCCCGTGTATAATCTGACGGTTTCTCAGGCAATAGATGCGCTCAATGAGTCGCACGATCATTTCGAATTGTTCATCAATCAGGATACCGAAAAGACAAATGTTATTTCAAAAACATCTGATCATGCCTATGAGCTTATCGAACGAGAAGGCAAAGAAAAGCGTCATCCGGAGAAGGCATCGTTTATCCGGCATTATCTGTCGGTTGTTCCGCCTGTCAATGGGGATCAGATGGAGATTCATGAAACAGCAACCGATCAGTTTTCTATTGATACAATGACTGTGCCGGAAGCCACAAGGACTCTTAAAAAACTGGCAAAAGAATATATTGTCTTTGCGGAAAAAGATAAAGGTATTATCAGCCTTCTTTTTTATCGCAAAGACGGAGAATTCGGCCTGATAAGCGATATGTTTTAAGGGGAACCATGAAACCGAAAATACAGGTCTCGGAGTTTTTTGAGAAACTTAAACCGAAATTGCGTTTCAGATTGTGCGCCGGCAAAGAAGGACTCTCTAATTTCATTACTGTAGCGGAACTTAACCGTCCGGGGCTTGCCTTGGCAGGACATATAGATTATTTTGCCAGCAAGCGTGTGCAGGTACTTGGAAAAGCGGAAATATCTTATTTGGCGTCGCTTGATGCCAACGAACGCTATAGGCGTCTCGAATTATTGTTCAAAGAAAAAGTGCCGTGCGTCATCCTCGCAAGGAAAATTATTCCTTCAACTGAGTTTATTGAGTTGGCAAATAAATATAAAACACCGCTTATACGGTCTCATTATATGACTATGAAACTAATCAATCAGGGAACAATTTTTCTCGAAGATCAATTTGCTCCGAGTATGACTATTAATGGCGATGAAGTGGAAATTTTCGGAGTCGGCGTGCTGATACTCGGTAAAAGCGGTGTAGGAAAGAGCGAAACTACGCTGGGGCTTGTGAGCAAAGGGCATCGTCTTGTATGCGATGATGTAGTCAGATTAAAACTTACGGAATCGGATTATATTATAGGCGAAGGCGCTAAGATTACTCGACATTTCATGGAATTGCGGGGTATCGGCATAATTAACGTTCAGACATTGTTCGGAGTGGGATCCGTCAAAGAACGCAAACGGGTTGAATTGGTTATCTCACTCGAAAAATGGGATCCGGAAAAAGAGTACGAAAGACTTGGGCTGGAAAGCGAATATATGGATTTTATGGGGGTGAAATTGCCTCATATCACCATTCCTGTTCGACCGGGCAGAGATGTTATTTCGCTGGTTGAAGTAGCCGCGCTGAACCATCGGTTGAAAAAATTGGGTATCAACCCTGCCCTCGAATTGAATAATAAACTTGTTGCGATAATGAAGAAAAAGGCTTTAGGAGAAAATGAGTCAGTCTTTTGAACAGGAAATAACTATCATAAATAAACTGGGCATTCATGCCCGGCCAGCGGCGATGATTGTCCGGCTGGCTAATAAATTCAAGAGTGATGTCTTCATAACTAAAGATTCCATGGAAGTCAACGGGAAAAGCATTATGGGCGTAATGACCTTGGCCGCTAACCGCGGCTCGAAAGTCAAAATTCGCGCTGAAGGCAATGACGCACAATCAGCATTATCTGAATTAGTGGATCTTTTTAAAAATAAGTTTGGTGAAGAATAACCCGTTATCGTGAGGCGCGCATGGCTACGAGTAAAAAGAAATCGGAAACAGTGTCACGTTCAAGCGAAATAGTTTACAGAGGTATACCTGTATCTCCCGGTTTCGTTATCGGGAAGGTATATAAATTCGAATCCCCTCTGTATCCGGCAGTTCAGGAACGTATTATAACGGAATCCGAAATACCGCTTGAAATCGCCCGCTTTGAGAACGCGCTCATCAAAACTCGCAAACAGATACTCGATATTCAGAAACATATCGCCGAGGCTATGGGGACCGAACACGCCGAGATTTTTAACGCGCATCTTCTTGTTCTAGAGGACCGTGTACTTGTTGAAGAAGTCATAAAAGAACTCGAAAGCAAAAAGAAAAATATCGAGGTTGTTTTTCTGGAAATATCCGATAAATATGCGAAAATATTTTCCAGAATCAATGATGATTACCTAAAAGAACGCGCCAGCGATATTAAAGATGTAACCCGCAGAGTAGTCAAAAACCTGCTCGGTCAGGAGCATAAAGACCTATCCTCGCTCAACGAGGAAGTAATCGTCGTCGCCCATGATATATCTCCGTCAGATACCGCGTTGATGCATAAAGAAAATGTCATCGGCTTCGCTACGGATATCGGCGGACGTACTTCGCATACCGCTATCATGGCACGAACACTCGAAATTCCCGCTGTAGTCGGTTTGGTGGATATCAGCGAAAAAATTCAGGCAGGGTCGTCTATTATAATTGACGGTAACAGGGGGATTGTTATTGTCAATCCGACAAAAAAAACCATGGAGCGCTACGGCAAGGAACGAACCCGTCTGGAACTCTATGAAGAAGAACTCGCTCAATTGCGCGACGTATACGCAGAAACAGTCGACGGTTACCGCATAAATCTAGGCGCCAACATAGAAATGCCGGAAGACGTACCTTCTGTTATTGCCCACGGCGCCAAAGGAATCGGATTGTACCGTACCGAATTTTTCTATATGAACAGAACCGATCTGCCCACTGAAGACGAGCATTATCAAGCATACTTTTCTGTGGCGAAACAAATGTATCCCAATTCCGTAGTTATCCGAACAATCGACTTAGGCGGCGATAAGTTCCTGTCACAACTTGATATACCACACGAAATGAACCCATTCATGGGATGCAGGGCTATAAGGCTGTGCCTTGCGCGCCCTGAGATTTTCAAAGTTCAACTGCGAGCCATATTGAGGGCGAGCGCGCTGGGTAATATAAAACTCATGTATCCCATGATATCCGGTATAAGAGAAGTCAGAGCCGCTAACGCTATATTGCAGGAAGTAAAAAACGATCTCGAAAAAGAAGGTATTTCCTACGATAAATCAATGGAAGTAGGGGTGATGATTGAAGTGCCCTCTGCGGCAATTACTGCTGATATACTTGCCAAAGAAGTCGATTTTTTCAGCCTCGGCACAAACGATCTGATACAGTATTCCATGGCTATCGACAGGGTAAACGAAAAAATAGCGTATCTATACGAACCCACTCATCCCGCGGTATTGCGCCTTATCAAAATGACTGTTGATGTCGCTCATAAGGAAAATATATGGGTCGGAGTCTGCGGCGAAATGGCTAGCGAACCTACTTTGGCGCTTCTTCTAATAGGACTAGGGGTCGACGAAGTTAGTTGCAGTTCGGTCATCATACCGGAACTGAAGCGAACTATCAGATCCGTATCGTTCAAAGAAATAAAACAGCTTGTACAGGAAGTTACAAACCTGACTGATTCAATTGAAATACGGGACAAACTACATGCGTTCATGCGTGAACATGTACCCGATGTACTTGAGTTTTAGCGCAACGTAAAAAGGAGTTTATATGAAGGCATTAATTATGGCCGCTGGATATGCTACACGATTATATCCATTGACCGAAAATCAACCCAAACCGTTACTGCCGGTTGCAGGAAAACCGATAATCGAATATATTATCGAAAAAATGGAAGCGTTTTCCAATATCGATGTTATATATGTGGTGACTAACAATAAATTTTATATGCATTTTGAGGAGTGGAGACGATCATTCAATTACAGAATACCAATTGAGATCATCAACGACGGCACACTTACAAACGATGACAGGCTCGGGGCTATCGGCGATATGCATTATGTGATAAGCAAAAAAAATATTGACGATGACCTGCTGGTTATCGCAGGCGATAACCTGTTCGATTTCGATCTGGCTAAACTGCGCGATTTTTCTCAGGATAAAGGTATTGTTATATGTGCGTACGACGTGGGCGATTATTCCCTTGCCACACAATACGGAATAGTCAGTGTCGACACTCAAGGCAAAGTAGTTTCTTTTGTGGAAAAACCGGCTCAGCCTCCATCAACTCTTGCCGCTTTAGGTGTGTATCTGTTTAAAAAGGATAAAGTCGCTTTGTTGCGAAAATATGTCGCCGAAGGAAACAATACCGATGCGCCGGGATATTTCATCCAGTGGGCATATAGGGTTGACGATGTCTATTCATACGTATTTCACGGACAGTGGTATGATATCGGCGATCTGAAAAGTTACGAATCCGCTAATAAATTGTATGAACAAAAAAATAAGTAGGCAGTATACAAGAAAGGAGTTTTATATGACAAAAACAAGATTGTTTACTTCAGAGTCAGTATCGATGGGTCATCCTGATAAAATGGCTGATCAGATATCGGACGCAATTCTAGACGCGATTCTTATGCAGGACAAACGGTCGCGTGTGGCTTGCGAAACATTATTGACTACCGGTTTAATTATGATATCCGGCGAAATTACAACGACCGCAAAAGTAGATTACAGCGAAATCGCCCGCGAAACCGTTAAGGAAATCGGTTACGACGATGCGTCCATGGGATTCGATTATAAAACTTGCGCGGTTATAACAACTATCCACGAACAGTCCCCCGACATTTCCCAAGGTGTTACCGAAGGCGCCGGACTGCATACCGAACAGGGTGCAGGTGATCAGGGTATTATGTTTGGCTATGCTTGCAGGGAAACAGATGAATATATGCCGCTTCCTATCAGTTTGGCGCACAAACTTGTCGAACGGTTGGCAGAAGTTCGACAACAGGGCAAACTGCGTTATCTGCGCCCTGACGCCAAGTCGCAGGTAACAGTCGAGTATTCCTCGGACGGCAAACCGCTTCGCGTACACACGGTCGTTATATCAACCCAGCATGCCGAAGATGTTGCTTATGAAACGATCAAAAAGGATATGATCGAACACGTAATCAAAGAAGTCGTGCCTGCTAAGTTACTCGACGATAAAACCGTTTACCACGTTAATCCTACAGGACGTTTTGTTGTGGGCGGTCCTATGGGCGATACAGGTTTGACAGGCCGTAAAATTATCGTCGACACATACGGCGGCAGAGGCAGTCACGGCGGCGGCGCTTTTTCAGGCAAAGATCCATCAAAGGTCGACCGTAGCGCCACTTATATGGGCAGGTATATCGCTAAAAATATAGTGGCGGCCGGGTTGGCGGATGAATGTGAAGTACAATTGTCTTATGCTATCGGTATTGCAGATCCTATATCCGTACTTGTCGATACGTTTGGAACAGAGAAGTTGCCGCCCAATCAGATATCCGATATCGTAATGAAAGTATTCCCTATGCGTCCAAAAGATATTATAACGCATCTGGATTTGTTGCGTCCCATATATAAAGAAACAGCCCGTCACGGTCATTTCGGCAGACGGGGTGACCTGTTTTTCTGGGAAAAAACCGATAAAGTCGAGCAATTGCGCAAAGAAGCAGGCCTGTAACTGTTGACCGGCTGGTTACGCTAGATATCTTAAAGAGGAGAATAAATATGTCTGAAAAAACTAATGTGCAATACGATGTCAAAAATTTGCAACTCGCGCCTCAAGGCAAAAAAAGAATCGAATGGGCGTATAATGATATGCCCGTGCTTCAACTGGTGATGGAGCGTTTTTCTAAAGAACAACCCCTTAAAGGGTTGCGCATGTCGGCGTGTTTACATGTTACCGCTGAGACGGCAAATCTTGTACGCACCTTGAAGGCAGGCGGGGCGGATGTAGTTTTGTGCGCTTCTAACCCTCTGTCGACACAGGACGATGTTGCCGCGTCTTTGGTTGCCGATTACGATATATCTGTATTGGCTATCAAGGGCGAGGATAACGACACCTACTATAAACATCTGCGCGCGGCGCTCGAACACAGGCCGAACGTTACAATGGATGACGGTGCAGATCTAATCTCTATCTTACATTCCGAGTATAAGCAGTATATTCCGGATATTATTGGCAGTATGGAAGAAACCACTACCGGTGTCATACGCCTGAAAGCCATGGAAAAAGACGGAGCTCTAAAACTTCCGGTTATAGCCGTGAACGATGCCGCAACCAAACAGCTTTTTGATAATCGTTACGGTACGGGGCAGTCTACTTTGGACGGAATCATCCGCGCGACCGATATACTGCTTGCCGGAAAAACTGTTGTAGTAGCCGGATACGGATGGTGCGGACGCGGTTTTGCTATACGTTCACGCGGAATGGGAGCCAATGTGATCATTACCGAGATAGATCCGATTAAAGCGCTCGAAGCGGTTATGGACGGGTTCCGCGTTATGCCTATGGCGCAGGCCGCGGTGGTCGGCGACCTTTTCTGTACTTTGACTGGTGATATCAATGTGTTGCGTCCGGAACATTTCTCAGCGATGAAAGACGGAGCTATTGTATGTAATTCCGGTCATTTCAATGTTGAAATAGATATTCCGGGATTAGCTAAGTTATCGACTGAAATCAAAAAGGAAGTCCGCAATTTCGTAGATTGCTATGTGCAGTCCGATGGAAGACGTATCTATCTGTTGGGTGAAGGACGTCTTATCAATCTTGCCGCCGCGGAAGGACATCCTGCCAGCGTTATGGATATGAGTTTCGCTACTCAAGCTCTCGCAACTGAATTTTGCCTCCAGCAAAGAGGTAAATTGGCTAACAAAGTATACTATGTTCCGCAGGAGATCGAAAACTGGGTGGCTACTCTTAAGCTAAAATCTATGAACATTGATATTGACGAGCTGACAGCCGAACAAAAAGAATATTTGGCTTCATGGACAATGGGAACTTGATGATAACAATTTAGCCGTATAATAAAAAAACCCGAATGGTTAACCATTCGGGTTTTTTTATTATATGCTGGGGACGGGACTTGAACCCGTACAGGATATACTCCCACTAGGCCCTCAACCTAGCGCGTCTGCCAGTTCCGCCACCCCAGCAGTTAAAAACTCACTAAAAAAGTAATGTGAAATAATGTACCTAATTTTTGCGTTGTTGTAAATAGTTTTCTCATAAAACGGTTATTGTTTTTTGAGACGGGGATCAAGGGCGTCACGCAAGCCTTCGCCGGCGAGATTGAACGCGGTTACCGCAATGAATATAGCTAGCCCGGGGAACATAGTCAGCCACCATGTGCCCTGTATGTCACTGCGGCCGTTGTTTAGCAGATCACCCCAACTCGCGGTCGGTTGTGGTACTCCGAAGCCAAGAAACGATAGCGCCGACTCAGTAAGTATCGCTCCCGCGATCCCGAACGATACCGATACCAGAATAGGCCCCATACCGTTTGGCAAAATATGTTTGAAAATGGTTCGCAGATTCGACGCCCCCAGAGCTTGCGCCGCTGTTACAAAATCCTGGTTAACCAATTTTAGAAATTCGCCCCTGCACAGCCTTGCAATACCTGTCCAGCCGGTAATACCTATAACCACCATAATATTTACAATACTTGGGCGGAGGAACGCTAATACCGTTAGAATTAAAAAGAAAACCGGAAAACAAATCACTATTTCTATCAATCGAGATATCAATAAGTCGGTTTTACCTCGGAAGTAACCGGCTATAGCGCCGAAAAAAATACCTATGAAAAGACAAATGCCGACTGCTATAAATCCCACTGACATAGAAATGCGTGTACCCATTATCATTCGCGTCAACACATCGCGGCCGTTTGTGTCGGTTCCTAGAACATGGTAATTGTCAGTACGTTGATCTTTGGGCATTAGCCATGTGGGTTTTGCAGAGGCTTCGGAAATAAGGTTTTCGTTTTCACCATAGGGCACCGGCGCAAATATCGCCCAGTGGCATATCGAGGTATCATTGACAATCCGTTTATAGTTGGTCGGGTCGAATACCGTTGGGTTGAGAATATTCCATAAGATAGCTCCAAAAAAGGCCATAAGAAAACACACAATAAACCCTTTCTTGACCTTAAGAGGTCGACTCGACCCCCTAAACAAGTTTTTTAAAATCAAAAACAAGATCAGCGGATAAAAGAGCATAAAAAACATTTCAAGAGCGGACAAGTTACTTAGTGCCGGAAACAATGTGATAGGCTCTATGTCGGAATCATCCAAAAGAAAAGTATTTTCAAACTGTTCAATATAACTGCGCGCGGCATCATAGTTTTTCTTATCTATCTCAGCTAAAATATTTTGCCTGTACTCAAGATACGATCCACGGATATCCGCCGGTATATACGGCCTCAAACGGTTGAACGACCGAAAAGTGTATTCCCTGTACTTCCGTAGCCTGAGCAAATCGTCCGACTGGTTTTCGCTGACAGCTTTATGGGCATTCATATAAATTGATGCGTTGGAACACAGCGCGTAGAAAATATCTTCATATTTTTCAGGAAAAGATCCGCGTACGCCAAGCGGTTTTTCATTGGCTATAAGCGGAGCGAAACACGCAACGGCAAAAAGCAGGAGAATGATTACGATACCTCCCACTGCCAGTTTGTTTTTGCCGAACTGGTGCATTGTTATCTCAAAATATCCGGGCGAATAAGGTTTCTTAGCTGTCATGGTCAAATGATATCCTCGGATCTACAAATACATACGCAATATCTGTCAGCAACATACCCAACAAAGTCAGAAATGCGGAGAAAAATGCGATGGCGTTGATAATCGGATAATCTCTGTTGAGTATCGCATCGAATGAGAGCTTACCCATTCCGGGTATGGTAAATATTTCTTCTATGATCACACTGCCGCCAAGCAGAGCCGGCAACAAAAATGCAAGAAGAGTGACAATAGGTATCAGAGCGTTTCGCAATGCGTGTTTAAAAATAACAGCCCGCTCGCTCAATCCTTTGGCGCGGGCTGTTCTGATGAAATCCTGCCGGATGATGTCGAGCATTCCAACACGCATCTGGCGGGATATATAAGCAAAACTACCGTATGTCAAGCATGTTATAGGCAAAACCAGATGCCATAGCCAGTCGATAAACCATTTAAAAAATGGAAATGTCTCTGCGCCGGGGGAATGCAAATACCTGTTTGGGAAAATATGCGGGAATTCGCCGCCGGTCGTAAATAAAATCAGCATGTTTGCAACCCAGAAACTGGGCAACGAATACAGGATAAATAAAATTACGGTTATCACTTTGTCAGATGTCTTGTACTGGTGAGTCGCAGAAAACACTCCTAGCGGTATGGCGATCACGTATGTCAAAAAGATCGATATCAAACTCAGTTGCATGGATATCGGCAGGCGTTCTTTGATCAGTTTTATGACTGGTACATGGTGTGAGTAGGATTGACCGAAATCGAATGTCAGCACCATTCCCATCCATTGCCCGAACTGGGTAGCTGTGAAAATGCGCGCGAATTGCTCCATCGGCGAGAAAAATGTGTATTTATGCCGGTTGCGGCTCCACCACTTTTTCCATGAGTTATACATTTCGGCTTTTGTCTCAGGTGAATGATCTTTTTCGATATGCCATGATTTACGGGCAATTACAGCGGCGGTTGAAAATAAATCCATGCCTCCGTCCGCTCCTTTTTGAAGCGCGGCGGTTAGTATTGCCGGCAATGATGCGGATCCGGCAGAGATAAGCGATTCCCGTGCCTGTTGTGCAACCTGCAGATTGCCGGTTAATACCTGATCGATCAGAGATTGTTGGTAAACAGTGTCGAAAAACATATTATGTTTCGCGGTAAAGGCTTTGCATAGCTCAATTCTATCGGCAAGCGATAGTTCAGGAGCATACTGGATTGAGGCGATATCAGCAAATATATCGCAGACCGCGCTGTGGATTGCGTTGCGGCGGTCGTCTTCGAGTAGTTCTATTAGATATGGAAGCGCAATTATACCTAGACTGCGCAGTTCGTCACGCGCGTCGCTACGGGTGTATTCGTCGGAATCAATAAGATCATCAGCCAGTTTATGCGAATAAGTTCTTACGTTTTCCGATCGCAAATTGAGTAGCAACGGCCTGTCGAATCCGTAGAGCTGGCGTGTCTGCTCAATAAGTTTCTTTGAAAGCTGTTGATCTCCAGACATCGTCGGCCCGGCTTTCTGCAGTTTTAGCGCCGCAGGATCGCCGGGGGCGAGCCGCGTAACACTAAAAGTGATCAGCATGATGCCGAACAACGTGACGAACATCCAGAGAAAACGCTTTAGAATGTATTCCTTCATTATTCCTCGTATGGCTTATGGATGTACCAGTCGTACAGATCGTATCCCGGTCGTACTGAATATAGTTTTACGTTTCTGAATTTTTTGTTATAGAAAAACAGCATTTTGAAGTTGAATAAAAACGTATAAGGCTGTTCATCATATAAAATGACGTGCAGTTGGCGCAACAGTTCCCAACGTTTTATGGGGTCGAATGTTTCGCGAGCGGTTTCTATTATTTTATCAGCCTGTTCGTTTCTGAATCCCACATAGTTGGAACCGCGGTTCTCTGCCTGCGACGAATGCCATATCTGGTATGGGTCGCCGTCGATACCCGTTCCCCACGCCATACGTACAGCATCGAATTTTCTGTCCGATATGGTTTCGGTGAGTACCGTCCAGTCGAGTTTACGGATATTCATGACTATACCCGCCTGCTCCACGCTCTCTTTTATAATATCGGCGATTTTCTGGTGATATTCGCGTCCTCCGTGAATCAGGTAATCGAATCGGAAAGGGATACCGTCTTTATCTATTATACCGTCGCCGTCATGGTCTAGCCAGCCAGCCTCTCGCAGTAGTTTTTTTGCTTTGCGAACCGACCACTCGTACGGTTTGAGCGAATGATCGTATGCTGGGTCGTTTATTGAAAAAGGGCCGGTTACCGGAGTAACCAACCCGCGGTGAATCGTGCCGGCAATTTTTTCACGGGGAATCAGATGGGTCATCGCTTGCCTTACCCGTTTATCCTTGAAATAAACGGAGTCCATATTCCATCCTATATACGTGTACATGGGTATGGTAATATGCGCACGGGCAAATTGACCGGTAAAGTCCGCGGTGTTGGTCTGATCGGAAAACCATATCTCCGGCTCCACATTAAAATCCGCGTCTACATTGCCGTTTTGAAGTTCTTTAAGCGCCGCGTTATTGTTTGAAATTATTGTCCAGACAATTTGCTGTAAATAAGGTTTTCCCTTTGGTAGATAGGGGAATCCGCATTGTTGCGCCCAGTATGAATCGATACGTTCCAAGACAATTTCACGGCCTTTTATCCAACGGATAAACTTGAACGCCCCGTTTCCCAGCGGTTGACGGTTGGCGCTGTGGGTATTGAAATAATTCCCGAAAGTTTCCTCGTCGCCTCCGAACTGGTCAGGGTTGTAAATATGTTTAGGAAGAATCGTTATTCCGCCGCATACGCTGAACGATTTGAAATAGGATTTCTTATAGGTAAATTTAACGGTATCTTCATCTATGACGTCGAATTTATCTATATCGTTGAAATAATTGCGCAACGGCGCGGCGTCTACGTACCTGTTTTTTACCGTATCGTAGCTGAAAGCTATATCCTGCACTGTAACCGGTTGTCCGTCGTGCCACGTTATGCCGCTACGCAGGGTGAAATAATAAATAGAATTCCGCACAATCGCTTTTTTGGCTGGGTCTGATTCCATCACCGCTATTTGTTTAGCAGGGACTGTTTTTAAGTTATCTTTTTTATGTGGGGTATATTCCACAGAGTAAATATATTCTTTGAGCGATCCTGTAAACGTTCTCCCGTCATTGAGCTGTATGATGCCTTTTTCTGTATCGTATTGGACTATATCCTGTTTGCCGAACAGCAGTATTCCTTCATTTTCAATTATGGTTACCGAGTCGTTATCCTGTCCGGTGATGACGCCTTCTATGCGCGTGCCGTCTGTAAGTTGTATCCAGTCGCGGGTTTCCCAGTATTTCGCCATCCATGGCAGATATTCAAATGTTTCGGTATGGCGTATTATCAGTGAATCAAACAGCATGCCGACTATTTCCTGTGATGTGGAGGAGTTGTCGGTTAACGGATTAAGACTATTAGGCTCACCTACCATGCGCAATATCAGGCGGCCGCCCGGCTGAAGACTAGGCTGGACTCGGTCTTCAGGGGATACTTGGTCATTGAATTCATCGATTGTCGGCGGTTTGATAAAATCTTTCAAAGAAGGCTCTTTTTCGGCCTGAGCTTGAACGCATTGCGCTACACACAGCAATATGAGCATCAGTGTCTTGAGAAAATTATGATTCATTGTTGCTCTCCATTAGAGTAGCCGGCACGCGCAAACAGGCACAAAAATGCCCGTGTTGTTTTTCTTCGTAATCAGGGTATACCTTACTGCATTCTTCAATCGCCATCGGGCATCTTGGATGAAAATAACAGCCTGACGGCGGATGCACCGGCGACGGGATATCTCCTGCGAGTATAATACGTTTTTTACCGGATGAAGGGTCGGGAACAGGAATAGCGGACAGCAGGGCTTTTGTATATGGATGCAGAGGATGTTTGAAAAGCTGTTCCGTGGGCGCATATTCGACAATTTTACCAAGATACATAACGGCAATAAAGTCGCTCATGTGCCGAACTACGCTTAAATCATGCGATATGAACAAATATGCCAGCTCGAAATCCTCTTGAAGTTGCTTGAGCAAATTTATTATTTGCGCTTGTACCGATACGTCCAGAGCCGAAACAGCCTCGTCGCAAACTATAAACTTAGGATTTAGCGCTAAAGCTCGGGCTACGCCGATACGCTGTCGCTGACCGCCGCTGAATTCGTGAGGGTAGCGGTTATAATAATCCGCAGATAACCCTGCGATTTCAAGGAGTTCGCGAGCACGGTTTGATCGTTGCTTTTGGTTACCCATATTATGGATTAGCAAACCTTCTTCTATTATAGAACCGACTGTCATGCGCGGGTTTAGCGATGAATAAGGATCCTGAAAAATGATCTGCATCTCTTTGCGCAATTTTTTGAGCTCGTTAAACGATAAATCAAAGACTTTTTTCCCTTCGAAAGTAACCTCGCCGCTCGTTCGCTCCAGCAGGCGCAATATTGTTCTGCCTGCAGTAGTTTTACCGCAACCGCTTTCGCCGACCAATCCGAGGGTTTTTTTCTTTTGTAAAGTGAAGCTGATATCATCCACGGCGCGTACGTGACCGTGGATTTTTGAAAAAAAACCTTTTTTTATAGGAAAAAATTTTTTTAAATGCTCAACCTCAAGCAAATTTTGCTGAGCGTTATTATGGCTCATAGCTTTTCCTCATAAGACATGCGGCTAAATGGCCGTCTTTGGTTTTTGCTTCCAGTTTCGGTTCGACCTGCTCGCAAATATCTTTTTTCAGAAAACATCTAGGATGAAACGGACATCCGCTAGGAAACCTGTGCGGGTCTGGTACTGTGCCCTGAATGGGGCGCAACGGTTTTTTGGGGTCGTGAACGCTGGGCAGAGACTCGAACAATCCGATTGTGTAAGGATGAATCGGATTGGAGAACAGTTCTTTTACATCGGTATATTCCACTATTTTTCCGGCATACATTACCGCAACATTATGGGCGGTTTCCGCTACTACGCCGAGGTCGTGGGTAATGAGAAGCATTGACATGTGCAGTTTTTCCTGAAGCTCCTTGATCAGTTCCAGAATCTGCGCCTGTATGGTTACGTCGAGAGCGGTAGTCGGTTCATCTGCTATCAATAATGACGGGTTGCAACATAACGCCATGGCAATCATGACCCTCTGCATCATGCCGCCGGACAATTGATGCGGATACTCGTCAAACCTCTGTTCAGCCGCGGGTATACCGGTCAGCTTAAGCATCTCGATTGTTTTATCCTTGAGCTGTTTGCCTCTCAACCCCATGTGAGTCCATAACACTTCTTTGATCTGATAACCGATTGTAAATACAGGATTGAGCGCGGTCATAGGTTCCTGAAAAATCATAGAGATCTCTTTTCCGCGAATTTGGCGCATCTGACGCTCCGTCAGTTCTAGAAGATTTTTGCCTCGATATAGAATCTGTCCGCTTGCTATTTTACCCGGAGGGTCGGGTATAAGGCGTAAAATAGATAGAGCGGTTATACTTTTTCCGCAACCGCTTTCACCCACCAGACACAATGTTTCCCTTGGTTTTATGGAAAATGAAACATCGTCAACGGCTTTGACAATACCATCCTCAACGAAGAATTGGGTTCTAAGCTGTTTAACAGTCAATAAATCCTGAGTAGGTTTGCTCATAAGAAATTTATCTGGTCGTATTGTTTTGATTGTAGAGTTGCAGTCAGGTGTTCCTTTAACACTAGTATACATCATTGCGAAAATCAAGAAAATTAATTCGTATTCATCTAAACGAATGCGAACAATCGATAATTAATCAAATTTCATTATGGGATCTCTGAATATTTGGAAACCGGTAAGTAATCAGCGAAAAGGTGAGAATAAAAAGGAGCGGTCATTGATAATGCCGCTGACCGCTCCAATCCATAATATATAGAATTTTTTACAGGCTAAAAAAGCGCTTGTTGCGTTATACGTTTACCACTTTTTATTATTCTGTAGTTTCTCCTACAGGCAACGGTATAGTCTGTTCACCTGTAACTGGAACAACAGGCTGTTGTTCAGGGGTTACCTCTAGTTGCATAGTGGAAGACGCCTCATCAGCTGTATCGGGTAAACCGGATATAGGTTGACCTGCCGATATCGGCGCAGTCTGTTGAGTTACCGGCGGCGTCTGGACATGGACTTTATCTACAATCGTACCTTTACGCTGGGATAGAAATAGCGAAAGCACTATCGTCAATACAAAAAATAGTGTAACGCCGCCCCAAGTAAGTTTTTCGAGGAAATCGGATGCGCGCGGTCCGAGCATGGACTGCATCTCGCCGCCTCCGAATACTCCGGCAAGCCCCTGCCCGCGTCCCGATTGCATCAATATAACGCCTATCAGTACGACGGAAAGCATGATAAAGAACATCAACAGCAAAATATACATAACACACCACCCTCCGGTAATTCAATCAAGTAATCGTTTTATTTGTTAAAAAGAACTATTCCCGCAAATGAGCTTACTTTTAAGCTGGCGCCGCCGACAAGAGCTCCGTCTATGTCTTTTTCCTGCATCAGGCCTGCGATATTGTCCGGCTTTACACTGCCGCCGTACTGAATGCGTATTTTCTGCGCAACAGTTTCGCTAAACAGTTCTGTCAAAAGACTGCGGATCAGCGCATGTACTTCCTGAGCCTGTGCGTTAGACGCTGTTTTGCCTGTGCCGATTGCCCATACCGGTTCGTACGCTATAACGCATTTTAACATATCCGATTCAGATAAACCGGCAAGGCATCCTTTTATCTGCGTTGTAACTATTTTACCGGTGATACCCTGTTCTCGCTGATCAAGAGTTTCACCAACACAGATGATTGGAGTAAGTCCATGTTCCAGCGCCTTCTTCGCTTTCGTATTGATAAATTCATCCGACTCATTGAAATACTGACGCCGTTCCGAATGGCCTAGAATTACGTAAGTGCATCCTGAGTCTTTAAGCATTTTAGGGGATATTTCGCCGGTAAATGCTCCTTCTTCAGCTATATACATGTTCTGGGCACCCAGAGCTATATTCGATCCGGCAACCACATCGCGTATTGTTGTCAGATGAGTAAACGGGGGACATACTACTATGTCAGCATCCGTTACTCCTGCGAGCTCACGTTTTAAACCGGTAACCAGCTCAACAGCTTCTTTGAGCGATGTGTTCATTTTCCAGTTTCCGGCCAATATCGGTCTTCTCATGCTTATCTCCTCACAAATAATTAGTCGTTATTTCTCGGTTAGCGCCGCGATTCCCGGAAGAATTTTCCCTTCAAGGAACTCAAGAGACGCGCCGCCGCCCGTTGAAATATGGGTTATTTTATCCGCCAGATCGAAAGAGTTGATAGCCGCAACGGAATCTCCGCCGCCCACTATGCTTATAGCAGATGACGCGGCGAGGGATTTTGCGATTTCATTCGTACCGTTTGCAAATGGTTTCATTTCAAAAACACCCACAGGACCGTTCCATACTACCATTTTCGCGGATGCGATTTTATCTTTGAAGATTTTTATGGTTTCAGGACCGATATCCGCACCGGATTTATCCGCAGGTATTTTGTCACACGCTGTAGCAACCGGCTTTGCGTCCGGAGATATATCGTCAGCAACCAATACGTCTTTCGGTAAAACCAAATCAACGCCTTTTTGCTTTGCTTTGTTTAGAATCTCTTTTGCCAGATCGATTTTGTCCGGTTCGAGTATCGATTTGCCGATTTCGTATCCCATAGCTTTGAAAAAAGTATACGCCATACCTCCGCCGATCAGTAGTGAATCTACTTTATCGAGAAAATTGGTTATGACGTCGATCTTGCCTGATATTTTTGCCCCGCCAATGATGGCGACAAACGGACGTTCAGGGGATTCCAGCGCTTTAGATAGATAATCGATCTCTTTTTTCAACAAGTAGCCGCACGCAGACTGCTTGAAAAATCTAGTGACTCCCTCGGTTGACGCATGAGCACGATGAGCTGTTCCGAACGCATCATTGATATAGATGTCTCCCAAGGAAGCAAGTTTTTTGGCGAATTCAGGGTCATTTTTTTCTTCCTCGCTGTAAAACCTGAGATTCTCTAGCAGAATTATATCGCCTTCGCTCATTTTTGATACAGCGTCTTCGACAGACTTGCCTATACAATCATTAAGCGTGACAACCGGTTTGCCGATTAGCTTTGCCAACCGGTCTCCGGCGGGTTTGTTGCTCATTTCAGGAACTGGTTTGCCTTTCGGTCTGCCCAGATGCGACATTAGGATAACTTTCGCACCCTGCTTGACGGCGTATCTGATGGTGGGCAAAGCCGCCTGAATTCGAGTATCGTCTGTGACGTTCTGAGCGGCATCAAACGGTACGTTGAAATCGACTCGTATCAAGACTCGTTTGCCTTTCATGGCAAGGTCTTCTATAAATAGCTTGGCCATATTCAACTCCTGTAATGATGGTGTTGGTTATTCAACCGGTGTAATTTGTTTAAAGCAATTATGCGCGCATTAAACGCAACAAATCGACACAACGGTTTGAGTAGCCCCATTCATTATCATACCAGCCGATTACTTTTACCATGTTGCCTGCAATAACAGACGTGCAAAGCGAATCAAAAATACAAGACGCCGGATTGTGAACTATATCGCATGATACGATCTCGTCTTCACAGTATTCGAGAATACCTTTCAGTTCGCCTTCAGAGGCTTCTTTCATAGCGGCATTGATTTCAGCGACTGTTGCGGGTTTTTTCAATGTGGCGACGAAATCGGTAACAGAACCGTCGCTAACAGGTACACGCATTGCCATACCGTCGAGTTTCCCTTTGAGTTCGGGAAGCACTTTGCCGACAGCTTTTGCCGCGCCGGTTGTAGTGGGTATGATGCTGACTGCCGCGGCTCGCGCTCTGCGCAAATCGCTGTGCGGTATATCGAGAATAACCTGATCGTTGGTATAAGCGTGAATGGTAGTCATGAGTCCATGTTCGACGCCGAATTTTTCGTTCAATACTTTTACCATCGGAGCGAGACAGTTTGTCGTGCACGAGGCGTTCGATATGATTTTATCGCTCGGTTTTAGCGTTTTGTCGTTTACGCCCATAACTATGGTAGCGTCGATCTCGTCTTTCGACGGAACGGTAAGCAGAACTTTTTTCGCGCCGGCGGTGATGTGTTTCATTATCTGATCTTTCGCCCTGAAAACACCGGTCGACTCTACAACCAGTTCGACTCCGAGTTTACCCCAAGGCAACTCTGCCGGATCTTTGATTGCAGAAATTTTTACCTTTTTGCCGTTGACTATGATACCGTCTTCAGCTACGGATACTTCGCCCTGAAATTTTCCGTGTACGGAATCGTATTTTAGCAGATGAGCAAGTGTTTTAGCGCTGGTCAAGTCGTTGATCTGCACAACTTCGAAATCGGGTTCCTGAGAAAGAATTTTAAAAACCTGTCTGCCTATACGGCCAAATCCGTTGATACCTACTTTTGTTGTCATGTGCTACTCCTTTCTATTTGTTCATTTCGGTGTGTTGTTTTCAGTAAACGTCACGTTATTGCGTGCAAATTGTGAAGCATTGTAACCGAAGAACCCCCTACAGTCAACCAAAACTTGCTCCGATAACGCCTTATAGTTTGTAAATAGCTTCTATTTAATTACTTCCGGTGTATATTGATGCGCTCTTTTTTGCAATACCCTCACAGATGTCATTTTATCGTCCTGCGCGATTTTGTCAACCACATCCTGTCCTTCAAGTACCTGTCCGAAGACAGTATGTTTTCCGTCAAGCCATGGGGTGGGTTTGTGAGTGATAAAAAACTGACTGCCGTTTGTGTTAGGACCTCTGTTGGCCATTGAAAGAGTGCCGGTTGTATGTTTGCGGTTATTGACTTCATCTTTGAATGTGTATCCCGGCCCGCCTGTGCCTGTGCCTGTCGGGTCGCCGGTCTGAATCATAAAATCGCTGATTACCCTGTGAAATTTCAGCCCGTCGTAGTATCCTTTTTCTATAAGATTGATGAAATTGGCCACGGTATTAGGCGCGTCGTCTTCGTACAACTCGAGTCGGATATCGCCTTTGGACGTTTGTATAAGCACCTGCGGCAGTGCGTTGTCTTCAATAATTTTAGCGGATTCCTGCGATGCCATGGCGGTTTGTTCCTCCTGCGACTCATCCGGACGCTCGATTGATGAGCCGTTGTTTTCATTAGGGGTTTCCTGTTCGGATAAAATCATATTTGCTTCACTGGAAGCGGGTTTTGCTTCAATCGAGTCGTCGCTATCGGTCAGTTGGTTAACTGCTTTATCGATTTCTTCGATCATAAGTTTTGTCTGTGCTTTTTCCTGTTGTACGCTTTGTATGGCTTTTTCGACTTCAGTTCCTTCAGGAGCCTTCAGTTTATCTATGGTTTTGTCGAACATATTTATGCGGTATTCCGCCAGCAGATAAAAACGGTCGGAAGTATTGTTTTTAGCATAATACTGTTTTTTTTCTTCGTTCTTTTTGCCGATTGTCAAGGTGCGTTCCTCACCGTTTTGCAGTACCGCCCTTACAACGACCGCAGGTATCTCGAAAGCATCGTTTTCCATTTCATGCGGTTTTATAAAATCGTTTGTTTTCAGATTTGACAGCGCGCGGGTCATACGGTTTAGTTCTTCAAGGTTAGGTTCGAAATTAAACGGTTTTGCACCGTGCCATGTACCGGCATCGTCTTTTTCAAATACAAAAGTTGTTTCCGGTTTTTCTATGGAAAAACGGATGATGGTCTCCGGATCGAAATCGAATATAGTCCGGTCAACCCATTTTCCGTTCCATGGTGTGAACAGCGCACGCAGATTTTCATTGATTAACACCACGTCGTTTGACTGATCTTTGCGGACAAATGTGCTGTTGTAGTAAGGGCCGTTTTTGCCGATGTACATACTTACCAACTCGTTGCCTTCTATGTCGTAATATGCTGTCTTAAGGGCGTTTTGAGGGTCAACTTCAAAAGAACTTTGTTTTTTAGGATTTTGAGAGATGACGTCGCGTATGCGTAGCTCGCCGATTTTGTTGAGAATCAGGTTGACACCCTCCATGTCTGCCGGATTGTTGTTGTCGCTTACTACCACCCATTTTCCGTCGGAAGATTGCAGTTCAACATGCTGATCGCCTTTATCCAGTGTTATTCGCGCAACTTTAGTCGGAACATACTGTGGAAACAAAAAAGGGTTTTTCGTGGTGGATTCAGTCTGTTGCTCATCTTTCCCTGAATGGAGAAAGTAGATGACCCCCGCGACAATTACAAGGATGGCCAGAAGCATAGGTGTCGAAAATTTTTTCATCAGTACTACCTCCTTTGCAAATAGATTATAGCATTATACATTTTTGGGCACATATATTACTATATCCACATTCCGATTGTCAAACAAACCTGATTGCCATGCTTATGTTTTTTATTTTTTAGAGTTTCTCTTAATAAAAAATTTCGACTGACTGCGACTATACGTTGCAATCCGCAAGAAATTCCTATACCATAAACGATACGCTTAAAAAAAGCCTGCAAAATGAGAGATGTATATGAAAATAATTGATCGGTACATACTTAAAAATCATGTTATGTCGTTTCTGTTTACCCTTACGATCTTCACGTTCGTTTTGTTTACAGGAACTTTATTTAAAGTTATTCAGATGTTCATCGGAAAAATCGACCTGATGTTCATCGCCGAATTCTTTATTTTTTCTGTACCGTACTTATTGTCATATGCAATACCTATGGCATTTCTTACCGCGGTATTGCTGGTTTTCGGACAACTTTCCGCTGAAAATGAAATTACCGCTCTAAAGGCTAGCGGCGTATCCATATATCGAGTTATAATAGCTCCTATCGCTATGGCGTTATTGCTTACTATTGTATGCGTAATTATAAACGATATCGTTTTGCCTGTTTGCCAGTACAAACTGCGTCAGCTCAGACGCGAACTCGGCACAAAATCTCCTACAGCTCTTATCGAACCGGGAGTTTTTATAGACCATTTCGACGGATATTTAATTTATATAGACGAAATCGACGGCGTGAAGTTCAAAAATATATCCATTCAACAGGAAATACCCGGAAAATTACCGAGATTCATCAAGGCGGAATACGGCTCTTTTGAGGTTGATACCGAAAGAAAACTGCTTATTCTGAAATTATATGACGTATTGCTGGAACAACAATCCGAAAAAGATAACGACGGTTCGCCGGATTTTATCCATGCGCGTATGGGTATGGTTCCTGTCGAACTGAATCTTGATGCCGATTATGCCGGTAGCGAAAAACGTCAGGCCAAACGCATGAAAGATTACAAAATAAGGGAATTGCTTCGTCAGAAACGCCAAATGGATAGGACACTCGAAAATGCTGGGCCTATGCAAAAAGTGAAAATACGTGAACAGATTTCAGAAATTCTTACGGAAATAAATACCCGTCTGTCTCTGGCTTTTTCATGCTTAGCTTTTTTGTTTATCGGAGTGTCGCTCGGAATCAGGACACATCGCAGTGAAAAGACGGTCGGAATTCCCGTCGGGCTTGCGCTGTTTGCCGTTCACTATGGGTTTACTCTATTCGGTAAAGCTCTCAAGGAATACCCTGATTTTTTTCCTTATATAATTGTTTGGATTCCAAATGTTTGCCTCGGAATACTTGGAATCTTTTTATTGCGAAAAATAGCAGGCCGATGAGCCGATGAGGTTTTCTATGAAAATTATAGACAGATATCTGGTAACTCGCTTTTTAACCCCGTTTACATACTGCATTTTTTCTTTTGTTGTGCTTTATATTACCTATGATTTGTCCATCAACCTAGATGAGTTTATAAAAAACAAGGTTACAGTCGATAAATTGGTTGCATTTTATATGATACGTATACCGTTGATTCTGGTAAATAGCACCCCGCTGGCGATATTGCTATCCCTTCTTTATGATTTAGGCAATATGAACAGACACCATGAAATTGTGGCTATGAGGGCGTCCGGTATTCACATCGACCGGATTATAGTTCCGTTCCTGATTATCGGGGCGGTACTTGCCGTTTTGGTTTTCATTATCAACGATCAGATTGTATGCAAGTATGCCTACGAAGAAGAACAACTGCGGCAAGAAATTTTTGACGGGTATGACTCTGAGTTAGCGATCATCTGGAAAAACATACCGTTTCGCAACCCATCAGTGAATCACGATTGGTTTATGGAGTCGTTCAACGTAAAAACCAATGAAATGATCGGCGTTGTTGTACGGGAATTTGCCGATACCGGACAGATCGTAAAAAAAATAGTTGCAAAAAACGCACGGTGGTTCAACAACCAGTGGTTGTTTGAGGACGGCAGTGTTTATTTATATAACGAAGACGGCCTACCACAGGTCAGCGAAGACGAAGATGAGCAAGCTCCAAAACCGTTTACCAAAATGCTGATGCCTTATAGTATAACACCGGAAGATATAGAAAATACCCGTAAAAATATTTCGACTATGAATTTTAGATCATTGCTACGATATTTAATGATACAGAACAAAAATTCAAGGCTCTACCGCGCAATTCTGGTCGACCTGCATCATAAAATCGCGTTTCCGTTTGTCTGCATCATTGCAGTGCTGGTTGCGATTCCGTTTGCCATAACCACTCAGCGGGGTGGGTTTATCAAAGGGATCGGCATAAGCATCGTTATTTTTCTCGCCTATTATGGCATTTCTCTCATGACTGTCGGTATGGGAAAAAACGGGTTGTTGCCGCCATTTGTATCGGTGTGGATACCCAACCTTATTTTTCTCATATTCGGAGGAGTGCTTATAAAAAAAGCGGCGTACTAGGATATTTTTTTTGGTTGTATTTTTGCCGGTTCTACGGCTCGCATAAGGAGACTGCAACGTGTTACCGCTTCGAGACAAAAATGTTTCAGGCAAAGTGCCGTATGTGACTTATATCATAATGGCGGTCAATATTGTCTGTTTTTTGTTTTTCAATGTGTTAACTACGAAATATAGGGTCGGTCTATTCGAGAATTTCGGTATTTTCCCTATCCGTTATTCTCGAAGCGGGCTTGCAAGTCAGTTTACCTTGATTGAACAAATTATACCGTTTTTTAGTTATATGTTTTTACATGCCGGATGGTTGCACATTATAGGCAATATGTGGACCCTGTTTATTTTCGGCGATAATGTTGAGGATTATCTCGGTCATCGCGGTTTTGCCGTATTTTATATATTGTGCGGTATGCTTGCCGGAGGGTTTCATCTTGCTACCAACTGGTATTCACCCATTCCGACCATCGGAGCCAGCGGAGCCATTGCCGGAGTCATGGGCGCGTATCTACTGCTGTTTCCTCATGCGCAAATACTTGTACTGGTGCCTATTTTCTTTTTTGTGCAGATCGTTGAAGTGCCTGCCTATGTATTTTTGGGAATCTGGTTTCTAATTCAATTCTTTTACGGTACTGTTTCATTGGGAGCAGGCGCTTATGCCGGCGGCGTGGCATGGTGGACGCATATTGGAGGTTTTTTCGTAGGGCTGTATATCATAATGCTGGTGAGACGCTTTAGATATAAAATGATCAGGCTGTAAGCTATCTTACGTACCCCAGCGTTTACGGAACGTCATTATCACTATGATGCCAAGTATCGGATACTCCCATTTATACGGCGGATACAGATTGAAAATGATCTGATTTTCAGGGGCTACCATCCCGCCGAAGAAGTTTGCTATCTCAATCAAAAGCCATGCGCCCACATGAAAAACTACACAAAACAGCACGGATTCCAACGGTCTGGCAATAATGTTGTATAGCCAGAATCCTATCAGAGCAAGGCCTTTACGTTTATATTTATATTTTTCGCGCATTTTGCGTTGTACCATTTCAGACGGCGGCGGAATTTCCCGTCCGCCCCTGCTGATACCAGCCGGCGATCTTACTGCCGCGTCGGCCTGTTTTTGCGGTTCAACGACGGAAGGTCTGTTTTGTGAGGAATCGGGCTCTTTGAGTTTTGTACCGCATTTTGTACAGAACGACCCGCCGATCTGATTATTTTTGCATTTCGGGCAGATCATACTTTTAGTACCTCGTGTTCGGTTTCCACAAAATAAAAACCGCATGTGGGACATATCTGTTCGGATGCGGTTCTCGGATATTTTCTGCAGTTTAAAGGGCGGATAGGATATATCTTGCAGTATGACAACCCTTCGTGGTCGTATCCCAGAAACCGGCAATAGTTAGGCAATTTACAGCATTCTCCGCAACGGTTGCACGAATCTGCCCTCGCAGGGGATATAGGCAATAAAGATGTCAAAGTCCGTTTGAGTTTTGCCAGCCAAGTGTTTTTTGTCATTGGTTTCCCCTTATCGAATATCTGCTCCGGTCGTGATTAGCGCCTTGCATTGTTGAAATTTCTTTTTGCCGATTCCGTTTATAAGTAGTAATTCTTCCGGATTATTAAAGCGGGTATGCATCCTAAAAGCAATGATTTTTTCAGCAATTTTTTCACCTATACCCGGAAGGCATGCCAAATCCTCTTTTGATGCTGTATTGATGTCTATTTGAGCCGCTTCCAAATCTTTGGCAATATATGTGCGTTTCAGCGACCGGTCGAAATTTTTTGGATGTGTTCCTGTATGGGTAAAAAAATCCCTGACCGCCATGCCAAATGTTGCAGAAAATATCAAAACCAGAATGATCAGTTTTTCCCGTCCGGTTAAAATAAGCGTTCCTCCAGAGGTTACCTTATTACCAGATTGACCAGCTTTTTAGGAATAACAATTTCTTTGAGTATCTGTTTACCTTCTATCATCGTAGAGACTTTCTCATCCGATTTCGCTGTGTTGAGCAGATCGTCTTCGGTGATATCCGGCGCGACAGTCAGTTTGGTACGTACCTTGCCGTTTATCTGTACCACAACCGTTATAGTGTCTTCAATCAATGCTTCTTCGCGCAATTCAGGCCAACGGGTTGTCAGCAGAGATTGCGTATTGCCTAACTTGCTCCATAACTCTTCACAGATATGAGGAGTTATAGGCGATAAAACTTTAAGTAACGTTTCGATAGCTTCACGCATTACGGCAGGTGAACAATCGTTCGATGATTTGATTGCGTTTACCAGCTCGTAAACACGTGCCAGCGCTGTATTGAACTGTATGTTCTGATCTATATCTCCGGTTACCTGTTTAATGGTGCGGTGTGTTATCCTGAGCAATTTCTTGTCGTCAGATCTTTCGCCTAAATTTGCCGAGTTCGCAGTAAGGTCGGATAATTTATCGTGCACCATATCCCACAACCGGTGCAGGAAACGGGAAGCTCCATGCACACCTTCCTCACTCCATATGCGTTCGCGGTCGGGCGGTGTATCCGATAAAATATATAACCGCATGGTGTCTGCGCCGTACTTGTTCATTATTTCGTCGGGGTTGACAGTGTTTAATTTAGTTTTACTCATTTTTGCTACTTCGGAAACTACAGTTGCGCCGCATTTTAGACATACGCCTGCGTTTACCTCGTCTTCTTGTAGCCACTTGCAGGTGTTGCAGTAATGAGCGGTTTTGCAGACCATACCTTGACAGAACAGACGTTTTGCCGGTTCCTCAAAATTTATCAATCCCATATCATGCATCACGCAGGCAAAAAAACGCGAGTAAATAAGATGCATAGTCGCATGCTCGATACCGCCTATATAAAAATCTACCGGAGCCCATTTGTTCACAAGATCCGAGTCGAATACTGCGTTTTCATTGCGAGGGTCGATGTACCGGTACATGTACCATGACGAATCCACGAATGTATCCATGGTATCCGATTCCCTGCGCGCCGGTTTTCCGCATTTAGGGCATTTGGTGTTTATAAAATCGGAGCATTGTTTGAGAGGGCTTTCTCCTGTAGGTTTGAATTCCACGTTTTTGGGTAGCGTTACGGGTAGCTGATCGTCCGGTACAGGCACTAGACCACATGATTCGCAATATATTATAGGAATCGGCACGCCCCAGTATCGTTGACGCGATAAAAGCCAGTCACGCAAACTGTAATTAATTGTGCGGGAGCCGAATCGGTTTTTGTCCAGCCAAGATATAATTGCGGACATTGCCTCGCGGTTGGGCATACCGTCGAATTGACCGGAGTTAACCTGTACTCCGTCCGCAACGTATGCTTCGGTCATTGTTTGCGGGTCTAGGCGGCTGTCTTTGGGATTGATAACCACTTTGATCGGCAGGCCGTATTTTTTAGCGAATTCGAAGTCGCGCTGATCATGGGCAGGAACCGACATTACCGCGCCGGTTCCATAAGTCATCAGAGCGAAATTGGCTACCCATAAAGGAACCACATCGCCGTTGACAGGATTGGTTATGTGAAATCCTGTGAAAACGCCTTCCTTCTCAAGCCCGAGAAGCTCTTTGACAGATGTGCCTAACTGGCGCATTCGCTTTACGGCGTCCATGACTTCGCGTTCTTGCGGTGTACCGCAAACAAGTTTTTCAACCAAAGGATGTTCCGGAGCTAAAGACATGAATGTCACTCCGAATACCGTATCCGGACGAGTCGTAAATACCGGTACTTTATCGCCGGTCTCTGTGATGGTAAAATCGATTCTCGCGCCTTCCGACCGTCCTATCCATTCCTGTTGCATTTTTATGACGTTTTCAGGCCACTGCGTCAGTTTTGTGTGGTTGTCAAGCAATCTCTGTGACATTGCGCTCATTGTGAAAAACCATTGCGAAAGGTCTTTTTGGATAACTTCAGTACCGCATCGTTCGCAACATCCGTCGTGTACCTGCTCGTTTGCCAGTACGGTTTGATCGTTCGGACACCAGTTGACAGGCGCCTTTTTCTTGACTGCCAGACCTCTCTTGAAAAACTGTAAAAAAAGCCATTGTGTCCACTTGTAATAACCCGGATGACTGGTTGCCAGCTCTCTGCGCCAGTCGTATCCCCATCCCGCGCGTTTCATCTGTATTCGCATGCGGTCTATGTTTTTTACGGTATTTTCTTCAGGCGGTATTCCAAGACGGATAGCGGCGTTTTCGGCAGGAAGTCCGAACGAATCCCAGCCTATTGGAGACAATACTTCCTCGCCTAGCATTTTGTGGTATCTCACAATAGCGTCGCCTAGCGTATAATTGATCACATGCCCCATGTGCAGTACGCCGGATGGGTACGGAAACATGCACAACAGATAAAACTTAGGTCTATCCGTATATTCGTCAACTTCGAATAACTTATTGTCATCCCAGTATTTTTGCCATTTGGATTCGATTTCCTGCGGTTTGTACGGTATTTTCACGCCAGTCCTCCTGTGAAGTAGCTATTTGAGCGCATCATGCCGCTATTCTTAAAAAATTTTATAAAAAATGATGTACGTTTTTTATAGCAAATATTATGGTTAAATAAAATAAAAAACTGTGGCGGCAAGCGATGACTCTTCTTTTACCGACAAAAAAACAGATTCTGGAAGGGTATAACGTAGCGTTGAATTTTTTCTTTCCGCAACGATGCCAGTATTGCCGTTGTTACCTGCCACCTCATCCTCAACAGTTTTTATGCGGTCAGTGTCGTTCAAACCTATATGAAAATATTTCTCTTGTTTGCATGTATTGCGGCAAACCCGCCCCAGACCTTGAACTGCCTCCGTATTTGTGCGGAGATTGCCGTTACAAAGACAGGCCTTCGTTGTGGTTTCTAAGCGCTGGAGATTATGAAGGCATTTTAAAAAAACTCATACATAAAATGAAATATGAAAGGCGCTCGTACATTGCAGAATTACTTGGAGACTTCTTGATCGGATTTCTCCAACAACAGCAGTTCGATTCCCAATATTTTGACTGTATCATACCAGTACCTCTTTCAAGAGTAAAATACCGCGACAGAGGATTCAACCAAACTGAGCTGATAGCTTTGAGATTGGCGCGTTGGGCAGATTTGCCTGTAGAATGCTCGGTTCTCAAACGCAAACATCACGTCCATGCTCAAGTTGAATTGGACAGGTCGGAACGGTTGAACAATCTTAGAGATATTTTTTACATAAACAAAAAGACAGACCTTACCGGTAAATCGGTAATTCTGATAGACGATGTACGGTCTACAGGAAGCACAATTTATTTTTGCGCGCAGACTTTATTCGAGGCCGGAGCGGAAAAAATACTTGGCCTTACGCTGGCGTTTAACGATAGGTAATCTAAATATCCTCTGTTTCCGCCTGCTTGATTATCCGATACGCTTCCTCAGAAGATGACGCTTCAGTCAACATATTGCGGTACCGGCTGTTTTGGCTGAATTTAGCGATATTTGCCAAAGCCCTGACATGAGGTCCGGACATGTTAGGCGGAGCGATAAGCAGAAAAAATAAATGCGACGGTTTGCCGTCAAGAGAAGCAAAATCAATGCCTTCCTCGGATATGCCAAGCGCTCCCACAAGTTGGTCAACCGAGGTGCTTTTGCCGTGAGGAACGGCTATACCTGCTTCAAGTCCTGTGCTTTGCTGTAACTCGCGCGACATGACGTCCATGAACGCCTGATCGGTATCAGATACCAATCCTTGCGCTACGACTATATCTATCAATTCCTGAATAATTTTTTCTTTTGTACTGTTTTCAAGTCCGACTTTTATCAGTTCAGGTGTTAACAAATGGCTCAGTTTCATATCGATATCCTTTTTGAAAATAAATTTTCTTTTACAGTTGATCGTACATTAGCCGTACAGGCTCGTCTTCTTTGACCATGATCGCAGGGCAGGGGGTTCGCCTAAAAATTCGTTCTCCGTCGTTATAATAAAAATCTCGCCGTGATTCCGGTTCTTCCAGTTTGCCCATGACCAGAAGGTCGACATCAATTTCCTCGACTTTACGCTGTATTTCAGCAACCACATCGCCTTTAAGCAAATCGGTGTATATATGAACTCCTTTAGATTCCGCTAGGTCGCGCACATAGTTCAGATAGCGCCTGCCGTCTTCTTCAAGGTCGTGCTGATAATCCATCTCTTCCATTTCGACAAAAATTTTGGCTTTTAGAAGGTCATGAAGAGTTTTAACGTCCACTACATACACGGCATAAAGTTCGCAATTGAGCCATCGGGCAAGACATACGGCGTATTGTGCCGCGGTTATTGACTCTTCATTTGCTTCCACGAACACCATAATCTTTTCAGGTCGCGTTTTGAATGACATAATTCGAGAACCTTCAGGTACGTTTTTTCATTCTGTTTTTTATTAGTTTGAGTACGAAGAAAGATTCGCGTTCCGATTCCTCAAGCATATTCTGTATATACTCTATCGATTCTTCATAGTCAGGTAAATATATTTTTTCCAGCGCGTTCACACGCCTTATAGTTTTTTGCGCCTCTTTGGCCAGCCGCAACACCGAAATTCTGCTTTGCGCCAATTTACCAATCAGATCCAAAATTTCCCTGAATTTTATTACCGTCGCATCAATTTCGCGGTCGGTGTGCAAAAAACTGTAGTACGGTTTTTTTTCCGAAACGCTGACATCGACCGAAGGTAAAGCTATCCCCATAACTTTTCTGGTTGCAACGTCAACACGCGATGAGATAGGCATTGTTTTCGCCAATTTCGCCAACTTGTCTTTTCCGTTGGATATTAACGCTTTTTCAAGCAGACGGTATGATTCCGAAAGATACTCGTCGACTTTTTCCTGTATATCGTGAGCGGTATTTATCATACCCATCAGTTCCGCAATAAGTATATCGCGTTTTTGTTCCAGAAGCTCATGCCCTTCGAGCGCAAACCCTCGTTGCTGTTTGAGGTTTAGCAGGTTGGTTTTTGTGGGCGCTATCTGATATCGTGCCATATCTTATTTCCCGTAATATTTGCCGATTTCTTCTTCGGACATTCTGTACAGTTCTTCTTTCGGCAGTTGTGACAGTACCTGCCATCCGATATCCAATGTGGTTTCTATATCGCGGTTTTCATCGTCGCGTTGCGTGAGAAATTTTTTCTCGAACATTTCTCCGAATTTAAGATAAACATGGTCTATCGGAGTGAGTTCTTCTTCTCCGATAACAGATGCCAATGCCCGAACGTCTTTTACCCGTGAGTATGCCGCAAACAGCTGGCTTGCCACATGCGCGTGATCTTCGCGTGTCATCCCTTCGCCGATACCGTCTTTCATCAGACGCGACAATGACGGCAATCCGGCGATAGGCGGATAAATACCCCTCTGCGCCAGTTCACGGTCGAGCACGATCTGTCCTTCGGTAATGTATCCGGTCAGATCGGGAATGGGATGTGTTATATCGTCATTGGGCATAGTGAGTATCGGCATCTGGGTAATCGACCCTTTTCCGCCTCGTATTATGCCTGCACGCTCGAATATAGACGCAAGGTCGCTGTACAAGTAGCCGGGGTATCCTTTTCTGCTCGGAATATCCCCTCGAAGCGTGGATATTTCACGAAGGCTCTCACAGTAGTTTGACATATCGGTCATGATTACAAGTACATGCATATTTTCGTTAAAAGCCAGATGTTCGGCTATGGTCAACGCTGTGCGAGGAGTAACTAGCCTTTCCACAGGCGGGTTGTCTGCCAGATTAAGAAACAGCACGGTGTTTTCCAATGAGCCGGATTCTTCAAAATTTCTTATAAAATATTGAGCCACGTCATATTTTATACCCATAGCCGCGAATACCACCGCAAAACCGGTATCCTCGCCGCGGATAGTAGCCTGACGGGCAATTTGAGCGGCGAGCTTGTTATGGGATAGCCCGCTACCGGAAAATATGGGCAGTTTCTGTCCGCGTATCAGTGTATTCATGCCGTCGATGGCGGATATACCGGTCTGTATGAATTTCTTCGGATAACTGCGTGCGGTAGGGTTTATAGGCTCGCCGTAGATATTCATTTTATGTTCGCCGATAGGAGCGGGAAGCCCGTCTATAGGACGTCCAAGTCCGTCAAATACCCTGCCGAGCATCTGCTTCGTGACCGGCAACTCGAACGGATGACCTTTAAACCTTATACGGGTGTTTTGCAGAGATAATCCCATTGTACCTTCAAAAATCTGGACAATAGCAAGGTCATGGGCTGTTTCAAGTATTTGTCCTAGGCGTTTGTTGCCGTTGGGATCGGTTATCTCCACAAGTTCGTTGTAGCCGACATTGTGGATTCCTGAAACGGCAATAATCGGGCCTTCAACACGGGTTGTAGTACTGTATTCGCGCTTAGAAAAAGATTCGTCAGACATAATGTTTTTCCAGTTCTGAAAATGCCATTTGTACCTGTTTCAATAAACTATCCAGTTTATCAAGTTCTTCATTGGATATGTTGAATTTCATTTTTGCGATTTCATGAATCACAGGCAATTTTTTGATTTTTACCAGAGTCGAACCCTTTTTTATGGCGGCGGAAGCTCCGGTGTGAAATGCGAGAATGATACGCAACATTTTGACCTGTTTTTCCGCTAAGGAATACATATCTATTTTATCAAATGCGTTTTGCTGTAAAAAAACATTTTTAAATATGGTGCATGTTTCTAAAACGAGACGCTGTGAATCGGGCAATACATCCGGCCCTACCAATTTTACAACCTGCTGGAGCTTGTTTTCCTGCTGGAGTAAATCCATAATATCGTTGCGCAGAGAAAACCAGTCCGCATCGACATTGGTTTCCCACCAGTGAGCGATTTCTTCGACATATTCGCTATAGGAGTTTATCCAAGATATGCTTGGATAATGCCTCGCGTTCGCCAACTGGCGGTCGAGCGCCCAGAACGCGCGCACGAACCTTTTGGTGTGCTGGGTTACCGGTTCGGAAAAGTCGCCGCCCGGAGGAGATACAGAGCCGATCACTGTAACTGACCCTTCTGTATTAGCCAAATTAGTTACGTATCCCGCCCGCTCGTAAAATCCTGCCAGACGGGTAGGAAGATATGCGGGAAACCCCTCGTCGGCAGGCATTTCCTCAAGGCGTCCGCTTAGTTCGCGAAGCGCTTCCGCCCAGCGTGACGTCGAGTCGGCCATAATCGCCACGTTGTACCCCATGTCGCGGTAATATTCGGCCATTGTTATGCCGGTATATATGGACGCTTCACGCGCGGCAACCGGCATATTTGACGTGTTTGCGATAATTACGGTTCGTTCCATAAGTGGTTTGTCTGTTCGCGGGTCGATCAGTTTCGGAAACTCGTCAAGTACATCGGTGATTTCGTTGCCGCGTTCGCCGCATCCGATAAAAATTATGATATCCGCATCGCACCATTTCGCAAGAGCTTGTTGCACCATGGTCTTGCCTGTTCCGAACCCTCCGGGCACGGCTACAGTGCCTCCCTTGGGAATTGGAAACAGGGTGTCGATGACGCGCTGTCCGGTAATCAGCGGTACGGTCAATTCTTTTTTACCTTTATGAGGACGATTGATACGCACCGGCCACCGGTGGTATAATTTTATTTGCTCCATAACGCCTGAGTTGGTTTTTACAGTGGCAACAGTGCTGTCGACCGTATAATCTCCCTGTTCGACAACGGCAGTTACAGTGCCTGATATATCCGGCGCAAGTAGCACCTTATGCAGAACAAGACTTGTTTCCTGTACTTCACCGATAATCGCTCCTCCATTTATATAATCTCCTACCGCAACCGTGGGTTTAAAAAACCATTTTTTTGTCCGGTTCAGTGGATTAGACTCGACTCCGCGAGCAATAAAAGCCCCTGATTTGTTTTTTATATCTTCAAGGGGACGTTGAATACCATCGTATATGGTGCCTAACAACCCGGGTCCTAGCTCAACGGATAAGGGCATTCCCGATCCGTATACAGGGTCGTCCGGTTTTATGCCGGTAGTATCTTCGTATACCTGTATATTCGCAGACGATTCGTCTATTTTAACGATTTCACCGACCAGCCGTTGTTCGCCGACGTATACCAGCTCAAGCATCTGAGCAGTAGCGAGGATTCGGGCTTCTACAAGAGGCCCTACGACACGGCTGACTTTTCCTATAGCTTTAGCCATGTTGAGCCGCTCCTTTTTCAAATAAATTTTCATGTATGTATGCGCGTACCTGATCGATCTGTGAACGCAGTCTTTCTTCAAGGGTATTGTTGATGCGTATCAATCCGTTATCAATACTCGCGACTACACCGTGTTGGTCGTGGGTAGCGGAGTCGATACGCAGTGACACCCGTTCCCCTGGCGGCAACGACCGCTCTATATCCTTGACTATACTGTTTAGACGAGCTTTCGGATCGTCTTTACCGAATGTCAGAGTAACCGGTTTTTTCGCATGGAGTTGTGAGAGCGCTTCGACAGCCGATTGTTTTAAGAATTTATCGTAATCGCTTGTTTGCGAAAATTTAATCAATTCTTTATCAACCTGATCAATAATGGTTAGTATAAGCGACTCCTGTTTTTGTAGCCGCCGTTTATGTTCTTCAAGGTTTAAGGAAGACAGAATCTTTTTGCGAGCCTGCTCGCTTTCTTCTTGTGCCTTGGCGAGTATTTTCTTCGCCTCGCTGTCTGCCTGTTGCTCGGTAATCTTGACACGTTGTTCGGCTAGCATTTTCGCTTTTTTTAAAATCGATTCAGCTTCTTTTTTAGCTTCATCGAGTATCTGTCCGCATAATATTTCGACCGATTGTTCTTCCATATAGCAATCCTATCATCTTCCGTAACATCAGACTGAAAAACCGAGTGATGATTTAAGTATTTCCTTCATTGATTTTTTACCTTCCCGTGCTCCGAAACGGTCGGGAATCTCTATTACCAGCGGGAAATCCATCTTTACGATTATTTCTTCCAGTTCTTTCTGTATCGGTCCGGTAAACCGGTCGCTGACCATAATGATCCGATACGATTGTTTCACCGCTTTATTCAACTCGTCAAGCAGGCGTTCGCTGGAATCTATCTCCACGCCGGGTATCCCCACCAGCCCGAATCCGAGCACCATGTATTCGTCGCCGATAACAAAGAAGTCCGTCATACTTTACCGAGAATCATAAGCGCCAAAATAAGACCGTAAATAGCGATGCCTTCCGCCAACCCGACGAAGATCAGCGCCCGCGGAGCCATCTCCGGCCGTTCACCCACAACGCCGAGCGCCGCCGCTCCGACATATCCTACCGCTATCCCCGCCGCCAAAGATCCAAGCCCGACAGAAATGGCCGCAGATAAAAATGCCCATTTCATCAACGTTGCCTGCTGTTCTGTGATTGCTACCGCCTGATCAGCCGCGAAAACAGTGTTTGCCAGTAAGACAACGGAACAGGCTATAATGGCGAAAACCCCAGCTGTAATCAGCCGTTTATTCAGTTTTGTCAATCTCATGTGTGCGGATCCTCCTGTGGATTTTTAATGTGTCTCGTCCTGAATGGAAATGGGGTGATACAACAACCCGTCTCCAGTGAAAAATTTGCTAAAAAATTCGTAATATTCCAGACGTATGGTCTGTATGGATACTATCATGCCTTCGAGAAGAAGGATGAGTATATTACCCAAAACAATTACTATTGTCGATTTAAAAGTTGCCAAAGTTCCGGTTTGAACCATTTGAGCAAGTGTGAAAATCGCCATGAATAACCCGACATGACTCAATGCGAAAGCGCCGACCCTGATGAACGAGAATGTGTTGGCCACATACCCCATGATCGTTTCAACCAATTCGAACCCGATATCCATTATGTACGAGAAGAAACCTCCTTCGTGATGCGAACGGACTCCGATAAGTTTTTCGAACGGCGCTTTTAAAAATAAGGTTATTATCGGCAAGCCAAGGAATAGGAATATCATCCAGCCAGGGATATCATGTTTGAGAACATAGGAATGCACTGTCAGGCCGATCATCCCCCAGTAGAGCAACCCGCCGATCAATCCGGCTTTGTCGAATATGGCATTTACCCAGTTTCGAGTACGGACTGCGTTGACGATATTTATTACTATTCCAAACGTGATCATGCCGATACCCATAAACAGGGCTATTTTTAATAGCGTATCTATATTGTGCATAGGGTGTATCCACAACGCGGGAATAAGAGTTTCAAACCCGAATACACTCCCGAATAAAAGTCCGAAGACTATTGACGAGCAACCGCACCATGTGAGCAGTAACCCTGCCTGCTTAACCGCCGTTTTAGATTTTTTGCGTAGCAGTAACCACAATCCGAGTAACGCCAGTATAAATCCGTGCCCCACGTCGCCGAACATATACCCGAACATGAATACCATCGACAGCGCGAAAAACGGCGTGGGGTCGATTGTGTTGTATCCGGGCACGCCGTAAAGTTTTATCAGTAGTTCAAAAGGCCGTATAGGTGAAATATTTTTGAAACGAAACGGAATCGATGTGGCGGTCTGGGGCGATATTACCGGATCGACCGATTCAAAAAAACAACGCCCGCCTGTTGCCGACTGGATTTCGCAAGTAAGTTTCGGCAGAGCTTCATGAGGTATCCAACCTGTAATCAGGCATGTCCGCGCGGTCTTCTTGAAGTAATACTGCGATTCGAGTAGAAGCGTATGAAAATGTACGAAATAAGCGTAAAGAGGCAATTTATCTTTAATCTGAGTTTCAATTTGCGTTTGTCTGACCGTAACGGATTTTTTTTCTTCGTGAAGCCGTTCAAACGATTTTTTTAGGTTATCCATGACTTCGTGCGGCGCGCCTTTGAGTTCTTCAGGCAGTGTTACGGTTTGGAACGATACCTCATTGAGCAGTTTCTGGACGGTAATCCGGTCTTTTTTAAAAACATAAATAATAACTACAGACCACGGAGGAGTTTCTTTTACCGGCACTACAAGATGCGGCATTTTTTTTAGCTTTTCCGACAAATCTGCTAGACGTACGTTGGGAAGTTTGCCTACAAACTGGTCTAGCACGGAATAGGTAGACACCTTTGTAATGTCGAGCACATCACGGAATACTGCAAGCTGTTGTTTGACGTTTTCCCTCGCGGACAGTTTGTTGTCGATGTCGCGGATATGATCGGTGACTGATTTGAGTTGTGATTCGAAAAGCAGTATTTCTTCGCGCACCCGTTCGGGCTTGAGTTGCTTCATCTGCGGTTTTAATATATCCAATGTAGCGCCGTCAAATTTCAAATCCAGATTTATTTTCCGGGCAATTGACGATATCCGCATACGCAGATCTTTCATATCCTGCAACATGCCGGTATCGTAGAATCCGGAGAGTTTGTTTGCCCAGTCGCCCATCAGTTCTGCATGAAACGGATGAAGACACCCGTGCCGTATGATCGCTTCGTTTACGTTTGCTAAATCTTCGTTCAGCACCACAATAGATATCTGTTTCATGTCGCCCGATTTTGCCATAGAATTATTCCTGTGCAGTGAGTAACGGGTTTTCCTGTCTTACCTGATCGATGTCTTCTTTTTTGCCGAGGCGTAACGCCCACGTCAGCGACCTTAGCTGATTCATTTCCCATCGGTTCAGTACAATATAACTCAAAGGGACTCCTATCGTAAAAGGATACCCTCGCAACATTTTTTTTATTTCTTTAAACAAAATTTCTTTTAACAGATGGTTTATAAGCAATGCCATATCCTGCAACGGCGCGGTGAGATTCGCGCTCAATGTCGATTTAAGCGGTGTGATGGATATTTTTTTCAAAAATTCTCCGGTATCTCTTGTTACATACGCCTCGAAGAATTTTTCCGCGGAGAAAAACCTTCCGTTGGGGTATATCAGATGCTCAACCTGTTCGGGCGGCAGTTTGAAATACAATTTGCACCGTAACAAATTATTTATATTATACATATCGATCTGAAGTCCGAGCAGTTTTATTACAGCCGATTTATCAGCGCCTGAGAACGATTCAGCCAACTCTGCAAGGCGTTTGAAATAATCTTTTTCCAGCGCCGCTTCCAGATAAAAAACAATATTTGTCTTGCGGTATAGTTCGCGTGCGGCTGACAAAGCTTTGCCGTACGGAGTATGCATCAGCGACAACATGATTTCTTCAATCGAATTTTTGGGGTTGAAAATGTCCCATGGAATATCGTATCTGCCTGAAATAAGGTATGACGGCGGCGGATTGAACGGTTGTTTTTTTTGCCATGCGCGCAAAGCCTGCTTGATGTATTCGATGTCGGATTCCTCAGCCCAGCATTCTACAAACAATGAAGAATTACCACGAAGTTGCGAAGCAATTTTTTTCTCGTCTTCTAGCGCGGTGTGGGCGATCCTTTCGTCGATACTTTCTACGAATGTTTCCGGTGTACAGTTTTGCGTCCACGGCGCATAGCGTGTCGCGCTAAGACGGGTTATCAGCGACGCTACATCGGAACTTTTGTACAGCGATTGCCATTGTTCGCCGGTAAGAAGGCGAGATAGCTTGACCCTGATTCGGGAGTTTATGTTTGCGTACAAACCGAGGTTTTTCATTTTTCTACTGTAGTTATTTGCCGTATTATTTTTTTGATTATTGCAGGGACCGCCTGTTTTTTTGTATCGAATAAATTGTCAGTTTCTTCTTCAAGTTTGGTTAGTTGCGATTCTTTATGGTCAATAGCCGCCTGTTTCGATTCTTCAATAAGCCGTCGAGCGTCATCTCTTGCGGTATTTACAATTTCGGTGCGCCTGACGGCGACTGTCTGATCTGTCCGCGCGCTGATTTCAGCCGCTTCTTTGTTGGCGCCATCGACTATTTGTTTTGCCTGTTGTTCGGCTCGAAGTAAAATATCGATGATTTCTTTCATAATCATACCCTTTCAATTCGATGATATAAAGATCACATATTATACACCTTTGTCACTAAATCAAAAGGAAAAATTTAAAAAGTTTTGGGAGTTATCAATTAAATCAGGTATTCTGCAAAATAAGAATTATGCAAAAGCGTTTTACTTTCAAGAAACGCTTTCCGGTAAATACGGTTGCCTGAAATTACCCTTTAAGATATCTAAATATGAAGGAGGCTTTCGGCAAAAATACTGTTGCTTATCAAGATGTTTTTTGCTAGTATGCCTTTTCCTTGAAAAAGTTAGGGAACAATTCTGTTCTATCGCGAAATAAAATATAAGCCGGTTGCATGCTATTATCGTATAGGCAATCAGTATTTCAAAGTTTACTTAGAAAATCTTGATTAAGGTTATTACAATGAACAAAGCAACTGTTCCTCTTACTCAACTTGCTGAGGGTAGCAAAGCTACAATAGCCTCTATTGATGCCGGTAGCGGCGCGCGGGATCATTTGATAAATCTCGGTCTGACAACCGGAACCAAAATAACCCTGCTGAAGAAAGGCGGGCCGGGTCCGCATCTGATACTTTTAAATGAAACTCGACTTGCCTTAGGGCACGGCATGGCTGAAAAAATTATGGTGCATGTCCGTCAAAGCTAGATTTCTTCTATCCGAATATTATCCCAACTCGAAGCTGGTAACCCCGAATATGTTTTCCGTAGGGATATCCGGTACGGCATTATAATACATTCTGGCAGTGCGGAAGACCGGTTTTAGCGAATACATTGAAACCAGTTCTACCGCATCATCGTTGACCTGCGGAATATCTATATAAAAATATGAATTAGGCGGTACTTGCGAAATCAGCGACAGGAACAATGCTTCCGCGATATGTTTATCATCCGCAAATAGGGGCGCGATTTTATATCCTCTTTGACATGGCCGGATAACTCCGTAACCGGTCAACCCGTTGTTTCCTAACATTACCAGAGCTACGCTGTGCGGTTGTTGTAGCCACATGCTAAGAAACAGCGGTCGGGCTACAGGAAAAAAACGTGTGTCATAGGCGACTATATCTTCAAAGGGAATTTCTGATACCGGCACTATTGCCGAATGCAAAAAGTTGAACATCGTGCTTTGGCCTTCGTAGCGAATATTGTTATACGCAAATGTAAATCCATGTGACCCGTATTGTTTGACCTTTGATTCCACTCCGTCTATGCCGATACACCGGCCGCCAAGGTATGCCAGCGCGTGCGCGCCGAGTTCTATGCCGATTCTGCGGCCCCGGTATTGCGGCAGAACTATGAAAAATCCGATAAATCCGAAGGAATCGTCATAAGCGACTGCCGATATGCATCCTACCGGTTGACCGTTAACACATGCCATAAAATATCCGCTCGGATCGGTGTTGTAAAACGTATCGGCATCATACATGCCCGGATTCCATCCTTCAAGATTACTCCAGTTGACGGCAATATCCATTTGATTGCGTGACATATTTGTTATACATAACGTATCGAGTTGATTCATATAGCCTTCCTCCGTTTCTATTTACAAACAATTTATGTCTGCTATAGTTATCGGAACAGGCATAATAAATGTTATTACATAAACCGGACGAAAATTTTTCAAGCGTGCCGGCGGAATATTTTATATAGTTGTTGCCATGGTAGATTTTGCTATAATCCTAAAATTCTTTATAAAAAACAGGAGCGTAACCTATTATGATATCCGGATTCGGGAAATGGCTGTTTGCTGTAGATCGCGGCGGAACATTTACAGATGTTGTGGGACTTGATGAAGCCGGACAATTCCACGCGCTTAAACTGCTTTCCGAATCACCGAGGTACGCCGATGCGTCAATGGAAGGAATCAGGCGAATGCTTGATTTGCCGCTTGACTGCCCCTTACCGGAAGACCGAATAGGCGCTATACGGTTCGCCACAACGGTAGCTACTAACGCACTGCTGGAACGAAAAGGCGGACGGGTCGCCCTTCTGATTACGCAGGGATTTGCAGACCTGCTTGCCATCGGGTATCAAAACAGGCCGGAAATATTTGCTCTGCATATAGAAAAATCTCCGCCTCTTTATGACGAGGTGTTTGAAATCGACGAGCGAATAGACGCTAACGGCAAAGTAGTAAAACCGGTGGATATAGAACATCTTTCGAGTGTGATAAGTCGGTTGCGCGCTAAGCGTTTTAAAACGATCGCGGTTGTTTGCATGCATGCTTGGAAAAATCCCGCACATGAGAAAATTATAGAGGCTCTGCTCAAAGATGCCGGTTTTTCGGATATTTTCACGTCGCACTCATGCATGAACCTCATAAAGATCATATCCCGAGGCCAGACCACAATGGTTAACGCATACCTAAGCACTGTTATGGCGCGTTATATGATCAATATACAGCGTCAGACCAAATCTATACCTGTTTCTTTTATGACCAGCGGAGGGTCCCTGTGCGCGCCGGATTGTTTTACCGGCAAAGACGCTCTGTTTTCCGGTCCGGCAGGAGGGTGTGTTGCGGTCTGCAAAATCGCTACGGATATGAATCTGGCGGGCGCTATAGGGTTTGATATGGGAGGTACCTCAACCGATGTTTCGCGTTATGACGGAGAATTTGAGCGGCTTCACGAAACTATGGTCGAAGGAATCGACATCCAAAACGATATGTTGCGAATTATCAGCGTGGCCTCCGGCGGAGGATCTGTACTATGGTTTGACGGACAGAAGATGCGCGTCGGGCCTAGATCAGCCGGAGCTAATCCCGGTCCGGCCTGCTACGGGTTCGGAGGACATCTTTGCGTTACAGACGCCAACGTAATAACCGGAAGAATCGTGCTGGATTTTTTTCCAAAAACATTCGGAAAAACCGGAACCGACCCAATTAACCCAGCGTTTTCGCATCGGTTGTTCGGAGAAATCACCGAGAAGATCAATAACGCTACCGGAACACAAATGTCTATTGAACAGACAGCTACAGGTTTTTTACGGGTGGTAAACGAACAAATGGCTCTTGCTATTAAAGAAATATCCGTATCTCAGGGAGTTGACGTGCGCAAATACGCTCTTGTATGTTTTGGAGGCGCGGGCGGTCAGCACGCCTGTCAGATCGCTCGTTTGCTCGATATATCGACAATCGTGTTTCATCCGCTAAGCAGTGTAATGTCAGCTTACGGTATCGGATTGGCTCGTCCTACCTTAAAATCCATGAAAACCGTTCTTATGCCGTATACTCAGAAAACCCACAACCAGCTCGCTACCCATTTTGATACTCTGTTGCGGGATTTCTCAAGCGAAACCGGACGGTGCGTAGTCGTGCGTGAAGTGGACTTGAGGCCGGCCGGCAGTAACAACTTTTTTACTATCGCTTATACCACTTATGAATATACTCTTGAAAAATGTATGGAAAAATTCTCCTCGGTATACGGCTTTAAACCGGACGCGGATACAGTCGAAGTCGTCAATATCAGGATTGAAGTTCAGGAAGTATCATGCTTTTTCGACCGCGATTACGCCACCGTTGCCGGAGCGCAGTGCACAACCGCTGACGTTTCCCGCATTGTCTTTCCGTTAAAACAGAGATTGTATTACGACGACCGCTGGATAGAGGCGGCAGTGTATACGCGGCAATCTTTGTTTAAGGCCGGCGAAGTACAAGGGCCGGCGTTGTACGCAGACAGTTATTCCACCTTTGTAATTGAACCCGGTTTTTCTGCGGCATTATCCGATTCAGGCATGCTTGTTTTGAAAAAAACAGATCAGCCTGTATGTACGAAACAAGATTCGCACAGTTGCGACCCTGTATTGCTTGAGGTTTTCAACAACAGTTTTTCGCATATAGCTACACAGATGGGGTATACATTGAAAAATACAGCCCATTCGGTGAACATAAAAGAACGGTGTGACTTCTCTTGCGCTCTGTTCGATGCTCAAGGCGGATTGGTAGCTAACGCGCCACATATCCCCGTGCATCTGGGGGCTATGTCGGATACGGTAAAATCTATCCGTGAGAAATACGAATCTTCCATGCGGCCGGGGGATATGTATATATCCAACAATCCGTACCGAGGCGGCTCGCATCTTCCTGACATAACGGTGGTGTGCCCTGTTTTTTCTTCAGATGAAAAAACAATTTTATTCTATACTGCATCGCGCGGTCATCACGCGGATATTGGAGGAATCACACCGGGTTCAATGCCAGCTCAGGCTAGTCATATCAGCGAAGAAGGGATTCTAATCGACGCCGATCTGATAATGCGCGGAGGCGTTTTTCATAAACAACTACTGCTCGATACGCTAAAATCGTCTTCACATCCTGCCCGTAACCTTAAGGAACGGCTGTGCGACATCGAGGCGCAGATAGCCGCCTGCCATATCGGCGTAGGGGAGCTGTCCCGATTGATCGGCGCGTATGGCTGGGATACCGTAAACAGGTATATGCAGTATATTCAGGATAACGCCGCGTTTTGCGTCAGACAGGCGTTGCATAGATATATTAATGGCAGTAAACATATAGTCCGCAGGTTTACCGATTATCTCGACGACGGTACGCCGATATGTGTAGCCATAACCATATCCGCCGGTTCAAATCCTCCGGATACCATAGCTGTATGCGTGGATTTTACAGGGTCCGGCAACCAGCATGAATCGGACAACCTCAACGCTCCGCTGGCTGTAACCCGATCCGCAGTGATGTATGTTCTGCGAACCATTACGGCAGAGGATATTCCGCTCAACAGCGGGTGCATGAATCCTGTGGAGTTAATTGTACCGGAAGGATGTATCCTTAACCCGACGTATCCGGTAGCGGTAGCGTCGGGCAATGTGGAAACCTCGCAACGGGTGGTTGACGCGCTTCTGGGCGCGTTCGGTTGCGCCGCCGCGTCGCAGGGGACTATGAACAACATAATTTTCGCGGTTGACGGGGAACATCCTTACTACGAAACCATAGCCGGAGGTTCCGGCGCGGTCGAAGGCCGTCACGGGGCGTCGGGCGTTCAGGTTCACATGACAAATACGCGGATGACCGACCCTGAAATATTGGAAGTGCGCCATCAGGGGGTGCGGCTTAAAAATTTTTCACTCCGAAAAAAATCCGGCGGAGACGGCTTGTACCGAGGCGGGGACGGTGTGGTTAGGGAACTTGAGTTTCTCAATAGCGCGACCGTATCTATTCTTACTGAAAGAAGAGTATACGCGCCGTACGGCATGCACGGCGGCCAGCCGGGCAAACTGGGTGTAAATATACTTGTCAAATCTAATGGAGAACAGGTAACATTGCCGTCCAGAATCGTTTTGCGGGTTAATCCTTCGGATATCCTTCACATCGAAACACCCGGCGGAGGGGGCTGGAAATCTTGTTCCGATTAAGAATCTTTCCATAACTAATGATATTTCCCAATAAACACCCTATGCGGTTTTCTATTATTGCGATCGAACGCGGTTAATGAGGTGAAATCAAATTAAAAAATATGAAATCTCAGGATTTGCTTTGTAAACATCTATATGAAAATTATTTATAGGGAACAGGCATGCCTGTTCCTTGCGGGAAAGATTAGGAGCGGCAAAAAATCTAAAATTTTACAAGTAACAGCCATCAGTTATACAGATGTCCGCTTTTGTTATCCCCTTTAAAATTTTTGCCCAAAAAAATCAGTTGCCCGTTTTCTTCTTTATCAACCTGAATGACGCTAATCCAAGCATTATCAGTATCATCGATGAAGGTTCGGGAACAGATGTGGAAGCGGCTACGCCTTCGTAATCAAAAGACATATAATACGGGCCGATACCGTATAATGAATCGAGTACAGTCGGTGTAGTTTGTGATCCGGTATACTCAAGTAGCTTTTTGCTACCGATACTCGAAACAAGGAGGTTGTCGTCGGGAGTGAACCCGACGTCACACGGGTCGGCAATGCTTGCATAAGTAGTATATGTGAACGGTGCGGTAAATTCGAGCAACCGATTCGATCCGTCCGATCCGACATACAGATTCCCATCCGTCCCGACAACAATACCACAAGCGCCGCTGATACCGGATGCATACACAGTCAGGGGATCGTTTAAACTCTGGCAGGTATAAATCGTTCCACTTGAATAATCGGTTATGTAAAGCTCTCCATTTAGGCCTATTGCAAGGGAATGCGGGTTGTTAAACCCTGATTTGGATTCGACAAGCTCTTTGGTATCCACGTTGTATTTCGATATTACTCCGGCGCCCCAGTCTAGTATGTATAAATGATCGTTATAATAAGTTAACCCGTGCGGGATACTGAATCCGGACATGAACAAGCTACGTGTGCCGTACTGATCGTACACATATACGCCTTTAGACGCTTTAGCGTTATCGCCAACCACAGCGACATACAGCGTATTATTCTTGCCCACAGCAACCCCGCGTGTACCGTTGAAACCGTAATCAAAGATAATCGGAGAAGCGCCCGAATCGGTATACTTAACAATACAGCCTGCGAATCCGTTATAGTTGTCAGCGGTAATATATAGCGCGTGCGACGATGTTACAAATGTTACAACACTCAGCAAAAAGATACAGATTATCGATTTCATAGCCGCCTCTGTTGTTTGTCATTTAAATTAAAATGTTAGAATACAATATATTATAACATTACTTTTGCGATATTCAAAATAATATCTTGCATGATCAAATAGAACGGTAAATAGATTGAAATTATCGATTCGCTGTGATAGTTTTAAAGGTTAGTAACTTGAAAAAGGAATTTGTTATGAAGCCCCAAACCGTACTCAAAACAGTTCTGTTGATCCTAACTGTTTTTTCTATTTTGACGAGTATTGCGTTTACTGTCCATTCTGCGGAATCGTCTGACGACGATTATTACGCCATTGTCTATATTGTTGACGCGCTTCGTCCAGATTTGTTCCGTCAGATGATAGACGACGGCCGGTTGCCGAATCTAAAAAAATATCTGTTTGACAACGGACTTATGGGCGAAGATTTTCTGTCGGTATTCCCGTCTATCACTTTGCCCGCAATGACCACCCTTATGACAGGCAAATATCCGGGTTCTCATAATATTCCGGCGTTTCAATGGTTCGACAGGGAAACTTTCAGCTACCGGTGTTACATCGGCGCGGAAATAGTGCATTTCGATAAAGATTTGAGTAAAAATACCAAACGGATTTTCGATTATTTCCCAGCCGGCGAAACAGCATCGTTCGGCATTATCGCCGGTGCCACCACAGGAACTGACGACAGCCTGATGTTTACTTCCATAAACCCGCTACACAAAATAGCCCCTTTTACCCATTTGATGATGAAAGATTTACTGGCAAAAATCGGTATCGGAAAAGGAGTTCCCCGTCTGATGGCGTTGTATGAGTGGGGAGTGATCCTGCGAAGCTATCAGAACGAAATGTACAGCGAAAAGGTAAAAGATGTGATGAGTACAGTGGACAAGCATTTCGGCGGACTGATAAAAGCATACGAAAGACGCGGTATTCTAGATAAAACCTATCTTGTGCTGGTTTCAGACCACGGATTGCATCGGGTAGACAAAAATTTTTATCTTGATACGTCGCTTAAAGAAGCGGGGTTTAGCAAACGGTTGATATCTTATAATCTCGGCGAACCGTACGTGCCTTTTACGCAAGAAGCGGATGAAAAACCATCCCGTGCGCCGTTTTTGCCGTTTTACGAAGACAGGGTCGATTCGCTGTTCGGAGTATCTATCGATAAACGCGAATACCACCTTGTTTTCGGCAGTAATGCCGGCGGGGCGGCTATACTGTACTTAGCGAAAAACGGGGGATACAAAGATAACGACACTTGGTCAAGAGATGTATGGAAAGAACCTGTGGTTTACGATGATCTGACTCGTTATTACCTTGGCCCTGAAAAAGGTTATGTGGATGTGATCGATTTACTGCGCAATTGCGAGGGTGTAGATTTCTTCATCGTGAGAGATAATCTTTTTGTTTATGGCGAAGAGTTACGTGTGCGTGTAATTTCTAAAAACGGACAGGCGATGATTACCAGACAGGGAAGCCACTCTCATAACTATATCTTCAAATATGAGGTACTGGAAGGAAGCGATCCTCTCGGATACGCACTCACCGAGTCTACCGGCAAATTGATGGACGGGCAATTTTACCATGCCGACAGGTGGCTTTCAGCCTCGAAAGGTTGTATGTATCCTGACGCTTGTTCACAGCTTACACAGGTTTTTCAGACAGAACGCTCCGGCACGGTTATAGTTTCTTGCGCCGGTTCGTGGAGCGTCAATTCGCGGGTGGTCAATAAGCATGGCGGGTTGTTGGCTGATGAAATGATATCTACTTTCTGTATTTCCGGCCCCGGCATCAACAGGGGCATTATTACCGGTGGAAGGTCGGTAGATATGGCTCCGTCTCTGTTGTATCTTCTCAATAAACAATTTGATCCGGAAGATTTTGACGGTAAGGTCATATCTGAGCTTCGCCAAGCTGTCGAGCGTCGCAGTGTTAAATCGTCCGATTCATCTTCCGCGTTAATTGAAGATCAAAAATCGCAACGGTAACCGGTTGTCGAATATCCCGAATATTCAACTTGAAATATGTTATTATTTAGTGTAGCATACTAAAAGGTTGTGTACATATCAGGCCGTGCCATGGTTGTTGAATATATCAAACCTCCGTGATACAAACTCGCTTGACCAGTCGTAAAACGGCTGGGTTTCAAATAAATATTATGGAGCGATTATACGGGATATGCTAGATGGGGAGGTAGCGGTGCCCTGTAACCTGCAACCCGCTGGAGCAGGATTGAATTCCGCAGTGAGGCCATTACGTTTCCTAACATAGGCCGGTAGCCGCGGTGTTGAAAATCGGGCCCTGCGCAATAGGCGCTTTCGAACCCCGTCAGGACCGGAAGGTAGCAACGGTAAGGAAGTAAGTTTATGTGCTGTAGGATTTACCCGGTTGGAGCCGTGTCGCCGGTTTGTATTTTGAAAACGGTGTTCAAACTGCGGTGCATATCCCTAAAAATAATTTCAGACAGGTGTTATGATGCTGACGGAAATGGAACAACAGGAATTTCAGGTTATCGCCAGAAAATGGCGGCCTAAAACATTTGACGATGTCGTCGGTCAAGACCATATCGTGCGAACACTTCAAAACGCCATTACCCTAAACCGAATAGCTCATGGATACCTGTTCACAGGTTCCAGAGGCGTGGGGAAAACCAGTACCGCGCGTATCTTTGCCCGCGCGCTCAACTGCGAGCAGGGGCCTACTGCTAAACCGTGCGGCGTATGTCAGATGTGTATCGAAATTGTTCAGGGAAATAACATGGATGTTATCGAAATAGACGGAGCATCCAACCGCGGCGTCGAGGAAATTCGCAATCTGCGTGAAAGCGTAAAATTCGTGCCTGCATCCGGTAAATATAAAGTATATATCATCGACGAAGTTCACATGCTAACCAAAGAAGCGTTCAATGCTTTGCTCAAAACATTAGAAGAACCTCCTTCTCATGTGGTTTTTATTTTCGCCACCACCGAACCGCACAGGGTTCCTCAGACTATATTGTCCCGTTGCCAGCGGTTCGATTTTCACCGTATCAATCATTATTCCATTGCCAGACAACTGGCTTTGATAGCCGACTCCGAGAATATTCAGGTAGATAAGAAAGTAGTAGACGCGCTCGCTAAAGCAGGTGACGGCAGTATGCGCGACGCGCAGTCCATGTTCGATCAGGTTATATCTTTTTGCGGCACGAACGTTACCTTCGAACAAGTATCGCAGATACTCGGCGTGTATGATAAAGGATTTTTTTTCGATTTCGTCACCTATGCCCATGAACGAAAAATAGCGCAAGGACTCAGCGTACTTGATACCATCATCCGCGAAGGCAAAGATGTGAACCATTTTTTTGAGGGTCTTTTAAATCATTACCGTTACCTTCTTTTGGTGACACTTCTCGAAGATAAAACTGATATGCTCGATTGTACCGAAGACGAACTTGCGGAATATCGTGCTCAAGCTAAGCTGTATAACCGCTATGAACTGGAGTTCGCCGTTGAGATGATATCTGAAGCGGCTTTGAAACTTCGCTATGCATTGTCCAAACAGGTAGTTTTAGAATTGTTGTTTATACGATTGAGCAGGCTTAAGTCGGTTATCTCTATCGATCAGGCATTATTAAAATTATCTCATATTCAACAGGAGCTTGCTACTCAGCCTGTCCATCGGTCTGTTTGCGCTGATACGGTTTCCGATCGTCCGCAGGCCGAGTCGAAACCGGTGCATGCGGTGTCTGTTTCTTCTGAAACAAAAAATACCGTTGAGCGTCCGGATGTATCGACAGCATACCCCAAGCCGGATAACATTCAGCATAGCCAACGGCCTTCAACTATGGATGCGGTTGACGATTCCATACAACGGCCGGCGCCAAAACCGGTAAGTATAGAACAAATCAAAAGAGTATGGCCGCAATTGCCCGGATACTGCAAAAATGCTCTTTTAAAAAGTTTTCTTGACCGTATAGAGCCTCTGGAATATGCGGATTCCATACTCAAAATAGGTGCGGGCGATCCTTATGTATCCGGATTGATCAAAGACCGAGCCTCAGACCTTGAAAATATCATCGAACAAGCGTTGAACGTTAGAGTTAAGGTTGCGCTTGTAGTGAATAAAACGGAAAAAAAACACAACTCTACGGATGAAAGCATACAACGGCAATCGGCCTCGCCTCGCAACGATTCATCTCACGCTACCGAAGACAAAATACTGAATAACCCTGATGTGCAATTGATTATCGATAAGCTGGACGCAAAGGTGCTTTCGCTAAGAAAGGATATCTAAATTATGGTAGGTATGGGTAAATTTCTCAAACAAGCTCAGAGAATGCAACAACAAATGACACAATTACAAGATTCGCTGGCGGAAAAAGAGCTGGAAGTTACCGCCGGCGGAGGCATGGTTACTATAAAGATTACCGGCTCACAGCGCATTACCGGAATATCCATAAAACCGGAAGTCGTAGATCCGGACGATGTGGAAATGCTGGAAGACCTTATTTTAGCCGCCGTGAATCAGGCTGTGGAAACTTCACAAAAAATGGTTCAGGATGAGATGTCTAAAATTACAGGCGGCATGAATATCCCGGGCTTCGGCATGTAAGGCGATCTAAATTGAATGCGAATCGATATCCGTTGTCCATAGAGCAGGTCATAAAATGGTTTTCCCGCTTTCCCGGAGTGGGGTACAAAAGCGCGGAACGAATGGCTATGAAACTTCTTGACCTCTCCTCCGATGAAATAGACGCATTCGCGAATTCTATGATAGATATGAAACGTAAAATACAATCTTGTTCGCGATGCAATATGCTTACCGATAAAGATATTTGCGATATTTGCTCTGATAGCTCCCGTGAAGACTCGTTGCTGTGTGTAGTCGAGCAATCAAGGGATCTGTTCGCCATTGAGCGCGGAGGAGGTTATCGCGGACGGTATTTTGTTCTAGGAGGCAAATTGTCGCCGCTCAATGGAGTCGGTCCTGAAGACCTTGCTTTCGATATGCTTATTCGTTTGCTTGAATCGTCTGACATAACTGAAATTATTCTTGCTACAGGATCGGATGTGGAAGGCGAAGCTACGTCTGTATACGCGCATCGGCTCTTGCGCCGTTCTGACAGGAAAATAAGCAGGATAGCTTACGGCGTGCCGGTCGGGAGCAGTCTGGATTTTGCCGATGAGATGACCCTCATGCGCGCTATAGAAGGCAGGCACGAATATACTACCTGATAAATTCTTTAATCGGATTTAATATCTTGCCTTCATTAATTATAAAATTCATAAACATTTATGACCGAAAAAAACGGGCGCTTTTTAATATTGAACATATTTCCTTTCCATTGATCTATAAATTATATATAATCAAGAAAATTGTATCAGTATATTTGATGGCTACAAGAAAAAATTCCTTCCTTATAGCTCTCTAACAGACTCTTACAGACTTTTATTCCAAAATTATTTAAAAAGGTAGCGTTATGAAAATCGTATTGATCGAGCCCCGTCAGGGTAAAAAAAATGTTTACAGTAAAATACCTATGCCCTTATTAGGTCTTATATATCTGGGTACTATTTTGAAGAATAATGGACATCAGGTAGAAATATATAACGAAGATATCCACATGCCGGATTACTCCAAAATTGAGGCCGACTTGATAGGCATTTCTATTCTGACCGTAACAGCAAAACGCGGTTATGAGATTGCCGGAATGTTCCCGAAAGAGAAAGTTATCATTGGAGGCATACACGCAAGTTTACTGCCTGAAGAAGCGATACAATATGCAAGGCAAGTTGTTATAGGTGAAGCAGAGAATGTGATTCTCGACATTGTCGAAGGCAGGTTGACCGACCCTATTGTAAAAGGCACCCCTGTTGAAGACCTCGACAGGCTACCTTATCCGGATTTTTCGCTTATTAAAGGGTATAAACAGTCTTCCATGATTACACCGATTTCCACATCCAGAGGGTGTCCTTATGACTGCAGTTTCTGCACCGTCACAAAACTCTTTGGACGCAAATACAGGTTCAGAACAGCCGATAATGTTATCGGAGAAATCAAATCCAAAAAAGCCCGGAGATTGTTTTTTTGCGACGACAACTTTACCGCTAATCCGAAACGCACGGATTTGCTTTTCGATCTGTTAAAGAAAAACAATATTAAAAAATGGGCGTGTCAGGTCAGATGCGATATCGCCAAAGATGAAGAATTATTGAAAAAAATGCGCAATTCAGGATGTGACGTTGTGTGTGTCGGGTTCGAGTCGATCAATCCGAAAACTCTGGAGGCTTTTAATAAACATCAGTCTGTTGATGAAATAATCAACGCAATCCGATCTTTCCATAGAAACAAAATTAAAATACACGGTATGTTCGTATTCGGCAGTGACCACGACAACCAAACCACAATATGGGAGACACTCCGGTTTGCGCTTAAACAAGGAATCGATACCATTCAAATGATGATATTGACGCCGTTTCCCGGTACGCAAGTACATGACAAACTAAAAAAAGAAAAACGGATATTCAGTATCGACTGGAACCTTTACGATGGACAGAACATCGTTTTTAAACCGTTGCTTCTGTCCGCGACCGAGCTTCAAACCAATGTGGTGAACGCTTACTCCAAATTTTATTCGTTTTCGAGAATCATTACTCTGTTTGCCACATTCAAATTCAGGAATGCTCTATTCAATATTATGGGCTGGACTATTTTCAGGGAATGGAAAAAACTGCATATTAAGCATCAGCAGAACATTTCTCATTAATAGATATCTGCAATAACTAAGCGGTTACAGCAAATAGTCTGGCAACTAGATAAATCCGTCTATTCCATTATATAATCCACATGGATCGTGTATCTGGTTGGATTTTGATGCTGTTTTTTTTGCCTCTCTTGCCTTTAAATTCAGTTGCATTGTACTTGCCTATAGATGTATTTTTAGAATATAACAGCGAAAGATGAACTTTCGTTATAAAAATACTCAACAAAAAGTAGTTTTTTCTGTCTAAAGTTTAAATGTTTTCCGGTATATAACATTAAAATGCTTCGAATTGATAAGGGAGGGGTTGTATGCAAAGCAGTCAAGATATCAGGAAAGTTATAATTATCGGAGGCGTAGCAGGCGGCGCCTCTGCGGCGGCGCGTGCCCGCCGGTTGTCTGAGAAGGCAGAGATAATAGTTTTCGAGCGCGGTTCATATATATCGTTTGCAAATTGCGGACTGCCATATCATATCGCCAATGTTATTGAAGACAGAAACAAATTGCTGGTACAGACGCCCGAGTCTATGCGTCACAGATTCAACCTCGATATTCGAACTCGGACTGAAATTACTCGCATAGACTGTTCGAAAAAAATTGTTGTAGCAAGAGATATTTCTACAGGGAAAGAATATGAGGAGTCATACGACGCATTGATTCTCTCGCCGGGCGCTGAACCGGTTCGTCCGCCGCTAAAAGGCGCCGACAGCGAAAAGGTGCTGACGCTTAGAAATATACCCGATATGGACGCAATCATCAAACATGTCGACTCGGCAACCTTAAAACGAGCTGTTATTGTTGGGGGAGGGTACATAGGGCTGGAAATGGCGGAGGCTTTACGGTTTAGAAATATTGATGTGGTTATGGTCGAACTGCTGGATCAGGTTATGGGAGTTATCGACCCTGAAATGGCGGTTCCGCTCCAAGACCAGCTTGCTATGTACGGAGTTGACTTGAGACTTAAGACTTCCGTTGAGGGGTTCGCCGATAACGGAAAGGTTTTGAGTGTCAATTTAAGTACAGGCGAAACATTACAGTGCGATTTCGCCATTATGTCTGTAGGTGTGCGCCCTGAAACAAAACTGGCAAAAAATGCAGGATTGCAAATCGGCCAGCGCGGCGGGATTTTGGTAGATCATTATATGCGCACAAGCGATCCGTTCGTTTACGCGGTCGGTGACGTTGTGGAAATCGAAGATTTTGTCGGCGGGTTTCGTACGCTTATACCTCTGGCCGGTCCGGCAAACCGTCAAGGCCGTATTGCCGCTGACGTGATCTTCGGCAAAAAAAGTACCTACAAGGGTACACAGGGAACAGGTATATGCAAGGTTTTCGATCTGGCCGTAGGTATGACCGGTTTGAATGAAAAAACGCTTAACAAGCTGGATAAACCGTATGAAAAAGTATACGTGCATCCGCCGAGCCACGCAAGTTATTATCCGGGATCCCATCACTTGTCATTAAAACTATTGTTTGATCCGAAAGACGGAAAAATACTCGGCGCTCAAGCGGTCGGAGTCGACGGGGTCGATAAACGAATAGATGTTCTGGCTGTTGCCATCCGCGCAGATCTGACTGTATTCGACCTTGAGGATATGGAATTGTCTTATGCGCCTCCTTATGGTTCCGCTAAAGATCCGGTGAACTATGCAGGGTTCGTAGCCGCGAATCATTTACGCGGCGATATGGGAATTTGTCACAGCCAAGATATCAAGCATCATGAAAAACAACAGATTCCGTTAGATGTACGGACCCAGGTTGAATACGACCGCGGTTCCATATCCGGCTCAAAGCATATTCCTCTGGATGAATTGCGCGGACGCCTCGACGAATTGGATAAAGATGCTGAGTATTTGGTGTTCTGTCAGGTAGGATTGCGCGGGTATCTCGCTTGCAGGATACTGGATCAGAACGGGTTTAAATCAAAAAATCTTATAGGCGGTTGTAAAACATATCATATGGTACAACGATCGGGATTGAACTGGAAACCTACCGGATTGTCCATCCAGCCGAGAGTCACAGAAACCGTTAAAGAAAAAGAAGAAGACGTGATTATCGCTAAAGATATTAACGCCTGCGGACTGCAATGCCCCGGCCCGATTATGCAGTTGAACAAGAGCCTTGCGCAAATACCGGTCGGTCAGGCGGTAAAAATAGCGTCTACCGACCCCGGTTTTGTTGCTGATATTCCTGCGTGGTGCAACAGCACAGGCAACCGGCTGGTATCTTTGGATACGCATAAGTCTACATATTATGCGGTCATTCAGAAACTGAGTTCTCCTGAACTGACAACAACCACAGCCTCAGCTTCCAAAGAATCCACCATGGTTGTTTTTAACAGCGATTTTGACAGAGTGATGGCCGCATTTATAATAGCCAACGGTTCGGCGTCTATAGGCAAACAGGTAACAATGTTTTTCACTTTTTGGGGTTTGAATGTGTTGCGCAAAGATAAATGCGTTCCGACTAATAAAACGTTTATAGAGAAAATGTTCGGTTCAATGATGCCACGTGGAAGCGAAAAACTGGCGCTTTCAAAAATGAATATGGGCGGAATAGGATTGAAGATGATAAAGGGTATTATGAAACAGAAAAATGTCGAATCGCTCCCCAGCCTTATTGAAAAGGCCAAGCAAGCCGGCGTGCGCCTTGTAGCATGTACTATGAGCATGGATCTTATGGGCATTAAACCGGAAGAACTGATAGACGGTGTAGAATACGGCGGTGTCGCAATGTACCTTGATCATGCTAACAGAGGGAACGTCAATTTATTTATTTAACTTCAATTAACAAGGGCTCTCAAAAATTATCAGTGCGAGACAATGATTGCTTCCGGAAAATTGTAAAATTATGTAATACGTGATTAAATTTGATTTATCAATAGATAAAAAACGGGAACAGGTCGGATGACCTGTTCCCGTTTGAGTATATACTCCGCGAAACTCCGTAAATATTATGCGGAAATTTCGAACTTTCTGTGCATCTGCAGTTGTTGGTTGAGCCTGTTTCCCAGATCCTTATCGATCTTGCGTTCAGGCAGTTTTATACCGATACCGGCCATTTCGCCGCCTAGCACGAAATCAACACCGAGGTGTTCCTGCATATCCTGAACGGTTACAACAGGCGACTGTATTGCGGCTTTGATCTTCTGCAGTGTTTCCGCTCCGACTATGGAAAGCAAATTGCTGTCTATAGAAGCGAAAAGCAGAACAGCGTTTTGGTTAATTTCTTTCATTTTTGCAACATTAGTAAGGTCGGTTTCCTCAGCTTGTTTTTTCAGTGAGGATAACGATACCAAAAGCGATGTTATCGCAGTACTCTGAGCGTCCGTTATATCCATTTGAGCCACGGCATCAAGTTGGGCTTCGTAAAAATCCAACTGTTTGAGCAAATTAGTTCTTAAGAACCAAGCGAATAATTCCGGACGAACAACTTCCGATACCGATCTTATGGTGACGTCGGCGGGAATGATAGTATTAGGGCCCATTAACTCCAGAAATCTGATTCGGTCGCCGCCTATTTCGATGTACGCTTCCTGCTCCATATCGGTTTCAGTAATCTGCGTTTTTGCAGAATCGTAAGTAGACACACCGACTTTCAGTCCGAAATCCAGAGCGCTGTCAATAACGTCCGGGTTATGCGCAAGCAATGTGAAATCCGCGTTGGTTAATCCTGTTAGATCTCTGAGGATTATGTTGCGAATTAAATCGACTACTTGCGGCATATTCTTGGCGGCATCTTGCGATGAAGCTGTTTTCGGGTCGACGAATGCTTCGCCGCTGAAGGTTTCTACGTCTTCGCGTCCAATCACTATAACATCTGCAGAAGGATTGTTCTGCAATCCTTTTTCAACAGTGATTCCCAGATGGGTAAGCTGTTGCGCTATTTCCTGACCGGATCGTTCCCACGAGAATATCACCACTCGATTTTTCGCGCGCTGATCGCCTTCTCCGCGAAGTTGAGTAATGCGTCGTTTGATATCAAGTGTATTGGTATCGGTCAATAGATCCGATTTATCGTTGCTTGCTATCAGATCGAAGCTGATCATGTGCACTGCAGGCACGCCTTCACGTTCAAAGGCTTTTTGAGCCTGCTGTGCGATATCTGCCTGAGTCTGTTTGGTGAATCCGATATCTATAATACTCCCGTTCGGATCCAATCCGAGCATGAATTCGCCGGTTAACTTCTGAGGAGACGCTTCCATAGCGGCAATAGCTTTTAAATAAGCATCTGCAAGGAAGTTTTTGGTTACCTGATTGATGACAGTAGAATCATGCTTGAGGCTTACATATTCTCGTATTCTATCGATACGAACCTGTATGATTTGCGCCGCTTTCTGCTGAGGTGTCAGGGTAGTGTTTGCGTAAACTTCCGCGGTTCTCTGGCGAATGTCGCGAATCATATCGGCGAATCGTTCTTCATAGTCTATACGGTTGGCGCTGGTCGTAATTACCGTCAGAGCGCGGTCGAATAGATTTATGTTTGAAGTTTCCAGACGATTTATTTCCCTGTCAACAATCATCAGTTCCGTGAAATCAGTCAGCATTGCATCAGCCCGCGCTTCAGGATTGATTTCGCCTGCAAGTTTGAACTGTTCGATCAATACGTTCCGGTAGTCAGACTCGAACATGTGGTGCGACATTTCATGTTCGATTGTACTGACAAGCAGTGCATCTGATAAAAATGCGGATGCTTCTATCACTATGGTAGAACCGTCATCGCTTCTATGACGCTGACCGATTTTTTCACCGGCGATGCTCAAAGTGAAGTTGAAATCGTCTATATTAGCATAATGGTTTCCAAGGATATCTTTTGCGCGTCTGAAACGAGGAATCACGATAGATTCGATGAAAGCCTGAGTTATATTCGCTATAGTAGGCCTGATGTTAGCCGGATCTATATTGCGCATATGCGAGTCAATCAATCTGCGCGTTTGTTCAGCTCCGAGCAGATCGTTCATTATGTCGATCATTTCCGCAAACGCCGGAGATTTTTCGATCATGAAAGCCAACGGTGCGGCTTGGTCTTCAACCGAAATAACCTGAATCTGCGCCGATATCTGTTTGGTAATGTCGGTGGCTATTTGATGGCTTTCAAACAGATCTTTATGGTTCCATGGCGAAATAACAGTTGCGACTTCCATTCCCGGTAAATAGTTACGCAATTTCATGCTGTCGTTGGTAACCACTTTAGCCAAGTTTTTGATAAGGTCCATGTTGACGATAAACGCCTGCAACCAGTTTTCTTTAGCCGCGCCTAGACTCAATATCGGGTCAAGGTTGCCTTCACGGAAAATATAGTTGATCAGTTCAGGTATGTATCTCCAGTGTTCCGGATTGCCGTATTCCGCCGGATCACGTTTGATCATTGCATCCATGATGGCCACTGCGTTCGGTTTACCCTTGGCGTATTCAATAATGAATTCATCTGCGCTGTACTGTGCAAGCAGATCATGGTTCTTCTCGAAAAATTCTGCCAGACGCTGTAACTCGGTCAGAGGGAATTTAAAACGTTCACGTGTCAGATTGAGCGACAGGAAGTGGCAGACAGCCAGAGCAAGAGTGCTGTCTGCTCTAGGCAATCTGACGACGGCGTCGGAATATTCTTCTACGCCATCAACTCCTTCCGCCGGAGCGACGGTCAGGATGAATGAGTTGGGAAAATTTTTCTTGAACTCAATGATTTTCCTGCGTTCTTCAGCCATTTTTTCCTGATCGGCTTCAGGGAACTCTATATTAATATATAGGTTGCCGCGCGCAAGGTCTGCTTCATTGAGACCTGCGATCCGGTCAGATTCGTATGCTTTATACAATTCATTGGATATAAGGTCGTTCAGCAGGTAATGTTCAAGTTCGCCACCGGTCGGAGTGGTGAAAACTATGTTGGGACGTTGTGTTTCGTCTTCATTACCTAACCGGACATTTTGCTCCAAAGAGGCATATTCTTCATCGGATAACAGGCGGATCAGATAATTTTGATCGTCTTCCGGTGTTATCGCTACGAGAATACCTATCGGGTTTGCCGGATTTTTTATGAAATTATCATACGGATAATTTACGCGGGGAACCATTTCTGCGATACCCTTTACCACATTGTCATAACCCGGATATCCTTTTTTCGGCATCCACATGAAGACAAACGAGCCGGGTCCTAGCGGAGCATAATAGCCGTGTTTCATGGTCGCCAGTTCTTTAAAAATAACCGCATTTCCGTTGGAACGGGTATATTTGCTCGAAAAATCGGCCGCATAAGAAAGTTCGTTCACTTTACCGACAGCCATAGTGGAAACTTTTCTCCAACCACGTTTGTCTTTGCGAATTTCAGATATCAAACGGTCGATGTTGATTCGGTTGTTACTGCCCTGTGTGGCGAACTGCTCGGCAAGCCGTGAAAGTCCGTCAAGCTGAGCGCGAAGTAGCTCGATTGCATTTCGCGCGCTGTCAGGAGTTTGGAAATCACGTACTTTCAGCGTTGTAGCAATATTTTTAAGGAGCAGGTCAATACCCAGCCAGTTGGCTGTTACCGCATGCGGTCCTACGGTTTCAAAATAACCTACCTGCGGTGATACGCCAAGCGTATCGCGTGATAACTGGAGTTGCTCTGCTGTGCCTATGACTATGACTTTGGCTCCGCGACCCAACATATCAACTAACGATTTTATTTCAACATCGGTTTGCGGTGAGATAGCCATCACCAAAGCGCCTGCTTGGATATCACTGCTGTCTTCAGCATACATACGTGACGCCAACGGTTTGTTGAATCGTGGAAAATATGTGTTTTCCACATGTTGCAGTGTATGGGTATGCGCGGCGTTGCCGAGTACCACATACCGGTCGTATGATCCGTATGTAGAACGATCAAGATTTATTTCCGTATCGTCTATTTTGATAGTATCGACAGGGGCGTATTTATCTAACATTGCCTGCAGTGTATCTCTTCTAGTTTCCGCTTCAAGCTGATACTGCGGCTGTTCGGTTATGTTATTTTCTATAAGAGTTTCCACCTGACGTTTACCTATGATGCGGCGAGTCATTTCCGTCAATTTGGTTTCAAACTCGTCGGCTATACGCATACCGACACCGATACCGCCGATGTAAATATTCGCTCCGTCAAGGCCGGCGTAAAAATCGCCCTGTTCGTTGGTGCCTAGTTCAAGCCCATATTTGTGCATATATTCCACAGCTTTGGCCGACGCTTTAGCCAAGTCGCTGTCATCCATTCTGATTTCTTCTATAAACACTTTCATCGTTTCGACGTTATCTTTCATCCTGCGAATTTCGAAGTCTACGTCATCTTCAGTAATCAAACCTGCCTGTTGCGATAACTTCAATGCCAAAAGACGAAGTGCGTAAATCTGGTTCGTATTTGAACCGGTTGCGGCAACAGCGGATTCGTCGACGCTTTCCGTAACGATTACACCGCCGCTTTCTTTACCGATGATGTAACAGGTGCTTCCACGTCGGTTAGTCAGTGTGAACACGAACGATCCGTCATTTTTTGCGCGGCGCAGGTTTTGAATAGCAACCCCTGTCTCGCCGGACTGTGTTACTGCAAGCAGTATTGCGTTGCCTTTAAGCAGTGCTGGGTCAGAGGCTTTGAGTATGTCCGCATCACCTGCGAAATCAAGCAGTTTCAAGTTATTTCTGCGTGCTTCTTCCATGGCGAGCATCAAGGCGTTCATTGATGTACCGCTACCGCTACCGACTGTATATGCCGTAGCGGCAATGTCGGCGGGCAATGTATAATCTTCGCCGAAGTTGACGCGCCATTTGCCGTCTTCAAATTTGGTCAGTTTATCGAGTGTCCAGCCCATAGTTGCGCCCTGAACCGATGCCTCAACTTCGAAAGCGGATAGTTTAGCGTATTCCGTTTCGTTCAATACGTCGTTCCATTTTGCTTGTGTCGTGCGCGCTTCAGGTTGAGAAAGTTTACCGGTGATTATATCTATTTTCTTGACCGATTTTGCTGTCTCCGCTTTGGTTTTGCCCGTAACATCTTGATCCAAATACATAACCGTGTAGTCGGAACCGGCAATCATGTCAAAAGTACCGCTTGCGACAGCCAGAACATCCTCGATAGCTATTTCTGAATCTTTCACCTCGCCGATGATAGGACCGAATGCCCGTGGCTCGGACGACATATACACAGCGCCTTCTCCGATACCCAGATAAAAGTTGGTTGATTTCGGACCGAAACGTCCAACCAGAAGTCTGTGTAAATCTTGTCCGGTGGCTAGGTTCAGTGTAATGGAACTTACTTTGCCGGTGATAGTAACATAGTTGTATGCGCTGTCTTCATCTGAAGCAAGCCGTTTGATTTCCTGTATAGCCTGAGCTACATGTTCGTCGCTTTTTCCTTTCAGGCTTTCAGCGAATAAAATGAGGTTGCTTCCTGCAAAACGCGCCGCTTTAAGAGCGGTCTGTTTCGCTTCTTCCAAAGCCAGTCTTTGATCTTCCGGCGATTTGTTTGCTAGTTCTTTCGGTATCGATTTACCAGCCAGCCACAGCATAAAATCGCCTATTTCATCGGTAACCGAGAAATATTTGTTCATTGCGCTTGCGGCGGCACGTTTGGTTGTCATTTTATCGCGGACAAGACCTGAGATTCCGAAGAAGTTTCCGTCTTTCGAATAAGCGCCGAAATTACCGTCATCGAGAATCCATGGTCTTTCGAGGATATCGTATGCGAAATCGATAGCCAATTGCGGATAAGCAGTCTTATCGTAAGCTTTATTACCTTCATGGTCTATAAGAAGTTGATCCAGCATACCCGGTTGAGCGAAACGTTCGGAAAGCAGTTCGCGCAGTCTTGTTTTAAAGTCATCGGTATAGTGGTCGTTTTTAAGAATGGCGCTGATGTTGAGCATTCCTTCGAGCATCTCTACCAACCGGAACAGGCGGGTCAACGCGATCTCGCCGGCTACCGGACTATAAGTTCCGTCAGCATTTTGCGTGATACTCATTTTAGTAAAAAGATGAGTCAAAACTTCGGTGTCGCTGGTCGCTTTGAAAGTTTCACCGTATTTTGCGATAAGAATGTTTTTGAACAGCAGATACGATTCAAAGTCGCCGTTGAACCCGACCGATACTGAGATCGGCTGATCCAGACGCGGATCAGTCATGTTATAAACTTCGTGGTGAGCGTTTTCTATACGGTCGCCGCCTTTTGTTTTATAACGTGTATGCTGTAATTTTTTCTCGCTCGCCGGTTTTACAGTTACGCCGTTTAACGTGAAATCGTAACGGTCGGCTACTATACCGATATTGTCGAAATTGGTACTTTCGGCAACAGGGGTCAATAGTTTTGAAAGTACGACTTTTATTTTGTGGTCGAGGTCTTTGTTGATTTTTTCTTCGCTTCTAGTTGCAGGACCAATACCTCTCGATGCCGCTTGAATTGTCATAAACGGATTTGATGTCTGAGGATCCAAAACATAATTGACCGACCAATCGGTATCGCGTCCGAGTTCACGCTGAATCTGATCGCGAGCCGATGCCAGCCGCGCGCGAAAATCATCGAGATTAGTAAACGGCAGGTCTTTCATATCGTACGCCAGTTTTATTGAAACTCCGTAGTTATCGAAACCACGGCCTTCCAAAATAGCGCCCATTTTACGAACAGCGTTTATACCCTGAGCGGCGGCGACACCGCAAGCTCCGGTAATATTGAGCATTTCTTCGTTAGACACCGGTCTGAGCGCCTGTAGAAAACGCGCATCAGGCTGTTCGGTAGACGCCTGTATGTTGGTGATGACTTCAGGACGCATACTTACAATATAGTTGCCCAGACGAGTTTCGTAAGTTCTCAGGAATTCCTTGAATTCCATTGTCTTCTGCTCTTCCGGAAGTAGCTTATCGACCACCACAACACTTGTTTCATCAAGCGCTTTGACAGATATATAATGCGGTACTCCGTGAGGGCTGGATGCTGTCAGGATAAGCTGATCGTTGGACTTCAACAACATGCTTATAACGTTGCTTCTTATAAGTGTGAGGTTTTCCGTAAAACCGGTTTCGTCAAATCTGTATACTTTGGGTGACAGCGGAATGTCAGCAGGCTGATCGCTTCTAGAACGAACTATGGTATCGAAAATCTCAATACCTTTAGCCACAGCGAACAGACTGGTATGAATTTGGCCTGTTTCGGAAACCATATTGGATGGCGTTATGTTTCTATAATATGAATCCAAAGCGTAAACGATAGCGGCCAGGAATCCGTGTGAATCGATCTGCTGAATATCAGGGTTTTGAGTCAGATAAGCATTGATCGCTTCAACATTTAGACGGGTTATCGGCAACATTGCGGATACAGCGCAGTTCGGATTGGTATGCTCAAGAGATTCGATTAGTTTTTGATATACTTTCTCTGCTGTGATCTGTTCGCCTTCGGCTAACGGGAGTTTGCTGATAGCGTCTGCCAGTTCCTCGAATACTTGACGGGCAGTAGGCGATTCCATTCCTAGCATTTTTCTAAAAGGCAATGAATCACGTTTGACAAGACTCAGAGGAGTTGATGAAGTAACCCCTTCCGGAGTTTTCAGTACAACGCCTTCTATAAGGAACGGAGTCGGGTTACCCACTGAGTCTTTATGATTTCTCATGACATTGGAGATTTCGTCAAGCCATTCGTTGAACAGTTCAGGATACAAAGCGAAAATCTTGACCATTGCCCCCATGTTGGATATGGCTTCATTTTTCAGTGCTTCGAGGCGTTGTGCATCAGGAGTACCCTGCAGTTTTTTGATACTTTTGTTGATAAACTCTTCGGCAAGTATCGAAGAAGGCGACATTACTTCAGCCAATTTTTGCGAAGAGTGGTCTACGGCTAAAATAGTGAATATACCGGTTGTGGTATCCATTTGAATGAAAGCTCTGCCGATTGATACATTGTTGATTGAGCGTATCGGACTGCTCTCGTCGATTCGTTCCCTGATAGTTACTATACCCGGATACATAGCTTCTATACCACGCGGATACATTACCGGCGACTTCATCACGATCTTTACATATTTGCCTTCAGGGCCGGTTATCGGAACAACTTCATATTGAAGCAGATCAATGTTGTCAACCTCATTTTTAATTACCTGCATCAATGACGCGACAACACCAAGTCCGGCTAAAGAAAGATTTTCGCCGTCTATACTTCTAATAATGTTCCCTTCTATGTATACTTCTCGGTCGCTCCACGACGGGTGAATAGTACCGTCGGCGATCAACTGAGAAAATCCCGGCAACTCCGCCAGACTACGGATGTTGCCTGCAGTATTGATAAGGCTAAGCATGAAGGCCAATTTCGGCGTAAGATTTATAGTAGACTTGTTATAGTCATAAGTGATTACAGGAGTTTGGCGCACAGGGTCGAATGCTTCTATCTGGTGCAGAGTAAACGATCCCTGATCTATTGCCGGTAAAATCGAATTGAGCAGTACTGTCAGCTGTTTTTTATCCATTTCATTAAATTGCACGTCGCTCTTTTTTAAATTTCTCGCATACTCGAAGAAAGCGTCCATTGATATAGTCGTGTCCTGATACGGCTCGAGAGTGGCCAAATGATACAACACACCGAATAATCCGTTGATAAGAGCCGGATCGGTTGACCAAACGTCAGATTCGTTGAACAAGGCTTCGATCTGAGCTTGAATTTTAGATTGAGTAGGTACATCGAAAGTTCCGAGCAGTTTATGTTCAACTGCATACACTACTGCGGCATCGAATCCCTCGGGACGTAAAATCTGTACGTCTTCCAGTCCCCATTTGTCTTTTTCTATTACGTTTTGATTTACTATATCTGAAAGGCGTACAAGGTCTTCCGCTATTTCGCGCGCCAGAGTTATATCTCTGATGATTTCCGCTCTGGGACTCATGCGGAAAGCAATGCTGGTTCCGTTAATCGATAGCTTATAATAACGCTCGCCGTTTTTCAGAATTGCCAGATCGGTTATTTCTATACCCTGCAGTTTGCTTTTATAATCGCCTAACGCTTGGTCTAGCGCTTTCAAAAACGCTTCTCGAGCGATAATAGGATTTTCAACGAGTTGCCGCTGGAGTTCCGGATATTCCGCAAGTATATTTTGGTCTGAAAACTGTAGCAATGATTCTATTTTGAACTGTGTGGTGAAAATCTCTTTATGTTTGTCTTCTGCATCGAACGGCGTCTGAGCCAAAATACGCTGATACGCCAAAAATCCCAAAGCGTTTTGAATGGTTCTTTCGTAAGGAGAAAGCGCTCCGGCAATAAGTCTTTCATAAGGATTGTTTTCGATATCCTCGGTAATATTCGGAACAATGTTTGTGTAAGATACGTCTAATTGCTGTAATGTTTCTTCTATTCCCTGAGAATGAAAGCCGCCGGCGATCAATATAACCGCGTCTGCGCCTTCCATGTCCATTTCAAGCAGAGAATTTTCTACCATTGCCGCGTCGCGGATACGGGCTATTTTAAAGAAATTTTCGATCACCGGAAAATTGGCGTCCAGCCACTGCGCGTCTTTGCCGGACAACGGTTCCGTTGAGAAAGCAACACGTGATCTCAACGACTCTATATAATTATTCAAAGATTGGGCTTTCGATATTTCTCTATTTTCCACGATTGTTGCGTAATCTTTTGAAGAAAGTTTCAACTGTATGAATTTTTCTATCTTCATAACCAGATCGTAGCGTTTAGCGAACTCTTTTTCCTCGGCTGTTCGCAGTAAAGACGATTTGATTGCCGTTTCGAGTCTATCCACTTCGTCGACAAGATCGCGGGAATTGAGACTGTTGTTTGCTTCGAGGTATTTTACATAAGTTTGTAAATTAGAGAAGTCGTCTATGGCTACTTCGTTTTTTGATGCTGTATCAAGAAGATACGAGAAAAATTCCTGCGGGTCATATTTGTTAATCTTGTACTGTACGTCTTTCATCAAAAGTTCGGAAAGATCGTTTCGGGTTAGTTTACTCGATAAAACATCTATAAGTTTTTTTCGGTCTGCGTTGATCTGATTGAAGTCAACTTTATCCTGAAGTTCGAATATTTTCTTTAGTAAAGAGAACTGTGTGTAATCAGAAGTATTTATACTGTTTTTAACTGTTTGATCTATAAGGTATCTAAAATACTCAGATACTCCGATAGTTCCGTTTTGATAACCAATACTTTGCGCAAGAAAAGCATTCAGTTCTTCAGACAAAAGTTTTTTGCCGGCTTCTTCGTATTTTCCGGATAAATTGCTGAAAAATGCTTTTGCCGTATTGCGGTATCGTTCTGAGTCATACAACGAGTTGAAATTACTGATATACAACTCACGGTTATCTATCCCGCGAAGAATTACGCCAAGCTCGCCGGTAATTAATAAATACTCAGCGCCGCTAATTAAACCTTTTTTCATAAAATTATCAGCTACTACGCTTTTAATCCGCGCATCGGGAAAAGTGGCAAGTTCGTCGACGTTGAAATCACCGGAAGCGCCTTCTATGGCTATTAGCTGTGCGCCGGTTTGTTCGACGATCTGGCGGATGATGTCTATCATGTTGGCCTGAGCCTGATAAATACAGTGAGCATCCTGAATCAGGTATACATGGCGTCCGTCGGAGCCTTCATAAGAAGACTGGATATGACCGTTTTTAGCGGAAATAACAACCTCATCCAGTTTCGCCGATTCTGCGACGGATACTGTCGATAGAATCGTCAGTGCAAAAAGAAGCGTTGCGACTAAGCTCTGTTTAAAAATTTTGCTCATCATGTTTGTTTCCTCCTTTGAGAGTTTTTGTTATAAAAACAGTTATTCTGTTAAAATCTTTTTAATTCTGTATACCATTATACTTTATAACCGTCGATTTTGCAAGAAGGATAAACTGGCGATTCGTTCTGTTTTATTCATAAAAACACAATTTTTTTCGTCGGTTGTTTGCCGAAAAAAGTAATGCTACTGATAGGTAAAGTTTGCTATGTAATTTAAATTCAATGCAAATAGAGATTGATTAAACTTGTACATTTATTCATTTATATAATAGCTGTTATCCATGTTGTCGGCGTTTGTAAGGTTTTACTGAGATAATTGGCGAAGCATGTTTTTGTATTGTTTCTTTCTTATGGTAATTTCGGAAAATGCGAAATATTTTTTGACAAACGGTGTCTATTTATAGTTTTAATCAAATAAACATCGGGCAGACACAGCCATAGTAGTGAACAGGCATGCCCGTTCACTACTGGAAAATTTATCGGTTATTTTTGAATGCTTTAGAATCCTTTCGGTATTTCAATTGCTTTGAATGGCTATCTAATTAGTGAATCAGAAAAAATCAGATGTATCTATGATACTATACGCCGTTATAAAAATAATAAATATAAAAATAAAAACTATAAAACGTCGTAACCAATTATCGAAGAATATGCAGTAATCCTCACGTAACCAACCTTATACACCTGTTTAACAGTAAGACACGTGAACAATACTTGTTGCTGTATGACACAAAATAACAACGATATTTTCAAGATGAGCTTGACGGCTAGATAGATTTAAGGTTTGTGAATTTTGGTTGAAATTTGCGTAAAAGCTCTCATTTAAAGAGCGTTAGCACTGTGTGGCTACCTCAAAATCTATAGAATTCCCTTAGTGCTTCAGAACTACATTTTATATATTTTTCCATACTTATTAAAGAATTGCGTTTCCTGTTCCGTAACAGTATAGTAACACTATGGAAAGGATTTTATATGGTTGATCCTTCGGTTATGACCGGTGAACATTTCTGGATGGGTAATATTGCCTGTGCGGAAGGCGCTATCTCTGCCGGATGCAGGTTTTTCGCAGGGTATCCCATTACCCCTGCAACTGAAATCGCCGAACAAATGGCAAGACGTCTGCCTCAAATAAAGGGCGTGTATATTCAGATGGAAGATGAGATCGCGTCCATGGCGGCGGTATTGGGAGCATCGTGGGCAGGAAGAAAATCTATGACCGCAACCTCAGGGCCGGGATTGTCTCTTATGCTGGAAAATATCGGACTTGGAATAATGACAGAGACCCCATGCGTAATCGTCAATGTGCAACGCGGGTCGCCGTCAACCGGATTGCCGACTCTTGTAGGTCAAGCGGATATGATGCAGGCTCGCTGGGGCGCTCACGGTGATTACGAGATTATAGCCTATGCTCCGTCGTCGGCTCAGGAATGTTTTGACCTGACCGTGCTTGCGTTTTATATGTCCGAAAAATACCGTGTACCGGTTTTTATTTTAAGCGATGGGTTCGTAGGGTATATGACCGAGAAAGTCGTTGTGCCGCCTGCCGAATCAATACCACAGTTCAACAGGCAAAAACCTAATGTTTCCCGAGAAAAATATTTACCGCATCATTTAGCCGATAACGAAGTCCCTCCAATGGCGGTTTTCGGCGATGGGTATTGCGTTCACGCAACCGGTCTTACTCATGACGATCGCGGGTATCCCGATACCACGGAACAGGCGCAGGATATTCTGATAAAACGCCTTATTGGGAAAATACGACTCAATATAGACGATATAACACGCTATGAGGCAACGTATTTGGATGACGCGGCCATGGTTGTGGTTTCATACGGAATTACGTCGCGAGTTTGCGCAAAAGCAGTGGAGCTTGCGCGTTCCCAAGGAATTGCGGTTGGGCATCTGCGGATTATTTCGGTCTGGCCGTTTCCCGATCACCTTTTTCGCTGGTCGTTTCCCGATGTCAAACATTGGATAGTGCCTGAGATAAATATGGGGCAGATTGTCCGCGAGGTACAACGCGCGGTGTGTGGTCAAGGTACTGTTACGCCTGTGTCCCATGCAGGCGGCGACGTTATTCGTGCAGAAAAAATATTGTCTGTATTGAAGGAGTTGTGCAAATGACCTATAATTCTCCTTATACCAAAGATGATTTTTTACGAGACGACAGGGGGCCGCATATCTGGTGTCCTCAATGTGGAATACGCCCGTCAATACAATGTTTTGCCGGAGCTCTGGCGCAAACAGGTATTGACCGCGATAAAATTGTCGTTGTATCGGGAATCGGTTGCGCAGGGCGTATTGCCGGATATATGTATTGCGATTCCTTTCACGCCACACACGGACGGGCGATACCGTTTGCTACCGGCGTAAAACTTGCCAATCCCGATTTGACAGTGGTAGTGTTTTCCGGTGACGGCGATTTGTTCGCTATAGGCGGCAATCATTTTATACATGCTACAAGAAGGAATATAGATATATCGGTTTTTTGCATTAATAACGGTGTATACGGCATGACCGGCGGACAGTCGGCGCCGACTACTCATATGGGAGCATGGACTGCAACTTCGCCGTACGGAAATTGCGAACCGCCGTTTAATCTGCCTCATCTGGCTGAATCTTGCGGCGCAGTTTATGTCGCCCGCTGGACACCGGCGTACACAGACGAACTGACACAATCTATGCGAGAGGCCATACAAACCCGCGGGTTTTCTTTTGTCGAAATAGTAACGCCGTGCCCTACAAATTATGTGCGTTATAATCCGACGGTAAATACCGGTAGCAAGGAACATACTCGCATCGACCATTCCGCCGATGTTCACAGTCTCCAATATTCTTGCGAAGCACAGCTTGTAGTAGGAACTTTTGTGCGCCGTCAACGGCCGGTCTTCGAAGTTCAACAAAATAATCGGACACAGACATGACGCAAAAGGAAACGACTTTCAGAATAGCCGGTATCGGCGGACAGGGTATTGTTCTTGCCGGATATATTCTTGGCAACGCCGCTACCATTTATGAGAAAAAATACGCTCTTTTTACCCGCCAATACGGGCCTGAGGCGCGTGGTGCTAACTGCTATTCATCGGTGATTGTTTCGGATCAACCTATTTTGTATCCGATTATATGCTCGCCTTCAATATATATATGTATGTCAAAGAAAGCCTTTGACGCCGATAATGCATGCACGGTTACGCCGGAGACGATAATCTGTACCGATAAAAATGTGGACATATCGGTTTGTTCGGCAAGACGGTATTCGGTAGCGGCCGATTTGGAAGCCCGGCATATCGGCTCCCGTGTGGTAGCCAATATGGTTATGCTGGGGTATGTTACTGCGTTGACAGGTCTTATCCGTAAAGAATCTATGATAGAAAGTATACATTCAGCAGTAGAGCAACAATATCTACCCCTCAATCTTGCCGCATTTAACAGGGGGTTTTCTCTATATACATCCGAATTATAAAGAGTCAGTGTTTGTTTTATAAAAAAGTTGCTAATTTCCATGAAACAGAGTATCAATACATGCATTCACAACATAATGATTAGGAAAATATTTTCTATGTCCGAACGGTTTTCATCAGATAAACGAGCGCTGACACTTGACGCACTCAGAGGAGTAGTCATGATACTCATGGCGTATCGGCATGCCGAAATTTTTCTTACCAGTTATGTTACCCATCCGGAAATGTGGGGAGGAGTTATGCCGGATCTTACCTTCGGCGTGCAGTACTGGACACGTTTTTTCGGGCATATGTGCCCGACCGGCTTTTTCTTCCTTATGGGAGTAGGCATGACGTTGTTTGCGCGTTCACGTATACGACGAGGCTGGACAAACTGGCAGATATCTTCGTTTTTTATCAAAAGAGGAGCTTTGCTTGTATTGTTTCAGTTTGTTATTCTTAATCCGCTATGGTATTTTGACAATCCCAGCAGAGTATATCCCGACCACGTATCGGTGTGGTTTTATTTCGGAGTGCTTTTCTCGCTCGGTATGTCGTTTATGCTCAACTCGCTGATTCTTCGGTTCAACAGCCTTCTCGTATTAGCCGTATCATTTCTTGTCATTATCGGAACTCAATTTATAATGCCTGATCCTGCAATGTTCGATAATCAATTCTCAATTTTATCAAGAGTATTATACATTGCCGGACAGACCGGCCATACTCTTGTCTTATTTCCGGTATTGCCGTGGCTGGGTTTTACCGGCTTGGGCATATTGTTCGGCAGATTGTTTATCGCTAACAGGGACAGCGCTTACCGCCTCAGCCTGCCGTTCGGGTTGGCTTGCGTAACCCTATTTCTCCTGTTCCGTTTTTCCGGCGGGTTCGGTAATTTCCGGCCGTATGCAGGCGGCGACTGGCAGTTGCTTTTCTACATTTCAAAACATCCGCCAAGCCTAGCTTATGTTAGTATCACATTCGGTGAAATTTTTCTTCTTATATGGATTCTTTCAAAAATAGAACACGGTTCGTGGCGTATGTTTATCGAACCGCTGGGTGTGTACGGAAGATGTTCGCTGTTTTTTTATATAACTCATATTTTTTTGTTTGCATGTATGGGACAGATATTTTTTAGATCAGGAGCCGGTTTGTTATGGATGTTTATCGCTTGGCTGATGATTATTGTCGCTATGTACCCTATATGCAAATGGTACGGTCAGTTCAAACGAAGAAAACCCGAGCACTCTTTGTGGCGCTTTTTTTAGTTAATAACGATATGGAAAGAACATGCCGGTCGATTTTTCGATAAAAGATTTTTTTTATCCGATAGCGCTTATAAAAATGAGGCGGTTTCTTGAAAAAAGCCAGTGGTATTCCAGCGATCAACTCGAATCGTATCAGATTAACAGGTTACGCGAAATACTCAGCCTTGCCTATGAACATATCCCATATTACAGGCAGGTTTTTTCGGATAACGGCATCCATCCTGACGATATCACTGAAATCGATCAACTTAAACGTCTGCCGGTATTGACAAAAGACATTGTAAGACGCGAATACAGGCGTCTACAGTCGCCGTTTGCAGAAAAACTGCATGCGAAAGCCTATTGTACATCCGGTTCTACCGGCGCTCCGGTATCGTTTCTGCTCGACAAACCGGCAAATATTCTTGAATTTTGTTATTACTGGCGCCACTGGTCTTGGGCAGGGTATCGTCTGGGAGCGCGGTTCGGCGAATTTACCTGCGGATTTTTCATAAAGCACGAGCATAACAAGAACGACATAGCATATTTTAGCAGACTAACCGGCAGGCTTCAGCTAAACAGCCTGATGCTGGGCGAACATACAGTACTAAAAATTGCCGAGCGGATACGTTCATATTCTATCAGATTCTTGAACGGACTGGCTTCAACACTGTATTATTTCGCTTTATTGTGCAAAAAAGCTAGGATAACCGATATTTCCTTTTGCGCGGTGTTTTCTCAAGGAGAAATGCTGTTGCCCGCTTACAGGTCGCTTATAGAATCGACATTCCATTGCAAACTCTACGATTCATACGGACATATGGAACGTACCGTAGCTATAAGCGAATGCCCGGACGGCGGTTATCATATAAACAGCGAATACGGGATTCTTGAGGTCATACGGGATGAGTCTCACAGCGGCGAAAATGCTACTGGCGGTATCGCGGTAGGAACATCACTTCATAACTTTTCTATGCCGTTGATACGCTATGTCATAAACGACAGAATAGAACTCGACGCTTCTAACTCGCCTTGTTCATGCGGAAGAGGTTTGCCGTTGATAAAAAAATTGTACGGGAGAAACGAAGATGTTATCATTACTCCAGACGGCAGGTTTGTTACCGATATATTTACTGTTTTTGAAAGTTTTTCCGGTATAGAACTTGCCCGCATAGAACAGACGGACGCGCGCAGGGTTTTGGTATCGCTTGCATGCTCTAATAATTGGTCGAATTCAACGGAATACAGTTTGCGCCGTGTGCTAGAAAAGTATCTTGGCGCTGAAATGCGGGTTGATATTATTTATACAGACGCACAATCACTGCGTGGAACCTGCGCAAATAAATTTAAAATGGTAGTGTCGCATTTGAACGTAAAATCAGAGGGATTATGACAGAACCGGTATCTATAATTATTCCTGCATATAATGAGGACGTTACCGTAGAAAAGGTGGTACGCGATGTACAGGAAAGCATTGCTGTTGAAAAATATCACAGCGAAATTATAGTGGTTGACGACGGGTCGTCGGATGATACTTCGCAGATCGCTTTACGGTGCGGCGCAAGAGTTATACGTTCCTCTAAAAATCGCGGTTATGGCGCGGCGCTCAAAAGCGGCATACTAAACTCCAGCCATGAAATTATTGTTATAATTGATTCGGACGGGACATATCCGGCTCATTCTATACCCCTGCTGATAAAAGAATTGAAACATGCCGACATGGTTGTTGGCGCTCGTACCGGACAGGATGTAAACATACCGCTAATTAGGCGTCCTGCAAAATGGGTTTTACGAAAACTTGCGCAGTATATCACCGGCGAAAAGATTCCCGACCTCAATTCCGGTTTGCGTGTGTTTCACCGAGCGGACGCTTTGCGCTATCTGGCTTTGTTATCGGATAAATTTTCGTTTACCACGTCGATTACAGTAGCTTTCATGTCCCATAATTACAAGGTGGAGTTTATTCCTGTCGATTATTATAAACGTAAAGGGAAATCAAAAATTAAAGCCGTTAACTTTATCGATTTTCTCGTACTAGTCTTTAGGTTGTCGATGTTGTTCAATCCTGCCAAGGTATTTGTTCCCATAGCTTTATTCTGTTTTACCATAGGATTCGCTAAATTCGGCGTCGACCTTTTTTTTGCCCTGCGAGACGCCGGAGGCATAACTATTTCGTTTTTGGCTAACAAAGTAATATCGCAAAGTGCGCTTATATTGTGGCTGGCAGGACTACAGATACTGCTGTTCGGAATGGTGGTAGACAGCATTGCGCTTCAGTTTGCACAGAGCAGTTTTTCAACAACAAAAAAGTACTGCTATCCGGAACATTTCGTTAAACCAGATTCGGAAGATTTATAGAAATCTCAAGCGTGTTTATAAATCATCGTTCGTAAATCGGAATGAATTTTGCCCTAAGGTAATCTACAAATTCCTTTGGGTTGAGTCCTGAACCGCATGCTTGAGCTATTATATCATCAGCCGGCATGGATTTGCCTTTGCTGTGTATATTGGCTCGCAACCAAGCTAAAACCGGATTGAAATTTTGGACGCGAATCATTCGGTCGAAATCCGGCAGTGTTTTTTCAAGATGATTGTATATCTGGCTTGCATAAATACTTCCGATGGTATAAGTCGGAAAATACCCAAATGCCCCGCCTGCCCAGTGTACATCCTGTAAGATGCCTTCGTTGTCGGATGAAGGAATAAGATTGAAGTACTGTTTGGTTTTACAATTCCACGCATCTTTGGCGTCGGCAACGGATAACGTCCCGTCAATGAGGTCGCGTTCTATTTCGTATCTTAAAATAATATGTAATCCGTATGTTACCTCGTCTGCATTGACCCTTATAAATGACGGACGAACTTGATTGACGGCATAATAAAATGATTCGGGGGTAAAGCCGGCATCTACGTATCGGGCAAACTGCGGGAAATAACCGCTCCAGAAAGATTTGTTTTTTGCGATCATATTTTCCCAGAACCTCGATTGAGATTCGTGTAGTCCTACAGATGCGGCATAAAAAAGTACAGTGTTGCAGTATTTTTTGGAAATACCGAGTTCATAAAGCGCATGGCCAGCTTCATGTATTGCCGCAAAGAACGAATCCAGAGGATCAAGGTAGCGGGTAGTTATGCGCACATCGTTTTCGCTCAGTTTGATGGAAAACGGATGTGTGGAAACATCGCAGGATGTTCTATTGGAGGGCATTCTCATCTTTTTAAGTATTTCGCCGATCACCGCTTTTTGCCGGTCTTCCTTCATGACTACACGAACCGGTGTTTGGCCGCTGTAACGGGGTGTTCCCTTGATATGGTCGACTATAGTTATCAATTCTTTTTTAAGGTAGTCAAACAGGTCTGTAAGTTTTTCGGGAGTCATCCCCTCTTCAAATTCATTCAATAATGCCGCGTATGGTTTTTTGTCCGGATCAATAAACTGTGCTTCCTGCCGTTTCAGTTCGACTACTTTTTCCAGATGTTTCCTAAATAGGGCAAAATTATTTTTATATCTGGCGGCTTCCCATGTGGCTTGAGCCATAACAACCGTCTTTACCAATTCCTGACAGAATGCCTGCGGGATTCGCCGTGCTTTGATGACATCTTTGTATAATTCTTTGACTACCAAATTGTCTTTTCCTGATAACGTTTTTTCGCGCAATCGGTGGAGTGCGTCTAACAATTTATCGGCGGTCATTTTTTCGTATATTAGGTCATGTATTAGTTTCTGTTGGTCTGCCCGGGCTGAAACGGCTTTTCTCGGCATATGCGTACGCTCGTCCCAACCGAGTAGCGCGCCGATCCCATAAAGCGTACAGAGGTCTTTTTGTGTAGCATATATAAATGACAGGTCTTTTTTCATATTTATTGTTCCCAATAAAAAGGTTGTTGTTTTATATGGCGATAAATGTTATCGCTATAGGATCGATTTGTAAAGCCGCTTGTGATAGTAATCGTCAAAAACAACATTCAGCTTTATGGGCAGTTAGCGTTTATCCGAGATAGTCAGTCTATATCAGGCGTGATATTCCATTGTAACCAGAATGAACAAATTGTTTCCGCCATGGCAAGAAAATCTTTGAAATCGATTGGCTTGGCAATATAGCTGTTGGCAAGCGATTCGTAGGACTTTAGCATATCCGCATCTGCGTTTGATGTGGACAGAATAATTACCGGTATTGTGCATAGTTTCTTATCTTTTTTTATTTTTTCGAGTAATTCAAGCCCATCTATTTTCGGTAACCGTAAGTCGAGCAGGATAATTTTTGGACGCGGACTGCTTGCAGGGTCGCTGTATTGATTTTGCCGCAGTAAATAGTCAAGGGCATCTTCACCGTTGGTAAGATGATGTAAAATTGTATCGTAACGGCATTCCTTGAAACTCAACCGCGTCAATTCGGCGTGGTCGATATTATCTTCAATTAAAAGAATGTGATGCGGCCCTGGAGTCATACGCGGTCATCCTTTTTTGTTGATATTAATAAAATTTGCCGGTAACGTAAAGAATACGGTCGTTCCTTTATTTTTGCCTTCTGATTCCACCCAGATACGCCCGCCATGGTTCTCTATAATTCTTTTGACCAGTGTAAGACCCACACCTGTTCCTTCGGTTTTCGGATCGAGTTTGTCGAACAACAAAAATATTTTATCCAGATACTGCGGTTCAATTCCTATGCCATTATCGCGTATATAACATATTACGTCATCATTTTTTTTATAAGACCCTATCGTTATAGTCGGTTTTTCCTGATTTTTCATGAATTTTATGGAGTTTTCAAGCAAATTCTGCAGTACCTCCGATAACCTGTGAGGATCGGCAAATACCGTATTGCATTTGATATCGAAAACCATCGATATTTTTTTTTCCTCTATATAACCTGCTACCATAGCGATCGATTCGTTCGCTATCGCTGTTAAGTCAACGCTTTTTATATCGTCGATCACCCTGCCTACTCTCGACAGCTCTAGCAGATTATCAAGAAGCTGTTTCATACGTGCGGCCGCACTTGAAATTTTCGATAAATAATCAAGAACGCTAACTTCTCCTGCAGGTATCATATGTTTGACTATATCCAAAAAACAGTTTATGGTGACCAGAGGGCTTTTTAGGTCGTGCGATACGGTATAAGCGTATTGCTCAAGCTCTATGTTTTGTTTTTCCAATGCCTTATTCTGGACTGCAAGAGTATGTAGCAGTTGCTCTCGTTCCTGCGCGTAACGCACCTGTTGGGTTATATCCCTTATACTGCTGACGTAAGCTATCGGACGACCGGTTTCGTTCCTTAAAAGCGAGCAACTTATGTGAATCGGAAATGTAGTGCCGTCGGAACGGATTTTTTCCATTTCTCCCCTAAACACACCATGGTTGCGCGTATGAGCTAACATCCGCTTTACGGATTGTTTTTCCGACTCCGGATATGTGAAATCGATCTTATGAGCAAATAGCTCATTAGCGGCAAATCCGTGCAGGTCTATATATGCTTCATTAAAAAAGATATAGTTTTCATCCATGTCTATGACCGAAACGCCTTCTTTGCTTTGCTCAATAGCCGAAGACAACAGCCGTATGTGGTCTTGCGCTTTTTTATGTTCCGTCATATCCAAAGCGGTGATAGCTACGTATAACGGCCTTCCGCGTTTATTGCGAACCAACAGGCCTGCCATTAACATCGGAAACTCAACCCCGCTTTTAGTTATATGCCATATCTCGTCGGAACTGATATGCCCGCCGGTTGTTATATGGGTTAGCATGGTGTCGATTGTATCGGCAAGCCGTTTGTGATGAAATACCCTGATATGTTGATTGATAAGCTGGCCGGAATCGTATCCGTGAATATCAGCATAATAATTGTTTACATACAGAATGTAACCGTCGGTATCTGTTATGACAACACCGTAACCGGCATTATCGGCAACAGTTTTGAACTTTATTGTCTCTTTTTCCGCGTTTAAGCGTAGAAGTATGTTTATTATCAACATGATAATAATGAATGACTCGACAGCTACAAATCCTATTATCAGCCAGAAAAGCCTCTTGTTTTGTTCGTAAAAAGAATAGGGTTTGTTGACTATCACACTGCCTGCCGGCAGACCGTCAATATTGATTCCCCATTTTACAAGCTGATTGTAATCGAACATATATTTTGCGAAATCCTCTTCACAAACGGAAGGGATATTGCCATTCGGTTCGTCTAGTATCCGTAGAGCCATCTTAGCGACCTGAGCGCCCTGTGAGTATCCGCTTTTTACATATCCGCCCATAGCGCCATAACCGACATAAAAATCGCGGAATACGTAAATCGGAGCTACGGCTTTTTCTGCAATGATCTGTGAACTGCTTTGATAATCAAACGCTTCACCTGCTCTGTCTCTTACGAATGATATCAATATGACGGCGGTATCATTTTCCAGTTTGGAAACCTCGTCGCGCAGTTCACCCATGGTATAATTTTCAAGATAGGTAAATTTCAGATACGGCGAATACATCGGCTCAACTGATTTTACCTGTTTTTTCAATGCCTGACCTGTAGTAGTGAGATCGGCAATAACAACAATATTTTTCACATGAGGGGTAAGTTTAGGTATCAGATCCAGAGTATTGCGTACATCGAATGATTCAAGTATGCCGGTAATGCGTTCTTGGTTTTCAAGAATTGATGGGTCATAGTCGTTTACCCCGCAGAATACAACCGGTGTGCCGGGAAATAGATTAGAACGGTATTTTATCAGGAAACGCAATGCATTGTCGTCGGACAGTATAATCAGGTCGAACTTCTTGGACTTGAATTTATGTGATAACAAATTGTAAATGTTATCGAAATGCTGGCCGTCTTCTATTCGTTTAGTATCGAGAAACTCAAAGTATAGGTCGCAGTAGTATCTGTTCTCCTGCTTAAAGACATCCTCGATACCATCCATGATATTGTCAGACCATGTTAACCCCTTGTGGTACGAGTTTATAATGAGAATACGCTTTATCGTACGCTCAGGAAGCGCGTATCCGTCCGGCACGACAAATTTGCATGCTAAAAGGATAAATATAAATACCCATTTCCTAAACAAACTATTATATTGTAACATCAAGTATACTCCTTGCGGTTATAGCGCAAGATATGTATTGTCAACGAGGTTTTTGGAAACCTCTAAAAAACTACAATTGTCATTATGCGAAAATGTATCCCAGCCCAAAATCCTCCATTTCCTGCAGGCCGCAAATTCAAAGCAGTTTTGTTTATTTTGTTTGCCGATGACAGACATTTTTCAATAATTCTCAGAGTTTTCTAAATACTTAAAATATAATTCATATCTAAGATTAATAGCAATATTTTTTATATACATTGACGGCCTTATTTAGGTTACAAGATGAAATATGCTTAAATGTTGTTCTTTGCAAGGCAATATAAAGTGTGTTTCGTGAATTGGAATGCCTTAAACCGCGAGTCAAGCGATTAAGGGCTCTATTTTCTAGTGCATTAACGCAGATTTGAATTTTATATATAAGTAACATTATCAACATTTAGCCGCCGATGGAATGTTTTTTGCTTCAATATTATATTTATAGATTGGAATATCATTCAAAAACAGACACGGGTGGAAACATGGAACAACCTATGCCTTATAATCCTACAGTCAGCGTTGTTATTCCGACATATAACCCTGACGGAGTACTTGCGCGGTTGATCGAACAACTTAAACGACAAACTTACCGGGTCGATCTGATGGAAGTTATCATCGTGGACGATTGTTCGTCTACGCCGGTCTATGAATCTATTTCACCGGATGAGTTTTTGAATGTTAAAATCATACGGCACGAAACAAACCGAGGGCGCGCCGCCGCCCGCAATACCGGAATAGAAAACGCTAAAAATGAACTGCTTATCTTTCTGGACAGCGATGTCATTGCTGACGAAAATCTTGTTTTGACACATGCTACACAATTCGACCCGTTCAAAAAAATATTGTATTTCGGTACGTTCCGTTGGCATTCTGAGGTAAAAAACAATCATTTTACACGGTTTGGCAGGTGGTTTGAATATGACTGCGTGCTCGACAAGCCGGATCTTGATTTTATAGATTTCCACGGAGCGAATTTTTCTGTCGCCAGTTCGGTATTGAAAGAATCCGGCGTAGTTTTTGAAGAACAGTTCACCAGATACGGCATGGAAGATCTGGAATTCGGGTTACTTCTCAAAAATCAGGGGTTTGTATTTGCGTTTTTGCCGGATGCGGTAGTATGGCATCACCGCATAGCCACACTTGAAGAACAGATTCGAAGAGCGCGAAGCTCAGCTTATTCCATTTTATATTTTATGGAAAAACATCCGAAAGAAAAAGTTTTTCGAAGTTTGCACTATTTATCCGGCGATATATTCGAGAAATATTCTCCGGTACTGCGTAGCGCGCAAGATTGCGCACAGCGGTTATTGCAGGATATTGAAAAAATAGATCAACCGACGTTATTTGAGCAGGAAATCGTAGCCGCCTGCGGCATTTTTCTTATAGAATACGCACCATGGGAAGAATTGTACGTTACCAAAAGCGAACCGCTGAGCGTAGACTTTGAAAAATTTTCGTTTGCACCTGAACTGAAGAATACCGCGGTGGAGTGGGCTTTCCGCGTACATTTTCTCGATCGCATCCGTCGAGGCGAAGACTCGGCAAAAAAGATTTACAACGCATTTATAGAGCCGCTACCGGATATTTATTTACGCCAATCTCTCTGTCATGAGGCAGGCAGGTATTTCATTCTTATAGGGCGCGAAATTGAAGCAATACGAATACTGACTATCGGTTCGCGGCATGTTACCGAACCGACTAAAGAATTGTATCTGATCAATTATCTGCTAGGTTCGACGTTGAAAAAACGCGGTGAAGCACAAGAGGCGCAACAGTTTTTCAAGTACGTTATCGATAACGGAAAAAAATATATCCATGCTTCGCAGTATGCTTCTGCTTTATATCATATGGGCGATTTATATGCGAATTATATTCATGAGTCAAAGCAGGCGCAAATATATTTCGAACGCGCTCTGTCTATTAATCCCAATCATAAAGCGGCTCAGCTTGCATTGCTGAATTAGGATATGTACCTGAAGAAACGCCCCAATTTGTTGACTATCAATTTATTTTTAGACCGTATAAGGTTTACGAGTGCCCGCACGTTGTCGTATTGTTTGCCGAGCAAATCGTTATACAGGCAAATAACGTAGTCTAGGGATAATGTGTTTGCCGTTTCTATTATATCATGCATGGTGTCTATGCAAAAACCGTCAGGATGTCCGCATACGAACAAACCTTCAAAAATTGAGTCGTACTTATCCATGTCCTGCCTATTTCTCTCTGTGCACAACGCATATAGCTTTGGTTCGGATAGATTTATGGAAACTTCGGTAACTACTTTGTCGAAAAGATATTTGTTGCCGGAGCGGATAATCAGTATGCGGGCAGAAGCGGTATCCTCAGTTTCCCAGCAGAAAGGGTGTGCAAGAAAATGTTTTTCTGTTTTTGCGCACGAGTTGGGATATTGTTCGGAAAACGAGTCGTCAAGTACAAGTCGAAAAACTTTGTCGTAAGCCTTAAGCATGGAATCTCTGGAAAACGATCGCTCGATAATTTTTCGCCCGTATTCGCCCATGGATGTTCGCAAAGAAGGGTCCAAGATAAGCTTTTCCAGATTAGCGGCAAATGCATTCCAATCGGTGACTCCGACAATAAATCCGCTTTTACCGTGTTGAACCAGCAGACCGGTTTCTCCTGAGTCGGTGGCGACTACCGGCAGTTTCATGGCCATTGCTTCCATAACCGAATTTGGTATTCCCTCAACTTCGCATGTTCCGTCTGGCAGTCGATATGATCCGGAAGCCAGTACGGCTATATCGCATAGTTCAAACAGATGTTCTGGATATTCATTCGCCGGAAGTAATAATACCTTGTCGGATACATCTAACCTCTGTGCGTGGAGAAGCAGATCGTTACGGCAACCGCATTGATGCGGAAAGTCGTCTCCGGCTATTAAAAGATACACACAGTTATGCCGGCGCGCAATTCCTGCAAACACATCAATAAGTTTGTCGAGACATTTTGTGTGGGCAATCCTGCCTATGTATCCCATGACCAATGCCTTGTCTGGTATTGCGTATTTAGCTCGGCATAAAGCGGTTTCATACTTACGGTTGAAAACCGACAGGTCGACGCCGTTATAAATCAGCGCAGTATATTTTTCAGGATATAACGATTTTACCTTGCCGTATACCTTGTCTGTCGAAGCGATTATCGCGTGCACCGGTGTTTTGTCGGTATAAAATGCCATTGAGTATCCGTCAGGGCGTTCGATGACACAGGTTACTTTGGACAGATATCCAAGATAACTTCCTTCGTCGGAATTGCAGGTCAAAACAATATCTATTTTATTTTCTTTGATATACTCAATCACATCGTTATAGTCTGAAGAATGAAAACATGCGCCGCATAGAGTGAACCGATCCTGAAATCGGTTGTCTGCCAGATTGATAAAGTGAAAAGAATATTCCTGAGAATCGAGGTTCTCGGCAAGAGCAAGAAAAGTCCTTTCCATGCCTCCGATACCGAAATACCCTGATATGCATGCTATACGTATCGTCATATCAAATAGTCCTTTATGGGTAACCTATGACGGCGTATAGGTACAATATCGATTGGCAAGACACAACCGTCCTGATATTTTTTAGTGTTTGAACAGGGATAACGCATGGAGCGACTCCTTAGAATGTGTGCGCGAAAATACATACAATCATATTTGGCGGTTGATGACAATATTTTTAAATCATTTTTTAAAAAGTATGTTGAGCAATCGCCTGATATTATTTATGATAAGCACGACATCAAACAAATAGCTCGGGAGTTGTACTATGTATTCAGCGGTAAGTTTTTTCGGGGTTATAGCATTGATTTCAATAGCGTGGGTGTTTTCCGAGAATAAACGCTGTTTTCCTTGGCGAACAGCGGGATACGGGTTCTTACTGCAGGGATTGTTTGCGTTTTTCGTGTTTAAGGTGCCGTTCGGCAAATCCGCTTTTTTATTGCTGAACGATCTGGTCATCCGTTTGTTCGATTGCGCTCGGCAAGGAGCTATATTCGTGTTCGGGTATCTTGCCTTGCCGCCCGGCGTAACAGGCGTGAACGGCGAGGTGTCCACCGGTTTTATCCTTGCATTTCAGGCATTGCCTACGATCATTTTTTTCGGCAGTTTGATGTCGGTCTTTTATTATCTGGGCATTTTGCAGATAATAATCAAGTGGTTCGCGTATTTGTTTGTCAAACTGATGAGAATCAGCGGCGTTGAGTCGTTTTTCGCGGCTAATTCAATATTCGTCGGTATCGAATCGGCGCTTGCAGTGCGTCCGTATCTTGATACTATGACTCGCTCGGAACTGTGTACTATCCTTACAGCAGGAATGGCTACCATAGCCTCCTCCATGATGGCAATATATGTATCTTTTTTACATACTGAGTTTCCGGCAATCGCAGGGCATCTCGTATCCGCATCTATTTTGTCAGCTCCTGCGGCGGTAGTATTTTCAAAAATAATCGTTCCGGAGTCGGATATACCAAATACACTCGGCACAAATATCGATCCTGATATTTCTACAGATTCAAGTCTGTTCGAAGCTGTTATCAATGGAGCACACGCAGGAGTAAAGCTGATAGTAGGAATAGTGGCGTTGCTGATTGCCATACTGGGGTTGGTTGCATTGGCCGACGGAGTATTATTGTTTGCCGGTAAATATATAAATACGGTTCTGCTATTTGATATAGACTGGTCTATCAAGGGGTTGCTCGGTTACTTATTTTATCCTTTCTCCCTGTTGATCGGTATTCCCATCGAAGACGTAGCGGTAACTGCGCAAATTATCGGACAACGCCTGATCGTGACAGAATTACAGTCGTACAGCGATCTTGCTTTAGCAATACAGGAAAATAAAATAATTTATCCAAGGTCGGCGGTTATCACCGCTTATGCTCTGTGCGGCTTTGCCCATGTTGCGTCCTTAGCCATATTCACCGGAGGAGTTACCGCTTTGATTCCCAGACGGGCACAGGTTGTTGCCAGTGTCGGCATAAAAGCGCTTTTCGCGGCCACGCTGGCTTGTCTTGCAACAGCGGCTTGTGCAGGGATTTTCTGTAGCGGTTCATCGGTACTGCTGGCGCGATGAGAACTTATTGAGCGGGAACTCCGATTATATTCAAGTACACCGGTGTTTCTTCGGATTCGTCAATCAACAACATTTTTTTTAACTGCTGATCGCGAAATGCGCCGACGGCAACTGTAGCAAGCTGTAGCGATGCCGATTGAAGATAAATATTTTCGCTGACATGACCTGCTTCCATATATATGTAACGCAAACCCCGTTCGTTATAAACCCTTGTTGTACGCGAGGGTATTGCAGTCATTACAATAGCACACGATCCGTTGGCAATAAACATCTGATTGTAACAAATTACCGACAGTTCCTCAAGATGCTCTCCACGGGATATCAACTCGACAGAATGCGATTGCGGAATATATTTATAAATACCTTTTTCTAAACCTGTTATTCGATCTGCTACGAGGTAGATTTCTAGAGGATACAACGCACCGGCAGAAGGTGCGCTTCGTAGCGCCGATCCATTTTCGGTATGCGTTATTCCCTGCGCCGCGAAAAGCAATTGAGATAAATGCGCAAGAGTAAGCGGGTTAGGTAGATAAGTACGAACTGAGCGTCTTTGCATGATTGCTTGTTCCACAGTCAACCCTGACATTTCCGGTTTCGGCAGTTCAACCGATACGGCAATCTGCACAGATTCCTGTTGGTTTTGCGGTTGAGTATGTTGCGGATGTACATCGGATTGTGCGCAAGCTACGGCGGTATACGCCATTAATAATGCTACCATTAAAAATCGTTTCATACAGATATCTCCTATGTTCGAGTTATCTGTAACTCTACAGCGTTTAGCGCAAATCGTCAACTATTGCGCAATAATTTAAACGTCAATATCATAAATAAGCAGTAAAAAACTCCTTTTATAATTGAACCGGATTTGCTAAAAATATTCAAAAGCGTGAAATTTTTGAAATCCGTAACTTCAAAGGATGTTTTATGGATATCACAACTCAAATCAGCCGTGATACCGGTATATCCGGTTCATCAGTTGCCAAGACCCTCTCACTTCTGGATTCAGGCGCTACCGTGCCTTTCATAGCTCGCTATAGAAAGGAAATGACCGGCAATCTCGATGAAACTCTGATCAGGACAATTCAGGAAAAGCAGAAATATTACATTGAAATTCAGGAACGAAAAAATACCATTATTGCATCCATTGAGGAACAAGGAAAACTGACACCACAGCTCAAAGAAAAAATTGAGGCGACTTTATCTAAAACCGAACTGGAAGACATCTATCTGCCATTCAAACCCAAACGTAAGACGCGGGCATCTGTTGCCAAGGATAAAGGGCTTGAACCGCTGGCGGATATTTTTCTTGAAAAACAAAATCTCAAGGGGTCACTCGATACCATTGCTCAACCTTTTATAAACGATCAAGTTCCCACGGTGCAGTCTGCTGTACAGGGGGCTGAGGATATCATAGCGGAACGAATAAGCGAGGACGCTTCTTTGAGAAAAATATTGCGGGCTTTATTATGGCGTCAATCTAAGATATGTTCCAAAGCAAAAAAAGATTTTATCGCGCAAAAAACAAAATTCGAAATGTATTATGACTTTGAAGAACCGGTGCGTTCCATACCGTCCCATCGTTCTCTGGCAATGTTTCGCGGGGAAAACGAGGGAGTACTTCAACTGACAATAGATGCTCCGGAAAATGCTTGCCTGTCGGAAATCCGTATACGCTATATGCGCAATCCATCCGGATTTTTTACAGACATAATAAATGATGCGATAACGGATGGCTTGAGACGTCTGCTTTTGCCGTCTCTGACCAATGAAATACGCGCAGAAATGAAAGACAAGGCAGACCTCTTCGCGATAGAAACATTCGCTAAAAATTTAAGACAGTTGCTTCTTGCGTCGCCTTTAGGCGCAAAACCGGTACTCGCCCTTGACCCCGGTTTCAGGACAGGTATCAAAACAGTTGCGCTCAACGATACCGGCAAACTTGTGCATAATACGGTGATATACCCGTTGGAACCCCATAACAAAATCGATCAGGCAGAGGTAATAATAAAAAAATTGGTCGACCAATATGACGTTAAACATATCGCAGTGGGTAATGGAACGGCAAGCAGAGAAACGGAATCGTTTTTGTTGCAGTGCAAAGAAAAATTTTGTCTGTCGTGTGAAATAGTTGTCGTCAACGAGTCGGGTGCATCCGTTTATTCGGTTTCAGATTGCGCCCGCGAAGAATTTCCCGACCTTGACGCTACGGTTCGGGGCGCTGTTTCAATAGGACGACGGTTGCAGGACCCGCTGGCGGAATTAGTGAAAATAGACCCTAAATCACTGGGTGTAGGTCAATATCAGCACGATGTCAATCAGAAATTGTTAAAACAAAAATTAGACGATGAAGTTGAACATTGTGTAAATCTTGTGGGTGTCGATCTGAATACTTCTTCTGAAGCGCTTCTGTCATATACCGCCGGAATCGGTAAAACTCTTGCCCGTAATATTATCAAATATAGAAATGAACACGGCTCATTTGATCGCAAACAGGATTTATTAAATGTAACAAAATTCGGGCAGAAAGCATTTGAGCAGGCCGCAGGTTTCTTGCGAATACGCGGCGGCGACAATCCGCTGGATGCATCCGGCATTCATCCGGAATCGTATGGCATAGTAGAAAAAATTCTTGCCGATCTAACTATATCGATTGATGAGCTTATAGGCAATGAACGGCTGATCAATTCTATAGATATAAAAAGGTATACTTCAAATACTGCCGGTACGGAAACTGTTGCGGATATTATTTCAGAGTTGCGTAAACCCGGTCATGACCCCAGGCCGCCTTATGAACCTCTGAACTTTAACGAAAATATTCGCACTCTTGATGATATCAGAGAAGGCATGATCCTGCCCGGCGTAGTCACCAATGTAGCCCATTTCGGTGCGTTTGTCGATGTTGGGGTTCATCAAGACGGATTGATTCATATTTCTCAACTTTCCGATAATTACGTATCCGACCCCAACGACATCGTAAAAGTAGGAGACAGAGTTTCAGTAAAAGTCGTCTCTGTAGACCGCGAAAGGAAGCGGTTATCTCTTAGTATGAAAGATATGTATATTAATACATAGGCAATACATAACTAAAAATAAAAACAGCTTAAATTTATATGTATTTAACTACATATTATAATGCATATATATTATAAGAAATGCGCAATCAGATGGAAAAACACGATGACCAAAATTATATATATCCTGACGGGAATTGATTTCTGGGCAACTCGGTATCGTATCCAGTCTGACAGCTCGTTTCCGGCGCTTGCCCCGGCTATGATAAGCAATACGGAAAGTATGCCTGCCGTCCCATTTAATGATTTTATATAGGTACCGCCTAAACATATTGCGATTGATATCAATAAATGTAGATTTATAAAAGAAGGGGCTATTTTTAGACGATAACTTCTCATATAAATATAAGTATATATACCGCTCAAAGCAATGTAGGGAAGCACTGCAAGGAAATAGTTGGCTACAAATATATGGAATGAGGGCATATTATAAGCGGTTACCGGTGGCATTGCGAATCTGCATATAACCGCCGTTAATGTCCCCACGAAAGTTAGTGGTAAAAATATCTTCTTTACGATTGGGTCATGGTGTTTCATTAATGAGATATATGCAGATATCGGGCTTGCAATGAAGGCAAAGTCAAAGTATGTTGGCATGCTTAAAAATAGGGAGGAAATAATCAAGACGAAAAAATTCCCGAATCCGTTGGCGCAGGCAGATAAAAAAAGATAAATGCCGGCAGTTAAAATGATCAGTCCTATATCGGCAGGGTGTGGTATATTATATGTGCGGCTGATATGTGTAATGGTGATATACGATAAGGCGCACATGATACTCCATGCAAGGCGGCGGCTCATGAGATATATTGAGGCTGATATAAAGATTGATATTGGCAAGTGAATCGCTATCAATAAATTTAATCCATAATTGTAAAGAGTATGAACATTATGTCGATATAAAACGGCATACAATACACAAATTTTTATAGTGACAGCTTAAAAGCGCCCGAATTAGAAAAAATAATTATACATCAACAACAAAATTTAGAAAAATATTTTCTTGATCACATGTCATGTTTGTCAATATTATGCATTGATATTCATTTAATATACAAAAAAATAAAATTACATTAAAAAAATATTAGCATTTGATTTTTTGTTGTGTTATTGTTTTACAAAAATTTATTAAAGATTAAGTTTGCTTTCCATTTTTTGTCTTCGTCGCTTGATTTGACAATCTTTTCCCATGGCATGTCTTTAGAGTTGAATGTTTATAATTAAAAAAATTGTTTGTGGTACATTAATTATACTTAATTGACTCAAGAACCCAAATTAGAGGTGAATGCTTATGAGAGCGAAAGATTTTGCAGGGGTATTGCTTCTGGCGGCGATGTTGATGAATGTGTCTTTGGCTAGTGCTCAGGACAAAAAAATGAAAGATAAGGCACAATCTGCCGACAAGTCCGTTGTCGAAGTTCAGAAAAATGTTCAGCCTGTTGAAAAAGTTCTAGCCAAGTCCTCTGAAGTTGAAGTCGACCCTGTAAAAAAGTTTTTTGAAGACGCGACCGCGTGGGTTCCTGAAAAACCGCAGTGGAAGTACCTTAAATGGGGATTTGAGGAACGGATTCGTCAGGAGTACTGGAAGAACTGGGTTACGTTGTCGAAACAAACATCCGATAACTGGAATTATTTTCGCTTCCGAACTCAATTATGGTTTCAGACCGACCCCGCCGAATGGTTAAGCGTATATTTGCGTTTGACCAGTGAATGCCGCGCGTTTATGACCGGCGGTCCGGCAGTAAGCGAAGATATGGACGAAATTTTCTTCGATAACCTATATTTCGATCTTAAACGTCCGTTAGATCTGCCCATATCCGTTCGTTTTGGACGTCAAGATATGTTCTACGGCAAAGGGTTTATCATAATGGACGGAACTCCGTCCGACGGATCGCGCAGTCATTATGTGGATGCGGTGAAGGCCACACTTCATATCGATGATTTGAAAACCAATATTGATGCGCTGGTTATCGAAACAAATCGTACAGACAGAAAATTTTTCCGATTCAACCCTACGCGCACACGTACGCTTGTGGAAAATGAAATTCAGTCATACGGATACTACATCACATCCAAATATTTTGAAAATATGACGTTGGAACAGTATTACCTGTATACCGATATTCATGGACAGCGCGAACAGACCAACCGCAGGACAGAGTATAAAAAACTCAACACCTTTGGCGGACGTTTTGCAGGTACTTTTTGGAAAAATTTTCAACTTGATACCGAACTCGCTTATCAATTCGGACAGGTTGGTCGAAATGACGATGAGCCGGTTAGCGCTATGGGAACGTACGTTATAGGCACCTATAATTTTCCGGTCGAATACAAGCCGGCTTTAGCCGTCAATTATTACTATCTATCCGGCGATGATCCGAAAACCCGTACACGCGAAGATTGGGACCCCCTGTTCAGCCGGTGGCCTTTGTGGGGTGATCTTCTTATATTCCCTTTTATCAACGAAACAGGAATAGCTCGTCATAGCAATACCCATAAACTTGGTGTGTCTGGAGCGCTGTCGCCATTGTCATGGACACGTGTAACCCTTTCTTATGATCATTTGTGGGCAGACGAAAACACATTCTTCGGTACAAGTTCCCTGTTCAGTACCGGACGTAACCGAGGCGACCTGTTTATGGCAGTCGCGAAATTTACGCTGACAAAAAATGTCAGCTGTTTCGGGCAGGTAGAACAATTTTATCCCGGAAGTTATTATCGCAGTGAAGCTGATCCGGTTTTCTTTCTGCGCTGGGAATTAAAGATTACATATTGATATCATATACGGTATTCTTAAAAAAAATAACAACGAATGAAAAAATGTTGTACTTGCGCGTAATGTTTTGTATACTGCGCAAGTACATCATTTTTTTATAAAGACATTACATTGCGAACGTCTTATGCCGTATTCGGCGGATAGACGGTTTTTACAGCCTGTGTTTTTCTGATACTACCTGAAGAATTAGGAATACAACTTAAGATCTTGACCCTGATTCAGGCAAGCGGTATTGGCAGAGAAACAGAAATCCGAAAGAATAACCTTATCCAAATTTTATTTTCGCGGAGGATGTCATCGTGAATATGCCCGTCGCTATTGTAGTTACCGTGATCTATGTTGCTATTACCATTTATTTGAGCTGGCTGGGTTACCGCCGTACACGGTCTGCCGCCGATTATCTGTTGGCAGGACGCAAGGTGCATCCGTTTTTGCTTGCCATGGGGTATGGCGCTACGTTCATCAGCACATCCGCTATCGTCGGATTTGGAGGGGTAGCCGGGTTTATGGGTATGGGGTTGCTATGGCTATGCTTTCTCAATATTTTCATAGGCATATTCATTGCCTTTGTCTTTTTCGGTAAACGTACCCGTGCGATAGGGCGTCATCTCGGAGCTCATACATTCCCTGAATTACTTGGCAAGCGTTTCAAATCCAAATGGCTTCAGATTATCGCGGGCGCAATTATTTTTATTACCATGCCTCTTTACGCATCTGCCGTTATGATAGGCGTTGTTCGTTTTATCGAGCAAACATTTCACATCAACTATGACATTGCGCTACTTGGATTTGCGTTCTTGGTAATGGGATATGTGTTTTTCGGCGGCTTGAAAGGCGTTATGTATGCCGATGGATTTCAAGGTGCAATTATGTTGGTCGGTATGCTTTTTCTGTTGATCTTCACATATTACCGCCTTGGCGGAGTGGTGGACGCCCACGAAGGGCTGACACAACTGGTATCTAATCTACCGCAGAAATTTATCGATATGGGGCACGCAGGATGGACATCAATGCCTGTATTCGGTAGTCAGTTGTGGTGGGTGATGGTCTCAACTATTTTTCTAGGCGTAGGAATAGGCGTTCTCGCTCAACCGCAACTTGCCGTAAGGTTCATGACTGTAAACAGCGGAAAAGATATCAATAGAGCTATCGGCATCGGAAGTATATTTATTCTGATGACTGTCGGCGTGACGTATGTTACAGGTTCACTGAGCAACCTTTACTTTTTTAACAATTTCGGCAAGATTGCCATGCAGATGGCCGTCGACCCTGCGACCGGTCAGGCGAATATAGACACCATCATACCGATCTTCATGAATTCCGCTATGCCTAAATGGTTCACTTATATATTTATGCTTATTTTGCTGGCGGCTGGCATGTCGACCATAAGCAGTTTGTTCCATGCCATCGGCACGTCTTTCGGCAGGGACATTTTCCAACAGATATTCCGCGAATCCACTCATAAAAAAACCATAGTCATCAACCGGATCGGAATTTTTGTCGCGTTTTTGATCACCATTTTCCTTGCGTATAAGTTGCCGATAAGCATTATTGCCATAGCAACGGCGCTTTTTTTCGGGCTTTGCGCGGCATGTTTTCTTTCGGTCTATTGCGGCGCGATTTTCAGCAGGTATATGACCAAATACGTAGCATGGGTTTCCATGTCAAGCGGATTTCTTATGTGGCTGTTCTGGATTTTATTTATTCATTTGAAAGAATCTTCTGCTCTTGGAGTGTGCAGTTTTATATTCAACAAACCTTCGCTTGCGCAGGGGACTGTGCTTGTTTTTGTCGATCCGATTATCGTTTCATTGCCGGTAGCGGCGCTGGTAGCAATTGTTGGAACAATTATAGCACGTAAGAAAGCAAATACCGTTGCGTGACGGGAAACATTTAACTTAGAGCACTTATCAAGGAGGTAACTATGTTGGGGTTGGGCGATAGCTGGGTTTTTCTTGCATACGTTCTTTGTATTTTGAGCACTATCCTGTGTGTCACTTACAGTTTTGTCAACTGGAACAAAGATATTGACACCATCTCGAAAGAAGATATCTCATGGCTTGAGGAAGAAGTTCAGGTTGAAGAAGAACTGTAATTGTTTAACATGGAGGTTGCTGTGAATATTCCGCTTGCTACGTTCATTACTTTAATATATATCGGCATCACAATTTATCTGAGCTGGCTTGGGTTTAAAAAAACCCGCTCAGCCGCCGATTACCTCATAGCCGGTCGAAAAGTGCATCCGTTTCTTCTTGCAATGGGCTACGGGGCGACATTTATCAGCACATCCGCTATTGTCGGTTTCGGGGGCGTGGCGGGATTTATGGGCATGGGTTTGTTATGGCTCACTTTTTTGAATATTTTCGTCGGTATTTTTATAGCTTTTGTCGTGTTCGGTAAGCGAACGCGGGCGATTGGCCGGCATCTTGGAGCGCATACGTTTCCTGAATTACTCGGAAAACGGTTTCAGTCGAAATGGATCCAGATAATCGCAGGCGGCATCATTTTTCTTACCATGCCGCTGTATGCCTCTGCTGTTATGATAGGTGTTGTCCGCTTCGTCGAACAGACATTTCATCTCAATTATGATTTGGCTTTATTTATATTTGCTTTTCTGGTTATGGGGTATGTTTTTTTCGGCGGACTCAAAGGAGTGCTGTACGCCGATGCGTTTCAGGGATCAATAATGCTACTTGGTATGCTGATCTTGCTGGTATTCACCTATTACCGTCTGGGCGGAGTTATAGACGCGCACGCCGGTCTTACTGCTCTGAAAACCAGACTTCCCCAGAAATTTATAGATATGGGGCATACCGGCTGGACATCCATGCCTGTAATCGGATCACAACTTTGGTGGACTATGGTGTCGACCATAGTTTTGGGCGTGGGAATAGGGGTTCTTGCTCAACCGCAACTAGCTGTAAGGTTTATGATGGTCAACAGCGGTAGGGAAATCAATCGCGCTATGGGAGTAGGCGGTTTTTTTATCCTCATGACTGTAGGCGTGACCTTTGTAACCGGAGCACTCAGCAATTTATATTTCGTTGACCATTTCGATAAAATCGCCATGCAGATGGCAGTAGACCCTGTGACCCTCAAACCGAATATTGATACTATAATACCCATTTTTCTCAATTCATCTATGCCTCAATGGTTTACTTATGTTTTTCTACTTATCTTGCTTGCCGCGGGCATGTCTACTATAAGCAGTTTATTCCACGCCATCGGCACATCATTCGGGCGAGATGTTTTTCAACAGTTTTTCAAAGAAGCCACACATAAAAAGACTATCATAATTACAAAGATCGGAATCTTTATCGGGTTTGTATTAACTACTATATTGGCGTATAAGCTACCGGGAAGTATTATAGCTATTGCCACAGCCCTCTTTTTCGGATTGTGCGCCGCTACTTTTCTGCCTGCTTACAGCGGAGCGATTTTCAGCCGGTATATAAGCAGAAATACCGCTTATTTGTCTATGGGGTGCGGTTTTTTTGCTTGGCTTTTCTGTGTTTTATTTTTACATGTAAAAGAATCCTCCGCGCTGGGACTATGCAATTTACTTTTCAGCAAACCGTCTCTCTGCGGAGATTCTATTTTGGCGTTTGTGGATCCCATCGTTATATCGCTTCCGGTATCGGCAGTTGTGGCAGTTGCAGGTACGTTGGTTGATCGAGCTAAAAAGAAGGTTTCGTAATTCTCAGGTATTGTGTATTCTTCAACCGATAAGCCGCCATATTTAAAAAAAGTATGGCGGCTTATCGCTTTTTATCTCCTCCTAAATTCTACTTTGTGAATTTGTTTTCCATAAGAGATATGTAGAATTTCCGTATGATACTATTTTAAAAGCTATCATAAAAAACAAAAAATGTGTGTGTTAGTTTCGATTTGAAAAGATATTTCCGAGTGCTAATGTGTGTTATAATGCCTGTTTGCGTAAAATAAAACTTGGCAAAATAGTTTGTTATTGTGTATATAATTTGTATGTTATTATTTATGGCCTCTTAAATAAATTCTATAGCGGGAAAATTTTGACGGCGAAGCAATATGCAGTTACCGCTCTTTTCTAAGATTGTTTCGCTGTAACAATGTCAGAAAATTATCCGACTATTTTCAGAGGTTTTTAAATTTAATCCGTAAGTAAACAGCATAGCTAACGCAGTGAGGTAATTTATGCAGAAAAACAACGACAGGGTTTACAAAAGCATTTATTTCAAAGACGGCATTTCCGGAAACCGGAAAAGGAGGGATGTGACGGTAGCGTTTTGCCGCGACGGCGATTTGTTCTCAAAGTGCAAAGAATTGAAATCGACCGATATCAAACGCATTATCGATATCGACAGTTATGATGAACTGTTAAAACGTGCAAAAAACGAAAAAGTAAAGTTGAGCACATGCATCAAACGGTTGCTTGAGAATCGGCTACTTTCTTAGCAGTCGTAATTCCGATAACTCAGGGGGGAGTTATCGATATTTTCTTGAGATAACGACAAAAATAACCTGCCATTCGCTTCATTATATAACTTTTTCCTTTACTAAATCTTTTTATCCACACTAAAGTGGTATTTATTCTGTTGGCGATCCATCGTGCCGGCATGAAATTTGTATCCATAGCAATGAATTTTTAAATATCCTAGGATAACCTGTAATTTTTTTTAGAGAACAGGTATGCCTGTTTTTTTGTACGTTACGGCAATCCATATAACTATAAAAATTGCTATTTTCAGAGAAGTATACCTTACTCAAGAGAGTGGTTTATGGGGTTTTGCGATACGTCTTGTCCAATGAGAGGTGCTTTATTTTCGATTTTAAGATTCGCTATCACTATCGGAGCGATTGTCTGGCTTGTTTTTGCCGTGGATTGGACTAATTTCTGGAATACTGCCAAACAGGTTGCATTGCCGGTTTTGATCATTTCTTATGTAGTTTATATGTTGTATATGATTCCGTGCGGATTGCGTTGGAGTGCCACAGCGCGAATCAGCGGATTCCGGTTGAGTTTTATTGATGCTGTTTATTGGGATTTTATTCATAGCTTTATGGAATCGTTTCTTCCATTGCCCGGCAGTATGCTACTTAATTCCTCTATGGTTGCCGGGTACTGCAAAACATCTACCGGATCTGTTGTGGGAACAATGCTGGCAGTGCGGGTGGCAGGCATGCTTGCCTCGGTAGGATTTCTTGCGGCAACCAGTGTGGTGGTCATCAAATATGCAACTGTATCGCACGAATTTCTTTTTCGCGTCGCTTTTTTTGTCGCCGGTATATGCTGTGCGGTTGGGCTTTGCCTTTTTTCGCTGTTCAGGCGTGTTATCTTGAGAGCGGTTCGATGGGTGCCTTTTTTGGCGTTTCGCAAATTTTTTGAAGAAATCTTTTTGGTTTTTGATATATGTAAAGCTCGGCCTCGCCAAATGGCGGGTGTGTTCGGTTTTTCGTTGCTTAATCAGTTATGTTTTATCGTATCCGGTTGGATTCTAGCATCAGGCATACCCGGATTCAACGCTCCGTGGTACAGTTTTTTCTTTGTGACGCCTTTAGTTTTTTTTATGTCGTTTATTCCGTCTATCGGTGGATACGGTGTCAATCAGGCCGCTTCGGTTGTTTTTTTCGGGTGGTTTGGGGTTGACGGCAATGTGGCCGCTGTATACGCAATAGTCCGATTGATCTTCGGACTGAGTACATCCCTTATCGGCGCAATATTTTTTGCGTTAAACGGTAACTTGTTTATTGCCAAAGAAACGGCGGCATAAAAATACCCATTTCCCATACTAAAAAATTCTTTAAGAATCCTCAATTCTATTCTGAAAATTCCGACAATTATATATGAGAGATCGGGATTGCCTAAAATGCGGCAAGTGTCTCAATAATCAATTGAGTAACCTCTGATAAATATCCTATAGCGCTTTTGTCATAGCGAGCTGTCATAGATGGTTTGATAAAGTTTTCACGGGAATCCACGATCGAAGAAAATTAAACAGGCTCATGATAAAGAAAAATTTTCGTTTTTTGAGTCTTTTGAGATAAATATACGCCCATATCGCAAAACCTATTTTCTTTTATTTTCTCATGGAGTGATACAATGCAGGAATATTTCGGAAGAAATCAAGATCCGAGATTAAAAATGATCGACGCGCGCAAAGCCGTGACGGATACAGGAAAAAAGCGAATCTCAGCCGTATCTCAAATCATGACCAAGAATCAGATCAGGGATTATATCATCGCTCAGGTTGAAACCATGCCGCCTCTACCGTCTTTGGTTACCCAGATCATGCAGATGATATCGGATGAAAAATCCTGCGCAGGCAGTTTTGAGTCGTTATTTAGAAAAGATCCCATTCTCACCGCGCGTTTGCTTCGGCTGGTCAATTCTTCATTTTTTGGATTCCGCAACAAGGTTAGCTCTATACCTCAGGCGATTGTTATGGTAGGGTATGAATCGCTAAAGAATCTGGTTCTTGCCGCTTCCATCAGCAGGTTTGTAAAAGGCTCTTATCCCGGTTACGGTTATAAAGACAGCGGGCTTTGGCAACATTCGTTTCTGACTGCCACATGGGCGGAACGGCTTGCGGTAGCGCTTGGGTGGAGTAAAAACGAATCGCAATGCGTTTTCGTTTCGGGATTATTGCATGATATCGGCAAACTTATTATGTCCAGCTATCTTACGGAACATATCAGGGAAATGCTGATATCGCTCATAGAAGCGGAAGGCGATCTTGTGTATGCGGAAAAGCACGTTGTGGGTATCGACCATGCTGAAATCGGGGCATGTATAGCTGAAAAATGGAATTTTTCACCGAGATTGATAGATGTCATAAAACACCATCACATTACCATTAAAGATCGCCGCAGTGACGGGGAAACCGCTCTTCTTAAAATAGTAGACCATGTAATCAATAGATCTGGAATCGGTATGTACAATAATTTTCCTATCACTCATAATCTCGATACGGTGTGTCTTGCCAATCTAGGTATTAACGCGAATGTTCTGCTCGATCTTCAACAGGAAATTATAAAAAGCAGTGAATCGCTGGTTTCGCAAATATGATTCTATGCCGGTTTCGGTCACACAGGCGCGCGAATAAAAACTTGTGTTGAACCCTGCTGTGCGCCTAGTCGTCTTATTGTGATGTTTGATATTATACGATTGCATATCGTATGGGAATTATGATTAAATGTATTTTCAGAAATATTAAGTCATGGGTATTTAACATAAGCCGATAAAACTATAGTGTTATGCCGTTTGAAATATTGGGAACGGCAATGAAACAACGGGTCTCAAATTGAATTACAATATAAAATGCCATAATGAAAGGATGGGGGAAAATGCATAAGTCGCACAAAATAGAAGCTCCACCGGAAAATCATCCGATTAGATTGGTAAATAATGCGCTATATCAGTTGAACGAATTTATTATTTCCGATACGTTCGGCAAATCTTTCTATGACGTTATGTGTACTCTCAACGAATTACAGTTTGAGGCAGGCGGTATCATACTTGATTTCTTCAAAAGTTCGACACCGTTGTCGCCGATGTTGATCGACGATTTTATAAATTGCAAATTGACCGAATGCGACCGCTCTAAAGTGCTGGAAATAATTTTTGCCGCCACGCCGTCCGCTTACATGGATCCCAGATACGTAGAAAAGTTGCGAACCTACGGGTATTTGCAAATAACAGACGAGGCTTTGCAGGAATTCCACAATGTCATAACCGCTTTGCGGCGGATTGACCTGCAAAAACGAAAGGTATTTGTCGATAAAGTACAAACCAAGATGGAAGGATTGATGACTGTAGAACCTGTGCCGGTTCAACGTCATTATAAGACTGTTTTGGAAGTTGTAAAACAACTTGAAGGGCGCAGTATAGTGTATTTTTCTCCTGAAATGAAGTTGATCGGAGGTCCTCGATCGATTTTTGCAGGGGGTCTAGGCGTTCTTGCCGGAGAGTACGTCGAGGGATTGGCGGATTGCGGTATCACTACTTATGGAATTACACTGCTGTATAAAAAATCCATTCTTCAGCGGGTTTCACCCTATAACATATCCACCACTGACGAAATTACAATAGATTATTCCAAACTGCCTGTTTTCGATACAGGCGTGGAGGTGTCCCTTAATATCATGGGAATACCTGTACGCGCAAAGGTATGGGAAATGAACGCCGGTCCCGCACGTATATTCGCGTTGGAAGATATGACTTCCGACCTGACAGAAATGTTGTACGGCGGCTCAAAGGAAACCCACGCACTGCGCGAACAGCAAAATCAACTGCTAGGCCGTGGCGGAATTCTTGCCATAGAAGAACTTTATCAAAGAAAGATTATTCATGACCACCCCGGAATAATACATTTGAACGAAGCCAACTGCTACTGCGCTGTGGACGAAATGCTGTATAGACACATGTTCGCCGAAAATATTGACAAAAAAGGGTTCTGGAAAGATGTCGGTGTGGCGTTTACCACACATACTCCTGTGCCGGCCGGATTGCCGATGATCTACTCCCAGAGTTTCACCACGGATAACATCATACATCTTTCATGGCTACTCAATATGGACCCCGCGACACTGATGAGGTTTTACGTGCAGTATCTCGGATGCAGGTCTTGGAAAGATTTGTCCGACAACGAACGCGAACGGCTTATAACCATGCTCCGCCAAAAAGATGTAAATCCTTTTATAGAAGAGTTTAAAAAATTAGCCGGTACTAATATAGTTATAAACCTAACCGAGGCCACCGCCGCCCTTGCCGACGGAAGTACTTCGGTTAGTTTGCGTCACGAACAAGTTTCTAACGCAGAAATTATAAAAAACTCTAAAAATTCACCTTCGCGCCATGGCGGCGAAAATCAGGCAACTACCGGCATCACCAATGGCGTGAATATCAGGGACTGGCAACCGCCGGAATTTCAGAGTGTTGATCCGGAATCCGTGCCGGTGGAAACTTTGCTGGCTGTCAAAAGACGCGAAAAACAAGAATATATCGACATGGTCAATCATCGCGCCGGAACGAGGTTGTCGCCGGAACACCTGACTATTTCCATAATGCGGCGTATCAACACTTATAAACGAACCGACCTGATAATCAAAGAAATAGATACCCTTGTCGAGGAGTTGGGGGATGAGGAGATAAACGTTGTTTTCTCAGGTATACCACACGAGAAAGATCAGCCGGCTCAGGAAATTTTCAAACGGATACTGGCCGCTGTCAACTGGAAACATCCGAATATCCATGTGGCTTTTATCTGTCAGTACGACATAACTATAGCCAAGTACGGAGTCAGAGGATCGGATTTGTGGTTAATGCAACCGGTTGAGAAGAAAGAGGCTTCATCGACCAGCCATCAAAAAGCCTTGGGCGCGGCAACTCTGGTAGCCAGCACCTATGACGGGGCTATGATAGAAAATGTAGTCGATATCGAAGTCGATCCGAAAAATGCAAACGGCGTTTTCATTACGCCGCTCATCATCCATAGAACATTGCATAAATCGGAAAACCGTATACGGTTTATTCACGGAAATTCTAACTACGGCTATTATCATAAACCGGTCATATCCATTGACGGTAGCAATAATTTTATGCCTGTAGCTGTGATCGATAGAGACGGAAGGTATATCGTAGTGGACGCGATTGATCCGGATCTTTCTCCCGCACATTTGCGGACCCTGCGAGATAATCCGCCGGCATTTTTGACGGAATCTCCTGTGTATGCCACTATCAAATCGGTACTCGGCAAAAAAGGCGAGTTGTCCAACGAAGGGTTTCATAAACTTTTATATGATGTTCTCGATCCTTTTTCTACTTCCGATCTCCATCGTCTTTATGACTACAACCCTCAGCCGTGGTGCAAACTGCTGTATAAAAAGCTCGGGCTACTCGCCAAATGTTATACCGGCGTTAAATACGGACTACCTCAGTACGGCGCCCAGTGGGTGCGTATGATGCGAAATTCGCTAATGCGCACGTATGAGGTAGATATACACAGAATGTCGGCAGAGTATATACGCGATATTTACGATCATATACTCAAAAGAAAACGATCCACTTTACTTGAGCATTTCGATGACTCACGGTTACTGGAGATTGCCTTAAAATGGCGTTCCGATTTTGTCGAAATCAAAAAGAAAGAATTCGAACAGAATATGGCCGCTCGTCTTACCATATCGTTTCTCGATCCGGATAAAGGTGTGCGCCTTGAACAAATTTCGTTGTCCGATTCCAACAACGAGACATCAAAGTCTAAAACAACGGTAAATGTTAAGATTAACGCAGATTGCGCCATCGAGCCGGATGATTTTATAGTAGAACTTCATTACGGTAACGATAAACGAACGGTGATGAAAATCGATCCGAGTACGATCAAAACTGATAAGAGGTATACTTATACAGCCTCTGTAAATCTTGATGCACAGCAAAAGAAGTCTTTGAATGTAGCTATTCGGCCTGAACATGAACTTATTTCTTCGTTTATCGAATATGTTCGCTACAACAAGGACAACAGCGCGCTTGAGGAAACCATGAAAAAAGACATCAAACTTATCGTACCGCTACTGGATAACATTGATGACGATAACAGGCGATGGTTCAGGGTGTCTTCGGAATTGTACGCGGAAACGGAGAATCCGTGCTCAAAATAAGATTCTTGCTGATATGATATAAGGCGCGATTTGAAACGGTCTCACTGTCGTCCAGCCTTTTTTTATGCTGACCGAACCGAATAGGATAAATATGTGGATATAATATCTGACGAGCGATTTAACGCTACGGTAATAGATATCGCTTTGCCGGACGGGGCGCCCGTCGCAAGGTACGGCGGTATGGTTGTATTTCTTGATAAGGGTGTTGTGGGTGATGTCATAGAAGGCCGTATAATCCTGCGAAAGAAAAAATTCGCCTACGGGATTGTCGACTCTATTGTAACGCCTTCCGTGAATCGGGTTGTTCCTGAATGCCGGTACTTTGGCAGTTGCGGAGGTTGTGTGTGTCAGGACATGTCTTATGACCGGCAACTGGTTGTAAAGCGCAATTATCTGTCAAAAACTCTCAAATCGATGGGGAATGTTGAACCGTCTTTACTGGAATCTATTGTGCTCGAGCCGTCTGTGAATGTATACCGGTATCGTAACAAGATTTCTTTTTCTTTCGGACTTGAAAACGGCAAACCTGTTATAGGATTACAACAAAAGGTATTTCCGCCGGGTTCAAAGAATCCGGATGTGATAAAAATAAACGAGTGCCCGATTTTCGGTAACAGTTTTGAGCCGCTATTGCGAATAATAGAGGAGCATTTTTCTGCTAAAGAGTATTCTGTATACGATCCTGTATCAAAATCAGGTTTCTTGCGTAATCTTGTGATTCGCCGGAGCCAACAAACCGGCGATTTGCAAGTTGTATTGTATACCATGGATGGATCTGTGTCCGATATGGACGGACTCTATCGGAAAGTGATAGAAGCTCTACCGGCTGTTAAAAGTTTTTACCATATTATCCACACTCATTCCTTTGATTCTTTCGGCGATTACCGGATCGCCGCCTGTTATGGCGATTCGGCCATAATTGAAGAATGCGGCGGTATCCGCCTGAAAGTGTATCCGCAAACATTCATACAACCAAACACGTTAGCGGCAAACCTGATGTACAATACCATTCAGGAATGGGTAAAGCAGATACAACCGGTCGCAATATTGGGATTGTACTGCGGTAGTGCGGCGATGGAATTGAGTGTTGCGAGTTTTGCAAAAAAAATTACCGGTGTTGACGCTAATCCGACGAATATCGTCGCGGCTTTGGAAAACGCGCAGTTGAACACCATAACCAACTGCAGGTTTATCAATCATACCGTGGAGCAATTTTTAAAAACACAAAAACGCATTAAGCCAAGTCTTATCCTGATCGATCCGCCGCGAAACGGAATATCTAAACATGCCATATCTGCTATTGCCGGACTGAACGCCGGATATATTTTATATATCTCATGCAATGCCGCATCTCTCTCTCGCGACATTGCGGTTTTACAAACCAAAGGATATGCTCCCGTAAAAATACATGCGTTCGATCAGTTTCCCCATACAGGACATATTGAAAGCATGGTTTTACTGCGCCGTATCTGAATCGGGGTTTAGATTCCTCCAGACATCGTATATTGTATGACAGATTGTTTTATGTGGATTTATCGGGCTGAATTGTGCTAATCTGCTTCAGTTGAAATTTGTAATTACAGAGTCACAATCTAAAAAAACAATACGGCAACTTAATTATTTATAAGCGAAAATTTATATAGAACGATCAATTTGCATAACAAGGAGTTACCATGAAAAAAGGAATGATACACGAAGGGTTGAAAAATCTTCAGGAAAAAGGTAGCGATATTTTTCGAGAAGGTCCGCATATGTTGCCTGCTGTATCGCTTATGATGGCGCAGGGTGTTCTAAAATCTACCGCCGATCTGAAAAAACCGTTTGTTACCATTGTAAATTCATATACTAATCAAATACCCGGCCATGCCCACCTCGATCAGCTAGGCTCTATACTCAAAACCGAATTGGAATCTCGTGGTGTAAATGTCTGGTACGCAAACATAGGTGCCGCGATATGCGATGGCATAGCCATGGGGCATTTCGGAATGAAGTATTCGCTGGCATCGCGCGAGCTTATTACAGATCAGATAGAATCTATTATGGGCGCGCATCCTGCCGACGCTTGGATCGGTATCGGCAACTGCGATAAAATAGTGCCTGCAATGTATAATGCTATGGTGAGGCTTAATATCCCATCCATATACATAAGCGGCGGTCCTATGCTGTGCGGGCCTGATAAAACCGATTTGATTTCGGTTTTTGAAGGAGTAGGGAAATACAGCGTCGGATCTATGAGTGAATCCGACCTAAACAAGCTGACTGAAGTAGCTTGCCCGGGGTACGGCAGTTGTGCGGGTATGTTTACCGCCAATTCCATGAATTGTCTTGGAGAAGTGCTTGGGTTCGCACTGCCGGGTAACGGTACGATACCGGCAACCGAAAGAATCGAAGGGAATAAACGGCAATACCGTATCAATCCCGCCCGTATAGATTTATTCAAGAAGGCCGCAGACCGGTTGCTGTATCTTCATAAAAACAACATACGTCCTCTTGATATTTTGACAAAAGATTCTCTTTCCAACGCTTTTATTCTGGATATGGCAATGGGCGGCTCAACTAACACTGTTCTTCACCTATTGGCTCTTGCACATGAAGCTGGCATTCCTTTTGATCTCAATATGATCAACGAACTGTCAAAGACAACCGCTAATGTATCTAAAATATCGCCGTCCCGCCCTGATGTGCATATTGAAGATGTTCATAGAGTCGGCGGTGTCGGAGCTATTCTCAAAGCGGTGCATAACGGCGGTCATCAACACCTAAACCTTGACGCTACAACTGTGTATGGGAAGCTGATGGACTATGTCGAAAATTCGCCCGATCCCGATGGCGATATAATACGGCCTGTGGACAAAGCCTTTTTGGCGCAAGGGGGGTTGGCTGTGCTGTTCGGCAACATCGCCCGCAACGGCGCTGTGGTTAAAACAAGCGGAGTCGACGCTGATATGTTGAAGTTTTCCGGTCCCGCTAAAATATATGATTCGCAGGAACAGGCCTTAAGCGGTATTCTGGAAGGACAGGTTAAGGACGGCGACGTGGTGGTCATACGATACGAAGGCCCTAAAGGCGGACCGGGTATGCAGGAAATGTTGTCGCCCACAGCGGCTATAAGAGGAGCTGGCATTAAAGCGGCTCTTATCACCGACGGACGTTTTTCCGGAGGGACACGCGGGTTGTGTATAGGCCATATCGCGCCGGAAGCGGCGGCAGGCGGAGCTATAGCAATACTCCGAAACGGCGACGTTATCTCTATAGATGTCAATAATAAAACAATAAATGTTGAACTATCGGATGAAGAATTGCACCATCGTATGGACAACATGCCCGCATTTCAGCCTAAAGTGCGGAGCGGATGGCTGGCGCGATACAGCGCTATGGTTACCAGCGCCGACACCGGAGCGGTTCTGTCAAACCCGTTCGAATAATATGGGTGCTTTATCAAACACTTGAAAAAGTCTTTGAAACTATCTGTTCCGCTATATGTTTGAGCATTTGTTTTGGTATCCGTATCAAGTTATAACGATATAAGGATTTTATATATGCGAATCGGTATTCTTGGAGCAGGGCTCAGCGGGGTATCGTTGGCGTTTTTTTTGCAGGACAGCGAGAATATAAGCTCCATATCTATACTGGAAAAAGAAATGGAGTACGGCGGGTTGTGCCGTTCGTTTCCATTCCATGATATCCATTATGATATCGGCCCGCATATTTTATTTTCCAAAGACCGGTCTGTGATGCAACTGGTTATAGATTTTCTTTCGGGAAATGTTCATACTATACGGCGTTCAAATCAGATATATCATAAATGCCGATATATAAAATATCCTTTTGAAAATGACCTCTACCATCTGCCGGATGAAGACAGGGCTTACTGCCTGAATACATTTTTAAATAATCCCTATGAAAAATTCCGGCCGGCAAATATGATGCAATTTTTCCTGACTACATTCGGCGAAGGAATAACCAATTTATATCTGCGTCCTTACAACGAAAAAATATGGAAATTCGACCCGTGTTTTATGGATACACAAATGGTGGAACGTATTCCAAAACCGCCGGCGGAAGATATCATAAAAAGCGCTCAGGGGATTTGTACTGAAGGGTATGTTCACCAGCTCAATTTTCAGTACCCTAAAACCGGAGGCATAGCGTCGCTGGTGGATGGTTTCGCTGTTCGCCATAACGATAAAATATCTCTGCGAACCGGCTTTGATATACGGCATATAGACAGGGACAACGGTACTTGGAAAGTAACAAGCGCAAAAGGCGAAACATTGGTTTTCGACCGGCTGGTATCGACGATTCCCATACCGGAATTGGCTATGTCTTTGGTTCATCTGCTACCCGACCGGATACTTTCCGCAACCGGCGAGCTTAAGAGCAACTCCATTATCATTTGTCCGATGAGGCTTGAAAAAGATTTCTTAGGCGCTAATTTTGTCATTACCTGCGCAGACAGCTCAATCATATTTCATCGCCTGTCTAAACTTGATTTTCTATATGACCGTCAAACTGCGGGCGATGGATCGGTAACCGTAGTGGCGGAAATAACATATCGGAAAAATGATACCATAGACGCTATGACCGACGACCGGATTGCCCAGCAGGTAATAGACGGGCTACTCAAGATGCAGTTGATTAATAATCCCCAAGAATGCTTGGACATAATTGTAAAACGGTTTGAGTACTCTTATGTGATTTATGATTTGAATCACAGGAATAACGTAGATACAATAAAACATTATTACGAGCATACGTTGGGGATATGGCTCGCAGGCAGGTTCGGCGAATACGAATATCTCAATATGGACTCTATAGTAAAACGTATGCTTGAAAAATCTATTGAAATAAAAAAATCACTGTTTATTGAGAGGATGCCGGAATGAATGAAAAAAAACTTGATCCGGTAAGCGTGATTGTCAACGTATACAACGAAGCCGAAACAATTGAAGACGAGATACGTACCATATACGAAACTATAGTATCGCGCATACCGGGTTCTGAATTTATTGTGGCCGAAGAATGCAGTACCGATGGAACCGGAGAGATTGTTATCCGGTTGAAAAATGAACTTGGCCTCATTCATTCTACGGGAACTGTGCGAAAAGGATATATGCGCGCATTGCGTGATGCGTTTATGCTTGCAAAATGTCCGTTCATATTTTTCAGCGATACCGGCAACAAGCATGATCAAAGTGAATTCTGGGAGCTTTATAAATACCGCCATGACTACGGTTTGGTTGTCGGTGTGAAAACCGGACGGAGCGATCAGTTATACAGGCGTTTTCTTACGTTCAGTTACAACAAAATATTATCATGGTATTTCAATGTCGATTTACACGATGCGGACAGCGGTTTCAGACTGTATCAGAAAAAAGTAGTGGATACGGTCTTTAATGAACCGTGGGTTAATAAAGAACTCATATCGTCGGAAATAATGTTGCGGGTTGTGGCGCATGGTTTTCCAGTCAAAGAAGTGCCTGTGTCGTACCGGCAGAGAAAGGGACACTCGCGCGGCCTGCCTCTTAAAAAAATTCCGAAAGTCATATTGCATGTGCTTAAAAATATGCCTCGACTGAAACGTGAGTTGTTCCCTAAAAGATGAAATACTACTCATTTCGTCAACCGAAAATTTCTATGCAACAGCGAACTTTTGCTCTTGAGGAACTGTCGGCAAAATATGGAATCAACAATATTTCATAAACTCAAACTGTTTTTTGAGGCTCGCCAAAATTTGGTGTATACGGTATCGCTTGCGGTATTGCTTTTGAGTGTTTATGTATATTCGTTGTTGCCCGGAGTCGGCTATGCCGGGGATACCGTCAAGTTTCAATATGTGGGTTATGTGCTGGGCACTCCCCACTGGCCGGGATATCCGGCGTATATGCTACTTAATTTCCTTTTTACTCATCTTGTGCCTATCGCTTCTTTGGCGTATCGGTCAAATTTGATGTCAGCAGTATTTTCGGTTGTTGCCTGTATTTTTCTGTTTCGTATTTTATCGGAGATATTTCATCATAATAAAATCACTTCGTTTCTAACATCGTTTCTTTTCGGGATTACTTTTACGCTGTGGTCGCAGTCGGTTGTGGCTGAAGTATATACCCTTGCAGTAACGTTTATTGTGCTGACAGTATTTTTTCTGTTCAGATGGCGTCAAACCGGTTTGACCGGCTATTTTTTATCCGCTTGCGCGGTATACGCTTTTTCTTTCGGGGCGCATATATGGATGATTGCAATTTTGCCTGCGTTTATCTGGTTCGTGATTTCTACTGATAGAAAACTGCTAATGCGTCCAAAAATTATTCTAGCTGTCGTCGGATTGATTATGCTGGGTATTATACAGTACGGCTACCCTATATGGCGATATTACGCGGGGTCGCCGTATCTTGAGATTATAGCGCCGGATATCCGAAGTTATTTTGCAAGCGCCAGCCAGCAGGGATTTCGACCGAAATATTTTAACTTTTCCTTTGCCGGAATAATCTTCCATCGCGTTCCGTTAGTATGTTTTTTTCTTGTTCGTGAGTTCTCGTTTTTTTTACCGGTGGCGTTTTTGGGAATTGTACGTATCTGGAAAAAAGATAAGCAGATCGCTATTTTCATTCTGCTATGTTGTGCAGGCGATATTTTTATAGTTGTAAATTACGATATATACGACATTTTTATATATATGTTAATCAGCTATTTTTGCATTGCAGTATGTTGCGGCGCGGGGATGCAGGCGCTCATAAATTTAAATAGGTTGTCGCGGTATAAAAAGACGTCATACGCTGTTGCCGGAACATTTATCGTCGCGATAATGTGCTTCAATTACAAATATGTTTCTATGCGTGATTCCAACGAAAAAAGCGAAACCGTAAAATCAATGTTGAATATTATAAACCAAAATGCATTGATAATATCTACGGGTTATTTCACTACCCATTGTTTAAATTATTATCTTATAGGCAATAGACTTGCCGAAAAACGCAATCTGCATCTGGTAGACCAGATCGTATATCCATACGGTATTTTTACGTATCTCAAAATTGGGTTGCCTTATACGGAAACCAGAGTGCCTTCGCAGGTGATCTATCCGGGATTGGATGTGTACATCGCGATGCCGTTCGAACCGCATAGGTTGATGCAATATCAATCCGGCAGATTATTTATGTGGTCTTTTCATTCTTTTTTGCTGGATATTAACGATCGCGCCAAGAAAAGAGGTTTTCGTCTTTTACCCGACTCAATCGAGAATATACGTTTTGTCAAGACTGTCATTAAAGCAAAAGAAGTGGAATACACGCTAATATCCAACTTGAAAAGATTGGGTCTCAAACCGGTTGAAGTTATGCCGTATTTATATCGGGTTACCCTCTAAAATGCGGATTTGATAGTAAAACAACACAAAAACAGGAAAGGAAAGTATGAACGCTGTTGCAAGTTTATTCGGTGATTACGCTATCATAGTAATTCCGGTGTTGATTTTTTTAGCGCGTATCATAGACGTAAGTATAGGTACAATACGTATTATTTTTATTTCTAAAGGTTTGCGCATTATGGCATCGGTGCTGGGATTTTTTGAAGTGCTTATATGGCTTATCGCTATGCGCGAAATTATGGCAAACCTCAATAATCCGATTAATTTCGTTGCTTATGCCGCAGGGTTTGGCGCTGGCAATTATTTCGGAATATCCATCGAACGTAAATTGTCTATCGGTGTTTTGATGATACGAATTATTACCCAGCAGTCCGCGACACAGTTGGTTAGTTATCTTAGAGACCATGGATATGGTGTTACCAGCATTGACGCTCAAGGGTCGTTGGGGCCGGTGAAGGTCGTCTTTACGGTAATACGACGCTCGGAACTGGATACGGTACGCAAAATTATTCTGCGGTTCAACCCGAAAGCATTTTATACTATTGAAGATGTAAAGTACGTAAGCGAGCATAATCCCGCTATGGTCGACGCCCGTATAAACATATTTAGAAAATGGTTAAGCAATATATCGATCAAACGAAAATAACAGATTATTCGTTCCTAAAAAACATTCCGCTACAAATGATAGTTCATTTTCTCGCCATAACCGCTATCATCAACGCCTTGAATATAATAGAAATAATCGGTGTAATATGGTATACTTACCCAAGATGATAATAATATACAAACAATATGGTTTTCGATATATGAATCTGACGCTGAAACAATCTATTTTCAAATATATATTTCTCATCGCTTTCAATTTGATTCTGCCGGCCGTAAATTGCTTAGTTTCTGCCGAAGAATTGCTTACTGATATCGATATACCTGCAGATAAAGGAGCCGTTACCGCCCGATGGACTGCCGGTGGAAAATCGCCGTTGATCGTACATATCAGGGACGTTCACTGTAACTACTCTATACAGAACAATATCGCGGATATTCTGGAAATACTCGTCGCTAATTACGGTATAGGTATGGTTGCTGTAGAAGCGGCTTCTGGCGATGTGGATACATCTATGTTCGCAGTTTTTCCAGATTCTAGTGCGAAAGAAAATGTGTGCGATAAATTTATGAAAAACGGGGTGCTTACAGGCGCAGAGAAGTTATCTATTTGCAAGAGTAATGAACTTCCATTTTTTATCTGGGGCGTCGAGAATCCCGATTCGTACAGGGCTAACCTAAAAAGTTTTAGAACAGCCTACATGTTTTCCCGCCGGTTGAACTCTCATTTGCAGAGCTTGAGAGATACCTTAGATTTGTTAAAGCAGTACATATATCCTCCTCAATTGTATGATTTTCAAAAGCATGCTACCGATTATCATCAGGCAGTTATAACTTTTGAAAACTGGGCGGTGTATCTGGAAGAACAGGCGTTGACTGCAGAAGTAGATTTGGATATATATCCGAATGCGGAACGTTTGTTCTTGTCTATGCATCTGGAACACAATGAACTGGATTACGGTTTGCTTGCTCTTGAGCGGCAGAAACTCATGACCGTCTTGAAACAAAATGTGCCTGCGGATACTTTCAAAAATCTCATGCGTCTTGAGTTGCAGTTCAATTTGGGGACAATATCCGCTAACGATTATTACAATCAGTTGAGCAAATACATAGATGAATATGGATTGTGTTTTCCGAATTTACAGATATTTTCAAAACTGGCGCTTCTAAAATCAAGCATCGATTATACTTCTTTGCTCACCGAATTGGATCAACTGGAAGAAACGGTCAAAAATAGATTGATCGACGGGTACGCCGTACAATCCAAAGCAGGTCCGCGGAAATTCGCTGATATCTGCAAGTCCCTAGAATCTATCAGCGAGACAATTCTTGTTTATGAGCGGTTGGTTGGTTTAACTTTAAGTGACGCTGAGTTTTTGCAGTACCAATCTGTCCGGAAATCGTTTTCCATTGATGCTATCACAGCGCGTATTTCCGATATTGCAGGTACTTACGGATTGTCGTTAAACCGCAATATAACGTCATCCGATTTCGTAAGCTCATTCAACAGATCGCTCGACCTCGCCGAACAGTTTTATGAAGTTGCAAATAACCGAAGCGAACAGATGGTTTCGAATCTTATCGACAAGATGGAACGCAACACGCTTAACAAAGCGGTGCTGGTAACCGGCGGGTTCCATTCGCGAGCGGTGGAGAATATGCTCCAATCGCTCGGCATATCGTATGTTACCATTACGCCGGCGTCTACAACAACCGATACACGGACATACCTTGACCTTATGCTTAGCGCCGATCTCGATCAGGTTGCGTTTCAATCGGTATCGGCAGGCTATATAGGTTATCCTGTCTTATGCAATCCGAATCTGGCGGATTCTCAGCATTTCAACCGGCTTAGAACTCAGCTTGCCCGCAGTTTGATAGAATACAAAGGGATACCGGTAGATGTATACCGTGCTCAGTTGCCCGATGACGCATCCCGTCAATTATTCAATACACTGCTAATCATGGCAGGGTTATCTGTCGATGCTCAAACCGATATTGCTGTAGGCCGGCTTGTGAGTGACGTATCCGCTCAATCTATGTATGAATTTCTGCTGGCATGCGATAACAAAGTGTTGTCGGATGAACTTATTCGTTCCGGCGCCGATTCCGGTAAAATCACCATCGCCGATGCAGTGTTGTATGCGCAGTATTTGTTGTCATTCCTAGAATTAGCTGTGCAGGTTGTAGAGTCGCCGAAAGGATACGCGGAATATCTAGCCGATATGATTGACGCCACACGGTCGGTTGAATTGAGCGCTATGCATGCCGCTGTGTATACCGCACTGTTCAAATTACAGCAAAATAACCGTTTGACTCAAAAAGAAATACAAATTGCCGCCGTCAGGCAAAGTATGCAAACAAACCGTTCTACTTTGCAGGAATTGTCGCACCGTATTTTTTCGGATATGCATAAAGAAGGTCTAATAAGACTTAAAGACGGTTTGCAACCGGCTGATATCGAGCTTGATACTACTCTTGTTCCTTCTAATTTCAACCCGTGGACAGGTATGTTGCAGTTCAAGGCAAACGTCCCATTGGCTGACGGATCGCAAAAATCATTCTTTATAAGTTCTATCGATCATAGCGAACGGTATGCCGCTTACAATGCGTTAATCGAAAAACTTGGCCGCAAACCGTACCTGCATTACTCCAGCGGTCAGCCGTATCAAGCCATTACAAAGTTTCAGATTACCGAACAGGTTGCTCCAATGATGTTTTACGAGGTCGCCGCCGACTCTAAAGAATATGCAAAAATATCGGGGTTACTTGCGAACGCTTTGGCGCAAAGGTATATATTTGGCGCTAGTCATGTTTCTTCAATGGATTTGCGGGTTGTTACAGACGGTATTCGACCGGTTGCGGTTCTCGGCGAACCGTTTGACATGCGCGCGTTGAAAGCAGGCGCGGTGGATTTATCTAACTTGTTATCTCCGTTTATTCGGTATATAGACACTATGCTGGAACGGGGAGTTGAAAAACACGATATTAATGCGGCAGTAGAATCGTTTTTGGATTCATTTATCGATGAACTGCGCGCATTGCAAAATCAGTATGGCGACAACCCCGAATTGTTTACCGATATTCCTGCAGGTATTGAATCAGGTATATGGAATGAAGTCGTAACACGCTTGTCAGCCGATTTGTTTGACGTAACTGCGGTGCGCGGTCAGATTGAAGGTTATCTGGATACCGAATTCCAAAAAATATCGGCGCTCGAAGAAGAACTCAAGTCGGTCGCGTCAGTTGTGCTGGGAAAAGCGGCGGAGCAGGGGGGTATTTCAGCGCCTTTAGAGATCGATTCGCAATCTATCGTTATAGGGAAACGTCATACAGCACATCTGGCGCGGCATCATTTACGCATGGGGATATGGTTTGAGGCGATTGTCGATACTCCGCAAGGTAAAAAATCTTTTTTCTTAAAAACTGTCGCTACCCATACCGAACTTTATCAGAGAGATCCTGAACGGGCGGCCGTGGCGGTTCTTACCGCGCTAAACCGTATGCCGTACAGTAAATATTCCTCCGGTATAGTGGCGCATCCTTGGCGGTTTTTTGCCGGGTTTCGTGTAAGTGAAAAGATCGGAACGTATGGATTAAATGAGGTTGATCCGTTTGATAATGATATTGGCGAAATAGTACGGTTGTACGGTATCGCTGTGGCGGAAGCCTTGGTTATCGGGCTTTCCGACCGTCAGGCTGTGAATTTGCGGGTTTTACTTGAAAACGATCGTCCGGCGCATGTGCTGAGCATAGATTATGAAAACGTATTTTCAGATTATTTGCCTGCGGGTGGACTCGATAGGTCGCTGATGTTCGCTGTTTCCTTTTTTACCAGACTGCAAAATGCAGGCTTGGACAAAGCTCGGTTAAAAGAAATTTCCACGCAATTTGTTAAAGGGATCGAAGACGGACTGCGTGAAATCATTGTTTACAACAATTATACCAAACCTGTTGTTAACCCTGAACTGGCGGCTAACCCTGATTGGCTGAAAACATTGGACCGTTTGAAATCCATTGAAAAACAACTGCCTGACTTGATAAGCCATGCTGTTGATTATATTAATGACAGATTAAATCTAAGTATTAACGATACAAAATCTCAGTTGCAAGCCATAGCTTATTCGCTGTTAACCGATGCGGCAGGACGAGGATTTGTTGCTGTTGCGGAAGGTTTTTCTATGAAAGATATACAGATAACCGCCCATAACTGCGATTCGAACATGGTTATTGATGAAAACAATATGCGGATTACGGTTTCTATTCCACGGCAGGACGGTAGCTTTCAGCAGTTTCATATTGTTGTAGGCGATGGAGCGGATAGAATATCCGATGCGCTACATTTGCTTAAAACCCTGCATGGTGAACGGTTTGTTTCCATATATGACGATACAGCGTCAAGGCAGATTGCCGGCTTTTATGCGTCCGATTCGTTCTCAACGGTTGGAGCGGGAACATATCAGGTTACTGACGATACGCTTGCGCCATTTTCAGCTGTTATGGGTTTTGCAATGGCGCAGGCATACATTGCCGGACTTCCGGAACAATCTTATGACAACGTGATGATTGAGTTAAAAAACGGCCAGCCGGTTATGGCGTATAATATCGGACTGGAACAGGCTTTTTCTTCGCAAGAAGATCCGGTAATGCATCTGAAAAGATTTATGGATCACCTTAAATACGCCTCAGGAATTGAATCCGATCAGATGATATTTGCGGCGCAGAAGTTTCTTGGGCATTACTGGTGGAACATGCGGCTTGCTCAATCGATGTATGAAGCCGGTAAATCAAAATTGGTTGAATATGAGGCAAACATCGATAGCGCAAAATGGAATGATGCACTAAATTTACTCGATGCGTCAAAAACCGATCTTTCATCGGTCATGGAGCAGTGTATTCTATATCTGAACACAACGTTTTCGCAAAAAATAACCATAAACGACATATATGCAACTGTGCTGGAAGATATAGAAACCGGAATCAAGAATGAGTTGATTCATTATGCCTATTTGGTGGTTCGGGACATGGCCTCAGCGGGCAAAATAGGGCTTCCTGCCGATTTTTCCGAGGCGGATGTTGTTATTGAGTCTCACAATGTTGACGAGGATATGGTTGTCGAGCATTTACTTCCGGTTGTTTGTCTGGTTAGCTTTATCCGTTCCGATGGAAGCATCGGCAGGATTGCGCTTAAATCACAGTCTCCCGGCAAACAGAACCGTTCTTATCTTACTTTGACCGCTCTTGATTTATTCGGGCGTCCTTCTTACGGGTACTTTTTCAGTCAGAGAGCTTTGACCGGATACATAGGCACACATGTGTTTGATGTTGTGGGCGACATGAATGCCAATGAATTTTTGGAGCGAACCGTACCGACCGAAACTTCGGCTCAATCGTTTTCCGCTATGATAGGTAAACTGATGGCGGAGGCATTTATATTCGGCATTCCGGATCGGAATTTATCCAATATACGGGTAAAAACGGATAACGGACAACCGGTAGCGCTGTTCAACGTTGATTTCGATGAAGCTCTTTCGCCTGATGTTGGACTCGATAATGTAATACGAATTCAGTTTTTGCGTCATTTGGCGAGCAAAGGTTTGTCAACAAACGGATTACGCGATGCCGCACAACAATTCTTGGAAAATTTTTACATGGAGATTGTAAAAATTCAGGCGATTTACAATGAGCATCAGGGCATATTGAAAAATCACCCTGCATTGGCTGAATACCCTGATTGGAACTCATTACTTGAGCGCGCCAATCCGAACGAAACATCCGCTGTTGAATTATTGAATCAGGCATTGGAGATTTTGAATCTCGACCTGAATTATCGATTCGGATTCACATTGCCCGTAGCCGTGACAGAACAGATTGTATCCGGCAAACTTGTATCCGACTCAAGGCAGGAACCGGCAATAGACGCAGTCGCCGCTACCCGAATGGCGTATTCCGTCCTAAAAAATCTTGAACAAAATGGATACATAACCTTACATGAGTTTCTTACCGAAGCCGAACTCGAACTGGAGATTTTCGATATACACGACCGCCTGTATGACGGTAAAACCGCCATTGTCATGAAGGCGGTTGTTGCCGATGCTAAAGGTTTGCGCCGTTCGTACATCATAAAATCCGATTATCCCGGGAACAATACCGAAGCGGCGCTAAAAGCCCTGAATCTTTTAGGCAGAGATACGGTCAATTACTGGTATTCCGATATTTCAGCAGAAGGGTTTAGCGGATTTCATGTTTTAGAAGAAATAGGTTCTTTTAACGCATCGGAATTCCATCTGAGCGAATCTAACTGGACTGAATTTGCTTACCTTGTGGGCGGAGCCATGGCGGAAGCATACGCAATCGGTCTTCACGACCGCAGTTACAACAATATACGTATTGAGATAAAAAACGGTGTTCCGGTCAGCGCTTATAATATTGATTTCGATTCGGCGCTCAACGAACAGTTCAATCTGGATAATATCCGATATGAGGTATCCGTAAAGTTTTTGCTACTGCCCCGCCTCGCAGGAATCGAACCCGATCAAGTACGGCAGATTATTACTGCGTTTTTTAAAGGGTTTTATGTAACCTACGCTCAGATTCAGGAACATATCAAGCTACATAGAAAAACAATTGCCGGTGACCCTGATTTATCAAATCAGGGGGATTGGCAAAGACTGATCGCTCGGATAGACCCCGCGTATATATCTGCACAAGATGTAGTTACGGAATTGATCCGGCAGGTAAACGATTCCGGATATGCGCGGGAAAATAGCGTCAATATCGATGTAGCGGATGTATTATCTGCAGAAGGAACACCCCATGACCGAATTGAGCCTGCAACAGCTTCAACCGAAGATTCACTGGATATACACGACGACACTCAACTCGTGCAACTGGCTTACGCGATTATTACAGATATAGCTGGCAAAGAAAAACTTTCACTGCCTGTCGGTTTGCGCCCTGAACAAATAACCGTAACAAAACGCTCGCTTCATCTGGTAGACCCGTACACCTTCGAACATAAGCTGTGGTTTGTGCTTACGATCCCCGATGAGGCTGGGAATCTAAAGGAGTACATTGTCCGCTCATTTGAAACTAACAGCAATGTTCGTGCCGGCGTCGAAGCGTTGACCGCTGTAAATAGAAAGCCGTTCGGCTACTACGCTACGGCGCTACATCGCTACGGTTTTGATGGGTTTGATCTTATTGAATCGGTCGGTCAAATGTCTGCCGATGAATTCGATTTGCGTTCTGCGCTTCGGGATTCCTTTGCTTATCAGATCGGTAAAGCTACTGCGCTGGCATATGTGTTTTCCATAAACGACAGACATCTGGGCAATATCAGGCTGGTATTGGATAACGGCCTGCCGGTAGACGCGGTTAATATTGATCTGGATACGGCCTTGACTCGTTCTTACGGCTATTCATTTGAGTTTACCGATCTATTGAGAACAGAATTGCTTGAACGAGCAAAAAAAGCGCGGTTGGATAAAGATATGATCAGGCAAATGCTGGTTGAATATTTTAAAGGTTTTGCCACAGAACTGACTGATTTGCATTCATACTATGCCGAACATGCCGGCGAACTTCAAAATCATCCAACGCTCCGTGAATTTGAGGAATGGAAAAATGTGCTCAACCGTATGGATTCCGCGAAACTGCCTGTATTGTTGTTCATCAAACGGGTGATTACCGATCTGAACAGTTCTTTATTTGAGAGTGTGTTCGGATTTGTCATCGAACCCGACGAAGTAATGCCGCAATTGGCCTTCTTGCCTTCGTCGCGGATTCAGCCCAATAATGAGGCGCAATTACGCAATATTGCGTATCAGGTTATTACGGACATCGCTGAAAAAGGCAATTTAGCTTTGCCTGAACAATTTGCTATTGCCGATATCCGGATACTGAATCATAATTATCATTCGGAGGATGATCTGCTGGCCGGAAAATCGCTCTGGATAGAGGTAGCTGTTCCGATGGCGGACGGTTCGGAAAAATCGTTTCATATAAAATCGCATAACATTGACAATAATTCACAACTGGCTGTTGCCGCGTTGCATGCTATGGGCAGACAGCATTACGCATATTATTTTAGCGATGAGTATCTTTACAACTTATCCGGTTTCCATTTGTCCGAAATGATCGGCGACGCGGATGTTAAAGATTATGTACCCTCTTCGGCTTTCACCATTGAATACGCTGTCTTGCTCGGAAGAGCGATGGCCGAAGCATACGCCGTTTCACTGCCGGACCGCAACCCGCATAACCTTAGAGTCGTGCTGAAAGACGCTAAACCGCTACAAGTGGTCAATATCGATCTGGACTGGGCGCTACAGGGCGAACCGGAGCAATTCAATGTATATATGTTAGGCTATTTAAGGATGATCGGCAATCTTGCAGCCATCGGGTTTCGCGATATACTTACAGCGTATTTGCAAGGTTTTTTAAGTGAATATAAGTCTATTTCAGATTATTATTCCGTCCATTACCAACAGTTGCAAGACAACGAGATATTGCGAAGGTTACCTGTTTGGCAAGAGTGCCTTGACAGGATTGACCCGAAAAAGACCTCGCTTAATTCTATCATCTTGGAAATTATCGAAAAGATCAACCGAGTCTATTTTGAAGATCTGTACGGCAGGCCGCTGACTCTTGGCGATGTATTCAATACAAGATTCAACATTGTAAAACCGGACTTCGCTCGGGATTTGTCTGGACGGCATGACGATAAAGAGACTACTGTCGATCAGTTACAGTCCATGGCATACTCATTACTGCGCGATATTCAGGCGCGTAACCTGATGTCGGTTAGTCGGAGTTTGAATAAAAGCGATATTAAGGTTATCGAACATTCCATCGGTTCGGAACAAACCCTCGAACAGGCTTCATCGATAAGTATGACTGTATCCTTTCCGGATGACTACGGAAAAATCGTATCCGTTCGCATCGAATCGGACACAGGTTATTTGCCAGCCGGATACACCCTTTACAATGCTATGGGACGTTTCCCGCCCGATTATTATCAGTTCGTCAATCTTGAGGCGTACGGCAAAAAAGGGTTTCACGTAATGGCGCGCGTTTCAGGTGTGGATGCAGATGTATTTACCGCCGATTCGCCGGTCATAAACACTTTAGCCCGCTTTTTCGGGTCTGTTATGGCAGAGGCTTATGTTACCGGAAACAATACTGTAACTTTGAAAGATATGAAGGTGGTTCTTGATCGGGGTAATCCTGTAAAAGCAGTCAACACGAATCTTGCTATCTACATACATCCGGATTTTGAAATCGAATCGGTTTATACTATTTTTCAGGATAACTTTTTACAGCAGACTGTTGAGTACGGTCGATCGGCGTTACAGGCGCGTATGTTGATCGTATCGTATCTGGACGGTTTTATATCGGCATTTCGCGACATTCAGAATAATTACCGCACACACAAAAAACAGTTGGAAGAACATCCTCAATTATCGAAGTTACCGTTTTGGGAAACATCTATTAGCCGGATGGATGAAACAAAAACACCGTCACGCTCGCTGGCAGAATCATTGATAAAATATTTTAACGATTCACAATTTTTGCGCGATTACGGAATTTCACTAGCTGCAAACGAAATATTACCGCTACCTTCAGGAAATCGTCAAATATTGTCATCGGACGACCCTGCAGTAGACGCGCATATTCTCGAACAGCTCCGGCATCTGGTTTATAAAATCGCCGGACAGCTGGCTCAAGACAACGCTATATATCTGCCTTCATCATTTGCGCCGTCGGATATATATATCGAAGAACATAATCTTGACGACCGTTTTGTGCAGGCTCATCCGGAATATATGAACATAATGGCTTCCATACCGATGAGAAACGGTAATGATGTTGCATTTATAATAACACCTGCGCCGCTTGGCAGAAATAAAACCGCTGATGTCAACGAGATATTAAAAGCTATGGGGCGGGCGATGTATGAATATTATCAGGTAGACATCGACGTTGGACAAATCGGGAGGTTTCATGTAAACGAAGAAATTTCTGTATGGGGCGCTGATGAACTTAACTGGGGCGGCAGATACAATATGGAATTTGTCGAGAAGCTGGCGCGGCCTATGGCTGAAGCGTATGTGCTCGGACTGCCCGGCAGATATCCTGCAAATATGAGAGTTGCTCTTGATGATGACAGGTTTCCGGATTACGTATTCAACCGCGGTTTCGACGAGGCGTTTTCTTACGATTTGCCGCTAGCCTCCATTGTCAGGTTTGATTTCCTCAAACAGGCAAAATTGTCAAATGTGGGCGACGAAGATTTGCACGCCATGGCGCATGTATTCATTAAAAGTTTCAAAGATATGATGTACGAAATGCAGGATTACTACGCTTCGAACAAAGATCTTTTGCGTACAGACACCAGTATCCTTGCCGTTCCTGAACACGAACAATTCTTCGCGCGGCTGGATGAAAACTCCACATCCGTCCCGCATGTAATGCTTGATTTAGTAACAGCGTTGAACGACTTTTTGCGCCGTGAGGGATTTGCGTTTACCGTAGATCCCTTAGCGGTGGTATCGGTCAGGGAATTGACCGATACCGACATAGACGATCCCACAGGCGAGATTGTTATGCGTGACTTTGCTGTAAAAGTATTCAACTTTATCAGCGAGTTTTCGCCGGCTATACCCAAAGGATTGACTACTGACGATGTGAAAATCGGTATCAGAAGCAGTTATATAGGTCCCGGAGGTATAGAGGAATACAATGGCCCTCATATATGGTTTGAAGCGAAATTTAATCTTTCCGACGGGTCGGAGAAATCGTATTTCATTAAAACCATTGACGACGAATCCATGTCATCCGCCGGAGTGTTAGCGCTTAGGGCATTCGAAAGAAGAACATTCGATGTGTTTTCGGTAAACATGGAATTCGGCAAGTTCAATGATTTTGCCGTACTTGAATCGGTGGGCGATATAAGCGCAAATGAATTCAATATCAAATCCGAGCACATAGAACGATTCGCTATAGTTACAGGTAAGGCAATGGGTGAAGCCTATATGTTCGGTTTTTCCGATAGACATTTCGGAAATATCCGTTTGCGCATGGACGGCGATATGCCTGTTGAGGCAGTCAATATTGATTTTGACGATGCTTTTGACGAATTTTTCTCACTCGACGATATCGCGCATCACATGTATACCGAACTTATTGCGCCTGCGAAACGATTCGGGGTTTCCGATGAAAAAATCAGGAGTGTGCTTGTTTCTTTCTTAAGGGGGGTTTATGATGCATGCGGAGAAATTCAGGCGCGTTATTCGGAAAAACCTGAGTTCTTTCAAAAACTCGATAAATTGGCTTTTTATCCGCAATGGTACGAAATGCTCGATAGAATGGACTCTCAAAAAACGCCATTGGCTTCTATTCTTGAAGATATAGTTACAATCATAAATGAAAGCGAACCTACCGATAAATACCAATTCGGACTGAACGTTTCGGAAATTATAGCTCCGCTCAATCAGCAACAGCAGAAACCCGTTGCGAAAGTCGATCTAGCCGATGAGATTCATGAACTTGCATATCGCATAGTTACGGAACTCACGCAGGATGGCAGGATCGGAGTAGACAAAGATTTTTCTATTTCCGATATTGTAATTGAAAATAAACAAATCGGGAATATGATACAGGGCGGTATTGAAGACAGAATTTTATTCGAATTCAGTTTTACGGATTCGAACGGAAAAAGAAATACTTTGATAGCCAAATCTATACGCTACGGCGATTTTGAATACCTTGGCTCAACCGCACTTCACGCTATGAAACGTCCGACTTTTAACTGTTTTGAAAGCCGCCAGTTTTTTAAATACTACAGTGGTTTTTATATTATGGAAAAGGTGGGTGATATTTCCATCGGCGAATATACCCCTGAATCCGTTGCATCCGCAAGATTGGCGGCGGAATATGCCGGCGAAGCGGTAGCTGAAGCATGCCTGCTCGGTCTTCCCGACCGCAACAGTGAAAATATAAGGCTGGTATTACTCGAAGGACGGCCTGTTAAAGCGATAAATATTGATCTTACTAACGCTCTGTTGCCCTCTGCGATTTACCCGGACTACCTGATATCCGGATTCGTCGCATTTATGAATAACAGAATCCAAGACGGATATAATGAAGCTCAAATAACATCTTTGATTCACTCTTTTCTGACAGGATTTTGGGGCGGAGTGATGGATATTCAGGAGTATTATATTGCCCACAAGCAGGAGTTAGCATCGCATCCGAAACTTGAAGGATATCCCCGCTGGCAGTCGGCATTGAAGCGGCTTGATCCGGAAACTACTAATATATCAAATATACAGCGGCAAATAATCGAACTGCTAAATACGAAATTCGGTCAATCGATAATAAGCAGAGCCGCTTTGACGCAACTTGCTGTTGATTGCGCTCAGGAATTGAAACGGCAAGGGTATCTGCCCGCGGAAATTGATGTTTCCGACCGGACGGTTAGTACTGGAATCGACAATATCGATTCGTTAAATGTTATGTCAGGTGAAATCCCGCTCTGGTTCGAATTATTCGTGACTGGAGCAGATGGTCAGATATACTCCTATTTTTTAAAAGCGCAAATGAGTTCTCATGATGAATCTATTTTGGTCTTGGAAGCGTTAAATGCACTCGGCAGGTTTCCTTATGCGGTTGTTACAACACAACAGCCGGCAGGGGCGTTTAAGCGTTTTTTAGCTACAGAACGGATCGGAGATATGGACGCCGATGAATTCGAGATTACTCCGCAAAACGCATTTATATTTGCGCAACGGCTGGGTATTGCCTTTGCTGAGGCGTATACCCTCGGGTTGCAAGACAGACTACTCAAAAATATGCGTGTTGTCCTTAGAGATAATATGCCTGAAAAAATTGTAAATATCGACTTTGAAGACGGGTTCGGGCGTCATGAGGAATCGGAAGATTTTTTTCTACCGGTCATACGGCTGTTTCACAGCTTGTCTATATTGAGCTTAGACGAAGACGCTAAAGAACGTATGGCAGTCGGTTTCTTAAACGGGTTTGCGTACGGTATCGCGCAGTTGCAATCGGTATTTGAGGCTAACCGCCATCAGCTCGTTAATCATCCGGTGTTAAGCGTTAACCCTCAGTGGCAGTCGGTATTGGAACATCTCGACGCTTCAGCGTATCCGCTTGGCATCGCCCTGCTTGATGTGTGGAACTATATACGCTCTACGACAGATATAGACGCCGGCGATTACCTGCGAAAGATCGCTCAGCCGAAAGGAGGCTCAATATCCGCTACACTATCTGAGAAGTTGATTGACGAAACACAACTGGATACTCCGGACGTACAGGTTACGCTTACCGGACAGGCATTAAATTTATTTATAGAATCGCAAGGTTTTGTTTCCTTTCAATCAGGGGATACCGCGGTTGAGATGGAAGTTGCAATCAACAATGACCAAACATTGTTCCTGAAAAAATGGAAATCCTTACGCAAGCGAGTAACCGACAGAATAAGGCGGTTTTATACCCAGCCTGCCACAGCGTTTAACACCAATATGAGGTTTATGTTGTATACGTTTTTTTCTACATCCGGCGTAGAACTTGCCGCAAACCGGCTTGGAGGGCTTGTGCCTCCTATGATTCGGGGATTCCGTGCGCCGGACGGTACGGTATCCGTTCACAAAATTGAAGGATACGATGAGTTTTTTATCCAACAACGCCAGCCGTATATAGTAAGAGAAATTTTTGAAACCTGCAAACAAACCGCAGATACTCAAACCGCAAATGCTCTGATCGACGCATATTTTGCAATGGTGCAGGAAATGTGGCGCCGCGGGGTGTTTGATACCGATTTGGCTATGTGGAAAAATCATGGCGTAGCCGAGTCCGGTTCGAACGATATCCGGTTGTTCGATTTGAGCGCGCTTACAGATAACCGTGCGGCCGCTTTGCATGTACTCTTATTCAAACCTCATTTCAAGCGGATTCTCGGTAAACTCAGCGACATGCTACCGCAGGAAAGCATGGATTATTTTATTCGGCGTCATGGTGAAGTATTCACAACTGCTAATTTCGGGGCATTATGGAATACGGGAACCCCTGTTGCCGTACCACAAATAGATTTAACGCTACGGCAACATACCGGACAGCTAACGGATTACAGCGAACAACGCGCAGTTATACATGATTTTCTAAGCCGTTTTGGTTTTGAAGGCCGCCGAGATATGGAGGAATCACTGATTTCCTTATTTATAATATGCAATCAGGATGATCCTGCTGAAAATATCGAAGCGATTGTCGGATATCCGATTTCTGCCCAGACAATGAAGTCGGCGTTGGCTGTTCGTGATTCCAATCTAATGCGGGAAATCAACGCCATGACATTTTCTTTAGTGCGCACCACACCCGATTACCTCTATGCCGGTCTTTTGCAACTGGCTATCTACGAATATATGTCCACTGCTTTTGACGCGCCCGCTACACCTGTTGACCTCGATATGAATCTGCGGATGATATCCGTATACGAGGAAAGTATCTAAAAAAATTATCTGCATAAAAATTTTTAAGTCTACTTAAAAAGCATAAAATAAAGTCAGGAAATCTTTGTTTTTACCGTTATTTAATAATACTCATAAAATACGCTGTTCTTGCGATAAGAGTAGTTGTATTTTTATGTTATATCGATCAAAGATATAGTAGTTATCCGGCTTGTTTTATTAATTTGTAAGATCATCATCTTAATATGTGTTATAATATATATGACTTAGTCTGATATGTGAATACTCGTTAATATATAACAATCATAAGGAGTCAGCGGCGCATGAGTTGGCAATCTATAAGAAAAAATCTTTTTGTTGGGCTGTACGTATTTTTATCGGTGTGTGTGCCGGCACTGGCGGATGATACTCCGGAATCTCTTGTAGCTGAGGGCAAAGATGCGTTTTTCGCTCAGGGAGATGTCGTTCTCGCGGCGGCTAAATTCGATGCCGCCCTTGCTATCGAGGAAACGCATAAACCTGCTAACTTCTGGCGGGCTGTAACGAGGATATTCGATACTGCCGATCTGGCTGGCAAATTCGAATCGTTGGTTATAAGAAGCAATCAAGATAAACCGATTATTTTCGGAGTGCATACTGTCAGTGAAATCGACGCCGCCTTAGCTAATTTAGCTTTTGTTTATTTCGATCCCACTATAGCAAAACAGGAGGTATGGAACTCTAACAACAGCGGTATACCTATTAACGATTCGACCGGATGGGTTAAACATGGAATTAGGTTCCGGGCGAATACTTCTTATGACGCCGGTAAAATTGCTGTTCATCTTAAGCGGACAGGCGACGCGCCGGGTAACATTACATTGAAATTATGTGCGTCTACCGTGGATGGAAAGTATCCTGACGAGACAACGGTGTTAGCGTCCAAATCTATAGCGTGCTCCGAGGTTCCTTTGTCGTTTAACTGGGTGAATTTTGAATTTGATTTTCCGGTCGGCTTAACCGACATGACTGTATACTGGATTGTACTTGAGGTCGATTATACCCCTTCAAGTTCTGGCTATATAGAAGTGAACACTGTTTTCGCGCCTGGAGGAAACTGGACTTATCACAGCGGCGCCGCATGGCAAAACTATACGAGTTATCCTTACGATGCATATTATAGAATATTCGAAGACCCGGGCGACGCAATGGTATTTACAGATACGTTTCAGGTCGATTCGACCGGCAACGTTATTACCTTGGATTACGGCGATGTTGCCGATTTGCGCGCCAGATTGTTGTATGTCAAGATGACGATTCTTATCGGTAATGCTTACGGCGTTACCAATCAGCCGGTTCAGCAAATTATAGATACTCAGAAATTCAACTTGGCCACGTTTCTAACTACTTATAAGGATGCTTTTTCTCTTGCCGGCAATGCATCCGATTCGTTGTCCGCCGCGAAGAATGCCCTTATATCTATGATAGATACATATCTGGTGCAATCCGATTTTATACGCAATACAAGGCTTGATAACGACGGATTAAATCATTTCATACGCTTCTATAATCCCTATAATCCCAGTTCGTTTATAACTTATGAAACATGGCAACAATACAAAACGGAAATGCTCTTTAATGAACAGGATAAACGGCAAACTATGGAAAATATCAGGAGCAATCTGCTGAATCCCGGAGCTGTGCCTGCCGTGTCAATGGCGTTTCCTGATAACGAAGGCGACCCCGAACTGCTTATCAAGTATGAATGGAACCTTTCCGCGTTTTTTAACACTCCCATAAATCTGGATCAATATATAGACGCTTTTGTCGCTGACGGCACGTACGTCCAAGGAGACTATTTTGATGTTACCATTAACGGGATGTTTATGAATTTTACCGTTGCGGATTGGAATCACCTAAAAGGCAACGCCAGTCATTTCGATATGGCTTATGTGGAGTGGGAAAACGACGCCAGTTGTATGATTGTTCTGCAGTGGGCGGCGCCTTCGCCATACACCAATTTCATAGCTTATCGAATATACCGCTCAACGAGTCCGGATGTTGACGATACGTCGCAATTGATCGCTACCATTGACTCGCAACGCTGGTTTATAGACGATAACGCAATACCAACGGACGGCGTATACTATTATCGAATATACACCTATTACATGTACAGCGGAATAATGACTTCGACATATACCGATACGATGCGTGTATTCATGCGTGCGTACATTGATATAGCCAACGCAGGAGACCCGAATCAGGCGGGTACAAAGGATCATCCTTATTCAAAATTTACCGAAACCATAGAAGAAAAATTGCAGGTCGGAGCGCGTGTATATGTTGCTGAGGGAACATATTACGGCACCACCATAAGCACTTATATTTTCTACGACAATCTTCATATATACGGCGGGTACGAATCCGGCACATGGACACGCGATATCACTAATCATAAAACAATCGTTGACGGAAGCGGACTCAATAGCGCTCTGCATATGTACGGTACAACAGGTGTCTTGATAGACGGAATCACCGTTGAGGCGTCCTTAGCTCCGTGCGGAAACGGTATAACCATGAACTCAACCATGGACACCATAACCGGCAACAACATGATTAAAAATTGCACAATACGAGATGTTGCGTCGATTGGGATCGGCATCTGGTATGCAGAGACGGTTTTTGTCGATTCGTGCGAAATAGATAACAGCGGTACTTATGGTATTCAAGCTTATTTCTCTGACAATGTCGTTATTGATGACTGCACGGTTACCAACAGCGGCGGTTACGGAATAAGCATACAGACATACAGCGACACTGCATTGGTTCAAGACACTACTGTGGCAAATAATGGTATGAGTGGATTTTATGTGTATTACTCGGATAGCGTCTACATAAACCGATGCACGGTTAAGGATAATATCGAATCCGGAATTTATATCGAAGTAGCCGGCGTGACAGTATCCAACAGTCTGATAAGCAATAATGAAGCCGAGGGTATCACTTGTTGGAATGGTTCGGAGGCTATTATTCTGAATAATACCGTTGTGCAAAATGGCGGTGTGGGAGGTATGGGTTACGTTTCATCCGTCTATTCGCTGGGTGTTTTTAACAACATTTTTGCATTCAATAACGCAGGGTGGGGGCAAGCTGGAATATATGGAGCTGGTGTAGTCGAATCGGTAGTTATAAAGTATAACAATTCCTATGGCAATACGGGCGGGAATTTTGTTCAATGCGGTACGCAGGCGGGTTCTGACGGCAATATTTCGGTAGATCCGCTGTTTTACAATCCCGATTCGTTAATTAACCCCATTTACCGTCTTGCTTACGGTTCGCCATGCATAGACGTTGCGGACAATGATTCGTATTCCCTTACGTCTACCGATTTGGATCAGTCTTTGCGTATTGTAAACGGAGTTATAGATATGGGCGCCTATGAATATCTGGATACCGACAACGACGGTATGCCGGATAAATGGGAAGCAGATCACGGACTCGACCATTACGTTAACGATGCCGATGACGATCCTGATAACGACGGACAATCTAATCACGATGAATACCTTACAGGAAGCCATCCGAAGGTTTGGAATGCCGATCCTCCTGCAATAAGCAATTTTACGGTTTCTTCGCTGGGCGGTGATATGCCTATACGCTTTACATTGACAGATATACAGGGAGATTTATGCTCTGTCGAGGTGCAGTACAAACAGGCAGGAGGAGTGTATCTCGACGCGACCGTAACAGGCGATGTAACTGATATAACATCCAACAGGGTGGTAAATCTGATCTGGAATTCCAACGCGGATATACCGGACGCAAAAGGCGAATACTATTCTGTGCGTGTACGACCGTACGATGCCACAGGCGCTGGGCAATGGCAGGAATACGGACCGCTTTGGGTTCTCAATAATTATGAAATTTCAATGGAAACTTGTTTGTATAAAATATATTCCCGGCCCGGTGATTTGATGCAGATAGCGATCAAACTTAAAAATGTTTCCGAAGCTGATATTGTCTTGGCTCCCATGGTGATTTTTTCAGCTGACTTGGGGCAATTTCAGGGTACAGTACATGAAGGTACGCCTTTCACTCTTAATGCGGACAAGCGGGAAACTAATATTATTTCCGTGTATGTACCAACTTATTTGGGAGAGTTTGCTGTCGGCATATATCTGATTGAAGATGATACCGATCATTTAAAGGGATTCTTGTCCGGAGGACACAACATTATTGTAGTCAGTCAGGATACAGATAACGATGGTATGCCTGACGCATGGGAAGTTCGTTTCGGCACCGATCATTTGGCTAATGATGCGGAATTCGATTGCGACGGAGACGCTATGCCTAACTATCTCGAATTCATTTTCGGAACGGATCCTATACTTAAAGATTCAGACAACGACGGCCAATGGGACGGTCACGAGTATATTGCTCATACCAATCCGATAGACCCTGAGTCGTTGCTTAAAATTGTAGCGCCGGGGGGTGTTATAGATATCGGCGAAGACGGTGTTATCGGACAACTGACATGGACATTTGAAGACGGAGTCATATATCGAATTTACTGGACTGACAATTTAGCGGGAACTTGGCATGCCGTTGACTACACTGACTGGCAAAATGATGTTCAAGATAATGGCGACGGCACAAAAACATGGACGTATGGTAATCAGGATGATCTGCTCAATCAGCACGGACGTTTCTTTAAAATACAGGTAGTCAGCGAATAACAATTTTTAAAATTCATCAATATATCCACATAGCCGGACAGCCGTGCGTATCAAAGGGCTGTCCGGTATCTTAGATCAAAATAATCATAAATCGTATTTGTAAACTAAAATATTCCCGAATAAAAACCGATATATATATGGGCTATACTATTTGTACGCAATCAAATGGCGAGCGGATGGTGTGAATAGCTTGAACAATCGAACTAAAGGTAAAATATAATGTTTCATAGGAAAAATATTTTTCAATGGGTAAGCGCAATCTTTTTGCCGGCAATTTGTATCCTGTTGATGGTGTATATGGTGTTTACCGGTTTTATAATACCGGAATTGGAAAATACCATACTCGTGCGTACTAAAAAGTCTATCGCCCGCATGGTTGGGTGGAGTTGGAATGTTTTGCATGATTACAATACATTGTATACCGAAGGGCGCATGAGTCTTGATGAAGCAAAAGACCGCGCCAAAGAGCATATCCGCACCATGCGATACGGCTCGAATTCCGATGATTTTTTTTGGATAATCAGTTTCGATCACCGTCTAGTTATGCACCCTCAAATGTCGGATATTGAAAGTCAAGAGCTGTCAGACACCACAGCTTTTGCCGGCATTTGTTACGACGATGAAATAGTGGAACAAGCACAGAAATACAATGACGGTTTTTTGCAGTATGTTGAAAGCTGGAAGGACGAAATTGATGAAAAAAATATAAAAATCATTTATTTTAAAGCATTTGCCCCATGGGAATGGATAATCGGAACCAGTGTTATGGTTCCCCATGTACCTTCCGAATTGACATGGCTCAACCAGCGGTTATTCTCTATCCTGTCTGTAGCGCTCGGTCTTATCACTTTGATGATCGGCATCATTATCAGCGCTAGTTACCGCCTGCACAGGCATAGAGTTTCTACAGACCGTGCGTTACTGGAAAATGAGCGTTACTTGCGAAATCTTATAAATTCCATGGATGACTTTGTTTTTGTTGTGGGCAAAAACGGAGAATGTAAACAATGTTTTTCCCATAACTTGAATACCGTTCCAGCCGGCGCCGGAAATAAAGAACAACGTTTATGCCATGCGTTCACGGATAAAATATCAGAACTTCATCAACAGGTGGTTAAGGATATTGAACGTACCGGTGGTACACAGGAACACGAGTACCGCTTGGAAATAAATGGATCTGTATTGTGGTTCAACTCTAAAATATCGCCTCTAAGAAATACCGACGGGTTTGTCGTCGATTATCTATGGGTTAATAGGAATGTTACGTCGCAAAAAATTTTGGAAGACGGGCTTGCTAGCTTGAACCATTGTTTCCTTTCTCTTGGTACCGATCACACTGCCAATATAAAAACTATAGTTCAAACTGCCGGCAATATTATCGGTTGCGGCTATACCCTCTATAGCCGCTATTGCCAAGATAAGGGCAAACTGGTTGTTGAGGCGGGCTGGAGGGTGCCGAAAGATTTTGTTTTTGGGGATTCTATTGACGGGCTTATTTGTGCGGATTTGTTCATATCGGAGTCGAAAAATCCTATTATTGTGGAAGATATATCAAAAACGCCCTATGCGCAAAGCGATCCGTGTGTTGTGAGGTATTCTTTGAAATCTTTTGCAGGCTACCCTGTATGGCTTGACGATACTATTGTGGGCGCATTGTGTGTGTATGAACAGAAAAAAAGAGATTTTACCCACAGCGAGAAAGAAATCTTGGAGATGCTCGCAAAAGCGTTGACCATTGAAGAAAAACGTCTGCAAATAGAAAATTTGCGAAAAGACAGCGAAGAACAATTCCGATCCATGTTTGATTCCGCCTTTGACGGTATTGCGATCTGTACATTGGACGGCAAGTTTATCGACGCTAATAGATCTCTGCTGGAGATGACAGGATTTTCTCTTAATGAAATTAGGGGTTTCTCTCTAAAAGATATAACACCTGTTCAATGGCACGCCTACGATACGGAAAATATGCGTACTGTCAATACTCATGGATCGGCTACATACGAAAAAGAATTCATACGCAAAGACGGTTCGGTGTTTCCAGTCAATATTACTTTGTGGATGATTCGTGACAATCTGAATAACCCTGTCCGTATGGCTATGCATATATGCGATTTGACTGACCAGAAACGGACTTTGGAGGTTTTGCAGGTTGAGAGCGCTAGATTGTTTTCTGTTTTAGAATCTATACCGGCCTTCGTGTATCTGGTAGACTGCGAGTTTAACGTGAAGTTTGCAAATAAAAATTTCAGGGATTTGTTCGGCGACCCTGAAGGAAAAAAATGCTATGAATTAGTCGTAGGCAGTTCTACTGCGTGTGCGTGTTGCGCGGCACGGGAAGTACTGGAATCAGGGAATTCAATGTCATGGGAATACAACAGCTTTGACGGTAAATCTTATATGATGTATGATTCTCCGTTTTTTGATATCGACGGGGCTCCGCTTATCCTTGAAGTGGGTATTGACATTACCGGACGGAAAATGGCTGAAAGAGCGTTACAACAGTCGCGCATGAAATATAGAGGGATTGTCGACAATATCCGAATAGGCATAGCTATCATCGATACTAATATGAGTATACTCTCAACCAACAACCGTTTGAAAGAATGGTTTTCGCACATAGACGATTATGAAGTTATTTTGTGCCGGCAGGAGTCAGAGAATCCGCATAAAGAAGATGCATATCCGGAAAGTCCTGTAGCGGAAACTTTTAAAGACGGACAGGTTCATGAAGCAGTTTGTAGCAAAAAACTGCACGGTAAAGACAAAATCGAGCATTTTCGTATAGTAGCCTCACCGCTGAAAGACGAAAAAGATGAGGTTACGGCGGCAATAGTTATGGTCGACAATATAACCGACCGGCTGAATACGGAAAAGGAACTGCGCGAATCTGAAAAACGATACCGCTTGCTAATGGAGAGTCTCATAGAAGGAATATGGGTTTTTGATGCAAGAGGCTATACCACTTTTGTCAATGAACCTATGTCCGGTATGCTTGGTTATTGTCGCGAAGAAATGCTAGGCAAACATTTTTATTCGTTTATGAACAAGTTAGACCGCAAGGTTGCCCGAAAAAATTTACAGAATGCCAAACAGGGGTTGCGTTCTATAAATGAACTAAAGTTTTTACGTAAAGATGGATCGCGTATTTTTACCGGTGTAAATATATCTTCGTTATTTGACGATGACGGATCTTATCTCGGTGCTATCGCCGGTATAACCGATATAAGCAAACAAAAACAAGCCGACGAAGAAATAAAAAAGTTTAAGAAAATATCCGATAACGCTAACTACGGCGTGGTAATTACAGACCTTGAAGGCAATATCAACTACATAAATAATTATTTCGCTCGCATGCACGGTTACAGCGTCGAGGAGTTTTACGGTCGGCATTTCAGTTTGTTTCATGTCGAAAAACAAATGGAGCAAGGACACGTTATTCGCAAAGAGCTTATGGAAAAAGGCAGTTTCAGCGCCGTAGAAACCGAGAGGGTGGCAAGCGACGGTTCGAAGTTTATTATGCTCATGAACGGAGTTTTGATTAAAGACGAAGAAGAAAAACCGCTTTATATCGCAGTTACAGCTATCGATATAACCGATCATAAACGCATGGAAGAAGATTTGCTTAAAGCCATGAAACTGGAGTCTGTAGGTATACTTGCCGGCGGTATTGCCCATGACTTCAACAATCTTTTGACAGCGATACTCGGCAACGTGAGCTTGTCTCTTTTAGATTTAGACGAGTCTCACCCGTTATATCAATCGCTTCGTCATATAGAGGAGGCGTCATTAAGGGCTAAAGAACTTAGTCATCAACTGCTGACTTTCTCCAAAGGCGGGGCGCCGGTAAAGAAAATAACTTCTATCGAAGAACTTATACGATATGCGGTCAAATTTTCCATCAAAGGGGCAGGTATCACTGAAGAATTTTATTTCGATGACGGACTGCATCAGGTAGATATTGATAAAGATCAGATCATTCAGGTTATAAACAATATAGCCCTCAACGCAAAAGAAGCTATGCCGGAAGGGATTCTCACCATCAGAGCAAAGAATGTTCAGGCAAGTCAAATACATGACGTATCTCTTTTGGATGAAGAATATGTTATGATTTCCATCGAAGACAGAGGGTATGGTATTAAACCGGAAAATATGGAAAAAATATTTGATCCTTTTTTCAGCACTAAAGATAAAGCCAGCGGTCTGGGGTTGTCTACCAGTTATTCGATAATAAAAAAACATAACGGGCATATCACAGTAGAAAGTAACGTCGGGAAAGGTACGGTAGTAACCATATATCTTCCTGCGGTAAAGCGTAATGCGCCAACCGTTCTCAACATCAAGCCATCCGAATCCAAAAGAAAGATTCTTGTCATGGACGATGAACCGGTCGTACGCGACATACTAAGCAGATTACTCAACCGATTAGGTTACGAAACCGACTGCGCCGAAGATGGAAAAGAAGCGGTTAAGCTATACAAAAAAGCGCACGCCAAGGGCGAGCCTTACGAAGCTGTCATTATGGATCTCATCATACCTCACGGTATGGGCGGAAAAGATACCATTCGCGAGATACTTAAAATAAATCCCACAGCAAAGGCCATTGTTTCCAGCGGGTATTGTAACGACCCCATAATGTCGGATTACAAAACGTATGGATTTAGCGCCGTAGTCAACAAACCCGTAAGTTTTGATGAACTGAAGTACTCTATGATGCAAATTTTAAGCTGACAAACCAATCATTCCAATATAAATCGATTGATTTCATGATACGCGCACGATATCATCTTTATAAAAGGTGAAACCGATGAGCGCATGGACTATATTTATCACTTCATTTACAATTGCTTTATCAGGAGCTCTTATGCCCGGTCCGTTTCTTGCCGCGGTGATCTATAACACTGTACGCCACGGGTTTGTCGGAGGTCCGCTTATGATAGTCGGCCATGCTATTATAGAAATGGCTATGCTGATTGTGATAATTTTCGGGCTGGGTTGTATAGTTCATAATTCTTTTGTGCTGAATATTATTTCCGCGGCTGGCGCGGGTCTGCTTATATACTTTGGAATTAATATGTTGATCTCGCTAAAAAATGTTACTCTCGATATCGCGCCTCGATCTTCGCGATCATCGAATCTTGTCTTTTCAGGAATCACCATGAGCATCGCCAATCCGTATTGGACGGTGTGGTGGCTTACTATCGGAATGGGGCTTGTTATCGCTACCCAAAAACAGGGTATTTTTGCTGTATTGATTTTCTTTGCAGGACATATTACGGCTGATTTGCTGTGGTACGGTTTCGTCTCTTTTATGATAAGCAGAGGTAAACAAGCTGTTTCGATCACAGTATACCGTTTTATAATAGCTCTTTGCGCTGTTTCTTTACTCGGATTCGGTATTTATTTTGCCGTTGATACGTTCGTTTAGAACGAAAGACCTTTTCTTTTTTTCGAAATTACATAAAAAAATGATGCATAATACAGGTCTGTTATGTTAAAAGTATAAATCTATGCGGTAGTATAAATGGCAAAAAAGGGGGAAATACGGAATGAAAAAAAATACGGTATTGGTTATATTGGCGTTTTTCGCATACATAGCACAATCTACAGCGCAGGAAAAAATAACTGTTGAACCGGGTGATTCGGTAACCGTTGTTTATACTGCCAGTATCGATGAAAATGTAATCGATCAGGCTACTTCGGAAAATCCGCTGACTTTTGTAGCAGGCAATGGAGATATGATACGGGGTTTTGAAAAAGGGATAATCGGAATGCACAGACACGAAACCAAAGTATTTGTTGTTCCGCCTGAAGACGCATACGGTATGCCCGATCCGTCAGCGTATATAGAAATAAAACGGTCTCAATTGCCGGAAGGCATGGAGCCGCATGTAGGAAGTATAATTACATTGCCGGATTTGGATAATTATACTGTTACTGTGAAGGAAGTCGATGGTGATAAAGTTGTACTTGATGCCAATCACCAGTTCTCAGGCAAGGAAATTAAATTTGTGGTGACCGTTCAGGATATTGAATAAATATTCTGTTTATAAAACGAATGTTTTGCTAATAAGTCCGGCGGAAAAATTTGTTTTGAAACTTTTGTTTTTTCACTGCGGCTAAAATTTTTCAGCGAATTTTTCAGAACCTGCCCAGTTATCTTAAAGCCGGTTCCTGTGTTTTATAAATGGTATTTTCACGCGCGAATGAAATAATCTCTTCAGCCGCTATTTCAGCAGGGGCATACTGCCTTATTTGATTACGCATACGCAGGCAGTTTGACCTGTATACTTCGTTGTCCATAACTTCCTTCAACGCTTCAGATATTTCTTTGGGAGTGCATGAATCTTCACCGAATTGTTTGCCCAGTTGCAGTACGGTAATCCGGTCAAGATTCCATTGCTGGTCGTTATGAGTGGCAATTCCGATCACTGGAATACCGTAAGACAATGCCTGATATAAAGTACCCTGCCCGCCGTGGCATATAACGGCGCGGGCGTTTGAATACGCCTGTTGGCCGGATAAGTAATCATAAAGAATAAAATTGTCGGGAGCAGAAGCGGGTAGCGGCTGTTTGCCGGTAGTCATTACAACTGGTAACGGCTGTTCTGCCAGAGCTTTAAATAACGTTAAGATCATTTTCGGAGTCGCGGTGCTTCCTAGTGTCGCGTAGATATACGGTGTGCTGGGAAAATCTTTTTGAACAGGTGTGCCCAGTGTTTCATCCGACACGAACAACGGCCCGATATATGTAAAATTGTTAGGCAAATCTTTGGTGGGACAGAATTCCGGCAAATCGGGCATGATGTTTCGGTCGCCGTACATTTCGTAGTTAAGATTTTTTATAGGTGTGATGCCTAGTTTCTTGCGCAGACGATAAAATGGTTTGCCGCGCCGGCGCATCATAAGACGTGTTCCGAACGGCGATATTTTTTCCATAAACCTTATGCCGAAAATTTTTCTCAAAAGCATTTTTTCGGAAATAGAGCGGAACTCCGCGTAAAAGGGTGTCCAGATAGCGTTGATTATGCCGACATAAGGCACTTTACAGTATTCTGCGCTGATACGCAATGTCCAGCGGAAATCTCCAACTATCACCTCAGGGTCAACTTTTTTTATACATTCTGTTTCGGACTCTACACTTTTCTTTATGCGGGCGCTGTTGTAATAGAAAAACATGCCCGACCGGGTAGCTTTCATGGTATGTACAGGATCGTTGGTAAATACCGGCAGGTATTCGAACCCGTTTTTCGCGATAAAATCTACGTAAATACCCTCAGCGGCAAATATAACCTTGTATCCCTTTTTACGGACAGCCTTGGCTATCTCAATACTTCGAAGCAGGTGTGATAAAAAATTTGCGTCAGTGACAAATAGAATCGGTTTCATATTGTTTCCCGTCGGTAGAAATTTATTTCAATTCGGCTAAAATGTATATAATGCATAAAATACTAAAAAAGTAAAATCCTTTAAAAACTCTGAAGAATCTAGCGATGATTACTTAAATCAGCGTCTATTTCCCAGTAAGTTTTTTATGGACATCGTATCCGGAAATTTCAGGCTGATCTTCAATCCGAGTTTCATAGTAACATAACGGACTGCGAAAACAGTGTATATACTGTGTACTATAACCGTAACCAGAAATGCGCCGAGCGCCCCGAACGGAGGTATCATTATGAGGTCGCCGATGACGTTGAGTATTGCCGCTATGACCGTCAATTTGGCAAGTATTTTAGGATTGCCTGTCGCAACCAGAAAACCTGCAAGCGCAGTATGTTCAATACCTTTGAATACGATTAACGGCGCAAGTAATTTCAAGAAAATGGAGGAAGAAATATATTTCGGAAAAAATATAAGCAAAATGTATTTGCTGAACACGAAAAAAAACACCGATATGACGCTCATACTTATAAATATGAGTGTTATTGACAGCGAAAACAAGTTCTGCAGTTTTTCATGGTTGTTTGAGTAAAAATAAGCCGTTGCCTTTGGCGATATAACAGCCGCGAAAGCGGCTGGAATCAATAATGGGCATATAAATATGTTTTCTGCAACCGTGTAACGGGCGATTTCCATTTCTTGAGAAAACGCCGCTACGAGTATTATATCTACCTTAGTATACAAATACCATGATATTAATGAGATGCCTATCGGTAAACTGAACTTAGTCAGGTTGACAAAAAGATTCGGACACAACAACGACGGCCTGATTGTTATGTCTTTACTTTTTATGAATCGATAAAACAACAGCGCTAGTATGATTCCTTTAGCAGTCCAGAACCCGCATCGGATCAAAAATATCTCGAACAATGTTATGTTTGCGTACCGGTAAATAAGGAAGATGTAACACGCTGTTTCTATTGCGGTGCACAACCCTAAAGTCAGCGCTGGAATTTTGAATATTTGAAATCCCCTGAAAAATTCGGACATAAATTCGAATTCTATTTTTGATATTACATAAATCCCGCCTATCATCAACAAGATAGTGAGATCTGGTTTTTCAAGGAGAAACCCTATTACCGGCGCGGTTATAAGTATAATTATATAAATGCCAGCGCAGTTCAGAATCAAATTTGCCAGTCCGGTAGTAATGAGTGAAGGCAATAGTTCTTTGTCTGTGGAATTGTATTGAGATGTAAATTTGGCTATAGTTGCTCCAAGCCCAAAATCGCCGAATAATGAAAATGTGAACAGAAAGGAAAATGCAAGCGCCCATAGCGCAAATTGTTCCGTAGAAAAATAACGGGCGAACAACACATTGATTATAAATCCGCCTAAAGCGATAACGCCTAGTTGTGTTGACCGCCAGAATGTGTCCACCGCCACCTGCCGGTGGCTATGTGTCTGATCTTTCCTATTTGATTCCGAACACATTTAACCGTTACTTTCGTCAGTTGTTGCAGTGGACTGTTTAGTAGAAAAATTTTGTCTTTGCGTATTATTTCATATTATCATGCGATGAGCAACTTAAATGCAGTTTTGAAAGCCATCCTGCCGGCAATGTAGCAATTAGAAATAACAATGAAAACATGTTTGCGCGGCGACGAAGCAGGGTGTTTTCAAAAGTCAACCGGACTTTATGTGTTCCGGGTGTGTCCAGATAAACCTCCATGATACCGGTTTCTGCTGTGGTTTTGATTTTCGTTCTGACTTCGTTTATATGGCATTGCCAGCCGGGATAATAAAACTTGTTGATTTGCAGTATTCCTGAAGCGGCAACCCGTGCGGTGCACCGGTATTCGGTCGGTAGCTCTGTCTGTTCGTAGATTCGTATTGCGTCGTCGGCTGTGAACAAGGTGTCCGCCGGATATTTCGGGATTGTGTCGACCCATTTGGGCAGATATTCCATAAGCAAAGTTGAAGAACCGTAAGGTAGCGGCAATATTCGCGTATTGTGTTCTATGGAATGAGCGAATATAGGATCGTCAATGTAGCTGGCTTTACAGTAGGGTATTGCGTAAAGACATATTCCGGCAAGGCACGCAAACCACAATATTCGTGAAGAATACTTTTTTTCTATATGAATAACCGCCAACATCCCGGCAAGACTGCTGAGCAGAGCGGTAATCATCAAAAGACGCCATGGAAATTGTAGGTAAGCAAGTAGCGGGATAGCTTTCCATACAAATAATGAAGCAGACAGCATACAAAATACGGTAGCGATAATACCTGCCAGTGCAAAAGCCATCATTGACCGTAGCTGGCGTGAAGCGTAAAATAGGCAAATAAGACATATCGAAATTGCAGTAATATGCGGCCATCCGATCTGAAACGACATTTCCTGCGGCGCTCCTGTCCGGCTGACGGCATATCCCCATTTGATAGAAAACAGTTTTGCCAGTGTTACAAAATGGTTTTCAAAAGAAAATGCTCCGCTGATCATCTTGTCTATACGAACGTAACTCCGTTCCATAAGAGCAGGTATCCAAAAAAAAGCGGTAATTCCTATGGCGAAGATATATACGCCGAGCGTGGCGCACAAATGGCGTTTTAAAGGTTTTCTCAAAGCGATACCGGTTGTCAATGCCCATAGGAAACTGACCGGATATATCAATAAAGCGGATATAGAGTGCGTTAAATTGACCGCGGCCAGCCCTGCTATGGCCGCTAGGGCAAACCGCCGTTTGTCCGTTTGCGCGAACCTCAATAACATCAAAAATATAAACGGAAACCAACTCATAGCTATAAATTCCGAATAGCTTACCCGCACGTATACGTCGGCTAGCATATACGGCGCGAGCACATATAACGCTCCGCCGATCAATCCGGCGTTAGGCGATCCTAATCTAACGCCAATACGGAACATGCAGAATACCGCGAAAAGGAATCCTATGATGTACACGCATTTTAGCGAAGCGTCAAGGCTAAGCCCCATACTGTAGAACGGAACTGCGCAAATGTAGCTCAACGGCGGGTAAAATATGAACAGCGGGTAGCCGTAACCGTGTACCAAATCGGGCGCCCAACGGGGAATTATCGTGCCGTGGGATATAAGTGTGTGAACCTCTTTAAGGCGTATCATATTGAATCCGGGATCGTGCCCGTCCAGCGGCCTTGAGTCGAATAAAGGGTGTACTGCGATCAGGACAACCAGTATGATCAGTGCAAAATGCGCTGTTGACTGAAACGAAGGTTTCATAACTTGATATCCGGTTTATGTTTGATGGGTGAACATTTGTGTCAGCATATTTTTCGTATCGCGTATAAATTGCGGAAACAGGCGTATCATGAAGATTCCCAGAGTGATAGTGAGTATACCCAACGGCATAAACGATTTTGCAGAACTCACGCCGGCAGTCTCACGCAGAAAATAAAGGCACAGCGAGGCGGCCAATATTCCTATCCATCCCATAAATCCCGATGCGGCAATAATTTTTCCTCTATGCACTGCAGGGCTTTTATACTGTATATACGCCTGAATAGGCACTATGAAAATACCGCTCGATATGCCGGCTGACAATACCAGCGACAAAATTCCCCATGGATATACGACAACGCTCAATCCTATTATCGACCCGGCCAGCCCCATTGCTCCGACAGGTATTAATCCGAACTCAATGCGTCCTTTGGAAAATTTTCCGGCAATGACAGATCCGATACCGATACCGACCGCGGCGACAAGAAACAGATAACCGCTTTTTTCCTGAGTCAATCCGAGTATTTCCATTCCGTATGGTATCAGGTTTAACTGCATAAACGCACCGATGAAATAAAAATACATGGACGCTACAACTGAGAACATCAGAGTGCGCTGGTGCCGGTAGGTGTAAAGAATAGTGAAAATGCTGTCGAATCGGTATAACGGGGTCAGTTTATCAGGTTGCGGTAAGGGGTGTTTGCGGATCATAAACGAACATATAGCGCCCGCAACGGCAACCAGCAGGCAGAAAAAAGCCGCCTTGTAATGCGTTCCATCAAGCATATCCGACAGAAACGGACCCAGAAACGAACCCAGAATGATAGCCAGAAAGGTGAACGTTACAATATAGCTATTTGCTCTGGAAAGATCTTTTTCTTCAACCAATTCCGGTATAATGCCGTATTTTGACGGTCCGAAAAACGCGCTTTGCATGGACATCATAAACAATACGATATATTCCATCATAGGCAAATGCAGGTAAAACGCTATGATTCCCGTAGCCATGATTATAATCTCCCAGCATTTTACCGCAATTATTATCGCGCGTTTGCTTATCCGGTCTGTAATCACGCCGGCTACAGGGGTAAACAGCAAAAACGGCAGTACGAAAACCATTCCGACAACCGCGGTAACTTTGCCGGCAGATTCCGCTCCGGCTATATTAATGATAGAAAATATAATCAATAACTTGAAGATATTGTCGTTAAGCGCACCCATGAACTGAGTTGCGTTTAGATAAAAAAACGACCTATCTTCGGCGTGCAGTCGTTCAGCCATAAAAATCTCCAATTGTAGCGGTGTTTTTTTAATTATGCATACCGCAATGCGTATGGCAACAAGAGAAGTATTGCCGGAAAATCAGATCATATCTTTCAGTTCAAGATCGGGATGATGATACCGGTTTCGGGTTTTTGTTCTGTTTTTATATTGAATCGCCTGTTGCGGACACCAGTGTAAACATGCTAGGCACTGTTCGCACTTATGAAGCCATACAGGCAGGCGGTTTTCTATTCTGATATTGCCTGCGGGGCATATTTTTGCGCACAACGCGCATCCGTTGCAGTCGTCGGTTGTGTTGAAATAGGTGTCTGCTTTGTGTACGTACCATGCGAACGAACGGTATATCAGTCCGGAAAAAATGGCATTGAACAGCCACGGGCCTTTAGGAGAATCAATTTGCGTTTTTTCGCGTATTGCGGGTGTAATCTGATTTATTATCGTATATGCCCGCTCGCATTTTTCTTTTTGTTTGTCCGGCGAGCAAACATTGTAGAGCGTAATGCAGTTGCCGGGCATCGGTATCCTGAATCCGGCGGATAAAAACAGTCCTTTTTGTCTGAGCAGACGGTCGGCCTGAAGTATGGTGGCGCCTATGGAACTGCCGCAGGTTACTACGGAGAAAAGATACGTCTGTTTGGCTATATCCAATCTTTGCATAAAATTTTTCACCAATAAAGGCATTCCCCATGCGTATACCGGAAACATGAAACCGATACGCTCGGTTCCTTCAGGGATTTTTGTCATTGTGTCATGTTTGATCGGTATACAGGTTGTAGAACCGAGGTTTTCAGCTAATTTGCGTGTTATGGCAAGTGTATTGCCGGTAGCGGAAAAATAGAACAGTATGTTTTTCATAGAGTACCCTTTTATTCTTTTCCGGAGAAAATGTTGTCGCGTAAAATACCGTACGGCGTAAAACCGATTTTTATGGAAAACAAAATACCAAGCGCGGTGCTCAGCAGTCCGACTACAAATATAGATACCATGATCATTACCTGATATTGTATTGCGATGATAGGGTTAGACCCTCCGAGTATCTGACCGGTCATCATGCCGGGTATGAAGACGATACCCATCGATGCCATAGTCGCTATAGTCGGCCTGACTGCGGCGGACAAACTTGTTTTTATATGCGGGATCACCGCCTCCATGTGGGTAGCGCCGAGTGAAAGTGTATACAAATACTGTCTATGAGATTTTTTTAGATTGGCGTAAAATTGACTGAGTCCTATTACCGTACAACGCAAAGAGTTGCCAAGAAGCATACCGCCTATTACTATCAAAAACCGTGGATCGAAAAAATCGTATTCCTGTAGAACAAACAGGCGAAGGTAAACCAGCAAGAAGAAAAGTGTCAGGAAAAATGATGCCAGCACAGGCGCGAAAAACAATTTTAAGTTCAGATTACAATTATTCACAACAGTGGATGATGCAAATACAATCATAAGTAAAATCCATGCAGTGATAAGAGTAAGGTTGTGCGATGTGAAAATGTATTTCAGAAGTAACGCCACTAAATAGAGTTGTCCAAGCATTCTAACTACAGCCAGCAGTGTATCCGATATCAACGAGCGCAGTCCGACAGCATAGCAAATGGCCATCGGCACAATAAGCAAAAATAAACATAATACCATTGATAACAGAGGGATATCGCTAGCTTCCATGTGCATGTTCTCCCAATTTGAGCACAGTTGCGCTCGGGTCGTGTAACCATTCGCGGTCATGACTGATTGCCAGAACCGTCCATCCCTGATTACTAAGGAAATACGACGCGACTTTTTGCTTGAGGTGTACATCCAAAGACGCAGTAGGTTCGTCTAACAGGAATATATGACGTTCGAGCAAAACAGCGGCTACCAGTGCGACTCTTTGTTTTTCTCCGCCGGACAAGTCGTCGATATTTCTTTTCATGAGAACGTCCGGCAATTCGAAGCAATCGAATAAATCTTTAATTTTTTCAGTATCGAATTTCAGGTGAGAGTTCGCTTTAAAGGTAAAAATCCTGTTCAAGAACGATTGTACAGTATCTCCGAAAATATCGACTCCTTGGCTTACGTAAGAAATCTTTTTTCTTATATCGTGCACAGTTTTGCGGCATAATACTGTGGAGTCTACCGTAACAGACCCCGAAGAAACCGGCGCTAGTCCGGGAATCAATTTGAGCAACGTAGATTTGCCGGTTCCTGATTTGCCGGTGATTATAATTTTTTGCCCCTTGCCTATCCGCAAAGAAAAATTATCGAATAACGATAAGCCGTTGAATGTTACTCTGATAGAATTAAAATTAATCATTAGTTGCCGTTTCTAAATTTTTTTGTTCCGCAATGGGTAAGCGTATGATGAAAACAGTACCTTTGCCGAGTTCGCCGGTTGCCGATATTGTTCCGCCATGCCGTTCTACGATTTTTTTGCAGGTTGCCAAACCGAGACCTGTTCCTTCATACTCCGATTGGCTGTGCAACCTTTTGAACGGCTCGAAAATTACCTCGGAGTATTCCTGTTCGAAACCGATACCGTTATCGGATATGAGAATTTCGCAAAAGGCGGGTTCGGTAGAATTATCTTGCGATATCCGGCAAGACACGGATATCACCAGTTTCACATCTTTTTTGCGGTATTTCAAAGAGTTTTTTATGATGTTTTGCAATAATTGCGTTATCAAGGTTTTATCGGCATTTATGGTCATAAGTTCGTCAAGTTCGAATTTACAATCTATTTCTCTGATGTCAGCGTCAAGATCGGTAAGTACGTGCTGTAAAACCATGTTGAGATTTACGGGAAGGAATTTGGTTTTGTTGTGCGATACACGGGAATAAAGCAGTAAATCTTTTATCATCAAATCCATGCGCCGTGCGCTGTTTATAATTCTTTCTATATAAAACGCGCCCTGATCGTCGAGGCGTTTTGAGTATTCGTTGCGAAGAATATCACAAAATCCGGTCAGGCTTCGGATAGGCGACTGCAGGTCATGTGCGACTGTGGAGGCGAACTCGTAGAGCTGTTCGTTTATATGATGAAGTTCCTGTGTACGGCGAACGACCAACTGTTCGAGCTGATTATGGTGGATTTGCAGTTCTTCCTGATAGCGTTTGCGTTCTGATATATCTTGTATTTGAATGACGTAATATAACGGGTTGTTCTGGGTGTCGCGGATAATGGAAGCGCTAAATAATGACCATATTCCGGTGGAGTTTTTGTTGAGGCATTTTATTTCTATCCATCCGTAGCTGTTTTTATTTGATATTATATCGGACAGCAACGTATCGACCTTTCCGTGGTGTTCGTCCGCTATGATTTTATACAAATCCAGCCGTAAAAATTCCGGTTTTGTGTAACACAGCATTTGTTCAATAGATATATTTGTCTGGAGAACCGTTTTGTCGGTATGTACCAGCATAATGCCTAAACTGGCGTATTCAAACACCTGCCTGAAACGCGATTCGCTTTCTTTGAGGGCTTCTTCGGCGTTATGCAGATCGGTGATATCTCTGATGGATATTATAGTGCCGATATCTTTGCCGGCATCGTTCTTTAGTTGAGATACCTGCAGGAAACATGCGAATGTAGTGCCGTCGCTTCGAATATGCACACATTCGCCCTCATAGCGGTCAAGGTAATTTTCAATCGGTGAATCCTTCTTGTCCGTTTTTCGAAAATCCGCAAGTTTTTTGCCGGTAATTTTAGCCCTGTCCAATCTATGCATGCCGGCAAACGATTCATTGGCATACAGTATTTTACCTTCCAGATCAACGATGGCTATTCCTTCGTGGCTTTGCTCTACAGCGGATGACAGCAGGCGAATGTTTTCCTCGGCTTTTTTCCTGTCCGTTATATCCAGTGTAAAACTGATAATTCCTGTGGGTTCGCCGCCTGTGTCTTTATATAAAGTCAACGTTTGTTGAGCTATGAATTCCTGCCCATCCGAGGTTCGCATGGCAACTTCGGTATCATGATGCAAGCGGCTGTCTTTGATAGATTTCAATTTTTTTGAAATAAAAGCCGCGTTGGCATCGACATAAAGAACAGAAATATTTTCGCCTATCATTTCTTCTCTGGTGTAACCGAATAGACGTTGCGCGCCTTTATTCCAACTGGTGATTGTCCCATCGAAATCAAAACTGATAATAGAGTCGTGCGCCTGATCGATTATTTGAGCCTGATGACGAAGTGAATCTTCTATCATTTTTTGCCTGCTGATATTCCGAATAGCGCAAATGACGCCGATAGTATGCCCGTCATCATCTTTAAACAGTGAATTATGTGCCAGCGTGGGAAAAACTGCACCGTGCCGGTCTATGGCAGGCAATACACCCAGAAACGACCCGTTTTCCAGAACTTGGTTGAAGACATTCATAACCGCAGACCGGTCTTCCTGTGGGTGGACTGTAGTTATGTGTTTTCCAGTCAATTCGGATGCGTCATAACCGTGCATGTATGCCATTGCGTCGTTGACATATAAAAAATTTCCGTCCATGCCTATAACCGCTATGCCTTCCGAACTTTGCTGAACAGCTGATGACAGCAGGCGTATGAATGCTTCCTCTTCCTTCTTTTCGGTTATATCCTCTACGGTTTCTATGTACCCTATTCGTATTCCGGAATCGTCAACCAACGGCAATATCTGAACCCGTACATGACGTTCGTTGCCGTCGATAGTGAGCGATTTGGTCTCAAATTCCATTGGACGGTTGGTATCCATAAGATATGTTGCAGGGCAAAAAGCGCAAGGTTCTTTTAGTCCGCGCAATTCACAAAAACATGTTTTGTCCACAAATGATTCGGGTTCTTGTGCAAGCCATTTAGCCTGTGTCTTGTTTACCATTATGATTTTCCGGTCAGCGTCTATAAGGGTAATCCCTATATTCAGGTTTTCGACTAGCAAACGATAGCGCTTTTCGCTTAACCGCAGGTCGGTTTCGACCAGTTTGCGTTCTTTAAGCATCGTTTTAAAAGTAAGTACGCTGATAGTGGTTATGGCTATAAAACTCTGCACGTAAAGCAATGAAGTAGCAGTCGTTTCGCAGATAAACGGGCCGTGATTTCGCAGAGTGCCACGGATGGCTATTATACTGACTACACACATGGCAACGGATATGCCGAACAACTCGAACATAAACACCATGTATAATAAGATCAATAACAGCAGAAGAGTTATGGGAAAGATATTTAGACCGTATGCCAACCCACTGTCGAACAGAGCGTATGAAATAATCATCAGCAACAAGTATATAAATGCGTATTCGAGCAGAACGTATGGACGTTTTGGAATCAATGACGATTTTTGAAATGACAATATCAGCGGTGTAACAAGCAATACTCCGACAGCATTTCCAATCCACTGTATCGAGAAGTTCAGTGAAAATAAATCGGACGGTATGCAACTCGTTAAAACCGAAGCGCCTACTACGATAGCTGTGCTTACGGCAGGAGCTATCAAAGCGCAGACGCTTATGAATAACAGCATATCTATAAAGCGCCCTAAAGGTTGCTGTTTGATAAAATAACGTATAGTGTACACAGCGCCGCAGGAGCAGGCCGTTGTCCCGAGAGCGGAAATAACCGCGCAAATTATCGAGGCGCCGGTTGGTGCGGATATAGTACCGCCGAAACAAACTGCCAGAGTAGACAGCGTGATACCCAGAAAAATACCTGGCCATATGGCATACCCGCGTAAAAGTAGCAAAGCCATCGCCAGACCCATAACAGGATAAATAGCATGCAGAGTTCCGGTCGGCGGAGTCGATAAGTGCCCTATTACGGAAAAAATAAAAGAAAGTATAGTGACAAAAAATATTTCCAACAATTTTGAAGATAACGATTTTTCAGAATATGACCGCATTTGTACAGCCTATTTTTTGCGCGGGTTGATTTTTTTGCGATTGACGGCAATTATAATTAGTCAATCCGTATGTTTTATGATCTAAGTATAAATATAACGGTTGATATGCTGAAATAATCCGCTTGTTTCAGTATGGTGCACAGTGCTAAAGTAACAAAAAATAAACTTTTTTTCGAGCTCTTTTTTATTATTTATCGTATACTGATTGTTAAATGAAAAAATCTATGGACGTCTTGATGAAAAAGCTCGGAGAATCTGTTTTAATAACCATTAAAACGAGACTTTTTAACCCAACCAAAGAGGAGGACAGTATGGAAAAGTTGTTGAGATTGTCTATTGTTACACTTGTTGTTATGACGATTGCTACCGTGGCTTGCGCAGACAACGTACAAGACGGCATAGACCGTCTTAAAAATGGAAATAAAGATATACGCGAAGAAGCCGCAGAATATTTAGGGAGCGTCGGAGCAGGCAATCAAGCTGTTCAGTCTGCTTTGATAGAGGCTATGACCGATCCTGTGGGCGATGTAAGAGAATCAGCCGCCAAAGCGTTAGGAAAAGTCGGCGACACGGATGCTGTGCCGGTATTGATAAGAGCATTGAAAGATGATGATTTCGGTGTCCGCAATGCCGCCGTCAAAGCGCTCGGGTCTGTTGGCGATGAACGGGCTGTCGATCCGTTGCAGGAAGTCGCGGCTAATGCATGGAATCCTTTTGTCAGCAAAGAAGCGTCCAAGTCGATAATGCAAATCAAAGCTCGTACCGGCAACTAAGTTATATAATTCACCCGTTGTTGTTTCCTCAGAGGTGTACGTTACAAACTACGTACACCTCTTTTTTTCAACATATCTCTGCGTTGTTTACGGTATGTTAAATTCCTGATTGTAATATTCAAACAACTATACATAACACACGGTAAACATTTTTTTGTATCAATAAAAATTCTTTTTTAATAATCGGCAGTATGATTTTTGAGCCTTGTTTTGTACCGGTTAATTTTATTTATTTATTTGGATAAGTGTTTGTTTTAATTGAAAATCAAAAAAATCAAAAAAAGTAAAATATGCATAAATAAAAAAATATTTTATGTATTAATTTTTGCATAACATTCTTTTTTGTAATTAATTATGAATTATATTCGATAATATTTCTAGTAAATCCAGTCGAAAAAAATTAAGTCATGTCTGTTTTTGTCGAAAAAAGTTACTGTCAGCAATTATTAGTAGTGTAATTACAAAAGGAGAATCAAAAAGGTTATATTTTGGGCAAGTGTCAAAACTGAGGGGGATTTTAAAATGGCTAACATCTTCAAGAATTTTCGTGTGAGCACAAAGTTGAGTATCGGTTTTGGGTTTATGATTTTATTTGTGCTCCTGACCGGCGGTATCGCTTTCTTCGCATGCAATGCTTTCAAGGGTAAAACCGAAACGCTTACCGGCAACTTGGAAATGGCAAAATTTATGCTGGCTAAAGAGGTAGATCATTTCAAGTGGAGCGCCAATGTAGCGAATCTCTTTTTGAAGAACGAAGAAGAATTGCATGTACAAACCGACCCGACAAAATGTGATTTCGGAAAATGGTATTATTCTTTTATCAAAACAGATGAATTCAAGAAATTGCCGGTAAATGTACAGAACAGATTGCTGGCTATCGAAGAACCGCATAAACATCTGCATGAGTCGGTTATAGCTATTAAAAACGATTGGCGCAGGGATAACCATGCAATATATGATCACTGTGCTACTCTCTATCAACAAGGCACGATACCTAAACTGCAGGAGGTCGTCAGCGGGTTTAGAGCAGTGTTTGACGCCATTGATAAAAACAGGGAAACCGTAGTTAAAACCGCGCAGGCAGTACAGGAAAAAGAAAATGACGGAAAACAACACGAATCAAAAAAAGATAGTGCAAGCAAAGATAAATTAGCGGATTTGCGTGTAATTCTTCTTGAACGGGAAATAGATCATCTCAACTGGAGTGCGGATATATCGTCGTTGTTTTTGGCGAATAAAGAACGGCTAGAGGTTCAGACCGATCCTCATAAATGCGGTTTCGGGCAATGGTATGATGAGTATGTAAAATCGCCGGATTTCAAGGAGTTGCCGGAAGATGTGCAAACCGCTATGCTCAAGCTGGACGTACCGCATCGCCAATTACATGAAAGCGCCATAGCCATTGAGCGAGGCTGGGAACCGCGCAATGACCATATCTTTGATAAATGTTTGGCGTTGTATGAAAATACTACCAATAAGATTCTAGAAAAAGTCGGAGGGTTATTCAACGAATTGTTTGTTGAACTGGACGCTTACAACGCCCAATTGGATAAGGAAATGCATGCGGTTGCCGACGGTATGGTCAGGTCGGTAATTATAATAGTAATAGTTTCCCTGATAATAGGTATATTTGTGGCGTTAGTTATAACCGGATCGATAAACAACCCGTTGAAACTGGTGGTGCACGCGCTTAACAGAATTGCCGACGGTGATTTTACCAGTACCATTGATCTTGATCAGAAGGATGAGATGGGTGATCTGGCGAAAACCTGTAATGATGTTATCCGTAGATGGAAACAAATTGTTTTTGATCTTCAGGGTGCATCCAATCAGATGGCCTCAAGCGCGGTTGAAATGAGCAGTACCTCGGAGCAGATATCCAGGGGTTCGGAATCGCTGGCAAGGACCTCCGAGGAAAGCGCGGCGGCAATAGAGCAAATGAGCGAGAGCATACAGGGCGTGTTGAAAGATATAGATAGTCAAACAACCTCAGTTACAGAGACCTCAGCCGCGGTTGAGCAGATGACAGCCAATATTCAAACGGTATTCAAGAATATTGAGCAACAGGCGTCGGCTATAAACGAATCGACAACATCTGTCGAGGAATTGCTTGCTTCGATAAAACAAATCGCCGGAAGTTCTGAAAAAGTCAGTAGCATAGCCGCCACCGTAAATGAACGCGCAAAGGAAAGCAACAATGCGGTTAAGGAAACTGTGATCGGAATGAGGGATATCGCGGACAGCGCAAACCAGATAAATAATATTATAGCGGTTATTACCGGTATAGCGTCTCAGACAAACCTTCTTGCGTTGAATGCCGCTATAGAGGCCGCCCGAGCGGGTGACGCAGGCAAAGGATTTGCGGTGGTTGCCGATGAAGTACGGAATTTGGCGGAACAATCCTCGCAGGCGGCGAGCGAAATCACCGAATTGATTCGTACCGCCAATGCAAAAGCTGAACGCGGGCTTCAACTTGTTGAAGGTGTCGAAGCTGTGATAACACAGATGGTAGACGCCATTCAGGAAGTCAGTTCTCTTGCTCAGGAAGTAAATTCTTCCACCGGAGAACAGGAAAAAGGTACCGAAGAGATCGCCAAAGCAATGGAAAGCCTAAACAGCATTACTCAGGAAGTAGTCAACGCAATGGAAGAGCAGGCCAAGGGAGCTGACGAGATCACTAAGACAATGCAACAGATGAGCGTTATCGCTCACGATATAAGCTCCGCTATGAGCGAGCAGGCCGCTGTCTCTTCGCAAGTCAGTAATGCGGTTCAGCAGGTCAGTACAGTTGCCACTGAAAACGAAACCGGCGCGAAACAAAGCCTTCAGGTTTCGCATGATTTATCGGATCAAGCTCAGAAACTCGATACTATAGTAAGTCATTTCAAAATATAGTTATAAAAAGATTTTACATGCAAAAACCCCGATACGTCTTTTCGTGTCGGGGTTTTATTTATTTAGACATGGATGTGTTGGAACTCCATATTCGCGAACTGATCGAATCCGTCCGGCATAGGAATTCCGATAAAATACCTATATCCTGTCCTGATTGTTTCCAGAGCGATAAAAAACGTGGCGGTAGAGGCCATCGATGGAAGCGACGTAAAATAATTTTGTATGTTTCTAGTAGCGTAAGGCATCCCCATTACCTGTCCGTTAAAAATTTCTTTAAAATTGCCGTGAATTATTTCCAATCCTTCCAGCAGTTCTGCCATGAAAGCCGCGGCTTGTCCGCGTTTTGCGTTGTCGGGTGTTGTAACAGCGAAATGATAAAGTGAAATAATTCCGCCAGCGGTTGCTTCCGGCTGTATTATAGACGCCAACTTGGCTTCTTCTTTTTTATCTATATCTATATAAAAATCGTCGTGTTCGGGAGAAAAGAAAATAAGACCCTTTGCGAAACGGTTATCGATAAACTGTATTTCTTTGACGTCATGCATTTCTTTAATTTCTATGGAATTGATCTGCGCTGTGAAATCTTTCATCAAAATGTTTATGCTGTCCCATTCGATTTGGGGATCGATACCGATAAACATAGCGGCCAGCCATGTGTAATGATCTACAACGTAAGACCAGTTGACACCATCGGCTTGATCGAGTTTAATGGCGGACGGCCAGTAAATTTTATCGTTCTCCCGTCTGGCAAGCCGCATAATCGCCTGCATGGTCATGGCGTGGCGTGTCTCTAAAATGTCTCTTATGGAACTGTCTATGGAGTAAGCGTCGATCACGCTTGCCATCAGCCTGAGCAGTCCGACAAAGTTTACGCTGTGTTCTATAACAACAAGCGGAACAGGAGTTTTTAAAGGAGGTTCCTCATCTATTTTATCGTAAATATCGTAACCGTATTTTGTAGGGCTTTTATGCACATATCCGGCTTTTATCAGTCCGAAAACTTTGTGATTTTCATCAAGTATTTGCAATGGAAATAGATATTTCGTCACATAGCCTGTTATTGTGTTGAAATGGGTCAGGTCGCCTGAATGGAGCATATATGCGTACAACGATTTGAATATCCATATATTTGAGCCTGTAATAAGGTATGGATCGATAAATCGGTCTCCGGACGTGCTGTATGAAAAATGTAGTAGCGCTATTGATCCTTTACGTTCTTCTGCCGCGAGCAGTTCGGCTATTTTGTCGGTTGTCTTTTTTGACCGGGTAAAATTATCCGTCCTTAAATCGCGGAGAATACACACGTAATGAGCCAGCGCGACATCGTAAACGAACATACGCTTGTGCTCGGTAAGATACTTTGCATCATAACTTTTTGTGCGTTTGTAACTCGACCACAACCCTTCAAGACATACATCGAGGTCTTCAACGGATTCCCAGTACAGTTCTTGTTTGTCGATCCATTTCTCGAGGTCTTCGGAAATATAATCGTATTTCTTCGCTAATATTTTGCAGTAAGACAACAGTGATTCTTTAGTGGTGATCGATTCAATTTCATGAGTTTTCATATGTGCTCCGTTCGTTGAATTTTATCACCATTTATTGCCGATTAAATATTAGACAGCCAAAATACACATTCGGTTATAAAAAATAACATCAATTCATAACTAACGGTCATACGCATATAAGAATAAGGAACTTGCAAAAAATTATCCGAATATATTTTTTGTTATTTGATGGTCTTAATGACAAATTTTACATAGATTCGTTAAAAAACACCAATATTTGATAAAATCAGGGAAGGAGCCGGATCAAAAACTTTTAACTGAGTATCGCTCGGCTTTTCGGATGAAAAAAAGGCTTATACTATTATTAACATACCCAATATAGGTTTTATTACAATCAGTACGCTATATTTTGGTTGCATTTTTCATTATGATACATCATTATGTGATTTTATGTGTGTAAAAAATTAAAAAATCCTTGTAGCCGGATATGTTTGACAGACTGCTTACATTCTATACGAAATTTTTTGCTGTTTGGGTAGTGCTTTGCGGTGTCTTATCATATTTTGTTCCCCAGCCGTTTATCGCTATGGCAACCCACAAAGATTGGTTTTTCGCCCTTACCATGTTCGGGATAGGCGCTATTCTCGATAAAGAAGATTTCAAGCGAATTGCAGGATCGCCTCTGATAGTTTTACTAGGGACGGTAGCGCAGTTTACTGTTATGCCCTTAGGTGCGTATGTTGTGGCGAAATTGTTTAATCTTCAGCCGGAACTCGCATTGGGACTAATTGTCGCCGGCACTGCCCCGGGCGCTATGGCCAGCAACGTTATGTGCTATATCGCCGGCGCTGATACAGCTTATTCAGTCAGCCTGACTACCGTATCTACACTGCTGACGCCGATAATGATTCCGGGGCTGACATATCTGCTAGCCAATTCTATCATACATGTTCCGTTCATGAGTATGTTTTTCGATGTGATTTATACCGTTATACTCCCTCTGATAACCGGGTTTTGGCTAAGACATGTATTCGATAAACGTATGACCAAGATAATAAAAATTTTTCCGGCGGTGTCCGCCACGTTTATTATTTTTATATGTTCTTTGGTGATAGCGATTAATAAATCTTATTTATCTATGATTACCGGTATAGTTTTCGGCGCGGTGATAACACTTAACGTATCCGGCCTGACAGCCGGTTTTTTAATTGGACATCTGTTCGGATTGTCTACCCGCCGGAAACGGACATTGAGCATTGAAATAGGCATGCAGAACGCAGGGTTAGGCACTATTCTTGTACTAAATAATTTTGGCGAACGAAGCGCAATACCGACAGCGGCTTTTGTGTTTGTATGCATCATCACCGCATCTATTCTATCCGAAATATGGCGGAGATACGATCTGATTCGCGCAATAAGACCGGATGCGGATACAACGACTTCTCAATAAAGGTTTTTTATGAAACATCGGCTTCTTTTGATGCTGTTCATAGCTATTGGCGGGGCTTTAGGCTCGCTCATGAGGTATATTTTATCCGGATTGATGCAAAACCTGATCGGATACGGCTTCCCGTGGGGTACGCTTGCGGTCAATATGATCGGATGTTTTTTTATGGGATTTGTCTGGAACTTTATACATAACGGATTTCTGCCTGCGTCCCTAAATGTTCTGATATCAGTCGGTTTCATAGGCGCGCTCACCACTTTCTCCACCTTCGGTATTGAAACAGTCCATCTGTTTTACGAAGGCAAAGGATTACTTGCTTTAGGAAATATCGCATTCAGCGTTGTCTGCGGATTGCTTCTTGTGTATATAGGCATTTTAACCGGTAGGTTATTTTTTAACTGACGCTATTAATTTCTGAGATATTTTAGACCGGAAAATTCTTTTCAAAAATTCCTGTATGGAATCTATTCAAAGCTGGTTTTAATATCAGTCTTATGCTATAATAATCTATGTAAACCTATAAAAACATATACATTACATATACCAGTACCATAGGAGATGACAATGAAAAATCAATTTATGAAACGGGCGCTACTTCATGTTACGTTTTTTGCGGTCTTAATATGCGTGAATGCAGGCGCCGTTACGGAAAAGACGGATATTCTGATACCTCCAAAACTCGGAGTGGTTAAAGAGTCATATTCCGCTTCCGGAAATCGAATGGTAATTATAATTCAGGACGCTCACTGCGTGTATGACGTTCAATCCAATATAGCCGCTCTATTGGATTTATGCGTATCAAAATACGGCATTTCGCTTATTACCGTAGAGGGCGCAATAGATTCTGTAGATACGACTCCTTATCGCTCTTTTCCGCTTAAGTCGGTACGTGATGGTGTAGCTGATATTTTTATGAAAAAAGGTATTATATCAGGATCGGAATATTTTTCTATTACCGCCGATAATCCTGTAACTTTATGGGGTGTTGACGATGCCGAGCTTTACAAAGAAAATCTTGCGTCATACATGGATTTTCTGGCATGCAAACAGCAAATATCCGCTCTTGTCGATTCGATCCATGCGCAGTTAGCTATACTCGCCAACCATCTGTACCCTTCAGATTATCTTGCGTTCAAACATAAAAAAGAGGTTTTTCAAAAGGCTGATACTCAAGACGACCTTACAGCTTACTCTGATTTTCTGCAAAAATACGCCAATGAACATCAGATCGATATGTCCGGTTTCGGACAATTCAATCTGTTTCTCGAAAGTCTCGAAAGCGCTAAGACATTCGATTTTAATGCAGTTCACAGTGAATACGAAGTGTTGTATTCCGCCCTTCATGAGAAATTGCCCAAAACACAGCTTCAGGAGTTTCTTAAAAAAGATTTCGCGGCTAAATTGAACCGAATCTCACAGCTTGACTACTACCGTTTTGTCGAACATGTCTGCGTGGAAAACAATATTGCTCTTGAAGATTACACTGATCTCAAAAATTATATAGCATACCTTAAAATTATGGATCAGCTTCATCCCGGCGAAGTGCTCAAAGAAGCGCGTAAAATTGAGCATGCAATCAGTGAAACGATGTTTGTTACCCCTGAACAAAGGGATTGTTATAATTTTTCCCGCGCTATATCTGTGTTGCGCCATTTTTTTAACCTCAATCTGTCTGTGGATGATATAGAATTTGCCAGCTCTGCCACCGATTACTTTGACGCTCGGAAATTATACGCATTTTTGAAAGGCCAAACCGCCGCTTATAACCTTGCCGGTATTTATCTGACCGACAATGAAGCGTTTGAAAAAGGCGTTAAACTGTTCGGCTCGTTTTACGATTTCGCCCATACCCGAGATCATGCCCTGATTAGCAACGTAATCAGCCGTATGGATCAATTCGACGCTGACACGGCTGTATTGATAGCGGGCGGATTTCATACTGAAGGCCTGAAACAGGAACTTAAAGATGAGAACATAGGATACGTCGTTGTTACCCCGCGTGTCAATTCATTGCCTGAAACCACTTCTTATCTTGAGTTGCTAAGGGGTGACTCATCCGCTCAGACCATCGTTGACCGAGCGGCCGCAAGTAGCCTTGCAATAGCGTCATGGATGTCCGAAACACCTATTGTCAACAGAGAACGCAAACGCCAGTTCGGTAATTTAATGCGTGCTCATATGGCAGGAAACGCGGTTCGCGAGATGGTTCAGTCAGATGCCGATTTTTTCAAAGACGGTCTGCGTGCCGCAGTCGACAGGGCGAACGATGTTTTGCGCGAATGGCAGGTTGCTTATGCGCCGTCCATAGATATCAGAGAAGTCAGAAAAATCGGTTCAGTTTTGTTTGCGGTCGTCAGCATAGATAACGTGCCTCTTGTTTATACGTTTTATAATCAGCTCGATTTCAATGCCCCGCTTATTCTGCCCGACGCGCGCAGGCCGATCGATGCGGTGGTTGATGAACAAATCGTTCAGGAAATATTGCCGTATTCAGTGTATAACAACATTGTCAAAAACGCCCCGCGGCTTGTTGATTCGGTAGCCGAATCGATACCGCTGGCGTTTATCAAACTCGACAGAACAGGCAGGTATTCGCTGTCGATTCACAGCAAGTCGAGAAATAGAATTTTGAACAATACGCACATTATGGATATGATCAAGGATATAGGACGTAACGTACCGAATGCCAATGTGGAACGCCGTTTAAGCGAGTTGGAGAGACATGAGAACAATGAGAAATACCTAGAAGTTTTACTCGATTATTACGGTAATCTGATAGCCGATATGGCCGAATTGCTCCATGACAAATACGAGGGGATTGACGAGCGCCTCTGGATACGGTTGGCAATAAATGGCGGGAAGTTGAGCTCCGTCAATATGGATAATTTTTCTATCATGGTTGACGTTAACGCATTGCGCAGTATCGGACTTCTGTTCGCGCAGATTGAACACGGGTTTCTGTTCAATGTATACGAACCGCATGTAGTTCGCGCTCTTCGAACACTCGAAATGACTGAACAGGAAATAAACGAATATAAACACGCAGTTATCGAGTTTTTTGTGACTTTGAAAAAACTCGAACGATATGAACAGTACGGGTTTGACAACGAACTCGGTGACAAGACGCTTCGCACTATGTTGCTACTCGCAGGAACACATCTTGTGGATCACCGCGAAATCGACCTTATCGGCATGAACGATGAGGAACGTTTTGAGCAGGTTATAAACCTCATCAAAGACGATTACCCTATGCACAGCGAAGTTATCAGCCACCTTGAACGGGAGAATCAATATCTGCTCAAAGCAATCGACTTGAAACTGAAGCAATCTCTGTTGGGCGCTAAAGCGGATTATCAATTTGTAGAACGCGCTTTGCCGGACGTAATCGACATACGCCCGACTGAAACGATAGACGATGTAGCCGAACAAATACAGCGGAACGGAGTTGATTTTATCGAGATAAAATTCCTTGACCCCAACGGTAAAATACGAAGCGTGCTCGCGCCGGTAGGCGAGATAAACGATTTTCTTGAAAACGGAGTCGGATTTGACGGGTCGTCCATTGAAGGATTTGGTTATATCTATCAGAGCGACATGGTAGCGCGTCTTGACCCCGAACGGTTTAAAATTTATAAAGCACGTCCCGGCCAGCCGGTAAAGGCTTCTATATGGGCAGTACCCATGAAGCCCGAAGAAAACAGGGCGCGCAAACTGAAAAATCCCATAAATTTCAGGAAAAAAGTCGACCAGCCGCAAACTCCGCAAGATGTGCTCAAAATTATGCGCGATAAAGAAATTACCACTGCCAGACTTACGGTAGTTGATTCGACCGGTCACATGCAGTTTATACAGGTATCGCTTGCCGATCTGGAAATGCCGGATATATGGCAAAAAGGAATACCACTGCCAAAAGAGGCTACTTTTGAACTGGCGACACTTAAACCGACTGTGGATATGCGCGCCATACCTGATCCTTCAACCATGCGGCTACTTGATTGGAAAGACGGGTCTACCCCTGAATTATTTATGTATGTCGATCTGACGGACTCACACGGCGAACCGTTTGCCGGCGATTTCCGGTCGTTATTGAAGAATGCTGTTGAACGCGCCGAGAATATGGGGTTTGAACCGATTATGGCTCCGGAACCGGAATTTTTCCTTCTCGACAGAAACGGCGAACTGATCGATAACAAAAAATATTATGACGATCTTTCCGGCGTAGCTCCTGCCATACGAAAAACTTTGCAGGATATCATGATCGCCGGACAGAATGCCGGCATGCGAGTCCGGTATGTGCATCACGAAGTAGCTCCCGGCCAGTACGAAATACCTATGGACCGCGGCGAAGCTCTTGTAATGGCTGACAATATTATGTTTTATAAGGAAATTGTCCGCAGGGCGGCGGAACGCAACGGATTGCAGTCTACATTCCGCGCCAAGGTCAAACCGGATATCAACGGTAGCGGTATGCATGTACACCAGTCTTTGAGAAGTATCCGTACCGGAGAAAATGTTTTTTCCGATACAAGTGATCCTATGAAATTATCGCCGATAGCAAAGAGTTACGTGGAAGGACTCATGACTCATGCCCGAGGCATATCGGCTCTTACCAATCAGTTTCCAAACTCTTACGAGCGGTTGACCCCCGGATTTGAAGCGCCTATTGCCATCGCATGGGGATTGCGAAACCGTTCTGCTTTGGTTCGGATACCCGGCTGGCCTGATGAATCGAAAGGCGCCGCCCGTATCGAGTACCGCGGCCCTGACCCTATGGGCGCAACGCATTTGACGTTCGCCGCTCTTATCCATGCAGGACTTGATGGTGTGGAAAAACAGATGACGCCACGTCCGGCTGTAATCGGTAATATTTATAAGATGGACAGTTCCGAACGAGATGCTTTGGGCATTAACTCATTGCCCACAAGCATGGATGAGGCTATTGATGAGTTGCGATCCAATGAGTTTGTAAAATCGTTTTTGCCTGACGATGCACTTAAGTATCTTGTTTTCAGAGGAAAAAAACTTCGCGAGCTTGCCAGAGATACCGGAAAAATAGAAACCATTGAAGATGCGGCACGAAGCCTTGAAAGTTATAATGTGCAGTTTATCGAAATCAAATTTGTCAATCCGCAGGGCGGGGTGCACAGCGTGTTGGCTCCTAAAACATTTGCGAAAAGTCTATTTGAAGATGGCGTCGGCTTCGACGGTTCGTCCATACCCGGCTACGGCGTGATATCCGCAAGCGACATGTCGCTTCGGATTGATCCGCGTACTATGTTGATTTATGAAGGACAAAACGGCGCTCCTAATTACGCGGTCGTCTGGGCGAAAGATATGAATCCCGAAGATAACCGTCCTCGCGAACTGAAGTACCCAGTAGAAAAATTCAAGGGACGAACCGTGCTTCAGACACGTGAAGATGTCATAGCGCAAATGGAATCTAAAGGGATCGACTCGGTTCGGTTTGCTATTCCCGATCATTTAGGCAATCTTCAGTTCCAGACAGTTACACTCGATGTGCTCAAAGAAGGAACAGTATTCGACGACGGAATTGAAATGCACGATCATATAGCACAGATGTTGCCCACATTGAAAAATAAGATCGGGTTTCGCTCCCGTCCGGATATATCGTCGTTTCGTATTCTTGATTTACATGACGGATCTCCTTTAGAGGCGGTTATGTATGTGGAAATACTTGACGCGGCAGGCAACCCGTTTGACGATTACCGGGCTATGCTCAAACAAATGGAAGATAAAGTCCGAACTCAGCTCAACGCCGAACCTATTATGGCGTCGGAACCGGAGTTTTTCTTGCTTAGGCCGGATGGAGGGTTTGTCGATAGAAACGGTTACTACTCGGAAATAGGCGGTATGGATGCCGCTATACAAAAAGCCATGCAGGAAATTTTGCTCAGTTCCCAAAGCCTTGGCATTGACGTGCGGTATGTTCATCATGAAGTAGCACCTTCGCAGTACGAAATACCGGTCGGAGCAAGCACCGCTCTTGAGGCGGCGGATAATACTATGCTGTTCAAATGGGTGGTTACACGTGTCGCTGAAAAATACGGGTTTGTCGCTACATTCGTTCCTAAAGTTACGCCCGATGTCAATGGTAGCGGCATGCATGTTCATCAATCTTTGCGGTCGCTGGAAACAGGAGAAAATTTATTTGCCGACTCTGAAGGAATGTTTGGATTGTCACAAATGGCGCAAATGTACGTCGGCGGTATTTTGAAATATGTGCGTGAATCGACCGCACTTCTTAATCAGACAAAAGAATCTTATAACCGTCTTATTCCGGGATTTGAAGCGCCAACTGCCGTGGCATGGGGTCCGAAAAACCGGTCTGCCGCTGTACGTGTTCCCGGATGGGCAGACCCTCGTCTTGCGCGTATCGAATTGCGTTCACCCGATCCCCATGGGAATGCGCATCTGACATTTGCAACCATGTTAGCCGCCGGACTCAGAGGTATCGAAAGAGGCATTATGCCGCCTGCGCCTATTACATCGGAGTCCTACGCGAAAGGGAATATTTATCGCATGACGCAGGAACAACGCGATGAGTTGGGTATCCTTTCTTTGCCAACCAGTTTGCCGCAAGCGATCAAATGGCTTGGAGACGGATATTTTGTTTATGAGGCTTTCGGAAAGGATTTTGTAGATTTTATACTCAGCCGCGGCTATTACGAGCTCGGAGAACGCATAAATATCGGCACTGTACAAACCGCTGACGAAGTGCTACGGGTTATCAGCGAAAATAAAGTGGAATTCATTGAAATAAAATTTCCCGATCCGCAGGGTAAAATTAGGGGTGTCCTTGCCCCTGTAGGCGAATTAGAATCATTTCTTACTGATGGAGTGGGCTTTGACGGATCGTCTATAAAAGGGTTTGCCGATATTTATGAAAGCGATAAGGTCGCTCGCCTCGACCCGTCCACCCTTACTGTGATGGCTCAGGAACACGGTCAACCGTTGTTTGCCTCTATATGGGCTGTTCCGATGTCACCCGATCAGAACGAAGTGCGCGTACTGGAGGATAAAGGAAAATATACTCTTCGCGAAGAAGTTAAACGCGCCGAAAATATGCAGGACGCCATTGATATGCTCGTTAATGCCGAGCTGGAATATGTTAAATTTGCTATTACAGACACTTCCGGCGAATTGCAACTTATCAACATACCAATAGATGCTTTAAGGCGGGATGGTATTACCACTGAAGGCATTGAAATAAGCGAAGATATCATGGATGAGTTTCCTACCTTGGGCATAAAAACCGGCATGCGCGTCATACCTGACCCGACTACTTTGCGCATTCTCGACTGGCGGGACGGTAAAACTATCAAACACGGATTTATGTTTGTCGATATCGTAGATTCATCAGGTAAATTGTTTAATTCACCGCGGCAGTTGCTGAAAAATGTTATCGCCGAAGCGGAGCAACTCGGCGTGACCCCCATTGTCGCGCCTGAGCCGGAGTTTTTCCTGCTCAATCCGGACGGAACTCTGCCGGATACCAACCAGTACTATGATACTCCGTCGAGTTTGCCGGCGCGTGTCAAAAATACCATGCGCGATATTATACGAGGAGCGGAAAGTATAGGTATGAAAATACGCTATGTACATCACGAAGTCGCTCCCGGTCAATATGAAATACCCATGGACCGAAAACCTGCGCTGGAAATGGCGGACGACATAATGATATATAAATATATTGTTACAAGAACCGCGCTTCGCCATGGGTTTAAAGCGGTATTCAACGCGAAAGTGTTTCCCGACCAAAATGGAAGCGGAATGCACGTTCATCAATCATTGGTTCGCATGGAGACCGGCAAAAATATTTTTGCTTCCGATACTCCTACAGAGTCCAATTTATCTCCTATAGCGTTAGCTTATGCCGAAGGCATTCTTCGGCATTCTCCGGCTTTGATGGCGTTGACAAATCAGCATCCCAATTCATTCGAACGGCTGGTACCCGGTTTTGAAGCGCCTATATATCCTGTTATGGGTGTCCGCAACAGATCTTCCATGATTCGTGTGCCGGGCTGGCCTGCGGAAAGTAAAGGCGCGGCTCGCATAGAATTCCGTATGCCGGATCCTATGGGTACTGCGCATCTTTCATTTGCGGCTATGATCAAAGCTGGGATAACCGGCGTTAAAGAAGGACTGACTCCCCGTGATTTCATATCGGATAATGTGTACAAAATGTCGGCGCAACAGCTTGATGCGATGGGTATAGATACTCTGCCGGGCAACTATTCGCAGGCCGTTGAAGCACTTGCTGGCGATTCCGTTCTGCGTGAGTTTATCGGCGAAGATTTCATGAATTATCTGTTGGAAAAAGCTAAAGATTTACCGGATGAAAAGCTGGTTGATCTTGAACCTATTGAAACTATAGACACGGTTGCCGCGGCACTTAAACGCCATAACGTGGATTTTATAGAAATAAAGTTTCTTGATCCTGAAAACAAAATACGCGGTGTACTCGCTTCGGTTTCGGAAATCAAAGATTTTCTTGAAAACGGAGTTGGCTTTGACGGGTCGTCTATAGCCGGATTCGGTTTTATTTCCAGAAGCGACATGGTTGTCCGTATAGACCCTGAGCGGCTGAAGATATATAAAGCACAACCCGGCCAGCCGGTTATGGCCTCTATATGGGCGATACCTATGAAACCGGAAGAAAATACGCCGCGCAAAATGGAAACTCCCATCGATTTCTCTATAGACGCGCCTAAAGCCTCTTCCAAGAAAGATGTGTTGGATTTCATGGGCAGGCACAATCTCAAATCGGCACAGTTGACTGTTGTGGACGCTACCGGTGAAATCAAACAAATCGAAGTGTCTTTATCCGATTTACAGCAGGACAATATTTGGAATAACGGCGTTTTATTGCCAAGAGATTTGACCGGAAATATACCGTCGGTCAGTCCGGCTGTCGATGTCAGGGCAATACCCGATCCGGCTACAATGCGCGTTCTCGATTGGAAAGACGGATCGACACCACAATTATTTATGTATGTGAATCTTGTTGACCGCGCAGGCAGGCCTTTTGAGGCTGATTTGAGACGAATATTGCAAAATGTCGTGGATCGTGCAGAAAAGATGGATTTTGAGCCTATTTTGGCTCCAGAACCGGAATTTTTTCTGTTGGATGCAAACGGCCAGCCGGTAGATAAGAATAGATATTACGGTGATATATCCGGAGTTCCGGATGCTGTACGCCGGACTCTTCAGGATATTATGATCGCATCTCAACAGGCGGGAATCCGCGTCAGATACGCTCATCATGAAGTTGCCCCGGGTCAATACGAAATACCCATGGAACACGGTAGCGCTATGGAGATGGCAGACCAGATAATGTTTTACAAACATATAGTTTATCAGGCGGCTAAACGAAACGGGCTTCAGGCTACATTCAGAGCAAAAGTCAAGCCCGATATCAACGGAAGCGGTATGCATGTACACCAATCTTTACGCCGTATAAGTACCGGTGAAAATGTGTTTTCCGACGAATTCGACGATATGCGTATTTCCGCAACAGCTAAAAATTATATTGCAGGATTGATGAACCGCGCCCGTGAAATATCGGCTCTGACAAATCAGCATCCGAATTCTTACGAACGCCTTACCCCAGGTTATGAAGCTCCTGTCGCCCTTGCGTGGGGATTGCGCAATCGTTCCGCTTTGGTGCGTGTGCCGGGTTGGCCGGATAAATCCAAGGGTGCGGCGCGTATTGAGTACCGTGCGCCGGATCCGATGGGTACTACCCATTTAGCTTTTGCGGCATTGATCAGCGCGGGGCTTGACGGTATAGAAAAAAGCATGATACCGGTTGCTCCGGTGAGTAAAAATATTTATAAAATGACATCCAAGGAACGCGATCAACTGGGTATCGTATCATTGCCTACCAGCATGGATGAGGCGATTCATAATCTTGAACGTAGCGGTTTTGTCAGATCGTTTCTGCCGGAAAATGTTGTGCAGTTTCTTGTAGCGCGCGGGCGGCATCTGAACGATCAGAATATCGATATCGAAGAACCCAAAACTATAGATGACGTCGCAAAGCTGATTACGAAACATCAAGTAGCTTTTATTGAAGTAAAGTTTGTCGATCCCAACGGAAAAGTACATAGTGTGCTTGCGCCTAATACATTTGCTGGAAGTATGCTTGAAGATGGATTAGGATTCGATGGGTCATCAATACCCGGTTACGGCGGTATTTCTGCGAGCGATATGGCGTTGCGTATCGACCCGCGCACATTAATTATATATAAAGGTCAGGATGGCGCCCCTAATTTTGCCGCGATATGGGCAAACGATATGCTCCCAGAACATAATGAACCTCGGGAACTTATGTATCCTATAGAAAAATTCCAGCCGCGCAGTAAACCGGAATCAGCCTCCGAAGTAATCGCGCTTCTGGAAGATAAAGGCATCAAAAGAGTAAAATTCGCCATACCGACTCATACCGGCGATTTGAATTTTCAGACTATTTCAGTGCAGGATCTCAAAGAAAAACCGATTTTTGCCGAGGGTTTTGTTTTGAGGGAAGCGGTCGGAAAAATGTTGCCGACTATCGAAAACACCTATGGTTTCAGAGCTGTACCTGATGTCTCGTCGTTGAGGATTCTCGATTTTTACGACGGATCGCCCCTTGAAGCGATCATGTTCGTCGATGTTGTGGATTCACAAGGAAAACCGTTTGCCGATTTTAGAAATTTGCTTAAAGTTATGGAAGATCAGGTTAAAGCCGAATTAGGCGCAGAACCGATTATGGCGCCGGAACCGGAATTTTTCTTCCTGAATACAGACGGTTCTCTGATAGATGCAAATGGATACTATGACGAGATCGGTGGATTGCATACGCCCGTTCAGAACGCATTGCGCGAAATATTGCTTGCAAGCCGGAGTCTCGGTATAGATGTGCGGTACGCTCATCACGAAGTCGCCCCTTCGCAATACGAAATACCGGTCGGCGCTACTACCGCCCTTGAATGCGCGGATAACACCATGCTGTTTAAATGGGTGGTTTCGCGAATCGCCCGTAAATACGGATTTATAGCCTCTTTCAGCCCAAAAGTATTGCTCGATGAGAACGGAAGCGGCATGCATGTGCATCAATCGTTGAAGGATTTGAATACGGGACGAAACCTGTTTGCCGATGACTCGGGACGATATGGTTTGTCATCTATGGCAGAGTCGTACGTGGCGGGTCTCCTTACACATATACGTGAATTAACAGCATTGATAAATCAGACCAAAGAGTCATATAACCGTTTGATACCCGGTTTTGAAGCTCCGGTAGCAGTGGCATGGGGAGAGATGAACCGCTCATGCAGTATCAGAGTGCCGGGTTGGGCTGATCCTAAACTTGCCCGTGTCGAGCTGAGGTCTCCCGATCCTCATGGCAATGCACACATGGTATTGGCCGCTATGCTGGCGGCGGGCTTGCGAGGTGTTCGAGAAAATCTTCAACCGCCGTCTCCGATCACTTCCGATGATTACGCCGGCGGCAACATTTTTCACATGACACAAGAACAACGCGACGACCTGGGTATAGTTTCATTACCCACCAGTTTGCCTCAGGCGTTGCTCTGGCTCGACCGCGGAACAGTAGCGCGGCAGACGTTCGGCGATGGAATAGTCGATTTCTTCTTGAGCCGTGGATACTATGAGTTGGGAGAACGCATAGATATAGGATCTATACAAAACGCGGACGATGCTATAAAAGCGCTTCACGAAAATAAAGTAGAGTTCATAGAAATTAAATTTCCCGATCCGAACGGAAATATTCGAGGTGTGTATGCCGCCCTTGGCGATATTGAGTCGTTTCTCACCGAAGGTATCGGCTTTGACGGTTCGTCTATAGAAGGATTCGGATATATTTTTAAAAGCGACATGGTTGCGCGTCTCGATCCGTCGACTTTGAACATTTTTGCTCAAAGACCGGGCGAACCGATGGGAGCAACTATATGGGGCGTTCCAATGTTGCCTGAAGAGAATAAAGTTCGCACTCTAGAAGAGCCGGGTAAGTATTCTTTCAGGGAGGTCAAACCTAAACCGGCAAATCGTCAGCAGGCTCTCGATCAACTGGAAGCGGAGGGTATCGAGAATGTGAAACTTTCTGTTACAGACATGTCCGGCAACCTCAAATTTGTTACCGTGCCTGTAAGCGCGTTGAAAAAAGACGCTACTTATAAAGACGGTATCATATTACCAACAGGGATTATGGAAGAATTCGCGGCGGTTCAGTTACCTTCCGGTATTAAAGCGATACCCGATCCGACAACACTTCGGATACTTGACTGGAAAGATGGAAAAACCCCTAAGGAAGCCTTTATGTTTGTGCAGGTTCTTATGCCTTCGGGCGAGGCCTTCCGATCCGATCCCCGCAATATGCTTAAACAGGCGGTAACTAATGCGAATGAGGCTGGATATGAGCCTATTCTGGCGCCGGAACCGGAATTTTTCCTTTTGAATCCCGATGGTTCTTTGCCTGAGCAAAACTCATACTACGATACCGCGTCCACATTGCCTGCGAATATCCGTCAAACATTGCGAGATATAATACGGGGAGCTGAAAGTATTGGTATGAGAATCCGCTATGCGCACCACGAAGTCGCGCCCGGCCAGTACGAGATCCCAATGGACAGAAAACCGGCTCTTGAAATGGCCGACGATATCATGATTTATAAATATATACTGCAACAGGCGGCTCAGCGGCATAACCTGCAAGCGGTACTTAACGCAAAGGTGTTTCCTCATGAAAACGGAAGCGGAATGCATGTGCATCAATCATTGAAACGTCTTTCCGACGGCAAAAACGCTTTTGCCTCTGAGGAAAAAACCCCGTCGAATCTGTCGAAACTGGCTCTGCAATACGCGGAAGGGATTTTGACTTATGCTCCGGCTTTGATGGCGTTGACCAATCAGACACCTAATTCGTATGAACGATTGGTGCCGGGATATGAAGCGCCGGTTTATCCGGTAATAGGAGTTCGCAACCGCTCTGCAATGATTCGCATACCGGGTTGGCCGGATGAAAGTAAAGGCGCGGCGCGAATAGAATTCCGTATGCCTGATCCGATGGGTACTGCGCATCTTTCATTTGCGGCTATGATTCACGCCGGTATGCTTGGAATACATCAAAACCTTACCCCGCGCCGTATGGTATCAGATAACGTGTTCAAAATGAGCGCTGAAGATATGGCAAGGCACGGTATAGAAACATTACCCGCAAATTATACACGTGCAATACAAGCTCTGGCAGATGATACGGTAATGAGCGCTTTCGTGGGCGAAGACATGATAGCGTTTTTACACCGGCGCGCCCGTGAAATATCTACAAGGAGAAGTTTTGAAACCCGGTTGTCCGATTTTTCCATTCGGGTAGACGAAAACGGACGAATTCAAATTGTGAGTCATATAGAACAAAACGAACTCAGAAATCAATTGCGCAAACAGGGTGTATCCATTATCGATTCTACCGCAGGGTATATCAGTCCAAGTACAGCCATAGGAAAAGGAACTATCATTGGCGCTAATGTAACTATTACAGGTAATAATATTCAGATCGGCAGGAACGTTCGTATTCTCGACGGCGCGCGTATTCAAAATGCCAGCGAATATCCGTTAATCATTCGTGACGGATCCATTATAGGCGAAGGTGTCGTTATCTCCGGTTCACAGCAACATGAAACAATTGTTGCGGGTTCTGTATACGGACGCGATGTAATCGGATTTGCACAGTCAGGATTTGATGTGTTGCCGACAGGGAAAATTACACCTGTAGGCATCGATCAGGCCATCACCGTGCAACGTATTTTGGACGAATCTATATAAGTATTTTTTACAATTCACATATTATTAAAAAAGACGCGCATTCAAATGCGCGTCTTTTTTTTAATAAAATCTTTTGAGGACTCCGAATTTTTTCAATACCTAAACTAGCTTAACATCAGAGTATTAGCCATGTCTTGCCCGAATTTTTCAGATAAAAGACACAAAAAATATTTATTTTTTATAAAAAAATGGTTGACCGTGGGGAAATAGGGTAATAATATGGGGAATTGTGGGGAGATGTGGGTCTGCATGCAGTCTATCACTATACTAAAAGGTTGAACGATTATGTTTATAGGCGAATATTCCTATTCCATAGATGAAAAAGGAAGAGTAGTTCTGCCGCCTGATCTGCGTTCTAACCTCAAAGGGCGTGTGTATGTTGTCAAAGGTTTTGAGCGGTGTTTGTGTGTATATGACGAATCGGAATGGGAACGTCAGAAGCAGAGTTACGCTCAACTTAGCGACTTGGGGGAAAAAGCTCGAAAACTAAAGCGACTCATATTCTCAGGAATGATTGAGGTATCCCCTGACAAGCAGGGCAGGGTTAAGATAAGCCAGCCGCTTTTGCAATACGCCGAGATTGATAAAGAAGTGATTATTGTTGGTGTAAACGACAGGGTAGAAATATGGGCTAAGGAAAGATGGCAAAGGTTTCTTGCCGATGCCGAACCGGCAATTGAGCAGTTGGCAGAAGAATTGGACGCGCAACGTCATCAATAGGTGGAATGAAAATGGAAACAGGGCATACGCCGGTTATGAAAAAAGAGATAGAACAGTTTTTGATCAGCTCCTTGCCTGATAAGGCCATCGTAGTGGATGCAACTCTTGGCGCGGGCGGTCATGCGGAGTGCCTTTTGAAGCATCTGGCTTCCCATGGGGGGCGTTTGATTGCTTTCGATATGGATAAACAAAGCCTAGAACAGGCACGCCAACGTTTGGCGGAGTATGGAAACGCTCTTGTTTGTGTAAACGAGAATTTCGCTAATATCGCCGCTGTTTTGTTGAGGTTGGGTATAGACAAGATAAATGGACTGGTAGCTGATCTGGGTATTTCATCCATGCAGGTTGATAACGGTGAACGGGGGTTCAGTTTTCAGTCTCCGGGACCGCTCGATATGCGTATGGGTGAGAGTGCGCCGCGAACAGCCGCCGAGATTGTCAATACATATTCGGAAGAAGAGTTATTCAGGATTATTAAGACTTACGGCGAGGAGCGTTGGAGCCGTAGAATCGTGCGCCGTATAATTTTTGAACGGGAGAATGCCCCTATTACTACAACTGACAGGTTGGCTGATATTATTATCAAAGCAGTACCGGTTCGGTTTCGCTATAAAAGCAAAATTCATCCTGCGACAAGGACATTTCAGGCTCTGCGTATGGAGGTTAACGAAGAGCTGGATTCGCTGGAACAGTTGCTGGAAGACATGGGAGCAATTCTTGCCCCAGGGGGTCGGGCGGCAATAATCAGTTTTCACTCTCTGGAGGACAGGATGGTCAAACAGGTTTTTCGCGAGTTGAAAAAAACAGGCGAGTTTGAAATATTAACAAAAAAGCCTCTGACTGCAGACGAAGAGGAAATAGATGAAAACCGCAGGGCGCGTAGCGCTAAGTTAAGGGTAATCGAGAAAACAAAAGGCGGATTCCATGAGCAAACGCAAAAATAATTTTGCTATGGTACGATTTGTATCGTCGGTTACAGCGATCTTCGCTGTGGTGGTTATGTTTGCACTTATCTACGTATGGCAGAGAAATCAGGTGGTGAAGATAGGGTACAGAATAACCGATTTGGAACGGCGGATAGTTGTTGTCGATGAAGATACGCGCCATATCATATCAAAAGTCAATCAGCTTAAGTCTCCTGACAGGATATTGTCGAAAATCACTGACGATTTGCGCATTACATCCGGAAATCGCATTATCCATGTAAAAAGAATAGAACGAAAACCCGCCACTTCGTTGGCTCAATCATACGGACGGCAGGACAACAGCCATAAAAGCTGGTTCTGGTCGGCCGTGTCATGGCTGGTTTCAGACCAACCGGAATTCTCAACTGACGACATGCTGTTTGCAAGAAACAGCAAGGTAAACAAGGAGGATTGAAAATGGTTTTATTGATGATTGTCGCTGTATTCGCTTTTTTTACAATAAGCACGGGCATGTTTATGTGGGCTATCGGAACAGGCGGCCGATGAATTTTCGCCGGTCTCCATAACGAAATCAGGATGATGCATGAAGGGCTGTAATACTAAAAATTATTGTACGTTGAGAATATATCTTGTTACAGCGTTTCTGGGGGTTTGTTTTGTAATAGTCATTGCACGGCTGTATTACCTGCAAACCCTTAAGCAAGAAAATTTTATTGAACTTGCCAATTATCAGCATATAGCGAAAACCAAAATACATCCTAAACGAGGCGAAATACGTGACCGTAGCGGTAAGGCTTTGGCGGTCAATGTTGAAGTGGAATCTGTGTTTGCAGATCCAAGATATGTTGAGGATCCGCATCTTTGCGCCTATCATCTTACCCGAATTCTTGGTGTCGAAGAAAAAGACACATTCGAGAAACTCACCAGAAAAAAATCGTTTGTTTGGATCAAGCGTAAAATCGACCTTGACGTCGCTGAACAAATCAAGGCGTTGAACCTTAGCGGAATCGGATTTCGTAAAGAGGTCAAGCGGGTTTACCCGAATGGGCGTCTGCTCAGTCATGTGTTGGGTTTTACCGGCATTGACGGAGAAGGCCTCGAAGGCATGGAGATGTCCATGGATGGAGTTCTGTCGGGCGAGACCGGTTGGAGAATCGTCAGTAAAGATGCCCGGCGCAGGGAAGTTTGGCATTGTATGCCTCTTGAAAAACCGGCGGTAAACGGTCATAACATCGAATTGACTATAGACAGCATGATTCAATATATAGCCGAGTCCGAACTGGAAGCGGCGTACAATGAACGGAAGCCGATTTGGGCGGGCATAATCGTAATGCGTCCCAAAACAGGTGAAATTTTAGCTATGGCCACACGCCCTACATACGATCCTAATAATTTTCAATATTCTGAAACCGATGAGCGCCGAAACAGAGTTATAACGGATATTTTCGAACCGGGATCCATTTTTAAACCACTGTCGTGCGCCGCCGCCCTGAATGAGGGTGTTGTACGTTTTGACGATGTGTTTTACTGCGAACGCGGCGCTTATCGTGTCGCAAGACATACCCTGCATGACTCTCATCCTTATGAATATTTATCTTTTCCAGAAATCATTGCTGTATCCAGCAACATCGGCACAGCTAAGATCAGCATGAATCTGGGCGGAGAAAAATTGTACAGGTATCTGAGCGATTTCGGGTTAGGGCAGGTTTCGGATATTCCTTTACTTGGAGAAGCAAAAGGAATATTCCATCATATCGACCGGTGGTCTAAATTATCTATTGTCTGTGTTCCCATGGGACAGGAAGTATCAGTATCCGCTCTTCAGATGCTAAAAGGATTTTCCGCGCTTGCCAACAACGGCTTGCTCATGAAACCGTATCTTATAAAACGCATCATTGACGAACATGGAAATGTAGTACAATCATTTGAGCCTGAGCCGATCAAGCAGGTGGTTACCCCGAAGACCGCAAAGATGATCAACGAGGCGTTGAAAATGGCGGTCAGAAAAGGAGGGACAGGTATTCATGCGGATATACCCGAATATACTGTGGCAGGTAAAACCGGTACGGCGCAAAAGGCTGAAAACGGGAGGTATTCGCATACGAAATTTGTCGGTTCGTTTGTCGGTTACGTTCCTGCGGATGATCCGGAATTGTCTATTATCGTGGTTATGGATCAACCGAAAGGGCAATATTATGGAGGCGTCGTATCGGCGCCGGTGTTTAGGGAAGTTGCGCGCAAGGTCTTAAAATACCTTGAGATTCTTCCAGAACCTGAAAGAATCCCATTGACTCAAATTAATAATAAAATGGGAGGATGAAATTATGATACAGCTTCGTTCTTTGCTAGATTCCATGACTGTAAAACGCATAATAGGACCGGCAGATGTAATGGTCGCGGGCATAGCTTCCGATTCGCGTAAAGTACGTAAAAATTTTATCTATGTAGCTATACCCGGCAAACATTATGACGGAAATGATTTTATTGCCGAGGCGTTGGTCAGAGGATGCAGTGTTGTCGTCGGAGAGCGTTTTATAGATATAATGGGCGAATGCACATTTGTCGAGGTGCCCGATGTCCGAAGGGCGTTGGCAGAATTGGCTCATACCTTTTACGGCAAACCTTCGGATAAAGTTACAATGATAGGGATTACCGGCACAAACGGCAAGACTACGGTTTCACATCTTATAGAAACAATGTTGCAGTCCATAGGCTGTATAACAGGATTGCTCGGCACAATAGAGTATCGTTTTACAGACTATTTCTACAGGGCTAACATGACTACTCCGGATGCCCAGTTTCTTAATTATATCTTGTCGAAAATGGTACAGGAAAATGTCGATAAGGTGGTCATGGAAGTATCCTCTCATGCGCTCGAACAAAAAAGAGTGGATTGCATCGATTTTGATATAGGCGTTTTTACAAATTTGACCAGCGAGCATCTTGATTATCACCAGACGCTAGAAAACTATCTCAATTGCAAAACCAAACTGTTTACCAGCATGGATTTTTCCAAAGGCGATCATCGCGGTGCGGTTATCAATATCGACGACCCGTGCGGACGATATATTGCAGAGTCTATGCCGAAAGGATCCGTAACGACTTACGGCATTGATACATCTGCCGATGTGAGAGCTATTGACATTCAACTCGGCAAAGAAAATTTGCAGTTTACAGTATGTTGCGGCGACGAAAATGAACGTTTCAACATACCTCTCATAGGGCGGCATAATGTGTACAACTCTTTGGCGGCTATAGGAGTGGGATATCTGCTGGGAATGCGTTTGCGCGATATGAAAGACGGTTTGGCTTCTTTCGTCGGTGTTCCTGGTAGGCTTCAACGTATCCCATGCGCCCATCCTTTTTCGGTTTATGTAGACTATGCTCACACAGAAGACGCATTACGCCAAGTCCTCCAGACGTTACGATCTATACATTCGGGAAGAATGATCGTAGTGTTCGGTTGCGGGGGGGACAGAGATGCTCTTAAACGTCCGGTAATGGGAGAGATTGCATGCAAGTATGCCGATATGTCCGTTTTGACATCCGATAATCCGCGGTCTGAAGACCCGTTAAAAATCATTTCACAGATCGAAAAAGGGTTCTGGAACAATTCATATCATGTAATACCTAATCGCAAGGAAGCTATTCAATATGCCATTCTACAGTGTCGTCCGGACGATGTACTGCTTATTGCCGGTAAAGGGCACGAAAAATACCAGATCATAGGTAACTCGGTGTTTCCTTTTGACGATGTCGAGGTAACACGGAATTTTTTATTGGAACGTAAATACGTGGCGGTTTAAATTATGGAATTATTGACTATTGACGACATTTTGCAGGCTACCGGGGGGAGCCTGTTATCATCCGGAAAACAAATGGAAACGACATTTGTTTCTACGGATACACGCACAGTAAAGCCGGGCGACCTGTTTATTGCTCTTAAAGGCGATAAATTCGATGCACACGACTTTATAGGCGATGCTTTATCAAAAGGATGTTCCATGATTATTGTATCTAATCCGAACATCTCGATACCATCCCATGTCACTGCGATAAATGTTCCGGATACTTTAACCGCACTTGGAGATTTGGCGGCATTTTACAGGCAGAGGTATAGTTTTAAAGTAGTGGCCGTGACCGGAAGTAACGGCAAGACAACTACAAAAGATATTATAGGCACTTTGTTGGCGGATAAATGCGATATCACTATAACCCGCGGCACTCGTAACAACCTTATCGGCGTGCCGCTGACTATTCTATCCGCTTCGGCGAACCAGCGTATTCTTATTCTTGAACACGGCATAAATCAGTTTGGTGAAATGCGTAGACTGGGTTCAATTACATCTCCGGATCTTGTTGTTATCACAAATATTGCTCAGTCGCATCTGGAATTCCTCGAAAATGAAGACGGGGTTTTTAAGGCCAAGACAGAGATTTTATCGGTAATGAATCCCAATGGACGCCTTATCTTTTTTCATGACGATTATTTCTTGCCTAAGGTTAAAGCAATATCGCCTTGCCCGATTACCACTTTCGGTATATGCGAAGGAGCCGATTTCAAAGCCAAGAATATACGTCTGGAAGCAAACGGATCGCAGTTCGATTTAGATATACATAATGTTATCAGCAAACATGTCGTTCTGCCTATATCCGGCGAACATAATATATGCAATTTTCTTGCGGCGGCCGCTACTATTGAATCGCTGGGTTTTTCATGGGATTCCATAGCTCCGGCGGTAGAAAAAATAACATTGCCGTCAATGCGCTTTGAAACTGTTACCATTAATGACATAACTATTATAAATGACGCATATAACGCCAATCCGGCCTCGACTAAAGTAGCCGTAATGGAGTTGATGCGTATGGAATCTCACGGCAAAAAAATTATGATTTTTGCCGATATGCTAGAACTGGGCGCAAAAAAAGAACAGTATCACAGGGAAATAGGTTCGTTGCTGGAATCTTCCCGCCTTGACGTGCTGATAACGGTCGGTGATCTTGCTTCCCTTACTGCCGATCAGATACGAGAAAATCCTCAACTAACCAAAATTGTGCTTAAAAAGTCGGAACAGGTATTTCCTATCCTCAGAGAATTGCTTGAAGCGGGCGATGTAGTGCTACTAAAAGGATCGCGGGGCAATCAGCTTGAAACAATCATTGATACTATAAAAGAACTTTATAAAACCGAAACCATATAAATTTAAGGGCTTCTAAAAAATACAATTTTTTGTTGAGGTAAGTTAACTATCTATTTTTTCAAATACTTAGTTAATATACCCGTCACAATGACAACAGGTATCCTGTTATTTTTTAGATGCTACTTAACACTAACGGTGAGAGTATGTTTTACAAATTATTGTATCCTTTGAAAGACATTTTTTTCGGGTTCAATGTATTTAAATACATTACATTTCGTGCGGCGTTTGCCGCTATTACATCGGTGATCTTGTGTGTGGCGCTTGGGCCGGCGATTATTCGGCGTCTGTATCAGATGAAACTAGGACAGGAAATTCGCAAGGAGGAATGTCTGCCTTTGTACGCAAAGCATCATACCAAGCAGGGAACTCCGACTATGGGCGGTATGCTGATTTTGCTGTCTATTATCATTCCTACTTTGTTATGGGCGGATATCAGCAACGAAAAAATAATCATCGCAGTAATAGTTACAACATATCTCGGATTATTGGGGTTCTGCGATGATTACCTGAAAATTGCAAAGAAAAATACCAAAGGGGTGTCAGCGCGCGGCAAAATGATCGCGCAGGCTACTATCGGTATTGCTATTGGCGTGTATCTGTTGTTCCTTTCGGAAAGTAAAGATTTTTCCCAGCATTTATATGTCCCGTTTATCAAGAATCCGGTTATTACGCAAATGGGTATTTTCAGTATTCTATTTTCTGCATTGGTGATTGTGGGCGCATCGAACGCAGTTAATCTTACCGACGGTCTTGACGGTCTTGCTATAGGATGCGTCATAGCGGCTTCGCTCGCGTATCTATATATTGCCTATGTAACAGGAAATATGACGTTTGCTAAATATCTGCAGACATCATATATACCGGGATGCGGGGAACTGGCTGTGTTTTGCGCGTGTATAGCCGGCGCTGGGCTTGGTTTTTTATGGTATAACGCATATCCCGCTCAGGTTTTTATGGGCGATACCGGAGCGCTTGCTCTGGGAGGCGCTATGGGCATAGTGGCGGTATTGACCCGTCAGGAATTATTACTGCTCATAGTAGGAGGTGTGTTTGTTGCCGAAGCGATGTCGGTCATTATTCAGGTGATTTCATTTAAATGGCGCGGGAAAAGAGTATTTCTTATGTCGCCGTTGCATCATCATTTTGAAATGAAAGGATGGCATGAATCCAAAATCACCATTCGGTTCTGGATAGTTGCCATCATTTGTGCGCTTTTCGGGATTGCAACCCTCAAACTTAGATGACAGGAGAGGCTATGCCGGTTTGTTCGCCTCAATACATCATCATAGGGTATGGCATAAGCGGAAAAGGTGTTGCAAGGCTGATTGCAAGCCAAGGCAAACAGTTCTTTGTTTGCGATTCTAATCTTGATGTTTTTACTAAGGATGATCAAGACTGGATGCAATCTATCGGATGCGCGTGGGGTAATGATGCGGATGGAGTCCGTATGCTTGATTATCCCTCAGTTATCGGAGTCATTACGAGTCCCGGCGTAGCGCCCGGGCATCCGGTCAAACAAAAAGCGCATGTGAAACAGATACCTATATACAGCGAATTCGGATACGCTTTCAGTTTTCTGCCCGGTAAAAAAATAGCTGTTACCGGTACCAACGGGAAAACTACTACCGTGCATTTGTTGTGTCATATACTGGAAAACGCAGGGATATCGGTAAAAATGGGCGGTAATATCGGTGTTTCCGTATCGGAACTTGCGCTGGATATCCATAAGGCTGATGTTTATGTGCTGGAGATAAGCTCTTACCAACTGGAGCGCGTTGAGGGGTGTTTATTTGACGGAGCGGTTTTGACAAATATTACTTCCGATCATTGTTCCAGATATGAAGATTTTGACAGGTATACGCAAGCAAAGCTGAATATTGTACGCAATCTGAAAAAACAAGGTTATTTTATATGCAGGAGTGAGGATGTACCGTACTATCTCGATAAATTGAATTTGGATAGAATACCGGACAACTGGCATCTGGTTGGCGACATGATGAAAAAAAATGTATTTTTCTTCGCGGATAACAATGGGTTGTGGGAACGGACAGATAAAGGATGGAACCTTGTAGTTGGGGTTAACGATGTCCGTTTTTGCGGCAGGCATATTTTTGAAAATTGCGCGTTTGCCGCAACAGCCGCGTTGATAGAAGGTGTCAGCCTTGAAAGTATTGTAGCGACTATTAAAAGTTTTCGCGGATTGCCGCATCGCCTTGAACGGGTCGGAGAAAAAAACGGAGTGCTGTTTTACAATGATTCAAAAGCAACTAATCCGGATGCAGTCATAAAAGCTCTCGACAGTTTCAAAGAACCGATCATTCTCATACTGGGAGGACAGGATAAAGGCGCTGACTTGTCCGCTCTTCGAGACAAAATCCGTCAAACGGTAACTACACTCGTATTGACAGGGGAATCGACTCCGTATTACGCCGAATATTTTAGAGGCTCTGCAAAAATAGTTACGGCGCATTCTATGGATGATGCGGTAATCAAAGCGTACCATTGCGCACAAAGCGGAGATATAGTATTGCTGTCCCCTGCGTGCGCTAGTTTCGATATGTACGATAACTTCGAACATCGTGGAGATTATTTCAAACAATCGGTAATGAGGTTACAAACCATACCAACACAATATACCTAAAAAGGAGGAATGCAAATGAATCGTAAAAAAACAGTAATCATGGTGATGAGTATTCACTTCGCGGCGATCTTGATGATAGGATATATCAGCGGATGCGCATCTGACAGCAATCAGTACGCCAGCGCGCCACGCGCTCGAATCAGAGACGATTTCGGCCAGCACAATTACAACAGATCGACCGATCTGGCATCTTCGTATTCGTCAAGCTCTCAAATGGCGCAGAATAATAGATACAGTTCTCCCGATTACGACTATCCTTCTCAGTCTTCAAAGACTATGATGGCAACAACAGGGTATACCACGCATGTTGTCCAGAAAGGCGAAACTCTTTATGCTATCGGCAGAAAATATAATGTATCACATAGCGAAATAGCCGCGGCAAACTCTATGAACAATCCTAATAATCTGAATAGCGGGCAGGTTCTTCGCATACCTGTTTATTCATCGTCTGCGTCTTCAGGCACTATGATTGCAAAACAGTCTGCGCCGGCCGCTACAAAACAGGCGGATACTACGACTCAGGTTGCCAAGAAGGAAACTAAAAGCGAAGCTATGCCCAGTTATAAACCGGTTTCCGTATCCGCGGTACACGGAACGCCGACCTATGCAATTCATGTGGTGCAAAGCGGAGAAAATCTCGGCAGGATAGCCAAAAAATATGATGTATCCGTACAGTCGATTTGTTCCATCAACGGTATAGACCAGTCGTCTGCACTGAACGAAGGAGATAGGATTAAGATACCGGTCAATTGATGAAAACTATTCTCGGCATAATTTTAAGTGCGGTTTTATGTTTTGTCGCGTTAAGTTTAGTTATGGTATACAGCACCAGCGCGATTGTCGCTCAGGATCGCTTCGGCTGTGAAAATTTTTTCCTGAAGAAACAGTTGACTTGGCTTGGTATGGGGTTTTTATCATTTCTGTTATTTTCATATTGTCCATATAGAATTCTAAAACCCTTGGCCAAGGTATTGTTATGCATATCTGGCGTGCTGTTGGTTTTGCCGATGACCGGATATTTCGGACATACTGCCGGTGGCGCTACAAGGTGGCTTGTTATGGGACCTGTCCGGTTTCAGCCGTCGGAATTCGCGAAATTGGCTATAATAATATACGCGGCTGATGTTTTGTCGCGCAAACAGGATGAAATAAAAGATTTTTTTAAAAGTTTATTATTTCCTTCATTGTTAATTGGTTGTATGCTACTGCTGATTCTCGAGCAACCCGATTTCGGAACAACGGTACTGATGGGTATTATTGTAATGTTACTCTATTTTATAGCCGGAATTAAGGTTAGCTATTGTTTGCTTTTCATTTTCAACGGCTTGGTCGCTGGGATCGTTGCAATTAAAATGTTTCCGTACCGGATGAAACGTATAGCGGCTTTTCTCGATCCGTTTGCCGACCCGAAAGGCTCGGGATTTCAGATCATACAGTCGTTTATTGCGCTGGGTTCGGGCGGTCTTTTCGGTGTGGGACTCGGGCAGGGCAAACAGAAACTTTTTTATTTGCCAGAAGCGCATACGGATTTCATTTTTGCGATCATCGGCGAAGAACTGGGATTCGTGGGCACTTCCGTTGTTTGTTCCATGTTCCTTGTTTTGTTTTTATGTGGTATGCTGGTTGCAATCAAATGCAGGGATCCGTTCGGTAAACTTCTTGCCACCGGAATTACCCTTATGCTGGGAGTCCAGTCTGTAATAAACATGTGTGTTGTTACCGGATTGCTTCCGACAAAAGGAATCGCACTGCCTTTTTTGAGTTTTGGAGGGTCTAATTTAATGACCAATTTTATTGCGATCGGCATTTTGATGAATATCGGTATGCGCGGTAATGAGAAAGTCGTAAGCAATATCATCAAACATCGCGATGCCAATCAGTCGGGGCGAAATACACCGGTCAGGAGTTTAGCGAGGGTATAAATGAAAATTGCTATTTCTGCCGGAGGAACGGGCGGACATCTGTTTCCGGCTATAGCTTTATCTGAGGCGATAGAGCGTTATGATTCTGCGGCTAAGGTGATTTTCTTCAATTCGCCGCGTGATTCGGCATATTACACCGATTGGAAAGTACCGGTTTATACTTTGCATGCTACCGGATTTAACAGAAATAATTTTATCAAGGTAATCCGTTTTGCAGTATCGATGACCGGCGCTATTATCAAATCTATGACCATACTCAAAAAAGAAAAACCGGCGGTTATTATCGGGTTCGGAGGATACGTGTCGTTCGCTCCGTGCGTAGCGGCCTGTCTGTTGAGAATTCCGGTGTGTATACACGAACAGAACGCTGTCCCCGGAAAAGTCAACCGGATATTGGCTTCGTTCGCGAAAATTATTTTTGCCGGCTTGCCTGAATCAGAACCTTACTGGAAGCAGTCGGTCAAACATAAAATTAAGACAGTTGGAATACCTGTTCGCAGTAAAGCGGTAGGACAGCCTAAATCCGACAAAAACGACCGGTTTACAGTATTGATTGCGGGCGGAAGTCAAGGCGCGGCTGTTTTTAACCGCTGGTTGCCGGATATGCTAAATGCGTTGTCCATGTACAAAGACAAAATACGATTCATTCATCTGCTTGGCAAAAATCCTGTTGCTCAGACGCGAAATCTATATGAGTCGATGGGATTTGAAAACCGTTGTTTTCAGTTTTATGCGGCTATGAGCGAAATCTATTCGGTATGTGATCTGGCCGTATCGCGTGCAGGATCAGGAAGTTTAAGCGAACTTGCCATTGCAGGTATACCTTCGGTTGTGATTCCGTACCCGTTCGCAACGGATAATCATCAGTACTACAACGCGAAAGTATTTGCCGATGCCGGCGCGGTAGATCTTATAGAAGAAAAAAATTGTTCACCTGAAATTTTAGCGGATAAGATAATGCATTATTTTGAAAATCATGCTATTCTTGAAACTATGCGCGTTTCCATGTTGGAATTGGCCATCAGCGACGCAGGCAAACATATTATGGATGAATTGAAAAATGCAGGGTTACTTAAAAAATAAAAAGTACCATTTTATCGGGATCGGAGGGTGCGGTATGAGCGCTCTGGCTGTTTTTGCCAGAGCACAGGGCGCGGTGGTAACAGGATCCGATGCACGAACATCACCCTTTACCGACCGGTTGACCGATATACCCGTTATTATAGGACATGATCCGGCAAACGTACCGTCAGGCTGTGATGCGGTGGTAGTTTCGTCGGCAATTAAATCGGACAACTGCGAGTATATGCGAGCGCAACAACTCGATATTCCCATTATCGGGCGCGGAAGGTTTCTTGCAAATGTTCTTGAACCTAAACAAGTGGTTGCCGTTGTCGGCTCTCACGGAAAAACGTCGACCGCCGCGCTTATTTCGTGGATTGCTACTGCCGGGGGGTGCGACTGCAGTGCTCTCGTAGGCGGAATAATGAACAATTTCGACACCAATGTCGTTGTAGGCAACTCGGACTTAGTTATAACAGAGGCGGATGAAAGCGACGGGTCTATGGAGATGATTACTCCGGATATTCTGGTCATGCTCAATATAGATGACGACCATATACAGAATTATGGTACTAAAATAAATATGATGAATGCTTATGCGCGTCTCGTAAGAAAGGTTCGGAGTAAAATCGTAATAAATGCGAAAGATCAAGAGTTGCTCGGTCTTATCGTATCGATTGATACTGATAAATTAGTACTGTTCGATCATCCGGATACAATCACCGCCGACATTTCCTCTGTAAGGTACGCGAACGAAGCTATGGCGATAGATGTTTCTATAGGGTCGTCGGCATATACCTTTAAAACCGCTTTGCGCGGGAACCTTTTTGTTACCAACATGCTGGCGGCAATAACCTGCGCGCGGTTGCTCAATATCCCTATGGATGCGGTTAAGAAAGCGTTTCAAACTTATAGGGGCGTAAAACGCCGTATGGAAGATTGGGGAATCGTTAACGGTATAAGAGTAATAGAAGATTATGCTCATCATCCTACTGAAATAGCGGCTATGCTCAAATCGCTTAAACAGTGGCATACCGGCAGGGTGATTTGCGTTTTTCAACCGCATCGATATACACGGTCGCAACAGATAGCCTCATCTCTTGCAGATGCGTTTATAGAAGCGGACGAGTTGTTTTTGGCGGATATTTACACTGCAGATGAAATTCCTATCGCTGGAGTAACCGGCCGGTTTGTTTTTGAAACAGTCGCTGAACAGCGCTCAGGTAATATATCGTATATATCTGATTTTAATGAAATTATAGACAGTGTGCTGGCTATTGTGAAATCGGGCGATCTTGTCGTTTTCATGGGGGCAGGAACAATAGGTTCTTGTGCGCCGGAATTTGTGAAAAAACTGGAAAAAATATTTTTGACGCGGGTTTGATATGACCGTGCTTTCGCAGTTTGTTCCTTTAGAAATGTATTTTCAGAAGAATCCTTCTGAAGGATTGGTACAAAGCGGTCGTACTCTTGCTAGATACACCGGTTTCCATTGCGGCGGGAAAGCAGATTTTTTTTGTGATATATACGACATTGAAGGACTGAAAAATGTCGTCATGTTCTGTAATATCCATAGTATAACGCTTAACGTTCTGGGGTTCGGTACAAATGTTCTTATTGCCGACGAGGGTATATGCGGCGCGGTTGTCCGCCTGACAGGACTACCTTTTTTATTATGTGAAAGGCTTGATGAGGCACGGTTTCGCGTTGGTTCCAGAGTGTCGTTGCAAAAACTTATCGGAGTAACTTGCAAAGCAGGTTTGTCGGGTTGCGAGTGGCTGGTTGGTATACCGGCATCGCTCGGCGGAGCGGTTAGACTCAACGCAGGGGCATACGGCCATGATATTTGCGAATCGGTCGAATCAATTACAGTCATGAAACCGGACGGATGTTTGCATACGATTGATCTCTCTCAAAGGCTTACAGGGTATCGTCAAGGCCCTTGTGAACCTGATGAAATCCTTGTATATGCGGACATGGCTTTTAGTGCCGATGATGTTTCTGCAATCAGCGAACGGATGACAGCTATAAGTGCAGAACGAAAAAGAAAAATACCGCCGGGGCGTCATGCGGGATGCGTATTTAAAAATCCGCCGTCGATTCCGGCTGGCAAACTGCTTGATGAACTCGGATGCAAAGGCATCGCCCAACAAGGTGCATGTGTGTCGATCGAACATGCGAATATTATTGTTAATAAATCAAACGCCGGAAGTAGCGATATTTTGACATTGATTGAACGGTTGATAAATAAAGCGAGATCGGAGCGGAATATTGAGCTCGAACTCGAACTAACCATTTGGAGATGAGAAAATATGCCTTTTTTATCGTCGTCTTCTACGAACCGTAAAAAGAAACGAAAGAACAAACAGAACCGTTATTTCGTTCATTTGAACACACGCAGGAAAGACAGGGGGGAGTCGCAGAAATACGCCGTATTCGGTTTACATTTAGCTATTTTTGTGGTTGTTGTAGGTGTTATTGCTTTATTCGGGTGGTATGTAAATAAATATATGTCTACCGACGAGGCGTTTAATATACAGGATATTGTTGTCGAAAACAATGTGCTTATTTCTCGGCATCAGATACTGGACACTATGGGGATTAGCGAGGGTTTGAATCTGTTTAGCGTTGATGTCAAGCAATGTACGAGAGAATTGTTGAAATTGCCCTCAATAAAAGGTGTTTTAATCGAAAAACAGTATCCGGCCAAAATTATCGTACGGGTATCCGAAAGGTTTCCGATATTTCAGTTTTACAAAGGATGTTACTTTTTTGTTGACGAGGACGGTGTCATCCTTGATACCATGTCGCGCCAAGCCGATCCGACATTACCGGTTGTCGTAGGAATAGATATACCGGTAATTAACTTCGGAACACGGCTGGAAGAAACTCAGTTGCAGTTGGCATTGCAGGCTGTTAGGGCTTTTAATGACAGCGCGGTAAAAAATACTATTAATGTTTGCACTATCGATATGTCAAAATCGGACACGGTCATTTTTGTTACCGGAAAAGACCAGCAGATTATTCTGGGCGATATGGATTTTTCTTACCGGTTCGAAAAATTGTATACTATAGTAACCGACCTTGCAGGCCGCAGGTCTTATTTTGACTCGGTTGACCTTAGATTCGAAAACGTTCCAGTAGTGATGAGGAATTAAATGATACGAAAAACGGGCGATATTATTGTCGGGCTAGATGTAGGAACAAATAAAATTTGTACTGTTGTCGCGGAGCGAACCGCTAGTGGCGATCTGGCTATACTTACCATAGGGCATGCCCCGTCGCAGGGGTTGCGCAAAGGTGTTGTGGTCAATGTCGAAAAGACTGTTGAGGCTATTGAAAAATCGGTTTCGCAGGCTGAAGAGGTCGCTGGTGTTGAAATAAATTCTGTGTTTGCCGGTATTGCCGGCGGGCATATTCAAAGTATATCAAGTCAAGGGATAGTGCCTATATCGGGCAATCGCGGCGAAATTACCGACGAAGATATCAAAAAAGTTCACGATGCGGCTAAGGCCGTATCTTTGCCGCTGGAACGTGAAATTATACATGTCATACCTCAGGAATACAGGGTAGACGGACAAGGCGGAATACTTGAACCCAAAGGTATGATCGGCACTCGTCTGGAAGCGTCGGTAAATATAATCACCGCGTCTGTTACTTCGGTTCAGAACATCGTTAAAAGCATCAATCAGGCTAATATAGATGTTTCAGGAATTATTTTGCAACCCATAGCTTCCAGTGAAGCTACCCTCAAGCCAGAGGAAAAAGAATCCGGAGTGGTATTGATAGATATCGGAGGCGGTACTACCGATTACGCTATTTTTATCGACGGGTCGCTACGCCATTCCGGAGTGCTGGCTATTGGGGGAGACCATGTTACCAACGATATTAAGATCAGATTCAATATACCTACCGCACGAGCCGAAGATGTGAAAAAGAAGTTTGGATGCGCACTCAGCGATATGATCGGCAATCATGAGGAGTTTATTCTGCCCGGAACGTTCGGGTATCCTGCGCGCAGTATGTTGCGCAAAGACTTAAGCGACGTTATTAACGCTCGTATGTCTGAAATACTCGAAATCATCAAGGTTGAAATCGATAATACCGAATATGGCAATCAGATAGGCGCAGGTATAGTCATGACTGGCGGCGCATCGCTTATGCCCGGCACGCTGGATCTTGCGAACCATGTTTTTCATGTACCGGTAAGGTTAGGGATTCCCCGAGATGTATCCGGTTTGAACGATAACTACCAAAGCCCCATTTATTCGACCGGTGTCGGACTAGTGTTGTTCGGTTTGGAACATTATGTAGACCAAAGCTACGTAATGATGGATGACCCGGGAATTGTGGTTAAAGTATTGCATTCGATGCGCGAAATGGTAAAAAAATATTTTTAGGAGGCGCTCCATGCTGAAATTCGAAGAAATAGATAAGCAAATTGCCCGTATAAAAGTAATCGGTGTGGGCGGCGGGGGCAGTAATGCGGTTGATCATATGTCTGAAATGGGTATCAAGGGAGTTGATTTTGCTGTGATGAACACAGATGTTCAGGTATTGGGACGTTCCAGAGCGCCTGAAAAAATTCAAATAGGAAAAAAAACTACCCGCGGTATGGGAACCGGCGGTAACCCCGATTTGGGACGGCAGGCGGCTCTTGACGACAGGGACCTTATAAAAGAATCTATCGAAGGAGTGAATATCCTTTTTGTTACCGCAGGGTTTGGAGGCGGCACAGGTACGGGCGCCGCGCCGGTAGTAGCTCAAATAGCGAAAGAACTTGGTATTCTTACAGTAGGGGTCGTTACAAAACCTTTTACTTTCGAGGGAAAACGGCGGATGGCGCAGGCGGATCAGGGGTTAAAGGAATTTCGCGATCATGTAAATACCATTGTTTGTATTCCCAACGACAAAGTTTTCAATATGATAAATCAGGATACCCCGCTGTACGACGCTTATCGTTTGACCGATCAGATATTGTATCAGGCAGTTGAATCTATATCTCGGGTAATTATCCTGCCCGGAATGATCAATCTGGATTTTGCCGACATAGAGACAATTTTATCCATCAAAGGCGGCGCAGTCATCGGGTTCGGCGAGGGAACCGGTAAAGACAAAGCGGTAAAAGCTATTCAATCCGCGCTTGCCAGCCCGCTACTAGAAACTCGGGAATTAAGCGGCGCCAAAGGTATTCTTATAAGTATTGTCGGAGGAAGAGATTTATCGCTCTATGAGGTTAATAACGCGATAGGTTCGATTCATGAAATTGCCGAGGACGACGCCAATATTTTGATAGGCGCTATCATCGACAATGAAATATCAGACCGAGCCATGGTTACCCTTATAGCTACCGGATTGGCAACCGATGCTAGGGAACAAACTGTAAAAACTTACAAGACATCGTCTTCGCAGACTGAACAGCATCAATTCGATCAGACGCGCTATAAACAGATTGTGCCTGCCGATAATCAAGAAGACCTGCAAACCGTTAATGATGAAACAATTTCCGCAGATACCGATGCGGACAGCCTGATACTTCGTGAAGAACCGGCGCAACCTGTTGCAAGCCGGTCTGTCCACTACGGCGAAACAGAAGATGTTGACGAACTGACCGCTGATAGCGAAACCAGCCCTGAGGACGAACCTGAACTGCCTGAAGAACCGGTAACCCTGCGGCGTGAGAATGTGATCCAATTCAAATCGTCGCAAGGTGAATTTTTCGAAGAAACCGACCCGACGGTATATGCCGGACGTAATCTGGATATACCGGCGTTCTTGCGTAAAAAGAAAAAGCTGGCAGGACGGGATTTTTGAAACGAAAAAATTTTGAAAAACGCTACCGGCCGTCGTACAACCGTAAAGCGCCTTCTATAATAGCCGCTATACTGGGTATTTTTGTCGTTATAGTATTTGCGATAGAGCGAAACGCTATTTACGACCGGATAGCCGAAAGACGTCATTCCGGTCAGTCCGATTTTTCCAGTTTGTATATAAAAGAAGTTGTTGACGGCGATACTTTGCGGATTGAATCCGGAAAAAGAATACGTCTGATCGGCGTGGATACGCCGGAATACTATGAGTCCGACAAATTGTTCAGGGATGCAAAAGATTCATCACTTGAACCGTCTGTAATACAGAGTCTCGGCGAGCGGTCATATAGGTTTACTCAGAAACTGTGCGAAGGCAAATATGTCCGTCTCGAAACAGGTAGCGAGAAGTACGACCAGTATGGGCGCATTCTCGCTTTTGTGTTTTTATCCGACGGCACTATGCTCAACGAACAGATTATTGCTCAGGGATACGGGCTTGTATATTTAAGATTTCCATTCAAACAGGAGTACCGAGATCGTTTTATCGAGGCGCAACGTCAAGCGCGCGAAAATTCCAGAGGGTTATGGGACGAATCGCCCGGATTAGGCGGCTTGACACGAAATCGAATATAGTTATTCGGATTTTTTGTGCAGATTCCATATCTCGTCCATCTCTTCAAGAGTACTTTTGTGGACGGATGATCCGCGGTTTTGCAGTTCCAACTCGATTTTTCTGAATCGGCGGATGAATTTGTCTACCGCTTTTCTCGATAGTTCTTCAGGGTCATAATTTAAAAAACGCGCAAGGTTGGCTACCACAAAAAAAAGATCGCCTATTTCTTCTTTTATGTGTTCATGACTTCCTTTGGCGATAGCGTCTTTTGTTTCCCGTAGCTCCTCTTCTATTTTTTCGATGATCTGATCTGTTCTGCTCCAGTCAAATCCGACTCGCGCAACCTTTTTCTGAGCTTTATACGCTCGTATCAGTGACGGTAAATGAGACGGTATTCCGTCGAGAATAGAGACTCTCTCTTTGTGATGATGCTCGTCCGCCTTGATTTTTTCCCACTGATCTATAACTTCATGGGCTTTATCGAGTTTTTTGTCGCCGAAAACATGAGGGTGGCGGCGTATCATTTTTTCCGCGGACGATTTGATAACATCGTATATGGAAAAATGATTTTCTTCTTCTGCAAGTTGGCAGTGAAAAATGATTTGGAATAACAGGTCGCCCAGCTCGTCTTTCATTTTTGCGGGGTTGTTTTCTTCTACAGCTTCAACAAATTCGTACACTTCTTCGATAATGTACCGCTTGATAGTTTCATGGGACTGCTCTTTATCCCACGGACAGCCTTCCGGTGAACGCAATTTTTTCATGATACCTGCCAGAGTGTCGAGCGGGTGATCGGGTGTATTCATATTTTTAAAACTCCTTTTTATATCTTCGGTTGTATAGGTATCTGTGGATAGCCGGATAAAAATCTCTAAGACGTTTCAACAATAAAGACAATCCTTCTAAAAATCAAATTATATTTGACGCTTAATAATTTTACTAAAAAAATTGCCTGCTACTATTGCCAGTTTGGCGTGTCTTTGTTACAATTTTGAAAAGCCGCTACAATTCAAATAAAAGGATGGTTATGGCTGAACTGTGTGTGCTAGTTAACGGGTATTACACTGTCGAAACAAATGTTGTATGCGCCACTATAACACTCATTCGTGACAACGGTGTTAATATAGTAGTCGATCCCGGTACTGTCCCCGATCAACAAATCATAATATCCGCTCTCGCCCGAGAGTATTTAACCTTGGATGATATCGGATATGTATTTATAACGCATTCTCATTTAGATCATTATAGAAATATAGGTATGTTTGCGCGCGCCAAATCGTTAGATTACTGGGGGCTTTGGGACGGACATTCATATATATACAATACAATGAGCCGGAATTTTTCCAACGATATTTTTATACAGATGACACCTGGGCACAGCTATGATAATATTACACTGTTTGTCAAGACTACCGCCGGTATTTACGCCGTATGCGGAGATGTGTTCTGGGATAAAAACGGGCCGAAGATAGATACCCTCGCGCAGGATAACGACAGGTTGCTAAAAAGCAGGGAAATAATACTTAAAAAAGCTGATTATATCGTACCCGGTCACGGCGATGTTTTTGCCAGTAAAGATATATCCATTCTCCTATGATAAGACGGGTAAAAAATAATTTTGTGAATATACCGACAAATAAGGGGATACGCGCCATGAAAAAAATTCAGTTACAACCGAATACTTTTCTTTACCCCATGCCGTTGGTCATTGTCGGCACTATGGCAGATGATCGGCCGAATTTTATTACAATTGCATATTGCGGTATCGTGCAACATACGCCTCCGATGATAAGTATCGCAAGTAGCAAGGTGCATTTTTCCAACAAATGGATTAAAAGAAATCGTTCGTTCAGCGTGAACATTCCTTCATCGGATATGATCGAATTGACGGATTATATAGGTATGTATTCCGGCCGTGAAACGGATAAATCTGAAATCTGTGAACTGTTCTGCGGTGACATACCTTCTGCGCCTATGATCAAACAGTCTCCTCTTAGTTTGCAGTGCAAGCTGATGGAGTCTATTGAAGTCGGGGGAGTGAACGAGATTTTTATAGGTGAAATTCTTAAAGTGTATGCCAACGAAGATTGTATCACAAACGGTCTTCCTGACATAACTAAGTTACAACCGATACTCTTTTCTATGCATGACAACAATTATTGGGGTGTCGGAAAACATCTTGGAAAAGCTTGGAATATCGGTAAAAATTTCAATCCTAATACGAAAAAGGACGGGCAATGAAAAGATCAAGGCTGTTGTTGTCAAAATTGCCACAGCTTATTATCATGGCGGCTATTGCGGCGTTTATTACTATACGCGCACAAACACCGCCTGCCGTATCGCAGGACGACCATGAATACAAAGAAATTTCAATTATAACCTTATCACAGGTGCAAAAACTGTATCCGTCAGCTGTATCTTTCATATATAACGAGCAGGCAGATAAGCTGTCCGAGGTATTTGATATGGAAGGTACTCTCATAGGGTATTTTATCGCTACAACACCCTATGCGGACGATGTCAGAGGATACGGCGGGGCGGTGCCGCTACTGATCGGTATAGACGCCGGCGGGAAAATTGCCGGAGTTAGCTTCCTGCCCAATGCCGAATCGGGCGGGTTTGTTAAAATCATTACTGCGGAGGGTGTTTTGGATTCATGGAACGGTTTGGCGGTAGATGAGGCTCTTGAGAAGGAAGTAGATGCTGTATCTGGCGCGACAATGACAAGTACAGCGGTTATAGAATCCTTTAAAAAAAGGTTGTTTTTTTTTGTAAGCAAACAACAGTAAGTAATGAGAATAAAAGTTATGGCAATCCGTTGATTGTCTTTTTAACTGTTATTATTATTACAGGAGCCTTGGCCGGCTTTTTTATGCCGTCCAAGGTGCGGAGGTTGCGTAATTTAATGCTTGCCGCAAATGTTCTGGTGATAGGATATTTATTCGGTGACATGTTGTCGTTGGGGCGGTTTGTTGCGTGGATACATGGCGGAATATCGTTTTCCTTATTATCCGTGGTTTTTGCGCTCACTGCAATATTGGGTTTGCTTACAGATAAAAATTGGTATTGTTCTTTTGTTTGTCCTTATGGATCGGCACAGGAATTGGTCGGAAAACTGGTGCGCAAAAAGAAGCCTGTGCTCTTTTGGGCGCGAAAATATCTTATTTTGCTAAGGCGTATTTTTATGCTCGTGATAGTGGGATTAGCGATATTTGCGGTTCCCGTGGATTTTATTAATTTCGAACCGTTTGCGGCGTTTCAAATTACAAGCGCCCCGATTCCTGCGTTAATTCTGGCAGGCTTTTTTCTGCTGGTTTCTCTGGCTGTGCCAAGATGCTGGTGTGCGTATCTGTGCCCGACCGGTCAGATACTTGAGTTGTTTCAACGTCCGTTGATTAAAAGAAATACCGACTTGAAAAAGGAGTGCGTATCATGAAAACAATTACTCTCAGGCTGTTTGTCGGCATAATACTGGCGGTTGAGTTGTTTTGTGTTTATAATGCTTTTTCACAGGAGGTTTCTATGACGCCTAATGATACAATGGCTATCATTCATCGGCGAAAAAGTGTACGCACTTATACCGATAAACCGGTTAGCGTTGATCTGCTTGAAATTTTGGTCAAGGCAGGTATGGCGGCGCCTACAGCCGCGGATAAACGTCCGTGGGCATTTGTCGTGATAACCCAGCGGGATGTACTCGACCGGCTTGCCGAAGGGCTGGAATACGGAAAAATGCTCAAAAACGCTCAAGCCGCTATAGCCGTATGCGGAATACCGGAAGAATCGCTACCGGGTATATCTCAGATGTACTGGGTACAGGATTGTTCAGCCGCTACTCAGAATATTCTGCTTGCGGCCGAATCTAAAAATCTCGGGGCAGTATGGCTTGGTATTTATCCTGAAAATGACAGGATAGATTTTGTCAGGTCGGTATTGTCTATTCCATCCAATGTAGTGCCTCTAAATGTGATATCCATCGGATATCCTGCGGGTTTGGAACGCCCTAAAGACAAATATGATCCGGATAAAATACACTGGAATAAGTGGTAATTTTATCGTTTCTAAAAATCGCTGTCTAAAAAAGTCGTCGTATTTTTTGTAAAATACGAATATGTATGATATAATTCATATATGAGAACCGGATTGCAAAAATGTTTGGAATTTCCTGCAATCAGATGATAAAAAACTTGTTGTATTGCAAATACTGAGAAAGGGTTACCCATGACCGTAAGACTATTTATTGTTGTATCCATGCTTTTGAATTTGCTTATATTTTCCACAACGGTTTATAGCGCTCCGTATCTATATGTTACAAGTTATAATACGGATCAGGTATTGCGGTACGACGGTATTACAGGGGCATACATAGATGTGTTCGCATCAGGCGGCGGAATTGATGAGCCTTATTCGCTTGCATTCGGTAGCGACGGCAACCTATATGTCAGCAGTAGAGCGACAAGCGAAGTAATGAGATATGACGGGCTTACAGGCACTTTTATAGATGTGTTTGTAACTGCGGGAAGCGGCGGCCTGAGCAATGCCCATGGTGTTGCCTTCGGCCCTGATGGAAATCTTTATGTTGTAAATAGAAACAACAATTCAGTCTTACGCTACAACGGGGTAACCGGAGAGTTTATCAATGTATTTACCACAGGAAGCAGTTTGAATGTGCCTACTTCAGTTGTATTCGGCCCTGATGGAAATATGTATGTATGTAGCGCTAAATCCAATAGCATACATAGATTTAACGGGACAACCGGCGCATTTATGGATATTTTCGCAATAACCGGTTTAACTGAACCGAGAATCGCCATTTTCGGACCGGACGATAACTTATATGTGGGTGACATCGACAAGGACAGGGTCTATAAATACGACGGTACCACAGGTTCACTTATCGGCACTTTTGCATCGGGAATAGACTACCCTGTGGGGTTGACGTTCGGGCCGGATGGCAACCTGTATGTAGCTAATCGTAACACTAACCAAATATTGCGATACAACGGCATTACAGGGGCATACATGGGTGTTTTTGCTTCAGGCGGCGGATTGTCAGGACCTTTGGAACTTATTTTTTATGAGTATATTCCTCCTATCCCACCTTCACCTATACCGGAACCGTGTACGCTGGTATTGTTAGTTTCGGCTTTAGGCGGTCTTTTCCATAGATTAAGGACAAATAAGGCTTGATATCGCAATACGTTACAATGTGAACAGTTTATTCCTCGGTTGCAACTGCTTCGATTGGAAAAGTTAACGTGCATGTCATACCTTTTTCAGGTCTGCTGTCTATGGATATAGTTCCTTGATGATTTTTGACCAACCCCTGACAAACAAAAAGACCAAGGCCTACTCCTGATTGCCGTTTGGCGCTGACAAAAGGGTCGAAAATATGATCCAAATATTCTTTTGGGATACCCTGACCGGTATCGCTGATGATGATGGTGACCTTTTTATCTGATGACGAGGTAGATATAGATATGCGGTCTCCCTTGCGGGTTGAATCAATCGCGTTTAACATGACGTTCAAAATAATCTGATGCAACTGCTGATGATATCCGTTTATATCGGGCAGACGCTCATCCAAGTCGAGATTCAATTTTACTTCTTTTATTGATAGCTGATTGCGTACAATGGACTCTACTTGTCTGACTATCGTATTAATGTTAACAGTGCTTCTGGATGTTTGCGGGGTTATGTAAATATCGAGCAGTTGCCTGACAATATCCCTGATTTTATCTATGTTATTTTTTACTGCGTAATAACTGTCCATTTCGCTGAAGTTGGCCGGCAATTTCTCCTTAATCAAATCAAGATGCGTTACGATGCCTTGAAGCGGGCTGTTGATCTCATGTGCGATACTTGCGGCCAAACGACCGGTAGCGGCCAGCCTTTCGGAAAGAAGAAGCTGTTTTTCCATATTTTTTTGGTGTGTTATATCTTCGAGGACAAGCAGTATTTTTTGTTGATTGGGCGAAACTCGCGACATCCTGATCTTGAACAATTTCTCGATTCCATTGTGATTAACGGTATGTTCGAGTAACTTCGGGGCGCCGTCATTTATCAAGATATTTTTGATCGCCGTTTTCACCGGACATTTTTTTTGAGCTTCTTTAGAGCAACCTAACATGGCGCATATATGTTGTCCATTAATTTCGGTTTTAGAGTCAATGAGATCTAAAAAATTATTATTGTATGTTACAATATGTAAATTCTCATCTATGACTATTATAGCCGATGGAATATTGGATAAGATGTTTTCTTTGAACGTATTCAAATGTATCAGGTCGGCGGTTCGCTGGTCTACAAGGTGTTCGAGATGCGAGCGGTATTCGTCAAGTTGTTTCTCAAATTTTTTACGGTCGGTTATATCTATAACCATCCCTAGCCTACCGTTTGGAACGCCGTTTTCGGACATAAGAGGAGATACAGATACTAAAGCCCATATCTGCGAATTGTCGGCGCGTATGAACTTGAAATCCTGATGCCGCGAATCTTTATGGTCATTTCCGTGCAAAAACATTTCCGCGTGAGATCTCCATTCATGAGCGATCATGGAAATCAGCGGTTTTCCGGTCAGTTCGTTTTGAGCATAACCTAGCATATCGGCGAAATGAGTATTCGCAAATGTTATAAGCCCGTCTTTATCAGTAATCCATATACCCTCGTTGGCGGTCTCTATTATGGTCCTGTACCTCTGCTCGCTCTGTCGTAGAGATTCTTCCATTTGCTTGCGGGATGTTATATCGTGAAAGATGCAATGGGTTTGTAAAAATGAGCCATTATCATCGTAACTTATTCTCCCCTCGTATGAAACCAGAATGCATCCGCCGTTTTTATGTTTCAAGCATAACTCTGTCCCGGAAACAGTGCCGTTTTTTTTGAATTTGGAAAAACTGCGTTTGAATTTTTCAAGCGACGCGGGTTCGAGAAACTCTCCAAACCATTTTCCTATAACTTCAGACCTTTTGTATCCGAGAACTTGAAGCCATGTATTATTTACTTCAATAAAAAAACCGTTCTCATCCAGAGATTGATAAGGAAGAGGCGCATGTTCGAAAAGAAAATGAAAATGATCTTCGGAGTTTTTTTGCATATAACCGCCGGGCCGCGATACTAGCAGTGAAGACGGCTTGTATGACCGGTCGGGGATAGATACCCCGGCATTTTCGCCGGCTGAAGTTGTTTCAGTGTAAAACATTGCGGGATTACATTTGGACGACCTATCAAATAACCGTGTTTTACTTGCTATAGGAAGAGTTTTTTTCAGTTCAGTAAGGTGGATAAGGTATTGACGAATTTTTTCATGTATTTGACTTGTTACTTTATCGATTCGCTCACCATGAGAATCTTTTAGTAACCATATACAAATAACCGGACGTAAATGGTCTGCTTCAATGCTGTGAACATATACCGGCCGGCTTTTGGATATTGAACTGAAAATACGGTTATCTTCGCTTGCGTCTATTATCAGATCGATTTGATTGATACCGGCAAATTTATTCCATGTGTCGATAAGCGGTACATCATATTTCTCGGCGAGTTGGGTTATTGCAGGGCAAGACTTTTCGTCGATAAGGGCGCGTATAGATATATCTCCCTCATTGACAAGCAACTTTGCTAATCCGTGTCCGATTTCGCCTTCACAGGCTAACAACACCGGTACAGCTTTATCCATCCGCTCCCCCCAGAACAGAAAAGTTTAGCTGTTTCAGCCTGATCAAAGATTCACTTACTGTGCCGGGAAGTTGCCCGTGTTTATAATCCTGATGGACTTACAATGTCTTTGAGCAATCGTCTAGCTTCTTCAAGAATTACACGATTCTCTGCTGGTTTGGATATAAACGCATCGGCACCGGATTTCTTTGCTTTATCGATATTTTCCTGAGATGGATATCCCGATAATACGATAATTTTCGTGTCGTTTAGATGTTCGTGCTTTTTGATGAATTCACACACGTAAAATCCATCTAACTCAGGCATCACAAGATCGAGAACAATAAGCGCAGGCCGTTTCATTTCTATAAGCACGCCGGCTTCAAAGCCGTTGTTAGCTATACTTACTTCATAACCGTGTGACTCGAATACCTTTTTCAAACCTGTCTGGATAGATACATCGTCATCTACAACCAGTACACGTTGATTTATAAAAACCGGCATATCATATTTCTTTAAAAATTCCAGAAGATCCGCCGTTTTTATTCGCCTGTGTCCGCCTTTGGTTTTGTATGCCTTAAGCGAACCGTCTTTAATCCAATTGACTACTGTGGTCATGGTCACATTAGAGTATTTTGCGGCTTCGTAGGTCGTTAAAATGGGCTTTACCATGTTATGAACTCTCTATATTTTTTGTATTCACTGTAAAAATTAGATTATTTGAGCAATTTTAATAATTAACGTATTTAAAAGGTTTTTTCAAGGTTTTTTTGCAATTTTTTACCTCCTGTTAGTTTTATTATACGTATTGATAAAATTTGCTGTAAAATACGGGCGATTTTATAACACAAAAGGTAACAAAAAATATATTAAATTCAAAGCAAAAAATGCCCTTTTTGATAATATTTATCTAAAGTTATTGCAGTGGAACTGATTGCCAAATTTTAAAAATGATTTAAGATACCGGTCAGGCGGATGGTTGCAGTTCCGGTATTTCCACAATCCGCATGAATAAACCCAAACGCCTGATAGTTTCCACAAATTTTTCATATTCGATGGGCTTTGTTATATAATTACTGCAACCAAGCGAATGACAGAGCTTTATTTCCTGCGGATTATTGGTTGTGGTCAGCATGATAACTGGAATTGTTTTCAACAGTGAATTCTCTTTAATTTTTTTAAGAACCTCGATACCGTCTACGCGCGGCATCCGTATATCGAGAAGAATCAAAAAAGATTTGTTTTTATTTTGATCTTCGTCAGTCAATTCGTTTAGAAAAGAAAGGATTTCTTCGCCGTTTTTGAAATGCTCTATTTGATTTGTGATCCCTGCGCGTTCAAGATTGCGTTTCACAAGATATGCATGGCCTTCGTCATCTTCCGCCATTAGGATAACAACATCGTTTAGCATAAAAAACTCCTTTCCCGAAAAAAGACATAATCATTTTTCATTATGTAACGCTACAAAAAAACTGGTTCCTGAGCCTACTTTAGATTCGAGCCAAATCTTTCCTCCATGTTTTTCCACGATGCGACGCACTATTGTCAGCCCCAACCCGTCTCCCTGGCTTGAATGGGACGGATTAAGCCTGTGGAATATCTCAAAAACCTTTTTATGGTGATCCGGATTAATTCCGATACCGGTGTCGCTGATACAGTATATTGAAAAAGCATTTTTTGTCTCGCCTTTGATTTTTATCAACTGTTTGCGGTTAGGATCACGATACTTCAATGCGTTATCAATAATGTTGACGAATACCTGACTTATCTGTAAAGGATCACCGTAACAGTTTGGCATATTTTCGATTGTTACTTTTGCGCTGGCCTCCTTTATCTGAAAACGAAGAGAATCAACGATGCTGGCGAACATATGGTTCATGTCGATAAACTGAATAGAAAGACTTGCCTGTCCGAGCCTTGATAATTTGGTCAAACCGACCAACAAAGAATCCATTTTGCCGGCGCTTGCCTGTATGTACCGCAAGGCAGGCGGAATTTCAAGTGTAAATAAATTTTTAAGTTCTGAGACTATGCTTTCAGTTATGCTTGAATTATCGATCAGCCGCGATGCTTTGTCAATCAAATTTTCTATCTCGGTTGTAAAGCCGTTTATATTAACAAGCGGTGAACGCAAATCGTGAGAACTGATATATACTATACTTTCAAGCTCATCATTTTTAGATTCTAGTGTTCGCAGTAAACGTTCGCGTTGTTCCACGGCGGTCTGGCGTTCGGTTATATCGCGTACAATTGCCCACATGCCTGTCGGATTGTCGGCGAAATCTCTGACAAGGTAAGCACGCAGTTCTACAGGAAATACAGTGCCGTCTTTTTTGATGTATTCTTTCTGATAAAGATCCGAATATCCGCGTCTAATTGTCTGTGAATCTAAAATATTTTTTTCAAAAGCGTGCCATTTCGCCGGCGTGATATCAAGGTAAGACATTTTTTTGAGCTCGTCGGTAGTATATCCCAGCATTCTGCCGTATTCGGTGTTGCATTCTATAATATTTCCGCTCATATCTACTATGACGGTTCCATCGCGTATGTTGTCAAATAACTCGCGGTATTTTAGTTCGGATTTTTTCAGCGATTCGCTTACCTCAATCCTGTCTGTGATGTCATATCCGTAAAAATTGACATAATGTTCGTTTTCTATAGGTTTAATATAAATCAAAAAGAACCGGTCGCCGCATTTGATCTCCATTTTCGTTATGGACATCGAGTCTGCGGATTCCTTGATAATCTTTTTCCATGAATCTGTAACTCTGTTTTCTTTATCTGCGCACAATATTTTCAAGACAGGTTCTGAGGATTTGTTGCTATATAATACCACGCCGTCCAGCGATACGCGCATTACAGGATTGGGATTTTCTTCAGGAAACTTTGCAATGTATCGGATTCTTTGCTGAGATTCTTTCCATTCGGTCAAATCGGTAACGATAGCGAGAGTTCCCGCATAATTATTTTTTTCGTTATAGACCGGTTTTGCCGTCATGCGGGTGAGTATCGGACTGCCGTCTTTTCTTAAAAAAACAAGATCATAGGTTTTCTGGACGTCTTTTTTCTGATCTTTGAGGTTTTCTTTGTAGTTGACGGCCTGTTTAGCGTCCATGAACTCGTATAAATAACGGCCGGTCATTTCGTCGGCAGAATACCCAAGCATGCCGGACATAGCTTTATTTGCGTAAACGGTTTTTGCTGTGGAATCAATCATCCAGATTCCTTCGCTGAGATTTTCCATCATAGACCTGTACTTTTTTTCAGATTGTTCCAGTTTTTCCTGCGCTTGTCTTTGAATCGTGATGTCTCGGCAGTTGAGCAAAATCCCATTGACCGCCGGTTCGCAGAGCAATGATGTAATGCGTCCTTCCATCCATATTATTGTTTTGGAATTTTTGTGTACCGCCCGAAAATGATCTAATTTGAAAGACCCGCTATTTTTTGCGGACGCGCAGTCGAGCGTTTCTTGTATAAGCTGATAATCTTCCGGATGAATAAAATTTTTTAATTTAGTCCCGATAAGCTCGTTCGGAGCATAGCCAGCAATAGCCGTGATCGATGATGTAATATATGTATACCGGTACTCTGTGTCTAGAATAGCTATGATGTCGGAAGTATTTTCTGTTATCTCATGAAATATTTTCAGGCTGTCTGCGAACTGTTTTTCCTTTTGAATACTGGTTCTGAATATGCCTGCTAAAATCAATCCTCCTGCAAGGCATGCTATGAAAAAAATCATCCGAACGTAAAATTCATGAGGATATTCCGAACCTGTCAAGAAACCGATCAAATTACCTATGCCTCTGTAAAACAAAAAATAATCCAGCAATCCGTCAATAATCCAAAACGATAAACCTATACCGACAGCCGTGCCTATAATCCGGTTGACAGGCGAATATGTTTCATCCGTATCCAACCGTAACAGTTTCCGCATGGTTTTTGTGTAAGTAAGTAATTGCGCTAAAAGTAAAATAAAATAAGCATTCAGAGTTTGTACCAGCGTATAAAAATGTATGAATCCTGTATCGGGACGCAGGTTGATTAACAGATTGTCCAATGGCACAGAGCTTGGCTGGATTATTCTGATTCCAACCGTATAACTGATAAGAATCCATAGCAGTCTAAACGGAATTTCCGCTATGTACGGATTTGCCGGCATCTTTTTAGTCCGACTGTAAATGCCGGCGCAGAATCCGTGCCAAGCTATCCACAAGGTAATCATGGCTGTATTCAGCAACGGCCAGTATCTGCCGGGATGTTCGGGAATCCAAGAGTTAAACATCGTATACCCGACAGTAACCGATATCAAACCGTATACCCAGCCCCATCTTTGAGCGATAAGCATAGGCGCAATGAGTCCTATTAAAAAATACACGGTATATGAATCGATACGAAGGGCAATAGCCGGAATGTTCAATATACAGCCTGCCAGTCCAAAGCATACAGCCATTAAGATCTTGTGCGATATATCAAATCGTTTTAGGCGTAATCCTTTTGACGGCATATTCATGTCCTCTAAAGACATTTATAGGGTTTCCGCTTTTCAGAGGTTTATATAATGTGTCGTTTGATATAATCATACTAATCTATGCGGCTATACCGAACAAGCAAAAAATCAAATATAGCAATCTGAAAATAAAGGTAAGAAAAAATAAATTCGCTTGACCGAATCTTTAAAAATTTTTATATTATTCGGACATAGCTTTAAACCCAGACAGTTATAAAAAAATTTTTGTCAATCCGGATAAATAAGACGCAGATAGATAATTTTTTTTTAATTTAGAGATTTCTTGAAACAATATTGCGGTACAACTGTCATATTAGCTTAAAGGAACATCCGGAGAATAAATAATTTCAGTTGCAATTTAGATTTTTTAGTAGTATAATTATGGCGAATATATCTTATATTGTATGAGGGGGCAGTAAAAAGTTTTTCACTAATCAAAAATATATGTTATAATCTTGTTAACAAAAACATTAAAACAATACAGAAAAATATAGGAAATTTAAACAAAGGAGAATAATTATGAGATGCGCCAGATACTGGATAGCGGTGGCGATTGCTGTTTGTATTACGCCGTGCGTAACGGCAGGCCAACATCAAGTTACGCTAACTTTTCCGTCTGCCGGTAATCCTTCGGTTACTATTAATGCCGCAGGTGTGTCGGGATGGCTGGTTGACGTCAATTTCAATCTTGCGTATCCGGAAGGCGCGCCATGCGATATTTCTCTGGAATATAAGAGGGTAGATGAAGACAATGACAGCTGGACTGAAGCGGATGCTTTGATGGGCGATATACACGGTATATATCCCGGTACTCTGTATTCGTTAACGTGGAACGCGCAGGCTGATATACCGTCAGCCAACGGCGAACAGTACAACATACGCATTACGGCAAGTTGCGGAATCCTGACTGGTTCGGCTATACATACTTCGACTCTGGCCATACCTTCGATGAAGTTTATTACAATCGTAAACTTTGAACGCGAAGATTCCTCAGGATGCTATACCATTTCTCATACATACAACGAGTATGTAGGCAGTTATTCCATATTCTGGACAGACGGATTGCTCAGCGACACAACCAACTGGAACGAAATACCCTATCAGGAATTTGTAGACGAGGTGCAAACTATTATGACCTCCGAAGGAATATATTATACATGGACAGATTGCGGAGACCCTGCGGCTTCCGTGCCTCGTCCGGAACCGGATAACGATTCTGTTCGTAATAGACATTATTATTTAAAGGCTGATTGATGATTTATAACCAAATATATAAAATGTATCGAGGAGGTGATATTACCGATAAGGTATTACATAAGTGCAACACTAAACAATAGAAACAATCAACCAAACCCAACGTCTTACTAACGAAAGGAGACAAAAAATGAAACGCATTTTGGCAGGAATCACAGCATGTGCGGTAGTCGCTTTGGCATCCGCGGCATTCGCGCAACAAACACAGTCTTTGACGGCAGAAGTGTATTTTACCGCTCCGCAAACAACTACAACATTTGCCCTGTATACTACCGAAACAGGTTCTACGCCATGGACAGAAATAGAGCTCGATAACGGCGATGCAGGCGATATTGAATTCAACTCCAACGTAAAGTATTATGCCGCCGGTTCATACTGGGTAGACGTAGATCCGGGTAACTATGGAAAATGGTATTTGTGCGTTTATACTGCCAACGCTTATCGTCCAGCGCCTGATCCTAATCCGTTTAATCCTGAAAATGGCAGTAATCTTTTCAATACTGATGATTCAGGAAAATCATGTGTATGGAAATACACCCAGTCCGCTTCGTTCGGCGAAGCTCCAACTATGGTTGGTATGACTGTAACAGGTATCACTAAGGCTACATCTGCGGTTATCACTGTTAACGATACCACAGGATTGGCGGTAGGTGATACTATTTCTCTTCGCAATGTAACCGGAATGACGGAAATAAACAATAAGAAACTCCAGATAACCGCATTGACAGGCACTACTATAACTGTCAACCTAGACACATCCGGCAGTGGCTATACGATGTACGCATTGCCGAACACAGGTGTAGTATCTCGTTACTTTAATGTCGGCGATATTGTCTCCAATGCTCAATGGACGGTAGTAGGAGAAGGTGCGGAACTATTCTTTAAATACTTCGCGAATCTGGCAGATCCTAAATCAGCGGCTGATTTCGCAGATGAAGATACAAGACGTTTCGCGTCGCTTGTCAACTACATGACAGATTTCGATTATAACAACAGAGTCTCAATGGGTTTCGCTATTGATATGAACAGCGTAATTCGTGTAGGGACATATTCCACTACAGTTGTTTTTGAAGTTTATTACAAGCCGTAATACGGTTTTTCAGCGAGGGACGGGGGTTAAAGCCTCGTTCCTCGCTTCTTGTTAATGAAGTACGACATATAGATTTTTAAATGTAGTAATATGAAGCTTATATAAAATCAATTTGTTTGCAATAAATTTAAGGTAAATCAGGCAAAGTATGGTTCGGATAAATAAAATATTACCGCTAATAACAATAATTGGTTGTCTTTCGGTTGCGTCTTCGGTATGGGCTAAATTTAGCGTCGAGCCTGTGCGCGTGGAAATATTTCAACAGGCCGGAACAACACAAACAGGCGCTTATTCCATAAAAAATTTTGATGACACCCCAATAAGAATAGAACTCGAATGGTTTGATAAGACCATAAATCCGGCAATTGAAACATGGTTTGAATTTGAAAATAATGTAGTCGACGTTCCGCCTAATTCGACTGTCGATATAAAATATACAATCAGTTTACCTGAAGACGCGCAGGGTCTTTATTACGCGCGTGTACGTTTTTCCGAAAATCCGCCTGAGGGCGTGGCGGTAGGTATCAGCAAAAGATACAACTACCCGTTACTGGTTGTCGCCCAAGGTACGCAACACTACGATTACACAATAAACGATATAAAAATAAAAAATACGGATGTTAAAGCAACGACGGTAGAGGTTTTTATAACGAATAATTCAAATACGTTTTTTCGTCCTGGCGGTCAGATAAAAATTCACCCCGAGGACGGTAGCGAGACCGAATATCATATTGAATTCAATACAGAGAGAGAACTTATACTTCCGCAAGAGGGGAGTTTATGTATAGGCAGTTTTATCGGAGATATGGTATTGCCGGACGGGTTATATAAAGCTGTTATTCTCATCGTGAATACAGATGAATATGATGAAAAGATATGGAAAAAAACAATGACGTTTTCTGTAGAAAACGGAGTCCCGAATATTATTGAGTAATAAAATTTATTGAGTAATAAAATATATTACATTAAAAATATTCCACAAAGGAGAACCACAATGAGAACATTTGTATTATTCTTGTCTGCGGCATGCGTGCTGATGGCAACGAGTGTACACATTTATGCCCAGACTCAACCGAAGACAAATATGCCAGCCAGCGTTTATTTTTACAGAACTCCTAAGCCGACTACCTTTGATATTTATACATCTAAAACCGGTCCAACCGTTCTGCAGGATCTTAAATTGAGTTCGGGCGGTTTGACGATGAATTCAAATAAAATTTATGTAGCCGGAACCATATACATCGATCTCGATCCCGGTTCCTACGGCCAGTGGAGATTAGTAGTTTATACTCAAAATTCTACCGGCGCTACCAGCTTGATAGGCCCGTATAACACCGAGTTGCGGTGGAAATGGCGCAATGAAGTTGTAAACGGTTATGACGAAACCCTGATAGGTCAGGAAATAATTAGAGAAGTATTTTACGGAGCAACGTTTCCTTTTTATATGGATCCGCAATACAAATACTTTTTGCATTTAGGAGCAAGTCAGTCTTTCGGAGAATTTACTCAAGATAACAAAAATTATGCTACGATTGTATCGTATATGACTGATTTCGATTTTTCAGGCCGTATTCAGTTGCAATTCGGCGTTGATTTAGGATCAACTAACACTGAAGGCATTTATCAGAATTCGTTAGTATTTGAAGTATATGTACCGTAAATTAATGTTTAAAATATATATAACCGTTTAATAAGAGGAGATTACATCATGAAACACGTGTTCACCGTGCTTATAGTGTCAGGTGTTCTATGTGCGCTTACCTGCCTTGTATATGCACAATCCGCAACTACTTTTACAATATACGCGGAAAGTTCAGGTAGCCAGGAATTAACCACTGTATTGCCGCTGGATAATGACGGCCGTCAGCTAACTGATAATCTCAAGTTTGTTACTGCTAAAGCTTATTTGTCGGTAACAGAAGCTACAACAGGCAAGTGGTATCTGACCATATATACCAGCAACCCTGTTCATTCGGTGGTTAATCCTGACGGGACTAATAGTTCGTTGCTCAATTATGATCAAGGCGATGCGTTGATTTGGAAATATCGTAATTCTGTTTTATACGGTTTTTCTTCACAGACTGTTGGGGATACTATTTCTGATTCGGGGTGGGATTCATATAAGTATATGTATAATGTGTCCGGCGGACAGGGAGCGGCTGGTATTTATCCTACACATACTATCAGGAGTTGGGCTTCAGTGGTACATTACTTGGACGGCTATCCTAATAATCCGAGTACACGTATACAACTGCTTTTCGGTATTGACTTGGCTTCAGCTAACAAGTCAGGAAAATATGAGACAACTTTGAACTTTGAAGTGCTTGTTGTTCCGTAATAGTTTCTGAATAAAAAACGGCAGATTATAAGCGGTTCAACTAACTACTGGTAATCTATTCGATTGTTTACTTTATTCTTTTGAGTGTGTATACAATCAATGTTAAAATCAAAATATGGTTTGACTGATTTGCTTTCCGCACGTGATTATCCTAAACATATCTATACAGGCATGTACTAGTCTTATTTTTTTTATAAAAAAGTGTCCTATTGAACCCATGAAATAATCTAAATATTAAGGGGGCAGGAATTTTAGATTGTTTCGTTGTAGTATGCCTCTCGCTAACAGGTTTTATATGTTGAGGTTTCATAGATAAAAAATCTATAATATTTTGAAACCTGAATAGGTTTTATTACGCTTTTGAACACCATCGCGGAGATCATGCCATGAAAAAATATCTGTTCCTTGTTCTTATTTTATCTTTTGCATCCATATTGCAGGCGTTGTCGTCGAGCCCGGTAGAGGTGTCTATAAGTCAGCGTCCTTTGACGGATGCTCCTGTTTTGGAATTGATAATCGAACTTAATATTCCTGAAGGACTGCATGTCTACGCCAGCGAAACAAATTTTTTCAATGTGGCTGTAGAACGATCTTCCAATCTCGGTAAGAAAAGTCTCAAATTACCTTCTACCAAACCGTATAAAAATTTTGACGGGTCGATTGTCGATGTTTTTTCAGGCAGGCAATACATACTTGTCAGCGTGCCATATACCGCAGAGCCGGGCAGTCCGTTCGCCATAGAAGGTTATTTTCAGTTTCAGGGATGTAGCGATACCATCTGTTATCCTCCCCAGAAAATACCGTTTTCTTTTGAGGGGATTGTTCCGGAAAACGCAGTGCCAAATCAGGATTTTTCCAAAGAAACCGTACCTTATGCCCGAGGGCTGTGGCAGGGAATACTCGGCGCGTTTATCGCGGGTATTCTGCTCAGTTTGACTCCGTGCGTGTATCCTATGATCGGTATAACCGCGGCGGTAATCGGAGCGAAACAGGTATCCAAACGGCAAGCTGTTTTGCTTACGTCTCTATATATTCTCGGATTATCCGTGGTTTATGCTGTTGTCGGAGTGATTGTTGCGCTCATCGGAAGTACAGCCGCGTCTTTTTTTCGGTCGGTATGGGTGCTTGCGCCTATTGGAGTATTGTTCGTCGTGCTTGGGTTGTCTATGTTCGATCTGTTTGAAATAAGTACCTCATCATCGTTTTCCGGAAAGGTGCAGAAAGTATCTCAGAAGTACAAAGGTTCTTACGCAGGCACTTTTTTGATCGGTGCATTATCCGCGTTTGTCGTCGGTCCTTGTGTATCCGGCCCGTTGATAAGCCTGATTACCTTTGTAGCGGTATCCGGAGATATTTTAAGGGGGTTCGCATACTTTTTTTCCATGGCGTGGGGGATGGGTATGATTCTTTTCATATCCGGAACGCTTTCAGGTTCTCTGCCTCGTGCGGGGTTATGGATGGAGCGCATAAAGCACACAATCGGTATAGTGCTTATATGGGCTGGATTCTATTTTGTAAGACCGTTTATCGGTGAGATCCCGTTTTTATCAGCGTCTATCGTTGCCGTTGCTACGGGATTGCATGCTCTCGGTGTGATATCGCTTCCTGCCGGCGAAACGAATCCGCGAAAAGTTATGGTAACCTTGATAGGCTGTGTAGCGCTCGGCTTGTTTGTATATACGCAGATATCAATGTTGCCGTCTGCGAGATTGCAAAGCAGTTCTGCACTGCAGGTTGACTTGCCTGCTATTGTGGCAAGCGCTTCCGCGCCGATCATTCTCGATTTTACTGCGCCGTGGTGTACCATTTGCAAGGAAATAGAAGAAACTGTGTTAAATAAACCTGAAGTTCAAAATAAGTTGCGCCAGGTAATTTTTGTCAAGGTCGATTATGATAGCAATCCGCATCTTGTCAAACAATTCAATATTATCGGGCCGCCGGCTTTTATCTTTCTTGATCAGCAGGGAAATCAGATAGGACATGTGACTGTGACAGGTAAGGAACTGGAACAAAGAATATTTTCTCTGGAATAAACCGATTTTCAATCGGTAATCAAGGTTGTTCTTGGTATTGCAAGTATTTTGCGGTCTATTGCGAAGTGGTGTGAACAATAAAAAAGGCAGTCGCTTAATTACGACTGCCTTTTTTTGTAAAACAAAGATAACTTATTCGGCTGGAGGCGCCATGATGTCGTCGCCATCTTCCGGATATTCCGGCATTTCGATTTCTTCTATGCCGAGTTCTTCGGTATCTACTGTTTCTTCTCCGTAGGTTGGAGTGTCAGCCGAAGATACTCCCTCATCGCTCATTGCTTTGCCGCCGCCGCATTGCGCGAATGAACTTGTGCTCAGAATGAGGGCAAGAATCATTGAAATTGCGTACATTTTGAAAACTGCTGGTTTCATACAAGTTCTCCTTTGTGGTAAAAATTGCCAATTTCGGGATAATTATATATATTTAACAAAAAATTAACAGAAAAATTTTATGTTAAATGTATATTTATACTGTCCTGTTAAGATGTGTGACTGAACTTTTAGATATATTCGCGTATCAAAAATCTAATATTATTGACGCACTGCGCACTAACTATATTCATATTATTTAAAAGAAAGGTTTTTTACAATGAAAAAAGTTACATTGGCGGTTATAACGGTTTTGACTGTTTTAAATTTGATTTCATCGGCATGGGCAATGGGCGAAACACCTTGCGCTAAAAAATCTTGCGATGATTCTAAACAAATTGTTTCCAAAACTGAAATTCCTGTTGTAGATGTATATGTTGCAAACCGGCTTTGGCAGGGAAATAAAGCGGTATTTGTAGACGCTCTGTCTGCCGATACTTACCGAAAATCCCATATTCCGAACGCGGTGAACATTTCTGCGAATGCTCCGCAGGTGGAAAATCTGAAATCCCTGAAAAAGGATGATATTATAGTAGTCTATTGTAGTAATACGAAATGCGGGGCCGCGAAACGTACCGCCGAATATCTTATAGAAAGGGGATTTTCGCAAGTGTACTATTTCAAAGGCGGCAAGCAGGCATGGGTAGAAGCCGGATATCCGCTAAGTAGCTGATTGGGCGGCATAGATAATATAATACGCCGGATTAGTGTATAAACATACTAAACTGTGAAAAATTATCGGATGATAACGTCGAAACTCAAATAAATTGATACGACGAGATTGATTGACGGTCTGCTTTCCGGATACTCTTTTTTTTCTACGAATCCTAAATGATACTTTCACGAATTCTAAAAATCATCAAAAATATCCATATCAATTTGTTTCATAAATGTCATTTTTATGGTATACTTCAATCATATATGAATAATCTTAAAAATGGATTGCCTATGGGTTGTATACGTACAATATTGGTTACTGTTTTTTGTCTGTTTATTAATGTAACAGCTATATGCGAACCGGTTTACTCGAAATCGTTTTTGTCTGATGATATTGCCGTTCGCAAAGAGAGGATCGTTGCGCCCAATGAAAGTGTGCATGTATATATCATAAAAGACGTTCATTGTAACTATCGCGTCCAGAAAGAAATCGCGTATATCCTGCGGACTCTCGGACTCTCGGACTCTATAGGATTTATAGGGGTTGAAGGCGCTTCCGGAGAAGTCAGTTTCGATATTTTTAAAGATTATCCATTTCCTGAACAGGCTTTGCAGGCGTCTGATTTTTTTATGAAAAACGCTGATATTATGGGTTCGGAATATTTTGCCATTGACCGGTTCGTAACCAACAATCCCATACCGGTATTCGGACTGGAAGATATAGAAATGTATGAAACCCATAAAAAACATTTCGTCGACGCGATGGATGACAATGCACACCTTGTTCATCTATTTGATAAAATGCAAGATACAATAGATAAGCGTATTATAGAGTCTCTGCCGGATACATCGCGTCCGGTTATGGAGCTTTTGTATTTCTGCGATCTAAGCCGGTCGGAAAAATTGATAGAGTATCTTTCGAAAAATTTTCTGAATGCGGATTCATATCCCACGCTGAAGAATTATCTGTATCTGATAAATCTATTAAAAAATATGGATACGAAACCGATTGTAGACGAGGCTGTTTCCGCTACCGCTACTTTGCGTTCGTCCTCAGATAACCCTGAAGAATTAAATATGCTCACCAGACAGTATTTCAATCAAGATATATCCGCCGAGGAATTTTGCGCCGAAATATATAAGATTGCGCAACGCCTGAACTTGCTGGATAAAATTCCGTCCGTAAAAAAGTACCGTGAGGTTTCCGTCAAACTTGACGCATTTGATGCCGATCTTTTGCAGAACGAAATAGACCTATGGTCGAGCGATACGGAAGAGATGCTCCTAAATGGTTATGTCAGCGAGAATATACGCCGGACACGCAAATTGATCTGTTTGCTTAAAAAAATGGTTTCATTTTCTTTGCGATTTGATGAATACCAACTCCTTATGCAACTCGCAGGCGGTTCGGCGGGTGATGGTGATATTACCGGTAAATTTTTTGATCAGCTTGGCGGTGAATCCGCGATATCGAGTCTGTTGCCGGATAAAACCGATTTTGTCTCTAAATTTATGCAGTACAGTTCGTATTATGAATACGCTGTTATGCGTGATCAGATTATGGCGGAAAGGTTCATCAGTCTTTATGAAAATATGGATATCGATAAACAGGCGGTTATTGTAGCAGGAGGGTTTCACAGTGCAGGTTTGTCGGACTACTTGGCGGCTTGTGGAATCAATCATTGCATTGTTATCCCGAAGACGGACGGTTCAGATGATTTGAACTCGCGGGCTTATCTTGACCGATTAACACATAAAAAAAATGAGTTTGACATTTCTCTGGAAAAATATCTTATGGGGTTGCAGGTATGGCATCATTTCGCCGGTCAATTTCCTGATAGAGCAAGCAGGGTGGCCGCTGATCTGTTCCGTGTGAAATTGATAGCTTTTTTAACCGCGCTTGCACCGGAACGGACAGACGCCTTTGAACAATGGCTGGCAAAGGTTGCAGATGAACATGATATTGTAGTAAACAGCATAGCGCAAAACAGAGACGGCATTATATGTGCCTTGCAACGCGCTTCCGAACCTGCTTCAAAATTCGTATTTGAGATACGAATAGGGGAGGATAGTAAAACGGATTTTACATATAACGATTTATATTCCGACGGATTGAATGCGTTATACATCGAATACGATAACCCGAAGAAGGCAGATGTGGTTGATCTGCTAACGAGCCAATTTCAAAAGCAGGCAGAAACGGCGCAACTTGCTGTTGAAGAGGATATTGCCAGATATATGTTCATGCTACGTCTTAATAATCCTCGTTTGTTTTATGCTGTAATTCACGATGTAAGCAGGCAAATCGGCATTATGTATCCGCATACAGACGCAGTTTCGCTTAAACAGCGTACAGACCTTATTTTAGCTATGAACCTTATACTCGACGAGGTGGAAACCGTTACATCTGTGTTTGAACAAAGGATAATAGCGCTACAGGAAGCAGACCGGTTTATTCTGGCTAGGCGGGCTGTGATTGAAAGTTTTTTTTCAATATATGGAAGAACCGATGAGTCAGCCATACAGCTTGATCTTATATCGAAATCCGCGGAATTATACGTTGCGATGCTGTCAGGTATGGGTGAAACCGATTCAGATCGTCTTTTGAATGCCTATTTTGCCCATTTGTATTCCGGTTTATTCAGAGAAAATTTTTACGGCTCGCTTGTTACGCCTGCTGTTTCCGACCGATTTGTGTACCGTACCGTTAGCATTGAATCGGCTTCGTCTTTAATAATTTCCGGTCAATCTCTTGCTGACCGGGTGTTGATCGGATTGCGTGAATTGAGCCGCAACCAGATACAGCAGAAGGCAGTATATACCGCCGAACAATTGATATCAGCGGCCAACGTATCTTACGAAGTAGGCGTAAATAAAGCGGACGGACAGCGGTTTGTGCGCTGGATAGAACGGTTTCCTCATATACAATCGATTGTCGATATTTCGGATGTGTATGTAGATGAGCGTATTATAAATAATGTTATTGCGCAGGTACTGGCGGAAAATATCCGGTTTACTCAACCTCTGATGCGTGCCGGAGGGTCGATCGGAATGCAGTTTGATTCTGTCGCTGTTCAGTCTCTGCTGGAACAAACTCAGTTAGTCGCCAACCGTGCCGATTCTCCTATGCCGGTTTCATATTACAGGGCTGTGCTTACGGCTCGTGCAGGAAACTATGCCTCAGCTCAAATTGAACTCGATAGATTTATTGATAAAGTAACCGAGGCAATAGACGGACGCTCAATTTTTGACGATTACAATTCGGTAGATTTAGTCGGGCATATCATTTCTCTTGTTTACCGCGACACATGGTTGACCGATCAGCAGAGGTTACGCCTTAACGATATTTATGAGAAACTGTATTCGTTTCAGGATGGTGTTTCACAAATTCCATCTGTGGATGTGGGGCTTATGCGTGCCAGCGATATATCGCTCGTAGACCGTCAACGCAATTATAACGCTACCGGACGTGCGGTAACAATATCGCAGGGCGAATTCAGGTTGCAAGTCGTTTCCGAAGAAGCCGGCAGGCAAGTAGATTTCAGCAAGTACGCTTATATACCTTTGCCGGGTTACATTCAGATCCAGCGTCCCGGTAGAACAGTTTTGCAAATGGCGCAACAGGAAACAGGCGACAATTTACTTCTTGTAGCCATAAACGGCAGTAACGCTGATTGGGGCGCGCCCAATGGATTTATCATTCAAGACGGTGAACTTATAACAAAACCGGTGCCGGGTATGAACCAGAAGGAAGTGAAGCCTCTGGAGGGCTCATACAGCGTGCTTGCATTTTACGACGCACGGCCTGCGCAGGTGACTTCTGTTGCGATTAAAGATAATAAACTACTCAATGGAACGGATATTCATATAGGAATACAGGGACAGGCAATACTTAGAAACGGACATATCGTTCCTTCTTCTCCAAAACCGGAACTGATCGGATACGCTCAGGGCGACGAAGTGGGGTTTGGCACAGTAACACAAATACGAGCATCATTTTCGGCTATCGGAATTAAGGCCGACGGTGAAATTGTTTTGCTGACTATGGTAGGCGAACTGAATATACCGGCAATGGCAAATTTGCTTAAGTTGGCAGGCGCTAATGATGCCATTTTGCTCGGCGGTAGCGGCGATGCACAACAGGTTGTTTATGGAACGCAACCCGTTCAAGCTCAGGAACGGTGGGATAAACCTTTGCGTGCCGGAACGTATGCTGTACGTCCGGTCAATATGGGATTGCTGTTTTTCAGTAACCGCCAGATAATAGATGAATTACAACCCCCGTCAATCTTCAGGACTATCAAAGCTCAGGAAGCTGTAGAACGAAGTTTGTGATCCGAATATTATTTGTTAACAGTATTACGATTATCTGTGGACAGTATTGTTTTTACCTACGATGATTACTTTCGCCTGTAACGCGCGAGCTGTGTTGTCCGGTATCATCGCGTAGGACAAGATAGCCAGTTTGTCGCCCTGTTGGCCGCATCGTGCCGCCGGTCCGTACAGGGCTATAATACCGGAATTTTCATCTTCGGCAATGGTATATGTTTCTATGCGTTCTCCTGTATTGAAATTGAGCACCTGTACCCGTTCGCCGGCTATAATGTCGCTTTCTTTTAATAAAACCGCGTCAATACCGATACTCCCCGAATAATTCAATACTGTCTTGGTGAGAGTAGCTCCGTGCAGTTTTGATTTCAGCATATACCTGAACATTACCAGTCTCCTTAAGGTTAATTTGTCTATAGAACTATTGGCAATTTTAATATACTGACATGTTAACAACAAATAAAAAATACGCAGGTAAATCTTTTTTGAAAAAATCCGATGTACTGGAATATACGAAAATTATCTGTTGCGAATATGCTTTGCTATACTGCATAATGCACCATGTAAGCTAATATGAGGAGATTCTAATGTCTTTTTTGGCAGGTAAACGGGTACTGGTAACCGGAGGCGCAGGGTTTCTCGGCAAGAGTGTTGTAGAACAGTTGCGAAAAGCCGATGTGGCTGATATATTCGTACCCCGTAGCAAAGACTATGATTTGGTTGATATCTCGGCCGTAAAACGAGTGTATGCCGACAGCCGGCCGGATGTGGTTATTCATCTCGCGGCAAAAGTAGGCGGAATCGGCGCGAACCGCGCCAATCCCGGTTCGTTTTTTTATGACAACCTGATGATGAGCGTTCAGACGCTCGATCAGGCGCGCAGGCATAATGTGCAAAAATGCGTGGCTGTCGGGACTATTTGCTGTTATCCGAAGTTTACCCCTGTGCCGTTCAAAGAAGATGACCTGTGGATAGGATATCCCGAAGAAACCAACGCGCCGTACGGGCTGGCGAAAAAAATGTTGTTGGTGCAGTCGCAGGCGTACCGGCAACAGTATGAGTTCAATTCAATCTTTCTTATGCCGGTTAACCTTTACGGGCCGGGCGACAATTTCAATCCCGAAACATCCCATGTTATTCCTGCGTTAATAAAAAAATGTGTCGATGCTATGGTAGAGCGTAAAGACCGTATCGTAGTCTGGGGATCCGGTAACGCGACCCGTGAATTTTTATACGTTGACGATTGCGCAAAGGCAGTTTTACTCGCCGCAGAGTATTACGAAAAATCAGATCCGGTCAATATCGGGTCGGGTATGGAAATCAGCATCAAACAACTGTCAGAAATGATCGTCGAATATACCGGATTCAAAGGCGTTCTGGAATGGGATACTACCAAACCGGATGGACAACCCAGAAGATGCCTCGATACGAAACTTGCGCAGAAAGAATTCGGGTTCACTGCGACAACTCCCTTCGAACAAGGACTCCGTCAAACCATTCTCTGGTACAAACAACAGCGCGGAATTGCGTAAGGTTGTTTCTGCGCTTTTTTACATGTCGACAAATTATACCTGTTGTGCTATAATTTACTATCATGGACAATTATTTTTTAAAGAAAAAAGGTAATTATGTTCCGACCTTTAATGCGTTTGCTCAGCATCATCCTTATCGAATTGTTGCTATTTCAGGCGGCGGTGTATCCGTCGGATAATATCGAGAGTTTGAGAGATTTGATACCTGTTTCAGCAGGTTCGGTTCGGAATATTCGCAAAAACAACGATTCCGATACTTGGGTTATACACATACAAAACGCTCATGCCAACGAATACGCCCAACGTTCGATCATGTCGCTGTTGCGTCTGCTCGCGAAAAATCAACTGCTGGACGCCATCTATGTTGAAGGATCGGAAGGATCGCTGGATACCGGTGTTCTAGCCGATTACCCTATACGGCAAGCGCGGGATTCTGTGGCAGATTATCTTATGCGAAACGGTGATATTTCAGGTCATGAGTGTTATTCTATAACGGAGGAAACATCGCCTCCGATTATCGGGGTAGATTCAGATTCCCTGTATCTGCAAAACATGGATTATCTGCGTAGTTTGATGACTATTCAGGAATCGGCTATATCGGCTTTAGACACTGTGAAAACCTTGCTTGATTCTTGCAGTCCGTCGGTTTTCTCATCCGATATTAACAAATTCATAAAATACCGCGACGATAAAGATATCGACCTTTACGGGTATATACGATTTTTATATGACAGCATTCAACCGCTACAAGGATTATATCCGGTCGGTGAATCGTTGCTGGAATGTTTTTCTATACACCGGTCACTCAACTTTGCTGTCTTGGAGCGTGAAAAGCATTTCTTATTGCAAGCCGTAATGCAGTCTGTATCAGCACAAGACCGCAGGGAAATCATGAAACAGCAACTGCGGGTAAGCCTAGGCGAAATATATGATTATGCGATGTACTCATGGCTTCTTGAACTTGCCAACCGGGAAAATCTTGATGCGTCTCAATATGACAATGTGACGCGCTATTCCAGATGTATGCGGATGTATGCGGATATTGATTATATTACGCTTGCCGACGAATGTGAGAAAATGGAAGATATTTTTCTTGAAAAATATCTCGTCGGCGATTCGCAAAAAGCATTGTATGAAATATATAAACTTTGCAAAATTATTAGGGCGTGTGTCGGTCTTTCCGCGTCTCATTATGATAGAAGAATTTTTTTCGAGGATACCGGTAAGTTTTCTGCAAAATCTCTGCGAGAGCTAGGATTAGCTGTGGATGTTCTCGATCACTCTCGATTTGACAACGCTGTTTCAGGTTTTGACAGTATCGTCGAGCTGTTAGTCCCTTATTACCGTCTAGCTTGTGAGAGGGATACAACATTGAGCGCCGCTACGCAGGATCAGCTTGAAGAACGCAATGACCGCGTTGTCGCGCTTATAACCGGCGGGTTTCATACACCCGGTATATGTGAGGATTTCGATGCCAGATCAATCAACTATGCGGTAATCACCCCATCGGTCAGGCATGTTTCCGATACCGCTCCGCTTTACCGCGACAGGATTCTTCAGACACATACCGATCTGGAAAAGGTTATAGCGCGGTCTATTAATTCTGTTGTAGAACCGTCGCTATTCAATACGCAACTCCCCGATCCATACTCTACTACAAATAGGGTTAAGTTACTCAAAGCCTTTACTTTGCTGGCTACGTCAAGCACGGATTTTCTGATATCCGATCAAAAAATCCTGCCTCCGGAAGCGCTGGAAGAAGTCAATTCGCTTCTTGCGAAGCACATTGATGCGCCTATACGTATAGCGGAATATGTTCGGTTTGATGAAACTCGTGTATACACAATAGACTGCAACGGAACTCCAATATCCTATATATTCAACAACAATACTGGAGAATCGAATCTTTCGGTTCAGCATGTTGCTCAGGATATGCAAAATATGATTGAGCGATTGACTCTGGGCGGACAGCAGATAACCGTTCTTCACGGTGATATACATAGCCTTGCATTAAAGGCAGGCGAGATTGTAGCGAAAGCACAGGTTCCTGCACGTACTGTATTTGACCGGCAACCCGCTTATCGGGAATCGGTCGCTTCATGGATTCAAAACCAGCGAAATATGTATACCGGACAAACACCGGTTGTGCGTTTTGAGAGCAACAAGCCTGTATTTGTATCGGTGGCGATGGACGTTGACCGGATTGCCGTATCGTTGCTGGAACTGGAATACGATGGATCGGTTGCATCAACGGTGGCAGGCATTACTCTTGCCGGAACGACTTATAGCTCTGATGATCTGAATACTGCTGTGGCAATGCTTAGAGATCGTTTTTCCGGTGAATATGCCATTCGTCCGGAACTTGTTATTTTTAATGAAAATTCTATAAGCGTACAGATTCCTGATGATCCTTTTGATATAAGAAGTATTGTCGAGCCGTTCATTACTACTGTCCAACATATAGCTCGTCCCCAGCCTGATACTGATTCGCAAGATATACAGCCGAGCGCCGTTTCGAAAACCGGTATGCGTGACTTATTATGGTCTGAGGCAAAATCGGTTTTCGGAAAAATAAAAGCTATATCAATAGTCGGATTGGCTACGTTTGCCGTTGACTGGGGCACGAAATATTTGTTTTCTCATCTGGCTCAACCGGATTCCATTCTTACATTCTATGAAATAGACGATTTCGCGGTTTTTCTGGGACATTTTCAGCATATGTTCAATTCTTTTGAAATCATAGGAAAATTCGCATTTTCGACAATTTTGGTGGCTGTAACAATAGCAAAAGTTATCAAAATGAAGATGAATATGTGGATTAAAGTCGGCATGGGGTTGCAGTTGGGTGGGTTGCTAGGTAACGTCGTTGAGGTTATGACAAAAGGATACGTTACGGACTGGTACGGTTTTTCTCTGCCCAACGGAGGAGGTGTTGCTCCGAATTTTGCTGATTTTGCAGTATTTACAGGCGCATTCATACTTATCGCCGCTATACGGGGTATATTGCCGGATGGAAGCGCTCAACATGCGCAGGAATTGTCGCTGAAAAGACGACTGCTATTGAACGCTAGCAGGATTGCCGGCGGTATAGGATTGGTTTCGTTTCTAGTCGGATTGGGATCTTTAGTTATGGGATTGCCTCCGTTGTACGCGCTTACACTGGGAGTTACAGGATGGCTGGCTTTCATACCGGGATTGCCGCGTTTGTTTGACACTAATATTGAAGGCAAACAAATTCCAATTAGTGGTATTTCACAAATTGCGCTTGCGTCAATTGTTGCTACTATAGGTACTGTATCCATACGAAACGGGCTGGATTTGCTCTTTTTCGGAGTTCAGCCGTTGATAGCAGGATTAATGATAATGGCAGGCGTTTATCCGGTTGTCAGGGGACTCTTGGGGTTGAGGCGCGCGTTGATTGATCGTTTTTCCAAACGGACGCTAGCCGATACTCAACCGGGCTTGGAGGCTCCTGTAACAGTACTGCCGCAATCTGTGCATCTTGTTCAGTTACAAATAGAGCCTGTGACGGTTATTGTAGACGCTGACATGCTGTTTTCTAACTGGGACGTTTTGCTTGGATTGGGATTTGCAATAGAAGAAATATTGCATACCGGTAAACAGTTACTTTTGTTTTCTGCGACACGGACAACGGAGCAGATACTTGAGCGATTCTCATTGGCTGGTGTTGAGCTGAATACAATATCAGGTGTATCTATCATAGACAGGGCATCTATTGATGAAGCGCAATCACGCGGTATGTCTTTAACGCAGTACGCGCAGGATGCATATCGTGTCCGACCTGAGAACATACTGCTTGTCGCCGGCGTTCAATCTGTTCTTTATGAGCGTTTTCTTAATGAAGGCGCGGTAGGTTTTTCATATAACGAACAGGATATTACACTGGAATCTTCATATCGGATGTTTTCTGTCATAGCGGCATTTATGCGTACACAAACATTGCCTGCGAAGAGTGTTATAAGTGGTGTGGGTATAAAAAATCCTCATAAAAACTGGTTTGCATCGCTACCTTTGAACCCGTCTGTTGAGCAATTCGCGTCATATTTGTCATCCCTCAACCGTCAAGCGTCTTTGCTTGATCTGGCTGGCATGACCGTTTCATTCTCCGAAGAGACTAAAGATAAAGTACCGGTCAAAAAAATCAACAAATACTCCGATTTATTTGCAACTTCTCTATAATACTGCGTATCTTAGTTAATTGATTGAAAAAAGTATTTGGTTTCCGTAGTTTGTGTGACAATAACCTCAATGTACTATAAGACAGTAGTCGTCAAATTCCTCGAAGTAATAATTTTTAAATTCTTTTAATGTCTTCATTGGGAAATTGTTTAACATTGTGTTAGTTTTAATATATAGTAGACATCTGTTTAAAATATCATGGAGGCTACCGGGCAATAATGAGATATATTTTCGGTATTTTAGGAATAATATTCGGCATTATATTTCTATTTGTTGCTTTGTGGATTGTCCCTCAATATTTTTTTTCAAAAACTATTGTAAAACCATCTTCAGATGGAAATTATGAGGCGCGTATCAATTTAAAGCGTATCCCAGGAGGTACACTTACACAACTTTTCGAACTGCATGCGATAGCTACGGTAAAAATATACGATACAGTGCGGAAAAAAAATATCGGTTCATCAATTACCATATCAGGCAAGCAGTGTATAAAAAAATATGGTAAGAAAAGCGAAATGATACAATGGACTGATAATAACTCTCTGTTGGTGTGGTGTTTTGATGTGCACGTTATAGCTAAGATGGGGTATGACAGAGATTTCACTACACTTTATGTCAATCGTGGGCGTGTTATACGGACTGATATTGTCGCAGACACGCTACTTTCATATTTTGTCGATCCTCGTTCATTATTTGAATAACAAGGAATAAATTGCGTGGAATTCAAAAATAAAGCCGTTTCAATTTTTTTATTTACCATTGCCTGTTTAGCTGTAGGGCTGGTTTTGCGGCTGTCTTTCCAAAAGACTCAACCCGATAAGCCGTGCCGGATTATGCCGGATCAGGAAGCATGGCTGGAAAATCAAGAACAACCTGTGTTGAATGCTATTTTGCAGGATGCGCTGTCTATGATGACCGATGAAGAGCGCAATGCTTTTTATTCCAAATGGATAGGGCTGGAGCCGCCGGTGTTTTATACTGAAAAATCATTTTGGCTGAAGTTTTTCATCATACTGGTAATATCGGCTATAACAGGTATTTTGATATGGAATCGTTCTCTCAAGCGATTAGTGTCCCAAAAAAACGGAGAGTTACACGCGGAATTGGGTTCCCGTAAAACTGCGGAACGTGCCCTTGCGGAAAGCGAGGAACGCTACAGACTGATAATTGAGCAGACGCATCACATGGTATACGATTATTATGTTCTCAATAAGACTATAACATGGGCAGGAGCTGTCAGTGAAATTACAGGGTTTAATCAAGAAGAATTCCGCAATTTCGGTATTGACGCATGGAGGTCGCGTGTACATCCCGACGATTGCGATACGGTAATAAACCAGTTGGAACAGTCCGTAGAGTCGGGAATTCCAATCACAATGTATTACAGGTTTAAGCGTGCGGACGGCGAATATATACATCTGGAAGACAAAGGGGTTTTTCTCAAAGATGATACCGGTAGCATTTACCGTATGCTCGGCACGATACAAGATATCACCGAACGAATGCGTACCGAAGATGAAATAAGGAAATTTAAAACCATATCCGATAATGCCAATTTCGGAATCGCCATCATTGACCCCCGGAATGTAATTTTATACAGCAATCAATATTTTGCTTCCGTACACGGATACGCTATAAGCGAGCTAACCGGCAAACATTATACGGTCTGTCATAACGAGAGACAAAAGGAAATCCTTTTGAAGATCAAAGATGAGCTTGCCCAACACGGAAGCGTAAGCGCTCAGGAAATATGGCATGCGCGCAAGGACGGCACAGAGTTTCCCATGATGCATCACGTGATCAGCATTCGGGATTCCAAAGGCGATCCCGTGTTTACCGCTATAGTGGCGTTTGACATCACAATACGAAAATACGCTGAAGAAGAACTGAAAAAATTCAAAACTATATCGGATAGCGCGAATTACGGTGTGAGTATAGTAGATACCAGCGGGACAATTTTGTATACGAACAAATATTATGCGCAGGTACACGGCTATACGGTAGACGAACTCACGAATCAACATTTCACTATTTTACATAACAAAGAACAGATGAAACAGGTGGAGGCTTCAACGCGGGTTATCCTAAGGACAGATAAGGTCAGCGGCCACGAAATATGGCATACCCGCAAAGACGGAACCGTTTTCCCGATGCTCCATAACAGTGTGGTTATCCGCGACGATGACGGAGAACCGCTGTTTACCGCGGCAACGGCGATAGATATAACCGAACAACGAAAAGCCGAAGCGGAAATGGAGCAGATGCTGTTTTCTCTTGCCCAAAAAAATAAAGAGCTGGAAGAGGTGAACAAAGAATTGAACAATTTTACCCATGTGGCCAGCCATGATCTGCGCAATCCGATTTCTATCATCCAGAGTTTTGCTCTGCTTATCGAGGAACATCACGGCAAGAATCTGAGCCCTAAGGTGGCGGAATATGTGGCGCGTATAAAGCGCGCGGCTGGACGTATGGACGAACTGGTCGCCAACTTGTTGACATTATCTCGTATATCGCGCATACATAATCCGTTCGAAGAAGTGGATGTCAACGAACTCCTAAAGACAGTGCTTGAGCGTCTTGAAAACGATATCGTCCGCTATGACGTACGGATAAACATTTCATCGGAGTTGCCCTCTATAATCTGTGACCGCATAAAGATGGGCGAGGTCTTTTTGAATCTAATCGACAACGCGATCAAATATTCGTCGAAGAATTTAATCGCAGGAAAACCGGTGGAGGTAGAGGTGGGTTGCCGTGAGTCGGAAAAGGAGTACGAGTTTTATATTAAAGATAACGGAGTAGGCATAGATAAAGAATATCATAAAACAATATTCGAGTCGTTCACAAGGTTGCATTCCAATGACGAATATCCCGGCACAGGACTTGGATTGAGTATCGTGCAAAAAGTCATCGCGGATCACGGCGGATCAATATGGGTTGACTCGGAGGAAGGAAAAGGCTCGACATTCTTTTTTACCATTTCAAAGCATATCTCTAATAAGGTAACCTGATATTTCGTTTTTTAAGCCGTTTTATAGAACCCATATTTCAGTATGTAAAATGCTAAAAGTATTCAAAGAGAGAGGCTTTTGTTTGTGTACAAAAAAATATTTTTGCGGGAGTCTCAGATTTATTTGAAACAAAATTGCGCGAGGCGTTGTCAAATTAAAGTCTATATGCTATAATTATATTTGATCTTATACCCTCGTCTGACGTCTGAAATTTAAATTTTACCAAATTTTAACTAAGAAAAGGAGTTTTTTATGAAAAAACACGGATGGAATTTATTTGTTTTGATCGGCATTTCAGTTTTGCTTGCCTCGACCTGCTATGGTCAGGCAAGCGCACCTGCTAATGAAATATCGTTTGATTTTTCGCAGATATCAACCGATATGTCTGGGGCGTACACAGTCAAAGCCCGTTATTATAGTTCTACGATAAGTTATTGTTATTTGCGAATTACTGATGTACGTAAAATAAATTATCCTGTGCTGATGATGCGTTTGGATTCTTCTCACAACAAGTTATGGATAACCACATTCATAGAAACATATTTTTCCGGTCCGAGGGATACCTCGTCAATATTTCTCGCGGATTACTCTTCGACGTCTGTTACGAAACTTTATGATAGAAGAGGCAGGTTTATCGGTGTGGAAGTCGATTGGACATTTACACTGTGCCGTGACAACGATTCTCCTTATGCTACGGAAAACGGCGAGTGGGCTACCGAATCGGATGAAGTGTATTTCGGTGTATACGTAGTGGGAAACGGTGAAAACGGATATAACGACTCATCCGTTGCTGTCCACTATGTTACGGCTAATGATAATTCTGTTCCAGAAGAATGGGCAAACAATCGCGGGTTGTATGTCTGGGGTCAAAGTACCAATATAATCAATCAGCCGCAGGCTCAACGCGAATTTTTCAGTTTTATTACTGCTCCACACGGAAACCCTAACGCTAAAATTTCGACTGTATTAATGAATTTCGATTCCATGGATATAGTCAATACATCTTTTGAGGCGGTCAGCTTGTTCATTGCCGATGCTCACAGCCGTGGATTGAAAGTCGTTTTTTTATCCGGCGATCCAAGCTGGGCGTTGGATGCTTACCGGTCGTACGCAGTGGCTCAGTTACAGAAACTTTTTCAATACAATGCTAAAGCTGATATCCATGAGCGATTTGACGGAGTTCAGTTTAATATCGAACCGCATGTACTGCCCAACTGGCCGAGCAATACAATATGGGGGCAATATATACAAAACCTCGCATATTATCAGGATATGGTCGATTCACATAACGCCTTACAAGCTGATACGTTGATTTTCGGGGCAACAATTCCGTACTGGTATGACGAACATACTTATAATTATCGTCCGGTTAACGAATATGTGCAGGATATCGTAGACTGTGTAACCGTAATAAATTACTGGACTACTACCGGAGCGACAGGTATGAGCGCTACTGAAATAGCGTATTCCGAGTTGCTGGGAGAAGATAAATCAGTTTTTATTGCGCTCGAAACGAAGAATCTGGGAGGCGACGACCCGTACAGTTATGTTTCTTTCTGGAATCATGGAAACGAACTATTGGAACAGTTGATAAGCGAACTTGAAACATTGTACTCTCAATATTCGGTTTTTTCAGGCACGATAATTCATTATTACGAAACGGATGCCGCTAATGACGAGGCTTACCGCAAGTTACGTCCCGATGCATTGTCACAGCCGAATCAGGATTACAACTCGGCTCCGGTAGCAACTATAGTTACCCCCAATAGCGGTGAATTCGCCTCAAACAGTCCTGTCGAAATTGCATATACCGTATATGATGCCGATACTAACCAGATTAACGTATCGATTTTTGTATGCGACGGATCACAGGAAATTCAGGTTGCCTCAACAACAGTGAACATAACGGCGCCGTCCCGATTGGTTACCGCAACGGCAACATTCGTTCCGGCAACCGCAGGCGTAGAAACCGGTGAATATTTTTTACAGATAGTTGCGCAGGAATCCGCAAACGGTCTTATAGGAACAGATACATCCAACGGTACGGTAACGATAATGCCGGCGACGGTATACCAACCTCCTGTAGCAAACGCAGGCGGTCCTTATACAGCTACGGAAGGCGCTACGGTGTTACTGGATGCGCGGGGATCGTTGGATCCGCAGGATTCTCCTTTGACATACGAATGGGACATCAATAACGATGGTATTTTTGAACTATCCGGTGCGACACAATCCATATCAAGGCCGGATGAGACTACATTTACCGTTACTGTACGGGTAACTAATAACTTCAATCTTTCCGCAATAGCCACCGCCGATGTTACATTTCTCAACGTAGCGCCGGTTGTAAATCCTTTGCCGAACAGACAAGTATCTGTCGGGGAATCGGTCGGGTTACCTCCGGCTACTTATTCCGATGCAGGCCAGCAGGATACTCATATAGCGATAATAAACTGGGGCGACAACGTTTTTGAACAGTACGGGGTATCCAACGGCATTGTAAACGGAAGCCATGTGTATTCAACCGCCGGTACATATTTGGTTACCGTAACGGTACAAGATAATGCCGGCGCACAGGGTTCTGTGTCTTTCTCGGTTATGGTGCAGGCAGTTGCAGGGTTTACTCACGAGGACGCGGTTGCTAGTATAGATAATATCATAGCTACTGCCAACACGTTACCGGCCAGTCAAATAAAGAATCGTGTGATAAACCGGTTACAACAAGCTAAAGGTGATATTTTGGCATATAATTATGTACGAGCTATCAGCAGGCTTGAAGCCGCTTTGGATCAGTCGGTACTTTTACTTCCGGCTGATAAAGGGGTGAGTGCTCTTATCGAACAGTTGATTGCCGATTTGCGTACTTTATAATAGTCAGAGAATATTGCAAACTGAAGTTTGTACGAAATCCGGGTTTTATATAATAAGCCCGGATTTCGTTTTTTACGGGAATGATTTGTATGCAGTGTTTCATTAGTAATCATGAATAAAGATCTCTGCATAACCTGTTTTTCTATTATTATGATCGAACGCGGTGAGTTCGACGATATCAAATTAGGATATATGATATCTTTCAATTTGTTTTATAAATTTCTTAACTACAGTTAGTTGTAGGTAACAGGCATGCCTGCTCTTTAGGAAAAAGATTAGGGGTGACGAAAAAAATCTAAAATTTTATAAGCAAAAGCTATTAGTTATGCAGATGTCTTGGTTTAAAATAGTTTTATGGTTAATGAAAAATTTTTGCATTTTTTCAAAAATGTAGAACACTATATTTTATCTAGACAAAAGCGTCAATAATTGAATATAATAAAGTAATTTAATATCTCTCCATTTAACATTTTTAACGAAATAAAAAAGGAGTTACGTAATGAAAAAGCTGTTCTTGGGAATAATACTACTATATACACTTTTTTTCTTATGCTCGAAAAATTATGCTTTAACAATTACTCTCCAGCCTGGTAGTGAAGGTAAGGATACTTACATCAAATCGTCACCTCCATCAATGAACTTGGGAACAGAAGCGTTTTTTGTTGTACGCGGCGGGAGCCCGTCACAAGTTGTAATTTCAATTCCATTAATAGAATTTGATTTATCCGTAATACCAGAACACGCCGTAGTAACCAATGCGTTATTGGCTCTTGACAAATTTAGTGGAAGCACTGAAAGCCCATTGAATGTTTACCGCATAACTTCCGACTGGAATGAACTAGATGTTACATACGAAAATCAACCTTCATTCGATCTTTCTGTACCGATCTCAAATCTAGGTGGAATAGCTCTTTTGAACACATTCATTGAATGGGATATTACTGAATTTGTACAATATTGGCATATGTATCCTTCAGAAAACTATGGTCTTGTAATGCGGAGCTGGAGTGGACTTACCAATGTATTTTTTCGTACTTCAGATTATGAAACACATCCCTCGTTGCGTCCAAAATTAACAATAACTTATTCTATGATACCTGAGCCGTTCTCAATTATCCTTTTTGGGCTATCAGGTATTTTTCTAATGCTGAGAAAATATAAATAATACGTATAAATATTATTTTTTTCAAAAAAAACATCGTGTGCTCTCTCGCACCCCTCTGAAATACGATCGATCGGGACATAGGTGATTGTGGACGGGCAACCCGTCGACAAAAATCAACATGGAAACCGGCTGAAAAATTTGTCGAAAATCTGACAAAAAATCTGCAAAAAAGCACACGAAAAAATCGTATCGATGATCCAGTACAAGGAATTCTTCGAGTAGTAACGGCCAGGTAGTAAAATTGTTGGTCGAAAAAAATCGGTGTTTTTTGGTGGTTTTTGAGTCGTTGGGTGTTACGAGGAAAGGATGGTGTGGAGTATTTATTGTTTGTAGAATTATCTATATTAGAGTTATTTATATCGATTTAATTGTGGTAATTTCGCGATATTTTCAGTCCCGATTTGATGCAAAAAGTGGTTCGGTCAGACGACGACCCGGGGAGGGCAAAATTAATCTTGGACAAAAAATTTCTATACATTTAACCAAGCAGGAAATCCCCGTCCGTAAGGGCGGGGAGATTCATTCTATAGAGGGAATAACCTGATATTCTCTTTATTAGTTATTAGACCGTGTTTGCTAGTAATGAGAAGATCAGTTGCTGTTATTTTTTCGAAGTTACTTATTGAAAAATTTTTAAGAGTTTTCACATTTATACTCTTTGAGATAATCGCTATCATAATATAGGGGATAGTAAAACAGTAAAAGAAAATATTTAAGCGGCTGTGTTTTCAGCACTTGCCCTGCGAATAATTCTAACCGTACATAAAAAAACAATACCAAGGTTGAGTAGCGTCAATAATCCATAAGCGATAACTGCTCCTGTATGAGCGTATAGCGGCACGAGTATCCATAATGACACCATAAAGACTGCAAATCCCAGCAAGCCTACTTTAGAACCTATGTCGGATCGTCCGTACGCCAGACAAATCGGCCTTTGCCAACATAACATCAGGTTGAACACCTGAATCCATATCGCTATTCGCAAAACTATTACAGATTGGTCGGACATACCTTTATAGATATAGGTTATCAGATAGGGCGCCAACCATGAGATAAACAATCCGACAGGTATCCCGAAAACAAGAGAAAACAACATTATTTTTTTTGCGATTTTTTTGATTGTTCGGGTGTCGTGAGCGTTTCGCAATGAAACGATTACAGGGAACAGTACTTTGTAAATCGGATCGGAAATCATCCCGAAGATACCGGCAAGGCCGATTCCGTTCTTGTAATAGGTAACTACCCGAGGGTCCTTGAAATATCCGAGAATAAACACGTCCATGTATCGGTTAAGAGATTTGAGGGTTGATGAAAAAGTTGTGTGAAAGGTAAAATACGCGATTTCGCGAAAAGGAATATCACGCCATGACCCGTTGATGCCGGCAAACTCCCTGCGCACGAACCCGATTGCCTGAAAACTTATTATCGCTGTAAATAGAATAGATGAAAAAAGATACCCATACAACACCCCGACCGGCCCCATGCCCATCGCTAACACGACACATATCGCCAAGATGTCAATAACTTTAGTTAATACCGCATAGACGCTAACCTGTGTAAATCTGCTGAATGCCTGAAATATATTTATAGAGGTTGTGTTTACAGTAATGACAACAAGCATTATTGCGTATATGTATAAAAGTTCTTCAAGCATAGGTTGATTAAACAAACCGGCTAGAGCGCGCCTTCCGAAGAACAAAATGACGCAACTGAGTATTCCCAGTCCGAAATCAATTGTGTAGCCCAGATATATCATTCCCAGAGCAAGGTCTTTTCGCCCCTGAGAAATAAAGTCGCCTATATATTTTATCAACGCTTCACAAAAACGCAGATCGATAAACAGGCTTACCATACTCGCTATGGTGATCGTCAGCACAATAAGACCGTTGTCCTGAGCCCCGAGCGAACGCACAAGCATGATGTTTATCAGGAAATTGATCGCCGCTACGGACGAATTGCTGATGAATAAATGCCCCGTATGTTTTATAAGATTTGATTTAAGATTCTTGTAGTCAAGCATAAATGATTGTTCCATATACCGGCAGTGCCGTCGGGTTATAGTATTTGTAAAAATGTCATTCTATTGGATATATACGCATTATGGCAAGTGTTTTGCCGGATCAGTAAAGAAAAATGTTTTTTTTGACTTTTTTTATAATATATGTTAAAATTTATCTATGCGGTATGTGCGGCTTGATCAGTCGATTTTTTAATAGACAATCTTAAGTTTGTACCAAAATATTTTTGCATGCCGGCATCAATGTAAATTTTATTTAAAAGTAATCTTGTGTAAAGTTATATTCTTCATAATAACTATAAAACGGATCATAAAAATGGCTGACCGTATTTTTTTAGTATATCTCTTAGATTGCCCTTTTAAATTCCTGCGTAAAAATTATACCCATATAAAAATAAACCGTAAGCGAGGATGCATATGAAAAGATTGACTTATGCGCGAACAGTGTCTTTTTGTTTTGTCCTGATTTTGTTGTGCGGGGCTGTTAACGCCCAAACAACCTCGGGTACACTTCCGGGTAATGAAACATGGTCGGGAGTTGTCACCTTGACCGGCGACGTGACCGTGCCTGTAGGTGTAACACTGCAAATCCAACCCGGTACTACGGTTATTTTTCCGGCAGGCTCAGACAGCACATCGGGAGGAACCGACACGACCAAAACCGAACTGATTGTCAACGGTACCCTTAAGGCGCTCGGCGTCGAAGGGTCGGAAATCGTGTTCACCTCAAGCGCGGCTTCGCCTGCCAAAGGCAACTGGTACGGTATCAGGTCAATAAACGCCGTAACGCCACAACCTATAGAGTTGGATTACTGCGTGATCGAATACGCGCAGACCGCAATAACTTGGACAGTCTCGGCAGGAACCCATTCGATATCCGTTACCAACACAACAATATCAGCGATGAATGCAAACGGGATCGAAATGCGCGGAACAAGCGCGTCACAGCTTATCGCAACCATCGCCGATTCGTACATAACCAATGTATCCGGTTACGGTATATATGCCAGAGTCGATAACGCGAATACGAAAATAACCGCTCAAATAGCGCGTACCACCATATCATACGCGGGCAATAACGGTATATATGTCTATATAAACTCTTCCGGCGCCGCTGATTTTGATCTGGATAACGATACCATACACAATACGCATAAATACGGTATTTTTTATGAAGTTAACTATGGGTATGCATACAAAAGTTCTCTTTCTATGAAAAACTTGCTTGTTCATTCCGTAACCTCTTCAACTTCAACAGACGGCGATGGCATATATTGTGTCGTTCGGTATACAGGGATGGATTTTTCTCTTACCGACAGCGAAATACACACTGTGGCCAGAAACGGGGTTAGGTTTTACACTCACGGCAACGACAGTTGGTATAGGGAAAACGTGAAAATTTTACGCAATACGGTACATCACGCGGCCGCCGACGGAATTTTAGTGGAAGCTACCACCAAAAATTATGTTTATGTGGATATCATCGACAACGAAGTGTACGCCAACGGTAGCGAAGGTATTCGATGTGAACAGCCGTCTAATTATAATACGAGCCCTCTGTATCTGGCTATGACCATATCTCTTAACAGGTCTTACAATAATGGTTCATGGGGTATGTTTTGCAAAGCCATAGATGAAGTTGCGGTGATAACCTATAACGATATACACAGCAATACAGGTAGCGGGTTGTACGTCTGGTGTCCTGCGGGTTCGTTTGCCCGCTACAACAATATCAATAATAATTCCGGACTTTATGAACTACAGAATGCCGGACCGGATAATTTTGACGCTCAGTTCAACTACTGGGGGACGGCAATGACCGAAGAGATGGAAAACGAAGCGGTTGTACCGAATCCGAAAAATATAGCCAGACTTTACGACGCTTTTGATGCTCCCGCGTATGGATCGATCAACTATGCCGGTTGGCTTACTGCTCCGGTAGCACTTCCTGCAACTCCCAAAACGGAAATTGTATATCCCCGCGACGGAGTGGTAATGAATGCGTCGCAACTTCGTGTAAGCGGCATAGCCGTTGCGTCTGACGAAGTCGATTTTGTCGATATAACTAGCGACAATGGAACTACGTGGTATCGAGCGACGGGTACAAATTCGTGGTACTACGACTGGCTTAACCTTCCCAACGGAACTTATACGTTTCAGGCGCGGGTTACAGATAAACAGGGTGTCTTTGAAATAAGCGGAGATCAGATAACAGTAACCGTCGACAGATCATTGCCCACAACCAGCGGACAGCTGGCTGGAGACGAGACGTGGAGCGGTGAAGTTATCATCACAGGCGATGTAACAGTGCCTTCCGGTGTGACGTTGAGCATATCCGCAGGTACGATAATCAAATTCTCCCAACTGCAGGATGACCGATCATCCGGCGTCGATATAGGACGGTGCGAATTGATAGTTTACGGTGTCCTGAATGCGATAGGCGGTAGCGACCCGGTAGATGAGATTGTATTTACGTCCGTAGCCGGTAACCCCCGTAAATCCGATTGGTACGGTATAAGGATGATAACTCAGACTCGTAACGAAATAATGGATCTGACTCATTGCAGGATAGAGTACAGCCGGTTCGGAATAAATGTATCGGCTTCTAATTTTAATCCGCTTTTGAGGTTGCATGATACCACGATTACTAAAGTGAGTGTTGATGGAATATATGCGTCGTCGGAGAATCTGTCCGATATAAAACTCAATATAAGCGATTCCTCAATTACCGATTGCGGCAGACACGGTATTAATGCTTACATGCGCAATTCAGGCGCGATTATATCCGGATACGTCGAGAATACGGTTATTTCAAATACCGCCGATATGGGCGTCTATTTATATCAGACTAACAGGGGCGCTTGCGACATCGCTTTTTCCGGCAATACGATTCATAGCGTGGTGAATTACGGTATTTACATAAGAAGCGAATATTGTTACGAAGTCAAAAGCACCGCTGTCTTCGAAGATAATATTATTTATGGCGTAACGACTTCCAACTCGTCATACGGAGACGGAATATACTTCGGATTGATTTATAACGAAGCCGAATTAATCGCTGTCGGTAACGAAATCTACAATACTGCCGGACACGGACTGCGTGTGAGAACATACGGGAACGACAGTTGGCAGTCGGTTCCCTTATTCATAGCTCAAAACAGCATACACAATAATTCGAAATACGGTATTTCAGTTGAGGCGTTACAAAAAAATGTCGTTAACGCGCAGATAATTGCCAATGAAGTATACGCCAACGGTTCTGACGGCATCCGTTGCGAACAGCCTTCGAATTATACAGGCACTTTACTTGATATGGAAACAATCATAGCTCTTAATGATGTCTATGGAAACGGCGCTATGGGTATAGTATGCACGGCGAATACTAGAGTAATTATAAGAAACGCAATGCTAATTTATAACAATGTGTACGCAAACATCGGTAACGGCGTACAGATAAACGGGCCGCTGGGATCTTTGGCTAACTTCAATAACTTCAATGGCAACGGCGGCGCTTTTGAATTGAGGAATGCCAGTAGCGTCAATCTCGACGCGCAATTTAATTATTGGGGTGCAGTTATCACAGCAGAAATGGACAACGAAGACGTCCTGCCCAATCCAAAAAACATCAGTGGTATTTTCGATAGTTATGACAATGCACAACTGGGTACTGCTGATTATGAACCATGGCTTGGCGAGGCTGTTCTAGTGCCTGTGTACCCGAGATCTGAAATTACCGCGCCTGATGATAACAGCAGTTTGAAAACAGTTGTACTGCGTATTAAAGGTGTGGCTGTTGCCCCGGAGGGTGTGGATCATGTACTGGTAAGCATAGATGGTGGAACCAACTGGGTAACCGCGCAGGGGACGTATAGCTGGTATTACGACTGGCAAAACCCTCCTGACGGCGTTCATACGGTTATAGCGCGCGCAGTCGACCGGACGCTGACCGCGGAAATGCCGGGTTCCCAGATAACCGTAACTGTAGACAGCACGTTGCCGACTACGTCAGGCCCTCTGACCTCTGATGAAAACTGGAGCGGTGTAGTGGAAATTACAGGCGATGTGACAGTTCCTGCCGGTGTGACTCTTAATATCCAACCGGGTACTGTAATCAAATTCGCTTCCGTCAGTGACGATCAGGGTTCCGGCAACAACAGCGGATTGTGTGAGATGATTGTCGCCGGCACTCTGAATGCGCTTGGCAACAGCGATCCGTCTGAAAATATAGTCTTTACATCGTCCTCAGCTAGTCCGGTTAAAGGCAACTGGTACGGGATTGTAGTTGTTTCAGGCGCGTCACATGAGGCTGAGTGCAACCTTGCCAATTGTGTAATCGAATATAGCCGAATCGGCGTTCATGTAATAGCTCAATCCAATAACGCAACGCTAAATATGAGCAATTCTTCTATACGTAACCTGAGTATTGACGGTATTTTTCTTGATTCAGCCGGATACCGCCGAATTACAGCCGACGTTTCAGGAACAAATATATCTTATGCCGACAGGCACGGTATATATGCCTGTGCGGATGGACAAAACAGCATTATCGATTCTGTTTTTGAAGGTGTGAATATATCTTATACCGGAAATGCGGGTGTATATTTCTATACGAAAACAAGAGGAGCAGTCACTGGCGCGCTTCGCAATAGTTCAATAACAAATGCCGTTCAATACGGTATATATATGCTGGTGGATTATTGCTATACATCAAAATCCGTTTTTACCGTTGAAGGAACGTCTATCGGCAATGTAACTTCAACCGTATCTACAAACGGAAAAGGAATATACGCTTCGACTACTTATACTGACGCGGAATATAATTTTATCGGCAATACGGTGTTTGATACGGCAAATAACGGCATGGAAGTGCGTACCTACGGCAACGATTCTTGGCAGACAGTAAATGTTTTTATAGCCGGCAATAATGTATATAACACTAAAGGATACGGTATATATGTGCAGGCATTGCAAAAAAACTATGTCGAGGCGCAAATACTCAGCAACCATGTGTATAACAATACCGGCGAAGGTATTCGTTGTGAACAGCCTTCAAATTATGTAGGGACGCCGTTGGTATTGAAAGGGATAATTTCTCTCAATACCGTTCACAACAATACTTCTATCGGAATCTTCTGCAGAACAAAAGACCGTGACGCCCTGTTTTTTTATAATAACGTATATGATAACGGAAATGGAATACAGGTTATCGGACAGCTCGGCTCGTCCGTTAATTTCAACAATTTGCAAAACCCTGGCAGTACCTATGAATTGACAAATGGTAGCGCCGACAACTTGGATGCGCGGTTCAATTACTGGAGACCTGCCGTTACAGCGGAAATGGATAACGAAGATGTCACGCCGAATCCGAAAAATATAAGCGCTATAGTTGACGATTATGACAATGTTAATCTTGGGATAGCTGATTATTCGAAATGGTTAATTGCCCCGGTTACAGTGCCTGAAGCTCCGAAAACCGAGATAACCGTTCCGGAGAATGACAGCTTATTAAAAACAGCCGTACTTCGCATAAAAGGAATTGCGGTTGCTCCGGACGGAACTGATTATGTACAGGTAAGTATCGATGCAGGCGTAACATGGCATACGGCTACCGGCTCTGACAGTTGGTATTACGATTGGGCAAACCCTCCTGACGGCACCCATACCATAATGGCAAAGGTGACCGACCGAAACGGAGTGGAGGAATTGTCTGCATCGCAGGTTGTAGTTACAATCGACAGTACATTACCTACTACCTCCGGCCCCTTGAGCGATGATGAACACTGGAGCGGTGTAGTATCTATTAGCGGCGATGTTATAGTTCCTCAAGGAGTAACATTGTATATAGAGCAGGGAACTGAAATCAGGTTTGCTCCGGTCAGCGACGATCAGGGTGCGGGAATAGACTCCGGTTTGTGCGAACTGATTATTGAAGGAACTCTTGTTGCAGTAGGAGGCTCTGATCCTACTGACAAGATTCTGTTCACATCGGCTTCCGCAAGCCCAGCCAAGGCTAATTGGTATGGTATAGTGGTAAAACCGGGTTTGACTGCACAAGCAGTCGCCGTACTGGAAAATTGCATTATAGAATATTCCCGTATCGGTGTATACGGTTACGCATACGATAATGATCTTTCCGTAAATGTGTCGGATTGTACTTTTCGCAAATTCGATCTTGACGGCATTAACCTGACAAGCAATCATCAGCATGTTATTACAGCCGATGTTAACGGGCTGTCAGTGGATGATGCGGGAAGATACGGAATTTATTGTTATGCTGAAATGGCAAACAGTTCCGTAGTCGGGGTATTTGATGGTGTATCCGTTACAAATACCGGCTCTTCAGGTATCAATCTGTATCCTAAAACAAACGGAAAATGCTTAATTACCATACGCAACAGTTCGGTTTCGCAGGCCAGAGAATACGGTATTTACGCGCATCCGGAATATTCCTATGCCTATAAATCGGTATTTGATTTCGATAATGTTAACGTCTATTCGGTTAGCTCGACTACGACATCAGACGGAAAAGGGATCTACGTATGGTGCAGATATACCGTTACGGATTTCTTTTTGACTGACAGCGAAATATATGATACCGCCAGAACCGGTGTGCATCTGTATACTAACGGAAATGATTCATGGCAGGCGCTTGATGTGTTTATAGCAAACAACATTGTTAGAAATAATGGAGCTCATGGTATACATGTTGAAGCGCTACTTAAACATTATATCACGGTTCAGATTTTGTCAAATCATGTGTTTAGCAATTTATCCGACGGTATACGCTGTGAACAGCCGTCCAATTATGCCACTTCGCCAATTCAACTTGAGGCGGTCTTAGCTCTCAACAGCGTCCATAATAACGGTGGATGGGGTATTGCTGTGCGGGCTGTCGGAGATGATGCCGGTAGCATATTGTATAATGACGTTTACAGCAACGCGGGCAACGGGATATATGTGTTGGCGCCTCGCGGTTCGGCGGCGAATTTTAACAATATATATAGTAACGGCGGAACGTACGCACTCAATAACGCCGGCGCGGAGAACATAAACGCAGGTTTCAATTATTGGGGTGACACTGTTACTGCCGCTGAAATGGATAATGACGACATGCCTCATCCTAAAAACATATCGGTTATTTATGACAACTTTGATAATTCCTCATACGGAATAGCCGATTATTCGAACTGGAGACCTGTAGCTGTTACTATTCCGGCACAATTAAAATCGAATGTGACGTATCCTGCAGACGGCGCGGTATTCAAAACATCCGTACTGCGTATACAGGGTATTGCCGTATCGCCTTATGGCGTTGATCGTGTAGAAGTTAGCCCTGACAGCGGTATTCACTGGTACGAAGTCAGCGGCAGGGAATTGTGGTTTTACGATTGGACTATTCCCGGAGATGGCACATATACTCTGCTATCACGTGTAATAGATAACGCAAGCAACATAGAAACTCCCGCACAAGGAGTGACCATAACCATAGACAGTCATTTGCCTACCACATCCGGGACATTAAGCGATGACGAAGAATGGTCGGGAGTGGTCAATGTAACCGGCGATATCACCGTACCGACCGGAAAAAAACTTACGATCGAAGCAGGCACCACAGTGGTTTTCGACGCCCGTAAAGATAATCAGTCCTCCGGCGCAAATACATCTGCCTGCGAACTAATTATAAACGGGTCATTGGAGGTATTGGGTACGCCGGCGAACCCTGTTTTATTCACTTCATCAAGCCACAATCCTTCCAGCGGAGATTGGTATGGCATTCGATTCGAACCGGAAACAGATAACGATACAGCTGTTATTGAAAATGCTGTTATCGAATATGCTTGGTACGGATGTTACTCATACTCAACGGTTAATAACCGTTTGGTATCTTTATCTATCAAGAATTCTGATATAAGCTATATGGGATATGACGGAATTTATATGTATGCCGGCGGGGGTGCGGATTTTATTGTCGAAATCGATAATACCGGTATAGCCGATTGTGCCAGATACGGTATACAGACATATATCACAGCGTCCGGTTCTACTATAACCGGCACAATAAGCGGTGTTACCGTGGAACGATGCGCTAGCTATGGTATGAATTTTTATTCATATAGCCGCGGGCAAAGTAATTTGCGCATTGACGGGGCAACTATAAGCAATGTCAATGCATACGGTATTTATGCCGAAACTTACGTTTGTTACGAAGTAGTTTCAAACTATGATATACGCAATTGCAATATATCTAATGTACAAAACAGCGGAGCGGGTATATATCATTATGTTCGTTATAGCTCGTTAGTTGCAAATATTGCCGGCAACACTATTTCAAATGTGGCCGGGGCAGGTATTTATATTTTCGGATTAAGTTCGGCATTGCAATTCTGTAAGCCCGTAATCGTGAATAACCGTGTTTTCAGCAGTGGTTCTCATGGAATTTATATAAAAGCTCAGACGTATATGTTGCTGTATCCGGAGATATTGGGAAATACTGTGTATTGGAATGCCGGCAACGGTATCCGCTGTGAAGACGCCGGCGTAAGTAGCGGAGCGCTCAATTCGCTTATATCTTTCAATACCGTTGAACAGAACCAGTCGTGGGGAATTTATTTGCAGGATACGGCAACAGCAACAGTCACATGGAACAATTTATATTTAAATAGCGGTGAACTGTATAATGCTTCGTCTCAAACTGTGGATGCCCGATACAATTTTTGGGGAGCCTCCACAACCGCAGTGATGAACACCCGCGACGGATTGCAAAATATATCTGTCATTTACGATAAGTTCGATTCCTCGTCTGCTGGTACAGTATATTATAAAGAATGGCGCAATAACGCGGTAGACCGCACTCCGGATCGAAAAACATTCTTTCTTGATCCTGCCGACGGCATTTCTATGCGTATTAGCCCGTTATCTATAAAAGGCATAGCTTACGCCAGCTTCGGTGTTGAAAGTGTGCAGGTAAGCCTTGACGGTACCAATTGGTTACCTGTTTCCGTAGATACTCGTTTTTACGGGAAATCGCTGTGGAGCTATGAAACAGGCGAATTGCCTGAAGGATCATATACCCTTTATTCCCGTGTGTTGGATAATGAAGGTATTATGGAAGATCCGGCGAATCAGATTACATTTACGGTAGATGATTCCATAATTACCCGTAAAGGGACTATGACTTCCGACGAGATATGGTCGGGCACTGTTATACTGCAAGGAGACGTCACCATTCCCGCAGGTATAACGCTTACTATTGCGCCCGGCACAACCGTCTTGTTTGCTGAACTCGCCGACGCGACATTCGGCGGATTGGATAGTTCTAGGACAGAGCTGATTGTCAATGGATCGCTGATTTGCGAAGGAACACAAAGCGAGCCGATAGTGTTGACATCGGAAAACCTGACATCCGCGCAAAAGAATCACTGGTACGGTATTCACGGATCGGGTACGATTCGTTTGCGGTTCACTACAGTGGAGTACGCCGTATATGGAATACAAGCCTATCTTGATGACGCCGGCGACGAGGTGTCTGTACGTGATTGCGTGATACAACACAACGGGAATTATGGAATATATATCAGAGATACGAAAACAGTCGCAATCTCTAACATAAATATACAGGATTCTATAATAGACGATAATACAGGATATGGAATATATCTTCTCATAAATACAGCGTCTACATATATGACCGCATCCATAACCGGAAATACCATATCCAACAACACTACAGGCGGTATTTACTGTCAAAGCGACAGGGCTTCATCAAAGTTTACAGTAAGCATCATCGGAAATACTATTCATACGAACGCAAGTTATGGCATCAATATCGGAAACCGTTACAACGCCGCTTCGACATACGTGCTTGAGGGTAACACAATACATCATTCAGGGATAGCTTTTTACGGGTATTATTACGCCAGCTCAATGTCAAGTTCTATTGTATCTCTATCGGTTTCAGGGAATACTATCCATTCGGGTACCGACGGCATTAAAATATATCTTCGCTACTACAACCTGCAACCGACTGTAGCCAACAATACCGTATACAACAATTCCGGTAGCGGATTACATTTTAACTGCGAAGCAGGGACCTTATTGCCGTATATAGAGGCGAATAATATCTACAGCAATCAGGGTTCCGGAATATACCTTAAACCTTCCTCTGTGGTTACCGTAACTGGCAATTCGGTACTAGACAACGCTAACTACGATGTGTACAACGATGCAGGATACGCGGTAAACGCGCAGGGCAACTGGTGGGGGGTATCCACTACCAATGAAATGAACGTCGGTTTTGATCCGCTGAATCCTCAGATGAAAAATATATCCCGCATTTACGACAAATTCGATAATGCTTCCAAAGGGCAGGTGGATTATCTTAACTGGATAGAGCTGTATGTTCCTCCTACAGCGCCTGTTATCACATCGTCTGTTGAATCGCCGACTAGCGATACCTTTATATCTTTGTCCGGAACTAAAGACGCAAACACATCGGTAGTGATTAATGGAATTGTTTATACTGGTGATTTTGCTTCAACCGCATGGTCGGTGTCTACCGTAGTCTTGCAGGAAGGCTCCAATAACATTACCGTATATTGCAAAAATACATTCGGTATGGTAAGTCCGACCGTTACGTTAGGTGTGGTAAGAGATACCGAGCCTCCATACATATATACTTCGATTCCGGCGCATAACAGCGCGATCAAGTCTATTGTCGATAAAATAGATATAACCTTGATCGAAGCAGTTACCGAACTCGATAATGACGCGACATTGGCAGGGGCTACGGTGGAAGACGGCGCAGGACAGCCTGTAGCAGGCGTGTGGTCGACATATTACAATCATTTTATTTTTACTCCTTCTGCCGGATTGGATGAAGGTGTGTATACCATTACCATTTATCCTACGGATACTCCTCTGGGTAATACGGCTGTAGCAACCGTTTCATTTACAGTAGACAGAACGCCCCCGCTACCTCCTGTAGTTTCGCCGGTTGTATCGCCGACAAAGGTGTCGCCATGTCCGTTGGTCGGTACATTCAAAGAAGCTAATACCGCCGTTTTGTTAAACGGGGTGCAGATAGTTGACTATACTCCGGCTACTACTTGGTCGTACTCCAAGGCGCTTACGCAGGGCAGTAATGTTTTAAATCTTATTTCCCGTGACCGCGCCGGCAACATGAGCTCTAATGTGCCGGTTACGGTAGTGTATGATTCGGTGGCTCCCGTTTTGGTGTCCACAGAACCGCCTAGCAACGCTTATGTGCAACAGTGTCCGCTTCGTGTGGCGTTTGTATTTACCGACGCCACGACATCGCTTGATCCGACAACTACAATTGCTTCGGCATCAATCAAAAATTCTCAGAACAATACTATTGCCGGAACATGGTTTATCGAAAATACTAACACGGTAGTGTTTATGCCTTCATCCGCTTTCGCGCAAAATACATATACCGCTTCTGTAACGGCGTATGATCTGGTGCAGAACTCTGTTTCCGCCAGCATAACATTTACTTATGATCTCACACCGCCGGCTGTACCGACGTTGCGTGAACCTATAGTGAGCCCGTCGCCGTTTGTCAAACAAACTATAAAGGGATACAAAGAAAGCTACAGTTCTATATGGATTAACGGAGCGGAAGTCATCGGCTTTACTTCTTCGACTACATGGGATAAAGAAGTCTGGCTTCAAGAAGGGGAAAACGTTTATGTAATTTTTTCACGCGACAGGGCAGGCAACCAAAGCGGAAACCTTACTGTTATCATCCAGTACGACGAAACCGCGCCGCTACCTGTAACACAGCTTACCGCCAACGGAAACGATATTGGAACAGTAGTCAAATTGAATTGGAGCGGATATAACGAAGCAGTACAAGGGGATGTCTTGCAATATCTTATATATGCTTCGGATCAATTGTTTACACAGGTCGGTTCCATGTCTCCGATAAATATTGTGCCTGCAGGTACGTTTTCATATACCGTAACAAATCTCCTGAAATCGAAACTTTACTATTTTGCCGTTGTAGCGGAAGATACCAAAGGGAATGCGTTGACTTCTGTTACGCCTGTTTCCGCTATTCCGCTGGATACGGTTGCTCCGCCCAATGTTACCGCCATTGCTGTTGTCTGCGGCGATAATGATTTGACATATACATGGACTCCTGCGGCTGACCCGTACGGCGATCTTGAAGGATACAAGGTTAATTTTGACGGCGCTACTTATCTGCTTGGTCCTGCAGAAACTATTTTTCAGCGAACGGGATTGAGCCCAGCTACCAGTTATTCTTTTGTTATACGTTCTTACGATGGTGATAATAACGAAAGCTCCGGTGTTCAGAAAACAGGCGTGACGCTTCTTAATAATCCGCTGAATATCGAAACTTCTCCTGCGAACGGGTACATCAATCTGTCTTGGTCTGCTTCGCAACCCTCAAATCTGGTTAAATATTACAGGGTATACTACAGTACAACCGATTTTACGTCTGTTGAGGGTATGAGTTATTACAAACAAACAACGGCTACATCTACAAAAGTAAGCGGCTTGACAAATGAAGTAAGATACTATTTTGCCGTTACAGCGGTGAATCTGTCGGATGGAATGAAAACATCAGTCGTTACCGTATACGACGAGCCTGAACCGGATTTGCAGGGACCGGAGCTGTCCAATGTTAAATGGATGGGAACTCCGTTGACTTCCGGCGCTGTATTGACACGTCCGGGTTCGTTCACTCTTACCGCTACGGATCCGGTAAATGTCAGCAGAGTTGAATTTACAGTTGACGACGGCTCCGATATTGCGCTGTTTCATATAGACAGCAACGGATCGACCAGTTACTCGTGTTTTTGGAACATCGCTACTGTGAATGACGGTGCGTACACGCTGGCAATCCGAGCTTTCGATACACTGGGCAATGTAACTCAGATAAGCTATCCTGTTACAGTCGATCTTACGGTTCCTAACCCGCCGGTAATCGTTCAACCGGTTGCTGGGTACGTAACCAACAGCTACAGTATTACTGTTTCAGGAACATCGGACATCTCGTCAGAAGTAATAATTCTCGACGATGAATCCGCTATTCTTGCAGGACCGGTTGGGGTAAGCAGTGCGGGTGTCTATTCAATATCCGTGCCTGTTGAGGAAGGCGAAAACCGCATTCATGCGCTCGCTAGAAACAGAAAAGGAACAAACTTGATACCTTCAAATGAAATTACGGTTACCCGAGATACTACTTTGCCGGAGCCGCCGACGAATATTTCCGCTACCTCAAAAGAAGACGGCAAAGTCTATCTTGCATGGCAGAGCTCAATAGCTATCGATACCGGCGGATACAATGTTTACCGTGCGGCGTTTCCTTTTACCGATATATCACAGGCTATAAAAGTGAATTCCGTATTGCGGTTGGCCAATAATTATACCGATCTGCCTGAAGCCGACGGCGCGTGGTACTACAGAATAGAAACTGTCGATCTGGCAGGCAACATAAGCACTCTGTCCGCTCAGGTACAAGGGATATCGGACAGAACCAAGCCTACTGCTGTAGTTACATATACTCCTTACGGTAAGTATGATCCGTATACCGGCAGGATGGCTACCGATAATGTGTCAATTTTACTGACGGTTAGCGAACCGCTACGCGCAGTGCCGTTTTTAAGTATAACTCCTGCCGGCGGTGTACCGGTTACCGTAGATCTGACGCAGGTAGATTCTTACACATACACCGGATCATTTCTAATAACCGCGCAAACCCCTTCGGGTACGGCGCAGGCTGTCTTTTCCGGCAGAGATATGGCAAATAACAGAGGTACAACAATCACATCGGGCGGGACATGTGCTATTGACAGCCGCGGGCCATCGGTCGTATATCTTAGCATCCTGCCTGCCGAACCGATTAAGAACGATAAAAACGATCCTGTTTCTTGTGTGGTGATTATCGGTTTGGATGAAGCTGTCAAACCTGATACCATGCCGGCGCTTTGGTATACTTTATCGGTTACTAGTCCGAGTACGCTTATACCTATAACCGGATTACTGCAAATAGGCGCACAACCCGGAGAAGCTCAGCGGTGGCAGGGTTCGTTTGTTTTACATGAAGATGCCGGATATAGTATTGATGAGTTGATGGAATTCGTTTATCAAGCCGGCGATGATCTTGATAATGTTAGTCAGGTGATCGGTTCTAAAAAATCTTTTCAGGTATATCAGGGCGATTTACCAAAACCCGCAAGGCCGGTTGGGCTGACTGTAACTGCCGCTTCCGATTGTCATGTGCTCTTGTGGTGGTACGCTGTAGATAACGCTGTCGGGTACGAGATTGTCCGGTCGCCCGGTGAAAGCGGGCCAGCGGATTATATCAGAGTCGGGCAGGTAACCGAATACATAGATCAGACTTCGGAGGAAGGGTATTATACCTATACGATCTCAAGTATTCGTCAGGCGAACAATCAGGAATCCGTCAGTCTGCCATCCGATCCGGTACAGGTCAATTCCGATTCGACACCGCCGAATCCGCCCCAGAATTTGACGCTTACTTTGATAGGTGCAGGTTTGCGCCTTGAATGGGATGAACCTGTATTTACCGAAACGGTAACCTATTCCATTTATCGCGCTGTTTCACAACAGGGGCTGGTTTCCGCATCAAACCTGCTTGCGTCCAATATTGCACAGACTATGGTTATAGACCCGTTGCCGTCAGCGCAACATCGCTGGTATGCCGTGACAGCGGTTGACGCGGCGGGAAATGAATCCGCTTCGGCAACCAATTATACAAACATGGAGTTGCTACCTCTTTCCAGCATAAAGGCAGTACAGGTTGACAATCTGGTTCCTGTATTGTCTTGGACACATCCGCATCACGGCGGAAGTATCGATTATTATGATATTTTTCTTGGAAAGGACAGTTTGCCGATAAAACTTAACCCTGTGCCTGTGTATGGGTTATCGTATTTAGACGCAGGTTATGCAGGGGACGAACGGCGCTATACTGTGAGGGCTGTAGATGACAACGGCGATTCAAGCGTAGGTAGAAGTATCGTTTTGCCTAATGCAAGGGTTACTCTTTCACCGGATTCTTCAGTGTATCGCGGAATAATGAACCGGATGAACTTTTTAGTAGAAAACTTAGGACAGACAGATCTAGTTTCCGCTCACCTTTCTATTCAGCTTGAAGGGCATGAACACATATCGCAGACTTTTTCCGTTCCTGCCGGCGCTCAGTCTGTTATTCCTGTCGTAGTCGGCGGGTTTGCTGATCTACCTAATGTAACTTCAATTACACAGAAATTGATAAGTACTCCTAATGTCGGCGAAAGTATTGAGGTAGTTCGCCACTATGATATTAATGTAAAAGACAGTATGCTGGTATTGACAATTCAGAATCAGGAGTTTTTACGCGGCGGGTCAGGTACGGTTCAGTTCTCGTTGAAAAATACCTGCGATGAAGAAATAGAAATCATCACCGCAAAACAGCATGGATCCAAACCGTCAGATCAAATACGGTTATTCCTGAGAGATAAGGACGGGAATATTTTGTCGTCGGCTACATTCAAGCAGACTATCGGCGCGATGCTCGCCACGCTTTCCAACGGCGATACCGTTGCCCGTATCCCTTCGTCTGCAATTTTTATTTCCGAACCGTTCGATATCTATATACCTTCATCTGCGCCGGATAATACCATATTGGAATTGGTTATAGATAAAATTCACTATAAGGTAAATCAACCTCAGCATGTGTCTATCAACGGGATGAAGACAACGCGCAACGTTATGCTTGTGGAAACAATATATTACGGAGATATTGTATCTATTGAAAAAGATTCAGGGGGAACCTCAGATGTTTATGTTATAACCGGGAAGGCGGTCAATCGTGAAACCGGATTGTTTATGCCCGGTGTTCCGTTAAAACTGATTATCTCAGTAGAAGGTTATGAAAGATCGTTTACAGTATACACAGGACAAAACGGACAATTTGAATATAGTTTTAAACCCAATCCGCTCGAATCAGGTGTTTATAAGGTCAGTGTAATTCATCCGGATTTGATGTATCGTCCGCAACAGGGTGAGTTTGTCATTCGGAAAGTCAGTCCGCAATATTCCGGTTTCAATTTGAATGTTGTGAGGAACTATGAGTATACCCAGTCTGTTGTGGTATCTACCGGTAACGGCACATCGGTAACAAATTTGCGCCTTGAATACAATCAGGCCGACCAACCCGGAGCCCTGTTTGCGCAGGGCGTAACGGTTGAGTTGTCCGACCCTGTTGACGTGGGTTCGAAGAGTAAAGGGACACTCAACTTTACGGTATGGGGTAATAATGAAGCCGCCGAGATGGTGGCTATCAATCTCAAAATCACAAGCGATGAAGCTGGTGCCGACGGATGGGCTATGTTGCCGGTAAACATACGTTTTTCCGATGCAAAACCTGTTTTGTCATACACTCCTAATTATATAGATACTGGTGTGGCGTTAGGCGGCAGTGTCACGGAAAAATTGACTTTGAAAAATAAAGGGTTATCTTCCATGAACAACGTGCATTTTGCACTTGTTTCCGATCATAGCGGGACCCCTGCCCCCAACTGGATATACTATGTGACCAATTTCAAACAAGGCGGTTTTATTGATGTCGGCGGCGAACCGGAATTGATGATTACCTTCAATCCGCCGAACAATACCGGCCTGATAGGTAATCAAACCTATTATCTGCGTGTTACGAGCTCTAATTATCCGACAGTTCATATCAACCTTCATGTCGCCATAACCGAACATGGTATGGGTATGATCGAATTCAAAGTTGTGGATATTTATACCGGCACATACGATACCGGCAATAATCTGATCGAAGGAGTAGCTCAGGCGCGTGTATATATTCAGAACGATCAGTTTCCGGATATTCAATATACCCGTTACACCGATTCCGCCGGTGAATTGTCGTTCGGAAAACTTAATCCTTCCGATCCAGCAGAAGAGTTGCCGCCCGGAAGCTATCGGTATCGTGTTACCGCTACTGACCACATAGCGGCCAATGGACGGTTCTGGATAAAACCCGGAGTCTCGGTTCATCAAACAATACAGCTTGAGTATAATGTTATAACCGTTGAGTGGCAAGTTGTGCCGACTACTATTGAAGATAAATACGAAATTATATTGTCCGCAACCTACAAAACCTTTGTGCCCGCTCCGGTAATCGTGGTTGAACCTGCGTCTATAACATTGCCAGTAATGCGTGCCGGCGATGTATTCAACACGGAATTCGATCTGGTAAACTATGGGCTGATCAGGGCTGACGATATTAAATATTACGTACCGTCCAACAACCCTTGCTATAAATATGAGATGCTTGAAGATTTGCCGAACAGCATCGGCGCAATGGACCGTTTTACAGTTCCTTACAGGGTTACCAGACTTTGTCCTCTTGGCGGTGGAGGTGGTGGCGGCGGGTGGCCTGACGATGATGGATACGGAGATGACGATAATGACGGCGAACCTGACAACGGCAGTGGTTCCGGTGAACTGGACAACGATTCGCGTAAATCGACCAATTGTGATGATTGTATACGTGAAATGAACGAATTTCTGTTGACTATGCGTTATGTTTGCGATAACGGACAGGAATACAGCAAACAGGTGTATCATGTATCTGTTACGGATAACGGAAATTGCAATGGTTGCGGCGGTGGGTTGATATGGCCGGATGTATCGCAACAAGGTTCGGGAGGCCATGGTGTGGGCGGGCCTAGCAATAATACTTACAAGAAACCGGAACCGTCAAAACGTACTGTAGATAAAGCATGTCTGCCGGATCCGTCGCGAACCGAACGCGAGTATATCGACGGTTATGTACTGATTGGAAGAGAAGAAAACTGCAATTTTAACCAAAGGGTCGGTTTCACTTTAGACGGCAGAATGATAGCCGGCGGTATTGCGCATCTCGGTTCTATCCCTCGTGCTCATTACCTCGATCCTGTATATCCGGCTGTGGGGATGATGGACTATATGAGCGAAACTCATGACCCTCACAAAACTCAAATGCATGGCGGCAGATGGAGTAATCCGTACTACGGTAATTATGCTTATTACGAGCCTGAAGGCAGGTATTACGAAGTAGTCGGCGAAGGAGTCTATTTCAGAGGCGATACCGCAAATATCACCGGATGTATCAATGGCGATTGCCGGCCTCAGGATGGACACAAGTCGGTCAACGACGTCGGTAGCAGTGTCGATCCAATCATGCGTCAGTACAATGACGATATAATTGATATGGATGTTGCGGTTCCGGGCAATAAAATATATTTACGCAGGTTGTATTATGACGGGAAATGGCATTGGCAACATCTGCGAAACAATCTTAATTTCAATCTTAATTTATCTCAGACGCGAATCGAAACCATCGAAAAAGCCGGCGCGGTGTTCAAACGATCGGCTGACGATTTGTATACTCATGGCACATCGGTACTAAAGAAATTGGATACAAACGGTTATCGCTGGAATGATAAATATGGTTTTTTCTGTGAGTACGATAATAACGGGCGTATGCTAAATTACGGTTCGCGCACAGGAGTCATCGGGAAATGTATTTACCAGCCGGGCGCTGAAGGGAAACTTATCGGTGTAACCGATGTGAACGACCGGCAGGTATTGTGGTTTGTCTACACCGGCGATCAGTTAACTCAGGTATACGATTTGAACGGCAGGGCTGTATCATACGGTTATACAGGCGGTAATTTGACTTCCGTGACCGATGCTATTGGTAATATCACGCAATATACATACACCAATGACCGTATTACGAGAAAAATCGATCCGGTCGGCAATAAGACTCTCATATCTTATGATTTATACGGAAATGTAACGGAAATTACAGATAATGACGGAAGAATTTACAGGTTTGAATACGATGTAGATTCCGTCAAACGTGAATTTTACGCTCGGATTACATATCCGTCAGGGATTGTGGAAGAAAATTACTACGATCGTTACGGCGATTTATCAAGGCATCTTATCAACGGAAAACTCATCACAAAAATTACGAAAAACGGTAGAAATTATGTGATTAAGGATGAAAAAGGCAACGAAACGCGCACTTACTATGACGAATGGGATAACTTAATCAAAGTGGAATTCCCAAATGGCGCGGTATTGTCGTATGAATACGAATATACCTTTAACCGCCCTGTCAAAAAGATCGATCAACGAGGCGTTGTAACCGAGTATACTTATGATTCTATGGGAAACCTTGTTCGTCTGGTCGAAGCGTCCGAAACTGCGACTGAAAGGGTATTTACCTTCACTTATAATTCATACGGACAACTTATTTGCGCGATCGGTGAGCCAGATATCGCGACAGATTCCACTGTAATAACCCATACAAGAGACTCATCCGGATCTACAACCCGTCTTACGGATCCTATGGGGCATTATCTGGAATATCTCGATTCCGACGATCAGGGAAATGTATTGTCGCTCAAGGGAACCCGCGGTGAGTTTTGGGCTTGGGAATACGATAACGAAGATAATCTTTTATCAGAAACAGTTCCGGGTTCCGTAACTTCCGTGGTGTATGCGTATACCGATAACGGCCGGCTTCAATCGTTGATCAACGCGGCTAATTCGCAGTTCTTCTTTGGGTATGATTCCAAAGGCAATGTAACTTCCGTTACCGGTCCGGACGGTTCGTCGATTTCTATAGCTTATAACGATAAGCGAAATGTTACTAAATTGATCGATGAACTTGGACGTGAAACCCGGTTTATCTACGATACGGAAGGCCGTTTGGCATCATATATAGATTCCCATGGATATGCTACCACCTATGCATATGCCGAAGATAGTCAGGATGTTGCCATATCTTCCAAGCCTAAAGATATTATTTATCCGACCGGCAGTATCGCGCGTTTTGAGTACGATAGAAACCAGCTCAAAACAAAAATGACAGAGATAGTCGATGACGATACGCAATATGTGTACAACTATTTGTACGACCTTGCCGGCAATCTTGTTAGAAGTACTGACGAAAGCAATAACGCAACATATTTTGCCTATGATGAACTCAATCGGTTGACATCCGTCACCGATACTCTTGGCAATAAAGTCTCATACACCTTTGACGACCGGAATAATCTTTTGTCTGTTACCGATGAGAACAATGCGGCAGTTACCTGCGAATACGATTTGAATAACCGGCTTGTCAGCAGGAAAATGCCCATGGGGCAAGAGTATTTTTATGAATATGACAATTCCGGTAACCTTGTTTCAGTGATAGACGCTGAAAATAGAAAGACAACATATTACTATGACGCTCTAAACCGCTTGGATAAGGTAGATTACCATGAGGCTTCCGATTATTTGACTCCGGTCAAAACAGTATTGTTTACACATAACAATATGGGGCAACTGACATCTTATGATGACGGCTCGACTAGCGCGTTGTTTGCCTATGACAATTACCAGCGTAAAATATCGGAAACCGTCGACTACGGCTCCTTTTCGCTATCCTTTTCATACGAATATTATAAAAACGGACTGAAGAAATCGTTCACAGGGCCTGACGGGGTTAAGTTATCTTACGTGTATGATTCGAATAACCAGCTGATCGCCATAGACATACCCGGAAAAGGACAGATCAATTACAATTCATATTACTGGACAAAACCGGCAAAAATGACATTCCCCGGCGGTTCTACAAGAGAGTATACCTACAATGCGCTTTTGATGCCGGAATCGATCGTAGTGAAAGATACAGGCGAAAATTCCATCATGGAGCGCACTTATACCTACGGTTCAGGCAAATTGATAGATGCGGTTCAAACCGAATATGGAACGCATGTGTATCATTACGATGACCTTGCTCGATTGACTGACGAAATTAATCCCGTATTCGGCGCTCAAAATTACACGTATGATCCTGCCGGTAATCGGTTGACATCGGCAGATATATTTGGAAACTGGTCGTATAACGATAATAACGAATTGATCTCGTTCGGATCGGTAACCTATGAATACGATAATAACGGTAATATTGTTACCGTAACGAATGGCTCCGATGTACGCTATTATATATATGATATACAAAATCGGTTGGTTCGTATAGAAGACAATATCGGCGGAGTTATTGCCCTGTACTATTACGATCCATTTGGCAGGCGGTTATGGAAAGAAGCCGGGGGAATCCGCACCTATTTCTTCTACAGCGACGAAGGATTGATAGGGGAATACGATGCTACCGGATCGGAAATCAAGACCTATGGATACGCTCCGTACGGTATGTTTATGCGGGAACCGCTCTACCAGAAAGTAGGTTCGCGGTACTTATGGTATCATACGGATCATCAAGGGTCTGCGCAAGTTATAACTAACTTGAACGGGCGCGTTATATGGACTGCCAAGTATGGCGCGTTCGGAAAAGCGATGGTAGAAACTTACGAGGTGGAAAATGATACCTTTACCGTCGAAAATAATATTCTCTTTGGCTGTTATTATGACGCTGAAAGCGGATTATATTATAGCCCCCAGGGATATTACGATCCTTCGACCGGCAGGTATACCGATCCATGCGGGTATTCTCATAACCGTTATTTGTTAGCTCGAAACAATCCTGTTAACGCAAGAGCGCCGGTATGGCGTAACGTTTTGAAAACTAAAGGTCTATCATTGCCGGATACCGCCCGGTTAGGTGTCGCCAAGACAACATTGAAAAATTCGCTGTACAATTCCGGCTATTTAGACAGCGAGGTTTATAAGTCTTTGCTGGAAAGATACAAAATACCTTTGATCAATACAAAACATGTTCTTATACAGATTTTATCGCAGGAGGACTACAATGAATAAGTCAGTCGGAAAAATAACATTGGCCGTATATGTGTTTTTGTCCGGAATCCTGCTGTTGAGCTTAATGCACGGTAACTCCGGGTGGGCAGTTGACGTGGTTCCGGTGGAGGTATTCAATGCCGAAGGCGATGTATGCGCGAGCGTCAAAATTGAGATTTCTCAGGAACTTACCTTGGAAAGACAGGCTTTCGAGGCACGCATGCGTATCAATAACTCTTTGTCCACCATTACAATGGAAAACATTTCCATCGAAGTGTATTTCACCGATAATGAGGGAAATCCGGTATTGGCTTCAAGTAATCCCGATGATACGTCGGCGTCTTTTTTCATACGAGTCGACCATATGCAGAATATTTCAAATATTACAGGTTCCGGAACGGTTGAACCGTCTACTACAGTTGATATTTTTTGGTTGATAATTCCTGCTGTCGGCGCGGCTAAAGACGATCCTGCGGGTTCCATTTATTATGTAGGCGCAACTTTGAGTTATACAATGAGCGGGGAAGATAATGCGATTTCAGTCAATCCAGATTATATTATTGTCAAACCGATGCCTGATTTATCTCTGGATTATTTTCTCACTAGAAATGTGCTTGGAGATGACGCATTCACGTCGGAGATAGAACCGTCCGTGCCGTTTACCCTTGGCGTCAGGGTGAAAAATAACGGGTACGGATACGCCAGAAACTTGAAAATCGACTCGGCTCAACCGAAAATTTTTGAAAATGAACAAGGGTTGCTGGTTGATTTCAAAATAGAAGGTTGTCTTGTCAATGATGTCAACGCAACAAAAAGTCTGCTGGCTGATTTCGGCGATATCGCGCCGGGTACTTCTGAAGTGGCTAGATGGGTTATGACATGTTCGCTTTCCGGATGGTTTGAAAATTTTACAGCGCAGTTTTCCCACGCTGACGAACTTGGCGGACAGATGACGTCCCTTATCAGTGAGATACACGCTCATGATCTTGTTAGAGATGTTTTGGTAGATCTGCCGGGACGTGATACGGTTCGCGATTTTCTTGCCTTTGACAACGATGAAGTATACCGTGTTTACGAGTCCGAGGGGATGGATTTTGATGTCAGCGATGTATCACCTGCCTCGCATCTGACCGACAGACAGGTAAACGGATCGGAGATCCGATATAAACTTATAATTGATGAGCCGCTACCTTCGGGATTTGTGTATCTAAAACTTACCGATCAGGAGCAGGGGGCTTACACTGTCAGTCAGGTACGACGGTCTGACGGTAAAATCATCAAAGACCGGAATGCGTGGTTTTCCAAAAAACGCGATGACCAGACTCAGGCGCGCGAATGGGATTACTATTTCAACCTTTTCGATGTCAATACAACCGGTTCATACGACATTATTATTATTATCATTGACGAAAACCATCCTCCGCAACTTGATCCGGTCTATGATCGTATCGTGCGCCAGACGGAATCGGTATCGTTTACGGTATCTGCCACTGACCCTGATGGTGACGCGCTGACTTTGACATCATCGCAGTTACCTCGCAAAGCGTCATTTACAGATAACAATGACAATACAGGCACGTTCATCTGGCCTACTGAAGAAGGCCAGACGGGTGAGTACCCTATTCGTTTTACGGTGTCCGATGGAGTTTATGAGGATTCGAAAAGTTGCGTCATATCCGTCACTGAAGAAGGTGTGACCGTAATCGCTTATCTGGATGATTATTACAGCGGTACGGAAGGTAACGCAATAATGTTTAATGCCTCGGGTTCGTCGTCTGGAGATTCTATCGTATATCAATGGGATTTTGAAAATGACGGCATATATGATTTGGTTATACCCAGTAGCGCCGGTACAACGGCACAGCATACTTGGAACGACGATTTCACCGGATTTGTGCGTCTTACAGTAACCGATATAGATAATTCCGTCAGCGCTACGGTTTATGCGGCGGTAGAGATATTCAACGATCCTCCCGCGTTTACATCGTCGCTACCGTTTGACAACCTTACTTCAGTCGAATACGAAGATGTATACCTGAATGACCTGACTTTTGAGGATGACGGCCTTGATGATGTCCATATTTTTACAGTTATATGGGGGGACGGCAATAGCGACGATTACGCATTAACCCGTCCGTCGCGCGATATACAAGGTTCGATCATATCACATAAATATACTCAAACCGGCGACTACGATGTTTACGGACGAATTGCCGATGACGACGGCGGCTACGAAACAAGACTGTTGTTTAGCGTGTCAGTAGGGCTTAAACCGATTGATATTATCGAGGTATATGTCGAAAAGCATAATGATAATCTCATTGGAATAGACTTTAATGATCAGGTACGGATAACTTTCACGTGCGTACCGGGTAAAACCTATGATCTTTATTACTCAGACAACGACGCTAGTCTTAACGATTCGCGGATAAATTTATTGTCAAACTGGATTTTTGCCGGAAGTCTGGTGGCCGGATCTGAGGAGGAGTCATTCTTTGATTCCGGTTCGGTAAGCCAGCAGGGCATACCAGACCGCGCGCATCCTTATTCTGCCACAATACGGTATTACAGGGTAGTACAAAATGATCCGATTGATGCAAACCCGCTGGATACTGTATGGTGGGGGGCGCCCTCGATAGGATATATTTGTAATGTGAAATTATGGGAAGGAAGAAATTTTGCCGCTAAAGCCGGCAATGGCGATTCGTTGATCGATATACTTGATTGCCGCTTTCTACCCGGCGGGTTAAACCAAACATCGGCGACAAAAATAAATTACTGGGATTTCGACGGATTGCCGAAAGCGGCTTACGTGGAAAAATATATGCAACAAGAAACCGGTTTGTATGCCAATCGATGGAAAGATATGGGAGCGGCCAGCGTTTTGCAAGACAACGACACACTAGCAGACGGAGCAGGGGTATTGCTGTTGTTGCCGCTGGTTAATCCGCTACCGTGTACAATGCCTATGGCGGGTATTATTGAAAACGATGATGAAATTCAGATTCCGATTCCTGCCGCGGTTTATACATTATGCACATGGCCTTACACAGTAGAAACATCGTTAGACAATAGCGGATTGCTTGAAGCCGGCTTCCGAAGCGGTATGGCGTCTCACATGGCAGACCAGATATTTTTCTTCAATCCGCAGACACAGGCGTACGACCTTGCGGTATTTCATTGCAAAGTCTTAACTTTTATCAATGAATGGCGTTATCACGATCAAACTCCGTGTACCAGAAAACTTAAACCGGGTGAATCGTTTCTGATTAAAATGTTGCCCGGCGCTGATATAAACTGGAACATACATAAACCGTATCACCCTGACAAATATTTTAGGCAATAAAAATAGCAAAAAAAGTTGTAACTTTTATGATTATGTTGTATTATTATAATGGAGGACGATACTATGCGAAGAACGATTTGGCTGGTTTTAGCCTTGATATCTCTTTTGGGCTGTTATCGCTCTGTGGCTTACGGAATCCCCTGTGATATCTATTTATACAATACTCAACCGCTTGTAGACCAGTTTGGCGACAAATTGGACGGAACCACTCTCGACGCGGGACTGGTTCAGGTTATATGGACAGGTTTGGATGGTATTATCAATCCATTTGACGATCAATATGCGCCTACGGGCGATGATATCATTTTGTGTGATGCCAACGGCGTTCAGGTAGGCGTTTCGCAGGTTGGAGCGGGTTATCCTGTCGGATTCGGCGATGGGTATGTGAGCGTTGCTATTCAAAATATCGATTGTACAAATTACTGTTCGGGCAGTATATATTTGCGGATTTTCAACACATCCGATCCAGTGAATTATGAAGGCGAAGTTTTCTGGATCGATTCTCATCCGTTTACAATGCAGGATATATTTTCTTCCCCCGCTTCCTCACCTGAATGGGGGCTAGGGTTTTATCAATTTTCTTTTGGCGATTCTTTCATTATCCCTGAACCTGCTACTGTATTGCTGTTGTGCGGCGGTGCGCTGGCCGTATGGTTCAAAAAAAGACGCTCTTGCTAAGAGTTGTCAATCTTACGTAAAGAATACTCCCTGTCTTAATGCATATAATTTGTAATAATGTCTATTTATATGGTATACTTTTATTGTTTAATCGAAAACGTCATAAAATATACTGAAACTGTATGCTATGAAATATATAATTCTGTTTTTTGCAATGTATATATGCCTGACCGACGTTTCGCTGAATGCCGGCGATACGCAAAAAGATTATGCCGCAACGGTAGATTTTGAGATCGTGCCATTGTCGGCTGATATTCGGTATACTTTTCCAATAGCTAATTTAAGCTCTGAGACGATGTATATCCATGGAATATCCGCATCTTGTGATTGCATACATATAACATATTATCCTTCACAAATACCTCCGGGCAAAAAGACAGATTTTGAGATACGATATTTGCCTGAAAAATCCGGTAGCTATGCATACGAGATAGAACTTGACTCGACAGCAGGTAAGATGAAATTTCTAGTAACGGTTGACGTTGTCGAGCGAGGTAAACCTAAGAAGCTTAATCTGCAGTTTCCTTTAGAAATGATTACCAGAAAGCTACGCGCTAAAAACCGCGATCTTTTTATTTCTCCTAAAAAAATATTAAACGGCAATCAGCCGGATTTCGGATTTACATTGGTTGACGTGCGTTCCGCTGAAGAGTACGAACGCTATAATATACCCGGATCACTGCATATTCCACTGTTTGCGGTTAAGTCAAAACCTTTTTTGCGTGGCAAACGTGTTGTTTTGATAAACGATGGGCATTCAATAGGTTTAATGGAAAAAGAATGTGTGGAAATAAATAACAGGGGTGTCGATGCAGTTATTCTCGACGGCGGACTGTCATACTGGAAAAAGTGCGGCGGATGGATAGAAGGCGACTTTTTTGCTTTGCAAGCGATAAATATTCTTGCCCCGCATACTTATTTTGACGATAAAAATTATGATGATTGGATAGTTATAAATACACAGCGCTCTGTCAGTGTAGAATCGGATATATTGATGCCGAACGCGGTTCATATACCATACGAAACTCTAGGCGGGCAGGCGTTTATTTCTAAAATCGCTCAATTGATAGAACGTCATGATCAGGATTATGTATTGCCGATATTGTTGTTTGATCTTGACGGGTCAAGTTACGAACAATTAAGGCAGGCGGTTTCTAAATTGAAAAACGCGAATATTTATTTTTTGGAAGATGGCATTAAGGGTTATATATCGTTTCTTGAAAAGCAGAACCGAATCATGAATCCGAGTTTCGTAGAGCGAAGCGAAAAGGGGTGCAGTAATTGTCCTTAAAAAAGAGTGTTTTGAGAAAAAATAATCAGATGGCATTATACATGTCCGTTGTAGCAGGTATACTTCTTTGGTGTGTGCCGTGCGTAGCTCAATTTGAAACCATGTATTTCAGCGCCAAAGTAGAAATCACCGACGAAAACGGGTTGCCGTTACCCGGCACTAATCCCGATAACCCGCCGTATGTGCAAGGTGCGGTAGTTCAGCTTATTCTAGCCGGAGCCGACGGCATAGCTAACCCGCCTGCCTCTGACGGGTCGGTTACCGGAGATGATAGCGTATACCGTCAAATAGCAATCGGTTATAAAGCACCTGCCGGAGTACAGGGGTATTTTTTCTTCGATTTTTTTTCCATGGGGCCTAACCCGCCGCCGAGCGGTTTGTTTTATGCCCGTATCTTCAATACTCCTGTTGCTTCCGAAGCGACATATTACGGGCAAACCGCAGTGGTATCGAAAAACAATTTGCCTGTGGTCGGTTTTGAGACTCGTGAGTTTTATGTTAACAAATTCGGGCTTATCAAAACCAATATTCCCATGGGGTCAGTTCCGGTCGGAAATCCGCCGATTGCCCATGCAGGGGACGACACGGTTGTGCCCGAGGGGCAACAATACCAGCTTAACGCCGGTTTGACCACAGATACCGAAGATTCTCTTGAATCGTTGCAGTTTCAATGGGATCTCGACGGAGATTCTGTTTACGATGACAACGAAGGCGTTGCACCTCAATGGATATGGCCGGATAATACCACTTATGAAGGAATGGAGGTAGGTGTAAGGGTAACCGATACTGACGGCAATAGTTCAATCGATGTGATTAGAGTAATCGTTACCAATGTAGCTCCACTGCTTATTGCCGCATCGGCAGTTCCTCTTGAAATCAATTCCGGTCAATCGGTAACTCTAAGCGGTAATTACAGCGATCCGGGCGTCCTTGATACGCATACAGCCCATATCCTTTGGGGTGACGGATCGGATGTGCAGATAGTACCGGTAGAAGGAGGTGTTTTTGATTTATCGCATATATACGAACAGTCCGGTGTGTATGCCGGTCAGGTTTTTATTCGCGATGACGATAACGCTCAGAGTGCTACACAGGCTTTTCAGGTTGTTGTAAAGGAATTTGTGAATATTAGGATTGCCAAAACATCCGGCAGTGCCGTGGTTATTTCATGGAATGCTACGGATGGGAAGCAGTATTCTCTTTTCAGGTCGGATGATATGTCATCGTGGATGCCGCTGGCTACCGTTACCGGTGAAAACGGCGCCGGATCATTTACAGATACCACTTACGAATCTTGCAGGCTTTACAAATTAAAATATACCCCATAATAATATTGTCGCATGCCGTTTTTTTATTTTTTATGGAAATTTTTTCAAAACACGCAGTCATTTATAGTGATAATTAATATATTTAAAGAGATATGTTTTTTAGATTGACTATGAATCAATCTTTTTGTAACATATTGATGTATTTGCGATTGAGATAATCACAACAGGAGAGAGCAATGACATATATACATCATGTAGCCGCTTGTCTGTTGTTTGTTTTTGTCCATCAAGTTGCCGCATCATCTCCGGAATTTATGATCAATACATATTACAAGGACACACAACATAAACCTGCTGTAGCGTCAAATTTGACCAGCATATTCGTTGTATGGCAAAGTGATGTACAGGACGGTGACGGGCAAGGCATTTACGGACAAATAATCGGCGCGGACGATGCGGCAAAGGGCGCGATGTTCCGTGTCAACGAGTTAACTTCCGGAAATCAAAGCGTTCCGGCTGTGGCTACAGACGGAACAAATTTTATGACGGTGTGGCAGAGTTTCCGCGGTTTGACCGGATACGATATCGTAGCTCGTTTGTTCGATCAAAACGGTATGCCTTTGAGCGGAGATATTTTAGTATCTTCCGAACCTGACGATCAAGCGCATGCGTCAATCGCTTCTAACGGGTCAAGTTTTTTGGTGGTATGGGAAAGCAGGGGCAAGAATGGATCTCTGTCGGGTATTTGCGGTCAATATTTCAGTCTGGAAGGAGATAAAATCGGCGGTGAAATAACAATCAACGCTTATGAAGGAGCAAACAGTCGTTTGCCATCAATCGCCTCTTGTCAAAATACTTATATGGTATCGTGGTACGAAAATATAGACGGTGTCTGCGGAAATATTTGTGCACAGTTGCTTGATGATCAAGGCATTTTAATTGCAGATCGGATCGTTTTATCCGATCCGGTGATGAGATTTATAGCGCCAAAGGTGGCTACTTACGGTTGGCATTATTTGATATGCTGGACCGGAAGTATCTACGATTCCGGCTATGATATAAAAATACTCGGACAATGGGTTTCTACGGAAGGAAATCTTATCGGCGCTCCTATATGTTTTGCACGCCTGCCTGTACAAAACATCGAATATGTTTCTCTGGCTGTGGATACCGGCTGCATAGACTTTATGCTTACATGGCATCAATTCAATGGCGCTGATTGGGATATTTACGCACAGCTTGTCGGATTGACCGGTATTCCTATCGGTCAGCCGTTTGTTGTCACTAACTCGTCAGGGACAAATGAATTATCCGCGGCTGTAGCGCATAACGGTAATTCTTATACCGTAGTATGGACATCTAATAAGGATTTAGGCAGTTTCAACATTTTCGGTCAGAATTTGAAACGCACTTTAACCCGAGGATCGGAAGAAATACTGGTTAACAGTACCACTTATGGACACCAGCGGTCACCGGTTGCGGCAGGCAACTCAAACGGTTTTATTGCTTTATACGAGCATTATTCGCAAAACGAAAATCAATATGATATTTATGCTCAATTATTTGACAATGACTATCAAAAAGTCGGCTCAGAATTTTTGGTGAATATTAACGTAGCGCTTAACCAGCGGTATCCGGCAATAGCGTCAGATGGCCAAAATTATCTTGTGGTATGGGCAAGTTATGAGCAGGACGGCGACGAGTACGGTATTTATGCGCGGTTGACAGATAACGAAGGTTCGCCGGTCGGTGCTGAAATAGCCGTCAATACGTTTACCAATGGCAGGCAGATAAATCCGGCTGTCGTTTTCAACGGGTTGCACTATCTGGTAGTATGGGAAAGTTACGGGCAGGACGGTAGCGGATCTGATGTCTGCGGGCAACTGATATCGAAAACCGGTCAGGCAGTGGGCGGGGAGTTTCGTATCAATACTTATACCGCTAACAACCAGCAGGAACCTGCATTGGCTGTGTGCGGCGAGCGGACTTGTGTAGTATGGCAAAGTTATGGGCAGGATGATTGCGGATACGGGATTTATGCAAAACTTCTGGATCAAACAGGGAATGCGTTGACAGGCGAATTGAAAATATTTGACGGGGAGGGAGTGTACTCGGTCAATCCGTCGGTAACTGCAAACCGTAATCATTTTTTTGTTGTCTGGCAAAATTATCTGTATTTTGAATCGGATAACGATACCACGCTTTGTCCGGCTTATTATGTTTTCGGTAAAGGTATTTGGTATACAGGGCAGGTTTTTGGTGCTGAAGTTCAAATTTCATTGGAACCTTCAATGAATCATCTTGACCCGCAGGCAGTGAGCGACGGTAACGATTTTTTTGTCGTCTGGTCAAGTTATGATAATGATGGTGTAGGGTTTGAAGTATACGGAAAATATTACTCGTCTTTGCTCGCTGTTATTGACAGGCAATTCAAGTTGAATTTGACGTCCGATCAATGGCAACATAAACCGGCTGTGTGCTCTGTGAACAATAAAACATTCATCTTATGGGAAAGTTACCTTCAGGATGGCTCTGAACTGGGTGTGTACGGTTGCGGACTTACACTGAAGATGATTAATGAAAATCGCTATGCGCTGTATATCCCGCAATCGATTAGAGATAATTTTGAGGATATGAATGTCGAATTTGCCTTTGCCGATCTAAATGACGATGGCTACTTCGATCTATGCTTTACCGAGATACTCGACGATGGATCTGAAGGAAAAATTTATATTTACTGGGGAACCGAGATTGATTGTTATTCCATGTATACCGTATTGAATGAACAGGGAGAAATATTGCAGGATAACTTTGGATTTAATTATGGTGACGGGTCTAGTGGTTTGTATTATTTGCATAATACTTGGGAATGGGGTGATAGTTATACTCTATTCTATAGCTATCATCTGGATAGGTGGAGTTTTTGGTCTAATTCAGGTGATGGCCATGTGCACTATTTTTATGTTAGTCCGTATGACAAATATTATGTTTGCGGGCAACTTATTTCCGGTAACGGCAAAACGATCGGTACGGAATTTTATTTAAACCTGGATTATGACAGTTATCAGTACAATCCTGCCGGCGCTTCAAATGGGAATACTTATTTGATTACTTGGTTTTCCGGAAATGACATTTTTGCGCGTATGTATAACTCCTGCGGAGAACCGCTCGATGATAAAATTAAGATCGATTCCTCTGCCGTGGAGTTTCGACTCGATTATTATACTACAGGAATGCAAAATGATGCGCTTATTGCGTCGAACGGGATAGATTATTTCTTAGTGTGGGAAAGTTTTTCCCAGGGCGGCAATGGCTACGATCTGTATGGAAGGCTAATATCGCATTCAAGCAAAATTAGCGAATCCAATTTGTGCTTAAACTCTAATAAGGGTGATAATCAGCGAAATGTTTCTATAGCGTCCAACGGGGTACGGTATTGCGCGGTTTGGGAGTCCGATCATTCCGGTACTAACGGTATATACGCTAGGATGTTCGATTCTCGCGGCGTTGGCGCAAATGTTGAATTTTTAATCTCCAACACTAATGTTGCGTGCAGTAATCCCTGCGTAACATCAGATGGCATGAATTATCTGGTTACATGGTCGCAAAACTCATATCTTTACGGTCGATATATTTCCTTTGACGGTACGCTTATGTGCAATGCGTTTGAGATATCTCAAGGCGTTGGATTGTCTTCTGTTGCCTCGGACGGCACAACATATTTTGTCGTTTGGGAGTCCGGATCGGATATTCATGGGCAGATCTTCACTGGCGGCGGGTTGCCTATAGGGCAGTCAATGAGAATAAACGATTTTATTTTCGCTAATCAGTCAACGCCGGTTGTAGTATCTAACGGCACAACGTATATGGTGTCATGGTGCAGTGAGGGAATTGATTTTAACATTACAGGGATTGCCGGCAAATTTTTTCATTCTACCGGCAGTTCGTTTTCTCAGGAGTATCGATTGAATGCCTATGTCAACAACGATCAACGCGATCCTTGGCTAGTATCAAACGGCAACGATTATTTTGTATCATGGGCGAGCAATCAAGTCGTAGTGAACGAGGAAACAACTTATTACTCTACCTTAGATTGTGACGGTTATCCTAATGGAATAAGTGCTTATTTTGACGCATCTCAAATATTTGACAACTGCAAATTCGATATTTTGTTTGATTCCGATGGTAACCTTGGTGCGTATGTCTGTTTTGAAGCGGAAAACGGATTGATTTACGATGTATATTATACCGATTCGCTGGACAATTTATGGGAAAAAATCGGTCAGTCTATTATCGGAGATAATATAAGCGCGTCATTGTCTTTGAACAACATTCCTATATTGATAGGCAGTACTGATAAAGTGTTGACTATCAATCCTCAATCAGGTTTTTTCAAAATAAAAGCCCGGTTGGCTGATGGTCTTGACAATCCTTAATAGATATTATATACGGTAGCCAATCGCATATAATCATTTTACGGAATGACAGTCGTACTTGTCGATGATCCGGCATATTATGATGATATTTTGTTTTTCATCCTCGCAGAATTCATTTATTATATTCGAGGTTGCCATAAAAAATATCTTTGAGATTAACTAAATACTAGCGAAAACGGTATAGACAATGGGTATAATAACCATTTTTTCTATAGCACTCGGCCTGTCAATGGACGCGTTCGCGGTTTCCATAACGTGCGGCGCCGCGGCTAAAACATCTACCGGTTTGCGCCATCCGATAAAAGTGGCTTTTTTTTTCGGGCTATTTCAGGCGCTTATGCCTGTTATAGGCTGGTTTGCCGGATACGGCTTGTCTGGTATTATCGCTCCGGCAAGCCATTTGATTGCCTTCGGACTGCTCTGTTTCATAGGCATAAAAATGATTGTTGAATCGCGACAGATGAAAGATGAAAATGTCAGATCGGCTTATTTGAGCAATTATGTTTTATTTACATTGGCTGTTGCTACCAGTATTGACGCCCTTGTTGTGGGTATGTCTTTGTCTTTTTTATCTATAAATATACTCAGACCGGTTATTGTCATAGGTATGGTTACTTTTTTGATCACATTTGCAGGTGTTTACATTGGACGGAGGGTTTCGCATCTATATTCCGATAAAATAGAAATCGCAGGCGGGCTTATACTTATCGGTATAGGAATAAAAATATTACTGCAATATATTTCGACGTAACCCTACATGCATGGAACGCACATTAATTTTGCAATCAAGAAAGGCGCGATTCGGTTACGCCGTCTGCCAGCGGTTCCAAAAAAGGAATTGTGAAATAAAAAGATGTTCCGCCATATTTTACCGATTCAAACCAAACAGAACCTTTATGCTCATCAACAACGCTTTTAACCAGATACAGCCCCAAACCGCTTCCCGGGTATTCGTCTTTGGAATGTAGCCTGATAAACGGATTGAAAATTTTGTCGTGATATTTTAAGTCGATGCCTATTCCGTTATCTGTTACGCAGAAGGTATGCAAATTATCTTTTATATGATGAGAAACAGTTATTTCAGGATGTTTTGTATCCGTTTTCGATGAAAATTTTATTGCGTTGCCGATAAGGTTGTAAAATACCTCCGTAAGTTTGGTTCTGTCGCAGATTACAGGTGGGATAGATTTTGGCAAAGTTATTTTTGCCTTGTTTGTTTTAATGTCAGGTTCGAGACGCTCAACAGCTTTTTTAATAATAGTTTTTGGGTCAACCTGTTCGAATCGGTTTTTTGCGCGTGACAGGCGAGAGGTATGCACAAAATCTTCTATCAATTTTCCCATGATACGGATATTGCTGAAAATGCGCTCCATAAACTGGGTTATTTCCTCGTCCGGTTTATTTGTATCGATATAATCCTGCAAAATACCGGTGTAAGTGGCGATGCTTTGTAAGGGAGAGCGCAGATCATGGCTGGCCATATGAATGAACGAATCGAATTCCTGATCGATTTTTTTGAGTTGTCCCTTTACTTCAGACAATTCCGCCAGCAGATTTGTTTTATCCAGTGTCATCCTCTTTTTGTATAATGCGAACTCGATGGCGATTTGAAGTTGTCTGTCTTGTACCGGTTTGGATATAGATACATGCGGTTCGGCAACTTGCTTCATGTCATCAGCGCAAATAGATATCACAGGGATGCTGTATTGACTCATAAGTTGATTTGCGCTTTCATCTGTAGTCTTTTCGATATTCAACACTATTAGGTCAGGAGGAGTTTCGGCAATGTGATCCGACGCGCAGGCGGCTGTAGGAAACACACCTGTAACCTCATACCCAAGGTTGAGTATTAGATCTTTGAGGCCGTTCGCTTTGTCTTCAATAATGACGATCATGATTTTTTCTTTCACCAACACACTCGAAAGTTTTGATTCGTATAATAATATTATAAAAGAGATACGAAAATAGCAAACATAATTTTATCGCTATTATGTGTGTGTGTAATATGTTAAAAATTGTTACGCCTTTTAAGGGTTCTATTGATTTAATATTTTTCTAGGTTGATATGTGAGCAAACCGCAACAACGGGTACACATTGGAAATAAATTTTTCATTTTCAAAAATTTTCTGAACGCTCGCGCCTGTTTGCCGTTCCATATATTTTTAAATTGCTGTGTTCGGATATCTCCAAACCGGTATCCCGGATAATCAGGACAGAAGTGCATTTGTCCGTTTGGCAGAATTTCAGCGACAAACCATGGGCGATAGCATGTTTTGCGTCCCATAGCATAGCGTGTATCAAAGTAGTAACGACGGACATCGCCCGCAGGAATTTTAGGGTTGAATTGAGCGGCGAAGTTTGCATTGCCGCTATTAGAACGCATCCAGTCGGTCATGCGTTCTATGTGTTCTATGTCATAGACCGAAATGTCGGCATTGAATGCGTCGAGATCGTATTCGACTCCGAACTGCTTGTTCATCATAATATTGGTTGCGTCTGCCATTTCTTTGGTGACAAAGGTCAGGTAAGATATATACATTTCACGAGGAGCGAACTGTGCCGCGGTTTTAAGCAGTTCGGGTATTTGATATTGATTTTGCGGCGTTAGGGTAGAATAAATAACCCCCATCTCCAAAGGCGGTTTACCTAAATCTTTGCGCGCCTGCCGTAGCATCTGCACTCCTTCGAGAAGTTCCTTAAAAACTCCTTGCTTGTTTCTTACCAGATCGTGGGTTTCGGGCGGTCCGTCAAGAGAGATTCCGCAGTGCAGGCAATCAAGCTGGGCAAGCTGATTCGCGTATTTTTTTAAAAGCACGCCATTGGTGATGATTCCGGCTTTTAGACCCAGTTCGTCAATAGAGCGGAGAATATCAATAATTCCTTCATAGACAAGAGGTTCCCCCCCCCAGAACGATATGAACGGTTTTTTCGATCGGATACTTTTTATGAAAGATATCCATTCATGGGGTTTCAGCTCTTCTTTTTGCCATGAAGAATGACGGCTTTTCGTTTGCCCGCACATCAGGCAATTAAGATTACAGCGGTTTGTCAGTTTGATGTTTATCGTATAGGGAAACGGGGCGTATCCGAACGGCAGTCTGTATCGTAAAAATTTCAGGTCGTCAAAAATATAATAGCGAAGGTTTGTATATATCAAATGGGGTAGTTCCTGCACGGAATGGCGCTTTAGTTTATTAAGAAGTGAAGAGATATGATTCATAGGTCGGGATTCTTTCTTGATTTTTGAAGAGAGGGATTTTTTTTACCGATAGGTTGACTGTTGATAGTCTGTTCATATACCGCATGAGTTTTTCGGGCGCAGGTTTGCCAAGAATACTTTCTTAGCTGATCGAACCCCTTTTTCATGAGGTTATCGCGCAACAAGCGGTCTGTTAGAAGTTTTTCCATAGCGTTTGCGATAGATCCTATGTCTTCAGGGTCTATATACAGCGCCGCGTCGCCCGCTACCTCAGGTATGGAACCTTTATTGGAGGCAATGACCGGAGTACCGCATGCCATAGCTTCAAGCACCGGCAGGCCGAATCCTTCATAAAGAGATGGATATACAAAACCGATTGCATTGCCGTAACGGCTATCCAGCGGTATTGAAAAATCGGAGTTTTTGAGTTTGATGTTCGGGTCGCCGATGCTGTCAACCAGACTTTTCAGTTCAGGACAACAGCCGACTATTTCCAGTTTGTATTTTTCGCGCAATTGTTGAGGCAATAGATTGTAGGCCTTTATCACAGCTACGCTGTTTTTATGTGCGGCTACACACCCGAGCGTGAACAGATAATCTCGCGTAGGGGCGTCTGCCGGTCGCAATGCGCTGTTATATGATTGATGCACAACCGCTATACGGTCAAGAGGAATATTCAGCATATTATGTATATCTTTTTTTGATGTATTCGATACTGTTATTATTTTGTCGGCACGCGGAAAAATTCGATAATACATGTACTTCATATAATTCGCCGTCCGCCAGTCGTAAAAACGTCCACGAAGGGTTTTTTGCGTGTAAAAAAACTGATCGAAAAACAATAGCTCTATCACGTCATGAACAGTTACAACCAGCTTGCAAGGGCATATACGCGGGGCGCGATTGGCAGGCATGTGCAGTATATCCGGCTTGTCGTATGTCAACTGTATCGGAAGCAGGAGTTGTTCCCATAGAAAATCGTTGGGCGCAGATATGTTTCGGATGGTTACCTCCGGATATGCCCGCAGTTTTTCAATTACCGGAGAAGACGAGGCTTTTGTAGTTATGTAAGGCGAAGATTCATTGACATACAGGATATATTCATTCCCTAAACCCTGTTCAAGTAGCTGATTGAGCAGATTGAATAAGTATACGCCTATTCCGCGTAAATCATTCAACAACAGCCTTGCATCAAATCCTATTTTCATAGAAAATCCTCTAATTTTTACCTGTTATCTTAGATATAATAATATAAAAGGATCATTTAGCAATTATATATTCGCAATTCTTAAAATATTTCGTATTATTATAAGCGCGATGCTGTTGATATACAATCCGGAAAAGGCGGTAAAGTGACGGAATATAGTTTGCGGATAATTTTTTATTACATCAGATGCGACCTTATATATATTCTTTCTCATCTGATACCTGCAAAAAAAAATCTGTGGGTTTTCGGCTCGTGGTTTGGAGAAAAATATTGGGGTAACGCCCGATATTTTTTCGAATATGTTTCCCAATATTGCCCGGATATCAAAGCAGTGTGGCTGACTAGGGATGATAGAGTACGGGAATATGTATCTTCAAAAGGATACGCAGTATACGACTCATACAGCCTGAAGGGGATATGGCTATCTATGCGGGCTGGGTGTTGTATCATAACCCACAATCTTTATGACGTCAACGAATACGCCACAGTCACGCGAAAAACAAAGGTTGTTCAACTGCGCAGGGGCACGCCATTCCGCACAGTGCCGGACTGTGATGAAATTATTCAATCCAAACTAAGTTGTCCTAGAACGATTCCGTTGTTCAAACGGTATCTTTACAACTGGCCGAGGGCTATGGTGATCGCTACATCGGATAATGTCGCAAAGGTTTATACTGATCATTTCCGCGTTCCTATAAAAGATGTTGTCGTCACCGGTTATCCGCGCAACGACCAATTTTTTAAAGGGGTGGATTTCAGTGATCCTTTGCTTAAAATGATTGCCCCGCATATAAAAAAATATTCCAAAACCGGCATTTTTATGCCACATGATGATGCAGGTCATTTCTTTGCAAAACTAAAGGATATCAACCGGCAGTTGCAGACGATAGACACACTTTTGTTGGTTAAACCATATCAGGAAACCGAGCGGTATTTAAGTTTGCGATCGCAAAGCAATATATTTTTTATCAAAGAGTCAGATTGTATAGGCGATATTTATCCGCTTTTGCTGATGACCGATTTTCTGATAACCGATTACGCAAGCGTGTTTTTCGATTATTTATTACTTGTTAAACCGGTATTGTTTGTGCCGTTTGAAATACAACCGGAGCAAATAGGTTTTTTTTATAATTACGACGAGGTTACACCGGGTCCGAAAGCTAAGAATTGGCGTGAAACAATAGAACATATTTCTGCGTTAACGCGAGATCAGTCCGTGTATGCGCAACAATATGAGCAGGTATGCCGTACATTTAACGAAGTGCGTGACGCAACGGCATGCCAACGGGTTTATATGGCTGTGTGCTCATATTGCGGATTACGGCCTAGGAAGGAGCTTACACCATGAAAATATCTATTATCACCCCTACGCATAATAGATCGGAATATATCGATATGATGTTGCAGTCGGTTATTAGCCAGAAGTTTATAGGGCAAACAATAGAGTCTCTAGTGGTTGACAACGGTTCAAAAGACCGGACAAAAGATGTTGTGGAATCGTATTACGGTAAACATCCTGCAATCAATTTGCGGTATGTGTACGAAAAAAATTTAGGCTGTAACTATGCACGTAATACCGGCATAGATGAAAGTACAGGCGACTGGTTAATTTTTTTTGACGACGATGTGATTCTCCATGAAGGATGTATTCAGGCGTATATCGATGCGTTCGCAAAATATCCCGATATGCTGTGCTTCGGCGGACGGATCAAACTCAAGCAACCTGATTTTACATTGCCGGACTGGCTGGTCACCACCGGAGAATATATGCGGTCGATGATAGTCTTATCGCTCGATTACGGCAACGGCAATGCTCTTTATGATTTATCCGGTCAAACTCCTATGACGGTCAATATGGCTGTCAGGCGAACTGCTTTCGAGCGATACGGATATTTTAGCACCTATTTCGGCTTGAGTGGCAAAAAACTTATGCCCGGAGCGGATTACGAATTGTTCAGCCGATTTTCCGCATCTATTTCAAAGTGGGTATACGTTGGCGGAGCCGCGGTGTGGCATCCTTTGAAAAAGAGTCAGGCTACAAAGAAATATTTTCGGCAACGTATGTTTGGAGTCGGGCGGGTAACATATCGTCTTCAAAAATTTGAAGCAAAATTCACGATATTCGGCCTGCCCCTGTACTTTTTCACGTTTATCGCAAAAAATTTATGGTTGTGGCTGAAGTTTTCAATGTTAAGAAAACCTGTGGAAAAATTTTATTATCATACAGAGATGTTAACCTATTTTGGTTGCGTTTATGAACATTTTTATAAAAAATTGGTTGCCGGCGAGGTCGAGTCATATAAAAAAAGAGATACCGCATCATAATCGGATGAAATTAAGCGGATTGTTTGTCTTTAAAATATGTTCGAGGTTTTCTCTGATGATTTTCGCTACCTGTTTATGTGTTGCGAGCATTTGATCAATTCCAGTTAAAATTTGAGATATATCAGACCTGCTGTCGAAACAATAGGCGGTATGACCGAACGCCCGCATTAGTTCTGCGTATTTTTCCGCCCATCCCAACACCACGGCAGGGATGCCATGTTTATATGCGTATATTATAGAATGATATCGCGACCCGACTATCCAGTCGAAGCGGGATATTATCCGCTCAAGTTCGAATGACGGCAACTCATCCGTAACAGCCGATACTCTTGGTTCGGAGGCGAAACTTTGGCGGAGTTTGTGGCACAACCAACGGTCGTCCTCGGCGTGTTGCAGGATTGCCACATTTGCGCCGTTAGCAAGTATTTTCTTAACTATATCTTCGTACAGCGCGATTAAGGCAGGCCGTTTTATATTTTTTTCCAACATCATATTTGGAATTATTCCGACAGTGCCGGACTGCGGAGTATATTCAGGGAATGTCGGTACTATCCTGTAGATTCTTTTCGGGTCGGCAGACGGTGATAGCAGTATCAGGTCGGGCGATTTTTCTGTAGCGATATCTTTAAATTGTTTCAGGTGTTCGAGCGCGTCATTTTCCCGATAAAAAATTTTATCAGGGTAATGGAGCCATTTTTTGCACAGTGCCATGAGCATATAATTTCGTGAACGGGAATAGTTGAACGGTCCGAACGATTGAGGTAGCAGATATATCGGAATTCTATGATTGGACGAGACAATAAAGTTGAGCAAGTAATTGAACGATTTGAAATCGCCGAATTGCGACGACAAACCGAACCCGCTGATATCAATCATGCAACAGGCGTTTTGCAGTATTGAGCGCAGTCGGTGTTCCCATAAAGAGTACCTTCCGTTGAATATGAATAACCGGTTCATGCGGTTGGCAATCCGGAGTTTTGTCGCAAAATCCCACGGGACAATATCGAAATTGTATTTCTGCTTGTCCGAATCAGTCCGTTCGTAGTCTATTTCGGAAAAGAGATATAGTTTTTTATCTGGATAATGATTTTTGACGTAATCGACGACCGAAAATGTCATAGCCTGCGCGCCTTTGTTGAACAATTCTCCGCCAACTATAATTACATTCTGCCTGTCAGCGGTAGCAGGTTTCTTTTTTCGAGCGGCCATACCTGTCAGGAATACAAGAGCGAATTTCAGTGTATCCAAATGCCATCGAATCGCGTCGTTTTCAGCAATCGTGCTGAATCTGACTAAAAACCGTATTGCGAGGTAAACATATCGTTGTCCCAGATGTAACAAACGTTGTTCGCGAGCTAGGCGTTGCCGTGCTATAGCGGCGCGTAGAGGTTCTAGTTTGATTGCGGTCGGTATTGAAAGCCGGTCAGCCATTATAGCGGCGTGTTCAATGTGTTCTACAGCTTCTTTTAAAAAATCCTGAGATTTTTTGATCAATTCCATATCTGCGGGTTCGCTGACGAAATACGATTGGTATTTTTTGAAAATGTCCATTCCTTTTTGTGTGCGGATAAGGATGTTTGACGAGCCTTTCGGGTTTTTATCTTCAGGAACATAGCAGTCGCCGCAAGCGATATCCGCCTGCCGGTTGAATTTATTGAAGCAAAATAAACAGCGGTTTAACTGAAAATATTTTTTACATTCCTTGCGAATATTCTGCCCGACAATTTTTTCTTTACCCGACGAAAAAGTCAGTTTTGTTCCGCCCGGCCATCCAAGTTGTTCTTTTGTTCTGAATCGGATGGATGTCAGACGTTCGTTTTTTTTATCGCGGAACATATCTTCATAAAACCGGATGGCGTTGTAGTTGAATGTGCGGTGGCATAAAATTCCGCAAAAAAACAGGTTTGAGTCTGACAATTTGAATTCATTGATATATTGTTTGATACCGTCTATCTGGCATGAAGTTCCGACAATGATATAGCGTGTATTTTTGTTGTGACGTAAGGCGGAAATAATATTTTCTACCGATGCAGGAACATATTTTGAGCCTGCCGAAGCGAGTATGGTTGCCGTATCGGCAACGGGTTGTAGCATGGCCTGTTTGCCGTCAAAGGTATCGAACGGCAGGACGAAAGCCGCATCATAGAGGTTATCTTGAAGTAAAAGGCATAATAGATGAGTAATAAATCCGCCGCTGGTTCCTTCGTAGCGGATTTTATCGTCTTTGCTGAATACGGTATATGCCGCGGCGCAGTTTTCCTGAGAAACTATGTTATCGATTTGCCGGTTGCGAAAGGTTTCCGGAAAAATGTCGAAGCCGGGGCACATACGCAGGCATACTCCGCATAGAGTGCATGCCGCTGTATCGATTAAAGGAATAAACTGTGCTTTGTGCAGTGTCATGGTTACCGCATTGTGGGGGCACACGGCACGGCATATCCCGCAGGAAAGGCATAAATCCAGCTTGACGGTTTGCTCAACCGTTTGATTTTGTGTCGATTGAGGCATATCTGTTATCAACTCCGTTATTAGCGCGTTCGGCTATCTATATCTCCATGACATGTCTGACAGCCATGGAACAGATATTCGCATTATTTTAAAAAATTTTGCCAGACAAACCACAAACCCTGCGCCTGCATATATGCTCGATACCGCATATATTGCGGGTTGATAAGTTACTGTGGAGCCGGGTATAACAGTTACAATCAGGCTGACCAGCATGAATGCGTGTAACGGCATAAACAGTTTGTTGCGGTGTGACAACAGTAATCCGACAAGTGTGAAGATGTAAAATATTATCCAAGTAAAGAGAAAGGGAATTTTTAATCTAGCCGGCGGAATGAATCCCATCCATCCGGTTAAGTCAAACAACAATCCGTCGGAGCGTGCCAGCAGTGAAGTAGCATCATAAGTAAACAGTATCAACAACCACGGCGCAACCAGAATCAGCATGACAGTCAAGGGTATAACGAGCAGTTTAAAACAGTTGATAAAACTGTTTTTCCTATACAACAACATATACAATCCGCCGTATACAAGCGGATAAAGCATAATCCAAGGTTCGAAATAAGCGCTACACGCAAGCACAAACCCAAGAATTACGCCATACTTCCAGTCGTAACGCTGTTGAAACATGCTGGAGTATCCGACGACAAGCGTTATCAGTAATGAAAAAATCTGTCCGGGAAAGATATATAAACTATGTAAAACTAACTGGGGGAGTAAGGCATAGCATAATCCTGCGGCCAATCCTGTAGCCGGTGTTGTCAAAACACGCGCCAGAAAATAAATCACAATGCAGGTTAGGGCAGTGACGCTGAATAAAATCAGGCGGACAATAGAATAATCTACTCCCAATAGATTAAAAACTGCTGTCAGGAAAAAAGTAAATCCGGGGTAGTGCGTTAAAAGCACCCTGCCAGGGTTTTCTCCTCGGGCAAGAGCTTGTGCCGGAGCATCGTGTATCACCTCCGATTCCAAAACCGGCATAGCACCGAGACGGTCTGTATATACGGCGACAAATATTCGTACTGTTAATGCGCACAACATAACCGTAACTGCGGCAATGATCAGTCCTGCTTGAAGTTTTTCCGAAGATTTTTTTGAGGTTAACATAAAAAAATACCGTAAAAAGATTATTTTTTATTAGATACTGTTGTATAATATTGGAACGCTATGTGGCGGTCAATCACTTTATAAGTTTTTTGTGGAAAATATATCAGAGGTGCATCGCAACTATGATCAATGATAAGAACCAATCGGATGATTCACGGCCTTACCTGCCGTTTGTAAGTGTTGTAGTACCGGCGTATAATTCGGCGGCTATGATGGAGCTATGCTTAGCGGCTCTATTAGCTCAGACATATCCGAAAAATATGTATGAGATAATTATCGTAGATAACAAATCAACAGATTCTACAGCGGATATAATAAAAAAATATCCGGTTATATACCTGCTTGAGGCGGACAGACAATCTCCGTATGCCGCCAGAAATAAAGGTATTATGCACGCTAAGGGCGAGATAGTAGCATTTACCGACAGCGATTGCGTAGCCGATGAACATTGGATTGAGAAGGCTGTCGAACGGTTTCGTGATCCTGCTGTAATCGGCGTCGGCGGGCGGATCAGAGGATATAAACCGCGCCGTTACATAGAAATATATCAGGAAAAACGCCGTATGTTCAATCAGCAGGCCACGCTTTCGCCGGAGCGGATAGCAAAGAAAACAGCGGCTATTGCGACCAACAATGCCTTCTATCGAAAATATATCTTAGAGAAGGTAGGGTATTTCGATTGTACCATTTTCGGCGGCGGTGATTTTGATCTGACGTATCGCATTCAGGCTCAAACCGATGGAAAACTCGTGTATGCGGATGACTCGGTGATATATCACAAACACGCTTCATCTATCAGGAAATTGTGGGAGCAGTATTCCCGTTACGGATACGGAAACATTCAAAGCGAGTTTGACAAACAACAGCTACTTGCTATTTATAAAGATATGCGTAAATACGGATACCTTAAAGTAGTTTTCTGGAGGTTATACCGATTCGGTATCTTAAAAAATATTCCGTTGATAGGTATAAATTTTATCCTGTTCATATTCGGCAAAGATAAACCGACCTATAGAGTGCGTCTTATCGACGCATTTTTGTCATGCGTAGAGCAGTCGGCTTTTTTAAGCGGTGAACTGAAATCTCTGAGCCGTAATAAAAAAGAGCTTTTCAAACTGTACGTTTCACAGAAAAATACAGGATGAAGCCTGCTAATCCGAGCGTTATTGAGTATGTCCGACCGGTTGTGTGAGAATAACTCGTTCTGTCTTAGGCAGTTTGAGCCGTTTTTCCAACTCAGGTTTATCAACCCATCCAAGTACGACAGTAGCCAATCCTTCCGATGCGCAGAAAAGGTACACGTTTTGACTTATGAATCCGGTGTCGGTAGCCGGATAAAACATATTCACGTCAGTGTCGCTTTGCAGAGCCTTGTCCATTTTTGAGAAATCAGCTACATAAATCAGGTTTACCGGAGCTATCTGTGTAAATTCCTGAATACCGGTAAATTCACGGATATCTTCAGCCATGTAAGGTTCAAGTGTATGATTTGCGGCGTTATAGCGGTACACGCCGTTGGACATTGCCACGTAAATGGTTATCTCTTGCCAGTTTCTTGCAGACGGAGCCGTGCGTTTCCCATCGGGACGGTTGACTCCGCTGGCGGCCCACAGCAGGTTGGACAAAAGCTCATCCGATAATGGCTGACTGCTGAAATGACGCGCGCTTTTACGATCTTTCAACGCTTGCATCAGCAATACGCCGCGGCTAAAGTCGGGCGCTAGAAGTTTTATCGTCTGTAACTCCGGTTTATCGGACGGTTGCTTTGCGGTATCCTGCGCGTATGACTGAAAGCAGACAGTCATTGTTATTAAAAAGGTAGCCAAAATGCAAAAAGTTTTAGCGATAGACATGATATCCTCCTTTATATTTTGAGTTGCATGGTTAAATTTAATTGACCTCAGTAACTTTATTATAAAAATACGGCCAATTGTTTTGTTTCATTCTAAATTTCGTACCGTGATTATGATTTGTTCGCGCGTCGAAATCAACTAGAATTATCCCGTCCAATATCCCTCTCAACAGGTTATTGAATGAAAAATCTTCCAGCAATAAGATGGTATCATATTTAAATTCTTCTTGTCCTGCGGTGTTGCGGGAATCAGCTATAACATATATCGTATTTCTTATTTTGCCGACACACTTTTTATGTATGGAATCAAAATGCCAATAACCTAGAACCTTTTCTCCTTTAACATGATGCGCTAAAACATTATTATACCACGTTAGATGTTTTGAAACATCGACGTTTTCAGGATTAAATACAAAATTGATAGTTCTGTTGACACTATCTATTTTTATGCTAAAACCTCTATTTGTGTACTGATTACCTTGGGTTGTCGACCTGAAACTCATCTCAGTTGCCGGATATTTTTTACCGGCTTGTTGATGCGGCCAACCGTATTTCGGAAGCAATAATTTTGAGACAACACTTTCAGGTTTGCGTGGTTCGGGGTCTTCATGAAATAATGTAATTAAAGAAGATGTTTTTCTTCGTTGAGCTTTTAACTCCCAATCGACGGTATTTGCGATTGCCAAATTGTTCTCGGGAATCTGCAACAAGTCTTCCAGTGTATTGCCAACAGCGCCGTCATTTTTAGAGCGGTTTGTATGTATCCATCCCATAGCTTTTATATTTTTTAATTTTTCAATCAATTCTTCTTTGGAAATATTGAAGGGCTCCATTTATTGGTCCTCATTGCTTAATGAAATGAAGTAAATATTCGAATGTTGTGCCCATGGTAATATAATTTGAAGGCCAGCCGAAGATCCCTATCCTGTTTACGATATTTGTTCTATCCCATATAATGGTATTTCTGAATTCGTATCCTCTTTTTCTCAATTCTTCAATCAATGGAATGTGTATGGTAATTCTCGTGTTTTCCCACCACATATCGGAAACGTTTATTACACAATGTCCTTTTGGTTTCAGTAACGGCAACAATTTTTCAAAAATATCTCCCATATTCTCCGCGTATTGGGTTAACTCCATAGTGCCCAAATCTCTGGGATTTTGTGAATATTGCTCTACTTTATCAAATTGATCATTTTTTCTTTCGTCGCCTCGTCGAGATTTATTTTTTCTTTGCCGGTTAAGCAGATTCGCGTAAGGTGGGGAAGTCCAGATCAATTTGATAGATTCTTTTTCGAGATATTTGTCGATATTAAGAGCGTCGTCTTGAATAGGTATTTGATTTGACTTTCCAAATAAATTATCCGTATGCAGTCTTGACGAGGATAACTCAACATAATCTTTGTTAAGATCAAAACCTACGGCATTTCTGTCTAAATCGTTAGCGGCGACTAGGGTTGTTCCGCTTCCGACAAAAGGGTCTAAGATAAGTTCGCCTCGGTGAGAAAACAGCTCGATAATTTTTTTAGAAAGAGAAATTGGAAATGTTGCGGGATGTAATTTTTTATCTCTTATGTCTCTGGTTTCATATTGGAAACGCCACACCCCGATTTGGCATTTGATCCATTCTTTTGCAGATAGGCAATTTATCTTGTTTCCCTCGCAGTCGCAGGTAGGATTTGAGTTTATGGGCAATATTTTCCGAAAATTATCGTCGTTTTCAAGAATCAATGAAGGTAAGTTCAGGCCGGTATCGTTAAGCGCGCCTTGAGATTCCATATATGATTTTCCTCATATTATTTTTCGGTTTGTAACTATTTTGATTATTGACCGCGGGTGTAGTTCATATTATTATACAAGCATTCAGTGATGTCTGGAGTCGGATTTTATTATATATCAATTTCATAGTATAAAAATTATCATGTCTTGTCTATCTTTTTCAGGTGTACCGCCGGTTTTGTAAAAGTTAGATTTATTTTTGACGCGAAGTATATTATAATAAAATAGTCGGCAGTATTCAGTTAGAGGTTTTCAATAGATTGCTTTTTTGCGAGATGACGTACGCCGGCGAAGAAGTCTAAAGTTGAAGATTATTTCGATCCTTTCAGTCGTTCGCGATACACAAAAGCATCTTATTTTTATTTATCAGAATTTTTTCTATATTTAAACGAGCATGTTTTTTTGTAAATATATAACCCGATACAGGTTTGAATTCTCAGAAAGGTTTGCGCTGTCATGGATGAGCGTAGTTTTGAAGATTTACCGAGGGATATTTCCCGCAACTTGAGTTTTGTTCCGGAAATAATTGACAGCCTGCCTCCTGCCGCCATATCAGATCATCTGCTTAGCGCGTTATATGGACTGGAAACGAAATACATGCAGTTGCAGTTGGAAAACAAACAGCTACGTGATTCACTGACATCTGCGTGTCGGGATAATTCAACCGGACTCGCCGCTTCGATAGACCGTATTGTGGAAAAAGCCCAGCTCGTTTCATTGTGGCTTGATTCGGCAGGTAAAATTATTTATTTCAACGAGTATATGGAAAATATATCCGGCTACGCGCTTCACGAAATACGGGGTAACGACTGGTTTGCTCTTTTTATGCCGTCCGATGATATAAACAAGGTGCAGACACAGTTTGTCATGTCGATAACTGACAAATCCGAAACATCGCGCATGTTTCCTATAACGACACGAACAGGCAAACAACACTTTATAGAATGGTACGGAGAGATCAAAACAGATGAGCGCGGGGAAGCAACCGTTGTTGCCGTAGGCGTAGATATTACAAAACGCAAATTGTACGAGAACGAGTCGATAAAATCAAAAAATCTCGATTCGCTGGCTATTTTAGCAGGCGGTATAGCTCATGATTTCAACAATCTGCTTGCGATCATTACTGGTAATGTGGCGTTGGCCAAAAAGCATATTAACATTGATTGCATGGATCATCAATTGCTTTCAAATGCTGAGCGGGCACTGCATATAGCCGCCGGTTTGAGCCAGCAGTTGCTAACCTTCGCGCAGGGTGGGGCTCCCATAAAAAAAACGACCAATATCACCGATTTAATAAAAGATTCCGCGTTGTTTTCTCTCAAAGGTTCAAATGTAAAATGTGAATTTGAAATAGATTCCAACCTAAAACCGGTCGATGTTGACACCAGCCAGTTGTTTCAGGTAATTCATAATATAGTTATAAACGCTTATCAGGCCTTACCCGAAGGTGGAACAATAACTGTGCGAGTGCGCAATGCCGGAATCCGCTCTGAAAAATGGTTGCCAATTATGCCGGGGGAATATGTTAAGATATCGGTTGAAGATCATGGTGTGGGCATTTTACCTGAACATATCGACAGAGTATTCGACCCTTATTTTACTACCAAAGAAAAAGGCTCGGCAAAAGGTGTAGGGCTTGGTCTGTCAACCTGCTATTCTATTATACGCAAACACGGAGGCTATATCACAGTCCAGTCAAAACCGAATATCAAAACCGTATTTGACGTTTATTTGCCGGTAAGCAAAGGAATCGCCAAAGTCGACTTGTGCGAAGATACAGATGATGCGCCTGTATCGCAGGCGAAGATTTTACTCATGGATGATGAAGCAATGTATCTTGAGATGTTGTCGCGTATTTTACAAACCCTCGGATATACTGTGTGTCAAGCGATTGACGGTAAACAAGCGGTCGCTCTGTATCAGGAATCTATCAGCAACGGAGATCCTTTCGACGCAGTTATCCTCGATTTGACAATCCCCGGCGGTATGGGAGGAAAAGAAACACTTGCTCAGCTGAAATTAATCGATCCTGACGTACAGGCAATTGTAGCCAGTGGGTATTATAATGACCCGATCATGTCGAACTATCATCTTTTCGGGTTCAAGGGCATGCTACCCAAACCTTCTTCCATAGAACAGATAAAAGCCGTACTTTACGCAGTATTGCACACTACCGCTCAGGAAATATAAGTTTATACAGTACTTATAAATTTACGTATCCGAGATAGGATGCTATCACTGTTAAAGCCAGCGACAGAGTGAACGCCAGTAACGGAGATATTATCCACAGCAGAAAAATTTTTCGAAGCGATGTGCGGAGTAAAATTTTTTTTGCTCCTTCCTTTGACATGCCAAGCCCGATAATCGCCGCGGCATTCATCTGAACAAGCGAAGTCGGTATTCCTTTGCTGATCGATGCAATCAGCAGTAGCGATGCGGTAACCATAGAAATAACAGTAGCACCCAACGGCCCGATAGTTACGATTTCTTTGCCTGTTGTTTCTGTTACACGTATGCCGAAAAGGGAACTTCCGATACCGAAACAAGGCGCGATTATAAGAGTAGTTAAAATCATGACAATCAAAAATTTATCGCCTGAGGCGCATATGTCCAGTTCCGTTAGAACCATTGATGTCAGCGGACCGGCGGCATTTGCTACATTGTTTGAGCCGATAGCAAACGCCACATAACAAGATGCGGCAATTACTATAAACGAGAATATTCTGTGATGTGCTAGTTCCTGAAATGTTATCCGTACGCTTTCGCGCGGGAAGCGGTATATGATCAATCCGATTATCAAGCTGATCACAAATGCGGCAATGGGCGTTATAAACCATGTCGGTATGATTTCAAAGAACAGTTTGTCCGTCTTTAAAATCTTAAAATAAACAGCCGGTCCCATAAGAGCGAAAACTGTTGATTGACTCGTCGACTGTGGCACGCCAAGAAGATTTGCCGCCAGCAGTGATATCGCTATGGCAAAAAGAATTATTGTGGTTAAGGCAAATGTCATGGTGTCTGCCGGTATGATACCTTTGCCGATGGTCAGCACGACTTTTTTGCCGGCTAGAATTGCCCCTGCAAATACGAATAATCCGAATATACCCGGTATTAAATCTTTGCGTATTATATCCGATCCGTACGCCGCTGAAAATGACGGCGCTGTTCCGCTACCTCCCATGTTGATTGCCATAAACATGGCCGCAAGAAACGGAATCAACAGTATTGAAAACATAGGTGATATCATGCGGAAGTTCCTACTCCGGTAAATGTTGCGGTGTATAAAAAGAAATACAATGATTTTGTTGCGAAGTCCCCGATGACGTGTAAAAGATGACGTCGGGTTATTTAAAGCATTACAAGATTATATCGAGAAGCGTAAATTTTACAACGAAAATATGCTATGCCGCTTCATCATATAATTTATAGTTTATCACCCGTTTAAGCTGAGGAGTCGGGATATTGTGAATAATCCCCGGTAGCGGCATTACATGAATACCTTTGTCGGCAAAATTGGCAAACATGTCTGTGTCTGCGGTCATGAATATCAGTTGGTCTGATGTTGCCATGGAATTAGCTTTGACTAGGCTTATTAGTGTGTCGGCAGATATTTCTTTCGAGTCAATAAAATATTCCGAGCCGAGTATAAGAAACGAAGAATGATCTATATCCGCTTTGCTGAAAAGGTCTTCCAAAATCGTAGAGCGATAAGCTGGCGATATCACAGCGATATTGGCCGGCATGGTCTTATGGCTGGCTATAATGCTGTACAACCAAGCCACAGCCGCCGCAGGGTCTTCCGAGATATACAATACAAACCAGTCGGTATTGCCGGCGGCTTCAATGTGTTTCTCCATAGTTTCGGATATATCGCGGACAGTTGCCGCTTCCAGATTTGCAAAAGGTTTGTTTTCCTCAAGTTTCATTGTTTCCGAGAATAAAATCATTGGGTTTGACTGCGCGCTCATTATATAAGAGTTAATCATACGAAAACGTATCATATTGTTTCGTATGCTCAGTGCATTATCAAGAGCTTTTTGTGAATAAAGTTTGACTTTGTCTGTGACGGATCCCTTAAAATCGAGCTCAATCAGTTGGATAGCCATGCTTAATGCAGATAACGGTGAACCCAGAAGATCACTGGCGAATTGATAAATTATCGATTTAGCGGCGGCCTGTTTATTTACAGCTACAATTGATACGTCGATTCTCGGATGCGTGTAATACAAATCCATTGCTTTTTTATTAAGGGTAGCGCATTCTTCAAGAGTTTTTGCGAAAACTTCTGGGTCATCTGAAGTTAACATTATCTCCAAAAGTTCAATAAAACGGTCTATTTCTTTACCGAAATATAGTTCGCTTAGGTTTGCCTGATCTATTACCAGTTGATGTATAGCTACATCGTAAGGCAATGTATTTATCTGTTTTTCGGCTATTACTTTGCCATTCAGATCGTATGTCAGGCTGACAGTCTTGTCGTTGAGCTGTTGTTGCACATGTATCCCGGGCGGTTTGGCATGCAGGTTAAACTCAAATGAATATCGCGGGCCGAAATGGTCGGTAAGATATTGCAGTAAAATATGAAAGGATGTAATTCGTTGCGATTGCGCACCGGATTGTTCAAGCAAAGCCGCTATGGAGTCTATTCCATAAAGTGAAAACAGCCGTGCCCAGACATGACCGTATTCGCTAAACGTATAAATGGTTTGGTCTTCCTTCTCGAAGCCGGTATGAAATAATAAAGCGAGTTGCGCTAACCCGTCTTTGGTTTGATTTAGGAAATCAAGGGCAATCACAACCGGCGTTACGGAAACTTCGTACGATTTTCCGGAAAAATATGACAACAGGTTAAAAAAAGACATAAGATGTTTTCCTTCCGGATGCGTAACTGCCGCCGCGACGGTGTGTTGGTCAAGTCCTTGCTCAATAAGAACTGTTGCCGTCTCAGGTAAAATATCTTGTACGATATAGTCTGTGATAGCCGATAGAGGCATATCGCCGAGCATTGCCTGCAACCTGCCGTATTGGGGTGCGGTGTGTATGAAATCCAACGCCAGCGAAAAACGCTCAAGCGGTGTTTTGTCTATCGCTGTTTCGTATAATACGGCCAGATTCGCCAATCCCACGGATTCTTCTTTTAGCAGAGTTAGTATCTGGTTGAACTCGTCGGGATGCAAGTTTTCCAGATAAATGAAGTCGGCGATCAGACGTTGAAGTTCGCCGGCAGTTGTCTGCAGAGGTGTTTCCGATGTATGTTGTTCAAGAACATGACGTAATGCCAAAGCCAAGAGTTGCGGATGTTTGAATAAATCGATATCTATTACCGCAGTTTGAGAACCGTCAGGCAGTATTTGCATTGAGGCAAAATACGATTGACCGTCTACTACTTTAAAAGTGATAGATTTTTCCGCGACAAAAGTTTTTGGGATATCTATCTGAGTGAGCGCGTGGTCTATATGCCGGCTATATGGCAATACCGGCAGGGATGTAGCTTCAAATTGAGCAGATAAAATGGGTTTCCATTCCTGTGATTCATTGAGCATCAATGAAAAAACGTGTGCAAGGGAAGTTGCCGGCTGTCTCGCGATAAAAGGGGAAATCGGTTGAGAAGTTTGCGTAAGCGCTTCATGCAAGATTGACTTGAGGTTATTTGGAATAGACAGATCGATTACCTGAGTTCCGTCAGATTCTATCCAGCCTACTGGAACACCGCGTATGGTTATGATATTAATGTCCGGTTTATCCTGTAGTGTCCGGCGTATCTGATCAATGGTTGCTGGATTGCCGGTTTTTTGCAGGTGCTTATATTGCAAATCGATAAAATATTCAGCTGTCTGAGGCATGGCTTCGGCGAACGGCAATATTTCAATAATACCTGACAACTGGTTAGACGTCATATTTGGCGCGTCCTTAAGTACCGACTGGCGGCGCTGGTTTATAATCCATAACGGGTCTATATTTTGAATAATATCGTTGAATAAATCGGAGATAAGAGCCATATCGTCTTTATTAACAGGCTGTTGAGATGTACTTTCGGTTAATCCGAAATAAACTTCGGGCATATTTTGGCATATATCCGGTATATCTATGACAAAAGATCGTTGAAGATAACTCAGAAATTCAAGCAACTGTTCGACTGGAATACGAAGAGAATATGTATCGGATCCCTCGTTGAGCGATTTTGAGTATCTGTTCGCGGTTATAGTGCAATCCAGATACAGCTTATCTTGTACGGATTGCAATTGTAGCCCGGCAGTATACAGGATTGAATTATCAGCGCTACGGGGTTCGAAATACAACTGTTCGTTAATGAACGCCGGTCGTTCGTCAGTTTTTTTGGCGGTTATATCTTCTTCGTAGTCCAGCCGGTCGATAAACATCGGCGAATATGGAGCTGTGCCGATTATTAGGTTGCCGGCACGCACAAAATATTCTTCCCTGTTCATACCCTGACGTTTCCCGAGTATTATTGACGATTTTAAGTTATGTTTTGCAAATAATGATCTTACGAATTTTGCGGTTTCATAAGAATTCGCCCCTTTGTAACCGGTCGTGTCGGTAGACGCCCCGTCAATTGCAAATAGATTAGGATTCGAGGGATGCGCTATTATCCGCGTATTGTCTTCTCCAAGAATATTTATTTTCCCGAACAGGTCACTGTTTGCACGCATTTGTTCAAGTTCGAACATAATCCCGAACCGTATCATATCCGAGGCGGTGGGCAACGAGCCGAGCAGTTGTTTAGCTGTTTGTTTGTCGTCAAGCAAAGACAAAAGCGAGGTGAAATCATCGGTGCTCATTTTTGAAATATGATTGACCGATTCCTCTATCTGTTCCGGTTGAAAAAATCCATGGCGTGTCAGATACGCAAACAACCGGTATGTTCCTGCAGGATGTTTCATCATGGTTTGGGGATGGTTTTGTTTATTTTTGAATATTTTGTCAACCGGCAGTCTGGCAATTCGCATCTTATCGCGAATCATCAAAAATGATTCCTCAATCAGTGACGGCGCCGTGTCTCGTAAGATACGCCGACCCATAGTATACAGAGCCCAGCGCAACTGCTGAATATGCTCTAGGGTAACCAATTCTCTGCTGACTGTTCTGTATGGGTTTTCGGCCAGCAGGGTGTCTCTTATAAAACCGGCATTGAATGCTCCGGTCAGCTTTTGTGCCCGGTATAAGATTGTCTGCGCTGAGTAGGGTATTACTGAAGGTGGTATTCGCGCAGGCAACTCGCCTTTCATGCGTGTGTAGGTAAATGCGTTCTCGAAATAATCGTTAAAATCGACGAAAATCTGACTGGCATCCGGCTGTGACTCAAAAAGGCGGTTGTATCTGGCTAAAATTCGGTCGTCACTTTGCATGTAACTTATCAATTCTTGTTGCATAGAATCGAGATTGTCGAGCAAAGACCGCTCAAGACGCAAAGACGTCCGGTCTGATAAAAAAGAATCCGACTTCAGTTTCATCTCTATATATTGCGCTACCGGTTCGTAGCTCTTAAGTATATCAGGAACATGTTGTATTACCATGGGGTCTTTTGTCATGGTAGAATATATTGTGACGATTTGATGCAGATGCACCAGCTTATCGACGGTAGCTCTTGCAGTGCGGACTATAAGATTGAGATAAGTTTCCTGCGGTTTTTTATACAGAGAAAGTTTGGAAGAAATTCGTTCTTTGAGCCTTGCGGGGTCGTCGTCGCCCAATGTTTCATAAGCGAAATCTAGGTCGTCGTCGTTAAAAATGCCTAGCCGGTAAAGTAGGTGTGAATAATCCATTATACTCCATTCCGAGCCGACAGGCGCATCGTTGAGCAGTTCGTCTATGAAGACAGATCCTATTTCATTGTTTATGATAGACATAATCGGGATACCATGTGCGGTGGTGCGGTCGGTAATACCGTGCAGTCCCATCATGCGGAGCAAAGAAAAATGGTTATGCAAAAATTCCGAACCCAATCCGCGATTTTTGATGAAGTCATCTCTAAATGATATGTGCCAGTCCGAGCCTCCGACGATGTCCCCCATTTCTTGTTCGGATGGCATGAAATGGGTTTTGAAACAAAACAGGTACTGTCCGAGCTGTGATCCGCTCGACATTCGTATATCGGTCAGAGCGTTTATCGAATTGATGGCGTGCAAACGGTCGGCAATGACTATCAGGGTATGTAAAGTAGTCTCATCTTCAGTAGTTTCGCTGTCGTATAATTTTAGGACTACAATATCGTCCGGTTTGATATTGAGGCGCATCACTTCCCATGTGAACTCGCGATACAGTTCCTGTGCGGCTTCGACTGTTTCTATACCCAGATTAGTGTTAAGCGTGATAGTGTGATATTGGGCGTTTTCGTTGAGTTCCAATAATGTGCGGTGCATCTGCGGGCCTATCCAAGCGTCCGCCGGCGCATACGCGATACCGTGCAATCCCTGGCGTTGTAGCGTAGACGGGCGCGCTGTGATGAATCCATGGATATTCTTAATTATATCAAGTATATCCGATGATGATAAATTTTTAAGAAAAGCAACTTCTGCCGGGTCATCAGGATTGTTTATCAATGATTTTGCAAGTTCGGTCAACACATAGAAACCGGTTTGAGAGTAATCTTTGTATATCGCGTCGAGCGTATCTATTGTGAAAATACTGCGCAAATTGTCCGGAATTACGTCGGGCGACTGCGTAAGTTTTTCATAGTATTGCAAAAAATTCATCCATGCGGTGTTTTGTGAAGATATCTCTTCACCGACAGGCTGTGTTCGATCTATCCGCTGTAATGCTTCGATAGGGGATGGGTCGAGTAATGCGGTTTTCAGTTGTTTGATACCGGTAAACGATACTGCGGATTGCGCTTCGGCGAGCAGTGTGTTGAGTAGCTCCGGTTGTTGGTCATTTATGGATTCGATCTGTGACATGATGCTACGCAACTCGACAGAAGAAAAATAAAGCAAAAACGGGGAATCCGAAGGATATAGCGGGTTGGAAAGAGCCGCTTTGCAAAGCTCTGTCATTATCGTGAATCCGGTATTGGGATAATTTTCAAAGATGGATATTATACTGTCGTCGGCCAGTAGAGTGGAAACATTTTCAGGGATGGGACGGTTTGCCGTTTTCACTCGTTCTCGCCACGGCAGAAAATCAAGAAGCGCCGCAATGGCTGTCGCAGAATTTCGTGAAGCGGCAAGTTTGTTTAGCATAAGCGGAGATATGGTTCCAAGTTCGCGGTAAAAACCGGGAGACATCTGTAACGTATCCATAATATGATCGGCGGCTACGGTCAGTTCCGCCATAAAAACCGGTGTTACTTCGCCTTTGGCTATTTTTTGCGAAGCATCTAGTAACAATGGACGCAAATGCTTGTATTGCGGCATTCGGTATAGAAATTTTGCAATTACCTGTATATGCTGTTCTTCTGTATACTCGATTTTTGTCTCGCGCAGTAATTCTCCGAATTCCAGTGTGTTTCGTGCTATATCGGTGTCGGCCGTAAGAGCGAGCCTGTCGATAAGATCCTGATATTGTCGATGCGACAACGAGCCTCGCAGGCTTTTTACAGTCATATACAGCGATGTAGCGGCGGTATATAATTCGGTCTTTTCCTGAGCCGTGTTTTCAAACGGATATGATTCAGCCGCCAGAGCGCTTATTTTTGATTGTAAAATCGCAAGTTGTATCTGCGCGACAAGAAAATGCGGGTTGCTCAAAACCGCTGGATGCAGTTTCAGAATACCATCGGCAACTTCCGCAAACACATCTAAATCAGATCGTATCTGAACTACAGATATACCGTCGAAAATATCTGCTCCGTATTGTTTTTTTATGACGTTTACGGCAAGCAGAATATTGAATTTCGATGTAGCCGGCAGTCCGGATATTTTTTCCAAAGAATCCAGCGACATGGACGACAGTATGCTAAGTTCTTCGGGAAAAATATCGATTGGAGAATGAATACGTTGCAAATACGGTAGAGCATCGAAATTATTTTTGATTTTCCATATGCTGAAAATATGGTTGAAAGAAGTTTTTTGATCATCGATGTGGCGCAAAGGTGTTTTGGATATGATTTTGATAAGCATCGCGTCTGTTCCGAGAAACAGACCGCATGATTCTTCAACTACGCTGTATTCAACTTGTACGCCGTTTTCCTGTGCGATCATGCGAACGGCGTCTTCAAGGAGATCCAGACAGTCGCTTCTTTTGAAGCGGTAATTGAACTGAATCAAACCGCCTGTTTTTGATACCCGAATCATCTCTTTGACGGACATTGCCGCGTTGTCGATATATGCTAGAACATTTATCGAGTTTAAAATATCGAAACTGTCGTCAGGATAGTGCATAACACGGGCGTCGCCTATAGCCAGCTCGATGTTTTCCGGCGGCTTGTGCGACAAGCGGATACCGGTTGCTTCTTCTTGGTCTTTCAGTTCTAACAGCCGGAAAAACGGTTCGCCCAAGTGAGTTTCTTGTTCTCCTAAAATATATTGAGATAAAGTTTTGGGAAACGAACTGTACTGCAGATGTGTCTGTTCATTGATATAAGCGGCGATTTCTCGGGAAATAGCGAGGGAATACGGATTAAAATCTATACCTACAGATAACTCTGCGCCTTTTAGGTATGTGTAAAAAACATTGTGTCCCGATTGCGAGCCGACTTCAAGTATATTCTTGCCCATAAGCGAAGTGTAGCGTTCTATGGTTTTGTATACCTGATATCCGAGCGCTTCATCTGAATAACTGATATTGTTGCTGTTGGCGATTCTGAAAATATCCGCTTCGGACATATTGCCTGCTACGTTTGCCCAGTTGGTTTGGCGCGGAGGAATATAGGTAGTGTCATGGGTGGCCTTGTAATGATCGAGCATTTGGTCTAATGAACCGAAAAACATTGGGGAGGTTTCCTGATCCCGATAAACAAAACCCCGTAAAACGATACCGTTTTTCATGGCAAGTATGTTTATATGCTTAACAAGCTCCATAAGTTGCTGTGCGCCTATATTGCCGCGGGACATGCCGTTTATACTGGTAGTAAGATCGGTCTGCTCAAGTGTCTTTGATTGTGGTGTGTACGTCATTATTGATGAAATGGTAAATGATCCGTCTATCTCAACGGTTACCACGCCGGATTTAAATGGCAAGGGCAACTGAGTTTCGTTGCCGAGCCGCTCCGGTATAGACCAGAATAAACGCTGTTGCTGGGTGGGGGATACGGCGGAAATACGCACAAGGTAAGAACCGTCGGTAAGGGTTGATATGCGCGTCTGGTATTTTCGCGTTCCCTCTTGCCCGATCGGAATTATGCCGGGTGTTTCTATGTCAGTGAATATTATGACCGAAAGGGCGTTTACTATTGCCTCAAACGGGAAAGCGCGGTCAATGAGTATCATCCGTATTCCGCGATCCAGCAGAATGTCGCGCCACGGCTGATCTAGCGTGGCTATGTCTATGACTGCATCTCCTTCGCCGGCTCTTCGGAGCAAATTATAAGCTGTAGAAAACAAGTCCGCGGTATTCACAGCGGCATGGTTTTCGGATGGCCTGATTTCCGGCTGTACTATTGCCGTGTATTGTATTAGCACATAAAAATCTTTTAGTGATAAATCGCTATTGTTATGGAAATTATATGTCCGAAACGCTTCCATAATGACCGGCATAGTAAGTGTGCCGGATCGGAATTGTTCGCTCAGTCCCAGCGTTTGACAAATTCTTTGCGCCGTTCCTGCGGAAACCTCGATTTTAGAAGCTCTGTCTGCTTTAACCAGTTCTATCAACCTAGCGTAAATATCTGTGGTAACAATATGTACCGTATCGTTGCCGATTCGGGTTTTTTCCAGAATATCCTGTTGTCCTACGCCGTGTATATCCTGTTGATCTGAAGATGTGTATACAAAAACAAGTTCTCTGCCGCGTACAGATAACGACACTACCAGCATCGAATCAAGGTATTCTGTGGAGTTAATCTCTATCATAGGAGTGAAGGATATCTGCCAGTCAAGCAGGGTGGAGTTTATGCGGTCTATAAATGCAGTAATGTTTGACTCGAGCAGTGACCGTTCGGAAATAGACATAGACTTGATATGCGAACTTACAAGTATGGAGGAAAACAGCGTGGTTCTGATTTGTTTAAGCTCTTCGTTTACAAGAGGGGTATCAGCCAACCATGACGCGATTGCAAGGGTAGAACCGCGCAACCATTTTTCCAGCGGAGTACTTCTATTGCTTATCAAGGAAAAATAATTTGTTTCGGTAGCCGCACCGTGCATCACAGGAGCTAGTGAGCAGTAAGAAATTCGTTGCCGGCGCAAATGTTCGCAAATACCGTCCCTGTGAAACCCGCCGGTGATAATTATTCCCACTGATGTCTCGGCAGAAGCCATGGCTTCAAGAAGATTGGTTACCATGTCGGTATCGCGTTTATGAGCCCATTCATAAAACAAACGCGCGCGGCCTGTTGCTTGCCTTAGAATATCGATTTCGTTAACAACGATTCCGTAAACCGCTAGCCGGTCGATAAACCAATCCAAGTTATGGTTGTCATCCATTTGCCGTAACGCAGTGTTATCTATAGCCAAAGAAAGCAGATCGGCGTAATACTGCGCGTACCGGCATATCTCGAACAATGATTCCGATGTTGTATCGGAAAAAACAGTTTTCGCTAAGCGGTCGGCGGCAGACGACAATTCGGCATGCAATGCCGATTTATCGATAGATTTGGATTCTTCTATCAGTGAAATATATGTACGCAGATCAGAGAATTGACCTGCCGGCAAATCCGGCTCGAAACGTTCCATACAGTCACCGATGACCTTGAAATATTGGTCTATGGATATTTTATGGAGTTTGTACTGTATGTCGGTTTTGAACAGTTCGGTAACTAAATCGGGTGTAGTATTTTTTGTTGCCCAGTCAAGAAAAGCCAGCCGTTGCTGTTCGACTGTGTTGAACCGAATCGACTTTTCTCTTGCGCACAGGTTGAGAAACGCCTCCATTTGGGGATAATCGGACAAAACCACTATTTGCGCAAGATATGTTGCGTACGACTCTAGCGAACTGTTGCCTCGATGGTATTTTTGCCATGCGCTATAGAACGCGGCTTGCTCTGATGTGAAGTTCCGGTTGGCTATTTCATTAATTTTTATTATCAAATTTTCGGTTAGAGTAGCGGCAGGCGCATGGTTGTCGAGAGCTGATAAAATTATCTTATAGTTTTGGCGGTAAGTATCGGGATTCTCCACTCCGATAAAAGTGAATGGTTCCGGCGCAGTCAGATAATAGTATTCTGCGCCTGAAATGAGCCCTGAATTTACAAAATATTCTGAGACATTTCCGAGAGCGTTTTTATCTGGAAAGTTCCGCAGGTTATCCGGTTTGATAGTACCGGTCGCCCCTTCTATTGATACGATTGCCTGAGGATGTTTTTCAAGCAGTTGCGCGAGAATATCGGCAATGGCGAACTGTGCTTGAGGGTGACAGTGAGCGTCTTGTATATGGTATATTACGGTATCTTTGTCGGAAAAAATTTTTTCGTGAACTGTTGCTTTGTCTGTGGATACAGCGCAAAAGGTTGTTTCCGCTGTAAACGAATAAGGAACGAACGCAATGCAAAATACGGAAAAGAGTATCAGCATGCCTATAATATTATGAAAAAAACGTAAATGATGGCGAAGTTCGTTTAGCATTTTATTTCTTTACAAAGATTTGTTATGTATGATTAATATTTTCTTTATAAAGTATATCATAAAAATATGGAGTATGGCTACATTGAAATAGACAATAACCGACTGTTGATCTGCATGATATGTAGAGTATGCCTATGACGTGCAATGTAGTGTTCCGAAGTAGAATTATTGTTTTATAGTAACCCTGTACATTCTGACTCCGGTCTCCATCGATGGGTGAGGAATACTATTGGGGCCTCCGCCCTGATCCATATAAAACGTTTGATATCCTTTGGATTCCAAGTTGTCTTCCAGTAGAACGAAATCAGGGCTGATCATATCGGTTTGAACATATACACGGTATACTTTATCCGGTGCGCTGTTCCAGCCTATGAAAATGACATCCACGCCAAGATAAGCCGATAATTCATGGAATCGTGTAATTGCGAGAAAGTCGAGTCCGTCGTTGGGGTCTGTACCGGAAAGGATTTCATCGTAATCCGATATACCGTCGCTGTCGGAATCAGGGTTGTTCGGATCGGTGGAATATATGAGTATTTCTTCTCCGTCCAGCAGTCCATCGCTATCGGAGTCTGAGTCGAGCGGGTTGGTGCGTGTGAGGACAATTTCTTCCCAGTCGGTCAGTCCGTCGAAGTCGCTGTCCGGGTTATTAGGGTTTGTTCCGTAGATGTTTATTTCAATTGAATCACGTAAAAGATCGTTGTCAGTGTCGTCGCTACGCGGGTTGGTTCCATAGATATTGACTTCATCACCGTCGCTCAGTGTGTCACCGTCAGTATCGGGATTATCAGGCTCGAGGCCATTCATAATTTCATACAGATATGTCAGTCCGTCGTTATCGCTGTCATCGTCGCCGAAAACCGATCCGAAAATACCGCTAGCATCACCATCCTGATTAATACTTTCCCATACAATGAAAACCGTCGAGCCTGAAGCTGAAGCAACTTTAGGATATCTCTGTATGCCTATGGTGTATGTGTTTACTAGAAATTCATTAGTGTATGATTCGCCGGTACTTTTAAAGGGTCTGGCTAGAATATCCGAAATTGTATAGCCTGTTGTTTGCCATACAGCAATAACTCCCTGATACGGAATTAGGCATATAGCGGGGTAATACTGACTCTTGTCGGTGTCTGAGTTTAGCAACTGTTCGCTTCCTATGCGTCTTCCGCTAAGGTCGATATACCGATAATAAATATTGTATAAATATTCCTCAGGTAAGGAATAATAGTCGTTGCTAAGCCATGCGACGATATATCGGCCACCTGCAAACGCTACGGTGTGGCTTTTAGGTTCATAGTCGCCGTCATAATAATAAGCTTGATTTACCGTTGATACTATACGAGGCGTGGTCAGATGCGCACCTGATGACCCGTTAAGAAGCCGATAATAAATTTCTTCTTTAGCAGTCATGGGATCGGAAGTCGGCAATATTTGAGAAGCGCTCACAATATAATTTGTGCCGTCCGAGGCAATACTCGTTCCTGCACAGACACCGGTTAATGTCATAACGCTTAATTCCGTAGATATTGAACTGGATGAATATACAATTCTAACCGCTAAATAGTATGTGCCGCCAGAATTGTATACAAAAGTTATCATATAGTTGGTTCCGTTTGAAGCTAGTGAAGAAAAATTTGAATAGTTTCTATTGCTGATTTGAAACGGTGAACCGAGCAATGCGCCGTCATTGTCGATATACTGCCCGACTATACCTGCCAAAGTCCCGTATTCGTTAGCGCTTTTCCAAGTAACCAGATAGTTTGATCCGTTGGAAGCGACCTGAGGTTCTGACTGCGATGCAATGGTGTATGTATTAACCTGAAATTCAGGAGTCAGAGGAATGCCGTTTTTGGTGTACAGACGGGCAAAAATGCCGTATTCATCGCCATCCTGTTTGTTTGATGTCCATGCAATCAAATAGTTTGTGCCGTCTGAAGCAATACGAGGGCTGTTCTGAATATTGGCTGTTGTCGTATTGATACTCAATTCTGGGCCGGGTACTGCAAAGGCTAGATTAGTGAATAAAATAAATAATAACAAATAGATATGTAAATGTATATTCATTGTAACCTCCTTTATGTGGTGATTTATGAGTGTTTAACCATATAAAATACTATTATATTATACCATATTTTTTAATAAAATGACCACAAAAAAACTCACTTTCGTAAAAAAGTGAGTTTTTTTGTTCGCGAATAATACGCAAAATCACTTCATGTTTCTGATGATTGCCATTGCGGTATCGTGCATTTTTTTCATCAGTTCCGACAACATGTTCACTAATTGAGATTGTTCCTGTATTTCGTTTGATAGTTCTAGAACCTTTAACCACTCTTCCGCATTCTCTTCATTTATATCAATTTGCGGAAATACCTGTATTATTCTTGAAGCGGATTCCTGCCTTAGCGTGAACCCGTTTTCATCTATCAGTTCGCAGGTTATTGTAATACGGTAAATACCGGTCATTTTGAATTCGTATACCGGTTCGTCTATACAGCGTTCGCTGGCGCATCTAAAACGTGAGTCGTACTTATAATCGTACTGCACATAGTCTATCGGAACAAGCGGCGGCATAGCATCATCGTCCGTCTGTATGATTGGAAGATACTCGGCGTCATTATCATCTTCGTTTTCAGAAAGGCTCGAATACAGAAGTGTGTCGAAATCCCACGCTTTCTGGTATAGGAATGGATAGCGGCTGTCAGCCGGCCGGCTCGATACGTCGTCTACAGGTAAAATTACCGGACGGATAATGTCGGCTATTTTGTTGAAATATACTTTTTCGCCGACATGGAACACCAGCGGTTCGGCGCTCATCCTGATGATGTGACGTAAATCTTCCAGAACCACAATTTTTTCAACGACCATCAGTTTCAGTTCTACATTGCTTGGTTGATTTACAACAGGGTAGACCGCTCCGGTTACTGCGACCAGATAGTTTATGGACAGCTTTTTCAGAAGAGCCGCCATTTCATTTGTTTTTGCAGTCAGATATCCCACTGCCGTACCGTCCGGGGCAATCAGCATAAATGGAGCGTCCGGAAGGGTCGGCGAATCGGTTATACGAGGTTTTATAATGCCTCGCCACGTTTCTATTGGCGGGGGATAGTGGATTACTTTCAGCTTCATCACATTTATAAGAGGAACTATAGGCAGTATAGATAAATCTTTCGATTGCGCTTTGAGTAATGCAGGCGCAACGGATATATTTTCCGGTATTTCCAAAACCGGTGTAATCTCAGGGTACAGGTATCCCTGTATCTCGACATAAAGCCCGTTGTATCTAAACAATGGCACGGTTTTGCTGATAAGGTTCGCTATAACATTGCCGTCATTGTCTAGCAATTTGCCTCTGTACAAAGCGGGGACAGGTGTCGGTTCGGGGAGTATTTCCGGTTCCTGATTAGCGGATAATATAGGAGATGCTTTTATAAAGCCATGTTTTGTTATCCATACCGGAAGTACGGCAATTTTTCTTACGTCGATCGTCGGTATGATAACGGCAGACGAAGCGTCTTTAGCTGTCTGGATTAGTGTCGGATACCCAACCTGATAGCCTCCGATTTCAACCAGCTTGCCGTCATATTTTGTCAGAGGTATTATTTCGCTTACCAGCCGGGCGGTCAATACGCCGTTGTCGTCGAATAATCCTGCGGAGTATGACTGGCCGGTGGATGTACCGTTTGAGTCGTTGCCCTGAACCATAGCGACGATGGCAACGAGTTTTCCTTTTTTATCAACCCATGGCGATATGATCTCAATTTTTTTTACGTCTATTGTCGGTACTGCAGAGTCTGGCGTTATCGAATCTGGTGTTGGTAATGGGTATAGCTGGTAACCTGCGACATAAACCAGTAAACGGTTGTAATTTTTAAAATCTATTGTCTGACTGGTCAGACGGGCTATAAGGTTGCCTGAGTTGTCAAACAATTCAGCCCCTATTTTTTTGTCGCTGTTGATTACGGTTTTTAGCAATCCTTTCATTTCAACCCATATAGGTCTTATTATGGGTTGAGGCGCAGGGCGTAGCGTTACAAAAGAAATGACTCGAGGTAATTCTATTACAGCCGGCAATACTGCGGGAGCCAATAGTATCGGTTTTTCCATTACGGATAGTTCATTAACAATGAGCTGACTGCCGACTTTTTCAGTTTCTGTCTGATCTGATTTGTCTGAGGCGTGAGTTGCACACGGTGAAAAAAATAACACGGCAATAAATAATACAATAAATAACCGTTTCATTTTCAAATACCTCCATGTTTTCCTGTTTGGTTTTTCTTTGAAAAGAATTGGTATAAGATGCAAAGATGCGTTGGCGTGTATGTATAAAATATTAAAACACAAAATATAATCAAAATATTACAAAAAATAACATAAAATGTAATGAATTAATATTCTTATGCGTAAGTTGCTGTGTGATAATTATCTTATTAAAAAAGAATATCTCGGCTGTCTTTTGAGAATGTAAACAAAAATAAAATATAATGACCTGAAAGCAGAATATTACTTGGATAGAAGAAATAAAATACATGGGGTTTTATGTTAAATTCCGTTACGAAAAAGTTATTTTTCCTGCGGCAGTGCCGAAAATAATTTGTAAGGAAATCAACTGTAACCGGAAATATATATGAGGAAACAACAATGGATATCAAAGAAACAGTGAAACGGGGCAATATACTGCTTGAGGCAGGTACGAATGAATTGGAAATAGTCGAGTTTACAATAGACGGTTGTTCGTACGGAATAAATGTCGCAAAGGTGCAGACGATTATTCAATATCCTCAAGATATAATAGTCGTGCCGCAAGCGCATCCGTCTCTTATGGGTATGATAAATTTGCGCGGCAATGTTATATCGATAATAAATCTTGGAAAACATCTCGATAAACGGGAATGTCAAGATAAACAGAATGCGCGCGTTGTTGTCTGCGAATTCAATAAGATCGTAGTTGGATTTGCCGTAGACAGCGTGACGCGGATACATCGCATGTCGTGGAAACAAATAGAAGCTCCGACCTCTATATTTTCTTCAGATGATAATATTATTGTCGCGGTCGCAAAAATAGGGGAGCAGATTATTCTTCTGCTCGATTTCGAAAAGATCACTTCGGATATCAACCCTGAATGCGGTATGCAACATACAGATGAAACGCACTTTACGGCAGAAAAAGTCGAGTTCAACCGCGCTGACAAAACTATTTATCTGGCTGAAGATTCCACATTCATACGCACCATGATTCTGGATTATTTGACCAGCGCTGGTTATAAAACAGTATGGTTTTCCAACGGACAGGCCGCATGGGATAAAATTCAGGAACTTCGCACTCTGCCGGACGGCAAACAAATCGCTGATCATGTAGGGTTGCTTATCAGCGATATAGAAATGCCGCAAATGGACGGTTTGCATCTTATCCAAAATATCAAATCCGATCCGAAACTTAAACAACTGCCGTGTATCATATTTTCTTCTTTGATCACCGAAGAGCTGGCGGCCAAATGCCAGTCGGTCGGCGCAGACGGGCAAATCAGCAAACCGGAGATCGAAGGACTGCTTGATTTAGTAGACACCAAGGTGCTCAAGTAGACTGGTCTATCGATATCCGGCATGATTTATATCTTTGCCGCTACGTAGAGTGATCGCTTTCAAATTAAGGCTTTGCCAATATTTTTCCGGCTAATCCGCTGTGCTTTCGTATGCCGGAAATTTCTTGCAATATCTGTCTGACTGTACGATAATGCCTAAGAATAAACTGCCTCTATCTGTAAATCGTCGGGTGTAATCCATTATGAAAGTAGAATATCCCGTAGCTAACCGAGAAAAACTGTGCGTCATTCTTGAAGGCGACCTTTGCGCCGATTCGCTCGGCAATATATGGGATGATGTCGTTAAAAAGATAGATTCGCTCAAACCTGCCTTACTTGTTGTGGACGCGGTAAAGATAAAATACTGCGACGGTGCAGGAGTAAGTTTTTTGCTCGATCTTAAAAGGCGGCAGGCACAGCATAACGGTAACTGTGAAATCGAAAGTTTATCGAAAGAGTACCGCAACCTCATGGCTCTGATAGGGGACGTAAATGATGTTTCGTTGAGGCAGGATACCGTAAAGGCAGGTTTTTGCCGGCAGTTGATTTCTGATATTGGGATGTTCACGCACAGTCAATGGCGCGACTTAATCGAACAGCTTGTGTTTCTCGGTAAATTTTGTGTTACTTTCGCAAAACTAATACGGCGTCCATTATCTTCTATTCGATGGAAAACGGTTTTTTTTCTTGCAGAACGGTCAGGGGCCGACGCGGTCGGCATTACTTGTCTGCTTGGCTTTCTGATAGGATTGATACTGGCGTTTCAAGCCGCTATTCCGATGATGCGATTCGGCGCTCAGGTGTATGTCGCTAATCTTGTAGCGGTAACCCTTTTTCGTGAACTAGGGCCGCTTATTACCGCTTTGGTTCTTGCCAGTCGGAGCGGGTCGGCGTTTGCCGCTGAAATAGGTACGATGAAAGTCAATGAAGAATTGGACGCCATGAATACTATGGGTATCGATCCCGTATCGTTTCTGGTTGTTCCGCGTGTACTCGCCGCGGTTTTGGTAATACCTTTGCTTACTGCGTTCAATATCTTGATGGGTATCATCGGCGCGTGGGTAGTCATGATTTCTCTTGGGTTTACGACACTTACTTATGTTAATCAGATAAAAGACGCGGTGAATATAACCGATCTTTCAGGCGGTTTTATGAAAACATTTGTTTTCGGTTGTCTGATTGCCTGTATCGGGTGTCTGCGAGGCCTACAAACAACCGGCGGAGCGTCGGCAGTCGGCGAAGCCGCAACAAGGTCGGTCGTCAGTTCCATAATCGCTGTAGTGATTGTGGATGGTATTTTTGCCGTGCTGTTTTACTATACAGGATTTTAACAATGGATCGAAAATCGGCTGTCATTCAGGTTCAAAAGCTGGCCGGCGGATATGCCGATAAGGTAATTTTTGAAAAAATTTCTTTTTCCATATATAAAGGTGAAGTTTTTGTTATACTCGGTGTTTCAGGTTGCGGAAAAAGCACGTTACTCAAACATTTAATCGGATTGAAAAAACCGCTTTCCGGTTCTGTGTTGATCGATGGTGTCGACATGGTTACGGCATACGGGGCAGACCGCTTGAAGTTACTGCGAAAAATAGGGGTGATGTATCAGAGCGGTGCGTTGTTCGGATCTATGACACTATGCGAAAATGTGCGACTACCGATGGAGGAGTTTACGGATTTGCCATCATACGCTATGGATCTGATAGCTTATACAAAATTAAAACTTGTCGGTCTTGAAAGTTACCTCCATTTTATGCCGTCTGAAATAAGCGGCGGCATGAAAAAACGGGCGGCAATCGCGAGGGCTTTGGCGCTTGATCCTCTGATTATTTTTCTTGACGAGCCGACAGCAGGTCTTGATCCTGTAACTGCATCTGAAATAGATACTTTGATTTTGCGGTTGTCTAAAAGTTTCGGCATTACCTTTGTTATTGTTACTCATGAACTGGAAAGCATTTTTACTGTGGCAGACCGTGCGATCATGCTTGACGCAAAAACCAAAACCGTTATCGCAGACGGTAATCCTAAATATCTTCGCGATTCTCATGAAAATCAGGATGTGCGAAATTTTTTCAACCGTCGTTCTCAGGAGAAAACAAATTAATTATGAGTAATCGATGAGCAGAGAACCTAACTATATCAAAATAGGGTTGTTTGTTATTGCAGGAATTGCACTGCTTGTAGCATCCATAGTATTTCTAACTATCGGCTCACTGCGGACAGAAGTGCTTTATTTTGAAACATACTTCGATACTCCTGTACATGGTTTGACAGTAGGCTCGGTGATTGAGGACAGGGGAGTTCCCGTTGGAAAAGTGGAAAAGATCACTTTTGTCAACAGGGTATACGATGTGGATGACGATGAGAAAATGGGGCGGTATGTGATGGTAATCGGTTCTGTCCAATATGATAAGACATTAACTATGCCGTATGAAAAATTTAAAGCTAGAGTACAGCGCAGAGTCGCTGACGGGTTGCGCGTCAATCTGATCGTGAAACCCCTGACCGGTATGGCATATTTGAACGCGGAGTTTCTTGATCCTGAAAAAAACCCTCCACTAAAAATAAGCTGGGTGCCCAAAAATTTTTACATTCCTTCAGCGCCGAGTTTATTTAGAAAATACGGACAGTCCATTGAAACGATTTTGGAAGATCTAAGTAATGTGGAGATTGCTAAATTGTCAAAAAAATTGGAAGACGTGCTTAATGCCCTTGACGAAACACTTCGGCAAACAGGCGCGGTTATAACAGATATACAGGACTCGATAAAACATTTTAAGGAGCAGGCGGAGAATTTCGACATACAGCATTTTTTAACGCAACTAGATTCGCTGATTGGCTCATTGGATGACGCGATACAAGCGGCTCAGGTTGATCAGCTCAGTTACGAAGCTCGGATGTTGCTCGTAGAAACGCGCGACGCAGTCAGGCAGTTTAAAAAACTGCTCGGCGATATTGATCCGGAGGATTCGGTTACTTCTCTCGCTCAGGTTTTCGAGCAACTCGATACCACGCTATGGCGTTTCGAAACTATTGCGCAAAACAATGATCCGGCTGTATCCGGCGTACTGCGAAGCGCGCAGGAAACTTTGGATGAACTTAAAATGTTGATTATGCAAATCAAAAAGAATCCGGCGGGAGCATTGTTCAGCGAACCGCCGCCAAAATCGGAGTTTTTGCGATGAGATGTTTTCTAAAAAAATATCTACTCTGTTTTTTTCTCACTGTATTCTTAATTGCCGGATGCGTTTCCAGACAGCAGTATAATAGACAAACATTCGTCTTAGACGTAAAACGCGATACCCAGCCTGCCGGCAGAACGTTTGGCATCCTTGAAATACCGGTTTTTTCCGTTTTGTCCATATATGCCGGACAAGGATTGGTTACACGCACTTCGCCGGTCGGATACCAAACTGATTTTTACAATGAGTTTCTTGTTGCTCCGAATCAAATGATAACAGATATTGTCAGGGTTTGGTTCAATGAATCGGGCATGTTTTCGGCTGTTATTACGCCGGATAGGAATATCAGGCCGGATTATATCTTGTATGGCACCATTACCCAATTATACGGCGATTTCAGCGAACCAGCTTACCCGAAAGCTGTCGTCGAAATACAAGTAAATTGCATGGCTTTGCATTCGAGGCAACAGTCGGTCGTTTTTTCAGGAACATACTCTATGGATAATCAGATACAAAAAACTTCTGCACAAGGCCTTGTAGACGCTTATTCAATGTGTATTTCAAAAATTCTCATCCGATTGGAAGATGATATTGCACAGGCATTGTCCGCGGATTGAAATTCGTGTCAGCCGCAACCCTTTTGATATTTTATTTTGAACCTTTGGTAAAAGAATCCGCACAAACAAATAAGTTACTTTTAACCGATATCACCATTGAATAAGGTGAGTTCAAAAATTGACCGCCTGTAAAAAACAAACAACAAGGAGGGAACTATGAAACTCAGAACTTATTATGCACTTATCGGATATGTTGCGGTTATGTGCTTGCTTTCTCAACCCGTTTTTGCCGGAGGCCGTAAATCTTGCGATTCTAAGAAAGGTTTGGAACACAAGATATTAGGCAAGATACATTTTGTTTTGCAGAATGAAGATGAACTAAAATTGACCGCTGAGCAGAAATACGATCTCAAAGAATTGAAGAAAAATGTCAAACGGCAACTAATCCAGTCAAAAGCGGCTATCGATCTTTTAACGCTCGATATAAAAGACGGTTTGTGGAATGATCCGATTGACGTTGATACCCTTAACGGATTAGTCGATCAAAAATACGAACTGAAAAAACAAAAATCAAAAGAACTAGTACAGGCTTACGCAAATTTCAAGCGTATTTTGACCGCAGATCAAAAAGCTGAATTGAAAAAACTATATAAACAGGAAAAAAATCAAAAGCAAGCAAACTGTCCTATGTGGAAAAAATAGGTTTTTAGTACACAAAAGGCGCCTTAGATCAAGTCAAGGCGCCTTTTTATTTTCTCAATCTTCTCTACATTTATGAAAATGTAATATGATTTAAATGGCTAAATCAGTTTTTTCATTATCGAAAATTAATTCGGATTTAACATATAATGCCATTCCAAATGTAAGAGGTCCTACACGGCCTATATACATCAACATTATCACTATTAACTTACCTAAAACAGTCAATGCCGATGTTATCCCCATACTTAAGCCAACCGTCCCGAGAGCAGAAGCGGCTTCAAAAAAAATTTCTATAAACATTCCATTTTCTGTCATAGTAAGAATATATGTGCCTGCAATAAGCGTAAAAGTATAAAAGCTAAATGTTGCCACTGCTGTTTTGACGCGATCTTCGGGCACTATTGCGCCAAAAATACGGACATCTCTATCACCTTTAATAGTACTTCTCATCAATCCCCAAATTGCCGAAAATGTGGTAGTTTTTAAACCGCCACCTGTACCCGAAGGAGATGCGCCGATAATCATTAATATACAGATAAGCATTATTGCCGATTTAGATAACGTACTGATTGTAACGGTATTAAATCCAACTGTGGTAAGAGCTGTCATTGACTGAAACAAAGAGAGTAAAATTTTATTTTCAGGAGACTGACCTCCTCCATAGTTTTCAGTCAAAAACATAAGGCTTCCTCCGATAATCAGAAGCCATAATGTCATAGAGATGATAACTTTTGTTGTTAATGTCATATGTCGAACTTTTCCTCGGATAAGACGCCATATATCGACACATACAATAAACCCCATTGCCCCCATGATGCTAAGAATTGAAATAATTACGTTTAAACCCGCATTATTAGCCATTCCCTCAAAACTATCGGAGAAAAGTGAAAAACCGGCAGTGCAAAACGCTGATACACTATGAAATATTGCATTCCAAAGAGGATTTGCGATATCTGCCTGCAAAAATACAAAATATAATCCTACAACCCCGAATATTTCTACAATGGAGGAAAAAACAATCACACTTAAAATAAATTTCTCTATTTTGAAATTTTTAGGGATTGAAAACACTACTTGCGCAACATTCTTTGTTCTTTCATCTAAATATTTTTTCGTAGATAAAATAACAAAAGAGCTGAATGTCATGTATCCTATGCCGCCAAGTTGTATTAATATTAGTGTTACCAATTGCCCCCAAAAATTATAAACATCACTTACAGAAACAGTCGTTAATCCTGTAGTCGAAACAGCGGAAGTAGCAATAAAAAGATTGTCTAAGGCATTCACATATTTTGTATGCATAAAAGGCAATGAGAGAAGGATAAAGCCTACAAATATGTATGATAAGTATCCCAACGCCACCAATCGTACAGGGTTAATTTTTCTCAAACAGCTAATTAAGTCATGAAAAAAATCTTTCATTTATATAACCTCCTCATTTATGCAAGAGAAAATGTGACAGGAAACTTTCACTATACAAAAATATTGTTCTTACGTAAACAAAAAAGCTCATTCAGGTAGCCCTAAGTAAGTTTGAATATAAGTACGATTGAAGTTAACCAAAGACAAAAATCCGGCCTTGCCAAAGCAGGTATTAATTCTAACGCCAATCTATTTGGATACGTCTATAAAATTATCACCCTCAAGGGGAATATCCTTTCTTAGGTTATTGAAATATTTTATTGACACTTCCTGTCGACATAAATTATCTTTATATCAAGAGACTTTTTCAGGATCCCCTAACTAACTATTTACCGCCTATGTGGATACAATAATGCATCTTATAATAAAAAGTTAACGACATTCCAGTTGGGAGTATTTATGCTTGCATACATCAATATTTTTGCAGCAATTTTGTCTCCTATAGTTGCAATTCTCGGTACAGTTTTTCTCGGTCTAAATTGGAGGACTAATGAGAAAAAACGGAAAAATGAACTATTCGATAGGCGGTATGATTTTTATAAAAATTTACGGCAGATTTATCTTGATCAAGATCTCAAACATGGTTCTTTGGATTGGTCTGATTGGGCTCCTTTTGCAGAAGAAGCATCATTTTTATTTGGTGATGACATAGCAAAGCATATTATGTCACTTGAGACAAAACATCATGGTGGATTCCACTTTTTCCCTGACGAAAATTTTATTGCGCCTGGTAGTGTAACATAATGTCTGTAAATTGAGTTAAGAGGGGGTATACCCCCTCTTAAAAAAACTTGAAAGAAGGCCATCTGTTCTCTAAGGTTGATAATCGATCAAAACCATCAACCAACAAAAGGAGAACAAGATGACCTTAAAAGACAAGAATACTCTTATTGAAGGATT